>CAWAUE010000007.1:0-487587 GCA_963785195.1 uncultured Solirubrobacterales bacterium | reverse complement strand
TCGGCCGTCGAGGTCCGGCTGCCAGCCGTCGACCGTCGGCACGAAGCCGCTGAAGGCGAGGATCGCCACCGGCGAGGGGCGCTGCTGGCCGAGCCCGACCGCGTACGACATCACCGCGCCCATCGAGAAGCCGCCGATCACGGTCCGCGACCAGCCGATCTCGCGCTCGGTGAGCAGCCCGTCCAGAAACTCGGTCAGCGCCCCGTAACTGCCCGCGAAGGTGACGGGATCCGGGTAGCCGACCCGCGGCACGAGGTACCAGTGGCGCCCGCCGGGCGGGACGTCGGTGAGCGGGGCGCCCGTGGTGACCCCGAGCAGGCGGCGCTCCGGGTCGAGCTCGTCGAGCAGCCCGTAGAGGTCGTTCTCGTCGGCACCGCGGCCGTGGTTGAGGATGAGCGCGCCGGCGGGCTCGCCCGCCGGCTCGCGGATCCTGTGAACCAGCCCGTCGCTCATCCGCGAAGGGCGACGCGCGGATTGGTGATCGGCGTGAGCACGGCCTCGATCTCCTCGCGCTGGTCCTCGAGGAACGGCGGCAGGATCAGCTGCTCGCCCAGGTGCTCGGGATCCTCGTCGACGCCGAAGCCCGGACCGAGGGTCGCGATCTCGAACAGCACGCCGCTCGGCTCGCGGAAGTAGATCGACCTAAACCAGAACCGATCGATCACCGGGGTCGGGCGGGCGCCGCCGGAGATCGCGCGCTCGCGCCAGTCGAGGTGCTCGTCCATGCGCGAGGCCCACGCGATGTGGTGAACCGTCCCGGCGCCGTCCAGGCCGCGCTCGGCCGGCGGCTCGTCGTAGGCCCAGAGCCCGCCGCGATCCTCGCCGCGCGCCTCCCAGCCGTCGCCGGAGCGCTCGAACTCGAGCGTGTCGAGCAGGCCGGCGCTGCGCTCCGGATCGGCGGTGTATGCGCGGGCGCCGTGGAAGCCCTGCAGCGCGAACTCAGCCGGCACCTCGGGGTGGTCGGCGATCAGCGGTTGGTCGGCGACCGTGGCGACCACGAGCTCGTGGTCGAGGCCCTCGGGATCGGCGAAGCGCAGGCTGTCCCCGTCGCGCTCGGACTCATAGCCGGCGTCGGCGAGCCGCTCGGCCCAGAAATCGAGCGCGTCCGGCGAGCCCACCCGCCAGACGATGCGGTGCACCATGCCGGCGCCGGCGCGGCCCCGGGGCGCGCCGCGGAACTCGAAGAACGTGATGTCGGCGCCCGGGTTGCCCTGCTCGTCCGCGTAGAAGAGGTGGTAGACGCTGGGAGCATCCTGGTTGACGGTCTTCTTGACCATCCGCAGGCCGAGCGTGCCCGCGTAGAAGTCGACGTTCGCCTGCGCGTCGCCCGTGATCGCGGTGATGTGGTGGATGCCCTCGAGCTTCATCTCGTCCTCCTCAAAAAGTAATTGCGTAAGCAACTATACCACATAGTTGCGCCTGCAAGCACTGTTACCCTCAAATCGATGGACACGTCGCGCCCAGAGATCCTCTCCGACCGGGAACTCGCGGCCTGGCGCGGGATGCTCGAGGCTCACAGCGCCATCGTCGCCGACCTCGACGGCGAGCTCGAGCGCGAGCACGGCCTCCCGCTCACCTCCTACGAGGTCCTGATGTACCTGGGCGACGCGCCCGCCGGCAAGCTGCGCATGGGCGAGCTCGCCGATCGCCTGCTGCTCAGCCGCAGCGGCATTACGCGCCTCGTCGACCGCCTCGCCCGTCAGGGCCTGATCGAGCGCGAGCGCTGCGAGGACGACGGCCGCGGCTACTACGCGCGCCTCACGCCCCTCGGGCGCGAGACGCTTGCCGCGACCCGCCCCGCCCACCTGGCAGGCGTGCGCCGGCGGTTCCTGGACCGCCTCGAACCGGCGCAGATCGACGCCCTGGGCGCGATCTGGGGACGCCTGCTCGGTGAACATCAAAAGCAAGGCTTGGACGAAGCGGCTTGATTTCGGCCGCTACGCTGCCCTAATGACTATCGAATCAACCGCCCAGGGACGGACGACAATCGACCGCGCGCGGATCGCCGAGCTCACGGAGCGCGAGATGCAGAAGCTCGCCGACCGGACGCCGCAGTCCAAGGAGCGCTACGAGCGCGGGGTCAAGGTGATGCCCAACGGCGTCCCGTCCTCCTTCCAGGTCAACAAGCCCTGGCCGGTTTACCTCGAGCGCGGGCAGGGCGCCCGCGTCTGGGACGTCGACGGCGGCGAGTACGTCGACTTCCACAACGGCTTCGGCGTGATGGCCGTCGGCCACGCCAACCCGACGATCGGCGACGCCGTCAAGGCCCGGATCGATCTCGGCACCCACTTCGCCGCTCCCACCGACGGCTCGATCGTCGTCGCCGAGGAGCTGGCCGACCGCTGGGGCCTGCCCCAGTGGCGGTTCACCAACTCCGGTACAGAGTCGACGATGGACGCCGTCCATCTCGCCCGCGGGGTCACCGGCCGTGACGTGATCCTCAAGATCGAGGGCTCCTACCACGGCCATCACGACTCGGTCATGGTCAGCGTCTACCCGCCGCTCGAGGCGCTCGGGGACCGCGACGACCCGCGCTCGGTCCCGTACGGCGCCGGCTACCCGCTGGCGCTCACCGAGCTGACCCGCGCCGTGCCGTTCAACGACGCCGACGCGCTCGAGAGCGTGCTGGGCAAGCTCGACGGCCAGGTCGCCGGGCTGATCATGGAGCCGGCGATGATGAACATCAACATCATCCCGCCGGTCGACGGCTACCTCGAGCGGGTGCGCGAGCTGTGCACCGCCCACGACGTCAAGCTGATCTTCGACGAGGTCAAGACCGGCGCGACGATCGCGCGCGGCGGGGCCACCGAGCGCTTCGGCGTGACGCCGGACATCGTCACCCTCGCGAAGGCCACCTGCGGCGGCTACCCCGGCGGCGCGATCGGCATGACCGACCGAGCTCGGCGCCGCGATCGCCGACGACACCGTCGTCCAGTACGGGACCTTCAACGGCAACCCGATGGTGATGGCCGCCGCCGAGGCGACCCTGACGAAGGTGCTGACCCCGGAGGCGTACGAGAAGCTCGAGTCGGCGAACGACTGGCTGCTCGGCCGCTGCGACGAGATCATCTCCGAGTACGGGCTGCCCTGCTACACGCAGGGGATCGGCGCCAAGGGCTGCGTCGTCTTCTCCAGCGAGCGGCTGCGCGAGTACCGCGACTACCTGACCAAGGTCGACGGCGAGCTCTCGACGCTGGCGTGGCTGTACCACATGAACCATCACGTGTTCATGACGCCGGGCGTCGAGGAGGAATGGACGGTGTCGGTCGCCCACTCGCAGGAGGACCTCCAGGTCTTCGCCGACGCGCTCGAGGCATTCGCGCGCGACGTCACGGCGAGCTAGCCGGGCAATCGATGGCGGGCGGGCCGGCGGTCCGGCTGTACCGGGCCGAGTTGTCGACCAACTGTGAGCGCGTCGGCATGGCGCTCGCGTTCAAGGGCATCGAGGCCCAGTCGGTGCTGATCGACTACTCCAACCGCGCCCCGGTGGAGGCGATCAGCGGGCAGGGCCTCGTGCCGGTGATCGAGGACGCGGGCGAGGTGATCAGCGATTCGGTCGCGATCATGCGCCACCTCGACCGGCGCACGCCCGAGCCGCCCCTCTTCCCCACCGAGCCAACCTGTCGTGCCGGGGTCGAGGTGTTCGTCGGCTGGTTCGAGAGCGTCTACAAGGCGGCGCCGAACGCGATCGAGGCCGAGCTCGAAAGGGACGCCCCGGACGACGCGCTGATCGAGCGGCTCGGCGCGGAGATGACGGCCCGGCTGACCGTGTTCGAGGGCCTGCTCGCCGGCGGCGATTATCTGGTCGCGGGTCAGCTCACGGCGGCCGACTTCGTCGCCTACCCGTTCCTCAAGTACGCGCTGCACCGCGACCCCGCCGACACCGAGCTCTTCCACGTGATCCTCGACGACCACCAGCCGCTCGATGACTCACACCCCAGGCTTCGCGCCTGGATCGAGCGCATCCGCGAGCTGCCCCGCGCATACTGAGCGCATGACCGACGAGCTCGAGGAACTGCGCACCCGCGTCGCCGAGCTCGAGCGCCGCGTGGCCGTGCTCTTCCAGCAGACCGGCGCGGCCGACTGGGAGGCGGACGCCGCCAAGGCGCCACCGGTCTCCGACGAGGTCCGCCTCCTGCTCGAGCGCGGGGAGACGCGCAAGGCGGCGAAGCTCTACATGCAGCAGACCGGCGCCGGGATCGGCGAGGCGGCCGCCGCCCTCGGCGAGCTGACCAAGGAGATCAGCGTCGAGAACCCCTAAAGGGAGCGTGCGGTCCGACCCCCCGAGGTGGGTAGCCTCGAACCGATGCCCAACCGGCTCGCCGAGGAGACCAGTCCCTACCTGCTCCAGCACCGCGACAACCCCGTCGACTGGTACCCGTGGGGCGACGAGGCGCTCGGTCGCGCCGTAGAGCTCGACCGCCCGCTGCTGGTGTCGATCGGCTACTCGTCCTGCCACTGGTGCCACGTGATGGAGCGCGAGTCGTTCGAGAACGAGGCGACGGCGCGCTACATGAACGAGCACTTCGTGTGCGTGAAGGTCGACCGCGAGGAGCGGCCGGACGTCGACGCGCTCTACATGGAGGCGGTGCAGGGCATGACCGGCCAGGGCGGCTGGCCGCTCACGGCGTTCTGCGACCCACAGGGGGTGCCGTTCTACGGCGGCACCTACTTCCCGCCCGAGCCGCGCCAGGAGATGCCGAGCTTCGCCATGGTGATGGAGGCCGTCGACAAGTCCTGGTCGACCCAGCGCGAGCAGATCGCCGAGATGACGGGCCGCGTGCGCGAACGCCTCGGGAGCCTCGCCGGCATGGAGCCGGGCGCGAGCGTCCCCGGCCGGGCGGCGGTGGAGAACGCGGTGAGCAAGCTCCGCACGGCGACCGACATGGAGCACGGCGGCTTCGGCGGGGCGCCGAAGTTCCCGCCCACCTCGGCGCTGGAGCTGATGCTGACCGTCGGCGAGCCCGGCCCCGTCGAGGTGACCCTGGACGCGATGGCGGCCGGCGGGATCTTCGACCAGATCGGCGGCGGCTTCGCCCGCTATTCGGTCGACCCGATCTGGCTCGTGCCTCACTTCGAGAAGATGCTCTACGACAACGCGCTGCTCGCGCGGGCGTATCTGCACGGCTACCAGGCGCTTGGCGTCGAGCGCTGGCGCGAGGTTGCCGAGCGCACCCTCGACTGGGCCCTGCTCGAGATGCGGGGGCCGGAGGGCGGCTTCTACTCGGCGCTGGACGCCGACTCCGAGGGCGAGGAGGGTCGCTTCTACGTCTGGACGCCGGCCGAGATCCGCTCGGTGCTCGAAGCGGCCGGGCTGGCGGAGCTCGCCGACGAGGTGATCGCCTATTACGGCGTCACCGAGCGCGGAAACTTCGAGGGCCGCAACATCCTCAACCTGATCGGCCGCCTCGACGCGCCGCGCCCGGAGCGGCTCGACGAGGCCCGAGCCGCGCTGTATGAGGCGCGCTCGAAGCGGGTGTGGCCGGGCCTCGACGACAAGCGGCTGGCGTCGTGGAACGCGCTGATGATCGGCGCGCTCGCGGACGCCGGCGCGGTGCTCGGGCGCGAGGACTACCTCGACGCCGCGCGCGCGACGGCGGAGTTCGTGTGGACGCAGATGCGCGACGACGACGGCCGCCTGCTGCGGACCTGGAAGGACGGCCAGGCGCGGCTGAACGCCTATCTGGAGGACCACGCGTTCCTGCTCGAGGCGCTGTTGACGCTCTACGAGGCGACCTTCGAGGTGCGCTGGTTCGACGCCGCCCGCTCGACCGCCGACGCGATGATCGACCGCTTCGCCGACCCCGCCAACGGCGGGTTCTTCACCACCTCGAACGATCACGAGGAGCTCGTCGCGCGCCGCAAGGACGTCGACGACCACCCGATCCCGTCCGGCAACTCCGCCGCCGCGTACGGCCTCCTGCGCCTCGCCGCGCTCACCGGCGAGCACGACTACGCGGCCCACGCCGAGTCGGTCTTCCGCCTCTTCGGCCACGTCGCCGAGAGCCACCCGCACGCCGTCGCCCACCTGCTGCGGGCGATCGACTTCCATACCTCCGCGGTGCGCGAGGTCGCGTTGGTCACCCCGGCGGAAGGCGAGGCCGGGCTCGCGGAGCTCGCCGCCACCGTGCGCTCGCGCCCGCGGCCGCACCTGGTGCTCGCGGGCGGCGCCGAGGGCTCCGAACGCCCGGAGCTGCTGCTCGGCAGGACCGCCGTCGACGGGCGGGCCGCGGCGTATGTGTGCGAGGGCTTCGCCTGCCGGACCCCGGTCACGGAGCCGGAGGCGCTGGCGAGCGCGCTCGACGAGCGATCCGATTAGATTGCAGCGATGGCCGAGGCCGAGGCGAAGACGAAGTCGGCGCGCAAGAAGGGCGCGAAGAGCGTCGTCCGCGAGTACTTCGACGGGCTCGCCGAGCAGGATCTCGACCGCGCGCTCGCAGTCTGGAAGCCAGGTTCGATCGACCACATGTACGGGATGGGCGACCTCGACGCCCCGGCCGGAATCCGCACCTGGTTCACCAACCTGTTCGGGGCCTTTCCGGACTGGCGATTCGAGGTGCTCGAGCTGATCGCCAGCGGCGAGCACGCGGCGGCTCGCTGGCGCATCTCGGCGACCTTCGCCGGCCCCGGCCGCTTCCAGGGCATCGCGCCCACGGGCGCCAAGGTCGAGCTCGAGGGCTGCGACATGTTCCGGGTGGTCGACGAGCGGATCGTCGAGAACTACGCCTACACCAACGGCGCCTACCTCGCCCAACAGATCGGCCTGCTGCCGCCGTCGGGCTCGGCGGCCGAGCGGACGATGACCGGCGCCTTCAACGCGAAGACCGCGGCCACTTCCGCGATCCGCAAACTCCGCGAGCGCTAGTCCGACAGGCCAGCGGCTGCGAGGGCCTCCGCCCAGCTCCGGAAGAAGGACGCCTCGCCGATCTGGCCATCGCGGAAATCCGAGTAGACGACACCGATCGGCTGCCGCACGGGCTCACGGCTGCCCTTGATCACCCCGCTCTGCCAAACGAGGGCGACAACTCGGTCCCCTGCGTCCCGAGCCTCGTGCAGTTCCGCCCGGTATTCGTCGAACGTGTCGGTGAACACGCCCATCGCCTCGCGAACGCCATCGTGGCCGCGGTAGTCCGCGTCCTCAATCCAGTCGGGGGCGGGTGCCACACCACGTCCGCCGGTACGTACGGCAGCACGGCCTCGCCGGAGTCCGCGCCGCCGGCTTCGAAGATCCTGCGCACGAGTTCGACGTTCCCCTGCGACATCCAGCCCCATTATCTCGTGCTCGAGGTGAGCGCTCCCCGGCGGCCCTAGGGGCAGGCCCCCAGGCGACGGGAGGGCCGGATGACGCGGGCAGGGACCAGGCCCCTATGGAGCCGTTTTGCCCTCGCGCCGATATTTGGGCTGACGACGCGGCCCCCAAGAGACGGGACACGAGATGAACACGATCACGCGGCAGACCAGGTTGGCGGAGCTCAAGAGCCAGGTCGCCAAGGGCGAGTACATCGTGGACGCCGGCCTGGTGGCCGACCAGATGCTTGAGAACCTGCTCCTGGTCAGGACCGTCCGCACGCAACTTGCGGCCGGCTCTGAAAATGAGCGAGCACGACGGACGCGCCCTCGGTCTCGCCGGCGCTTTGGGGCGCTGCCCCATCGTGCGGCAACGCTCCCCCCGGCACGCGTCGCTGCCTAGTTCCTGACCCGCGACCGTGCGGGCTTGCGCGGTTCCGACCGTGCGAATACCCTCGACGCCGAAGACCGCGGGGGAAGAGGGAAGGGAGTTCCCATGGATGCCGTGACACGTTGGTTTTATCTGACGAGGGCGAGCGTGTTGGCGAGCGCGCGGTGGATCGTGCTCGCGGTGTCGACGCTGTTGCTGGTCATGCCGGCACTCGGCACCCGCGCCGATGCCTACATGTACTTCGCCAACGATGGCACCGGCTCCGTCGCGCGCTTCGACCCGAGCAACGGCGGCGGCGTACTGGACTTCGTCTCGGGCGGCCGCGACGGAGTGGCCGTGAACAGCACCTACATCTACTGGACGAACGAAGACACGTTCACGATCGGGCGCGCCAACCTCGACGGCACGGACGTCGACGAGAACTTCATCACCGGGCTCCTGGCAAATGCGGTGGCGGCCAACGACAAGTTCATCTACTGGACGGAGACCGGGGCCGGCACGGATTCGATCGGACGTGCACGCATCGACGGCACGGAGTTCGACCCGACGTTCATCTCCAACCTCACCAACGCCGGCGGCATCGCGGTCGACGCCAAGCACATCTACTGGACGAACGGGGGAACCACGACGACCAACGCCGCGATCGGGCGCGCCAACCTCGCCGGCACGATCGTCGACCCGACCTACATCCCGGGTCGGCCCGGCGACGGCGACTACAACGGGGTCGCCGTGGACTCCAAGTACGTCTATTGGACGAACGACCGAGGCACCGGCGGCGCTCGAGGCTCGATCAGCCGCGCGGACCTCGGCGTCGACGACATCGACTTGGACTTCATCACCCCCCTCCGCGTGCCCTTCGGCATCGCGGTCGACGCCACGCACATCTACTGGGGGAACGTCCCGGCGGATCCGGACGGAACCGTCAGACCCGCGATCGGGCGGGCGAACCTCGACGGCAGCCAGGCGGACCCCCTCGCCTTCGAGTACGGGCTGGGATCCCAGTACTGCTGCGCCCTACAGATGGCCATCGACGCGCTGCCCGCCACGTGCACCGGCACCAACGCGACGATCGCCGGCACGCCCCGGTCGGACCGGTTGCGCGGGACGAACGACGACGACGTGATCGCCGCCGGCCGCGGTGACGACACCGTGGTCGGACTCCAGGGCGACGACGTCGTCTGCGGCGGCCGCGGCGACGACAAGCTGCGCGGCCAGGGCGGCGACGACACGCTCAGGGGCGGGACCGGCAGGGACGAACTGCGGGGCGGGGGTGGGTCGAACGGCTGTCGCGGCGGGAAGGGCTCGGACACCAAGTCTCACTGCTGAGCGACCGGCGCGCCGCCGGCTTCGCGCTACTCGTCCGAGCGCTACTCCGCCAACCCGACGGCTAGTACCGGGCCTTGCCGTCCACGTCGAAGGTGACCACGGTCCCCACCGACAGGGTGCTCCCGGATGGAAGCGTGCCGTTGAACGAGCCGCCGCCGGTGGCGCCCTTGTACTTGCCGCTGCCGCCGAGGACGTCGAAGGTCCCGTTGAGGTTGATGCTGCCGTCCGGCTGAAAGACGACCACGTCTTCGGTCTTCAGGTTCAGCGTTCCCTTCTTTGCATAGACCACGACGGGCTGAGCCTCGGTGACCAGACCGGTGGGTGTGTTCGTGACCACGGTCTGCCCGACCGCTGCGGCGGTTCCGAACGGCTTGCCAATTAGGCGGGCCACGAAGTCGTCGGTGGTCTCCGACTGCCCGATAATCGCGACCGTCATCGTCGCGTGGACCGCATGGGCCTTCTTCTTCGCGCTCGCGACCTGGGGGGCGGCGAGCGCCGCGAAGGCGATCACTGCGACCAGTGCGAGCAGGCTCGCCCCGAGGAAACCGGGTCTCTTCACGCCCGCGACGCCCGCTCGACCATCCATGAGTCGCATATGCCTCTCTTCCGTGAGGGTTCGCCCTCCTCGGGCGCCTTGGACAACGCTATCCACCCGATTTGCACCCCATGCAAGGCGGCGTAAGCTGGGCTCGATGGCCGGTCGCCTGCTCCACTACGCCGGTCCGGTATTACGTGCGGCCCGCGAACACGCCGGGGCGACCCAGCGAGAGGTCGCTGAGCGCGCGGGGGCGAGCACGGCGACGGTGTCGCGCCTTGAGAACGGCATCGCACTCCCGTCCGATCCGCTCATCGACACGATCCTCGACGCCTATGGCGTAGTTACCGGTGTGCCTCGGCTGGAGTTGCTGGAACGTGCTGCGGCTCACTGGCAGGAGGATGAGTACGGCGAGGTCAAGGGCCTCTAGGTCTGTTGGGATTCAGTGCCCCGGCCGGATCAGCGGCCGCGGTGCCGGTGGCGCTTCGTGCGCACGGTCGCGTCCATTCCCCGCGCCCGGTGGTCCTTGAGCGAGCACCACAGCTCGTACGTTGAACCGCGGTGCAGATGGGCCGCGAGGTTCTCGTAGGCGCCCGGCTCGACCTCGCCCAGGCCGAGCTCGGGGCCCAGTGCCGCGCCGCTGGAGTCGACCCGCTGGAGGCGGAGATTGTGCGAGTCCTCGCCGGCGTTGACGAACTGGACGATCGCGTCGCCGGGGCGCAGCTTCCGGCGCGAGAGCAGCAGTTGGTACTCGACGCCCTGGACCTGCAGCCGGCTGGGCGCCGGGTCGACCGGACGCGCGGAGGCGATGGCCGGAGCCGCGGCCGCCCCGGCCAGCGCGACGACCGCGATCCCGAGGGCCGCGCGCCGCACGATCAGCCGATCAGCGCGGGGCGGGCGAACGAGCCGGCGTCGGGGATCACCGCGCCGGCGTCGACGCCGAACCACTGCTCCGCGATCGAGCAGTAGAGCGCCCGGAAGTCGGCCGTTGAGCGGAGGTTGTCATCAGGGTCGAGCTGGGCAAGGCCGGGGAACTCGCCGACCATCTGGCCGCGCACGCGCGTGCCGATCACGTAGGCCGCACCGCCCGCGCCGTGATCGGTGCCGGAGTCGTTTTCCTCGGGGCGGCGTCCGAACTCCGACCAGACCAACGTGATCACGCGGTCGGCGAGCCCGCGCGCCTCGAGGTCGGCCTGGAAGGCGGCGATCGTCTCCGTGACCAGGCGGACGTCGGAGTCGAAGCCTTCGGCCTGGTTGTCGTGAGTGTCGAAGTCGCCCGGCGACGAGAGCGCCGCGCAGCGGATCGGCAGGCCGGCGCCGAGCATCGCCGCCAGCGCCGCGAGGCTGTCGCCGAACCAGCTGTCCTCGCCGTCCGGGTAGGCCACGGGCGGCGTGATCTCCTCGCCGGAGAACGGCTGTAGCTGCGTGCGGAGCTGCATCGCCTGCGCGGCCGCGGTCCCGGCCGCGCGCACGCCGACGTCCTTGGCGGCGGCGGCGCCCTGCCCGAGCTCGCCGACCGCGCCGAACATGAGCGACTCGGGCTCATCCCAGACGCCCTCGGCCCAGAGGTCGTAGGAGGGCCCGTCGATCGCCGCCACCGGCACCGACCGGCTGGCGAGCGCCGGCGAAAGCGAGCCGTCCAGCGACAGGCCCTGGAGCGGGTTGTCCGCGGTGCCGATCGTGTCCAGCAGGCGCCCCATCCAGCCGCTGATCTCGTGGGGCAGCAGACCGCCGACCTCCCAGTAGTGACGCGAGGTGAAGTGCGACTGGTCGGGGCTCGCGTAGCCGACGGCCGGGAGCACGGTCATCTTGCCCGCGGCGTGGAGGTCCGCGAACGACTTCGCGGCCGGGTTCCAGCGCAGGTCCGGGTCCTCGGCGAACGCGGTGCCTGCTCCTGGTGGAAGAGCGAGGCTGGGCCGCAGGCGACGGTAGACCGAGTCGGTGGTCGGCGCCAGCACCGACAACGAATCGACGCCGCCGTCGAGGAAGATCGAGACCAACACGGGCTCGGAGCCCCCGGCCGCCTGGGCGATGCCCTCCTCGAGGGCGCCAAGCCGCAGCTTTGACGCGCCGTAGACCGAGAGCATCGCGACGCTCGAGCGCAGCAGGAACGAGCGGCGGCTGAGCCCGGTGCCCGCGGGCACCGGCATCCCGGGCTCGATCGCGGGGAGGCCCCGGCCCGCCTCGGCGACCGCCTGGCGCACGAGGTGCGAGCGCGTGAACTCGGAGCAGTGGTTGCAGGCCATCGTCGTCCTCAGCAGGTCTGCATGTCGGGGGAGGTGGCGATCAGCATGCGGAGGGCGTTCTGGCGCAGTAGTCGGAACGTCTCCTGCTGCCAGTCGGCGGTCGCGGCGGTCGCGACCGCGCCGGCGTAGCGCTCGAGGCCCTTGCGGGCGCCGGTGCGAAGCTGCGGCTCGCCCCAGAACTTCAGGGCCGTGCTCACCGCCGCCTTGGGCCCCTCGGTGCCGTCGTACGGGCCATCGTCGTCGATGACGTCGTAGCCGGCGATCTCGTTGGCGGCGATCCAGCGGCCTCGGAACGTGGACGTGTCGAGCCAGCGCGAGTCGTCCCAGCCGGCGACGTTCGGCGGCCGGAACAGGCGCTGGCCGGCGAGCTCGGTGATCCACGTCCAGTCGCTCTGCACGCCGCGGCGCCGCGCGCGGAGCAGGCCGGCGACGTAGACGACCGGGGGCTTCACCATCGCCGGGCCGCGGTAGAAGTCCGGGTGCATCAGGATCGCCTCGAGCACCGGGCGGATGGCGTGGTCGCGCTGGACGTAGAGGTGCTCGAGCGCCTTGCGGGTCTTGTGCGAGGGCGGCGTCGGGATGAAGTAGCTCCACAGCTTGCGCACGAAGAAGCTCTTGTGCGCCTCGTGGGCGACGCAGAGCCGGCACGAGTCCGACCAGTCGAAGGCCCCCGTCTGGCCGAAGATCGTCTTCTGGCCGTCGTCGTGGCGCTCGTCGTCGAAGTGGAAGTTCGCGTAGCCGACGTCGTCGACCCACTCGGCCGTCCAGCCGGTCAGCGCCCGCGCCTGCTCGCGGACATCGGTCTCCGAATACGGGTAGCCGGACTCGTCCGAGGCCCCGAGCGTGAACAGCTCCATCATCTCGCGGCCGTAGTTCTCGTTCGGCGCCTCGGCCTCGTTGTCGACGCCCGAGAGCCAGATCAACATCGCCGGGTCGGTGGTGACCGCCAGCAGCAGGTCTCCGAACGAGCCGAGGCCCTTGCGCTCGAAGAGCTCCGCCTGGCCGATCGAGAGCCGCTGGGAGTCGACGTCGGCGGTCGCGAACCAGTCGTGCCAGATCAGCGCCATGCGCTCGACCGTCGGGTGGTTGGTCCTCACCATCCGGTCGAGCCACCAGAGCACGTCGTGCCCGTAGGCGTCGAACGGCGCCAGCGGCAGGCCGTCACCGTCGACCGGCGGCGGGCCGTGGAGGCGCTCGCGGCCGTGCGGCCGGGTCAGCGACCGGACGGCGCCGCGCAGGTTGAAGCGGCGCGCGAGCTTGCGCGCCTCACCCGGCTTGGGGCCGAAACCGGCACGCCACAGCAGGCGGGTCGCCTCCCGCTCGCCGAACTTCCCGTGATAGACCGGCACCTCGGCCACTGCCAACCCAATCGGCGGACGGGGCCGGGAGCCTGAGCGTTGCGGACGGGCGCTCGGGCCGTTAGAGGATCGGGAGGAAGCGCTCGAGCTCCCAGGGCGTCACCTGGACCCGGTACTCCTCCCACTCCTCGCGCTTGATCTCGATGAAGCGCTTGAAGGTGTGCTCGCCGAGGATCCGCAGCACAAGCTCGGACTCGGCGGCGATCTCGATCGCCTCGCCGAGCGTCTCGGGCAGCTGTTCGATCCCGCGCTGCGAGCGCTCCTCGGGGGTCAGGTGGTAGAGGTTCTGCTCCATCGGCTCCGGGAGCTCGTAGCCGTGCTCGATCCCCTCCAGGCCGGCGTGCAGCATCCCGGCGAAACACAGATACGGGTTGCAGGCGGGGTCGGGGCAGCGCAGTTCGGCGCGCGTGGCGGCCTCCTTGCCCGGGTGGTAGAGCGGCACCCGGATCAGGGCTGAGCGGTTGCGCCGCGACCAGGCCAGGTACACCGGCGCCTCGTATCCGGGCACGAGCCGCTTGTAGGAGTTCACCCACTGGGCGAACAGCGGCGCGATCTCCCGAGCGTGGCGCAGCTGTCCGGCGATGAACGCCTTCGCGGTGTCGGAGAGGAAGTACTGGTCGTCGGCGTCGTAGAAGGCATTGCGACCGTCCGCCGACAGCGACTGGTGCACGTGCATCCCCGAGCCGTTCTCGTTGAAGAGCGGCTTGGGCATGAAGGTCGCGTGCATGCCGAACTTCATCGCGTACTCCTTGACCGTGATCCGGTAGGTCATGCAGTCGTCCGACATCGCCAGCGCGTCCTTGTAGCGCATGTCGACCTCGTGCTGGGAGGGCCCGACCTCGTGGTGGGCGTACTCGACGTGGATGCCGAGCTGCTCGAGCGCGAGGATCGTCTCGCGGCGCACGTCGGAGCCGGCGTCGAGCGTGGTCAGGTCGAAGTAGCCGCCCTCGTCGAGAATCTCCGGGGTGCCGCCCTCGGGCTTTGAGTCCTTGAAGTAGAAGTACTCGAGCTCGGGGCCGATGTTGTAGGCGTCGAAGCCCATCTCCTCGGCCCGCTTCAGCGCCCGTCGCAGGATCCAGCGCGGATCGCCCTCGTAGGGCTCGCCGCCGGGCACCTGGACGTCGCAGAACATGCGCGCGGTCGCCTTCTCCTCCGAGCGCCAGGGAAGCACGGCGAAGCTCGCCGGGTCGGGCATCGCGATCATGTCCGACTCCTCGATCGGGTTGAACCCGGTGATCGAGGAGCCGTCGAAGCCCATCCCGCCCTCGAACGCGTCCTCGAGCTCCGAGGAGTTGATCGAGAACGACTTCAGCTGCCCGAGCACGTCCGTGAACCAGAGGCGGATGAAGCGCACGTCGCGCTCGCGCACGGCGCCGATCACGTCCTCGGCGGTCTGTGGGCGCTCGCCGGCGTCAGCCATCGGCGAAGCCTATCCCTGTCGACCCGCGCCGGCGGGTGTCCAGTCGTCCAAATTCGCCTCTCGCACGTACTACCGGGTGACGCGAATTTTCACCGGACTCTTAATTAAGCGCCCCGGGATTCGTGTACGCTGCTTACGTCAGGTAAGTAACTAGCTAAAAGTAAAGTAAAGGCAGGATAACGGCCCGGTAAGCGGGCCGGGGGCCGCGGGGCCCCGGCGAGAGGACAGACCGATGACGGTGAAGACAGACATCAGCCGGTTCCACATCCACGACGAGCTCACCGCGCCCGAGGGCAGCGTCAAGATCCTCAAGGGCGTCCAGGGCGCGGCCGGGGAGGTCTCGAAGTTCATCGGCGTGCTCGCGGGCGCGCCCGCGGCGCTGCGCTCGTACGCGCGCATGCGCCACGAGCTGCGCGCGGGCTCCCTGCCCCAGGCGACCCGCGAGCGGATCGGGCTCGCGATCGCCGAGCGTCGCGGCGACCCGTACTCGCTCGCCCAGCACGCGAAGACCGCGCGCGCCGCGGGCCTCGGCCTCGACGAGATCTCGGCCGCCCGCACGTTCAGCTCGTCCGATCCCAAGCAGGCAGCGATCCTCACGTTCCTCGAGGCGCTGGTCGCGACGGACGGCCGCCCCGCGCAGCATCTCGCCGAGGAGGCGCGCGAGGAGGGCTGGACCGACGAGGAGCTGCTCGAGGCCGTCGCCCAGGTGGCGATGAACGAGTTCCAGAGCCTGATCGCGAACGCCGCGGCGCTGCCGCAGGATCAGTCCGACTCGAGCCTGCTGCCGAACGCCGCCTAGCGGCGCTTCGCTAGCCGCGCTTGGAGAGCTTGGCGACGCGGACGTCGCCGGTCGACTCGAAGCCGAGCGACTCGGCGGTCGCCTGGGTGAGGTCCCACTTGGCGCCGTTCGCAAACGGGCCGCGGTCGATCACCTTGGTGCGGACGAAGCGGCCCTTGTAGCGGAGGACGACCTTCGAGCCGCAGGGGAGCGTCTTGTGGGCGACGCCCATGGTCTGCCTGGTGAGCGTCTTTCCGCACGCGGTCTGGTTGCCGAACAGGCCGGGCCCGTACCAGGTGGCGAGCTGGCGGGGCATCGACTGGATCAGCGTCGAGGAGGTCTTGTCGTCGACGACCCCGTCGCTGCCGAGGTCGGCGTCGCCCTGGAAGTCGCGCACCGCGTTCTCGGTCGAGGAGTTGAACTCGTCCTCGAGGGCCGGGTTGCCGTAGTCCTTGGCCTTCAGGATCCAGTTCAGCGTCTGGACGTCGCCGCCGCAGTCGCCGACCTCGAGCTTGCGCTTGCCGAACTCGGGATCCGGGCAGCCGTCGCTCGTCGCCTGGGTGTCGCGGCCGGCCGCGTGGCCTCCGCCGCTGCCCGAGCCGGTGCCGCCGTTGCCGGCGATCCCACCGGACGCGGCCGAAGCGTGCGAGCTGACGAGCCCGGCGATCATCGCCCCGACCGCGAGCACCACCGCCCAGAGCGCAACCCGGTCGGGGCGCTCGCTGAGCGTGGCTCGGGTGCGGCCACGGCCTGCATCGGTTGTCTGCGCCGTCCGGCGCTCGGTGAAGTCGTCCATCTCTTTCAATCGCTTACGGGGTTAGCTGACGGGCTCGCGCCGAAAGAGCGGCGCTACGCGGCGGATGCCGGCGATTCGCCCCGAAGTCCCCTTATGGGTGGGTCCCCCGCTCCCCGCCATATAGGGCGAGGATTAAGCGGCCGCGAGCCTAGCAGAATCAACCAGACGTTTGCGTTGTGTGAGCAAACCGTTAAGGAGGAATTCCCCGCTCCCAGCGAGAAATACGAGGCCATAGGATCGCGGCCGCGATGGGTGCGGCGGTGATCACCGGGGCGGGAGGAGGGCTGGGGCTCGAGATCGCGCGTGCGCTCGCCGCCCGCGGGCTGGCGGTGAACGTCACCGACATCGACGCGGATGCGGCGCAGGCCGGGGCCGCGGCGATCGGTGGCGCCGCCTGGAGCTCGGCGCTCGACGTGCGCGACGCCGAGGCGTGCCGGGCGGCGGCCGCGGCCGCGGACGAGCGCGCCGGCGGACTCGAGGTCTGGGTCAACAACGCCGGCGTACTGGTCGCGGGCCACGTCTGGGACCACGAGCCGGAGCTGCGGCGAACGCTCTTCGAGGTCAACACGCTCGGGACGATCAACGGCTCCCTGGCCGCGCTGGAGCGGATGCGCCCGCGCGGGCGCGGGCACCTGATCAACGTGGTCTCACTCGCCGGGCTCGGCGCGCCACCCGGCGAGGCGCTCTATGCGGCGACCAAGCACGGCGCGATGGCGTTCACGCTCGGCACGCTGGCCGACCTGCGCCGCGAGGGCGAGCGCGGGATTGCGGTCTCGGCCGTCTGCCCGGACGGGATCTGGACGCCGATGCTCTACGACAAGCTCTCCGATCCCGACGCGGCGCCGTCGTTCTCCGGCGTCCTGCTGCGGCCCGAGACGGTGGCGACGGCGGTCGCCGGCCTCCTCGACCGTCCGCGCGTGGTGCTGACGATCCCGCGCTGGCGCGGCGTCGTCGTGCGCCTGTTCGACGCGATGCCCGGGCTTGCCACCCGGTTCCTACCGATGTGGATGCGCGACGCCCAGCGCCGCCAGCGCCGCTGGAAGCGACGGATCGAGGCCGGTCAGGCCCCCTGAGTCGCCGGCCGGCGGCCCAGCGTGGGCCGGCGGGCGAGGGTGATCATCGCGGCGACCGCGGCACAACCACACGCGGCCAGGAAGGCGGCCCGCGTGCCCGAGTGCTCGACCAGGGCGCCCGCGGCCCCGGTGCCGATGGCGAGCCCCACCTGGTAGGCGGTGATGATCCAGCTCGTCGCCTCGGTGGCCATGCCCGCCGGTGCAACCCGGTCGAGCAGCCCGAAGGCCACGGTGCTCAGCGGGGCGACCACGATCCCGGCGATCGCCATCAGCACGGCTAGCCCCGCCACGGAGTCGACGAAGGCCAACGGGACGAGCAGCACCGCCTCGATCGCGAGCAGGAGGGTGTATCGGTGGCCGTCGACCCGCCGGGGGCGCGCCCCGTAGACGATCCCGCCGAGCATGCTGCCGACGGCGAGCGCGGCGAGCGCGATGCCAGCCGCGGCGGCCGTGCCCTCCGCCTTTGCGAACGCCGGCACGGCGACGTCGAGGGCCCCGAACATCGCCCCGAGGGGGATGTCGCCGAAGATCAGGGTCAGCATCCCCGCGCTCGTCAGCGCTCCCGCCCAGTGGCGCTCGCGACGGTCGGGACGCCAGCGACGCGACGCCTGCGTGGACGCGAACGCGAGCATCCCCGCGAGGCGCGCGGCCGCGATCGCCAGCACGGCCGCCGCGGGCGAGCCCACCGCGATCAGCACGGCCGCCGCGAGCGGCCCGAGGATGAACAGAACCTCGGTGAGCACGGCCTGGATCGCGTAGGCGATGCCGAGCTGGCCCGGGTGGTCGACGAGGTCGGCCCAGAGCGGTCGCATGCTCGGCAGCAGCGACGAGGAGATCGCACCCGTGACTGCGGCGATCGCGACGAGGACGCCGATGGGCGCCCCGGCCAGCGTCGCTGCGACGAGCCCGGAGATCGCGATCGCGCCGCCGATCGCCATCGGCACGATCACCCGCGTCTGGCCGAAGCGGTCGATCAGCCGGCCCTGCACCGGGTTGGCGATCGCGCTCGAGATCGCCAGCGCGGCGGTCACCGCCCCGGCGCTCGCGAACGAGCCCGTCTCGCGCTGGACCATGAGCACGATCGCCAGCGGGGCGCCGACGTTGAGGCCGGCGATAACCGCGGACCCGACCACGGCCTGGACCTGGCGCTTGCGAAGCAGCTCTCCGTAGGCGCCAAGGCGCATGCGGAGCAGCCTGCCAAACGCGCTGCTCCACCCGTCGCCCGCGGCCGGGCCGAGCTAGTCGCTCACGTCCAGCGACCCCGGCGCATCACCCGCAGCACGACGCCCGCGTCGTCGAACAGCACCAGGTCGGCGAACCCTCCGGGCTCCAGCGGTCTCGCCTCCCCGAGAACGCGGCGCGGCACCTCGGCCGCTGCGTAGATCGCCTCGGCGAGCGTCGCCTCCGTGAAGCCCGCCCATCGGCGGACGGCCTCGTCCAGCGTCACCGAGCTACCGGCAAGTCGTCCGTCGCTCGTCCTCGCCACACCGTCCTGCGAGCGCTCGATGTCCACGCCCGCCATCCGATAGCGCCCCGGCGGGGCTGCGGCACCGGGCGTCGAGTCGCTGACGAGCGCCACCCGACCGGCGGCCATGCGGCGCGTCAGCTCCAGCACCGTCGCGTCGACGTGGACCCCGTCGGCGATCACCGAGACGAACACGCGTCGGTCGGCGAGCGCGGCTCCGACGAGGCCGGGATGGCGGTGGCCGAGGGGCGCCATCGCGTTGAAAGCGTGGGTGGCCATGCTGGCGCCCACGTCCACCGCAGCGAGTGCCTGCTCCGCGGAGGCCGCGGAGTGGCCGAGCGAGACGATGACCCCACGCTCGCGCAACGCACGGATGAGGTGCAGCGCCCCGTCGAGCTCGGGGGCGACCGTGACGATTCGAACCGACGCCGACCGCAGCAGCGCCGGAGGTTCTGCCGGCACGGGTCGCAGGCGCTCGCGCGGGTGCATGCCGGCGTGGTCCGGTGAGAGGTACGGACCCTCGACGTGAACGCCGTCGACCGGCGACGCGGGATCGTCGACCCGCTCGGCGATCTCCTCGAGCGTGCCCAGCGCGCCCTCGACGTCAGGGCTGACGAGCGTCGGGAGATAGCTCGTCACGCCGTGAGCGAGCTGGACGCGGTCGATCGCATCGAGGGCCGCCGCGCCGTCGGTCACCTCCACGCCCGCGGCGCCGTTGACCTGGAGGTCGACGAGGCCCGGGGCGACGATCATCCCCTCGTCGCCCTCGGCACCCCCCGGCGGCGGGCCGGACCCAGCAGCGACGATGCGATCGCCCTCGATCTCGAGCCATCCCGCCTCGAGCTCGCCGCCCCGCGCGATCCGCCCCGCGACCAGGTGACTCATCCCGAGCCCCCTTCGCCCCCCGCCCGGTCCAGGTCCGCGGGCAGCCGCATCGCGGCGAGCGCCCGCCGGCGCTGGTCCCGCATCCGCAGCAGCCCCGCGATCTCCTCGGCAAGCACGGCGGGCCTCGCCCCGCCGCGCGCGAGACGAAAGGAGAGCCGCAGGCCGAACAGCCGGTACGGGGCGAAGAAATACGGCGCCCTGATGTGCCAGGCGGAGGTCACCACCGTGACCCGGGCGATCCCGCCGATCGCCCGGATGATCGGCAGCGACCGGGACGCGTTCTCGGCCGTGTTGCGGCCGCCGTTCTCGAGCAGCAACGGGATCGCCGGCCCGCCCCAGCCGATCTGCATCTCCTCGGCCTCCGAGAGGCCGGTCGCGCTGGCGCTGTATCCGGTGAGGACAGCGGCCCGCGGCGGCTCGGCCTCACAGGTCCTGCGGGCCGCCTCCAGCCGGAAGCGCGACTCGGCCGAGAGCGCGTCCGGAGCGCTGATCCCCGCCTCGCGATGGCCGAGGACGATCACAACACGGTCGCTCGACCGGCCGAGGCCAGGCTCGAGCAACGACGCGGCGGCCGAGTCGCACACGATCGTCAACCTGGGGTGGGTGCGGATGAGCGACGCGGGGCACTCCGGGCTGGCCGGCCCCTCGAGCATCGCTCGCAGGGCCTCGGCCTTCGCCCGCCCGGACACGAGCATGAGCAGCTCGCGAGCCGAGATCAAGGTCCGAAGGCCCACGGTCAGCGCCTCGCGCGGGACGTCGTCGGGGCCTTCGAAGTCGGCCGCCGCATCCTGCCGGGTGGTCGGATGCAGCTCGACTCGCCGCACACCCGCGTCGGGGGGCGAGCCCGGCTCGTCGAACGCCACGTGCCCGTCACGGCCGAGCCCGAGCACCGCGAGATCGACCTGAGCCTGGTCGAGAAGCCGTTGGTGCCGCGCGGCCTCGGCCTCGGGATCGGGGGCGGCGCCGTCGATGTGGTGCACCGCGGCGAAGCGGATCCCGGTGAGCTCGCGCCGCAGATAGGCCGCGTAGCTGCGCGGGTCGGCGGAGCCGAGCCCCAGGTACTCGTCGAGCTGGAACAGAGTCGCGCGTTCGGCCGGGAGGCTGCCGTCGAGCCGGTGAGCGCGAAGCGCCTCGTACATGCCGAGCGGGGTGTGCCCGGTGGGAAGGATCAGGCGCAGCGCAGGCCGCGAGCGCAACCGGTTGGCGATCAGCTCGGCGGCCAGCGAGGCCACTTGCGTCGGTCCGGCGAGGACGAGCGGGGTCGCGGGCCTGTGCGGAGATGTGGATGGCGTTTCGGTCACGCCTGCCTGACCCTACGGCGAGTAATGTCCGCTGCGCCGAGAGGCCGTTGGGGGACGAGATTGGGACGTGACTTTGGGACGGGCCGCGAACATCCGCGCGGGCATCCCGGCGCTGTGCGCCGGGCTGGTCGCCATGGCGCTTGCGGCCCTCCTGCTCGGCGTCGCCGGTGCGGCGGCGGCGAGCCCCGCCAAGCAGTCGGCGGCCGCGATCAAGAAGGCGAAGAAGCGGGCGGTCAAGAAGACGACGAAGGGCGTCCACAAGGAGGTCACGTCGAGCTCGACGCCCGGCCTCGCCCAGCCCGACCAGGGGCCGCAGGTCAAGGTCTCCAGTTGCAAGCAACTGCGCGTCCACCACCGGCTGTCCGGCTTCAAGTGCTCGTGGAGCGCCCAGGGCGAGCTGCCCGGGATCGTGCCGTTCCGATGCGCTGGCAAGGCCAAGCTGAAGGCCAACGGCCGCAAGCTCAAGCGCCTCGACGGCTGCGACAACAACCTCGAGGCCCAGGCGCCGCTGCTCGCCGACCACCATCCGGTGGCGTTCGGCTACTACGAGGACTGGACCGCCCACCCCGGGCTCTTCGACGAGCTCGCCGAGGGCGGCGCGGGGATCGCCCGGGTCGACCTCGACTGGCGGACGCTGCAGCCGACCCAGAACGCCGCCCCGGCCAACTGGGACTGGGGACCGACCGACGCGATCTACAACTCCATGCTCGCCGTCGGCGTGCGCCCCGTGTTCACGTTCATCGACGCTCCCTGCTGGGCCGCGGCCGGGACGTGCGGCGGCTCGGTCAACCCGCCGGCACAGGACCACCTCGCCGACTACGGAGCCGCCGCGGCGCAGATCGCGCTCCGCTACCCGCAGGCGGCGGGAATCGAGATCTGGCTCGAGCCCAACAACACGCCGTTCTGGGGCGCCGCCCCGGACCCCGGCCGCTACGCAGACCTCGTCCGCGCGACGACCTCCGCCGTGCGCGCGACCGGGAGCTCGATGCCGCTGATCACCGGCGGCCTGGCGCCGGGCGCCGCCGCCTCGACGAAGCTCGAGTTCGGCGAGTTCCTGGCCCAGGCGCTCGCCCACGGCGGCATCGAAACCGCCGACGCGATCGGCTTCGACGCCGTCACCGACACCCCGTTCACGTCCCCCGACGACCCGACCGCCGGCTACCTCGGCCGGCTGCGGGTCCAGATCCAGGAGCTTCACGCAAAGCTCGCGTCGGCCGGCGCGCAGCGGCCGATCGCGATCCTCGAGCTCGCCTACAGCACCAGCGGCGACGGCGCCTACAGCGAGGACCAGCAGTCCCAGGCGCTGAGCGCCAGCCTCGGCGTCCTGCGCCGGATCGCCGACGTCCCGCTCGCCATCGTCAGCCGGCTGTACGACAACGGCGACGGGTCGAAGGTCGAGGGCTTCGGCGTCCTGCATCAGAACGGGTCGCCGAAGACCGCCTATTGCCGGCTCGCGAGCGACGCCGGCGTGGCCAAGCCGCAGGGCTGCTGAGCGCAGCAGGGCCGCCGACCGGACGCGACGTAGAGAGGGCCCCTTTCGGGGCCCTCTCCGTAGCTGGCCTGTAAGCCGGATCCTGTCGTGTACAGCCATCCATCTCGCCGGTTCCTAGGTACCGGCGGGGCTTTCGCCCTGCGACCTACCTGGATCTCGCCGGGCCGGGTCATCGATCCTGCTTGGTCTTGCACCGGGCGGGGTTTGCCTGGCCGCCGCGTCACCGCGGCGCCGGTGCGCTCTTACCGCACCATTTCAACCTTGCCTGTGCGCCCCTTAGCTATTGGAGCGCCATCGGCGGTGTCATTTCTGTTGCACTGTCCCGCGGGTTTCCCCGGGTGGGTGTTATCCACCGCCCGTGCCCTGCGGTGTCCGGACTTTCCTCGAGAGTCACCTCCCGCGACTGCACAGCCAGCGCCGAGAATTGTACGGCTGCCGGCGAGCTACGAGAGGTCTGAGCCGCACGACTCGCACGGAGCCGCCCGCTCGAGCCGCGCCCGGCATACCGGGCACGTGGCCGACCCGGAGGAGACGAGCTCGTCCCAGGTGCCGACGATCAGGTCCTCGAGCGAGGGCGACCCGGCGCGCGGCTCGAACAGCCGGGCGTCGAGTTGGCCCGGGGCCGCCCCCCGTTCCCGGGCGCGCGGAGCTCTGGTCGCGGTCGCGCTCATCATCAGACCTTCCTGAACACCCCGACCACGCGGCCGAGCACCTCGGCCTCGGCGCTGCGGATCGGCTTATAGGCAGGGTTGGCGGGCTCGAGCCGAACGAGGTCCTTCTCCTTGTAGAACGACTTCACGGTCGCTTCGCCGTCGATCATCGCGACGACGATCTCCCCGTCGTCGACCACCGGGGTCGGACGGACGACCACGAAGTCCTCCTCGAGGATCCCCGCGCCGATCATGGAGTCGCCCTTGACCCGGAGGATGTAGTCGCCGGTCTCGCCGCCGATCACGTCCGGGACCTCGAGGTACTCCTCGATGTTCTCCTCGGCGAGGATCGGCTCACCGGCGGCGACCTGGCCTACGAGTGGCAGCCCGGCCGGCACGATCGCCCGCTTCGCCTTGCCCACCAAGACCTCGATTGCCCGCGGCTTGGTCGGATCGCGGCGCAGGAGCCCGATCTTTTCGAGGTTCGCCAGGTGGGCATGCACCGTCGACGACGAGTGCAGGCCCACGGCCTTGCCGATCTCACGCACGGTCGGCGGATAGCCGTACTTCGCGGCGTACTTGCCGATGAAGTCGAAGATCTCCTTCTGGCGCTTCGTCAGGTCCACGGCTCAGCTAGCTCCTTGCTTGGTTGAACAGAACATATGTTCGCAGAGTAGACCCCCCTTCGGACGGATGCAAGGTCCGTCTAGAATCGCGTCTCCCTCAAGCGGCTGTGGCGGAACTGGTAGACGCGCAAGGTTGAGGGCCTTGTGGCCCTAACGGGCCGTGGAGGTTCGACTCCTCTCAGCCGCATATCGAGAAAGTGATCAACGCAAAGTGCGCGCGATGGCAGTCAGGTCGGAGAGCCGCGTAACGATCGCCAGCAGCGTCCCTGAGGTGTGGGCGTATCTCTGCGACGTCGGACGCTGGCCGGAGTGGGCGCCAACGGTTCGCGAATGTTGGGTTGGCGGAGGGGCTCCGCTTCAGCCCGGCTCACGGGTGGAGCAGCGGGCGAAGGGGATATTCGGGTCCACTCACTACCGGGCGCAGAGCGTGACCGCCGTCGAGGCGCCCCGCTCCTTGGCGTTCGCCGGGACGATGGGCACTTCCGCGGCACGCTGGGGAATGGAGCTCGAGCCGATGGACGATCGGCGGACCGAGGCCAAGATGTGGGTTGAGGTCGACCCCGAGGGCGTGATGCGCGCGATCCCCGGCCGCGTGCTCGAAGGCAGGATTCGGCGCGTAATGGATCGCGAGATGGCGGCGATCAAGGCTGCGGTCGAGTCCGCTACGCCGGGCGGCTCGGGTACGCGAGAGCACCTGATCGAGACATACCGCAAGAAGGCGAAGCATTACGACATCACCTCCCGGTTGTACCCCGTGCCCGGCTACCCCCAGCGGGCCCAGCGCCTCCGGGCCGCACAAGCGCTCGGGCTTCGCCCGGGTGACAGCGTGGTCGACATCGCCTGCGGCACCGGTCTGAACTTCTCGCTGATCGAGCAAGCGATCGGTCCCGAGGGCCGGATCGTTGGTGTCGATCTGACCGACGCGATGCTCGCCCAAGCCCAGCATCGGATAGAGACCAACGGCTGGAGCAATATCAGCCTCGTGCAAGCCGACGCGGCCGAATTCGACTTCCCAGCCGAGGTCGACGCGATCCTGTCCACATACGCTCTGTCGCACGTGCCTGAATGCGGAGATGTCATCGCCAACGGCGCCGCGGCCCTCTCCCGCGGTGGGCGCTGGGTCGTGCTGGATCTCAAGGTTCCCGACAACGCGCCTCGGCGACTGGCGCAGCTTGGAATCGGACTTGCGCGGCCGTTCGCCTCCATAGACGAGTGGGTCGCGCGCCGTCCGTGGGAGGCGATTCGCGCAGCTATGCGGGGCGCTCTGGCCGATCCCTCCTGGACCGAGTTGTTCTTCGGGACCGCATTCCTCGCTGCCGGGTCCCGCGGCTCCAGGACCGTCGATGAACCACCGCACGCCGAACAGCCTTGAAGCAGGACGATCGCGCTCCTTTCGTCCAGGGCCTCCGGCCAGGGCGCATGTCGGCGTACTCTCCCGGCGAGTTCGTCGAGCAGGAGAGCTTCATGCGCGCCAGCGAGATTCTGGCACTGGCGCATCAGGCCGGGATCGCACCTGGGGTCTCCGTGCTGGACCTGTGCTGCGGAGTTGCGGGGCCCGGACGGTTCATCACCCGGGAGCTGGGTTGCACCTATCTGGGGGTGGACCTCAGCTCGAGCGCCATTGGCATCGCGCGTGAGAGCTGTGGCGACCTTCCCTGCCGCTTCGAGGTTTCGCGGATCCCCCCAATCCCGCCCGGCCCGTTCGACGTGGTGCTTCTGTTCGAGACCATGCTCGCCTTCCCCGAAAAGGAAACGCTGCTCAAGGAGATATCCGGGGCGCTCAAGCCCGGCGGGCGGTTCGCCTTCACCATGGAGGAGGGCCTGCCCCTCACGGAGGCAGAGCGAGAGAGCATGCCCGACGCCGACACCGTCTGGCTCATCCCGCTGCATGAGATGCTCACCCGCTTGGAGCGGGTCGGGCTGGTTGTCCGCTGGCGGGCTGACTGCAGTCGGTCTCACCGCGCCATGGCGGATTCGTTGATCGACGCCTTCGCCGCCGATGCTGCCGACATTGCCGGGCAGATCGGCACCCGCGGCACTCGAGGAGCTGCTCGCCGCCCACCGGCTCTGGAGCGACTGGCTGCGGGAAGGACGGGTCCGCAAGTTCGCGTTTGTTGCGGAGAAGACGGAGACGCCGCGTTGGTCGGCCACGGCCACTCTGGCAAGGTGAGGCCCGCGCACGCATTCTGGCTGCGCGCGCCGGGTTGCGGCGAGATCCGGCCGGTCACGCTGCCCGAGCCGGGGCGGGACGACGTCATGGTGCGCACCCTGCGGTCGGGCGTCAGCCGCGGGACCGAGACGTTGGTGTTCCGAGGCGGGGTGCCGGCGGGTCAGTACGACGCAATGCGGGCGCCGTTCCAGGAGGGGGACTTCCCGGGGCCGGTCAAGTACGGCTACCTCAATGTCGGCGCTGTGGAGGAGGGGCCGCCGAAGCTGCGCGGCCGCACGGTCTTCTGCCTGTATCCGCACCAGACTGCTTACGTGGTCCCGGCCGCCGCGGTGGTCGTCGTGCCCGAGGGCGTTCCGCCCGCCCGTGCCGTGCTCGCGGGCACCGTCGAGACCGCCGTCAACGCCCTTTGGGACGTCGCACCACGGCTCGGCGACCGGGTCACCGTCGATCGGCGCCGGGATGGTGGGCTGCTGCGTCGCACGCGTCCTGCGTCGGTTCCCGGCGGTGCAGGTCACGCTCGTGGACGTCGATGCCGGCCGGGCCGACGTCGCGGCCGCACTCGACGTCGACTTCGCCCTGCCGGCCGACGCCGCCGACGGTCGCGACCTGGTCGTGCACGCAAGCGGGACGTCCGCCGGGCTCCAGCGGTCGCTCGACCTGCTCGCGCCCGAGGGCACCGTCATCGAGCTCAGCTGGTACGGCGACAGCGAGGTCCAGCTTTCGCTGGGTGGCGCGTTCCACTCGGGTCGCCTCAGCATCCGGGCGAGTCAGGTCGGAACCCTCTCACCGGCCCGCAGCGGGCGTCGCACGACGACCGACCGTCTGGCGCTTGCACTCGACCTGCTGCGCGACGCTGCCTTCGACGCACTCGTCACCGGACAGTCGCGCTTCGGCGAGCTGCCCGACGTGATGGCCCGGCTTGCCGCGGGAAGCCTGCCGGCGCTCTGCCACACGATCACGTACGACGGGGAATAGATCGTGTTCAGCGTGACCGTCCGCGATCACATGATGATCGCCCACAGCTTCCGCGGCGACGTGTTCGGGCCCGCGCAGCGCCTGCACGGCGCGACGTACGTCGTCGACGCCACGTTCCGGCGGACGACCCTCGACGCCGACGACATCGTGGTTGACATCGGTCGAGCGGCCGAGGAGCTGCACTCGGTGCTGGCCGAGCTCACCTACCGCAACCTCGACGACGAGGCCGCATTCGCGGGCATGAACACCTCCACCGAGGCGCTCGCCCGGGTGGTCGCAGATCGACTCGCAGAAAGGGTGCACGCCGGCGCCCTGGGTGACGACGGCTCGGGAGCTCGACGGGCTGGTCGTGACGCTGCATGAGTCGCACATCGCCTGGGCGAGCTATGAGCGGTCGCTGTGACGGCGGTGCATTTCGTCGTACCCGACGGCATCGACGACCCGGCCCGAGCGAGCGGCGGCAACGCCTATGACCGCCATCTCTGCCGCGGGCTCACCTCGGTCGGCTGGTTGGTGCACGAGCACGCCGTACCCGGCTCCTGGCCGGCGCCCGACGCGGCGTCGCTCGCCGCCCTCGATGGCGTCGTCCGGCGGATCCCCGACGACGCCGTCGTTCTGCTCGACGGGTTGGTCGCCTCGACGGCCTCCGAGGTGGTGGTGCCGCAGGCGCGCCGGTTGCGCTTGGTCGTGCTCGTCCACATGGCGCTGGGCCATCGGCCGGCAGACGGCGTGGCCGACGATGTCCGGGTGCGGGAACGCGCGATGCTCTCGGTCGCCGCTGCCGTCGTCACGACCAGCGCCTGGACTCGGCGCCGGCTGCTGGAGCTGTACGCGTTGCCCGGCCACCGGGTCCACGTCGCCGAGCCGGGCGTCGACGCCGCCGACCTCGCAACCGGCACCGCGGCCGGCGGGGCGCTGCTCTGCGTCGCGGCGGTGACCTCCGACAAGGGCCACGACGTGCTGCTCGACGCGCTGGCAAGCGTGACGGACCTGTCCTGGCAGTGCGCGTGCGTAGGTAGCCTGGACCGCGCCCCGGCGTTCGTCGAGGATCTCCGTCGCCGCTCCGTGGACGGTGGGCTGGTCGACCGCGTGTGCTTCCCGGGGCCACGGACCGGAGCCGATCTCGACCGCAGCTACGCCGCCGCGGACCTGATGGTGCTGGCGTCGCGCGCCGAGGCGTACGGCATGGTCGTCACCGAGGCTCTGGCCCGCGGACTGCCGATCGTCGCAGCCGACGTCGGCGGGGTGACGGACGCCCTCGGTCACGCACGACGGGATCCGGCCGGGGCTGCTGGTCCCGCCCGACGACCCTGCCGCCCTCGGGGCCGCGCTCAGGGCGTGGCTCGGCGACCCCGAGCTGAGAGGACGGCTTGCGACGGGCCGCCCGCGAGCGGCGCGAGTCGCTTCCCGGGTGGTCGACCACCACGTCCGTAATCGCAGGTGTCCTGGCCGGAGCGTCGCGATGACCGTCGAGGGCGTCCGGGTCAGCCGGAGATGGCTCGCCCTCCGCGAGCCCGCTGACGCCGCGGCTCGTGCCCCCGACCTCGTCGAGAACCTCCGGGCACACCACCCGGAAACCGGCCCCCGGGTGATCCACGACCTCGGCTGCGGCACCGGGGCGATGGGCCGCTGGCTCGCACCACTGCTGCCCGGTCCGCAGCACTGGGTCGTGCACGACCGGGACGCAGACCTGCTGGAGGTCGCCGCGGCCGACCTCCCCGGCCCGGCCGCCGACGGGGCCGCGGTCACCGTGGAGGTGAGGCAGTCCGACATCACCCGGCTGCACCCCGGCGATCTCACCGGCGCAACCCTCATCACCGCCTCGGCGCTGCTCGACATGCTGACCGAGGACGAGTTGGCGAGGCTGGTCACCGTCTGCGTCGGCGCAGGGTGTCCCGCGCTGCTGACCCTGTCCGTCGTCGGTGGCGTCCACCTGATCCCGGCGGATCCACTGGACCGCCGCGTCGCCGCCGCCTTTGATGCCCACCAACGCCGCACGAGAGAGGGGCCTCGCCTACTCGGCCCGGACGCCGTCACGGTGGCCCGAGATCAGTTCAGCCGACTGGCGGCGGAGGTCCTTGTCCGGCCCAGCCCCTGGCGACTCGGCGCCTTGCAGGCAGACCTGGCGGCGGAGTGGTTCACCGGGTGGGTGCGTGCAGCGTGCGAGCAGCAGCCCGAGCTTGCCGCCGAGACCGACGACTACACGCGCCGGCGTCTGGCGGAGGCAACGGCCGGGCAGCTCGCGGTCACCGTGAACCACGCCGACCTGCTGATCCTGCCGACGACGTGCGCGGAGCGCGCTCACGTCAGTCGGTCCGGAACCGCGGCGAGAGCGCGTAGCGCAGCAGCACCACGTCGCCGATCTGGCGGACCTCGGCGAGCGTCGCCCGCCGGTCGGAGCTGCAGGGGAAGCGGCCGTCGCTCACGAACCGTGGGGCCCGGGAGTCGCCGACGAAGAAGGGAGCAACGACCAGCTGCAGCTCGTCGGCGAGGTCGTCGGTCAGGAACTGGGTGTGCACCGTGCCGCCGCCCTCGACCATCAGCCGCTGCACGCCGCGGGCGCCGAGGTCCTCGCTGATCCTGCGCATCTCCACCGGCTGGCCAGCGTCGACCACGGTCGCCACCGGTCCGAGCCGCGAGCGGGCGTCGACCACTCGCGGGCTCGCGCAATAGACGAGCTTCTCCGCGTCGCCCGTGGTGAAGAAGTCGGAGCACGCGTCCAGCTCCACCCTCTCGGTCACGGTGATCTTGATCGGCGATGGCGCGAGCCCACGAGCCGTCCGCTCGTCGCGGCGGGCTCGCGAGCGCACCAGCAGGCGCGGGTTGTCGTTGCGCACGGTGGCCGCGCCCACCAGGATCGCGTCGCAGGAGGCCCGGACGGAGTCGACCCGGTCGAAGTCTGCGTCGTTGGACAGCTCGAGGCGCCGCGGCGTTGCGCTGCCGAGATAGCCGTCGATCGACAGAGCGCAGCTCAAGAGCGTGTATGGACGGTCAAGCATGTGCAGCCTGCTCCGGGGGCGGCGGTTCGGCCTGTTCCGGAGACTGGATACGACGGAACCATGAAACCACGAGGAGGGCGGCACCGGGCAGGCTGGCGACGAGCACCATGATGCCGAAGGCGACCGCGGTGGCGACCCCTTGTTCCGCACCCAGGCCGGCGGCGCCGAACGCCCATGCCGCCGCGCCCTCGCGCGGGCCCCAGCCACCGACGCTGGGCAGCACCATGGCCAGCATCACGAGCAGCGCCAGCGGCAGCATTTGGGACGTTGGCGCCGTGATGCCCGCCGCCCGCGCGGCGATCAGGAAGGTGACCGCGTGGCCGCAGACGACCAGCGCAGATGTGAGCACGATGCCCAGCCACGCTCTCCTGGCGAGCAGCCCATCGCGGAGATCGCCGGACACTGCGCTTCGGACCCGCGCCCACGCAGACCGGCCGGCACCGGGTCGCGCCCGGGCTACGAGCAGGACGCCAAATACCGCCACGATGACGGCGATCGCCACCAACGGCATGGATGAGCGCACGGGTGACGGCAGCACGAGGAGAACGGCCACGGTCAGTACGGCCTGCACGACCTGCCCGGCGAAGCGTTCCCAGGCGACGGCCCGTAACCCGCGCCCAACATCGCTCTCGTCGCGACCGTGGCTGATCCCGCGGTGGACGTCGCCCACGATCCCACCGGGCAGAGTGACGTTGAGGAATACCGCCTGGTAGTAGCGGGCCACGGCGGCCGGCAGGGAGAGCCGGACACCGAGGCCGCGGGAGACGATCGTCCATCGCCACGCAGCGCAGACGGTGGTGAGGAGGAAGACGGCCGCCGCGGCCAGAAGAGCACGGCCGTCGACCGTGCGGACGCCGTCGAGGAACGGGCTCGCGCCGAAGTGCCAGACCAGGACGGTGACCGTCACGGCGGTCCCCACGGAGCGGCCCCACGCCCAAAGAGAGCCGCGACGACCGCTCGGGATCATCGGCCGTCTCGCGCACGCGAGTCGAACGCGCTCAGGAAGCGGTCACGGAAGGCGCTCATCGGCCAGACCGGGGCTTGCGGGAGGGGCCGCAGGCCGTCGTTCCAGCCCCACCCGGCGATCCGGTCCAGCACCGCCGGGTCGTGGGCAATAACCGAGATCGGCACGTCGTGGCTCGGGGACAGCCCGGTGACGACCGTGGAGGGCTGATGGTCGCCCAGGACGATGAGCACGAGATTGGGGTCCGCGTAGCGCCGCACGAACGAGACCAGCGTGCCCATCGTGTACTGGATGGACCTGCCGTACGCCGCGCGTACGGCATGAGGAGTCGCTCCAGAGCGCGGGCTTTGTTGTGTTGTCCTCCGGAAGGTTGTTGAAGACCGAACCGTCGCCCACGTCGCGCCAGTCGATCCGCCGGGGGATTTGGGTCCACGGCGTGTGGCTCGAGACCAAGTCGAGCTCCGCGAAGAGGTGGCGGCGGTGGCGTTTCGCGAGCTCGAGGCGTTGCAGGGCCGACAGGACGTACTGGTCGGGCATCGACGCGTATGCGTAGCGGGGGCCGTGATAACCGACGTCGCGCCGGTCGTAGACCTTGTTGAAGTGGTAGAACGACCCCTCGGACCACGCCCGGTCGTTCGATGGCACGTCATCGACGGTCCGCCACCCGGCCCGCTTGAACGCAGCGCTGAGTGTGAAGCGGTCAGTCTTGACGAGCTGGTCGTAGCGCCCTTGGTTGTCGACCCAGAGGCCCGACTGCATGCTGGAGTGCGCCAGCCAGCTGATGCCGCCAAAGGTCGGCGAGGTCAGGAAGGCGCTCCGAGCGGAGAAGCCCGCGGCCTGCAGCCCCCCGGTCCACTTGTCGAGATCGGCGGAGATCTGTGGGGAGAAGGAGGAGCCCTGGACCGCGACCTTGCCGTAGCTCTCGACGAACGCGAGGAGGACGTCCTTGCCGCGCAGGCCGGTCAGCAGCTGGTCGCCAGGAGTGTCGCGGAACCGGTCGTTGCTGATCTGCTTGGCGAAGACCGCGTGGTCCGCGAGGTCGGCCTGCAGGGTACGTACCTTGTCGACCACCAGGTCGGCGGCGCTGGTGGAGGCGATGGGCGTGTCGGAGACGAAATGCGCGCCGAACGCCCAACAGAGCACCCAGACGACGCCGAGCGCCGTGATGGCTCGGAGGGACCCCTGACGATGACTGGCCGCGACCCGCGTCACTCGGAGCACCGCGAGGGTCATGAAGGCGAGTAGGGCGACGACGAGCACCGCCACGCCGGCGAGGACCAGATTCGCGTTCGACGCACCGATCGAGGCGCGCAGCGTCTCGCTGCCGATCCCGGCGTAGCTCGAGTCGAGATAGGGGTCGAACGGCCGATCGAAGGCCGCGAAGAACCCCATGTCGAGGATCTTCACGATGACCACCAGGGCGAGAACCGGTCCGACGATGCCGGCCAAGATGCGTCGAGGGGTGGCTGGTAAGACGAGGGCCACGGCGATCAGGGCGAGGCCCTCGAGCGGGACCCTCACGAACGCGCTGGGCGTGAGATGAAGCGGATGGTCCGGAGCGACGAGGGCGGACCAGACGAGCAGTAGGGCGCCGATCGTGAGCGCTGCGCCAATAGTCGTTCGCACGCGTCCGCGTCTCGGGCGGGGCGGAGTGGGGACTGCAGGATCGACGGTGGGGCTCGCGCCTACCGCTGCGCGAGCCTGGGTGGCCTGCCGAGTGCTCCACAGCCACCACACGTCGCGGCCGAACGACTCGGCAAGCAGGGCGAGCGCCGCGACGAGGATGGCCTGGGTCAAAGCCAGCGGCAGGACGCCTGCGGCGGCAATGGTCAGCACGATCCCTTGCGTCGCAGCGACGACCTTGCGCCAATAGCGCGGCGGGAGCGGCTCACGCATCCACGGCAGCAGCCATCCAGCTGCGAGGAACAAGTAGCGCGCCGCGCCGATCGCGAGCACCCACGCGCCGGCCACGCCCGCGACGTACACGCTGAGGACGAGGATCAGGAATGCATCGACCTCAGCGTCGAAGTGGGCACCCAACATCGCCGTCGTCCTCGTGCGTCGCGCGACCCATCCGTCGACCGCGTCGAGCCCAAGGGCGATGACCGCGAGTGACACCAGCAGCGCTACCGGCACGGCCCGTTCAAAAGAGTGCGCGACCAGTACCGCGACGCCCACCGCGAGCGTTGCCCGAGCAAGGGTCACCCAGTCGGCAGGGCTCAGCCGATCGGAGCGGTAGTGGGAGAGGCCGCGCGCCAGGCCCGCATTCATGACTGCCCCGCAGCTGATTCCGACGACCCAACCGGCGGCGCTGAGGCCGGCACCGCTGAGGGCGATGATCTCCGCGAGTGCGGCGATCAGCATCACTTGGGTGATCATCCCGGTCATCGGACCGGCCGGAACCGTTCGCATCTTGCGTGCTAGGACCGCCACCTAAGCACCCAGCGCAACGTTGACGATCGAGGCGTCGAGGACAACCGTGAACCGGGCCACGCTAGGTAGTACGAGGCTCGTCCAGCGAAGGCTCTCCAACCCAATGGCTTCGGCCATCACGAACAGCATCCCGCCACGGGATAGAGGCCGCCGTGCCCTTCCGACTACGTCACTCCGTGAGGAACGCGTCGACGTCGCCGGCGAACTCGGCGTGGTGCTGAAACAGGAACCCGTGCGCCGCGTCCGGGTAGATCTTCACCCGCGCCTGCGGGATCAGGCCGGCAAGCAGATGGGAGAAGTGCGGCAGGATCATCGGGTCGCTGTCGCCGTTGGCCACGAACACGGGCATGCCGATCGCGCTGACCCGCTGCAGCTGGCCGTGATCCGGGACGCCCCACTCGCAGACGGCGTCGTATTGAGCCTGCCGGGTCTGCCAGGTCGTCTGCGTGTCTCGATCGTCGCTGCGGGCGGTCAGCCGCCCCAGGGTCTCCACGCCCGCTTGCCGGCTCGCCTCAGTGCCCGCGAAGAAGACGCCGAGGTAACCGTCGGGATTGGGCTTGGGCTCGCCCACAGCTCCGATCACCTCGGGTGCCCAGCCGTGCATCCCGGCAGCGCCGCGCGGGGCGGCCGACGCGAGGACCAGGCGCCGGACCAGCGCCGGCCTGATCAGCGCGATCTCCTGAGCGACGAAGCTGCCGATCGAGAAGCCGAGGAGATCGACCGCGCCGAGCTCGAGGGCCTCGAGGAACGCGATGGCGTCGCGCGCCATCTGCGCGATCGTGCTCGGCGTGGTGCCGGTCGAGCCACCCACCCCGCCGTTGTCGAAGGTCACGACTCGCCGGCCGCGCGCCAGCGCGTCGACGAGCGCGGGATCCCAGTTGTCGAGGTTCCCGCGGAAGTGCTGGAGGAGCACGATCGCCGGCGTCCCTTCGCCGACCTGGCGATACGCGTAGTCGATCCCGTTCGCGGCGCTGACTACGCTGTTGGGAGCCGCCAGATACTCGCTGCCGGGAGATGGGCTCGCGGTCATGACGGCTCAAGCGTCGCCGGCGAGGAAATGCTCGGCGTCAGGGGTGCCGGCGAGCCTTCCCAAAAATAGCGGCCGGTAGTTGGCCGCGATGTGCTGCGCCTGCCCGTCGGCGTGGAGGGGTCGATGCTCGACGGCGCCTCGCCGTTCAGGCCGCCGAGGCCGTCCGCGCCATCATCGGCGGCGTCCGCGAGCTGTACGACCGCCAGGGTGATGTCGCCGGCCATCTTGTCCACCCACGCCGGGTAGTAGTCCGCGAACCTGCCGGCGGGATCGCCCCTTCCAAGGTAGGTCGGAACGCCGTCGGTCGCTTGGGTCTTCGGCACGTTGGTCATGCCGTGAGGGTCGCCTACGGCGTGGCGCTTCGCGCCCGTGACCACCCGGGCGCGGACCCTGGTCTCATGGAGCCCCCGTGCTCGTCGAGTCCCTGCGCCTTGCGTGAGGTTCATGGCGTCCTGCGCGCGCTCCGGCCGCCCCCAAAAACGCCGACTCGGCGCTGAGGGCCGTATACGGGGGCGAAGTGACGACTCGGCGTTTGGGCTCGCGCCGGTGTGACGGTTTCGTGGCGTTTGCCGTGTCCCTCGTGCGCTCCGCGGTCCGCGCAAGCGAGGAATGCGACCCGGGCGCTGGCGGGCGAGAATGCCTGGCGGTGACCGCCGAGCCTGCGCCCGAGACGCTGCTCGCGGGCGACCTGCGCCTCGACCCGCTCGCGGTCGGCGACGCGGGCGAGCTCGCCCCGCTCCTCGACGACGCGGCGCTGCACGAGTTCATCGGCGGCCGGCCGCTCACCGAGCCCGAGCTCGAGGCGCGCTATCGGCGCCTCGTCGCCGGCGCGCCGGCCGACAGCGACGCGAGCTGGCTCAACTGGACGGTCCGCCGCCGAGCCGACGGCCGCGCCGTGGGCACGGCGCAGGCGACCATCTCAGGCGGCGAGGCCGCGCTCGCGTGGGTCATCGCCTCGAAGTGGCAGGGCCACGGCTACGGCAGCGAGACCGCGCGGGCGCTCGTCGCATGGGCGCTGCGCAACGGCCTGAAGCCCACGGCGAACATCGCCCCGGGACACGAGGCCTCGGAGCGGGTTGCCGCCCGGGCAGGCCTGCACCCGACCGACGAGTGGGCGGCGGGCGAACGCGTCTGGCGCCCACCGGCTCGCTGACGAGGTGAAAGGCTGCGCGGATGGAGGCCGACGCTAAGGGCGCCGCGCGCAGGACGGCGCTCTCGGTCGCCGCGCTCGGCATCGTCTTCGGCGACATCGGCACCAGTCCGATCTACACGATCCAGACGGCGTTCGACCCGAGTGATCCGCATCCCATCCAGACCTCGCTGGACAGCGTCTACGGGGTCGTCTCCCTGATCTTCTGGGCGGTGACGCTGATCGTCACCGTCAAGTACGTCGGCCTGGTGATGAAGGCGGACAACCAGGGCGAGGGCGGGATCATGGCGTTGATCTCGCAGATCCGCCAGCTCGGGAAGGCCATCCCGGCGCGGCGGCGGTTCGTGCTCGCCGGCTTCGGGGTGTTCGGCGCGGCGCTGTTCTTCGGCGACAGCATGATCACCCCGGCGATCTCGGTGCTGTCCGCGGTCGAGGGCACGGAGACGATCTCGTCCTCGATGGAGGACCTGGTGATCCCCATCACCCTGGTGATCATCGTGGCGCTGTTCGCGGTCCAGCGGCACGGGACCGGTCCGCTCGGGCGCCTGTTCGGGCCGATCATGTTGGTCTGGTTCGCGACCATCGCCGCGCTCGGGATTCGGGGGATCACGATGCATCCCGAGGTCCTCGAGGCCCTCTCGCCGACGTACGCCATCGACTTTCTCTTCGGCGGCGGATCGACCGGGTTCTTCTCGCTCGCGTCCGTGGTCCTGGCGATCACGGGAGCGGAGGCGCTCTACGCCGACATGGGGCACTTCGGGCGCCCTGCCATCGCCCGCGCCTGGCTGCTGCTGGTCTTCCCGGCGTGCATCCTGAGCTACCTCGGACAGGGGGCGCTGATCCTCGACGACCCCGGTGCGATCAGCGCGCCCTTCTTTCAGCTCATGCCACACGCCGGGCTCGTCCCGCTGGTGCTTCTGGCGACGGCGGCCACGGTGATCGCGTCCCAGGCGGTGATCTCGGGCGCGTTCTCGCTCGCCCACCAGGCCTCGGAGCTCGGTTACCTCCCGCGCCTGCGCGTGGTTCACACCTCCGAGAGCGCGTACGGCCAGGTCTTCGTGCCGGTGATCAACATGCTCCTGTTGGTCGCGGTGGTGGCGCTGGTCCTGACCTTCCAGACGTCGGCCAAGCTCGCCTTCACCTACGGGATGGCGGTGACCGGCACGATCGTGATCACGACGGTCCTGTTCTTCGTCATCGTGCGTCGCGGCTGGCAGCGGCCGCTGTGGCTGGTGGCGGGCGGGGCGGCCGTGTTCCTGACCGTGGAGCTCGCCATCTTCGGCGCGAACCTCACCAAGCTCACCCACGGCGGCTGGGTCCCGCTCGTCATCGGGCTGATCCTCTTCGTCGTCATGACGACGTGGTACCGCGGGCGCGAGCTGGTCGAGGGCCGACGGTTCGAGGTCGAAGGCCCGCTGCAGTCGTTCGTCGACGGGCTCAGAGAGCTCGATGTGCCCCTCGAGCGGACGCCCGGGACCGGCGTGTTCATGAACCGCGGCAAGGAGACCGCGCCCCTCTCGATGCGGGCCTGCGTGGAGCGCCTGCACGCGCTGCAGGAGCACGCGATCATCCTCTCGCTCGAGACGCTTCCAACCCCGCGGATCCGGCAGGCGGACCGGCTGGACATCGACGAGCTCGCCTATCGGGACGACGGGATCACGTTCGTCCGCGCCAAGCACGGTTACGCCGAGCACTTCGACGTGCCGGGGCTCGTCAGGCAGATCGCCGAGATCGGAGTGGAGTCTCCGGTCGAAGCCGGCGACACGTCCTTCTATCTGTCGAGGGTGGAGCTCAAGGCCGGCGACGGTTCGGGAATGAGCCTCTGGCGTAAGCACCTGTATCTGGCCACGGCGGTGATCGCGGCCGAGCCCGCCGACTACTTCGGGCTGCCGCGCGAGCGCACGATCACGCTGGGCGCCGAGATCGAGTTCTAAAGCGAGGCGTCGGACCTGGGGTCGATCAGGATCTTCGCGTGGGCCTCGGGGTCGGCCAGCGCGTCGAACGCCCCGGCGACCCCGGGCAGGCCCACCGTCCCGGTGACGAGCGGCGCGGGATCGACCTTGCCCTCGGCGAGCAGGTGGAGCGTCTCCTGGAACTCCGGCGGCGTGTAGCCGATGACGAACCGCAGGTCGATCTCCTTGTTGATCGCCATTGCCGGGCGGATGCGATCGAGGCCCATGCAGACGCCGACCACGACGACGCGCGCGAACAGGGGCGCGCCGCTGATGATCTGCTCGATCACCCCCGGCACGCCCACGCACTCGAACACCACCGGCGCCTTCCGCCCCACGCCCAGCCGCTCGGCCGCGCGCCAGACGTGGTGCCAGGGCAGGGGCGCGCGACGCAGCCGCTCCATCGCTCCGACGGCGAGCTCGAGCGCCTCCGGGACCGACTCGAGGTGGCCCGCGTCGCCGGCCGCCCCGTACGGCGAGCTCGACGCGGGATCGACGACCACGTCCGCGCCGCACGCGGCCGCGAGCGAGCGGCGGCCGGGTGAGAAGTCGCTGGCGATGATCGTCCGAACGCCGCGGGCCTTGAGCATGCAGATGACGGAGAGGCCGATCGGCCCGCAGCCGATCACGATCGCCACGTCGCGCTTGCGGACCTGACCGCGGCGGACGGCGTGCAGCCCAACCGCCATCGGCTCGGTCAGCGCAGCGAGCTCCGGGGGGAGGCCGTTGGGAACGGGCAACATCAGCGACTCCTCGACGACGGTCCCCTCCGCATAGGCGCCGGGCGCCGACTCGGAGAGCCCGATCCCGTGCACCTCGCCGGCGTTGCGGCGCAGGGGAAGGGCGACGACGGGCGAGCCCGCCGGCACCTTCCGCCGACACGCGGCGCCGTACTCGGCGACCCGGCCGCAGAACTCGTGGCCGAACACGACCTGCTGGTCGGAGCGCATGAAGCCGTCGTAGCCGGCCTCGCCCATCAGGTCGGCGAGCTCGTCGCAGTGGTGGCGAGCGTGGAGGTCCGACCCGCAGATGCCGCAGCGCGTGACCTCGATCGTGACCTGCCCGCGGCCGGGCCGCGGGTCGGGCAGGTCGAAGACCTCGAGCTCAGCCCCCCTGCAACCGACCGCCTTCATCCCGATCGCATGGGCCTCAGCCCGTGCGCGGCTCGTGCTCGAGCACCAGGGCGCCGATCTGCCGAGCGCGCGCCGCGGCCTCGGCGTCGCCCTCTCCCGCAGCGACGATCGAGCCCTTCATCAGGATGTGCCAGCGGCGGGCGAAGCCCTTCGGGTCGGCGATCTGGGCGTCGGCCGCGTACGAGCCGAGCATTGCGCGGATGTCGGCGAGGTACCGCACGCACGCCTGACGGACAGGATCATCGTCGTCGGGGTGTTCGAGCATCACGTTGATGAACGCGCAGCCCTCGAAGTCCGGCCGGTGAAACCACTCGTCGAAGACCTCGAAGATCGTGAGCAGCCGCTCGTCCGGGCCGGCCGCGCGCCGCTCGACCTCGGCCTGCAGCCAGTCCCGCAGCCAGAGCTGCTCGCGCCGGGCGAGCACCGCGAGGACGAGGTCCTGTTTCGACCGAAACCGGCGGTACAGCGTCTGGCGCGCCACATCGGAGGTGGCGATGATCTCGTCGATGCCCACGATGTGGACGCCGCGTGTGCAGAAGAGGTCGTACGCAGCGTCGAGGATCCGCTCCCCGGCGTCCCGCGCACCCGCCTCGGAGGAGCGCGGGGAAACGGCCTCCCTCGCTTCCATCACCGATTCACAGTAGCCGATCGCCGGGCCTCCATTCAGATGTAGGTTCCGGCCCTGGCGCGAAACAGGGTCGCGAGCCTCGTCTGCTGGCTGCTGGCCGGCTTCTGGGCCCTGTGGGCCCTGATCCGGCTGCTCGGGCTGGACTTCGGGCTGCCGCTCGTCGCGCTGCTGGCGTTCACCCCGTACGTCGCGCTGACCGCGTTCCTCCCGGTCACGGTCGCCCTGGTGCTTCGCAACTGGGCCGCGGCGGCGCTGGCGCTGGCCGCCGCCGCGGTCCTCGTCGGCGCCGTCCTCCCCCGCGCCTTCGGGGGCCCGACCGAGGCCGAGGGCGGCGCCGGACCGACGCTGAGAGTGCTCGCCGCCAACATGAAGCTCGGCGAGGGCCAGGCGAGGCCGCTCGTCGACCTGGTGCGCGAGCACGACGTCGACGTGCTGAGCGTCGAGGAGCTCACCCCGAAGCTCGCGCGACGGCTCGACGCGGCAGGCCTCACGACCCTCCTCCCCCACCGCGAGCTGGCGACCGGCGATTCGTCGCGCGGATCGGGCCTCTACAGCCGCTTCCCGCTGGGGCCGGGTGTCGTCGAGCGCCCTGCCGGCGGCTTTCCTTTGATCACCGAGCGGGTCGCCGTCCCCGGAGCGCCCCCGATCGAGGCCAGCGCCGTGCACGTGACTCCGCCGACGGTGTCGAGCTCAGACTGGGCCGGTGAGCTCAAGGACCTGCCCGGGCCGGAGCCGCAGCCACTGCGAGTCCTCCTCGGCGATTTCAACGCCACCCTCGACCAGGGCGACTTCCGCGACCTGCTCGACCGCGGCTACGACGACGTCGCGGCGACCCTGGGCGACGGGCTCGACCCGACCTGGCCCGACCACCGCCGCTTCCCGCCGGTGCTCGTCATCGACCACGTGCTGGTCGACGGGCGCATCGGGGTCCGCGACTACGCGGTCGAGGAGCTACCCGGCAGCGATCACCGGGCGGTGTTCGCCGAGCTCGAGCTGCCGCCCGCTCAGTAGCGGGGGTCGCGTGGGTCGCGCGGGTCGCGCTCGACCACGACCTGCTCGGGCTGACGGCGGTGCCCGAACGCCCAGATCGCGCCGACGACGAACGCGATCGCGCCGACGATCATCAGGATCAGCCCCGCCGTCTCGAGGTTGATTGCGTCGATGTTGTCGTTGACGGCGTAACGGAGGATCGCGCCGACCGCGAGCAGGAAGAGTCCGGTGCCCATCGTCATTGAGTCCCACAGTACCCGGCCGACCGGCCGTCAAGCGCCGTCACCCGGCCTCGAGCGCCGTCACCCAGACGGCGTTGAGCGGGGGCGCCGCCTCGCCGGGCGGGATGCCGCGGACCGAGCGCTCCAGGCCGAGCCCGTCCTCGCCGGGCACGGGAATCGTCGTCAGCAGCGGATTCCGGCGCGCGGCGTGGAGCTCGTCCGGCTCGAGCACCGCCACCCGTGCCGTGCCGTGGCGCAGCATCGCCAGCCGCTCGGCCGGGCTCGGAACGACGAGGAGCTCGAGCTGGTCGATGCCCGGGCCCAGGTCGCGCTCGGTCCCCCACCAGTCGGTGTTGCGCGCGAGCAGCAGGCGGTCCGCGCTGCGCTCGCGAAGCTCGAACGGTCCGGTGCCGCTCTCGGGGAAGCGGCCCGGGTCGAGGGGCGCCCCGGCGGCCTGCGTGATCGCGCGCGGGGAGACGATCCCGAGCTGCGGCGAGGCCAGCACCCGGTCGAAGTGCGGATCGGCGGCCGGGAGGATGAAGCGCACCAGATCGGGACGCGGGGCGTCCACGAGCAGATTTCCCAGCAGGCCCCGCCCGGCGGGCGCGCCGAGCCAGCGGTGGACGTTGGCGAGGACCGCCGAGGCGTTGAAGCGCGCCCCGTCCTGGAAGCGGACGCCGGGACGCAGGCGCACCCGCCAGGTCGTGTCGTCGCGCGACGGCCGGGCCGAGAGCGCCAGCCCCGGCGTGGTCCGGGTTTCGTCGAACGGCCCGCGCAGCGCCTCGACCAGCGGCTCGTCGACCTGGCGGGCGGCGAGCAGGTCCGCGGCGCTGCGCGCGTAGAGCGGGTCGAGCGTGGTCGGGCGTCGATCGAGGGCCCAGGTGAGCGTGCCGGCCCCGCCCGCGGAGGTCCCGGTCCCGACCGCGGCCGGGCTCATGTCGTCTCCGCCGCACCCGGCGACCCCCGGCGCCGCGACCAGGGCGGCTGCGGCGAGGGCGAGGGCGAGGCGACGGATCAGATCTTCAGCAGGACGAGCGTGTTGACGACGAACAGGATCGAGAAGAAGATCGTCCAACGGTCGAGGTTGCGCTCGACCAGCGAACCGCCAACGCCGGAACCGCCGGCGGCTCCGATCCCGAAGGCGCCCGAGAGCCCGGCGTCCTTGCCCGAGTGCAGGAGGACGAGGAAGATCAGGGCGATCGAGATCAGCACCTGGATGCCGTTGAGGATGCTTTCCATCGGCGGGGATTCTAGACGGACCGTTCGCCGGCAGCATCGATCCGCTTCAGGATCGCGATCGCGTCGCGGCGAAGCTCGGCGTCGATGCGCTTCCAGTCCGCCTGCGAGAGCTTGCCCTGCTCGCGGTCGAGCTCGGCGTCGCGGATCTGACGGTAGATCGCCTCCTTGCGCGCCTCGAGGTCGGCGAGCACGTGCTCCTCGAGCGAGGTGGCGGCCGTCCCCGCCGCGTCCCGCGGATGGCGCAGGGGCGAGCTCACGAACCAGGCGAGCGCCACGAGCAGGATCGCGCCGATCAGGAATTCCACAGCTTCGAAGGCTAGGGGGGCTAGAAGGCGCGGGTTACGCGCGGCCCAGCTCGCGCGCGAGCCGCGCCGCGTAGACGTCCGAGACCCGGCGACGACGCGCCTCGGGCGCCGGCCAGATCGCGACCAGCCCGCCGGCGACCGCGATCGCGCCCCCGATCCAGATCCAGATCACGAACGGATTCAGGTTGACCCGGAAGTCGACCGGCACCGGATTGGCGACGTAGAGCGCCGCGATGTTGCGGATCACCTGACCCTGGCGGTCCGTGTAGCGGCCCATCGCCGCGATCTGCGCGGGGGTCGGACCCTGCGCCCCGACGTTCGGCAGGCTCGCCTGCAGGCGGCGGTCGACCCCCGAGATGATCTGGTCGTACGGCGTCAGGTCGGGCCGCATCGCGGTCCAGATGTCGCCGCCGACGCTGGTCCTGCGCCCGACCTCGCTCGTCGCCTCGCCGTTGAAGAAGCCGGCGATCGTCGGGTCGCCGCTAGTGCTCGAGTAGTAGCCGCGCGCGGGATAGAGCGTGGTCACCTGCTTGCCGTCGCGGGTGACGTTCAGCACGGCGCCGAAGACGAGCTTCTGCTCCTTGGGGTCGATCGACTGGGTCGGCTTCACGTAGGTGACCGTGTAGTCGCCGACGGTCGCGGACTGGCCCGGCTTCAGGTGCAGGTCGGAGCTGGTCTGGAAGCTCGACGACGCCGCGACCGCGATCAGCAGCAGCGCGAACCCGGCGTGGACGATGTAGCCGCCGTAGCGGCGGCGGTTACGGGCGACGACCCGGCCGAGCGCCGAGAAGAACCCACCCCCGCTGAGCGCCCGCTGGGCCGTGGCCCCGCGGTAGAACTCGGACACCAGGGCGGAGAGGGCGAAGAAGGCGAACGCGAACAGCACCAGCGCGAGCGGGTGGTCGAGGGCGTCGGTGAACGCGGCGACCGCAGCGGTGCCGACCGCGGCGACCACCAGAGGCACCCGGAGGAGGCGCCAGAGCCCCCCGGCGCTCACGCGGCGCCACGCCAGCAACGGGCCGATGCCGGTGAAGAGCACGAGCAGGATCGCCAGCGGCGCGGTGTACTGGTCGAACCACGGCGGCCCCAGCGACGACTTCTCGCCCGTGATCGCCTCGGAGATCAGCGGGAAGAACGTGCCCCAGAAGATCACGACACAGAGGCCCACGAGCAGCAGGTTGTTCACCAGGAACACCGCCTCGCGCGAGGCGAGCGACTCGATGCGCCGCTCCGAGCGCAGGTCGTCCAGGCGCGAGACGATCAGCGCAGCGGAGCCGATCACCACGATCCCGATCAGGACGAGCAGCGGCGTGCCGACGGTCGACTCGCCGAAGGCGTGGATCGACTCGAGGATCCCCGACCGGACCAGGAACGTGCCGAGCAGGGCGAGGGCGAACGTGGCGACCATCAGCGACACGTTCCACACGCGGAGCATGCCCCGCTTCTCCTGGACCATCGCCGAGTGCAGGAACGCGGTGCCCACCAGCCAGGGCATCAGCGAGGCGTTCTCGACGGCGTCCCACCCCCAGTAGCCGCCCCAGCCGAGCTCCGAGTACGACCAGCGGGTGCCGAGCAGGATCCCGACGGTCAGAAAGATCCACGCGACCAGCGCGAAGCGCCGGGTGGTCCGGATCCAGCTCGCGTCGAGGTGGCGGCTGATGAGCGCTCCGACCGCGAACGCGAACGGGATCGACCAGAGCACGTAGCCCGAGTAGAGCATCGGCGGGTGGATCGCCATCGCCGGGTGGCGCAGCAGCGGGTTGAGGCCGATGCCCTCCGCCGGCGCCGGGTCGAGGCGCTCGAACGGGTTCGCCCCGAACAGCATCAGCAAGGTGAAGAAGAGGCCGAGCCCGGCGAGCACCGCGGTCGCCCAGGGCACGACCTCGCGGTGGCGGTTGCGGGTCAGATACAGCACCCCGCTGGACGCGATCGAGAGCACCCACGCCCAGAGCAGCAGTGAGCCGCCCTGGCTCGACCACATCGCCGTCAGCTTGTAGCCGAAGGGCGTCGTGGTCGAGGAGTGCTCGGCGACCAGGGCCACCGAGAAGTCCGAGCGCACGAACGCCGCCTCCAGCACCACCACGGCGACGGTGAGCAGCGCGCAGAGCGCGTAGACCGCCCGGCGCGAGGAATCGACGAGGCGCCGGTCGTCCCGGCGCACGCCCATCAGCGCGGCGCCGGCCGCGTAGAGGCACGCGAACGGCGCGGCGATCAGGCAGCCCGCGCCCAGCTCGACCATCTAGTCGGGCCTCACTGGATCACGACGTGCTCGGGATCCTGGGCCGCCTGATCGGCGAACTTCGACGGGCACTTCGTGATCAGGCTGTCGCGATCCGCGACGAACGTGCCGTTCTGGACCGTGCCGCTCACGATCACCTCGCGGTTGTCGGCGAACGGGTCGGGGACCTCGCCCGAGTAGACGACCGGGATCTTGGCGGTCGGGTTGTCGCGGTCGGCGACGTCGAAGCGAAGCTCGTTGCCGTTCCGCGAGATCGATCCCGGCGAGACCTCGCCGGTGAGCTCGTAGTTGCCGCCGCTCACGCCCGCCAGGTCCGAAGGCTCGCGCGCCTCACTCGACGCGCTGAACGACGTGTACACGAGGGCCGCCGCCAGCAGCACAGCAGCGCTGAGCGCGACGACGAGCCGAATCTTGCGCTTTCGATCCGGATCCATCTGCCGCTACGGATTATGGCGAGCTGCGACGCGGAGTCGAAGGACGAGCGAGCCCGCCGATGTTGAGGCGGCTGGTTGATCGGGTACCGTGCGGCCCCGTGGCCGACGACCCCGTCCTGCTGATCACCGGCGCCTCGAGCGGCATCGGCGCCGCGACCGCTCGCGCCGCCGCCGAGGCGGGCTACCGGCTCGTCCTCGGCGCGCGCAGCGAGGACAAGCTCTCCGCGCTCGCCAAGGAGCTCGGCGGCGACGAGCGCGCGATCGCCGTGCCCTGCGACGTCACGGACTGGGACGACAACGAGGACCTCGCGTCGGCCGCGATCGACGCCTTCGGCGGCTTCGACGTCGTGTTCGCCAACGCGGGGTTCGGCGCCAGCCGGGGCTTCCTCGAGGAGTCGCCGGAGTTCTGGCGCTCGATGGTGCTCACCAACGTGCTCGGCGTCGCCTACACGATCCGCGCCACCCTCCCCCACCTGCTCGAGCGCGACGCGGGCCACTTCGTGATCACGAGCTCAGTCGCCGGCCGCCGCACACTCCCCGGCTCGCTCTACTCGGCCACCAAGCACGCGGTGACCGCCATCGGCGAGTCGCTGCGCGCGGAGCTGCGCACGATGCACGAGAACCACACGATCCGCGTGACGCTGATCGAGCCGGGCATGGTCGACACCCCGTTCTTCGACAACCGCCCGGGCCCGGACCGCGCCCTCCACGACGACGACGTCGCCAGCGCCATCGTCTACGCCCTCGCCCAGCCGGCGCGCGTCGACGTCAACGAGATCCTGATCCGCCCCGTCTCGCAGCCGACTTAGCGCGCCCTACCGGACGACCGCGACCTGGCGCCGGTCGGCGCGGAGCGCGGCCACGATCTCGGCCGCGAGCCGGCCGCCCTGGGACGGGTCCAGCGGGCTGGCCCGGATCTTCATCCCGACCTTGTCGTCGTCGATGTCGACGAGCTCGATGTGGGGCGGGTAGCGGGTCTGCACGTCGAGCTCGCGAATCAGCGTCTCCTGGAGCTCGGCGGGCGTGACGTCGGCACTCAGGCGCACCGAAAGCTCGACCGGATCGGGCTCGCGCATCGGGGTCACGGAGAGCTGGATCAGGACGTTGTTCGGGATCATCATGCGGTCGGCGCCCTTGACCAGCGTCGTGTAGAAGAGGCCGAGGGAGCCGACGACCCCGTCGAACTCGCCCGCGATCGGGCCGCCGCGGAAGCGCACCCGCTGGCCGACGCGAAACGGCCGCGTGGTCAGCATCACGAGGCCGGCGAACATGTTCGACAGCGTCTGCTGGGCGGCGAGACCGAGGAGGATGGCGGTGAACGCACCGCCGACCGCGAGCGTGCCGGCGTCGAGGCCGGCGACGCGCAGAGCGACGACCAGCACCGCGGCGCCGGTGAGCAGCCGGATCAAGAAGCCGACCGTGCCGGCCGTGCCCGGCTCCATGCGTCTGAAGAGCGCCGGGGCGAGGCCCTGCCCGAGGGAGCGAGCGAGCGCCATCCCGAGGACCACGAGCGCGACCACCGTCGCAATCCGCACCTGGGTGCCGAGCCCGGGGAAGAGCGACTGGCGCTGGGAGAAGAGCACGAGAACGGCGGCGATCAGGGCCAGGACCAGGAACACCGAGCCGCGCGCGCGGGCCGCCTTGCCGGTGTCGATCTGCTCGCCGAGGCCGACCTCGTGCCACTGCTGCGTGTGGCTGTCGAAGTACTCCGCCGGACGGCGGAGCGCGGGTTTGGATCGGAAGAACATCCGGGGCGGTTACCCCGGATGCGGATGCTCAACCGTCCGATTTCAGGCCGTGGCGTAGCGCTCGGCGGCGCGGGCCCGACGCTTGGCGGCCTCGACCTCGCGGTCCTTCGGCGGCGCAGCCGTCACGAGGCCGTCGAGCAGGCGCTGCGTCGCCAGCGTCACCTCGTCGACCGCGCGCTCGAAGGCCTCGGCGTTGGCCTGCGAGGGCTTGGTCGAGCCGCTGATCTTGCGCACGTACTGGACCGCGGCGTCGTGGACCTCGTCGGCCGTGGCCGGAGGCTGGAAGTTGTGGAGGGTGCGGATGTTTCGACACATGAGCTCAGCGTAACGATCAGCTCGAGAGCAACCGATCGATCTCGGCATTCAGGCCCGGGTCATCGGGCTCGGTGGAGACTTCGTAGTGCTGGACCACCTCGCCTTCGCGGTCCAGCAGGTACTTGTTGAAGTTCCAGCCCGGCGGCCCCGCCTCCGCGTCGAGGCGCGCGAACACCGGATTGACCGGCTCTGAGACCACGTTGGACTTCGCGAACATCGGAAACGAGACCCCGAAGTTCGCCTTGCAGAAGTGGGCGATCTGGCCGTCGGAACGTGGCTCCTGGCCGGCGACGTCGTCGGCGGGGAAGCCTAGGATCACGAAGCCGTCGTCGCGGTGGGCACGGTAGAGGCTCTCGAGGCCCTCGAATTGGGGCGTGAACCCGCACTCCGATGCCGTGTTGACGACGAGGACGACCTTCCCGCGGTACGCGCTCAGGCGCTGGCGGTCGCCGTTCAGGAGCGGCAGCGTCCCACTGAGGACCGACCCTGACAGGACGCTCGCCGGGGGCGCGTCCGGGGCCGGGTCGCCGCCACAGGCAACGAGGCAAACCGCCGCGCAGACAGTCGAAAGGCATGCCGCGATCCGGGTCATCACCCCTACCTACGTGTCAGAGCCGCGGTCGGTTGACCGGCGTACCCTGGATTCGTGGACACGGGCTTCGCCGACCAGGACGCACAGACGGACTTCAGCCGTGCCCGCCGCCGGCATCAGCTCGCCAGCCTGGCCGCCCGGCTGCGGCGCGAGCCCGACGATGTCGACCTGATCCTGCCCTTCGACGAGGTGGTCGAGGCGCTCGGCCGTCGCGGCGAGCGGCGCCTTGGGCTGAAGACGATCGACCTCGACTCGATCGTCGGCACTGTCGACCGCTCGCGACGCGACTTCGACCGCAGCTTCCGCCCCACGTCGCACCGGGTCCGCCGGCGCTGGCAGGGGATCGCGACCGCGATGCGGCGCGGGGCCGACATGCCGCCGATCGAGGTCTACCGCGTCGGTCAGCTCCACTTCGTGATCGACGGCCACCACCGCGTCTCGGTCGCCCGCCAACTCCGGCTCGACAAGATCGACGCGATGGTGACCGAGATCCTGACCGAGGTCGACGCGGATCAGGGCATCTCGCCCCGCGATCTGCCGCTGAAGTCCCATCAGCGCCTCTTCTTCGAGCGCGTGCCGCTGCCGCCCGCCGCCCGGAAGCGAATCGCGATGTCGAACGGGTTCGACTACGCGGGGCTGGCCGAGGGCGTCGAGGCCTGGGGCCTTCGCGCCATGCAGGCGCGGGGCGAGTTCATGACCCGCGAACAGGTCGCCCGAGCGTGGTTCGCGGAGGAGTACGAGCCGGTCACCGAGATGATGCGCGAGGCCGGGCTCTGCGGCCGCGGCACCGAAACGGAGGCCTACGCGCGCGTCGTGAGCCTCCGCTACCTGCTGCTGCGCACCCACGCCTGGAACGACGAGGTCATCGAGCGCCTGCGCGCGGAGCTCGACCACCCGCCCCGCGACGAGGACACCTTCGTCCACCGGCTGCGCGCCGACCTGGAGACTTGAGAGCTCGTGCGGTCATGCGGGCCGCCCTCGCCGTGGCGGTCGTCGGGCTGGTGTGGGCCGCGGCTGCCCACGCCGCGATCACCCAGCCGGCGCAGCCGAAGCACGGCCCGGGCGGGAGCGACTACACCCATACAGGCGTGCGGGTGAGCTCGGGCGGCGCCGGGCCCGACGCCTGGTACGCGTTCGAGCCGGTCAAGCCGCGCCCGGAGAAGGCGCCGCTGGCGATCGTCATGCACGGCTATTACGAGTTCTCCGGCTACGACCAGCTCGCCGCGTTCATCGACCACACCGTCCGCAAGGGGACGATCGTGATCTACCCCCGCTGGCAGACCGACGTCGCCACCCCGTGCCCAGGCCCGTTCAACATCGAGCCGTGCATCGCCTCGGCGGTCAACGGCATCAACGGGGCGCTTGACCACCTGCGCTCCGGCCCGCAGAACGTGCGCCCGCAGCTTCGCAAGACGAGCTACTTCGGCTTCTCGTTCGGCGGCATCGTGACCGCCGACATGACCAACCGCTACCGGGAGCTCGGCCTGCCCAAGCCGCGCGCGATCTTCCTCGATGATCCGGAGGACAGCGGCCTCGCCGGCGAGGGCGAGCCGGCGCTGGACGACTCGCTGTCCGGGATTCCCAAGAGCACCCTTTTCCAGTGCCACTCCGGCGCGGAGGGCGCGGCCGCCGACCATCCGGACTTCGCGGCCAACAGCTGCAACGCGGTCTTCCCGCTCATCGGGCAGATCCCCCCGAAGAACAAGGACCTCGTCCTCACCCACACCGACGCGCACGGCGAGCCGGCTCTCTCCTCCGACCACGGCGTCTGCGAGGCGGGAGGCCCACAGTTCGGCGATCCGAACGCGTACGACTGGAACTTCTGCTGGAAGGTCTGGGACGCGCTGCGCACCTGCGCGCTCGACGACAAGAACTGCAACTACGCGCTCGGCGACACGCGCAGGCACCGCTCGATGGGCCGGTGGAGCGACGGGACGAAGGTCGCGAAGCTGAAGATCAGGGACTCAGCCCCGATCGTGCCGTAGCGCTCGTCGTCTCAAGGCGCCTTCGTGTACGTGAGGTTGAAGTCCACCTTCCAGTCCTCCCCATCCGCGCGCGCCTCCCACTGGCCGTCGATCGTCTTCCCGTCTTCGGAAATCGTGCCCGTGAACCGCTGCGAGAAGGGCTCGCCGTCGCGCCAGAGCTTCCACACGCCGTCGGCGAGGCTCATCTCGTAGATGCGCTGGACGTCCCGCTCGTCGGTGTAGAGCTGGTAGTAGGTGCCGCTCATGCCGTCGCAGCCGATCACCGCGGTGCCGTCCGGCGCCTCCGGGAGGTCGACATGCCAGCGCTGCGCCAGCAACGGGGCACCCTCGAGCCAGTCGAAGGTCACTCGACCCTCGCCCGGCCACGGCGGACCTCCGGGAGGAGTTGCCTGCATCGTCCATTCGCCGACCAAGGCCTCCAGACGTTCGCGCGCCGCCCTGTCGGTTGACTCGTTCATCGCGCCTCCTTCGTGGATCGCATCAGCGATGAGTTTCCCGGCATCGCCCGGTCATCATCCGCGAAGGACACCCGCGACGAAGGAGGAGCGTTGAAGCTCACGGTCACCACATTCATCACCCTCGACGGCATCGGGCAGGCGCCCGGCGGGCAACAGGAGGATCCGAGCGGCGGGTTCGAGCATGGCGGCTGGATGATCCCGTTCGTCGACGAGGACTTCGGCCGGGCGATGTCCGGCTGGTTCGAGCAGGCGGACGCGTTCCTGCTCGGCCGCAAGACCTACGAGATCTTTGCGAGCTACTGGCCGCAGGTGACCGCCGAGGACGACATCGTCGCGACGAAGCTGAACTCGCTGCCGAAGTACGTGGCCACCCGCACCCTCGACGCCGCCGACTGGGCGAACACGAGGCTCCTCAAGGGTGACGTCGCCACCGAGGTCGCGGAGCTGAAGACCGAGCCCGGGCGCGAGCTTCAGGTCCACGGGAGCCTCGACCTGATCCAGACGCTGGTGACCGCGGAACTCGTCGATGAGTTCCACGTGCTCGTATTCCCCGTCGTCCTGGGCGACGGCAAGCGCCTGTTCGACGACATCGTCCCGACGGCGCTCGAGCTGGTCGAATCCCAGACCACGAGCATGGGGGCGATGCTGCAGACCTATCGGCCCACCGGACGCCCCGAGTACGGCGAGCCCCCACCGCCTGAGTAGGCGGCGCGGCTAGGCCCCGAGTCGCTGGCCGCTTTGCGGGTCGAACAGGTGCATCTTCCTGGTGTCGAGCCAGAGCTCGGCCTCCTGCCCGCGCTCGACCTTGCTCTCAGGTGCAAGACGCGCGACCACCTGTCCGGTCCCGGCACCCGGGACCTCGGCGGCGCCGGAGTCGGCGGCGAGTTCCTCGAGCTCCCTCGAGTCGACACCCTCGGTCTCGATCTCGAAGTACACGTAGAGCTCGGAGCCCATCGACTCGATCAGGTCGATCTTCGCCTTGAGCACGTGGCCCTGGTCGCGCAGGTCACCCACGAGTGAGGCGTCCTCGAACGACTCCGGGCGGATGCCGGCGATCACGTCGCGACCGTGCTCATCGCCGAGGCTGCCGCGGACCTCTTCGGGGAGGCGGACGTCGTCGAACGGCAGCTTGACCGTGTCGCCGTCGAGCGTCGCCGGCATGAAGTTCATCGCCGGTGAGCCGATGAACCCGGCGACGAACAGGTTCTGGGGTTGCTCGTAGAGCTCACTGGGCGGGCCGACCTGCTGCAGCTCGCCGGCGCGCATCACCGCGACGCGGTCGCCCAGCGTCATCGCCTCGGTCTGGTCGTGGGTGACGTAGACGGTCGTGGTCGCCAGGGACTTCTGCAGCCGCGAGACCTCCGTCCGCATCTGCACCCGCAGCTTCGCGTCGAGGTTGGAGAGCGGCTCGTCCATCAGGAAAGCCTTCGGGTCGCGGACGATCGCGCGCCCCATCGCCACGCGCTGACGCTGGCCGCCGGAGAGGTTCGCCGGCTTGCGGTCGAGGTGCTGCTCGAGGTCGAGGATCTTCGCGGCGTGCTCGACCTTCTCGGTGATCTCGGCCTGCGGCACCTTCGCGAGCTTGAGCGGGAACTCCATGTTCTCGCGCACCGTCATGTGCGGGTAGAGCGCGTAGTTCTGGAAGACCATCGCGATGTCGCGGTCCTTGGGCGCGTACTGGTTGACCACGTCGCCGCCGATCCGCAGCTCGCCGTCCGTGATGTCCTCGAGCCCGGCGATCATCCGCAGCGCGGTCGACTTCCCGCAGCCCGACGGCCCGACGAGGATCACGAACTCGCCGTCGGCGATCGTCAGGTTCATGTCCTTGACGGCCTCGTAGCCGTCGTCGAAGCGCTTGGAGAGGCCGTCGAGAACGATCTCAGCCATTGGAGGTCAGTCCTTTCATTGGGTCAACCCTTGACCGCGCCCGCGGTCAGGCCGGCGACGATGCGCCGCTGGAAGAAGAGGACGAAGAGGATGATCGGGATCGTCACCAGGATCGCGGCGGCGGCGATGTTCCCGGTCGGCGCGGTGAACTGGGAATCGCCCGTGAAGAAGGCGAGCGCCGCGGGCACCGTGCGCGCGGCGTTGCTGGAGGTGAGCGAGATCGCGAACACGAAGTCGTTCCAGCAGAAGATGAAGACGAGGATCGCGGCGGTGAACATCCCGGGCGCCGCGAGCGGGACGATCACCTTGCGGAAGGCCTGGAACGGCGTCGCCCCGTCGACCTGCGCGGCCTGCTCGAGGTCCCACGGGATCTCCCTGAAGAAGGCGACAAGCGTGTATATCGCCAGCGGCAGCGAGAAGGTCAGGTACGGGATGATCAGCCCGAGGTAGGTGTCGTAGAGGCCGAGGTTCCGCCACATGTCGAACAGCGGGCCGACGGTCGAGATCGCCGGGAACATCGCGATTGCCAGCGCGCCACCCAGGATCACGAGCTTGCCCGGGAACTCGAGCCGGGCGATCGCGTAGGCCGTGAACGATGCGAGCACGATCGCGATCGTGGTCGAGATCAGCGCGATCACGATCGAGTTGATGAGGGGCTTCAGCAGTGGGCTGTCGCAGCCCGCCCTCGAACAGCGACTTGTAGTTGTCGAAGGTGATGCTCGACGGGATCAGGCGCCCGTCGGCGATCGTCGCCGGGTCCTTGAGCGACAGCGACAGCAGCCAGAGCACCGGGATCAGCGCGGCGGCGATGATCACGAACATGCCGACGCTCCACAGCGTGTACTCGCGGGTCCCGCGCTTCATCAGGCCTCCTTCTCCCGGCCGGGGATCGTGGTCCCGAAGCCGCGCACGAAGATGAACGCGATCAGCAGGACCATGAGGAAGATCAGCACCGAGACCGCCGAGCCGAGCCCGAGGTTGAGCCGCGAGATCAGCTGGTCATAGCCCACGATCGACACCGACTCGGTGTCCTGCCCACCCCCGGTCATGATGAAGATCGAGTCGAAGACCCGGAACGCGTCCAGGGTCCGGAACAGCACCGCGACGAGGATCGCCGGCTTCATCAGCGGCAGCGTGATCCGCCAGAACCGCTGCCAGGCGCTCGCCCCGTCGACCTTCGCCGCCTCGTAGAGGCCATCGTCGATCGTCGTCAGGCCGGCGAGCAGCAGCAGGGCGATGAACGGGGTCGTCTTCCAGACCTCGGCCATGATGATCACCGCCAACGCGCTCCACCGGTCGCCGAACCAGGCCTTGTCGTCGGCCACGAACGGCAGGTGGTTGACGAAGCCGCTGCCCGGGTCGAACGCGTAGAACCATGCGAAGGCGGCGACTACGGTGATGATCCCGTACGGGATGAGCACCGTCGTGCGCACGAACCCGCGGGCGAAGATCGCCCGGAACATCACCAGGGCGATGATCATCCCGAGCACGAGCTCGATCGCGACTGAGACCACCGCGATGAACACGGTGTTGAAGACCGACTCCCACCAAAGCGGCGCGGTGAGCACCGTGACGTAGTTGTCGAGGCCGACGAAGCCGCCCTCGTCCGGGAACCGCAGGTCGAGCTTCTGCAGCGAGAGGACGACCGCGTAGATGATCGGATAGGCGGTCACCAGCAGCATCGCGATCACCGCCGGCGCGCACAGCAGCCACGCCAGCTTGCGCTCGGACTTGGTGCGATCCGAGATCTTCGGCTTCTTCTGCGGCGCCGCCTCCGCCGGCCGCGGAGCCGCCGCGACATCACTGCTCACAGCAGGCCCTCCCTGTTGATCGCGTCCTCGAGCAGGCCGCGCAGCTCGTCGTAGGTGGGCCCCGGATCGTTCGGGTCGATGTCGGTCGTCGGGTGGATCCCCTCCTGGATCGCCAGCGAGATGTCCTGGTAGGCCGGCGACTCGGACGGCCGCGCCGCGGCGTCCTCGATCGACTGCTTGATGAGGTCCGAGAAGCCCGGGTACGCCTTCTTGATTTCGGGCGAGTCGAAGAGGTCCTCGCGCACCGGCGGCAGGCCGCCCGCGACCGCGGTCGCGATCTGGTTCTCCGGCTTGATCAGGCACTGGATCGCCTGGAAGGCCAGGTCCTGGTGCTCGGAGTAGGCGGAGACGCCGAGGTTGATGCCGCCGAGGGGCGGCGCGCTCGGCAGGCTCGGGTCCACCTGCGGGTACTTGGCCGCCTTCATCACCTTGAAGATGTCCGGCGCGTTCTCCTTCGCGCTCGGATAGACGAACGGGTAATTGATCATGAAGGCCGCGCTGCCGGCCTCGAACGCGAGCCGCGCCGGGTCCTCCTCGGAGGTCGTGATCGCCGGGTCGGCCGCGTCGGAGGTCGAGAGCTTGCCCATGATCTCGAGCGCCTTCTCGGTCGGGGCCTCGGGAAGGTCGATCTCCTCAGGGCTCTTCAGGATGTGGCCGCCGGCCGACTCGACGAGCGCGTTGAACCAAACCACCAGGCCCTCGTACTTGTCGGCCTGGACCTCGATCAGCCCCTTGTCCGGGCCGAGCTTGACGCCCTCGTCGATCATCTCGTCCCAGGTCTTCGGAGCCTGCGGGACCCGGTCGCTGCGATACCAGAGCAGCTGCGTGTTCGACCACAACGGCGCCGCGTAGAGCTTGCCCTCGAACTCCCCCGTCTTGACGACGCTCGGGAAGACCCCCTTCGTGACCTCGTCGGCCACGTCCTGGGGGAACGGCACGATCCAGCCGGCGTTGGCGAACTCGCCGGTCCAGATCACGTCCATGCCGATCAGGTCGATGGACGAGTCCTCGGCGCCCAGCCGGCGCACCAGCTGCTCGCGCTGGCCGTCGGCGTCGGCGGGCAGGAACTCGAACTGGATGTTGTACGCCCCGTTCGACTCCTTCTCGCACTTGTCGGCCGCCGCCTGCGGGGAGCCGCTGGGCTCGTTGAAGATGAACCAGGTGAGGGTGGTGCCGGAGCCGGAGTCGTCGCTCGACCCGCAGCCAACCGCGACGGCGGCTGCGAAAGCCAGGACGAACGCCATCAATCCCTTTCGGCGACCAGCCGACAAACGGTCTCCTCTCCCTAGAGCCCGCCTCCCAGCGGACGCCCGGCCAATGCCCGCCCAGTAGGCGTTCAAACTCAAATCCGGGCGATCAGCCCCTCGCCGGGTGCGATCGGACCCCCCGGAGACCCATCGCTCGTCAAGCACGACCTCGCCGTGCTCGGGCGGGTGCGCCGGTCGCTCGCCCGCGTTGACGGCGATCAGATGCTCGCCGCGCGCGTAGCGCCACGACCCCGGGCTCTGCGTCGAGCAGGCGGAGCTCGCCGGTGAGCTCGCGCCGCAGCGCGATCAGCTCGCGATAGAGGCGCGAGGACCGACGCGGCGTCGCGCCGCTGGTCGGCGACGTTGCGCAGCGCCGGGTCCGTGGGCTCGAGCCACGGCTCGCCCGCCGTGAAGCCGCCTGACGGCGAGGCGTCCCACTGCATCGGGTGGCGGTGGGCATCGCGGCCGAAGCGATCGACGGGCGGCTCGCCCCACGCCGCCGTCGACCATCCCGATCTCGTCGCCCTGGTAGACGAACGCGGGCCCCGGGAGCGTCAGCAGCAGCACGGCGGCCCCGCGGGCCGCGTGCTCGCCCAGCCGCGTACGCGAGCCGCGGGAAGTCGTGGTTGGAGAGCACCCAGGCCACACCGCCGACCGCGCTCGCTTCGGCGATGACCGCGCGCAGCGCCTCGGCGTCCCACCGCGAGTGCAGGAGCTCGAAGCCGAACGCGAGGTCGAGGTGCTCGAGGTACGGGCCCAGGCCCGCCGTGGGCAGATAGACCTCGCCGACCAGCAGCGCGTCGCCGGCGGCCTCGCGGATCGCGCCGAGCACGAGGGAGATCTCCGGGTCGTTTCGCGAGCGCGTCTGCTCGATTGCCGCGAGCTCGGGCGGCACGGGCAGCGCCGGGGCGCCGCTCGCCGGCGGGTCGTCGCGAAGCTCGCGGTCCTTCATCGCGCGCTCGATCGCGTCCAGGCGGAAGCCGTCGATACCGCGCTCGCGCCAGAAGCGGACCACGTCTGCGATCGCCTCGCGCACCTCGGGGTTGCGCCAGTCGAGGTCGGGCTGCTCGGGATAGAAGGAGTGCAGGTACCAGCGCCCGGTGCGCTCGTCGCGGCTCCAGGCCGAGCCGCCGAACGAGGCCAGCCAGTTGTTCGGCGGCTCGTCGCCGTCGGCCCACACGTACCAGTCGGGGTGCTCGCGAAACCAGGGGTGCTCGATCGAGGTGTGCGACGCCACCAGGTCGAGCAGAACGCGCAGGCCGCGCCGGTGAGACTCGGCGATCAGCGCGTCGAGGTCCGCGAGGCTGCCGAACAGCGGATCGACCCCCACGTAGTCGGAGACGTCGTAGCCGAGGTCGGCGCCCGGCGACGGGAAGATCGGCGAGAGCCAGAGCGCGTCCACGCCGAGCCACTCCAGGTGGTCGAGCCGCGAGGCGATCCCGGGCAGGTCACCCACCCCGTCGCCGTCGGAGTCCTGGAAGGAGCGCGGGTAGATCTGGTAGACGACGGCGTCCCGCCACCACTGCGCTCGGTCGACGCCCACGCGGCTACTTGGGCGGCAGCGAGGAGGCGAAGTCGGCGCCCGCGTCGACCCAGCCGGCGAGCGACTCGTCATCGGCGACCGAGCCCGGGTCGACCAGGACCCAGCCGCGCATCCGCCGGCCGGTCATGTCGAACTCACGCACTCCGGGCTCGCCCAGGGCGCGCTCGTAATCCTCGGGATCCACGCGGACGATCAGGTCGCCGCCGCTGCTCGCGCCGCAGGCCATGTTGCCGCCGATCATGAAGCCGATCCCGCCGAACATCTTGCGCTCGGTGAGCCCCTCGCGGGCGGCGAGCAGGTCCCGGACGCGCTCGGCGAGCACCTCGTCGTAGGCCACGAAACGCAGGTTAATCGGCGGCCCCGGCGATCAAGGTCGCCGACCCGCAGGCCGATAGGGACCAGTAGCCTCGCGGCCGGCCCTGGGGGGACGGCCCGGGGCTACCTCTTCTTCGACTTCGGCAACGCGCGGATCCGCTCGATCTGCTCCGCACCGAGCTCGTTCGAGTCGATCATGAACCGCAGCAGGAACTCGAGCTGCTCGCGGCTGAGCCTGGCCGCGTGCGCGTCCCAGGCCTCCTTCATCGGCCCCCAGAAGACCATCGCGCGCGCGAAGAACTCAGGCTCGACCTCGATCACGACGCGGCGCCGGTCCTCGTCGTCGCGCACGCGCCGCGCGAAGCCCGCCCTCTCGAGCCGGTCGACCACCGCCGTCACTCCCCCGGTGGTGAGCCCGGCCTCCCGGGCGAGCTCGCCCGCGGTGATCGGGCCGAGCCTGGTGAGGACGTCAAGGCAACGGTTGTCGGTCTGGTTGATCCCGAGGTGCTCGTTGGCGATCTCGTCGAAGAGCCCGGACCGGTTCTGGTTGATGCGGAACTGGTCGCCGATCGCGTCGGCGAGCTCCCGCTTGTTCAGTCGATTCTTACTCATCTCTCACGATTCTCTCGCCACACAAGTATCTTGCTTGATAAGATAATTGCCATGCAAGAGATTCTACCCGCACGTGGAGGTGACGGCAAGATGAACGCAATCGAAGCGACGGGCCTGCGCAAGGCCTACGACGACGTCCAGGCGCTCGACGGGCTCTCGTTCTCGGTAAAGCGCGGCACGGTGTTCGGCCTGCTCGGGCCGAACGGCGCCGGCAAGTCGACGACGGTGAAGATCCTCACCACGCTCTCGCGGCCCGACTCCGGGACCGCCTTCGTCATGGGCCACGACGTGCTTGGCGATCCGGCCGAGGTCCGCAAGGCAATCGGCGTCGTCGCTCAGCGCAGCGGCGCCGACATCCAGGCGACCGGGCGCGAGAACCTGCGCCTACAGGGGCAGGTGTTCGGGCTCGGCGGAGCCGGGCTCGAGGAGCGGACCGAGAGCCTGCTGGCCCAGTTCGGGCTCGCCGACGCCGCCGACCGCCTCGTCCGCACGTACTCGGGCGGCATGCAGCGGCGGCTCGACATCGCGCTCGCGCTGGTCCACGGCCCACAGGTCCTGTTTCTCGACGAGCCCACCACCGGGCTGGATCCCGAGGTTCGGGCCGAGATGTGGGACGAAATCCGGCGCCTGACCGGCGAGGGGCTGACCGTCCTGCTGACCACGCACTACCTCGAGGAGGCGGACGCGCTCGCCTCGGCGCTGGCGATCGTCGACCGCGGCAGGGTCGTGGTCGAGGGCACACCCGACGAGCTCAAGCGCGACCTGCACGGCGACGCGATCCACGTCGAGCTCACCGAGGAGCGTGAGCTGGACACCCTGCGGACGGCGATCAACGGGTCGATCGGTGGGCTGGGCGAGATCCAGCTCTCGGACCGAGTGCTCCACGCCCGCGCCGACGACGGCGCCCGCGCCGTTCCGGCCATGCTCACCGCCCTCGAGGAGGCGGGGATCGGGATCGCGGCGGTAACCGTGGCCCGGCCCTCGCTCGACGACGTCTACCTCCGCCACGCCGGCCGCACGTTCAGCGCCGCCGAGACGGAGACCAACAACAACAACAACGAGGAGGAGTCCCGATGACACAGGCACTGGCCGACACCCGGCACATGACGATGCGCCACGTGATGGAGCTGCTGCGCCAGCCGTGGTGGATCTTCGTCAACCTCGTGCAGCCGATCGTCTGGCTGCTGCTGTTCGGCGCCCTGTTCGGGGCCGTCACCGACATCCCCGGATTCGGCTCGGACGACTACATCCAGTTCCTCGCCCCGGGCGTGGTGGTGATGACCGCGTTCTTCACGGCCGGCTGGAGCGGCATGCCGATGATCGACGACCTCGAGCGCGGCGTGATCGACCGGTTCCTGGTCTCCCCCGTGCGGCGCTCGTCGCTGATCACGGGCCGGCTGGCAAACGCGTCGCTCCAGATCGTCGTCCAGACCGCGATCATCCTCGGGCTGGCGCTGATCACCGGCGCCGAGTTCTCGAACGGGATCGTCGGCGTGCTCGTGCTGACCGGCGTGGCGATCCTCCTCGGGGCCGCGTTCGGCGCGATCTCGAACGGGATCGCGCTGCTGGCTCGTCGCGAGGAGACCGTGATCGCGCTGATGCAGTTCCTGATGCTGCCGCTCTCGTTCCTCTCGGTGACCTTCATGCAGAAGGACCTGATGCCGGACTGGATGCAGACGGCGTCGGGCTTCAACCCGGTCAACTGGGCCGTCGAGGCGGGGCGCGAGGCACTCACCGCGTCGCCCGACTGGGGCATGATCGCGGGCCGCGCCGGCCTGCTGGCGGCGTTCCTGACCGCGAGCATGTTCTTCGCGGTGCGCGCGTTTCGCGCCTACCAGCGCTCGGTTTAGAGTGGGCGCATGACCGCACCGGCCACGAGGTTCGACGAGCTGCTGAGCGAGGCGGCCGCCGCCGGCGCCGTGCCGGGGGCGGCCGCCGCCGTTCTCGACCCCGACGGGGTCGTCTACGAGGGCGTCGCGGGCCGCGTGCGGATCGACCGGCCCGACGAGGTCACGCGCGACACGGTCTTCTGGCTCGCCTCGATGACGAAGGCGCTGGGAGCGGTTGCCGTGCTGCAGCTCGTCGAGCGCGGGCAGCTCGACCTCGACGCCGAGGTCGCCTCGATCGTCCCCGAGTTCGGCGAGCTTCAGGTGCTGGAGGGCTTCGACGGCGAGGAGCCCCGGCTGCGGCCGGCGAACGGCGCCGCGACGGTGCGCCAACTTCTCAGCCACACCTCCGGCGCCGGTTACGAGTTCCTCGTCGCCGACATCGCCCGCTGGTACGAGGTCGCCGGCGTCAACGGGCCGCTCGCCTGCTCGCACGACTTCCTGCGCGCCCCGCTGGTCGCCGACCCCGGTACGGAGTGGAACTACGGCACGGGCCTCGACTGGGCCGGCGTGGTGCTCGAGGCGGTCACCGGGACGACCCTCGAGTCGTACCTCGTCGAGCACGTCCTCTCCCCGCTGGGCATGGGCGAGACCACCTTCCGCCTGACCGACGACCAGCGCGCTCGCCTGATGCCGATCCACCACCGCACGCCGGACGGCGGGCTGGCCGTCGACGACGCGCTCGAGCTTCCGCACGACCCGGCGCTGGACTGCGCAGGCCACGGCGCGTACAGCACGGTCGGCGACTACGGCCGGTTCCTGCGCATGCTGCTTCGCGGCGGCGAGCTCGACGGCCATCGGATCCTCGAAGAGGAGACGGTCGAGCTCGCGATCTCCCCGCAGCTCGGGGCGATCGAGCTGCCGAAGGAGATGCCCTCGGCCGACCACGACCTCTGCAACGACGTCGTCGCCCTGCCCTTCCGCCAGAGCTTCGGACTCAGCTTCAACCTGATGCTCGAGGACATCCCCGGGATGCGACGCGCCGGCACGGCCTCCTGGTCGGGGCTCGCCAATTGCTACTACTGGATCGACCGCGCCACGGGCATCGCAGGCCTGTTCATGACCTCCGTGCTGCCGTTCTTCGACGAGCAGGTCCTGATGAGGGTGGCGGGCCTGGAGATGGCCGCCTACGCGGAGGCCGCCGAGCCCGCACCCGCCTGAGCCGCGGTCAGCCGAGCTCGTCGGGCTCGTCCAGGGCGAGGATCCACTGGTCCAGGAAGGGCTCGGAGATCCGGTAGCTGCCGCGCGACTCGCGCGTGATCAGCTCGCCGTCGCGAAGGACGTCGAGCGCCGTCTGCACCGTGCTCGGGCCGGGCAGGTCGTGGCGGGCGCGGTAGGCGCCGGTCAGTGGCCTGCCGGGCTCCCTGGCGAGCGCCTGCAGAACGAGCTTCTGGGCCACCGCGGCGCTCTCCCAGCGGACCTGGAAATGCGCGTTCTCCGAGCGGAGCACGGCGGCAAGCGCTGCGTCGACGTCCTCGAGCCGGGCGGCACCGTCGAACGGCGTCTGCTCCCAGAGGAAGTAACAGAGCTCCTGGGTGGCGTAGGGATGGCCGCCGGTGCGGTCGAGCAGGGCGGCGACGACCTCCTCCCCGGCCTCCTTGTTGGTCGCCCGGAAGCGGTCGCGGATGAAGCCCTCGAACCGCTCGGGCTCGATCAGCTCGAGCTCCACCTTCTTCGCGCTGCGCCAGAACGGCTCGTTGCGGTCGTTGAACAGCCGCTCCATCATGTGCCGGCGGCTGCCCAGGTACACGTGGGCGACCTCCGGCTGCTGCTCGAAGACGCTCCGCATCAGCTTCGGCAGCCCGGGGTCGATCGTCTCGACCTCCTGGAACTCGTCGAAGATCAGCGCCACCCGCCGGTCCTCGTCCGCGGCGAGCTCGGCGGGCAGCTCGAGCAGCCGCTCGAGCGTCGCCTCGATGTCGGTCGGCGAGTGGTCGACGCCGAACGAGAAGTGGTAGGCGCCGTTCTCGGGATTGACGGTCACGCGCGGGCTGATCCGCAGGCCGCGGAACGGTGCCAGCGCCCGCTCCCTCGCCCGCGCCCCCGGCGAGGCGACGTGCTCGTAGATGGTCGCGGCGAGCTTCTCGGCCAGCTTCGCCTTGGTCGGGGCCGTCATCAGGTTCACGTAGGCGACCCGGACCTCGTGCCCGACGAGCTGCTGCATCGCCTTCCACACCAGCGACGACTTGCCGTAGCGCCGCGGTGCGAAGATCACGACGTCCTGGCCGTTCAGGACGTCGAACTTGAGCTCCTGGACCTCGGCCTCGCGATTCGCGAACGCCTCGTCGAGCGCCAGCCCGCCGAAGCGAAAGGGGTTCGTCGGCATCTTTACGGTCTTCGCCATAACGGACAGCAGCATAGCAAACTATCCGGTGATATCCGTATAAATCTCACCGCCGAAGACCGTTACGGCAGGCGGCGGACGCCCAGCGCAGCCTCGGTGCAGGTAGAAACCTCGGATGGCCGCAGGGCGCACGCTCGGATCGCGGCGGGAGGAGTTCGACGTCCCACCGGGCATCGGGTACTTCGACACCGCCAACCTCTCGCTCCTCACCCGCCGGGTCCGCGAGGCCGGCGAGGCGGCGCTCGAGCGGCGGGCGCGGCCGTGGACGATCTCGGCCGATGACTGGTTCGACGACGTCGAGCGGCTGCGCGACCTGTTCGCGCGCCTGATCGGGGGCGACGCCGACGGGGTCGCCCTCGTGCCGGCGACGAGCTACGGCTTTGCGGTCGCGGCCCGCAACCTCGAGCCGGCGCGCGGAGAGCGGATCGTGGTGCTCGCCGACGAGTACCCGTCCGGGCGTCTACAGCTGGCGCGAGCTGGCCCGGCGTACCGGCGCCGAGATCGTGACGGTCGAGCGCCGGGGCGATGAGTCGTGGACCGAGGCGATCCTGGCCGAGCTCGCCGAGCCGGCCGCGATCGTGAGCGTGCCCAACGTCCACTGGACCAACGGGGCGGTCATCGACCTCGACGCGGTCGCGGGCCGGGCGCACGAGCTCGGCGCGCGCCTGATGATCGACGCGAGCCAATCGGCCGGCGCGCTGGAGATCGACGTCGAGCGCCTGCGGCCCGACTTCCTGGTCACCGTCGGCTACAAGTGGCTGCTCGGCCCGTTCGCGCTCGGCTACCTGTGGGTCGGGCCCGACCAGCGCGACGGCGCCCCGATCGAGCAGAACTGGATCCTGCGCGAGGGTGCCCGCGACTTCTCGCGCCTCGTCGACTACCGCGACTCCTACGAGCCCGGCGCGCGGCGCTTCGACGTGGGCCAGCGGACGAACTTCCAGCTCGTGCCGATGGCGATCGCTTCGCTGGAGCAGCTGCTCGAGTGGGAGGTCGCGCGCATCGGGGCGACGCTCGCCGAGACCACAGGCGCGCTCGCCGCCGGGGCCGCCGAGCTCGGCCTCGAGCCGGTCGCGGCCGAGGGCCGCGGCCCGCACCTGCTCGGGATCGGGCTCACCGAGGAGCTCCGCTCGCGCGTCGTGCCGGCGCTGCGCGAGGCGGGCTGCTTCGCCGCCCTGCGCGGTGACTCGCTGCGCCTGGCCCCCCACCTTCACAACACGCCCGACGAGGTCGAACGGCTGCTCGGCGCCCTCGGCGCGATCGCCGGCGTCTGATTACTCGAGCGCCGACCAGCGCGTGCAGGCGGCCGCGGCGGCATCGAGCGCCGGCCCGAGCGCGTCGGCGGCGGCCGCCGGATCCCAGTCGTGCAACGCCAGGCCCGCGACCAGGGTGCCCATGAAGGCGTCGCCGGCGCCGAGCGTGGAGACGACCTCCACCGCGGGCGCGGGGGCCTCGGCCTCGCACGCGCCGCGGATCAGCGCCCCCTCGGCTCCGAGCGTGACCACCGCCAGCTCGGCCCCGAGCGCGGCGAGCTCCTCCGCGGCGGCGCGCGGGTCGTCGACGCCCGCGATCGCGGTCGCCTCGCCCCGATTCGCGCGGACCAGGAACGAGTCGGCGATCAGCTCCCGTGACGCCTCGGCCGCCGCTCGCGCGTCGCCGCCCCACCGGTTCGGGCGGATGTTGGGGTCGAAGCAGACCTTCGCCCCGCGGGCCAGCGCGAGCTCGCGGGCGCGGAGCGTGACCTCGCGCTCGTCGTCGGTCGCAAGCGTCGTGGAGCTGTAGACGAGCGCCGTCGCGGCCTCGATCGCCTCGTCGAGGCGCGGGGCGACCGACGCGACGGCGAGCTCGATCGCGTCGCCGTAGATCTGGAACGTCGGCTCGCGCTGCTCGTCGAAGGTCGCGAACGCGACCGGCGTCTGGGCGTCGGAGAGCAGCTCGAAGAAGCGCAGGTCCACGCCCTCGCGCTCGAGCCGCTCGGCCAGCCACCTCCCCCACTCGTCGTCCCCGGCGGCGCCGGCGATCCCGGCCTCGGCCCCCGCGCGGCTCGCGGCGACCGCGACGTTGGCGAGCGCGCCGCCGAAATGGGGCGTGAACGAGTCGGCGTCGGCGAGCGACGCAACCGGGCGCTCGCAGATCAGGTCGACGAGCGCCTCTCCCAGGCAGACGATCACCGGCGCAAGCTACCCACTCGGCCACCCGTCCGGGCCCGTTGCCCACGGGCACGAACCGGGGTAGGCTCGGCGAGTCCTCTTGGACGGCGCCCCGGCGCCACCGGACTCGGCACGCACCCGGCGCCGCTCGGCCCCGCCCGAGCCACGCCCGCAATGGGGAGGTCCGTATGTCCGCCAAGCTCGGCCCGCGCCGCAGCGAGTCCCACCGTTCCGCGCCCGCGCGAGGTGGATCGCCTCCGGGGGTTCGTCGCCTCGCGCGGCGGTCTCGCATCGCGGCCGTCGCCCTCGCGTTCAGCGCCGCCATCGGGCTAACCGTCGGCGCCTCGGCGAGCCTCGCCTTTACCGGCAGCGTCTTCTATGACAACTCGTCCAACGTTGGCGCCGGGAGCGGCCCGTTCTTCAACGGCAGTGTCACCGGCTACGGCAATGTGGGGCTGGGCACATCGGTGATGGAGAACCTCACAACCGGCTTCCATAACGTCGGAGTCGGCTTTCGGGCGCTCAGATCGGTGACGACCGGGGCTGAGAACGTCGCGACCGGCGACGAGGCGCTCATTAACAACACGACCGGGTCCAACAACATCGCCGCCGGAACCTTCGCGCTTGGGGCGAACACGACCGGCGATGACAATGTCGCCAACGGCACCTTGGCGCTCGCCAGCAACTCCACCGGCGACAAGAACATCGCGGCGGGCGTTGAGGCTCTGTTCCACAACACTGCCGGCACCGACAACATCGCCACCGGCGCCCAGGCGCTCCGCGACAACACCACCGGCAACCAGAACATCGCCGTCGGAACCGCGACGCTCACTAGCAACACCACCGGCCACGACAACGTCGCCAGCGGCTTCAACGCCATGATCGCCAACACGACGGGCAACCAGAACATCGCCACCGGTACCAACGCCCTGTTCGCCAACACGACCGGCGACAACAACATCGCCACCGGCACGCTCGCGTTGGCGGCGAACACATCCGGCACCGCCAACGTCGCGACCGGCTTCCGGGCGCTGGCCGCCAACACCACCGGCCACAACAACATCGCCACCGGCCACCAGGCGCTGACCGCAAACACGACCGGCAACGACAACATCGCCACCGGCTGGCATGCGCTGTTCTCCAATACGACCGGCTCCAACAACATCGCCGCCGGCACGAACACGCTGCAGGCGAACACGACCGGCAACAACAACGTCGCCAACGGGATCCAGGCGATGCAGGGCAACACGACCGGGTCGGACAACCTCGCGACCGGGTTCAACGCGCTGGCCCTGAACACAACCGGCACCGCCAACCTCGCCAGCGGCACCAGCGCGATGTTCGCCAACACCACCGGCAAGGAGAACGTCGCCAACGGCTATCAGACGCTCAACCTGAACACCACCGGGCGCTTCAACGTCGCCTCGGGCTCAAAGGCGATGATGCGCAACCGAAACGGGCTCAACAACACGGCGCTCGGCTACCTGGCGCTCAACTCGAACACGACCGGCGACGCGAACGTCGCCCTGGGCACCGGAGCGGGGGGCGATCTCACCACCGGGGATAACAACGTCGCGATCGCGAACTCCGGTGTTGCAGGAGAGTCGGGCGCGATCCGGATCGGGACCGCCGCCAAGCAGACGTCCGCCTACATCCAGGGGATCAGCGGCACCACGATCGGCGGGCCTACCCAGACGGTGGTTGTCAACTCCGCCGGGCAACTGGGAACCGCGACCGCCGCGAAGTCGGGGGCCCGTCTCCGGGCGAAGGTCCGCGACCAGGAGCGCGAGATCAACCGGTTGCGCAGCGAGGTGCGCGAACTGGCCCGCTGATCGACCAAAACGGCTCGTATATCGCCCAAAACGGGGGGTTACCGGTTTCGATTACCCTTTTTTCGGCGAGTGAGGTTTCATCCCGCGTACGCGTGGGAACGCATAGGACTAAGGCGAGATGAACAAGCGCTCCTCCTCGGAGCGTCCGCCAACAAGCTCGACGGCCCGCTTTCCCCCCAGGCGGGCCGTCGTTCATTTTGGGGCCGAACCGCGCCCGCCCGCCCGGGGCTTTCGCCCGACGACCACGTGAGCGCGCGCCGGGGTGAGCGCCGTCGGCCAGCGCCGCCCGAACTGCGTGATCCAGCGGCCGATCGGCACCTGGTAGGCGGACGCGACCTCGAAGCGCTCGCCGACCAGCTCGACCAGGCGCCCGAACGGAAGCTGGATGACGGCCGGGTGGCCGCCGAGCAGCGGCGTGCGCGCGAGCAGCACCAGGGGCCGAAACAGCGCGCGCTCGACCGGGTAGAACCAGCCCGGCACGCACGACTCGGCGACGACCAGCCGCCCCCCGGGCTCCAGCACGCGCTCGGCCTCGGCCAGCGCCGCGCGCACGTTGGCGACCATCGCCTCGGGGCTCGCGCCGACCAGGTGGTGGTAGAGCAGCGCGTGCAGGACGCCGTCGTAGGAGGCGTCGGGCTCGGCGAGCTCCAGCGCATCGCCGGTGCGCGGGGTGACGTTGGGCGGAAACCGCTCGGCCGGCAGCTGGTCGAGGAACAGGTCAACCGCGGTGATCTCGGGCACGAGCCGCGTGTCGTACTCGAACACGCCGCCGTTGCCGACGTCGAGCAGGCGCCGGATGCCGGCGAGCTCGCGGTTGAGGGCCGCCCCGATCTGCAGGTAGGTGTCCAGCTCGGCGACGTCGCGGCCGTGCGCGTCGCCGGCGAAGAACTCGGCGTTGAGCGCGGCGCTTTCGGGTTCCTGGCGGGCCACGGCCGCGCAGCCTACGGTCAGCACTAGGGTCAGCGCAGTGGAGAACGCCGCCGAGGCAGCCGCCCAGATCCGCATCGCGCGCCCCACCGACCGTCTCGAGGCCGTGGTCGCCTTCTACCGCGACGGCCTCGGCCTCGCCGAGCTCGGCGGCTTCTCAGACCACGCGGGCTATACGGGCGTGATGCTCGGGCTCCCCGACGGCCGCCACCACCTCGAGTTCACAAGCCACGCCGGCGGCAGCCCGGGCACGGCGCCGAGCGCCGACAACCTGCTCGTCTTCTACCTCGGCGATGTCGAGCGGCGCGACGCGGTCGCGGCGCAGCTGCGCGCCCTCGGCGGCGCCCCGGCCGCGGCCGAGAACCCCTACTGGGACGCGGTCGAGGCGCTCACGTTCGAGGACCCCGACGGCTGGCGGGTCGTGCTGGTTCCGGGCCCGGGGATCTGAGCTCCAGGTCTACGGCGCGCCGTAGACCTGGAACTCGGAGAGGTCCATGAAGTTGGCCGCGGCCGTGCCGCCGCCCCGGTTGGAGAGCATCGTGATCTGGACGCGGCGCACGTTCGTGAGCCCGGGCGGCGCCGTGATCGTGGTCAGGCGATGGTCCTGGCCGCCGGTGAACGTGAACGTTCCGACCGTGCTGAACGGCGCGCCGCCGCCCGGCGTGGTCTGGATCTTGCAGCTTCCGGGTCGAGGCGCTGTCGTCGTCGCCGCACGTGGCTCCCGGGTCGACGGCGAAGGCGCTGATGTCGACCGGCTGAGGCAGGCTGATCGTCGCCGACTTCGGGCCGCTCGGGTTGGTGTTGTCGGCCGGGTTGACGGCCGTGCTCCCCCAGCCCGAGGCGAGCGAGAGGTCGAACGCGCCCGAGGGACCGCAGCCGAACGAGGAGAGGTCCGGCGGGCTGAACGAGAGCAGGCTCGCCCCGCTCGCGAGGTCGGCCCAGTCGCGGTGCAGGTTGAAGTCGCGCGACTGGGTGCCGGCCGCGATCGTGACGTTCGAGACCGTGGTCGCCTGATGGCCGGGCGCCGAGGCGACGACCTGCGGGTAGGTGTGCGGCGGGATCTTCGGGATCGAGTACTGCCCGCTGGCGTTCGTCTCGTCGACGAGGTCGCCCGTGCCCTTGATCTCGACCGTGGCGTGGGCAATCGGCTGCCCGCCCTCGGCCTCGCGGACCACCCCGGTCAGCGTGCCGCACGCGATCTGGTTGCAGTTCGGCGGCTTGGTGAAGTCCTGGGTCGGATGGGTGTCGTTGGCGCCGTCGTCGCTGGCGAAGTAGCCCATGCCCCGATGGGCGAAGACCTTCCAGAGCCGGTTCTTGTCGGCCTTCGCGAACAGGACGACATCCGCCTGGAGGATCGCGTTGCGCATCTCGAGGTAGCTCGGATCCGGCGGCGCGAGCTCCATCGCCCGCGTGATCAGGCTGCGGGCGCGGGAGACGCCCGTGCCGTTGAGCGTGCTGCCGCCGAGGTCGGCGACGAACTGCTGGCGCAGGTCCCAGAGGGTCTGAGCCCAGATCTCGCCGTCGGCGTGGAACTCGGGCTGGCACGGCGAGCAGAGGATCTTGCCCATGTCGCCGAGCGTGTAGCCGCCGCTGCCGGCGTTGCCGGCGCCGGGGCAGTCGGCGTCGCCGCCGGAGCCGCGGTTGCAGTCGAGGCCCTCGGTGCGGAGGTTGTGGATGTCGCCGCCCATCACGTAGACGGCCATGTTCATCTCGCCGTTGTCGGTGGTGTCGGTCTCGTCGAGGTCGTGGCCCTCGAGGTAGTCCATCGCGTACCAGTCGCTCCAGCCCTCGCCCATGGCCCGCGACTGGAACGCGCGCAGGGCAGGGCTGCCGGAGGAGTCGAGCACGAGGCGGTTGGAGAGCCCGTGCGTGTACTCGTGGTAGATGACCGAGGCGTCGTCGCCACCGTTGGACTCGGGCGTCGCGCTGCCGCTGATGTCGGCGAACAGGTACATCTGCATCCGCGGCGGAGTCCCGTCGGCGGGCGTGTTCATGTTCGCGTTGTTGAGGTGGTTCAGGTCCGGCGTGCCGGGGAACGAGCCCGGCGAGTGGTCGGAGTCGGCCCCGTCGAGGGTCTCCGCGTTGACGGCATCGGCGCCCTCGAAGTTCCCGGCCGCCGCCGTGAAGCTGATCGGCGCCGAGGCGAGCCAGTCGTGGAAGTTGTTGACGTAGAAGTAGACCTGCGTTGCGTTCTGGCGCAGGTTCGGCCGCCATCCGTAACCGAAGTTGAAGGCCGCGTTGGTGGTCACCGACCACGAGCACTGCGGGAAGATCGTGAAGCAGTTGCTGCTCAGGTGGCTCGGATTCGGGTTTGCCTGGAAGGCGTAGTTCCAGTTGGGGCCGGCCTCGTTGGGCCCGACCTCACCGCACTCGGGGCAGTTGCCGAACGGTGCGTCCGGGACGTTGTTGTCGTCGACGTCCGTGTAGACGTGGGCGTAGTTGCCCTGGAGCTTGCTGGCCTGCGTGCCCCAGCCGGCGGGGAAGGCGTGCAGCGCCTGCGTGCCGCTCGCGGCCGAGCACTCCGGGCAGACCTGGTTGAGTTGCGGCGCGTACTCCCAGACGTTGCCGGCGGCGAAGTCGACCGTGTTCTGGCGCAGCAGGACGTCGCCGGAGTCGGCGTCGAGGACGTACTCGTAGATCTCGTCCGACGACCTCTTGGCGGTCACGTGCCAGGCGAGCTGCGGGTTACCGGCCTGCGAGGTGAACAGCACCAGGCGGGCGCTGTCGGTGCCGGCGAAGTCGGTGTCCTGATCGGGGCCCGAGGTGCTGCGCACAGCGGGCACCGGCCGGTCGGCGCCGGCGTTGTCCAGCGCGGTCGCGAGCGCGCCCCGGGCCGAGATGCCCGGGTCGACGCTGCGGATGCCGCCGAGCCCGGCGACCGGCGAGCCCATCAGGTTGATCAGCCGGCCGTCCTTGGCGACGTTTGCGTAGAGGCCGTTCTCGAACGCCTCCACCCCGCCGGCCGACTGCGCCCAGATCAGGTGGGTCGTGCCGTCGGCGTCGGTGTAGTTGCGGGTCAGGCGCAGGCCGGTGAGGTCGCCCGCGCTCATGCCGAGCGCCGCGGCGTTGCGGCGCGCGTAGGAGAGCGCGACGTCCTGCGGCGAGCTGGAGCTCTGGCCGGTGAGGAAGCCGTCGAGGCGGCCGAGGAAGCGCGGCGTCCCGGTGGCCGGGTCGAGCTCCAGGACGTCCCTCCGAGCCGAGCGAGCTGCGCAGCTTCGCGGTCGCGGCCGGGTCGGCCGGCTGCACCGGCTGGCCGGTGGCGTCCGCGCGGACGTCGATCGAGCGCTTGCCCTCGTCCGCAGCCGCGGACGGGATCGCCTTGCCGGACTGGGCCAGCGGCGTGGCGCCGGACCCGACCGGGTGGCCGCCCGAGGATCCCCCGGTCGCCGACGCCGTCGGAACGGCGATGGCGACTGCTGCTGCGGCGACAAACGCGCCCCTGCGGACGATGCGATTTGCGGATGCGTTGATGGTCGTGACCTCCGTGTCCTGAGTGGCTGAGGGCGCCCCCTTGCGCCCCGACTTCCTTACTTGGCCGCGAAATTAGCAGGCGTCAGCGACGACGGATAGGTCGTGCGTCACACAACGCCCTAACCGTTGACGACCGCCTCGAAGGCCGACGTGATCGTCTGCTCCTCCTTGCCGGAGATCACCGGCGCCGAGTCGCACTTCGCCGTGAACTTCTCGTCGGGGAAGATCAGCTGGTTGTTGGCGATGTCGGGATCCTGCTTGAGGAGAATGTCCTTGGTGCCGGCGACCGGCGAGACGTAGTTGACGTACTCCTCGATCTGCGCCTGATTCTTCGGGTCGTAGACGTAGTTCATGAACGCCTCGGCCGCGGTCGGGTTCGGGGCTCCGATCGGGATCACCATGTTGTCCGACCAGAGCATGCAGCCCTCCTCCGGCATCCGGAAGACGATGTTCGGGTTGTCGGCCTGCAGCTGGACCGCGTCGCCGGACCAGCCGATCACAGCCGCGGCGTCGCCGCTGGTCACGTCACGCGCGTAGTCGTTGCCGGTGAAGCGGCGGATCTGGCCGGAGTCCGCGGCGTCGGAGATCTTCTTGATCGCAGCCGAGCCAGTCGTCCTCGGTCGCCTTCGAGAGGTCGACGCCCATGCACTTCATCACCAGCGGGACCGTGTCGCGCATCTCGGTGAGCATCTCGACCTTGCCCGCGTACTGGGGGTCGAAGAGGTCGCAGATCGAGGTCACGTCGGGCGCCAGGTCCTTGCGCACCACCAGGCCGGTCATCCCGGTCTGCCACGGCATCGAGTAGTCGCGGTTGGGGTCGAACGGCGGGTGGGCGAGGCTCGTCGTGATGTTGTCCACGTTGTTCGTCATCGCCGTCTTGTCGAAGTTCTGCAGGTAGCCGAGCTCGTGCATCTTGTTCGCCATCCAGTCGGTGACGACGAAGATCGAGCGGCCCCCGGACTCGCCCTGGTCGAGCTGCGGCTGGACCTTGCCGAAGAACTCGGCGTTGTCGTTGACGTCCTCGATGTACTTGACCGAGACGCCGGTGGCGTCCTCGAAGTCCGGGATCGTCTGCTTGTCGATGTAGAGCGGCCAGTTCGAGACCGTCAGCTCGCCGGAGGGCTTGCCGGACGCGTCGACCGTCGGGACGCCGGCCGTCGACCCGCTGCTGGTGGTGCCGCTGTCGTCGCTGCTGCTGCTTCCGCAGGCCGCGATCACCAGCGCCGCGACGAGCGCCGCGAACGCGGCACCGATCCGTACAGCCATCCCTCTTGCTCGCATCCCTGCTGCTCCCTTCGTGAGCGAATCCTCCGTCGATGCCACGCATTCGCACTAACGCGGTTACGCAGCGTTCGTAAGGAACGACACGACCCCCAAGCTGGTGCAGAGCGGACGATAGCTTGAACGGCGGGCCGTCCTCTCCGCGCGAAGCGGGGAGGTCAAGCGGAAGACGGGGCTCGAACCCGCGACCCCCAGCTTGGGAAGCTGGTGCTCTACCAACTGAGCTACTTCCGCGGAGCGGCTCAGTCTAGCCCTCTCCCACGGGCCGCAGACGGGCTGACCGGGGGCCGCTCATCTCTACGCTTGGGCCGGTGAGCGCGCGCACGTTCGTCGTCTTCATGGGCGTTCTGGCCATCATCGGCCTGCTCGCTTACGGGGTGATCTCCAAGGGCCACGGCACCCTCGCCGAGGGCGAAACCATGCCCACCACCGCGCTGCCCAAGCTCGACGGCTCGGGCACCGGCTCGCTCGCCGACTACGACGGCAAGTGGGTGCTGGTGAACGTCTGGGCCAGCTGGTGCGTGCCCTGCCGGAACGAGGCGCCGGCGCTCGAATCGTTCTATCGCGACCACCGCGGCGGCGACTTCGAGATCCTCGGCATCGACACCCAGGAGACGGACGACGGCGGGCGCGGCTTCGTCAGCGACTTCGGGCTCACCTACCCGCAGCTCCATGACGGCGAGGGCACCTATGCCGACGACCTCAAGACCACCGGGGTGCCGGAGAACTTCCTCGTCGCCCCGGACGGCACCCTCGCCCTCGCCCAGCGCGGCCCGGTCGACGCCCGCTTCCTGCGCGAGCAGGTGGGCCCGATGATCGAGGGCAGCTGATGGCGCCACGGCGCCTCGCCGTGCTCCTGGCGCTGGTCGCGACGCTGGCCGTGCCGGCGCTGGCGACCGCGCAGCAGCCCCAGCCCCAGGCCTCGCTTCCGGACATCGAGGACGAGGTGATGTGCCCCGTCTGCGGCGTGCCGCTCGAGCTCGCGACCGAGTCGCCGCAGGCAAACGAGGAGCGCGACTACATCCGCAAGCTGATCGCACAGGGCCTCACCAAGGACCAGATCAAGGACAGGCTCGTCGCCCAGTTCGGCCCCGAGGTGCTCGCCACGCCCTCCGACAGCGGCTTCGATCTGGCCGCGTGGCTCGTGCCCGGGATCGCGATCCTGATCGGCGCCGTGGCGATCGCCATCGGCCTGCGCCGCTGGCGGCGCGCCGGGCGCTCCGCGGCGGCGGACGACGAGGACGAGCCCGCCCCGGCGGCCGATGACGAGAAGCGGCTCGAGTCCGACCTGGCGCGCTACGAGCTCTAGCCACACCCACGCGATTTCAAGAAATCCCTCAAGTCCTGCGGCCAGTGTCCGATGGACTCAGAGCATGAAAGGCGCGAAACGGATGTCACGCTGGATTCTGGGAGCGGTCGTACTGGTTCTCGGGTGCCTGGCGTATGCGGTGCCGGCGCAGGCGGCCACGACGTACCACGTCGATTCCAGCGGCACCGACACCGGTGACTGCACGGCGAGCCCGTGCGCGACGGTCCAGTACGCGATCGAGCAGCACCGGCTCACGGCGTCGACGGGCGACGTGATCGACGTCGGCGCAGGAAGCTACGCGCAGGACGTCGAGGCCAACGACCCGAACGACGACGGGCTGACGATCAGGGGCACGCTCGACAGCGGCGGCGCCCGGCAGACGACGATCTCCGGCGACGGGTCGGGCGGCTCGAGCTGCATGGTCGCGTGCGTGGTGCAGCTTGGCGGCGACCCCGACGTCAACGTCGCGCTCGAGGACATCAACGTCGACAACACCACCGCCGAGGACTTCGTCACGCCGATCTCGATCGAGGGCGGCTCCGACCTCACCAACGTGCACGCCTCCGCCGCCTCCGGCTCCGGGGTGAGCGAGATCGTCGCGATGTGCAGCAACCCCGGCACCGTGATCAAGCGCTCCGTCATCGACGGCAGCGACAGCTCCGCCACCGGCATCGACAGCACGAGCGGCGCCGTGATCCGCGGGTCGACCATCCACAGCGACGAGGGCTCGGCGATCCTCCAGTTCCCCGACTACGGCAAGCGCCCCTACCGGATCATCCGCAGTGACGTCAGCAACAACGCTGACTCCTCCCAGCCCGTCCTCAACCTCAGCGGCAACCTCGAGCTCGACTCGTCGCTGGTGACCGGCGGCGAGGTCGGCGCCGTGTATCAGGGGTTTACGGCCACGAGCTGGCAGGTCGAGAACAGCACGATCGATGCGGGTGACGCCGGCGTGGACAACACGTCCGACGGCAACGACGCGCTAGCGCTCGGCTCGCCCGACGGATCCCCGAACATCGACGTCTCGATCGACAGCTCGCTGCTTGTCGACGACATCTCCATCTTCACGGGCTCGGGGTTCGACGGGCCGGGCACGATCACGTGCGACTACTCGAACCTGCCCTCGACGAGCATCCCGTCCCCGTGGACCGACAACTGCCCGCTCGGCGGCACCTCCACGAACACCAGCGACACGCCGGACGACCTCTTCGTCGGCGGCCCGCCGGCGAGCTACGACTGGCAGCTCAAGGACGGCTCATCCGCGATCGACTCCGGCCGGCCAGGGCCGCTCGACCCGGGTGTCTCGACTCGCGACCTGGCCGGCGAGCCCCGCCGCGCCCCGCACGACCAGGCGGGCTGCGCGGACCCGGTGCGCGACAAGGGCGCCTACGAGCGGCTGGCCGTGCCGTGCGCGCCGGTCAACCGGGTCCTGCCGACGATCCCCCACTCCGACGCACCCACGATCGACGCCAGGCTCCACGCCCTCCCGGGCCGCTGGACGGATCACCCGGACACCCTCTCCACCCAGTGGCTTCGGTGCCAGCCGCTCAATCCCAACGACTGCACGGCGGCCACCCCGTACCGCGACTCGCACTACTACACCGCGCGCAACGCCGACGCCGGCTTCGTCCTGCGGGCGCAGGTCGTGGCCACCAACGCCGTGGGCGACAGCGCGCCGGCGGTCAGCGCCCCGACCGGCGTCGTCCAGGTCTCCGGGTCTTAGCGCTTCGCGGGCGCCGGCCGGTCCTCGGACGAGCGCCTCGCCACCGAACGTCGTCCAACTCCTGAATATCAGGAGCGAGACGACACTCGCCCCGCGTCGACGACCCGGCCCTAGTGGTTGTCGGTCGTGACCGCGACCGCTGCGATCGTGGGGTTGTCGATCGTCAGGTCCGGATTCGACTCCGTGCATTGGAGGGAGACCGTGTGCGGGCCGGCGGGGAGCTGCGACGTGGTTTTGGTGATGGCGAAGCCATCCGGAGCGACCCCGCCCGCCTAAGAACTGACTCGTCGATGGCACCCCGTCGAGGGCGATCGAACATACCCCTGAGCCTGCTCTGCGCCCCCTTGCTGCCCGTCGTGATGATCAAGCAGCGAACGCGGGCCTGGTGAGCTTGATCGTCTGAGATACGCACGTGAGCGGCGCGCCGGTCTGCGGATTACAGAGCGACCCCGACCTCAGCCCCGCGCCGCGCGCGGCCGTTCAGCTTTCGCTCGTCGATCTGACGGCCGCCGAGCGTCTCGTTCGCGACGTCCTTGCCTTTGATCGACCGGTTCTTGATGTCTCCCGAATCGATCTTGCTTACCGCGTACGCGCTGCCGCCGAGGGCGACGAACAACGCCAGGTAAGCGACGACGGTGCTGTGGCTGGGCATCTTCATGGCGGCGTGTCTTGGGACCTAATGGTTCAACAATCGCCGGTGCCCGGCGTTGCGTTCCGACCTAATGGGCACGGACGATCACCTTCCTCCATTTCGACGTCGAGCCCTTGAACGGCCAATTCCCCTCGCTGCGAACCTTGACACGGAAGCGGAACAGGGCGTCGCTGGTCAGCGCCTTCGAGAAGCGATACGTGAGGCGATACGACCCGTCCGGCTCGCTGCGAAACGGCTGCTTGAGCGTTCGCTGCCGGCCGGTCTTGAGTCGGTACTGGACCTCGACGAGCTTCCCGCCGGCCGGGATCCGCGCTCCGTGGTGCCTTACCCGGCCCTTGAAGGTCACCGGCGTGCCCTCGGGGACACGCTTCGAGGAGACCCGGAAGCTCGCCGCCCCCTTGACGGCGAACTTCCCCACCTCATCGTCGGCGGGCAGATAGCTATTGGTGCCGGCGAACGTGGCATCGATCGAGCGCGTCGGTCCCGCCGGTTCGGGCACGGTGAAACGGCCGTCGGCGTCGGTGACCGTCGGCCGCTCGGCCCGGGGGTAGAGCGCACCGCTGTCGAAGTGATCGACGACCACGATCGGTTGACCCGCCAATGGCTTGCCGTCGGCGTCGAGAAGCCGGCCATGCACCTCCGACTTGGTTCCGTACGGCACCGTCTGACCGGTCGACCCACCTTCGCCCAAGACTCGTGTTGAGCTCGACCGGCGAACGCAGCGGGAAGCTGAGTCGCATCGGCGAGCCGTCCTCGCGCAGAGTCGTCTCGAAGCCATTGCCGGCGACGTCGCGTAACCGTGGCCTTGAACTCGTACTCGCCCGCGGGCACCGCCGAGGAGTTCGACTCGCGCCTTCGCTGTTGCCGTGACCAACCGACGTGTCCAGCGGCTGCCAGCTGGTCGCGCCGACCGCCCGATAGTAGATCTGGGCTGCAGCGACTCCCGGAGTGAGCTGTCGGAAACGTCGGCTCGAATCAGCTCCGGATCGGATGGATCGAGGTCGTCGGCGAACGCGGCGGCTGGTGGCCGCGTTGTCGACATTGACCGTGACAACGCCGGCTCGTTGCGTTATCGCCGTAGTCGAACGCTAGCGCCGTCAGCGTGTTCGCGCCGTTGACGAATGGCGGGGAGGCGGTGTTCAGCCGACGTTGCGAGGGCATCCGCGTCGAAGTCGGCAGGGCGCCAGTGTCATCGAGCGAAGTTCCAGGGCAGGCCGCCGGTGTTGCAGTTCCCGGGAGCGCGAGCAATCTCAACTCCGTTGACGTATCCGAGGAATTGGTAGATGCCTGATCCCGCATCAGCCGCATCCGCGATCAACGTCTTCGACCCACGAAGCCAGCCCGGGTCCGTGATATCGCCGCCGAACGCGGTGATCACCGGATTCACATCGTCGGCCAAGGCGATCGTGATGTTCCGGACGTAGGCGTGGGCGTTGAGCCCCTCCGGGCAGCCACCGGCGTTCGCGCAGGCCAGTCGGACGATGAACTGGGAGTGGTTGAGGTCGAAGCAGCCGCTCGTCCAGCCGGCCGGGCCGTCGCCGCCTGAGGCGAGGACCTGGAAGCCCGGGTAGGCGAGGAGCTCGGCCTGGTGGTGGCTGTCGCGGCGGAGGTTGTAGTCGAGGCAGACGGTCTCGATGTGCGTGTTGGCCGGGGCGACGTACATGAGCTGCTTGTAGGCCGTGTTTCCCGCCGGCGCCGAGGTTGTAGATGCCGATCTTGCGATCCGGCGACGTTCGCATGGCAGTCGTTGACGGTGCCGTAGCTCGGATGTCCCCCGGCCTCCTGGATCTCGTCCGCCTCGGGGTGCCATGCGTGGCACTTGACGACGTTGTAGACGCCACCCGCAGCCGCCGCGGGGCCGGCGCCGAACGCCAGGCTCATCGCCGAGGCGGCCACGACCCCGATGACCACCCGCCTCACGGCCCGAACTCCTGGCGCACGTTGGATGCGCTCGCCGGGTTGTCGACGCTGCTCGATCCCGAGCTTGATGACGACGAGCTCGCCTGCGAGCTCGGCGGGGCGACCGCCGCCGCCGAGACGCTGAGCTCCTGCTCGGTCGGCGACGCGGTGGTGGCCACCGTCGGCTCGGCCGGCACGGTCTCCTCCGGGGCGGGCTCGGGCGCGGATGCTGCCTCGGTCTGAGCGGCGCCGTCGGCATCGGCGTTGGACGGCGTAGACGGCGGCTGCGGGGTCGGGATCGAGTCGTTGCCGACCTGCGACGGCAGGGTCTGTACGTGCAGCGAGCTCGGGGGCTTCGGCGCCGGATGGTGCGCCACGGTGCGCTCGTGCTTCGGGTGTCCGGCGGGCCCGCCGTCCTGGTCGCCACCGAAGCCGAACGGCGCGACGCCCGCGGCGACGCAGGCCGTCGCGGCCATCCCGCCGCCAGCGCAGGCGATCAGGATCTTCCCGGCGGTGCCGAGCCCGGCCAGCTTGGTGAGCACGCCCGCTCCCGCGGCGCCCGCGCCTCGTGCGCTGCCGGCCGTGGCGATGCCCTCGCCCGTCCCGGACCCGCCACGCGCCACGAGGCCGCCGACCCGATCCCCCAAGTCGGCGAGCCGATCGCCGACGCCGAGGTGGCCGTCGATCGCATCGAGTGAGCCCGACGGCGGCGACCGCCCCACCGACGTCGTGCAGGTGGCCGCTGAGTCGTCCGACGAAGTCAGAGCAATGGCGGCAGTGGGCGAGGTGCGCCCGCGCCTGGCGCTCCTGCTCCGCGTCGGCGAGCCCAGCCGCGTAGACCTTCAGGACTGGCTCTCGGTCCGTGCACCAGCTCCCGCGCTCCACGGCGCGCATCCGTTCCGTCACCTCGTCGACGCCGCGGGTGATCTCCTTGCGGTACGCGCGCGGCGAGAGGCCCTTCACCAGGCCGCACACCTGGCTCGGCTCCAGCCCCCATCCGTAGCGGAGCAGCATCACCGCCCGCCGGCGGGGAGGCAGCGAGGACAGCACGTCGCGCGCGACGCGACTCTGCTCGGCGCTGGTCGCCAGCTCCTCCGGCGATCCGCCCTGGTCGGGCACGCTGCCGACGAGCTCGAGCGGCGCGGTCGGCTTGCGCTTGCGGCGGCGGATCTCCTTGCCCGCCTGGTTCGCGACCGCCGTGAGCACGTAGCTGCGGATCTCGTCGTCGGCGAGGCCGGTGTGGCGGCTGGCGAGCGCCCGGAGCGTCCCGACCCACGCGCCGGCGTAGATGTCGTCGAGCTCGTCGGGCGAGAACGCGCCGCGAAATGCCCGTCGCACCATCGCCTTGGCCTGGCCCTCGAACTCCTCGAAGAGGCGGCCGGAGCGAGCGCGCCAGTCCGGATCGACGGGTCCGCCGAGCGGCGTTCGGGCTGGGGCAGTTACTGGCTTCATCCGGCTTCCCTGAGAGGACAAGCCCGACTGCCTCGGTATTGCCCCCTTCTCGGTCCCGCGCCGCTCGCAAGCGTTCGGCCCAGGCCCCAATCGAGCCCTCCTCGACGAGGCTTCAGATCCTAGGGAGCGCCCGGGCCGCCGCGCGCCGATCGAGGGCGCGGACAGCCCGGGCGCTGGAACGCTTTATCGCAATTTGCGCCAGTTCTGGACGAAAAGCCGATGGCCGGTTGGCGCGGCTGGTTCAGCCAGCGACGGCGATGATCGGCGAACGAGCCGTGCGACACGTGTCGGCGCCGAGCGCCTGCGGCGTGACGCGGGCGTAGTAGCGGCCCGGGGCCGGGTCGCCCTCGACGTCGATGCTCCAGGAGCCGTTGTCCTCGGAGCTGTCGGTGTCGATGAGCTGATCGTCGCCGGCACGAGCCCGGAACAGATTCACGGTGCGGTCACTGATGCAGTTCGCGTTCGGCGAGGTCACGCGGCCGCGGAAGATGTCGGGACCGGGCTTGTCGATGAACCTGATCGAGACCGTGGTCGCGATGTTCGCGGCGGGAGCGGCCGCCGGGATCGCGAGGGCGCCGACGATCGCCGCGCAGACGGCGAGGATGGTGAGAACGGACTTGCGCATGGTTCCTCCGATGTGGTGGGTTGCGCGGGTCCCCTTCAGCCGTGCGGCTACCCGCTTCGGGTGCTTGAACACCCGGGCGGGCCAACCATCACGCAGCGTCCGCGAGCTTCTGCGCCAGCCCGTCCGCCCCGTCCCCCGGCTCGACGCGGATGCGCTTGAGCTCGTACGGGCTCGTCGGGCGAGGCGAGGCCGTCGTGGGTGGTGGTGGCGCCGAGGTAGCCGGCGTCCTTCACCGCCTGCATCAACGGTGTCGTCGTACTCGCCCGCCGGGTAGCAGAAGAAGTTCGACCGGGACGTCGAAACGCTTCTGCAGCTCGGTGCGCGACTCGGCGACCTCGTGGTCGAGGTCGACGCCCGGCTCGGTGAGGTCCGGGTGCGTGAAGGTGTGCGAGTCGAGCTCCCAGCCGGAGTCGATCAGCTGCTGCACCTGGTCGTCGGTGAGCTCGCCCTGCTCGAGGTGGGCGATCTCGAGGTTGAGCACGCCGGGCCAGCCGAGCTTGTCGAGCATCGGCTTGGCGCCCACGAACTGGCTCTGATAGCCGTCGTCGAAGGAGATCACCACGGGCTGCTTCGGGATCGGCTCGCCCTGCTGCCACGCGTCGAACACCTGGCCGAGCGTGACCCCGTGGTAGCCGTTGTCGGCGAGCCACTTCATCTGCGCCTCGAACTCGGACTCGGGCACGAACAGGCCGGGCAGCGCGGCGCCCTCCGGGGGCGGGGAGATCGCGTGGTACATCAGGATCGGCACGGGATCGGAGAAGTCGCTGACCGTCGGGACGTCCGCCTCCGTCGGCGCCGGCTCGGTGCTCGGGCTCGATGCGGCGCTGGTACCTGACGACCCGCCGGCCTCAGTGGAATCCGGGTGGCCCGCCCCGAGCGCGATCCCGCCGACGAACGCAAGGACCGCGGCGGTGAAGCAGGAAGTTGCGCCTCCTGCGCGCCGCGCGCCGGCGGCGCTCGATCGCTCTCCGGCGCCGGCGCCGCTCTAGGATCGCCTCGTCCAAGCGGGAGTGAGTCTAGGTCGGCCATCCGTCGCGATCGCGAATCGGAGAGACTGGCGGAGGAGGAATCAGGCGGTGACGTTCGAGGCGAGGCAGGATCGCGGTGTTGGGTGCGAGCGCGGTGACGACGCTCGCCTTCGCGACGAGCGCGGCGGCGCTCCCGATCGCCGACACCGGCATGCCGTCGCTGCCGCCCTACCAGGGCTCCCCGGCGACCAAGCACAAGCTCAAGCACCCGACGATCGCGCCGCAGAACCCGTTCATGGCCGCGGGCCCGAACTCGAACATCCACAACGACACGTGGATGACCGACGCCTACCAGCGCAAGGGGCCGCTCGGCAACTCGCCTGGTCGACGACCTCGGACGCCAAGCCGCGCGGCGCTGTGCGGCTCGATCGCCTTCGATCAGGAGGGCCGCCTCGTGAGCGTCTGCCCCTCGCTGCTCGCCCCGCCGCAGGCGCGGATCATCGACCCGAACACGCTGGCGACGATCTCCACCTACACCCTGCCCACCGCGCCCAACCCGCCGAACACGCCCGAGTACCAGAACTTCACCGGCGGCGGCTACTTCTTCCTCGACGACCGCGATCGCCTGTGGATCCCGACCAAGACCGACCACATCTTCGTCCTCAGCGAGGGCGCCGACGGCAGCACGCTCACGCTCGACGCCGACTACGACCTGACCTCGGTGCTCGACCCGGCGACCGAGCGCATCACCTCGGCGCTGCCGGACTTCTCGGGCCGGATCTGGTTCGTCTCCAAGAAGAACGGCAAGATCGGCACGCTGGACCCGAAGACCGGCGCGATCAAGGTGAAGAAGATGGGCGAGGAGATCGAGAACTCGTTCGCCGTCGGCGAGGACGGCATCTACATCGTCTCCGACAAGCGCATGTACCGCTTCAAGGCCGGCGACGAGCGGGCGGCCGCGGGTCGTCTGGAAGGTCCACTACCAGAACTCCGGGATCGTCAAGCCCAGCCAGGTCGACGCGGGCTCGGGGACGACGCCGACGATCATGGACAACGGCTACGTCGCGATCACCGACAACGCCGACCCGATGAACGTCGTCGTGTACCGCACGGACGAGCAAGCTGCACGGCCAGAAGCGCACGGTCTGCGAGCAGCCGGTCTTCGACAAGGGCGCGAGCGCGACCGAGAACTCGCTGCTCACCGCCGGCCGCTCGATCATCGTCGAGAACAACTACGGCTACCAGGACCCGTTCGGGCCGAACTCCGGCGCGGTCACCCAGCCCGGGCTTCGCCCGCGTCGACGTCAAGAAGAACGGCAAGGGCTGCAAGCTCGGTGGACGAACAAGGACGTCCGCGCGCCGACGGTGGTCCCGAAGCTCTCGACCAAGACCGGCCTGATCTACACCTACGCCCGCCCCGAGGACCCGTCGGCCCAGGGCTACTACTGGACCGCGATCGACTGGCGCAACGGCAAGACCGCGTGGAGCCAGTACGCGGGCTCGGGCCTCAGCTTCAACAACAACTACGCGGGCATCGCGATCGGCCCCAACGGCACCGAGTACCTCGGCGTGATCGGCGGGATCGTCGCGCTGCGCGACGGGGCCTGAGCCGGGCCGGCTCAGAGCGCGCTGCTCGAGCACCGCGGCCATCCGCGCCGCCTGGCGGCGGACGTCATGCTCGGCGGCGACCTCCCGCCCGGCGGGGTTCGGCGCCGGCAGCGCGGCGGCGTGGGCGAGCGCCGCGGTGAGCGCGTCGGTGTCGTAGGGGTCGACCAGCACCCCGGCCTCGCGGGTGACGAACTCCGGCGGGCCGCCGATGGTGGTGGCGAGGACCGTCCGCTCCATCGCCATCGCCTCGAGCGTGGCCTGGCCGAAGGGCTCGATCAGCGACGGCTGGCAGAGCACGTCGCAGGCGGCGACCCAGGCCGGAACGTCCTCCTGAGGCACGCGGCCGACGAGCCGCACGCCGTCGCGGCCCTCGAGCTCCGGCCGCAGGGGGCCGTCGCCGACGAACGCGAGCCGGCCGGCGCCGTGACGCTCGAACGCATCGGCGAGCCGGAGCACGTTCTTGCGCTCGATCAGCGAGCCGACGCACAGGAACGCGGGGCCGTCGCCGTCCCAGCCGAGCTCGGCGCGGGCGACGGCCGCGTCGGCGGGCGCGAACGCGTCGAGGTCCACCCCGCAGTCGATCACGCTGAGCTTCGGCTCCGCCGCGGGAATCCGGTCGACGAGCCGCTCGGCGAGCCAGCTCGAGTTCGCGATCAGGGCGGTCGAGCGAGCGACGACCCAGCGGCTCGCCGGAGCGACGCCGTGGATCTCGCCGAAGTTCGCGACGTCCTGGCCGTGCGCCATCACGACCAGCGGCGCGCGGGCGGCGAGCGCCGCGAGCGCCCCGGCGGCGCCGGCCGGGAACAGGAAGTGGGCGAAGACGACGTCGGGCGGATGGCGGCGCGCGGCGGCCACCGCCTCGGCGACGAGGCGGGTGTACTTCGAGCGCGAGCCGCCCCGGTTGCTGATCGACACCACGTCGACCTCGTGCCCGAGGGCCTCGAGCTCGCGGCGGACCGGGACGAGAAAGCTCCCGAGATCGGGATTCGCGGCGCTCGGCCACATCTGGGTCACCAGCAGGATGCGCACGCGGGCTGATTATCGCGGCCGGGCGGCGAGTTTTCGACGCCGGTGGGATGATCGTCCAGGCGAGCGGCCTTTGAGGAGGAAGGCAGATGGCCGAGCGACGGGCGATCAACGTGGACCTGGCGGCGCTCGTGCGCGAGGACGGCAGCTTCCGGACGATGCTCGCCTGGGGCGACCCGGTCGACGTGCTCGAGCAGACCTCGACCCGGGTGAAGGTGCGCACCACCGACTACGTCACCCAGCCCGACGGCAGCATCAAGCCCCAGGACGGCTACGGCTACGTGAAGCGCAAGGTGACCGTGCCCGGGCAGGGGTCGGTCGAGACAACCGCGGCGCCCGAGTCCGTGGGGGTGATGAAGGTCGACTTCGTGGACGTGCAGCAGGGCGACGCCGCCGTGATCGAGACGCCGGCCGGCAAGGTGATCACGGTCGACGGCGGCGACAACCAGCTCTTCGCCCGCTACCTCGCCGGGCGCTTCCGCGGCACCACCGCGGACGCGCCGAAGGAGATCGACGCGATGGTGGTGAGCCACGGCGACGCGGACCACTTCGCCGGGCTGACCCAGATCCAGGCCTCGGAGGAGCTCAGCGACTCGCAGGCCTACAAGCGGCTCTTCGTCCACCCCAAGCGCGTCTTTCACAACGGCCTGGTCAAGCGGCCCTCGTCCGTCCCGGAGCTGGCCTCGTTCGGCCAGACGGTCGCGGTCGGCGACCAGGTGCTCATCACCGAGCTCGCCGACGACCTGCTCGGCGTGCCCGACACCTCGATGAACACCTACTTCCGAGCCTGGAAGAAGGCCCTGAAGGTGTGGAACGACCGCAGCGGCCCGATCGCGTTCCGCCACCTCCAGGCGGGCGACTCCGACGCCTTCGACTTCCTCGCCGACGAGCCGCTGTCGATGGAGGTGCTCGGCCCGCTGCCGACGACGGCGAACGGCACCACCGGCCTGCTCTTCCTCGGCGAGCCCGTCGCCGGGCCCGTGCTCGGCCACCCTCCTGACGAGCCGGTGAGCTTCAGCGGCCACTCGGCCTCGCACACGATCAACGGCCACTCGATCGTGCTGCGGCTGCGCTTCGGCGCCTGGCGCTTCCTGCTCGCGGGCGACCTCAACGCGCAGGCCGAGCAGCGGCTGACCGCCGGGCACAACCTCGGCGACATCGACCTGCGCTCGGAGGTCTTCAAGGTCCCTCACCACGGCTCGGCCGACTACTCGCGCTCCTTCCTGCAGGCGGTCGCGCCGGTGGTGTCGGTCGTGTCCTCCGGGGACGAGAGCGCGCGCAAGGAGTACATCCATCCGCGGGCGACGCTGATGAGCGCGCTCGGGCGCTGGTCGCGCGACGCCGGCGCGGTGACCTTCGTCACCGAGCTCGTCGCGTTCTTCACGGCCGAGGGCTGGGTGACCCTGCCGGCCTCGGGGAGCGCGAACGCCCGCGAGTTCTTCGCCTTCAGCCGGGCGGCCTTCGGGCTGGTGCGGGTGCGCACCGACGGCGAGCGGCTGATCGTCTACACCAACAGCGGCCAGAACGACCTCAAGGAGGCCTACGCCTGGACCGTCACCGCCGCGGGCGAGGCGGTGCCGGACGAGATCCGCAAGGCCTGAGCGCGGCGCTCAGCAGAGGTGCGTGGGCGCCTCCGAGCGCACGACCTCGAACGCCGAGCCCGGGATCCCCTTGAGCTGGTTGAGATCGTCGTCGTCCCAGCGGCTGTCCGAGGTGCCGCCGAAGAACCAGTTCGAGCCGTTGTCGGCGACCACGAAGCCGTACTGCTTGAGCGCGTCGGCGATCACCCGGGCCTCCCCGGTGAAGCCGGCGAGGTTGTAGTCGTCGTCGAGGCGCAGGCGCATGCCCATCGGCGGCGCGAATGCCGTTGAGCGTCGAGCCCGCGCAGTGCGACGCCGGGTGGATCCAGGCGTCGCGGGTGACGTCGAAGGTGACCCGGATCGCGTGGTCGATGTGGCCGGCCGCGACCTCGTCGTAGCGCGACGAGGCCGGGGAAGATCGGCAGGCCGGCGGCGTCGGCCGACGTCCAGCCCTCGGTGCGCAGAGCGGCGCTGCGCAGGTCCCAGATCACGCCCACGGTCGCGTCCCAGCGACCGAGGTCGCGTGCGCGGGAATCCCCGGCCGAGCTCATACAGAAGGCATCGGGACCGGTCGTAGGCGATCACGTGACGGTCGCCGCCCGACTGGCGCCCCACCCTCGACCGGCGCGTTCAGCGGGACCCGGTAGGTGCCGTGGTCGGACTCGGACCCGTAGGCGGTGAAGTGCACGGGGACGGACGCGGTGCTCTGGCCGACGACCCGGTAGGGGAAGCCGTACCCGCGCGGCGAGCCGAAGTCCGGGTGCAGGAAGGCGCCGCCGTGGGCGTCGATGTAGTCGATGATCGAGCTCGAGCGCGGGTCGACCGGGGCCTGGGAGATGTCCTGGTTCCAGGCGCGCTGATCGGGCAGCGAGCGCGCGTTGGCGGGCACGCTCGCGTCCGGGCGCGGGAAGACGCCGCACGATCCCAGCGGCGGATAAGGCCCCAGGGCCGACGAGCCGGCCGCGGCGATCAGGAGCGCCGCGAGTGCCGCGACGAGGGCCGCGATCGCAAGGGGCCGGGTGCGCATCGGGCCAGCGTAGGCGCGACGCGCCGGCACCACCAGCCGCTGGACGAAGTGTCGATGCCCGGTTTGCAGGCCCGGGCCGGGCTCAGCAGACGTGCGTCTCTGCCTGCGAGCGCACGACCTCGAACGCCGAGCCCGGGATCGTCTTGAGCTGATTGAGGTTCTCGATCATCCCAGCGCGGGATCGGAGCTGCCGCCGAAGTACCAGTCCGACCCGTTGTCGGCGACGATCATCCCGTAGCGCTTGAGGGCTTCGGCGACCACCAGCGCCGACCCGCTCAGGTCGGAGGTGTCATAGCTCGGCGCCCAGCCGCAGGCGGGTCCCCATCGCCGGGGCGTCGGGCGAGGAGGTCGAGCCGGCGCAATGCGAGGCCGGGTGGATCCAGGCGTCGCGGGTGGTGGCGAACGTGACGCGGATCGCGTGGTCGATGTGGCCCGCCTTGACCTCGTCGTAGCGGACCAGGCCGGGGAAGATCGGCAGCCCGGCGGCGTCGGCGGACGTCCAGCCATCCGGGCGCAGGGCGGCGCTGCGCAGGTCCCAGATCACGCCCGGAGCCCGCCTCCCAGCGCCGCTTGCCGGGGAAGGCCCGGTAGAGCTCGTAGAGCTTGCAGCGCCTCTTGTCGTAGACGACCACGTGACGATCGCCGTCGGCTGCTCGCGCCGCCCTCGACTGGTGTGCGCAGGGGAATCCGGTACTTGCCGTGGTCGGAGTCGTTCGCCGTACGCGGTGAAATTGACCTGGACCCGCCTGGCGCCCTTGCCGACGACCTTGTAGCGAAAGCCGTAGGAGCGCGGGGAGCCGAAGTCGGCGTGCAGGTCGCCGTCGAGGCCGCGGATGATCGCCGTCAGAATCGGGATCGACCGGCGCCTGCGAGATGTCCTGGTTCCAGGCTCGCTGGTCGTCGAGCGAGGGCGCGTCGGCGGCCACGTGGCTGCCCGGACGGGGGAAGACGCCGCACTGGGTGCCCAGCGGCTTGGGCGGCTTGATCTTCGGCGCGTCGGCGGCGAACGCGATGGCGACCGAGGCCAGCGCGGCGGCGGCGATCGCGATCGTCGTCCGAACGAGCATCGGCGCAGCCTACGCGGCCATGCCGACGCCCCGAGCCGCACCGCCCTCCGCGGCGTAGGATCGATCCGATGACGCGTGGCCGGATCCTCTGCTTCCTGGTGGCGACCGCGGCGCTGCTGCCGCTGCTCGGCGGGCAGGGAGCCGAGGCCGCCTTCCCGGGCGCGGACGGGCGGATCGCCTTCACCCAGGAGGCGCCCGCCGGCGACCACACCCAGAGCGACATCTACACCGTCAACCCCGACGGCTCCGGGCTTCTGCGGCTGTCCGCGTCGGCGAACCAGAACGAGTTCGGGCCGGCCTACAACCCGGCGGGCACGCTGATCGCCTTCTGGCGCACCCCGGCGCCGTTCGGTCCGGGCTCGCTGTGGGTCATGAACGCCGACGGCAGCGCCAAGCGCCAGCTCACGACGGGCATCGACGCGCGCGACCCGGCCTGGGATCCCACCGGCACCCGGCTCGCCTACACGGGGCCGGGCGCGGGCAGCTTCGACATCTGGACCCTGCGCGCCGCCGACGGCCAGGATCGCCACCGCGTCACCCAGGGCGCGGCGACGGACTTCGAGCCGGCCTGGTCGCCGACCGGCTCGCAGATCGCGTTCACGCGCGGGTTCGAACAGGGCGATGCCGGGGACGTCTACGTCGTCGCCCCGGCCGGGGGCACAGCGACGCCGGTCACGTCTTCGCCCGCCTACGACCATCAGGCGGCATGGGCGCCGGGCGCCGGCCGGCTCACCTTCGAGCGCGACTTCGACCACTCCTCGTCGATCTTCGTCGTGCGCGCCGACGGCTCCAACCTCGTCCGGCTGACCACCGGCCAAGCCTTCGACACCGGCCCGGCCTTCTCGCCGCGCGGCACGCGAATCGCGTTCGGGACCGACCGCGGCGGGTCGACATTTCCCGACCTCTGGCTCATGCGCCAGGACGGCGCCAACGCCCACCGGCTGATCGACCTGCCGTTCGCGAACGGCTTCCCGGACTGGCAGGCGCTGGGCGGCTGAGCCGCGCTCAGCCCGCGGCGTCGATCACGCGCGAGGCGGCGAGGAAGAGCTCGCGGCCCGCCTCGGTCTCGGGCGGGCAGGCGACGACCCGGCCCCCGGGCGCGTGGACGCGGGCGAACGGCAGCCGCGTGAGCCGGCGGCGGCGCAGGTAGGCGGAGGCCTCGTCGGCGTAGCCGGAGACGCGGTCGAGCAGGACGCGGTGCGGCTTCGGAGGCATCAGGCGGAGGCGGCGCGCGCGAGGTCGCGGAGGACCGCGCGCATGTCGAAGACCATGAGCGCGGCCAGCGCAAAGCGCTCGGCGGCGGCGACGAGCGCGAAGCCCTGGTGGCGGACGGCGAAGGCCTCGCCGTCCTCGGTGCCGACGTGCGCGTGCGTGACCGGCTCGCCCGCGGCCGCGTCGGCGGCGCCGAGCAGCGCCCGGCCGGCCTCGGCCCAGGTGGCGAGATCGCCGCTGGCGGCGAGCGCGGTGCCGTCCTCGGCGAGGATCACGCACCCGCGCAGGTCGTCGGACATCGCCGCCAGACGGGCCACTGCAACCTCGGCGTCGGCGACGCTCGGGGCGCGCGTCGCGGTGGGGTCTGGCATCTGAGCGACAATAGCGGCGTGTCGCTGGAGCGAGCCTCGTGGCTGGCGGTGGTCGCGATCTGCGTGATCGCGGCGATCCTGCTTGCGATCGCGGCTACAGCGGGTACTCGATCGTGGTCACCGCGGTCGGCGCGTCGGCCGCGATCAACCTGCTCTGAACGGTCCCTGCGCCTCGACCTCCGGGGGGCGGAACGCCTCCTCGGGCTCGTTGTGGATCAGCACGTCGGAGTTCGGCAGCTCGCGCTCGATCGCCCCGCGCACGGAGTGGGCGACCGCGTGCGCCTGCTCCAGCGTCGTCCCGGCGCGGAACTGCAGGTGCAGGTCGATGTAGCGGCGGGCGCCGGCCCGGCGGGCGCGGAGCTTGTGGTAGCCCGCGATCTCCGGCGCGCGCTCGCGCTCGCTCGCGATCACCGCCTCGACGCGGTCGAGCTCGGCGGCGGGCGGCGCCTCGTCGACGAGCACGCGGCTCGACCGGGTGAGGATGCGGACCCCGGCCACCACGATCGCGCCGGCGACGGCGAGCGCGGCGATCGAGTCCCACGCCGGCTCGCCGGTGATCTCGACCAGCACCAGGCCCAGGAGGACGCCTCCGGAGGTCATCGCGTCCGTCCTCAGGTGCGCCGCGTCGCCCTCGAGCGCCGGCGAGGAGAGCGCCTTCGCGCGCCGGTAGAGGAAGGTCGAGACGCAGATGTTGGCCACCGCCGCGATCGCGATCACGGCGATGCCGATCCCGAGGTCCTCGACGTCCGAGCCGTTCACCAGCCGTCGGGTCGCCTCGAAGATGATGATCCCGGCGCCGACCAGGATCAGCATCCCCTCGATCGCCGCGGCGAGGTTCTCGACCTTCTCGTGCCCGTACGGGTGCTCGCGGTCGGCCGGCTCGTCGGCGGCGCGCACGGAGAAGAACGCGACGATCGAGGCGAGCAGGTCGATCGCCGAGTGGATCGCCTCGGTGATGATCGCGATCGAGCCGGTGATCGCGCCGGCGGCGATCTTGAGCACGATCAGGGTCGCGTTCGAGGCGATCGAGAGGCTTGCGGCGCCGCTCTTGGTGGCGAACATGGCGTGCCCCTACCCGCTCGCGCGCAGCGCCTCGGCGAGCGCGCGCGCCGCGCGCCCGCGGTGGCTGATCGCGTGCTTCTCGTCCGGCTCGAGCTCGGCCATCGTGCGCTCGTCGTCGGGGCCCGTGTCCGCCGGCACGAACGCCGGGTCGTAGCCGAAGCCGCCGGTGCCGCGCGGCTCGATGATGAAAGTCCCCTCGCAGCGGCCCTCGAAGAGCCGCTCGTTGCCCTCGGCGTCGATGTAGGCGAGCACGCACACGTAGGCGACCGAGCGATCGTCGTGCTTGGCGAGCTGGGAGATCAGCAGGTCGAGGTTCTGCTCGTCCGTGGCCTCCGGGCCGGCGAAGCGGGCCGAGTGAACGCCGGGCCGACCGCCGAGCGCCGCCGCCGCGATCCCGGAGTCGTCGGCGAACGTCGCCTCGCCCGTCGCCCGATGCACCGCGCGCGCCTTGATCAGCGCGTTGTCGGTGAACGTCGTGCCGGTCTCGGGCGGCACCACGACCTCGGCCGGCAGCGGCTCGAGCTCGATCGGGCTCAGGATCTCCTCGAACTCGCGGAGCTTGTGCTCGTTTCGGGTCGCGACGACCAGCCGCTTGGGCGGCGCCGCCATCAGCCAGGCAGCGGACCGCCGCAGGCCTCGACCTGGGCGTCGCGCAGGGCGCCGATCGCGGGCTCGGCGAGCTCGAGCAGGTCGTCGAGCGATGCCCGCGACACGGGCGTGCGCTCGGCGGTCGCCTGGACCTCGATGAGTCCGCCGTCGCCGGTCATGACGATGTTCGCGTCGACCTCCGCTGTCGAGTCCTCGGAGTAGTCGAGGTCGCACAGCGCCTCGCCGCCGACGATCCCGCACGAGATCGCCGCCACCGAGCCGGTCAGCGGGTCGCGCTCGAGGTCGCCCGCCTCGAGCAGCCCCTGGGTGGCGAGCCGCAGAGCGACGTAGCCGCCGGTGATCGAGGCGCAGCGAGTGCCGCCGTCGGCCTGCAGGACATCGCAGTCGACGTACACGGAGCGGTCGGGGAGGGCGGTGAGGTCGACGACCCCGCGCAGGGCCCGCCCGATCAGCCGCTGGATCTCCGTCGAGCGCCCGTCGGGGCGGCCGCGCTTGGAGTCGCGATCCTTGCGCTCGCCCGTGGAGGCCGGGCAGCATCGCGTACTCGGCGGTGACCCAGCCACGGCCCTTGCCCTCGAGCCACCTCGGCACCGACTTCGAGATCGAGGCCGTGCAGATCACCCTGCGTCTCGCCCTGCGAGTACAGGCAGGAGCCGGTGGCCGTGCGCACGAAGCCCGGCTCGATCGAGACTGGGCGGACGTCGGCCGGGGCTGCGGTCGTAGCTGCGGGACACGCGGGCGAGTCTGCCAGAACCGCGCCCGGGCGCCCGAGGGCGGCCCGGCGACGATCCGAGCCGCCCCCGGCGACGTCACTTGAAGCTGATCGCGTTCACCGCCTGCTTGATCTTGTCGATGATCACCTCCGCGATCTCGGTCCCGCTGGTGCCGTTGAACCCCTTCATCGCGGCGACCATGCCGACCATCAGCATCGAGACCAGGAGGATGAGGCCCACGTACTCCACGGTTCCCTGGCCGCGCTCGGACGACAGCCGGCGGGCGAGGCTTCTGGCACGGGTCGAGGCGGCGGCGTGAGTGCGGACGAGTAGCTCTTGCATCGCGTTCCTTTCGGTCGAGATCAACGTCCTCGATCCTGGCCCGCGACCGTTCGCCGATCCAGACTCGGATGCCTCGATTCGGGCTCAGACGAGGGACGAAAGCCGCAACTGGCGAACCGGCGAATCGCCGACAGATCTTCCGTAGAGTTGCCGCGGCAGATGGCAAGGCGTCGTCGACGACTCTTCCGCAAGCAGCCCACCGAGGCTGGCTCCGGCGTGGTCGAGACCGCGGTCGAGGAGACCGACGAGCCCGCAGACCAGGAGCTCGAGGCGGGCACCGAGGTCCAGGAGGAACGGAGCGAGACGGGCGAGTTCGAGGCCGAAGCCGACGTGCCCGAGAGCGCGGACGAGACGTTCGATGCCACCGAGGCGGAGGCCGGCGACGCGAACGGCCACGAGCCCGACGGCGACATCGCGGAGCGGATCAGGCTCGCTGCTCAGAGCCGCCGCTCAGCAGGCCGAGGACCGGGCGCTGGACGAGATCCTCGCGCTCGAGCATGACCTGGAGCGGGCGAAGGAGGAGGCGACGGGACAGCTCGAGACCGTCGAGGGGCGCCTGACCGAGGCCGAGGGCCGCGCGAGCGAGGCCGAGCGCCGCGCCGAGGAGGCGGAGCTGCGGGCCGCGCGGGCCGAGCAGCGACTGGGGAGCCTCGAGGACGACAACACCGCCCGCGCCGCCGCCGAGGAGGAGCTGATCGACCCCTCGGAGATCGACCAGCGGCTCGCCGAGGCCGAGGACCAGGGCAGGTCCGCGGCGGCGGAGTGGCTGCGCGAGCAACTTGACGCGGCGCGCGAGGAGGCCGACGCGCGACAGGCGGAGGCAGTGGAGGCCGCGCGCGCCGAGACCGAGGAGCGGGTGCGAGCCGAGCTCGCGCCGAAGGCCGACGGCGACGAGGCCGGTCCCGATCCGGAGACGGAGCGCCTGCGCGGCGAGCTCGTCGAGGCCCAGGCAGAGATCGAGCGCCTGGAGAGCCGGCCGGAGCCGAGCGCGACGCCGAGCGCTGCCGCCGACGCAGCCGTCCAGGAGGCGCTGGCGCAGGTCCGGGACGCCGAGGCCCGCGCAACCGAGGCCAAGAGCGCGCAGGCGGAGGCCGAGCGGCGGGCCCGCGAGGACGCCGAGCGCCAGGTGAGACGCGCGCACCGCCGACCTCAACCGCGAGCTCGAGACGCTGCGCGCCGACGTCGACGAGCGCGTTCAGGAGGCCGCCGACGCAGCCCGCAAGGAGGCCGAGGAGGCGGCCGCGGCCGAGTCGGAGCAACGGGCCGCGGAGGCAACCGAGGCGGCGCGGTCCGAGGTCGAGGAGATGGCTCTGCAGTCCGCGGAGACCACGAGGCTCGAGATCGAGGAGCGCGCGATCGCCGAGGCCCGCGCGCACGCCGACAGGGAGATCGCCCGAATCCGCGTCCAGGCTGAGGAGCGCGCCGGGCTCGAGGTTCAGGCCGCCCGCGAGGCCGCTGAGCAGCGGTTCGTCGACGAGCTGCGCATGCGCGACGAGGAGCTCGAGCGCGAGCGCGAGGACAAGACGCGCATCATCGAGAGCTCGGACGAGCGCCTGAAGGCAATCGAGGAGCGCGCGCTCGCCGCCGCGGAGCGCGTGAGCGCGGCCGAGCAGGAGCTCTCCGCGGAGGCCGAGCGCCTGCGTGACCAGGGCGAGCGCCGGCTCGCGGAAGCGACCGAGGCCGCGCGGAACCAGGCGACCGAGGAAGCGGACGCCCGGGTTGCCGAGCGCGAGGCCGAGCTCGAGACGGCCAAGGCCGACGCCGAGAAGGCCAAGGCCGAGGCGCAGCGGATTGGACGCGAAGCAGTGGAGCGCGCCCGCAACGAGAGCCGCGAGGCCGCCCAGCGCACCGAGGCCCAGGCGGCCGAGGCCCGCGAGGAAGCCGAGCGCCGGCACGCCGAGGAGCTCGAGGGTGCTCGCCAGGAAGCCGATTCGGCCGCCCGCGAGGACGAGCAGGCGACGCACCGCGACGAGATCGAGCGCCTCACCGGCGAGGCGCAGGGCGAGCGCGAGCGGGCGGTGTCCGAAGCGGTCGCGGCGATCGAGACCAAGGCGTCCGAGCGGGAGTCGGAGCTGCAGGCGGAGCTCAACGAGGAGCGAACCGGGAAGTCGAAGGAGCTGGCGGCGGCCGAGCGCCGGGTCCAGGAGGCCACCGAGCGCGCCCGCGACGCCGAGGATCGCGCCGCCCGCACGGGCGTCGAGGTGAGGACCGCCGCCTCGACTTGGCTAAAGACTCAGACCGAGGCCCTGCGCAAGGAGGGCGAGCGGCGTGCCCAGGCGCAAGCCCGCACGTCGGTGACCGAGGCTCAGCAGCGCGCCGAGGCCGTCTTGCAGGAACGCCTCGCCGCCCAGGCGGAGCGACTCGGCAAGGAGGCGGACGCCCGGGTGGCCAGCGAGGTCGCCGCCGTGCGCGCGACCGCCGAACAGCAGTCGAAGGAGGCCCTGCTTGCGCGCGAGGAGGAGCTCGTCCGAACCCACGGGGCGACTGAGGGTGAGCTGGCGGCCACCCGGCGCCAGCTGGAGGAGGCGAACGGCCGCGCCACGGCCGCCGAGCGCCGCGCGAACGAGATCGAGGCCGAGTCCCGCCGCGAGGTCGCGCGCGAGCGCGAGCTCCGCTTCCAGGAGATCGAGGGCAAGATCGGCGACGTCGACGAGCGCGCCGGCGCGGCCTCAGCGCGTGCCCAGGCGGGGGCGGCCGAGGACGCCGACGACGACGTCGCGGAGGGCGACCCGGAGGCCGAGGCGGAGGTTGAGGCTCGGCCCGAGGCGGACGACGAGCCGGAGGACGAAGGCGAGTGGAACGAATGGGCCGACGCCGCTCAGGACCCCACCGACGCCGGAGATGAAGGAGATGCGGGGGGCGGCGGCAACGGGGCCGAGGCCCCCGAGTTCCGGCCGTCGGGACCGACTCGCCGCCGCGGGCTGTTCGGACGGCGGCGCCGGGAGTCGGACGGCCCGACCGCCCTGGCGGAGCCGCTCGTGGACGAGAAGCCCGATGAGTCCGAGGCCGAGGCGCCCGAGGAGGACGAGGCCGGCGCAGAGCTCCGAGCCGCAGGCCGAGCAGGGCTCGATCGCCGAGCTCGCCGCCGAGGCCGAGATGCTCGCTCCGGACGGGGCGGCCGAGGTCGCCGACGATGAGCTCGAGGCGCCCGAGTGGGTGATGCGAGGACGCCGGCGACCGAGGCCGACGCGGCCGACGAGGCGGAGGAGAGGACGAGGACGGGACGACGAGCCCGAGCCGACGGTGATTTCCCGGCCCCGGAAGGGACGGTGAGCCTCAGCGAGGCCGACTTCGACGAGCTCCGCGGCCTCGGCATGTCGGTCACCCAGGCCAAGCGCGTGATGCGCTATCGCGAGGAGCGGGGCGGCTTCTCGACGCTCGACGAGCTCGACCGCGTGCCCGGGTTCCCGCGCAACTTCCTGGACTCGGTCAAAGAGCGCCTGGTCCCGTAACGAGCGCCGCGAGCAGCTCGCGCTCGAGGCCGTCGGGATTGGATCGCAAGCGCCGGGCGGTCACCCGACCGGTGCGGATGCCGATCGACAGGAGCGCCAGATCGCGGGCGCGATCAGTCTCGAACGAGTCGTCGTTGTCGTGCCACTCGCGGGAGTCGAGCTCGACCGCGAAGCCGCGCTCGCGCCAGAGGCAGTCGATCTTGAACCGCTGAGCGCCGACCTCGAGCCAGGCGTTCAGCTCCGGACGCGGCAGGTTGCGCTTGCGAATGAAGGCGGCGAACTCGACCTCGAGGTCGCTGGCCGGCACGTCGATGCCCACGCGACGGTCGGCGAGGATCGTCCGCAGAGTCGCGAGGCCGCGGGCGCCGCGGTGGCGCTCGACCAACTCGGGCAGCGACGGCGAGTCGGCGAGGCGACGGCGCTCTGCCTCGCCGACGGCCTGCGCGAGCCGGTCGGGGTCGAGGATTCCGGCAAGGTCCAGGATGGTGCGAGCGACGGTGGTCACCGGGATGCCGTCCTCGACCGTGACCTCGTCGGGCCAGAGGGCGAACTCGCACGGCCTGACGCCAGGTCTCCGCCTGCGCCCCAGCGTCGCGACCTCGTGCGGACCCGAGTACCAGCGCAGGTCCCAGAGCGCTCCCGCCGACCGGCGGCAGAGCGCCGCCCCAGGCCCGCACGACAGCACCGCCGCCAGCCAGCGCCCGCGCACCGAGAGCAGCGGATGGCCCACGGCGTACACGCCGCGGTGGATCAGGTGAAGGCGGCCGGCCTCGACGCGCCGGCCAATCGCCCGCCGCCCGAAACCCGCATCGGCCAGCTGACGGCGCGAGACACGACACCGTGATGGCGCGCAGCGAACTCGGCGATCACCCGCTCATCCCGCCGAGTCGTCGATTGAGCACCGTATACGTCCCCTGGCGACGAGTCGGCGGTCATGGGCGCCAGGGTGGCGCGCGGGAGCGCGCGGGTGTCGCGGCGAATGTGGCGGGAGTGCGGCGCGGCGGCTACAGGTCGCGGCGCTGCGGCTACAGGTCCCAGCGCTCGCGGAGGCGCGAGCGGTGGGGCTCGGCGGCCTCGGGGCTCGCCCCGCGGGGGGCGGTGCCGTTGTCGAGGGCGCCCAGGGTGGCGACGACCGAGTCGGCGAGGGCCGAGGGCGAGTAGCCGCCCTCGAGGCAGACGAGCACCGGCGCGCCGAGGTCGGCGCCGAGGTCGCGCATAGCCGCGGTCATCTGGCCGTAGGCCTGCGTCTCGACCATGCACGAGGCGAGCGGGTCGTCGCGGTGGGCGTCGTAGCCGGCCGAGATCGCGATCAGGTCGGGAGCGTAAGCGCGCCCGATCGGGACGACGACGTGCTCCACCAGGGCGCAGAACTCCTCGCTGCCCGCCCCGGGCGGCACTGGCAGGTTGACGGTGTAGCCCTGGCCCTCCCGCTCGCCCGCGTACTCGGCCGGGCCGGTGCCGGGATAGAGCGGCCACTGGTGGATGCTCACGTAGAGCACGTCGGGGGACGAAGCGAAGATCGCCTCGGTGCCGTTGCCGTGGTGCACGTCCCAGTCGAGCACCAGCACCCGCTCCGCTGCGCCGGTCGCCAGAGCGTGGGCCGCGGCCACGGCGACGTTGTTGAACAGGCAGAAGCCCATCGCTCGGTCGCGCTCCGCGTGATGGCCCGGCGGGCGCAGGCCGCAGAAGGCAGCGTTCGCCTCACCGCCGAGCAGCGCGTCGGCGGCCGCCACCGCTCCACCCGCAGCGTGCAGGGCCGCGTCGAAGGACTCGGGGCTCGCGAGCGTGTCCGCGTCGATCGGCTCCGCCGCCGGAGGCGCAGAACTCCTCGATCGCGTCGTAGTGCGCCTCGCCGTGCACGCGGGTGACCTGCTCACGGGTCGCCGCGCGGGGCTTGCGACCCGCTCGATCCCGGCCCCGCCCTCGCGCTCGAGGGCTGCCTCGATCGCGACCAGGCGCCGCGCGTTCTCCGGGTGCGGGCCCGTCTCGTGCCGCATCGAAGAGGGGTGCGAGAAGTAGAGGGTCATCGGCTCGGGATACCGTAGCCGCCACCGTGAGCTCGTCCGCCGACACCGAGGCAGCCCGCGCCAGCGACGTCGTCGTCATCGGCGGCGGGGCGGCAGGCCTCCACGTCGCGCTCGAGGCCGCCGGCGAGGGCGCCCGCGTGGCGCTGGTCTCGCGCAAGTCCCTGGCCGAGAGCTCGAGCTTCTGGGCCCAGGGCGGGCCTCGCGGCCGCGCTCGCGGCGGACGACTCGCCGGAGCGCCACGCCGCGGACACGCTCGCGGCGGGGCGCGGCCTCTGCCGCACCAGCGCGGTCGAGGTGCTGACGCGCGAGGCGCCGGCGGCCGTGGAGCAGCTGCGGCGCCGCGGCGTGCGCTTCGACACGGAGCCGGACGGAGAGCTCGCGCTCGGACTCGAGGGCGGTCATTCGGCGCGCCGCATCGTCCACTCCGGAGGCAGCGAGACCGGGCGGGCGATCACCGGCCGGCTGGCCGAGCTGGTCGCGGCCGAGCCCGCGATCGAGGTCCTCGAGGGCGCCTCGGCGCTCGCGCTGTGGAGCGACGGCGAGCGTTGCGTGGGCGCCGTCACCGACCGCGGCACGATCGCCGCGCCCTCCACGGTTCTCACGACGGGCGGCGGGGCGGCGCTGTGGCGGCGCACGACCAACCCGTGGGGCGCGATCGGGGCCGGGCTGGTGCTCGCCCACGCGGTGGGCGCGGAGCTGGCGGGCCTCGAGCTCTGCCAGTTCCATCCGACGGCGCTCGCCCTCCCGGGCGGGGAGCACGACGGGTCGCTCGTCACGGAGGCGGTCCGCGGCGAGGGCGCGACCCTCGTCGGGACCGACGGCCGCCGGTTCACCGACGAGCTCGCCCCGCGCGACCAGGTGACGGCGGCGATCCTCGACCGGATGGACGCCGACGGCACCGACCACGTCCTGATCGACCTCCGCGAGATCCCGCCGGAGCGGTTCCCGAACGTGTTCGCCACCTGCGTCGACGCCGGCTTCGACCCGACGCGGGAGCTGGTGCCGGTCTCCCCCGCCGCCCACTACCTGATCGGCGGCATCGTCACGGACCTCGACGGGAGAACGACCCTGCCGGGCCTGCTCGCGGCCGGCGAGTGCTCGTACACGGGGCTGCACGGCGCCAACCGCCTCGCGTCCAACTCGCTGAGCGAGTGCTTCGTGTTCGGCACCAGGGCCGCGCGCGCCGCGGTCGCCGCGCCGGCCGGCGACGCGCCCGCGTCCGGGCCGCCGGCCTGGCGCTTCGAGCCCCCGTTGGAGCGCACGCGCGACGCGGTCTGGGCCCACGCCGGGCCGCGGCGCGACGCAGCCGGGCTGGCGCCGCTATCGGACGATCCATACCCCCTCGCCCGATTGATCGGCGCCGCCGCCGCCGCGCGACGGGAGTCCCGTGGGGCCCACATGAGGTCCGATTACCCACTGCCGGATGCGGGTATGGACGGAGTCCATCTCGTATTTGGGGCGGATGGCGCCGTGCGACACGAGCGCTGGACTTAGGACGGCAGGCCGATCGGGCGCCTACCTCCTCCGATCGGATGAGCTTCTAGCTCCTCCGATCGGTTAATACTTTCTTAACCAATCGCTCTTGATTTTCGTCGATCGATTGGCATACTCCTCCCAGCCTCCGCGGAATGGAGCATGGAAGTCCCGGAGGCTCCAAGGACTGGACAACAGGGGTAAGGAGACAGATGTATCGCTTCAGTCGTTCGATCTATCGCGAGATCGCATCAGCTGTTGTCGAGGATGAGCGCGATCTGACCGGTTGTCGGAACAAACAACTCGTTCTCGACGCGTGTGAGGAGACCATCAGGCGCCTCACCTACGACCGCCGTTATTTCGCCCGGCCGGCTCGCAGGCTCTTCAACGATGTGCGCATGCACTTCGCGCTTGCGGACCAGCTCAAGGTCTGGACGGTGATCGACCGCAACATCAACCTGGCTCAGGGATTCCTCGAGCGGATGCCGGCCGGTGCCGGACTCGATGGGGTTCCCCGCCAGTGCCGCGCGCATACGCGCAAGGGCACCCCGTGTCAGCGCGAGCCGCTGCCCGGACGCGACTACTGCCCATCGCACAAGCACCTCGAAGAGACCTACGACGGGCCTGGGTTCCCGGTCGAGGCACTCGAAGGCGAGCTCTCCACCGAGGAGCTGCGCGCCGCGGCCTGAGACTCAACAGGCGTGAGGGGGCCCGCACGCACGCGGGTGAGTAGAGGGGTCGAGGCCCCGGCTTGGGGAAGCCGGGGCCTCAGTTTTTTAGGCGGCCGGCCGCTCGGCGACCACGAGCAGGCGGGTGCGACCCGGCGCGTGGTCGACGCGGTCGAACGCGACCAGGCTGAGGCCGGCTGCCGAAACCAGCTTGGCGGCGTCGTCGCGCGTGTATTCGCGCATGAACGTCACCTCGTCACGGTGGAAGTACTCGCGCGAGCCCTCGATCAGGTCGAAGACGACCCGACCGCCGGGGCGCAGCTGGCGGGCGAGGTTCTTGAGCGCGACCGCGAACGACGGGTAGATGTGCTTGAAGGTGAGGAACGAGTACGCCGCGTCGAGCGGCTCGTCGAAGCTCGCCGACTCGACGTCGCCGCACCGGATCTCGAGCCGGGGATCGTCGAAGCTCGCGCGCAGGTGGCGCACGTTCTCCTCGGAGAGGTCGAGGCCGATGTAATGGCGGAACTCAACCCCGCGCGCGAGCGCGGCGCCGAGGATCCGCCCGTAGCCCGGGCCGATCTCGAGCACCGTGTGATCCGGCGCGAACACGCCGTAGCGCTGGGCGGCCTCGACGGCGGGCACGCCGGAGACCTCGTCGCCCCAGGTGAGCCCCGCATCGGGCGGCGCCTGGCGCCAGCGGCTCTTGGAGCGCTCGGCGACCGACCCGGCGGACTCGACCCGGTGCAGCCGCCTGCTGTCGAGCGCTGCAACCGCACGCGAGACGACCGGCGCGTCCAGCACGCGGCGGCGCATCCGGCGGGTCACGGGGTGCGAATCGGACCATTTGGCGAGCCTCGTGAGCACGGGAGGGCGAGGCTAGTGCACGGTCGGGTGCACTAGGTGGCTTCCGTATCCTTGCGGCGATGTCAGTGGAGGTGGTGGCCCCGACAACCGCACAGCTGCCGTACTTCGGCGGCCCGTGGTTCCTCTCCCCGCGCTTCGAGGAGCTGATCGACGAGCGCGGGCTGGCTCCCGACGACGAGGCGCGGGTGCGCTCGTTCGCCGACCGCGGCTACGTGATCCTCGACGACCTCGGCTTCGACGACTTCGACGGCTTCGCCGGCCGCGTCGAGTCCGACCTCGAGCCCCTCCACGAGGACGGCAAGTACAACCGGATCATGGACGCTTGGACCGCCTCGGATGCGGTTCGCGAGCTGGCGACGAGCCCCGCGATCCTCGGCTTTCTCGAGGTGCTCTACGGCCGCCGCCCGGTGCCGTTCCAGACCCTGAACTTCCTGCGCGGCAGCCAGCAGCCCACCCACAGCGACGCCTACCACTTCCACAGCTACCCGAAGCACTTCATGTGCGGGGTGTGGGTCGCCTTCGAGGACACCGACGACGACAACGGCGCGCTCCACTATTACCCGGGCTCGCACCGGCTGCCCGACTACGACTTCCTCTGCCCCGGCCAGGAGGGCGAGCTCCACGAGTTCGTCGCCAACGAGGTGATCCCGAGCACCGGCCTGCGGAAGGAGCTCGCCTACCTGAAGCGCGGCCAGGCGCTGATCTGGGCCGCCAACCTCCTCCACGGCGGCGAGCGGGTGGCCAAGCCCGAGCGCACGCGCAAGAGTCAGGTCACCCACTGCTACTTCGACGACTGCAGCTACTACACCCCGTTTCGCAGCGACTTCGCCCGCGGGAAGGTCTTCTTCCGCCAGATCACCGACGTGAGCACCGGCAAGCTCCACCCGCTGCGGATCCGCACCGGCCGGGTGCGCCCGCCGCTGATCGCCCGCGCCGTGACCTGGCAGCGGCGCATCGGGCGGACCTTCGGCCGCGGCTACGTCCGTTACTAGGGGCTGACGCCCGAGATGCTGCTCGGGGTCGACGTCGGCGGGACCTTCACCGACGCGGTGGTCTTCGACGGCGAGCCGCCTGTTCACGGCCAAGGCGCCGACCACGCCCGAGGACCAGTCCGAGGGCGTGCTGGCGGCGATCGAGGCGGCGCTCGAGCGCGCCGGCGCCGCGCCGGGTGACGTCGAGGCGTTCGCCCACGGGATGACCGTCGGCACCAACGCCCTGCTCGAACGGCGCGGCGCGCGGACGGCGCTGATCGCCACACGCGGCTTCGCCGACCTGCTCGAGATCCGCCGTCAGAACCGGCCCCGCCTCTACCACCTCTGCGCGCCGCTGCCCGAGCCCCTCGTGGCGCCGGACGACCGCATCGAGGCCGGCGAGCGGGTCGGTCCCGACGGCGTGGTCGAGGCGCTCGAACCGGCCGAGCTCGACCGGATCGCCGGCGAGGCGGCCGAACTCGGGGTCGAGTCGATCGCGATCTGCCTGCTCTTCTCCTACCTCGAGCCCGCGCACGAGCGCGCGATCGCCGAGCGCCTGCGCGAGCGCCTCGACGGGGTCCACGTCTCCGCCTCGTGCGAGGTGCTGCCGCAGTTCCGCGAGTACGAGCGCTGCTCGACCACGGTCATCGACGCCTACCTCTCCCCCCTCCTGGACCGCTACCTCGGCCGTCTCGGCGAGGCCGCGGCCGAGGGCGGGCTGCCCGAGCCGGCGGTGATGCTGTCGTCCGGCGGGGTCGCGCCGGCCGAGGAGGCGGCGCGGGCCGGGGCGTGGAGCGTGCTGTCCGGGCCTGCCGGGGGAGCCGTCGGGGCGGGATTGCTCGCCCGGCTCTCGGGCGACGCCAACGCGCTCGGCTTCGACATGGGCGGCACGTCCTGCGACGTCTGCGTGATCGAGGAGGGCCGGGTGCGCAAGACCGACTCGCGCGAGCTCGACGGCAGGGTCATCCAGCTGCCGATGGTCGACGTGCACACGGTCGGGGCCGGCGGCGGGTCGATCGGCTGGCGCGACGACGGCGGGGCCCTGCGGGTCGGCCCGCGCTCGGCGGGGGCCCAGCCGGGGCCTGCCTGCTACGGGCGGGGCGGAACGGAGCCGACGGTGACCGACGCGAACCTGATGCTCGGATACCTCGGCCCGTCCTCGGAGCTGGCCGGCGGCGTCGAGCTCGACGAGGACGCGGCGAAGGCCGCGGTCGCGCGGCTCGCGGACGAGCTCGGGCTCGAGCCGCTTGCCGCGGCCGAGGGCATCGTGCGGATCGCGAACACCGAGATGGTGCGCGCCCTGCGCGTCGTCACAGTCGAGCGCGGAGTCGACCCGCGCGACTTCGCGCTGATGCCCTTCGGCGGCGCGGGCCCGATGCACGCGGCCGCGATCGCCGCCGAGCTCGGGATCGAGCGGATCCTTTGCCCGCGGGCCAGCGGGGTGCTGTCGGCGCTCGGCCTGCTCGCCTCCGAGCGCCGGCGGGACACGGCGCGCACGGTGATGCTGCGCGGCGACGAGCTCACCGCCGAGCGGATCGCCGCGGAGGTGCGGGCGCTGCGCGAGGGCCTGGCCGAGGGGCTCGGCGACGCCACCGCCGAGGTCACCTACGAGCTGCGCTATCGCGGCCAGTCGTTCGAGCTCCCCGTCGCCGGCGACGAGCGCCCGAGCCCCGAGCGGCTCGCCGAGGAGTTCGCCGCCGAGCACGAGCGCCGTTACGGCTACCGCGACCCCGACGCCGAGGTCGAGCTGGTGAACGTCCGCCTGGCGCTCGTGGAGCCCGGCCCGGACCCGCGTCCGCGCGCCGCCGACGAGGGCGCCCTGAACCGCGGGAGCCGCCGGGCGCGCTTCGCCGGCGAGTGGCTCGAGGCCGAGGTGCTGCGGGGCGAGCCGCCGGCCGGGACCGTGGCCGACGGCCCGTGCGTGTTCGAGCTCCCGGAGGCGACCCTGGTGCTGCCGCCCGGCTGGCGCGCGGAGGTCGACGACGCGGGGACCGTGCGGGCGGAGCGAGGCGCGATGAGCGAGGGCCTCGACCCGATCTCGCTGCAGGTGCTGATCGGCGCGCTGCGCGCCGCCTGCGACGAGATGGGCGCGGTGCTGATCCGCTCGGCCCACTCGCCGAACATCAAGGAGCGCCGCGACTGCTCCACCGCGCTCTTCGACGCCCGCGGCGAGCTGGTGATGCAGGCGGAGCACATCCCGGTGCACCTCGGCTCGATGCCCGACGCGGTCGCCGCCGTGCTCGACCTCGACCAACGTCCGGGCGAGGCCTGGATCCTCAACGACCCGTTCCGCGGCGGCACCCATCTGCCCGACGTCACCCTGATCTCGCCGCTCTTCGACGGCGACCTGCTGGTCGGGTTCGCCGCCAGCCGCGCCCACCACGCGGACATCGGCGGCCCGACCCCGGGCGGGATGCCCGCGCTGTCGACGACGCTCGAGGAGGAGGGCGTCGTGATCCCTCCGACGCGGGCGACCGACGAGAAGCTCGCGGAGCTCGCCGAGCTGATGCGAAACCCGGCCGAGCGCCTCGCCGACCTGCGCGCCCAGCGCGCCGCCAACCTGACCGGTGACAAGCGCTTCGCTGAGCTGATCGAACGCCTCGGGCGCGAGCCGCTGCTCGCGGGCATGGACGAGATCCTCGCCTACGCCGAGCGCCGCAGCCGCGCCGCGATCGCCCGGCTCCCGGACGGCGAGTACGAGGCCACGGACCTGCTCGAGGGCGGGCCCGACGGCGGCCAGGACGTCGAGCTGCGCGTGCGCGCCATCGTGGACGGGGAGCGCATGCGGCTCGACTTCTCGGGCAGCGCCGACCAGGTCGCCGGCAACCTCAACTGCCCGCTCGCCGTGACCAAGTCGGCGGCGTTCTTCGCCGTTCGCGTGCTCACCGACCCCGACGCCCCGCCATGCGCCGGAGCGCACCGGCCGATCGAGGTCGCCGCCCCCGAGGGCTGCGTGCTGAACGCCCGCCCTCCGGCGGCCGTCGCCGCCGGCAATGTCGAGACGTCGAGCCGGGTCGCGGACCTGGTGATCGAGGCCCTCGCCGGGGCGACCGACGCGCCCGCGCAGGGCCAGGGGACGATGAACAACTTCACCCTGGCGGGGGATGAAAGCTTCACGTACTACGAGACGATCGGCGGCGGCCAGGGCGCCTGCCCGGACGCCGACGGTCCCACCGGCATCCACGTGGCGATGTCGAATACGCTGAACACGCCCGTGGAGGTCTTCGAAGCGGAGTACCCCGTGCGGGTTACGCGGTTGGAGATCAGGCGGGGCTCAGGCGGCGATGGCGCCCGGACGGGCGGCGACGGGGTGGTGCGCGAGATCGAGGCTCTGGAGCCGATGAGCTTCACGCTGATCACCGAACGCCGGCGCCACGCGCCACGTGGCCGAGCGGGAGGCGCTGCCGGCGCTCCCGGCCGCAACCTGCTGAACGGCGAGCAACTGCCGCCGAAGGCGGCCGGCGAGCTCGCGCCGGGCGACCGGCTGCGCCTGGAGACGCCCGGCGGGGGCGCCTACGGGACGCCTACGCAACTTTGATCACAAACTTGAATTTGGCGACCGCTTCTCTATATTCAGGGGCCCCAACCGGCTCTGACCGCCCCTCCGGGGCGAAGTCCCAGGGCCGGAAAACGCACACAATCTCCCCCCCGAAAAGCTAATCCATGCCTATTGCCTTCAAAGAATGGGCCGTGACGGTCCGCGCCCTCTCCGAGGGTGAGCAGTTGCTCACGATCCGCAAGGGCGGCATCCGCGAGCAGGACAAGCACTTCGAGCTCGAGCACGAGCAGTTCTTCCTGTATCCGACCTTCGACCACCAGCGCAACGACCTCGTCCGCGAGTCCCACCACCCCGAGCTGCGTCGCGCGCTCGAGGAGGGCGTGTGGCCGGACGAGGAGCCGCCGCCGCGCGCGCTGCTCCAGGACGGCGGCATCCCGCAGCCCGACCGGGTGCGGATCCGCGCCTGGGCCGAGGTCTCCGACCACTTCGAGACCGACGACCCGCGGATCGTCGACGCGCTCTCGCCCTTCCACGTCTGGACCCAGGACTACGCGCAGAAGCGTCTGCGCTGGAAGCGGACCCATCCGCTCCACGTTCTGCTCCTGCGGGTCCACAGGATCCCGCGGCCCGTGACGGTCCGGGTGAAGGACGAGTACCACGGCTGCCGCTCGTGGGTCGAGATCGACCGCGACCTGCCCTTCGAGGGCACCCCGGTGATGGCGGACGAGGAGTTCGACCGCGCCGCCGCGTCGATCCGCGAGATCTGCCAAGCCGAGCCGGCGCTGGTCTAGGCCATAGCCCCCGGCAACTTCGATCGGCGCGTCGCCCGGGCGCGCCGGGCGCTGGTGCTCGGCATCGGCGGGGGCGGGGACGTGTTCGGGGCGCTCGCGGTCGCGCGGCGCTGCGAGGAGCTCGGGACGCAGTTCGTGCTGGGCGGGGTCGCCTGGGAGCGGATCCCGATCGACCCTCACCCCGGGCCCGCGGCCGGTGGCGCAGATCCGCGGCGGCGAGCCGCTGGGACGCCACGCGGTGCTGGCGGGGCCGACCACCTCCACGCCCGAGGGCGCGCTGTTCTCCGAGGCCCATGCCGCCGCCCATCTCGACCGCCCCACGGTGCTGATCGACATCACCGACGGACCGGCGGGCGCGGCCGAGGGAATCCGCGCCGCTGCCGGGCTCCTCGGCTGCGACCTCGTCATCTACACCGACGTCGGCGGCGACGCGCTCGCGAGCGGTGACGAGCCCGGGCTCGGCAGCCCGCTCTGCGATGCCGTGATGCTGGCCGCCGGGCTCAGCCTCGGGACGCTCACGGACGGCCTGATCGCCCTGATCGGCGCCGGCTGCGACGGCGAGCTCACGCCGGACGAGGTCCTCGGCCGGATCGCCGCCCTCGCTGCGCGCCGGCGCCTGGATCGGCAGCTCGAGCGTCACCGCCCCACACGCCGACGACCTCGAGCGCGCCGCCACCGGCTCCGGCACCGAGGCGAGCATGCTCGTCGTCCGCTGCGCCCGCGGCGAGCTCGGCGACGCGGCGATCCGCGGCGGGCGGCGCACGGTCCCGCTGAGCCCGCTCGGCGCGGTGGTCTTCACCTTCGATCTCGAGGCCGCGGCCGCCGAGCTGCCGCTGGCGGCGGCCGTCGCCGACGCCGGCGACCTCGACGCCGCGAGGGCCGCGCTGAACGCGATCGGCGTTCCGACCGAGCTCGATTACGAGCGCGAGCGCGCCGCCGAGACGCGGCCCGGGTAGGGGCGTCCCGGCGCCGCCGGGCCTTGGGCACTCGATGGCCGTTGGCGAATTGAGCACCCCCAAAAGTGCTCAACTCGCCAACCGCTCGTGGCCCGGGGCTCTATCGGGGCAACGCCAGCCCGGTTGCCTCCAGGCGCCCGCGCAGGACGGTGCGCTCGGTCAGCTCCCAGCCCTCGGCCTCGCCCCCGGCGGCTCGGGTGAGCGCCGCCTCGGACGCCAGCACGCGCTCCGGGCGCTCCTTGGCCAGCTCGCAGAGCCGGGCGGCCTCGTTCACCGGGTCGCCGATCACGGTGTACTCGAAGCGCTGCTCGGCACCGACGTTGCCGGCGACCGCGACCCCGGCCGAGACCCCGATGCCGAAGCCGATCTCGCGCACCTCGCGCTCCAGGCGCCCGGCGAGGTGGCGCGCGGCCCGCAGCGCGTCGCCGGCCGGATCGGCGCTCTCGACCGGGGCGCCGAAGACGCACAGCGCCGCGTCGCCCTCGAACTTGTTCACGAGCCCGCCCTCGGCCTCGACCGCCTCGACGACGACGCGGAAGAAGCGGTTGAGCAGGCGGACCACCTCGGTCGGCGGCAGCGCCAGGGCGATCGACGTCGAGCCCACGAGGTCCACGAACAGGGCGCCGATCTCGCGCTCCTCGCCGCCGAGCCGAGCGCCGCCCCGCAGGGCCGCCTGGGCGACCTCGCGGCCCACCTGGCGGCCGAACAGGTCGCGGATGTGCTCGCGCTCGCGCAGGCCCTCGGCCATCCGGTTGAAGCCCGCCTGCAACAGGCCGACCTCGCTGCCGTCCTCGACCGCGACCTCGGCGTCGAAGTCGCCCCTCCGCGACCCGGTCGAGCGCCGCGCGGACCGAGGTGACCGGGTCGGCGATCGAGCGGGCGGCGATCGTGCTCGCCAGCCAGCCCACGCCCAGCGCTACCGCGCCGAGGAAGACCGAGGCGCCCGCGACGTAGTTGGCGTCGACGTCCGAGCTCGTGATGCCCGACCACGCCGACGACGAGGATGCCGAGGATGGGCACGCCCGTGCCGAGGCTCCAGGCGATCAGCAGCCGCCCGCGGACGCCCGGCGCGATCGGGCGGTCGGGCAGGCGGGCGGCGAGCGCGCGGGCGGTCACGGGCCGCAGGGCGCGCTCGTAGTAGAGGTAGGCGAGTGCGCACGTCGTCTCGCCGCCGAGCCAGGCCGTGGCCGTGACGACCGCCGCAAAACCCGCCGTGTACGTCAGGTTGATGAGGCCGAACGCCACCGCGGCGAGCGCCCAGGTGATCGGCGAGCCGCTTGGTCCAGGTCGCCGCCAGCGAGAGCGTGAGGCGGTGCTCGTCCGGGGTCGGGTCGCGGCGCTCGATGATCCAGTCGAAGGCGCGCCGCTGGTCGCGGACCGACCACCGCGAGAGCACGTAGCCGCCCGACGACCAGCGCGAGCAGGACGCCGGGACCGTTGCGCACTCCGAGCTTGGCGGCGTCGTTTGGCTCGATGAAGATCGGGATCAGGAAGCCGATCGAGGCGAACGTGACCGCGCCGCCGACGGCGTTGACGATCCAACCGGTGCGGACGATCCGGCGCGTGACGTCGCGCAGCTCGCGCCTGATCTCCTCTACGTCGGCGTCGCCGCCCGCGGCCACAGCCGGAGTATCACGCGGCGACCGGCACCCGCGCCTCACGCGCACCGACCGCCGACGGTCGAGCCGCCGCCCGGCCGTACGGTGATGTTGCGCCGGCGGGCGAGCTCGGGCGTGCCCCCGACCGGGCGCAGCGCGTAGGCGCGGAGCACCGCGCGCAGCACGATCCGCATCTCGAGCAGGGCGAAGCTGGCGCCGAGACAGCGCCGGCGCCCGCCGCCGAACGGGATCCAGGTGTACGTGCCGGGCGACTCGTCGAGGAAGCGCTCCGGCCGGAAGGCGTACGGATCCGGATAGAGGTCGCGGGTCGTGGTGGACGAGGTAGGCGTTCGGGACGAGGCAGACGCCCGGCTCGTAGTGCCAGCCACCGACCTCGATCGGCTTCGCGACCATGCGCGGAGCGTTGTTGGGGAGCACCGGGCCGGTGCCGCAGCGTCTCGCGGATCGTCGCCGACCAGGTAGTCGTCCTCGTCGCCCGCGTCGATCTCGTCGACGAGCCGGGCGAGCGCGCCGGGCTCGCGGACGAGGCGCTCGAACGCCCAGGCGAGCGTCGTGGCCGTGGTCTCGTGGCCGGCGATCAGCAGCGTGAGCAGCTCGTCGCGCAGCTCCTGCTGGGACATCGGCGAGCCGTCCTCGTGCCGCGCCTCGAGCAGCATCGAGAGCACGTCGTCGCGATCGGCCTCCTCGGCGCGCCGCTCGGCGATCAGCTCGAACAGCAGCGTGTCGATCTCCGTCCGCAGGTCGACGAAGCCGGCCACCGGCCCGAAGCGGTTGAGCGTCGGCTCCAGCCACTCCGGAGGCTGGCCGAGCAGGGTGATCGGCTTGTCGCCGTACGCGGCGAGCCGGGCGAGTCGCTCGCGCATCGCGTCGAGCCGCTCACCGGGGTCGAGCCCGAAGACGGCGCGCAGGATGATCTCCATCGTCAGCCGCTGCATCCTCGGGTGCAGCTCGAGCTCCGCGGCTCCGTTCCAGGAGGCGACCTCGGCGTCGGCGACCCGCTCGATCAGGTCGGTGAGGCGCTCCATGCGCTCGCCGTGGAACGCGGGGAGCATCAGCTTGCGCTGCTCCATGTGGGCGCCGCCGTCGAGCAGGATCACCGAGTTGTCGCCGACGATCGGCTGCAGGACCCGGGCGCCCTCGCCGGGTCGCAGGACGTCCGGCGGAGCCGTGAACACCTGCTTGATCTGGTCCGGCTCGGTGATCATCACGAACGGCGGCGCGAGCGGGAACCGCAGCGTGAAGCGCTTGCCGTAGCGGGCCCGGCTGCGCTCGAGGTAGGCCAGCGGGCGGGACCAGAAGCCGATCATCTGGATCGTCGCGGGGTAGGACGGGCCTGGGGGAAGGCTCTGGTTCACGCTGCTCCGATCGTCGATGGCCGTAACGAGCGTCCTACCGGGCCGGGTCGCGGAGTGTGAGATTGCGCACAGATGGAGCGGCCGCGGCAGCCGCGGCGGCGACCGACGGCGGGCAATAACCTCGATCGGCGATGGCCTGGGTCGAGACCGAGTCGCTGAGCTTCACCGCGCGCCACGAGACCGCGGACGACGCCTGCGCCCAGCGCACCCTCGACCGGCTCGAGGACCTGCGCCTGCGCCTCGAGGACCGCTTCGACGACGCGCCGGGCGGGATCACGGTGATCATCCATCCGTCGCCGGGATGGCTCGCCGCCGCGCACCCGTTCCTGCCCGCGGCGCGGCTCGCCGCGGCGCCGGCCGGGCGGCGCTACCTCGCCGGCTGGGCGATGGCCTCCGAGCTCCACATCCTCAACGACGAGTACACGGACCGCCGCGCCGCGGGCGAGGACTCGCTCGCGGCGTTGCGCGGCACCGCCGAGCGCCTCTACGCGCAGATCGTGCTCGCCGCCAACAACGAGCGCCTGCCGCCGCCCTGGGGCCCGCGCCGTTTCGCCCGCTACGTGCGCTGGGCGTGGCTGATCGAGGGCGGGGCGCAGTACTTCGCCGGCCAGACGTCGCTGTTCCGCGCCGCGGTCAACACCCGCATGCGCCAGGGCGGCCAGCCGTCGTTCCCGCCGTCGGCCCGCGACGCGATCATCCTCGGCGGCACCGTCTACGACCTGCTGGCGCGCGAGCGCGGGCCCGACGCCTGCTCGATCCTGGTCTCCCGGCTGCGGCGCGAGGGCGCGACGCGGGCGATCGAGCTCGCCTTCGACGCCCGCGTTCCGCGAGGTCGAGAGCGAGTGGCGCCGCTACCTGCGCGAGGACCTGCCGCGGGCGGGCTCGCTCGGCGAGCTGCCCGACGAGGCCCCGTTCTGAGCCGTCAGAGCAGTCGAGAGACCACCCAGACGATCGCGACCGCGATCACGAGGGCGACCAGGATCCCGACGAGCAGCCGCCCCGGGCGCTCGGCGGCGACCGGCGGCCGGTCTCGGGCTCGAGCGCGTGCTCGGCGGTTCCGGCGAGCAGCTCCCGCGCGGCCTCGGCGCCGGCGCCGGGCACGAGGATGTCGCGCGGGCCGGCCGCCAGGAAGTCGGGGACGTCGAAGCCGCGGCTGCGTCGCTCGAAGCTCGGGATCCCCTCCTCGAGCAGGATCCCCTGGATCAGCTGGGCCTCGGCGAGGTTGGCGCGCGAAGGCGACCTTCACCGGATCGCCGCCCGTGTACTGGGGCTTCACCTTGCGCGCCCGCTCGTGCGCCTCGGTGATCGGCTCCTCCTCGCCGCGGCCGACGTAGACGAGCGGCATCTCGCAGTCCGAGCAGAAGCGCTCGCTCAGCGGGTACTTGCGACGCGCAGGTCGGGCAGGCGAGCGGCTCGACCGGAGTCACGTCGCCGACAACGAGCTCCACCTCCTCGACGCTCGGGCCGTCGATCGCGAAGCCGCGGACGACGGCCTCGCCGCCCGCGAGCGAGCGATCGATCCAGTCGATGCCCGGCCACCAGCGAGGCGCAGGTTGATGTCGGTCTGCGAGGGCACGCCCTCGGTGTTCGGGTGGGAGTGGATAGAGCGCCATCTCTCGCCGCGCTCCTCGATCTCCGCGTTGATCCGAATACAGGTCGTCCGGGTGGATCTCGAAGCGCATCGGGCTGTTGAACGGTTGCGCGCCGGGTAGAAGTCGACCGCGCTGCCGTCGCACGACGCCGATGATCCCGCAGCACTCGTTCGGGGCCTCGGACCGCGCGTGGGCCACGAGCCGGTCGTAGAGGTCGCGCGAGAGCTTCACCGGCGCGAGGCTACCAGCGGCCCTCGTGTGCCACTTGACTATCACAGTGGTCCGAGCTACTGTGTGATCTTGATGGCACAGTCAGCCACGCGGGACCCGTTTCGCGCCGACGCCGAGGACGAGCTGCCGGTCGGCGTCCAGCTCGCCTGGCGGCTGCGGGCGCTGATCGCGGCCGGGCGCCTGGCCCCCGGGCGAGCGGATGCCGAGCGTGCGGACGATGGCCGACTGGGCCGGCGTCAACGTCAACACGGTGCGCGCCGTCTACGCGCGGCTCGAGGGCGACGGCCTGATCGTCACCCGCCACGGGCGCGGCAGCTTCGTCGCCGACGAGCGCCGGCGGCTCCACGGAGGTCGAGCGGATCGCCGCCGAGGCGATCGAGGCGGCCCGCGCGGCCGGCGTCGACCCGCGCGAGGTCGCGATCACGGCCCTCGTGTCCTCCGCCCTGCCCGAGGCGCTCGAGGCCGGGCTACCCGAGGAGGCGGCGGGCGACGAGCCCGAGCTCGACCTCGGCGCGCTCGCGTCCGAGCTCGAGCTCGACGACACCTGGCTCGAGGCCGACGAGGGCGCGGCACGGCGCGAGCTGCGCCGGCAGATCGGCCGGCTCGAGGCCGAGCTCGCGAGCTACAGCCGCGACCTCGTCCCGGCCGGCGCGGAGCCCGCGCCGACCTCGAGAGCCCCGCGTGGCGGGAGTCGCCGAGCTCGCGACCACGCGCGACTCGCTGCTCGCCCAGCTCGGCGGCCGCGCGCGCCGCGGCGATCGGCCGCGCGCGTCGCGAGCGCCGCGCCCGCGAGGTCCGCGACGCGATGCTCGCCGACCCCGCCGGCCACCGCTGGGAGGTCGTCTCGTCCGCCGACACCGGCGAGCTCGGATGCTCGACCTGGCAGGTCAGCCCCCGGCTGGGCCCGCTCGGCGCGCTGATGAGCTGGTGGCGGGTGAAGGTCTCGGGCGGGTGCCCGTTAGCCACCGCACACCCGGCGCGCTGATGGTCCGCGCCGCCGCTGACCGGGCGTTCCTGCCCGCCAAGGGCCTGTTCGAGCAGGTCGGGAACATGATGATCCTGACCGGCAAGACGATCGTCGCGGCGGTCAGGCCCCCGTATCCCTACGGCGGCGAGTTCATCGGCCAGTTCCTGTTCGCGCTCCAGCTCTGCTGGTTCCCGCTGATGATCTCGACGGTCGCCTTCGGCTTCGGTGCGCCCGGCCTGCAGGCGGCCAACTTCCTCGAGCCTCTTCGGCGCCCTCGACCGCCTCGGCGGCTTCTTCATCCTCGCCTCGGTCCGCGAGTTCGCGCCCGTTCGTCACCGCGATCATCGTCGCCGGGGTCGCCGGCACCGCGATCACCGCCGACCTCGGCGCGCGGAAGATCCGCGAGGAGCTCGACGCCCTTCAGGTGCTCGGCGTCGACCCGATCAAGAACCTGGTCGTGCCGCGCTTCCTCGCCCTGATCCTGATCACCGGACTGATGGATGTCTACGCGCTGCTCTTCGGGATCGCCGGCGGCCTGTTCGCGGAGGTCGCCTACGGCCAGCCGCTCGGCGGCTTCTTCGCGACCCTCTTCACCAACGCCTCGGTCACCGACCTCTGGGGATCCCTGCTCAAGTGCACGATGTTCGGCGGGATCACGGCGATCGTCTGCTGTTACAAGGGGATGAATGCGTCCGGAGGCGCCGAGGGGGTCGGCCGGGCGGTCAACGAGGCGGTCGTCACCGCGCTGCTCGGGATCTTCGCGTTCAACTACGTCTTCACGCAGACGCTGCTCGCAACGCATCCGGAAATTTCGGTGATCAAGTGAGTCGCCACTGGCCACTCGCCACTCGCCACTCGGCGGCGACCTGGGACCGAGTGGCCAGTGGCGAGTGGCGAGTGGCGGTCTGATGCCCGGCTGGCTGGCGGTACCTCGAGACTGGCTCGGCAGCCTCGGCGACATCGCCCGCTTCTCCGGCCGGGTGATGGGGAGCGTCTACTCAGGCCGCGTGATGGGCTTCTTCGGCGAGGCGCTGCGCCAGGCCGGGATCCTGATCCTCGGCTCGACGCTCGTGATCTGGGGCCTGGTCTTCATCCTCGGCCTGCAGTGCGGGATCGAGGGCGCCTACTTCTCGCGCAGCGTCGGGGCGCCCTCGAACGCGGGCACCTTCGCCGCCTGGTGCGACCTGCGCGAGGTGATCCCCTACGCGTTCGGCTACATGATGGCCGCGAAGGTGGGCACCGGGATCGTCGCCGAGCTCGGCGCGATGCGGATCTCCGACGAGGTCGACGCGCTCGAGGTGATGGGCGTCAACCCGATGTCTTCCTCTGCGGGACCAGGCTGCTCGGCGCCTGGCTGACGCTGCCGTTCATCTACCTCGCCGGCGATCGGCGTCGGCTACCTGGCCTCCTATATCGCCGTCGTCGAGCAGGTCGGCGAGGTCTCCTCGGGCGGCTACTTCCTGATCTTCTGGATGTTCCAGAACCCGCCCGATCTCATCTTCAGCCTCATCAAGGCCATGGCCATGGCGACCGTGATCGTGCTGGTCGGCTGCTACTACGGCTTCACGGCGTCGGGCGGACCGGTCGGCGTGGGCACGGCGACGGCGAAGTCGATGGTGCTCAACATCGTGCTTGGTGCACATCATCGGGATGCTGGGGACACTGGTCTTCTGGGGGGCAAACCCGAGGGCGCCGATCGGAGGCTGATGACGGCAGGTATCGAGACCCGCGAGCGCATCGCCGGCGCCTTCGTGCTCGTCGTGATGGCGTTCGCGTGCGTCGGCTGGTGGATCGGGATCCCGGCGCTCACCCTCTGGGGCCTCGCCCACGCGACCAACGACGGCCCCACCCACTTCGTCGCCGGGCTCGTCGGCGTGCCCGTGGCGATGGCCGCGACCGCCCCCGTCCTGCTCTGGCTCAACGGCCTCTACCTGCGGGTCACGGGCGTCTACGCCCGTGTGATGGAGGACGAGGAGGAGGGCGATTGGGCCAGGCGGTTGCGCGGCCCGCTGGAGCCGATGATGTTCGTGTCGCTGGCGATCGCCTTCGTGGCGCTCTGCATCTGGTTCTTCTTCATCGCCAAGACCGCGCCGCCGTCGATCCTCTAGCTCCTCAGTACCAGGCCGACGCGGGGTCGCGGGGCGGCTCGCGCAGGTCGCCGGCGCCGGTGCCGAGCAGGTCCGGGTCGTCGCGGCCGAGCTCCCAGAGCATGTCGTCGAGCACCGGCGGCGAGATCCCGGTGTCCGCGGCCACCGCCTTGAACGCGTCCCGCGTCGCGCCCCGCACCTGCCCGAGGTCCCCGGGCTCGACCAGCCCGGAGCGCAGCGCGAGGCGCATCAGCACGTTGTCGGCCGCGACCTCCCAGCTCTCCGGGTCGAAGACCTCGAGCCAGCCGCGACGGGCGCAGATCTTCGCGAACAGCTGCGACTTCTTGGCCAGCGGGTCGGCGTAGGCCTCGTAGGGCGCGAGACGCGCCAGCAGGCCGCCCTCGCCGCCGAGCCTGCCGTCTGCCGAGGCCAGCAGCCGGGCGGCGCTGCCCCCGTGGTCGCGGGCGAGGCCGGCGGCCAGGTCGCGCCACAGCGCGGCCCGGCGATCGGGGTCCGCGACGGTCTCGCCGTCGACCTCGAAAGCGCTCGCGACGTCGGCCTCGGTGACCGCGGCGAGCGCTGTCGCGGTCAGCAGCCCAGGGCGGCGGCGCGCCGAGCGCAGACCGGCGGCCCACAGCAGCTCGCTGCCCTCGAACGGCCCCTCGCCGTCGACGCTGTGGGCGCCCGCGTAGCCGGTGCGGTGGTCCATCGCGCACAGAAACAGGGCCGCGTCCGCGTCGGGGACGTGCGCGAAGTCAGGCGGCTGATAGCTCGCGAACAGCTCCGCCACCCGGTCGGCGACGGCCGCGCGGGGGTCGCCGCCGGACCCGTCCACCCGCTCAGACCTCGTAGGTCGTGAGCTCGAGCCGATGGCCGTCGGGGTCTGCGAAGTAGATCGAGTGGCTGATCCCGTGGTCGGAGAACTGCACGTCCAGCCCGCGCTCGGCGAGCTCGACGCGCGCCCGCTCCAGTCCCGCGCGGTCGACGCGGAACGCGATGTGGAGGATCCGCACCGACGGCGGCTCGGCGTCGTCCGGAGTCGCCGACGGATGCACGTGGCGGTCGAAGATCGCAACGCCGGTGCCCTCGGCCGCCATCACCACCGGCCTGTCCCAGGCCTCGTGGACCCGCTCGAAACCAAGGACCTCGGCGTAGAACTCGCGCGAGCGCTCGACGTCCGTGACGCCGATCGCCACGTGGTCGAGCCCGGTGTTCCCGAAGCGCGCCATCGCCGCCGAGGGTAGCCTGCGGCGGCGTTGATGAGCGAGCGCCGCGCAGCCCGATGCGGGTCCTGATCACCGGCGGCGCCGGCTTCGTCGGCGCCAACCTCGCGATCGCGCTCGCCGAGCCGCCACCCGGACTGGGAGCTGGTCGCGCTCGACAACCTGCACCGGCGCGGCTCGGAGCTCAACCTGCCCCGCCTCGAGGCCGCCGGGGTCGAGTTCGTCCGCGCCGACGTGCGCGACCGCGACGGCGCTCGCCGACGCTCGGCCCGCGTCGACGCGCTGGTCGAGTGCTCGGCCGAGCCGTCGGCGCTCGTCGGGATGACCGGCGACACCGACTACCCGTTCGAGACCAACCTGGTCGGCGCCTACAACTGCCTCGAGCTCGCGCGGCGCGACGGCGCCCAGTTCGTCTTCCTCTCGACGAGCCGCGTCTACCCCTACCCGGCGCCTGAACCGGCTCGCGCTCGAGCGGACCGAGACCCGGTTCGAGCTCGCGCCGGCCCAGGAGATCGAGGGCGTCGAGCGAGGCCGGGATCGCCGAGTCCTTCCCGCTCGACGGGCCCCGCACGCTCTACGGGGCGACGAAGCTCGCCGCCGAGCTGCTCGTCACCGAGTACGCGGCGAACTTCGGCGCTGCGCACGGTCGTCGACCGCTGCGGGGTGATCGCCGGCCCGTGGCAGATGGGGCGCGTCGACCAGGGCGTGTTCACGTTCTGGCTCCTGCACCACCACTTCGCCAGGCCGCTCACCTACATCGGCTACGGCGGCGGCGGGCACCAGGTACGCGACCTGCTGCACGTCGCCGACCTGTTCGAGCTCATCGACGAGCAGCTCAGCCGAGCCCGACCGCTGGGACGGGTTCGTCGGCAACGTCGGCGGCGGGCGCGAGGTGAGCCTGTCGCTGCGCGAGACGACGTCGATCTGCCGCGAGCTGACCGGCAACGAGGTGCCGATCGAGCCCGCCGACGAGGATCGGCCCGGGGACGTTCCGCTCTACCTCTCCGACTGCTCGCGGCTCTTCGGAGCCACGGCGTGGCGCCCGCGGCGCGACCCGGGCGGGATACTCGCCGACATCCACGCCTGGATCGACCGACCAACGAGGACGCCGTCGCGGCGTCGCTGGGCTTCGACCGATGAAGCTCTCGGTCGTCATGCCCGCCCACAACGAGGCGGGCTCGATCGAGCAGACGATCCTGACCGCGATCGACGACCCTCGAAGCGGACGGGAATCGAGCACGAGATCCTCGTGATCGACGACGCGAGCGTCGACGGCACCGTCGCGATCGTCGACGCGATCGCCGCCGAGCACCCCCAGGTCCGGTGCCTGCGCTCGCACTACCCGCGCGGGTTCGGGTTCGCGATCCGCTCGGGGCTCGACCGCTTCCAGGGCGACGCGGTGGTGCTGATGATGGCCGACGGCTCCGACGACCCGGACGACCTGGTGCGCTACCACCGCCTGCTCGAGCAGGGCTATGACTGCGTCGTTCGGCTCGCGCTTTCTCCCGGAGTCGAAGGTGGTCGACTACCCGCTGCCCAAGCTGGTGCTCAACCGGCTCGCGAACTGGTTCATCCGCGTCCTGTTCCGCCACGGCTTCAACGACACGACGAACGCCTTCAAGGCCTACCGCCGCGAGGTGATCGAGACGGTCCAGCCGCTGCTCTCCAACCACTTCAACCTCACGGTCGAGCTGCCGCTGAAGGCGATCGTCCGCGGCCACAGCTTCGCCGTGATCCCGATCTCGTGGCGCAACCGAACCTCGGGCCAGAGCAAGCTCGCCCTCCAGGAGATGGGCAGCCGCTACCTGTTCATCGTCCTCTACGTCTTCCTCGAGAACCACCTGAGCCGCGGCGACTACGTCCGCCCGGAGCTCGAGGAGGAGTGACCTCGCCCTAGGGCGACGTCGGGCCGCAGACGTCGAGCCGGGCGTCGGCGGGCACCGGGAGCTGCCAGGGCACCTGCGAGCGGTCGCGTCGGAATGGCCAGCGCCGCAGCCTCGCCGGGGGCGAGGTTGCCGAGGTCGACCGGCGCCTGGCCGGTCGCGTAACGGCGCAGGTCGATCGCCACCGGCCCCGGGCCGCGGTTGCGCAGGATCGTCCCGTCGGCCGGCAGGGTGACCGGCGCGCCACCGTCGAGCGGGCGGCACAGCGGCCGCCTGGGCCGGCGTGAGCGAGGCGCGGTCGAGGCGCAGCCCGAGCGCCGCCCCCAACACCTTGTCGGCGGCCGCCCGGCCGGACTCGGGCGCCGCGGCGAGCTCGGCCTGCGTCGTAGGCAGGCGACCCGAACTTCTCGCTCGCCGACAGATAGCTGCCCGCGTCGAGCAGGGTGAAGTAGTCGAACCCCGAGTTGGCGTGATCGAGCACAAGGGCCGGGTCGACGCGGTCGGCGGCGATCTCGAGCCCGGCGAGGTCGCCGCGGACGACCGGCGTCAGCGCGCGGAGGTCGTTGTAGGCGTCGCGCATCGCGAGCAGGTTGCCGGCGACGGCGGCGACGGCGACGGCGAGCGCGATCCCGACCGCGGCGCGACCCGGCCGCAGTCCGCGCGCAAGCTCGGCGGCGGCCATGAGCACGAAGACGACGCCCAGGAACTGGTAGCGCGACGTCTCGGCGCTGCGGAAGAAGCTCGCGTTGAGCGCGATCAGGATCCAGAAGACGACCCCGATCGCCAGCACCACCCAGAGCCCGCGCGGGACTCCGTCCGAGGGCCAGGACGCGCGCCACGGCGAGCACGACACCGGCCGCGAGCAGCGCCCTCCCCCACTCCAGGGCGCCGTCGTCGGGGGTCGCGAAGCCGAGCAGCGAGGAGAGCGAGGCGGCGTAGCCGTCGAGGACGAACGCCGGCGCGGTGGCGAGGTTGTCGAACGTGAACTGGTTGCCGCCTTCATGGCCCCAGCCGAGCCACCACAGCCCGTACAGGACGGCTGGGATCAACGGCACCCAGGCGAGGCGCCGCAGACGACCGGACAGAGCCAGGGCGACGGCGACCCCCGCGACGAACGCCAGTCCAATCGTCTGGAAGGTGAGTCCCCCGACGAGCAGCGCGCAGCAGAGCAACGGGTCGCGACGATGCCCGCGCTCGAGCGCCAGCAACGCGCCTAGGCCGCACGCGACCGGGGCGAAGAAGCCGACCTGAAACGGCGTCAGCAGGTCCTCGTAGGCAGCCCCCAGGAAGAGCACCGGGAGCGAGCCGGCGAGCGCGAGCCAGGCGCCGACGCGAGCGCGCATCCAGACGAAGAGCAGCACGACGCTGAGCAGGAACACGGCCGTGGAGGCGACGGCGTAAGGGGTGACCGAGCTCATCCCGAACGTCACCTGAATCGCCTTGTAGAGCGCCACCAGCCCCATCGAGGGATGCCCGGCGTGCGGCTCGAGGAAGACGTCCGGGCTGAGCCCGCGGCGGTGCAGCAGAACGTCCCAGTCGTCGATGAAGAACGTCAGGTTCGAGCTGAGCACCACGAGCAGCACGCCGGAGACGGTGGCCGCCGCCCCGAGGAGGACCGTCGGCAGGCGCGGATCGGCCACCCAGGCCGCAAGGCGGCCCGTCGCTGCGGCGCGCGGCGCGCGGGCGACGCTCGCGGCGGGCCTGCTCATGCCGGCCCTCCAAGGGCGCAGACCGAGACGCGCCCCGGCCCGACGAGCGACATCTGCCACGGCTGGGCCGAGCGATCGGTCGGGATCTCCAGGCGCGTCGCCTGGCCCTGGACCAGCGCGCCGAGGGCGATCGGGAATTCGTCGGTCGCGTACCGGCGCAGAGCGACTCGGGACGAGCCATCCAACGCCCGCAGCACCGCGCCACCCGGCGGCAGGGCGACGATCTCCGGCCCTGGGCCGACGTGCACGCTCATGCACGGGCGGGGCGACGGGCCGGTCGATGGCTCGAGCGCCAGGCCGAGCGCCGCGGCGAAGACCATGTCGGCGGCGACGCGCGACTGCTCAGAGGACGACGCCGAGCTCGGCGGGCGTGTAGGCCGGCGAGCCGTAGGCGTCGGTCGCCGAGAAGTACGGCCCGGCGTGAATTGCCCCGAGGTAGTCGACGCCGGAGTTGTCCTCGGTGAGCTGAAAGTCGGCTGCCACCCGCCCACGGGTGAGCTCGAGCGCCGCGAGCCCGCCCTTCTCCTTCTGCGCGATCCCGGCGAGGCCGTTGGCGTTGTCGCGGAGTAAGGAGAAGTTCGCGAGCGTCGCCAGTAGCGAGACGACGAGCACGGACCCGACGAGCCAGCGCCGCACGCTCGACTCCGCGCAGGAGCTCGGCGGCGATCAGCACGATGAAGATCACCCCCATGTACTGGTAGCGGCCCGAGGTCGCCTGGCCGAAGAACGAGGCGTTGAGCCCGGTCAGCGACCAGAAGGCGAGTCCCATCGCCAGGACCGCCCAGAGCCGTCGGTTGAAGGCCATGATCCCGGCGTGCCAGATCCGCCAACCGCAGGCCGCAAGCGCGATCACGAGCAGCGGCCGGCCCCAGTCGAGCGACGAGATCGGCGCCTCGTCGCGCGGCACCGCGAGCCCGAGCAGGGTCGAGAGGCTGGAGGAGAACCCGTCGCCGACGTACCCGGGCAGGGTCGAGAAGTTGTGGAAGGAGACGAAGTTCTCCGCGTAGCGCCCCCAGCCCAGGTACCAGATCAGCCACAGCGCCGTCGGCAGGGCGACGACGAAGGCGCGGCGGAAGCGCTCGCGAGTGAGCCCGACGTCGACCGTGGCCGCGATCACGAACGGGATCCCCGACGTGGGAGCAGAAGAGTCCGATCGACGAGCAGCGCGCATGCGATCACGTCGCCGCGGCGGTCCTCGCGATCGAGCGCCAGCAGGGCGCCGAGACCGCAGGCGACCGGGGCGAAGAAGGCGATCTGAAACGGGAACAGCAGGTCGTCCCACGAGGGGCCGAGGAAGAGGATCGGGAGCGCGGCGGCGAGCGCGAGCCACTCCCCCACCCGCCGGCGGACGTAGACGAACAGGGCGACGATGCTGGTCAAGAAGACGAGCGTGGAGGCGACCTGGAACGGGATCGGCGACTCGAGCCCGAAGACCGCGATCAGCAGCTTGTAGATCGCGATCGGGATCGCGACGAGCTGCTCGACGTAGGGGTCGAGGTAGGTGTCGAGCCCCGAGCCGCGGCGATTGAGGATGAACGCCCACTCGTCGCGCCAGAAGGTGAGCTCCGAGAGCCAGTTGAGCAACACGCCCCCAGCGATCAGGACCGCGGCGGCGAACAGCAGCGTCCCGGGACTCGCTCCCCGGATGCGTTCCGCGATGCCCTGCCGGCGCCGCTCCGGCAGCCCGCTGGCGCGTGCCGCGTTGGTGCCCGCCTCCAAGGCCTAATCCCGCCGGCAGACGGCGACCAGATCGAGCGCGCGCTCGAGCCCGTCCGAGCGGAGTTCGAAGTCGTCGCGCTCGATCGCCGCGGCGCGCGGATCGGGGTCCGTTCGGGCCCGGCGCAGCAGCGTGTCGTAGAGGCGCTGGCGGACCCGGCGGCCGAGCGCGCGGCGCAGCCGCAGCGGGTCGAGGCGCAGGAGCCGATCGAGCCTTGCGTGCTCGGCCGCGACCAGCTCGAGGTAACGCGGCGAGCCGAAGAGGCCGTGCAGGTCAAGCTCGGCGAACTGGGGCCGGCAGGCCCGGCGAGCTCGTCCGGCGAGTACTCGACGTAGTGATAGGGATCGATGACCTCGTCGGGGCGGGCGAACGTGAGCCGGTTCGGGGTGACGAACACGGCGATCCCGCGCGGCTCGAGGACGCGACGGACCTCCGCGAGCACGGGGCTCGCGTCGGGCACGTGCTCGATCGACTGCACCGCGAGCACCGAGGCGAAGCTGCCGTCCGCGAACGGGAGCGCGCGCATGTCGGCGACGTGGGTCTCGCGGTCCTGCCCCGCGAGCGCATCGGCATCGAGGTCGACGCCGACGCTCTCCCGGGGGGCGAGCAGGTGGTAGCTGTGGCCGACGCCGCAGCCGAGATCGAGGACGCGGCCCGGCGGCAGGAACCCGGCGCAGAGCTCGTAGGCGGCCACGTGACGCTGCCAGGTCGGGTTGAAGCCGCCCGCGGCGGTGACGACGCGCTCGCCGGTGATTCGCTCCGCGGCCGCCGCGATCACGGCGCGTATTTTCTCGACGGAAGCACGTGGCTGCGGTGCAGGATCAACCGACCGGCGGCCCACAGGGTCTTGACCCCGTAGACGGTCGAGACCCACGGTCCGACCGACGAGGCCTCGGCGAAGTAGCGGGTGCGCGCCGGGACCTCTGCGATCCGGAAGCCGAAGTACGAGGCCTGCATCAGCAGCTCGGAGTCGAAGACGAAGTCGATCGAGTTGCGCAGGAACGGGACCGTCAGCAGGAGCTCGCGGCCGTAGGCGCGATAGCCCGTGTGGAGGTCGGTGAGATGGGTGCCGAGAACCCCGTTCTCGATCGTCGTCAGGGCGCGGTTGGCGACCCGCTTGTAGAGCGGCATCCCCGCGGCGCGCGCGGCGCCGCGCTCGGCCATCCGGGTGCCGAGGACCAGGTCGGCCCGCCCGTCGGCGATCGGCGCGATCAGCTTCGGGATCAGGCCCGGCTCGTACTGGCCGTCGGGGTGCAGCATCACCACGATCTCCGCCCCGCGCTGGAGCGCCTCGAGGTAACAGGTCTTCTGGTTGCCGCCGTAGCCGACGTTGTGCGGGTGCCAGACGACGTGAACGCCGAGCTCGCGGGCGATCTTCAGCGTCTCGTCGGTGGAGCGGTCGTCGACGAGGATGATCTCGTCGACCCAGTCGCGCGGGATCGCCGCGACCGTGGTCTTCGAGCGTCTTCGCCGCGTTGAGCGCCGGCATCACCACCACCGTCTTCGGCGCGCTGCTCAGCCACGGCGCGCCTCCACGTACACCGTGCCCCCGCGGCGCATGGCGGCCTCGACGAGCGCGCACGCTGCCGCCGGGACGAGCGCGAGCGCCCCGGCGGCGAGCACGGCCAGGCGCCGCCCGGGCGAGAGCGGCCGCCGCCGGGCCTCGGGGCGGCGGATCGCGTCGTAGAGGTCCGGGTGGCCCGGCAGCAGGCCGACGATCCCGTGCAGCCAGCCGAAGACGACCTGCCCGCCGCGCAGGTAGCTGACCCGCTCGATCCGCATGCCGAGCTCGCGCAGGCGCGCGAGCAGCGCCGGCGCCGGAATGTGGACGAGGTGCAGCGGCAGGTCGAGGTGCAGCCAGCGGTCGCCGAACGCGCGCGCCTGGAGGCTGTCCGGGTTCGGGATCGCGACCACCGCGATCCCACCGGGCTCGAGCAGGTCCACCGCCGCGCTCGAGCTCCGCGCCCGCGTGGGGCAGATGCTCGAGCGAGTGCCAGAACACGACCCCGGCGAACGGCCCCTCGAGGTCGGCGAGCTCGCCCGCGCGCACGTCGGCGCGGTGGGATTCGCGCTCGAGCCCCAGCGCGGGCCGCCCGCGGGCGGCGAGCGCATCGAGCAGCGCCCCGTCGCCCGAGCCCACGTCGAGGATCGTGCCCGCGGGCGCGATCTCGTCGAGTCGCTCGGCCAGCCGGCCCCGCAGACGGCGCAGGAGCCGGTCGCCGACCCCCGAGAAGCGCCCGGACTCCGGCCGGTACCAGGTCCCGTAGGCGGCGTCGAGCTCGGCGTCGGTGGGCGGCGGCCAGGTGGTCTGCGACCCGACAGCTCGGACACGGCACCCGCCCGGCCGGGTGCGGGGCGGCAGGGTCGAGCGCCGCGCCGCACCACGCGCACGCTGCAACCCGCTCGCCGTCGGTTGCGTCTGGCGTCGTCTCTCCGCCGATCACTGAGGCGGGTGTGGATATCACGGCCGGCACCGTTCCCGCCGGCTCATCCCGCCGTCCCAGCGGCCGCGGCCGGTGTCTCGCACAGGACGACGTCGCCGCTCCCGGAGAGCTGCACCTGCCATGGAACGTCCGACCGGTCGGCCGGGATCACGATCTGCACCGGGCTGCCGCTGACCTCGCCGGCCCCGATCGGGAAGCTCTGAGTCGCGAAGCGCCGCAGGCGGATCTCGGCGTTGGCCGAGCCGATCCCGTGCACGCTCAGCGTGCCCGGGCCGACCTGGATCGGCGCCGGTGCCGCGCCGGCATCCACCCGCGTGCAGCCGGGGCCGGCGGCGACGCTCGCGGCCGGGGCGACCCGCAGCCCGAGGGCGCCGGCCAGCACCCGGTCGGCGGCTTCCCGCGCCTCCTCGGGCGCCACGGCGATCTCGGCGGGAGTGTCGGCCGGCGAGCCGAAGTCGTCGACGGCCGCCAGGTAGGCGCCGGCGCCGACGTGCACGTAGCCGGTGCCGGCGATCGAGGTCGTGAGGACGAAGTCCGGGTTGACGGTGTCGCGAGCGATCTCGACCGCGCCGAGATCCGCCTTGATCAGGTCGCTGGTCCTGTCGTAGCTGGCGGCGGACTGGTCGAGGAAGTTGATGTTGCTGAGGACGGCGAGCGCGACGACCGCGGCGCCCACCGCCAGGGCCCCGATGCCGAGGCGCACCCCGCGGACCAGCTCGGCGCGCGGCCAGCAGCAGGAAGATCCCGCCGATGTACTGGTAGCGACTGGCGGTCGCGTCGCGTCCCGGGGAGAGGTTGACGGCGGCGAGCACCCAGTACGACAGGGCGATCGCGCCCACGACCCACAGCCAGCGCGGCACCGAGCCGAGCCGGTACAGGCGGACGCCCCCGAGCACGAGGGCGAGCGCGGCCAGCGGCCGTCCCCAGTCGAGCGCGCCGACCCCGGCCTCGTCCCGCGGCGTCGCGAGGCCGAGCAGCGACGAGATGCCCGAGGCGATGCTGTCGAACACGTACTTCGGCGCCGCCGCGAAGTTCGCGAGCGAGACGTGGGTCTCGGCCGTGTGCCCCCAGCCCGCCCACCACAGCGCGTACAGAGCGACCGGGATCGCGACGACCCAGACGCGCGCGCGCCAGGCGGGGCCGGTGCCCACCGCGACCGCGGCGCCGACCGCGAACGGGATCCCGAGGCTGGAGAAGGCGAAGCACAGGATGAGCAGCGCACAGGCCAGGCGATCGCCGGTGCGGTCATCGCGGCGCAGCGCGAGCAACGAGCCGAGGCCGGCGGCCATCGAGCCGAAGTAGCCGATCTGAAAAGCCCAGAGCAGGTCCTCCCACGCGGCGCCGCAGAACAGCACCAGCAGGGTCGCCCCGAGCGCGAGCCACTCGCCCACCCGCCCGCGCAGCCACGCGAACAGCAACGCGGCGCTGGCGAGGAACGTCCCGATCGCGGCAACCTGGAACGGGCGGGCGGAATCCATGCCGAAGAGCGCGAGCAGCGCCTTGTAGATGAGCACCGGGGCCACGGCGATGTGCTCGTTGTGCGGATCGAGGATCGTGTGGGCGGAAAAGCCGGGCCGGTAGAGCAGGAACTCCCAGTCGTCGAGCAGGAAGGTGATCTGGCGCGTGTAGGCCAGCAGCACCGCCGCCGAGGCGAACAGGGCCGCGACCAGGAACATGACCGCGGGCTCGCGCGTCCAAGCGAACCGTTGCCCGGCGACTCGCTCTCGCGCCGCCGGCGTCTGCGCTGCGCGTGCGATCGCCACGGGCGGGAAATCTAGAGAGGTCGCGCCGCCGCAACCTCGCCCCCTCAGTGCTGTTTGGAAGTACGAGCAGCTACTAACATGAACGCGCCGCGGACGGGCGCCTGCCTGTCCGCTTTCCTTTGACCATGCCAGCGATCGCGATAGTCACCGGCTCGGGCGGTCTGATCGGCTCGGAGTCCGTGCGCCACCTGGTGGCGCAGGGCCTCGACGTCGTCGGGATCGAGAACGACATGCGCAGCGCCTTCTTCGGCGCGGAGGCGTCGACGGCGCCCGTCACCGAGGAGCTGCGCCGGGCCCACCCCGAGTTCCGCTCGCACGAGCTCGACATCCGGGACGCCGACGGCGTGGAGCGCCTGTTCGCCGAACACGCCGGCGCGATCGAGGTCGTCGTGCACACCGCCGCGCAGCCGTCGCACGACTGGGCGGCGCGCGAGCCGCAGACGGATTTCGGGGTCAACGCGAACGGCACGCTCAACCTGCTGGAGGCCGCGCGGGCGCACTGCCCGGACGCGCCGTTCATCTTCTGCTCCACCAACAAGGTCTACGGCGACACCCCGAATCGGCTGCCGCTGCAGGACCTGCCCACCCGGCTGGAGCTGCCGTCGAGACCACCGCTATTACCGGGGCATCGACACGTCGATGTCGATCGACCTCTCGACCCACTCGCTGTTCGGCGCCTCGAAGGCCGCCGCCGACCTGCTCGTCCAGGAGTACGGGCGGTACTTCGACATGCCCACGGTCTGCTTCCGCGGCGGCTGTCTCACCGGCCCGCAGCACGCTGGGGCGAAGCTGCACGGCTTCCTCGCCTACCTGATGAAGTGCGTGGTCACCGAGACGCCGTACACGATCTTCGGCTACGAGGGCAAGCAGGTCCGCGACAACATCCACAGCGCCGACCTGGTCGCCGCGTTCGAGGCGTTTCGCAAGGCGCCGCGCGCGGCCGCGGTCTACAACATCGGCGGCGGCCGGTACTCGAACTGCTCGATGCTGGAGGCGATCGAGGCCTGCGAGCGGATCGCCGGCCGCGAGCTCGAGTGGGAGCTGGGCCCCGAGCCCCGCGTCGGCGATCACCGCTGGTGGATCTCCGACCTCGCGCCGTTCGAGGCCGATTACCCGGACTGGTCGCTGCGCCACGGGATCGACGACATCCTCACCCAGATCTACGAGCACAACCTCGAGCGCTGGATGGCGACCGTCGGCTGAGCGCCGCGGCCCGCGTTCGCGCTCGCGGCTCTCGTAACGTCCAGCCAACAAGCAGATGCCGCTCGAGGAGATCGTTTCACCGACGCCCGAGGCGCCCGACGCGCTGATGGGCTCGCGCCCGGTCGCGGTCGAGGTCCGCGACCTCGCGAAGACGTTCCAGATCCCGCTACAGCGGGTCGACTCGATCAAGGAGCGGGTCCTGCACCCGTTCGCGACCCGGGCGACACGCGAGCTCGTCGCGCTGCGCGGCGTCTCCTTCGACGTCCACAAGGGCGAGTTCTTCGGCATCGTCGGGCGCAACGGCACCGGCAAGAGCACCCTGCTCAAGATCCTCGCGAGCATCTACCGCGCCGACGCGGGGTCGATCCGGATGGCGGGTCGGGTCGCGCCGTTCATCGAGCTCGGGGTGGGCTTCAACGTCGACCTGACCGCGCGCGAGAACGTGATCCTCAACGGCGTGATGATGGGCCTCCCGCGCGAGCAGGCCGAGGACCGGGTCGCAGCGGTGATCGAGTTCGCCGAGCTCGAGGAGTTCGCCGAGCTGAAGCTCAAGAACTACTCGTCGGGGATGCTCGTGCGGCTGGCGTTCTCGGTGATGATCCAGTCGGACGCCGACATCATGCTCATCGACGAGGTGCTCGCGGTCGGCGACGCCGCGTTCCAGCAGAAGTGCCGTGACGTCTTCCACGACATGCGCTCCGACCGCACGATCATCCTCGTCACCCACGACATGAGCGCGGTGGAGCAGTTCTGCCACCGGGCGATGCTGCTCGACCGGGGCGACATCCAGGCGATCGGCGAGCCGGACGAGATCGCCCATCGCTACCTGCGGCTCAACTTCGCGGAGAACACGGGCGCCGAGCACGAGGCCCACCCGGTCGCCCCCGCGGGCTCCGAGCTGCTCCTGCTCGACGCCTGGCTCGAGTGCGACGGCGAGCGCACCGACAACATCGAGCAGGGCAGCGAGCTCACCTTCCACGCGATCTTCGAGGCCCCGACCGAGATCCCCGGGCCCAGCTTCGGCTTCGTGATCGTCAACGAGGACGAGGTCGAGGTCGGCGGCTTTCACGTCGGCATGCAGCACTCCGGCGAGGAGCACCCCGACGTGCTCGCCGCCGGCGAGCGCCTGCACATCAAGGCCAAGCTCTCGAACCGCTTCACCGCGGGCCGCTACGCGATGCAGGCCTGGGCGTTTCGCAACCACACGCTCGCCGAGCCGCTGATCACGCTGCCGCGCGTCCTCGACTTCGTCGTCTTCGGCACCGATGCGACCGTCGGCCTGGTTTCGATCGTCGACGAAATCGAGGTCGACGCCGAGACCGGCCAGCGTGACGCCGAGCGCCCGGAGGTCGGCTCGTGAGCGTGGCGCCGGACGCGCTCGAGCTGCGCACCGTCCGCGGCCCGTCGGCGCTCGGCGGCGGCAGCAGGCGGTTCTTCGAGCTGCTCTGGCTGATGGCCGTGACCGAGTTCAAGCGCACGTACTTCGGCACCGTGCTCGGCTATGTGTGGTCGCTGCTGCGCCCCCTGCTCCTGTTCGCGGTGCTGCTCTTCGTCTTCACCCGGATCTTCCGGCTCGGCAGCACCGTCCCGCACTACCCGGAGCTGCTGCTGTTCAACATCGTGCTGTTCGGCTTCTTCCAGGAGTCGACGACGAGCGCCGTGACCTCCGTCGTCGCCCAGGAGGGGATCGTCCGCAAGACCCAGTTCCCGCGCCTGGTGATCCCGCTCTCGATCGTGCTGACCGGCCTGATGAACCTCGGGCTCAACTTGATCGTCGTCTCCGTCTTCATCGTCGCGGGCGGCGTCGACCCGACCTGGACCTGGCTGCTGCTGCCGGTCGTCGTGCTGGCGCTGGCGGTGCTGACGACCGCGGTCTCGATGCTGCTCTCGGCCGTCTACGTGCGCTTCCGCGACCTGCTCCTGATCTGGACCGTGTTCGCGACGATGCTCTTCTACGGGACGCCGATCCTCTACCCGATCAACATCCCGACCACCGAGGGCTTCCGGGCGCTGCTGATGGCGAACCCGATCGCCGTCATCCTCGAGCAGGCCCGCGTCTGGATCATCGACCCGACGCGCCCCGACGGCGGCGGAATCCGCCGGCGGCGTCCTTGCGCCTGATCCCGGCCGCGCTGATCTTCATCGGCGTCTGCGTCCTCGCCTGGCGCGTCTACAACCGCGAGGCGCCGCGGATCGCCGAGGCGCTGTAGGCGCCTCCGGCCGAGCGGACCGCGAGCCATCTCGCGCCGCGGTTGGCGCATTGAGCACCTCCCACTTACTCAATGCGCCAACGGCATCACAACCGCCATCCCTACCCAGCAAGACCAGGTCCCGAGGCGGTCAGCGCGCGCCGGCCGCCTAATGCCGCCTAAACAGCTCGACCGAGCCGATGCGGCGCATCGGGTAGGAGTCGTACGGGACCGAGCCGCGCCAGACGTTGTGGGCCTCGGCCGAGACCAGGTAGGTCTCGGGGTCGAGCTCCATCGACGAGATCGTGCGCGCGAGCTCCTCGCCGTCCAGCCCGGAGGCGGCGACGATCCGCTCGAGTCCCGGCGCGGTGGGTGTCCGAGCCCCAGCCGGCGAGCACGTGGTCGACGGCGTGGATCGAGCAGCCGCCGCGCTCGGCGAGCAGCCCGGCGGCGCCGGCGATGACCCCGTCGATCGCCTCCAGCGGGACGTGCTCCAGCACCGAGATCGAGTAGACGCAGTCGAAGGCGCCACCGAGGTCCTCCTGCGGCGGGAACTGGTCGCGGACGAAGCGCAGGTCCGGGTAGGCGGCCTTGAAGCGGGAGTACTCGCGCGGGCCGTTGCCGCTGCCGTCGTAGGGGTCGACCACGATCACCTCGTAGCCGAGGCGCGCCAGCAGCCCGGCGACCAGCGGCTCGCCGGCGCCGATCTCCACCAGGCGCCCGCCCCGCGGCACGCTCGCGAGCACGGCCTTGACCATCCAGCAGCGCTGGGCGCTCTTCATGTCGGCGCTCGCCGAGGCGAGCCCGAGCATCGTCTCGGTCGAGTCCGCGAAGTCGCGCACGGTCCCGTACGCGATCGGGTCGAGGTCGCCCCGGCCCTCGTAGAGCTCGCGCAGCGGCCAGAGCTCCGCGTCGGCGATCGCGGCGGCCGAGGCGTTGGCGGCGCCCGGCGGCGTCGCGAGCGGGTCCGCCGCCGGACCGAGGCGGGCGCGCAGGCGCCGGCGCGCCGCCGCGGCGCCGCGGCGGGCGTAGCCGGAGAGCGGTGGCCGGGCCATCGTCAGGCCGCCGCCGGTGCGGGCTCGGCGGGCCGGCGGCTGACGCCGGCGACCCGGTTGAGGAATCGACCGAGGGCGAGTGAGTTGTGCTCCCAGTCGAGCTGCGAGAGCGCGAACTCGCGCGCGCCGGCGGCGAGCCGGCCGCGCAGCTCGGCGTCGTCGAGGAGCTGCTCGAGGCGGGCCGCGATCTCGAGCCCGTCGCCCGTGCTCGAGCAGCAGCGCCTCACGGCCGTCGGCGAGGTCGTGGCCGATGTTGCAGTCGGGCAGGATCACCGGCCGGCCCATGGCCAGGAACTCGGGCAGCTTGGAGGGCAGGCGGTAACGGTTGAAGTCGTCGGGAGCACCGGGCTGGACGAACGCGTCGGCGAGCGCCAGGTAGCCGGGGATCTCCCGCCAGCCGACGGAGCCGACCTCGACGCACACCGTCGCGCAGGGCGCCGAGCGAGCGCGGGTCGACCCCGCCGAGCTCGGTCTCGCCGAGGCGGACGAGCCGGACCTTGCCCGGCCGCGGCGCTGGAGCAGCTTCACCGCGAGATACAGGCTGAGCATCTCGTGCTGGTTCGCGTAGTGGACCGTGCCGTGGTAGACGATCACGAACTCGTCCGGCCGGATGCCGAGCGCCTCGCGCCGCAGCGGCGGCTCGAGGTCGGGGCGGAAGCGCTCGGAGTCGATCCCCGGCCGGGCGATGTGGTGCGGGAGCCCGGCGTGGTTGAACTCGTTGAGCTCCTCGGTGATCACCGTGATGCCCGGCGGCCGCGCTCATGAACCGCTCCGAGCGGGTCGGGTGGATCAGCGTCGGCGGGGTGAGCCGGTCCTGCTCGGCGATCGAGAGCCGCCGCACCTCCTCGACCGAGTGACCGACCGCGACGCCGTAGAGGTACCACTCGTTGTCCTCGAGGTGGACGACGTACGGGGCGCCGAGCCGGCCGACGAACTCCTCGGTCGCCAGGCGAACGTTCTCGCGCGGGGTCCAGGCCAGCACGATCGTGCGCTCGGGCGCCCGCCGGCAGCGCTCGAGCACGGCGGGCAGGTCGTGATGGGTCACGCACTCGAAGCGCGGCTCGCCGACCTCCCGGATCGCATCGGGGTCCCCGACCCCGGCGGCCAGCGTCACGTGCCAGCCGGCGTCGGTGAGGTCGTTGCCGAAGTGGAAGGCCTGGATCGCGCTGTTGACGTTCAGCGGGCCGAAGTAGACGACCACGAGCCGCATCGGCTCGGGCGGGGCGGATCGATCGGGCTCGCTCGCCATCAGCCGATCGCGAACGCGGCCTGGTCGCGGATGAAGTTGGGGTTGTAGAAGGGGTCGCCGCGCTCGAGCTCCTCGTACCAGCGATCGACGAAGAGCGCCCGGTCGACGATGTCGAGCCGCTCGTGTCTGGCCGCCGGGGTCTCGTGGACGACGACGCGTGGCCGCGACGCGTACACGACGCCGCCCCCGGCCGCCCGCAGGCGCTGGCAGAGGTCGAAGTCCTCGTAGCCGGTGAGGTAGTTCTCCTCGAAGCCGCCGGCCCGCTCGAACGCCGCCCGCTCGACGAGCAGGAAGTCGCCGCGCACGGCCGAGACGTCGCGCGAGCACGAGAGCGAGCCGTAGTAGCCGTCGGCCTCGGCGTCGACGTCGGCGAGCATCGGCATCGCGGGGTGGTCGAGCCCGACCGCGATTCCGGCCGCCTCCGTCCGCCCGTCGGGCCGCTCGATCAGCGGCCCGGCCGCGACGACGTCCGGCAGCCGAGTGTGGAGCAGGAGGCGCAGGAGCCAGTCCGGCTCGGTGACCTCGGCGGAGTCCGCGCAGAACACCAGCCACTCCCCCGCCGCCGCCGCCGCGCCCGCGTTGCAAGAGGCGGCACGGCCTGCGTCGTCCCCCGGGGCCGCGACGACGCGCACGCCCGCCTCGACGCCCTCGGGCAGCTCGGCCCCGGGCGGGGCGACCACGATCAGCTCGCCCGGCGGCTGGGCGGAGACGTCGCGCAGCGAGCCCACGAGCCGTTCGAGCCTCCCGCGATCGCCGCTCCACGGGATCACCACGCTCACCCCGCTGCCGAGCTCCGCGCCCGGCGCCTCGCCCGGAGGCGCGGCGAGCTGGACGCGGTGCGGGATCGTCGGGTGCGGCACGGCTACCGCGTCGACGCCCAGCCGCTCCAGGTGCGCGGTCACGGCACCGCGACTGCAGCTCGGCGACGCTGCCCTTCTCGTCGGTGCCCGCGGCGATGCTCCCCGGGATCGCGCGCCAGTGATAGAGGATGCGCGGGATGTGGTGGATGCGCTCGGTCCGCTCGCTCACCCGGAGCATGAACTCGAAGTCCTGGATCGTGTCGAAGGACGAGTCGAAGCCACCGGCCGCCTCGGCCACGGACCGGCGCACGACGAGCAGGTGGCCGATGTACATCGCGCCGAGCGCGTAGGTCGGCGACCAGTCGGGCTTGAAGAACGGGTCGGCGCGGAACCCGTGGGCGGTGAGCTTGTCCGAGTCCGAGTAGATGACGTCGAGCCCGGGGTCGACGGCGAGCGCCTGGGCGACGCGCAGCAGGGCCTCGGGCGCGAGCACGTCGTCGTGGTCGAGGAAGGCGACGAACTCGCCGCGGCAGCGGGCCGATCGCCGCGTTGGTGGCGGCCGAGATCCCCCCGTTGCGCTCGCAGAAGAGCGGCGTCGATGCGCGCGATCGGAGGCGGTGGCGTGCTCGAGGAGCGCGCGGACGGCGGGCGCGCGCGACCCGTCGTCGGCGACGCGCAGCTCCCACTCCGGGTAGTGCTGGCTTGCGGACCGAGTCGATCGCCTCCTGCAGGTAGCGCGGGTCGGTCTCGTAGGTCGGCATCACCACCGAGATCAGGGGCCGCGCGGGCAGCGCCCGGACCTCCTCGACCGCGGAGCGACGAGCCCGACCGGCCGCGGTCAGCTCCAGCCTGGGCAGCCCTAGGCGCATCAGGCGGGCTTCGAGGCCCGGGTGCGCCTGCGCAGGCGGTCGGCGAGCCGCAGCGGCCGCGTCAGCTTCCAGCTCAGCGACTGCTCGTAGCGCGCCCTGGTCTGGAGGACGATCATCTCCAGCTCGGCGATCCGCATCTGCCTTGCGCATCAGCTCGCGATGGAACTGCTCGCGCTGGACGTCGAGCTCGGTGGGCGACATGGGCCGCATAGTAGAGCGAACGCTCGGACGCGCGGAACGCCGGGTCCGCGATGCCGGCCCGGCGGGCGCGCGCTACCACCAGACGGTGGAGTCGATCCCTTCGAGCTCGGCGATCGGGGTCGTGTAGACGCCGGAGGAGAGGTACTTCCAGCCGTCGTCGGGGACGAGGAACACGACGTTGCCGCTGTCGAGCTCGCCCGCGATCCGCACGCAGATCGCGGCCACGGCGCCGGCCGAGACGCCGGCGAACAGGCCCTCCTCGTGCAGCAGCTTCTGGGTCCAGACGATCGCGTCGCTGTTGGAGACCATGATCTTGCGGTCGAGCACCGAGAGGTCGATGATCGGCGGAATGAAGCCGTCGTCGAGGCTAGCGCAGCCCCTGGACGAGCTCGCCCTGCATCGGCTCGGCGGCGACGATCTTCGTCTCCGGGTCCGCCTCCTTGAGGCGCCGGCCGACGCCCATCAGCGTGCCGCCGGTGCCGAGGCCGGCGACGAAGGCGGCGACGTCGTCGAGCTCGTCGAGGATCTCGACGGCCGTGCCGTGGTAGTGGGCGCCGGGGTTCGCCTCGTTGCCGTACTGGTAGGGCATGTAGTACGAGGCGTCGCCGGCGACCGTCTCCAGCGCCAGCTCGACCGCCCCGTTGGAGCCCTTGGCCCCCTCGGAGTAGATGATCTCGGCGCCGAACATGCGCAGGAGCTGCGAGCGCTCCTCGGTGACGTTGTCCGGCATCACCGCCGTGAACGGATAGCCCTTGCGCCGGCAGATCATCGCGAGCGCGATCCCGGTGTTGCCGGAGGTCGGCTCGAGCACCGTCTGGCCCGGGGCGATCGCCCCCTCGGCCTCGGCGCGCCTCGATCATCGCCTTCGCGACCCGGTCCTTGACCGAGCCGGTCGGGTTGCGGCCCTCGAGCTTCGCGAAGATGCGGACCTCGGGCTTCGGCGAGAGCCGCGGCAGCTCGACGAGGGGCGTGTTGCCGACGGCCTCGATCAGGTTGCCGTACCGGCCGCCGCACGGGCGGTTGAGCGTCGGCTCCAGCATCGCTATAGAAAGTGTAGTGAGGTCCCGTGGCCGCCACGACTCTCACCCATCTGCTCGAAACCGGTCCGCCGCTGCACGAGGACGCGTGGTCCCTCGGACGGCCGGCGCTCGAGTCCGTGCTCGCCGAGGTCGACGCCGGGCGCCACGTCGTCGTGGAGTGCGGCTCGGGGCTGAGCACGATCCTGATCGCGCGCCGGCTGCGCGAGCTCGGCGCGGGCCACGTTCACAGCCTCGAGCACGACCGCGGCTTCGCCGAGGCGTGCCGGCGCCAGCTCGAGCGTGAATCGCTCGGCGACCGCGCCCAGGTGATCGAGGCGCCCCTGCGCACGCACCCGCGCCGTCCGGGGTCGGGTGGTACGACCGCGACGCGCTGGCGCGGCTGCCGGCGGGCGGAGTCCAGTTGCTGCTGGTCGACGGCCCGCCCGCGGGCACGAGCGCGATCGAGCGCAGCCGCTACCCGGCGCTCGCCGAGCTGCGGCCCGCGCCTCGCGCCGGGCGCGGTGGTGATCTGCGACGACGCGGTCCGCCCGGGCGAGCGCTGGGTCCTCGATCGGTGGCGGGACGAGGAGGGGCTTGCCTTCGAGCTCGACGAGGCCGCCGGAATCGCGCACGGAGCGCTGGATCGATGACGCCTCGGGTGTAGGTTTTGCCGATCAAGCCTTTGGAATCAACGGCCGCAGGCCATGAGAGGGGAGTGCGCGCATGAGAGGAACTCGGCACTGGATCGTCCTCGGACTCGTCGCGCTGGTGGCGCTCGCGTTCGGTGGCCGCCGGGTGCGGAAGCAGCAGCGACGACACGTCGAGCAGCAGCACCACCGCCAGCGGCGGGAGCTCCGGCGGCCAGGACCTCGGCCTGATCACGCGACGGCACGCTCACCGTCGGCTCCGACATCCCCTATCCCCCGTTCGAGCAGGGCAAGCCGCCGGACTACACCGGCTTCGACATCGACCTGGTCGACGCGATCGCCGAGAAGCTCGGCCTGACACCGAAGATCGTCGACACCTCGTTCGCCACGATCTTCTCCGACCAGCAGGCGGGCAAGTTCGACATCGTCGCCTCGTCGACGACGATCACGCCGGCCCGCTCAGAAGAAGGTCACCTTCTCCGACCCGTACTTCGACGCCGACCAGTCGCTGATGGTCCAGAAGGGCGGCGACCTGACGAACGTCGACGGCATCACCTCGGACACGCCGATCGCGGTCCAGGAGGGCACCACCGGCCAGGACGTACGCCGAGACGCAAGACCGACGCGCCAGGTCGCAGGCCTTCCCGGCGATCGGGACGGCGTTCAACGCGCTGCAGGCCGGGCAGGTCGACGGGGTCATCAACGACTTCGCCGGTCTCCGCGTACGCGCTGAAGAAGTACCCGCAGCTCGACGTCGTCCAGACGATCCCGACCGGCGAGCAGTACGGGTTCCCGATGCAGAAGACCAACACCGGCGCTGATCGACGCCGTCAACGGCGCGCTCGGCGACCTGATCGCCGACGGCACCTACCAGGACATCTTCAAGAAGTGGTTCGAGAAGGACCCGCCGAAGGAGTTCCAGCCGTCGAGCTGAGTCCAGTTACGGAGGGGCGCCTACGGGCGCCCCTCCTCGTTGAGGAGCAAGCGACCACGAGGGACAGAGGATGAGCCAGTTCATCGACCAGTACTTCGACGTCAGCTTCATGGCGAAGCACTTCGACCAGGTGCTGAGCGGCTTCGGGACGACGATGCTGCTCTGGGCGGTGAGCGGCGTCCTGGCGCTGATCTGGGGGCTTGTCCTGTCGCTGCTGCGCCAGACGCCCGGCAGGGCCGGGCTGATCGATCCGGATCCCGACGATCGCCTACATCGACGCCTTCCGCGGCATCCCCCTGCTGCTGGTGATCCTGCTGATCTACGGCGGGTTCGGCGCGCTGTCGTCCGCGAACGCGACCCCGGGCCCGCTGCCGGAGTCGCTCGCCGTCCCGACCTGGTTCGGCAAGCCTGCGGCGTTCTGGTACGGGGCGATGGCGCTGATGATCACCTACGGCGCCTACATGGCCGAGGTCTACCGCGCCGGGATCGAGGCGGTCCCCGAGGGTCAGACCGAGGCGGCGCGCTCGCTCGGGATGAGCCACGGCCAGACGATGCGCTTCGTGATCGTCCCGCAGGCGATCCGCAGGGTGATCCCGCCGCTGCTCAACGACCTGATCGCGCTGATGAAGGACACCTCGCTGGTCAGCGTATCTCGCTCGTGCGAGGTCGTTCAGGTCGGGTACGACCTCCAGTCCAAGACCTTCAACAGCTCGGCGCTGACCCTCGGCGCGATCCTGTTCCTGATCGTCACCATCCCGCTCGCCCGCGTCGTCGACTGGCTGATCGCCCGTGACCAGCGCAAGACGCGGCGCGGCGGCGAGCCGCAGGATCCGGGCACGCTCGCCGACGCCGCGGGCTCAGCCGGCAGCGGGCTCGCCGGAGGTCCGACGTGAGCGGGCCCGAGGTCGACGCGGAGGCGGCGCCCAACGGCGGGCCGGTCCTCGTGCTCGAGGACGTCCACAAGCGCTTCGGCAAGCTCGAGGTCCTGCGCGGCGTCGACCTCGACGTCGAGCGGGGCGAGGTCGTCTGCGTGCTCGGGCCCAGCGGCTCGGGCAAGTCGACGCTGCTGCGCTGCATCAACCTGCTCGAGCCGCCGGAGGACGGGCCAGATCCTGCTCGAGGGCAAGGAGATCACCGGGCGCGGCGCGGCGAGGGCCTCGACTACGTCCGCCAGCGGGTCGGCATGGTCTTCCAGCAGTTCAACCTCTTCCCGCACAAGTCCGCGCTCGACAACGTCTCGCCTCGCCCAGGAGAAGGTCCTCGGCCGCAGTCGACCAGGAGGCGCGGCGAGAAGGCCGAGTCGCTGCTGCGCCGGGTCGGGCTCGGCGGACAAGCTCGACGAGTACCCCGACCGGCTCTCGGGCGGCCAGCAGCAGCGGGTCGCGATCGCGCGGGCGCTGGCGATGGACCCGCACGTGATGCTCTTCGACGAGGTCACCTCGGCGCTCGACCCGGAGCTGGTCAAGGAGGTGCTCGACGTGATGCGCGAGCTCGCCTCCGAGGGGATGACGATGATCGTCGTCACGCACGAGATCGGCTTCGCGCGCGAGGTCGGCAAGCCGCGTCGTGTTCATGGACGGCGGCGTGATCGTCGAGCAGGGCCCGCCCGCCGCAGGTGCTCGACAACCCGCAGCGAGGAGCGCACCAAGCAGTTCCTCGGCCTGGTGCTCGAGCACTGAGCACTAGGATCCGACTCGGGCAGGCCTCCCCCGGAGGCGGACGAGATGCAAGCAAACAACGGCTGGACCGCAACTCACTCACTGGACAGCTTCGACTGCACGCTCGCGAACGTGCGCGAGATGGTCTTCGGCTGCCTGGAGGCCGCCGGGGCGCGCTCGGTCGCCGAGATCGGGGCCGAGCACGGCCTGTTCACGAGCGAGCTGCTCAGCTGGGCGGACGGCACCGGAGGCGGGCGGATCACCGCCATCGACCCCGCGCCGCAGCGCCGGCTGTCCGAGCTCGCCGACCGCCGGCCCGAGCTGGAGCTGATCGTCGAGACGAGCCACGCCGCGCTGCCGGAGCTCGAGCTGCCCGATGCGGTGATCATCGACGGCGACCACAACTACTCCACGGTCCACGAGGAGCTGCGGCTGATCGACGAGAAGGTCGGCGACGGCCTGATCCCGCTCGTCCTGCTGCACGACATCGGCTGGCCGCTGGCGCGACGCGACAGCTACCACGACCCGGACCGGCTCGCGGCCGACCACCGCCAGCCCTACGCCGACCAGGGCTTCCTCGTCCCGGGCGAGGCCGGGCTCGCCGAGCGCGGCCTCTACTACGAGCGGATCGCGCTCGCCGAGGGCGGCCCGCGCAACGGTGTCCTCACCGCGGTCGAGGACTTCGTCGCCGGACGCGAGCACCTGCGGCTGGCGATCGTGCCGCCCTTCTTCGGCCTCGGCGTGCTGTGGGACGAGCGCGCGCCCTGGGCCGAGCGCCTGGCCGCGACGGTCGCGCCCTGGGACCGCAACCCGCTGCTCGAGCGGATGGAGACCAAGCGCGTCTTCCACCTGGTCGCCGAGTTCGAGAACCTCCAGCGCGTCGACGCGCTGCGGACCGCCGACTACGTGCACCGCTACAGGCTGATCGGCCGCCTGCTGCCGCTCGTCGGCTCGCGGCGCGTTCTCGCTCGCCGAGCGCATCTCGACGGTGCGCCAGCGGGGGCGCCCGAACGTCTCCCGCGCCGACCTCGAGGCGCTGCTGGATGACCTCGCCGCCGACGACATCGACATCGAGCGCGATGAAGGCGAACCCCGAGCCCTCGCCCGACGGCTATGTGGTGCGGGCGATCGAGGTGCCACCCGCGACCGCCCGGCCGGCCGGGCCGACCCCCGGCGCCTCCGACCTGGCTAGCGAGACCTCCTGAGCCGGGCCCCGAGCCGGCGGACCGGCTCGGTGAGCGTCCAGCTCGGGCTCTTCCAGGTCTCGAGCAGCTTCCCGCGGGCATCGTTTCGCTGCAGCTCGGCCGCCCCCATGCGCAGCCGGTAGGCGGCCGCCTCCGCCTCGGCGCGCAGGGCGCGACGGCGCCACTCGGCGCCGTCGCCGTCCGCGCCGGCGATCCCGAGCTGCCCCTCCCACTTCTCCGCCAGCGCGATGTGGGCCTGGATCCACTCCTCGGGATCGGGCAGGAGGTCGAGCGAGTGGTGGTGGACGACGCGCAGGTCGGCGGTGACGACCTTCCGCCCCGCCGCGCGCGCCTGGAGGCAGATGTCGACGTCGTAGCCGTGGCGACGGGCGAGCTCCTCGTCGAAGCGCAGGTTGCGCACGGCCCAGGGCGACAGCACGATCAGGCAGCCGTCGATGGCGTCGACCTCGCCCGTGCCGACGTAGCTCGGCTTCGCGTCGCGCCGCCAGGAGACCCCGGGGATCTCGCCGCCGCCGCCGAACTCCTCGTAGCGCTGGGTCACGGACGCCCAGGTGATCGAGCCCTCCCACCAGGCGAGCCCCCGGACCCCGATCGCCCCGGCGCAGCCGGCGATCGCGACCTCGGGGTCGGCGAGGGTCGAGCGGACGGTCGCCGAGAAGCCCGGGTCGACGATCTCGACGTCCTGGTGGAGCAGCACCAGGGCCTCGAGGTCCTCGCGCTCGGCGGCCCGCCCGAGCAGCAGGTTGTAGTTGCGGGCGACCGAGCCGACGCTGGGCTGCGCGAGCAGCTCGGCGTCACCCGCGGCCGCGGTCAGGCGCCGGACGCCCGCCTCGGCGCAGCGAGCGAAGGTGTCTCCGTCGGTAACCGCGCAGCCATAGAGAATCATGGGTCGCTGAGCCCGAGGACGCTACATGAGCCCTCTGGACCTAGGCTGCGGCCGATGTCGATTCCATGGGGAGAGCCGCGCGCCGAGGCCGACGGCCTCGCGGTCTTCATCCGGGCCCCGGTCGAGCCGGCCCCGGCTCAGGCGGCCGGGACGGCCGTCTTCGTCCACGGCGCGGTCGTCGGCGGGCGCGAGCGGGCGCGCCGGATCGAGCTCGCGGCCGGCGGCCAGCCGGTCGCGGCGATGGCCACCGGGAATGCCGTCCCCGACGCTCGCGGCCGAGCTCGGCTCGGCGGCGGCGGGACGGGCGATCTTCTGGGGAGTCGTGCCGGTGCCGGCCGCGCCGGCTGCGCCCGCGCCAGAGCTCGAGCTGATCGTGCACGGCGAGGGCGGCGAAGCGTCGCGGATCGGGCTCGGGGCGGCGGTGGCCGAAGCGGCCCCTCCCCCGGTCCCCGGCGATCGCGGCCCGGCGCTGGCGATCTGCATGGCGACCTACGAGCCGCCCGCGGAGCTGCTCGAGCGCCAGCTCGCCTCGCTGGCCGATCAGACCGTGACCGACTGGGTCTGCGTGATCAGCGACGACGCGTCGAGCGACGCGGCGTACGGGCGCCTCGAGGAGCTCACCGCGGACGACCGGCGCTTCGTCGTCAGCCGCGCGCCGGAGCGCGCGGGCGCCTACGCGAACTTCGCCCGGGCGCTTGCCATGGTCCCGCCCGGCGCCCGGCACGTGGCGCTCTGCGACCAGGACGACCGCTGGTACGAGGCCAAGCTCGAGACGCTGCTGGGGGCGCTCGGCGACGCCCGCATGGTGTTCAGCGACATGCGGCTGACCACGCCGGCGGGCGCGCCGATCTCCGACACCTACTGGACGGCGCGGGTTCCCAACCACGACAACTTCGCGCTCGCTGCTGCTCGGCAACTCGGTCACCGGGGCGGCGGCGCTCTTTCGCCGCGACCTGCTCGACGCGGCCCTGCCGCTTCCCGCCCCGCGTCGGCAACCTCTACCACGACCACTGGCTCGCGCTGGTCGCCGCGGCCACCGGGCGGATCGCCTACGTCGACCGGCCGCTCTACGACTACGTCCAGCACCCGGACGCGGTGATCGGGCACGCGGGCGCGAACCGCGGCGCGGACGGCGGCGGCGCTCGCCCGGCGCCTCGCGGCGCTGCGCGGGCGCGCGCCCGGGCGCCTGCGGGGCGAGTGGCGCCGGATCTACTTCGCCGAGTACTGCCGGATGGCGCTGACCGCGGTCGCCCTCGAGCAGCGGCTCGGCGCGACGCTCGACCCCGCGCGCCGGCGGGCGCTGCGCCTCGCCCTCGCGCTCGACCGCTCGCCCCTCGCCGACGCCGGCCTCGCCGCGCGCCAGCTGCGCCGGCTGCGCCCACGACGACACGGGCGGCAGCGAGGCGGGAATGCTCCGCGGCCTCGCCTGGCGGCGCGCCCTGTCGCTCCGCCGCGGCGACGATCCGCTCGACGACGCCGACCTGCCGGCGGGGATCGTCGGCCTCGACCCGTCGCCGGCCATGCACGTCCTGCGGTAACCCCGGGCCGAGTGTCACCTTGACCGCCCCCACGACGGTCAACGTGACGCTCGGCGCGTGAGCGCCGCGTGACGTCTCAGCCCGCGAGCGTCTCGGTGACCGCGCGCTTGAAGGCGGCGAGGCTGTGGGCCGGGGTGAGCCGCGTGTCGACCACCTCGCGCGCCCCGTCCACCAGCCGCTCGGCGAGCTCCGGCTCGCTCAGGGCCCGGACCACGGCGTCGGCGAGCGCGCCCGGGTCCTCGGGGGCGACGATCAGCGCCGAGACACCGTCGCGCAGCAGCTCGGGGATCGCGCCGACCCGGGTCACGACCGCCGGCCGCCCGGCCACCGCGGCCTCGAACGGGACGCGGCCGAACGGCTCGTTGAAGCGGGCCGGGTTGACGACCACGTCGGCCGCGGCGTACACGTCGGCGATCTCCTCGACGTGGCCGGCGACGATCACCGAGTCGCCCAGGCCGAGCTCGTGCGACCAGCGCGACCAGCCGCTCGCGGTAGGCGATGTCCTGCGGGCGCGGGAACGGGTCGCCGGCGAGCAGGTAGCGGGCGTCGGGCAGCCGCTCGAGGATCGACGGCATCGCCCGCACGAGGAGGTCCTGGCCGCGGCCCTCGGTGAGGTTGCCGACCGACGCGAGCACCGGCGCGCCGGCGTCGATGCCGAAGCGCTCGCGCAGGCGGGCGCCGTCGCCGTGCGAGTAGCGCTCGCCGACGGGCGGGTAGACGGTCTCGACCTTCGCCGAGGCGTTGATGAACTGCCCCGCGACCGTGTCCGAGCAGGCGACGATCACCGCCGAGAGGCGCGCGGTGAGGACCGCCAGCGCGCGGCTCGCGAGCGCGCGGAAGGCGCCGCCGCGAAAGCCGCGGTCGAAGAGCTCGCCGCAGTACACGAGCGCCGGCACGCGCTCGAGCCAGGCGGCGATCGGGACGGCCGGCAGCATCGTCGTCACCGAGATCACGAGCCCGGGGCGGCGCTCGCGGATCACGCGCCGGAAGACGCGGACGTCGTGCGACAGCCGGCGCAGCTCGCGGAGCAGGCCGCGGGCCCCGGGGTCCGGCTTGGTGAGCGCCTCGTAGTCGAGCTGGATCACCCCGCCCGCGTCGCCGAGCACCTCGCCGACCTGCCCCGGCCCTGGGATGACGACGTCGAGCGTTCCCTCCTCGCCCAGCCAGGCCAGCTCGGCCTCCAGAGACCGCGAGGGGCCGCTGGTCCCGGCGAGGTGGAAGACCGCGAGGGTGCGCAGCCCGCGCGCCGCCGGCCTGGAACGCAGCCGCGAGCGCCGGCGGGCGCGCCGTCGCAGGGTCTCGGCGGCGCCGGTGGCGTGGTCGAGGCCGATGCCGTCCGGGTAGCGCTCGGGCTCCACCGCGGCCCGATAGCCGCGCAGCCGGCCGCGGACGCCGGCCACGTTGCGGTCGAAGATCGCCTGGCCCGCGCACAGGACCGCCTCGCGAACCAGCACCGGGCCGAGCCGGCGGGCGTTCAGCACCTGCCACTTGCGCAGCACGTAGCCGCGCCCGTAGCCCATCAGGTAGTTCTTGCGGGCCGAGCCCGAGCCGAGCGTCGCTGAGTGCTCGTGGTCGCCGATCGCGTCGGCGGCGAGCGCGCAGCGCAGGCCCAGCCGGCGCAGGCGGACCACCAGGTCGACGTCCTCCCAGTAGGCGAACAGCCGCTCGTCGAACCCGCCGACCGACAGGAAGGTCGAGCGGTCGAACGCGGCCGCGGCCGCCGAGGGCCCGATCGGGTCCGGGACGCCGGTCTGCAGGCGTGAGAGCGGCTCCCCGTTCAGGTAGTCGAAGACGAGCAGGGTGCGGTCGAGCTCCATGCCCGCGCTGTCGATCAGCGACGGGTCGTGCCAGTCGCGCATCACGCCCGCGGCCATCACGACCCCCGCCGCGGGGTCGATCGGCGCGGTGATCCGCTCGACGAAGCCCGGGTCGCAGACGCAGTCGTCGTTGAGGAGCACGATCAGCTCGCCGTCGGCGTGCCGGGCGCCGGCGTTGACGGCGCGGGTGTAGCCCTCGTTGCGCTCCATGCGCAACACCTCCACCCCGTCGAGCCCGTCGCAGGCCGCGGCGACGCCGTCCCCGACCGTTGTCGACGACGATCAGCTGCACGTCGGCAGAGGCGACCGACCGCAGCATGCGCCCGAGGCGCTCGCCGCCGAGCGTCGGCACGATCACGCTCGCCGCCCGCGACGGCGTCATCCGCCGGCCCTGGCCTCGACGACGATCGATCCGCCGCGCCGCGCGAGCCCGGCCGCGATCTCAGCGGCGACCGCAAGCGGCGCCAGCAACGGCCCGAGCACGGCGGTGACCGCGAGGTCGCGTCGGTACGCCCCGTCCCGCGCCGGTCCCAGGTCGCGCTTGAGCAGGCGGAACGCGAAGTCGCGCTCGCCGGTGAGCCGGTTGAGCAGCGTCTGCCACATCCCGAGCGGGTTCTGCTCGATCAGCAGATGGCGCACGCGCTCCGGGCGAAACCCGGTGCGTTCGAGCAGCGCCGCGGCGCCGGCCGGGGTCATGTGGGTGCGGTGGCGGGGAACGTCCTGATGAAACCACCGATCGCCGCCGATCCGAGCCTGGACCGAGGCCAGGTTCGGGACCGCCACCACGAGCGTGCCGCCGGGCCGCAGCCAGGCCGCGGATCCGCCCCAGCGCGGCGGCCGGGTCGTCGAGGTGCTCGAGCGCGTGCCACAGCACGACGGCGTCCTCGCCGGCCGGCTCGAGCTCGGCGTCGGCGACGCCGACGTTCGCGACCTCCACTCCGTTCGCGCGCGCCGCGGCGCAGGCCGCGGGCGACGGGTCGATCCCGTGGGCGTCGAGGCCGGCGTCGCGCATCAGCCGCACGAGCTTGCCGTCGCCGGCGCCCACCTCGAGCACCCGCGACCCCGGCGCCAGCGAACTGATGAAGCGCATCCGGTCGCGCTCGGCGAGCCCGCGCAAGCGGCGCCAGCAGCCCACGGGCGAGGCCGCGCGCCGGCTCGTAGGTGCCGCCCTCGTACATCGCCGCGTGGTCGGCGGCGTCGCCGACCGTGACCGCGGTCCCGCAGGCCGCGCAGCGCTCGAGCGCGAAGCGCGAGCGCCCGGCGAGCTGCGGGTCGGACGCCGTCGCCTCGCGCCAGTAGGCGAGCGCGAGCCGACCGCATGCGGGGCACGACCGCCGGTCCATCGCCGGTCCGCCGGTGGCTATGTCTAGTAGGCCCCGGACCCGCGCAGGGTCACCGGGACGGTCTCGGCGATGATCCGCAGGTCGCGCGCGAGCGAGAGGTTCTCGATGTAGTCGAGCTCGACCGCGAGCCGCTCGTGGAAGGTCAGGTCGCCGCGGCCGAAGACCTGCATCGGCCCGGTGATCCCCGGCTTGACGCTGAGCCGGAAGCGGTGCTCGGGCCGGTAGCGCGCGCACCAGCTCGACCTGCTCGGGCCGCGGGCCGACGATCGACATCTCGCCGCGCAGCACGTTCCAGAGCTGCGGCAGCTCGTCGAGGCTGAGGCGGCGCAGGAACCGCCCGACCCTGGTCACACGCGGATCGTCGGAGAGCTTGAACACCGGATCGCGCAGGTCGTCGAGGCGCACGACGTCCTTGAGCCGCTCCTCGGCGTCGGCGACCATGGTGCGGAACTTGTGCATCTCGAACGGGCGGCCGTCGAGCCCGGCGCGGGTCTGGTTGAAGAAGATCGGGCCGCGGCTGTCGAGCCGGATCGCGATCGCGATCACGGGGAACAAGGGCGCGGTGAGCAACAGGCCCGACCGAGGAGACGACGATGTCGAAGCCGCGCTTGATCATCGCCGTCGAGCGCGAGGGGTCCCAGGTCTCGTACTCGAGCACCGGCAGGTCGGCGACCCGCGACAGGCGCACCGGCCCGGCGCGGCCGTGCAGCGGCGAGATCACGCTGAGCTTCACCTGGCGCTCCCGGCACAGGGCGACCAGGCCGCCGACCTCGCCGGGCTCCATCAGGTCGGAGGCGAAGATCACCCGGTCGACGCCGCCCGCGAGCGCGTCGAAGGCCTCGACTCGTGCTCGTCGACGAGGCTGAGGTGCATGTCGGGGAAGAGCTCGAGCTTGCGCCGGATCATCTCGGCCAGGTCGCCGTCGCCGAGCACCGCGGTGACCTCCGGCGGGGTCAGCCTCCGCCACGCCCAGCGAGCGCCGCCGCGCAGGATCAGCACCGAGCCCGCGGCGACGATCCAGGCGGCCAGGGCCGAGCTCGGCTGCACCTCGCCCGCCGGCGTCTGCGGCAGCACGAGCGCGAGCAGGCCGACGCCCGCGGCCGCCCAGGCGGCGAGGGCGGGCAGCTCGTCGACGGTCAGGTGGCGGATCGCGACGTGGTCGCGGTCGTAGAGCCCGATCAGCTTCGCGATCACGACCCAGACGGGAAGCAGGATGAGCGCCCAGAAGGCGTCGGCCCCCAGGAGGTGACGACGAGGCTCGCGGCCGCGGCGGCGAGCAGGTCGGCGAGCGCGAGCATGCGCCGTCGCAGAGCGTCGCGCCAAAACCGCGGCCTCCCGGCCTCTTCGCCCGAGCGGCCCCGGTCGATCCCGACCGACGGAGGGCCTTCCACCACCATCTGATGAGGTTAACCCGCAACAGGGCGAAAAGACGCGCCCTGCGTGCCGTTGAGCGCCGACTCGCGGTGCTGCCCTGTGAGCGACTCTCTACCCTCACCGCCCTTGACCGACCAGACCACGCCAGCCTTCCTGTTCTGCGTCGAGCACGGCCGGCTCGAGAGCGAGGCGATCATGCTCGTCGAGAGCCTGCGCACCTGGGGCGGCTCGTGCGCCGCAGGCCCCCGTGTACGCGTTCGCGCCCCGGCCGGGTTTCCGACCGGAGCCGGCGACGCTCGAGCGGCTGGAGGCGCTCGACGTGCGGCTTGTCGACGAGCCGCTGGTCGACCGCTTCGCCGACGAGCCGACCTACAACAAGGTCGCCGTCTCGGCCTGGGCCGAGCGCGAGCTCGACCACGAGACGCTCGTCTTCACCGACACCGACTGCGTCTTCCTCGGCGAGCCGGCGGAGCTGGTCGAGGGCGACTGGGTCGCCGCCGCTGCGCCCGGTCGACCGGCGGATCGCCGGGTCGCGCGGCAAGGGCAAGAACGAGCCCTACTGGCGCAAGATGTACGCCGAGCTCGAGGTCGAGGGCCGAGCCGTTCGTGCGCACCACGGTCGGCCAGATGGAGATCCGCGCCTACTGGAACAGCGGCCTGGTCGGCCGCGCGGCGCAGCGCCGGGCTCTTCGGCGCCTGGGAGCGCGCGCTCAACCAGCTCCACGACGCCGATCTGGTGTTCGACAAGTGGCCGCACTTCATGGACCAGCTCAGCCTCGCCGCGGTCACCGCCGACGTCCACGACCGGGTGCGGATCCTCTCCGACGCCTACAACTACCCGCTGCGCCACCGCGCCTCGCTCGCGCCCGAGGCGGTCGAGCTCGACCTTGCCGACCTCGTCCACGTCCACTACCGGCTCTGGCTCCACATGCCCGATGCCGCTCGCGAGGGTGAACCCGCCGTTCGACCCGGCGAGCGACCGGTATCGCCTGGCTCGCCGAGCGCCTGCCCCTCGAGCCGACGGTCGAGGACGAGGGCTAGAGCCGGCTAGCTCGCGCGCTTGACCTCGGCTTGCGATCTCGGGGTCGCGGGGGTTGAGCCGCTGGGCCTCCAGCAGCGCGGCGTGGGCCTCGGCGTTGTCACCGGCCTCGACCTCCATGCGCGCCGACGAGCAGGCGCAGGCGGTAGTCGTCGGGCGAGCGGCTGATCGCCTCGTCGATCGCCGCCGACGCCTTGTCGTAGTCGCCGCGCCTGCTCGTAGACCAGCGCGAGCTGGGTCCGCGGGTCGGCCGCCCATGGCTGCAGGTCGATCGCGTCGTTGGCGGCGTTGAGCGCGCCCTCGATGTCGCCGTTCGCGGCGGCGTCCTGGCTCGAGTGCAGCGCGTTCGCGCTCAGCATCAGCAGCCCGGACGCGCAGATCGAGACCCAGGCCACCAGGATCAGCCCGACGCCCGCGGCGAACCGCCTGCGGTGTCCGACCGCGCCCCGCGCCGGCGGGCGCCGGGTCCGGCCCGGACAGCGTCGCCGGCCCGGTGAGCAGCGCGGCCGCGACGATCGTCGCCACGAAGACGGCGGGCAGGTCCCAGGTCCAGTCGACGGCCGCGGCCGCCAGGCCGACGACGAGCAGGGCCAGCGCCGGGGCGGCCTCCGCGATCGCGCCCGGCGCACGGGCGCGCCGGACGCCCGCGACCACGGCGGCGCCGAAGAAGGTGACGCAGCAGCGCGAGGCCCACGATCCCGAGCTCGGCCAGCGTCTCGAACAGCAGCGAGTGGGCGCGCTGGGCGCGGGATCGGGATCGGCGCGGTGCTCGAACCAGTACGGCGTGTAGCCGCTGGCGCCGACACCGCCGACCGGGGCGCTCTCGAACGCGTTCACCGCGGTCTCCCAGAACTGGTAGCGGCCGCTGCCGCCGCCGCGCAGGAAGCCGACCGACGCCGGCGCCGGTCTCCTGACCGGTCGGCGGAGCCTTGAACTCGTCGTACTGCTTGACCGGGTCGATCGCGACCACGGCGACGATCACCGCCACGACCGCGCCGACGATCGCCACGCGGCCGACCTGGCGTGAGATGACGAAGCGCCTGGATGCGCTCGTCGATCGCGAGTCGGACGACGGCGGTGACGGCGACCGCGGCGATCGTGATCGCGAGCATGGCGGTGCCCTGGCTCGCCGCTGGCGGGCGGGTCGTTGAGGATCGTCCCGAAGGCCTCTGCGACCGCGATCAGGACCGCCGCGGCGATCGCCCCGAGGACGAGGTTGGCGATCAGCCGCGACCGCCCGCGGCCGGCCAGCAGCAGGACGATGAAGGCGAGCGCCGCGGCCACGAGCCCGCCGCGCGAGTCGGTCATCCACAGGGCCAGGAGCACGGGCGGCAGGGCGGCGACGGAGAGCGCCCGGGCGCGGGCGGTGCGCCCCTCGGCGGCGAACCAGGAGCACAGGACGATCGCGGCGGACATCACCGCCGCGAGCCCGTTCCAGTAGCCGATCGGGTAGGTGAGCCGGCCGAGGGCCGCCGGGAGGTCGCGGGCGAGGTCGGCGTCGGGGTCGCCGAACGGCCCGGGCACGAAGCGGCCCAGCAGCGCGATCACCCCGATCGCGACGAGCCCGATCGCGAGCCCGGCGAGCCACGGGCGGGCCTCGCCGCGCTTCGAGGCGAGGACCACGACGACGAACGCGCCGAGGTAGGCGAGCGTCCTCACCACGTCGCCGAACGCGTCGCCGTCGTCGCTCGCCCAGGCGAGCGAGAGCGCCATCAGCGCCGCGAGCCCCGCGAGCGCGAGTCCCGTTCCGATCGCAAAGCCGGGGACCTCGGAGCGCGGGAACACCCCGAGCGCGAGGCCGACCAGACAGGCGATCCAGACGATCAGACCGGCGGCGGCAAACGCGGTCGGCCCAAAGCCGCCGTGGGCCATGGCGAGGGCCACCGCGATTGCCGCAACCGCGGCCGTGATTAGGTGTTGCACGTCCAGACGTTGCATGCGACTAACCATCGGCCGCAACCGCTACCCTGCTGCGCGGCCCTTCAAAGGACGGATTTACGGATGACGCAAGGCAGGAAGTGTAAGACCGTGCTCGCGATCAGTTGCGCGCTCGTAGCGCTGCTCGCCGGTGCGCTGCTGGCACCCGCGGGCGCCCTTGCGCAGGCTGACCAGGAGTACAACCTGCAGATTCCGGGAGCTGGCGGCGGCCAGGGCGGCCAGGGCGGCGGGCCTACCGCCACCGCGCCGACGACCGACAACGGCAGCGGCGGCACCCCGATCGTCCTCATCGGCCTCGCGGCCGTGGCGGCCGGCTGCGCCGGCGTCGCCGCATGGCGCCTCCGCAACCGCGACCAGCGTCGCGGCCCGAAGGTCGATCAGACGCGCACCCCGAAGGTCGGGCCGCCGCCAACCGGCGCGGCCGGGGCCACCCGCGAGTCACAATAGGCGCATGCCATCCGGGGACCGCGGGACCACGGTCCCGGCCCGACACTCACCGCTGAAGCGACGCACCGCAGGGATCGCGATCCTGGTCGCGGCCGCGCTCCTGACGCTCGCGGCGCCGGCCGGGGCAAGCAAGCTGCAGTACGGGATCGTCCCGCAGGACGGCGCCCTGCCGAGCACCACCGACCTCGACATGATGCCCGGCGGCGGCATCGACTCCCTGCGGCTCGATGATCCCGTGGGGCGTGGTCGAGACGACCCAGGGCACGTACGACTGGTCGTCGGTCGACGAGATCGATCCGCCAGCTGATCCAGCGCGGAATCACGCCGTACCCCTTCCTCTACGGGACGCCGAGCTGGGCCGCCAAGCAGGACGGGCGGCCGTGCAGCGGCGGCGAGTGCGCCGTCTATCCCCCGAGGTCCGGGCAGACGCGCGCCGAGTTCGCGGCATTCGCCGGCGCGGCCGCCGCACGCTACGGGCCCGGCGGCGACTTCTGGAAGGCGCCGGTGTCGCTGCCGGTGGCCGGCACCGCGACGGACGTCCCCGGGGACGGACGGCTGTCCCCTGCCCATCGTCTGCCCGCCGCCGCCTCCCCCACCCCCTCCGCCGCCGGAGCCGCCGCCGACCGGCCCGCCGTGCGGGTGCACCGTCGCCCGGCCGATCACCACCTGGCAGATCTGGAACGAGCAGAACTCGCCCAAGTACTTCGCCCCCAGGGCGGAGCCGCGCAGCTACGCGCGGATCCTGACCGAGACGAGTGCGGCGATCCGCGCCGTCGACCCCAGCGCGCAGATCATCCTCGGCGGGATGTGGGGACCGGACTCGGCCAAGGAGGTCGTGATGCCGGTCACCACCTACTTCGAGAAGCTGTACGCGGTCGAACGGGATCAAGCGGAGCTTCGACGCGATCGCGATCCATCCGTACGCCGACGACGCCAACGAGTCGATCGACGAGCTCGAGTCGGCGCGGCGCGCCGTCAAGGACGCCCACGATCCCGGCGTCGGCATGTGGGTGAGCGAGATCGGCTGGGCGGCCGGCGGCCCGCGGAAGAACCCGTACGTCAAGGGCAAGGCGGGCCAGGCCAAGGTGCTCACGCGGGCCCTGTCCGCCTACCAGCGCGAGCGCCGAAGCCTGCACCTGCGCGGCGTGTTCTGGTACTCGTGGCGCGACAAGAAGGGCGGGAACGCGATCTGCGAGTGGTGCGGGCACGCGGGGCTGCGGGCCAAGGACGGCTCGGAGAAGCCCGCCTGGAAGGCGTTCGTCCGGATCGCTCGCCGTTGAGCGCGGGCATGGCGAGCGGCGCTCGGCATCGCCCTCGCGATCTGCGTGTGCGCGCCGAGCGCGGCGGCGGCGGCCGTGCCGCCGACGCTTCTTCGGCGTCGGCCCGCAGGGGCCCTCGACGTCCTCGACTATCCGCGGATGGGCCAGGCGCACGTCGGCACGTTGCGCTTCGAGATCGACTGGGCGCGGACCGACCGCGCGCCCGGGACGGGCGACGAGGAGTGGATTGCCTCCGATGGGGTGGTCGAGAGCGCGGCACGGCAGGGCATCCAGGCCCTGCCGTTCGTCTTCGACACGCCGAAGTGGGTGCTCGAGCGCGACGGCCGCGCCTGCGCCACCCGCTGCGGGCTCTACGCGCCCACCGGACGCCGCGAGCTCGGCGCCTTCGGGCGATTCCTCGGCGCCGCGGTCGACCGCTACGGGCCCGAGGGCAGCTTCTGGGCGGAGCACCCGCAGCTCCCGAAGCTCCCGATCACTGCCTGGCAGATCTGGAACGAGCAGAACTCGCCAACCTTCTTTCGCCCACTCCCGAAGGTCCGTGCCTACGGAAAGATGATCGCCGCAGCCCACGACGCCATCACGGCACGCGACCCGGCGGCCAGGATCATCCTCGGCGGGATGTTCGGCAACCCGCGCGGCGGCTCGAAACCGGTCATCCCGGCGGCCGAGTATCTCGCCAGGCTGTACCGCCGGCCGGGCGCGGCCCGCGACTTCGACGGCGTCGCCCCGCATCCGTACGCGGGTACGGTCAAGGAGATGGCGGCCCAGGTCAGGCTCCTGCACCGGGAGATCGAGCGGGCCGGCGACAACGCGTCCCTGTGGATCACCGAGGTCGGCTGGGCGTCGGGGGGGCCGCCAAGTTCGCTCAACCCGGGGCCGGAGGGACAGGCCGACCGCCTCACGAAGGCCTATGGCTATTTCCTCGACCGCCGCCGGAAGCTGCGGATCAAGACGGTTGACTGGTTCTCGTGGCGGGACGGATCTGACACCGGGTCGGGCGGCTGCGCCTGGTGTCGGGAGTCCGGCCTGCTGGCTAACGATGGCACTCCGAAGCCGTCGTTAGCGGCCTTCGCGAGCCTTACCGGCGGAGCCTGACCTGGTGCCAGATAGCCTTGCGCGGATGAGAGCTGTCCTCGGCGCGGTGGCGACCGCCTGCGTGCTGGCGATCGTCGGCGTCGGTTGCTCGGATTCGGGTACCGACACGACCCAGTCGAACGCCCCGGCCGCGGCGCCGCGGGCGTTCTTCGGCGTGGTCCCGCAGACGCTGATCGCCGACGCGGACCTCGACCGAATGGCCCAGGGCAAGGTCGGCACGATTCGGTTCGTGATCCCATGGGGCGCGCTCGACGCAACGCCGAAGAAGGACGACCTCGACTTCTCCAGCATCGATCCGCTGATCCTCGGCGCCGCGCAGCGCGGGATCGGGGTGCTGCCGATGATCTACGGCACGCCGGAATGGGTGGCCAAGGACGTCGACCATGACGCCTGCGACACCGACTGCGGCGTCTACGCCCCCAAGTCGCCGGAGGCGCTCGCCGAGTGGAAGGACTTCATCGGTGTGCTCGTCGACCGCTATGGCCCCGACGGCGAGCTCTGGAAGCTGCACCCCGATGTCGATCCCGTCCCGGTCCGCACCTGGCAGATCTGGAACGAGCAGAACTCGCCAACCTTCTACCAGCCGACGGTCGACCCCGCGTCCTACGCGACCTTGATCGAAGCCGCCCACGAGGCGATCACCGACCGCGACCCGCAGGGCCAGGTCGTGCTCGGCGGGATGTTCGGAACCCCGCTCAAGGGCAAACCGCCGGCCATCACGGCGTGGACCTTCCTGCGGGACCTCTACGGGATCGACGGGGCGCGCGATGCCTTCGACGGCGTCGCGGTGCACCCGTATGCGGCGCACGTCGGCAAGATCGAGTCCCAGGTCAGCCGGATGCACGACGAGATCGTCAACGCGGACGACAACGCGAGCATGTGGATCACCGAGGTCGGCGCATCGTCGGCGACCGGCGGCAACCCGCTGAACCGCGGGCCCGACGGCCAGGCCGACCAGCTCCGGGAGGCGTTCGACTTCTTCCTTGCCAAGCGCCAGGCCTGGGACATCAAGGCGGTCACCTGGTACTCCTGGAAGGACACTTCGACCGACCAGAGCGTGTGCGACTGGTGCGCCGAGTCGGGGCTGTTCCCCGCCGACTCGCTCGACCCGAAGCCGGCCTGGGGCGCGTTCGTGTCGTTTACCGGCGGTTCCTGAGCGCCGCGCTCAGCGACCGCCCGCCATCGCGGGCAGGATCACGACTGTGTCGGCGTCGGCGACCGCGGTCTCGAGCCCGTCGAGCACCCGCACGTCCTCGTCGTTGAGGTAGACGTTGACGTAGCGGTTGAGCTCGCCGTCGGCCGCGAAGAGCTGCTCCCGGGTGTCGGGATGCTCCTCGGCGAGCGCCGTCGAGGACCTCGCCCACGGTCCCGCCGCCGGCCGCGACCTCGGCCTCGCCGCCCGGTGCGCGCGCGCAGCACGGGTGGGATCTTCACCAGTCGGCATCGGCGGGGACAGGTACTACGGTGCTAGGCGAGTGTCGGCGTCGGCTCGCGAGCCTCGGCGCCGCAGAAGAGCTCGTAGTCGGGGAACTTGCCCATCTCCTGCTGGTCGATCTCGGGCGCGTCGCTCGCCGCAGATCGGGCACGCGGGGTCGCGCTTGACCTTCAGCTCGGTGAAGCGGGTGCCGAGCGACTCGTAGAGCAGCAGGCGGCCGATCAGCGGCTCGCCGATGCCGGCGACGAGCTTGATCACCTCGTTGGCCTGCAGCAGGCCCATGACGCCGGCCATCACGCCGAGGACGCCGTTGGCACCGCAGCTCGGAGCCAGCTCCGGGGGCGGCGGCACCGGGTACAGGCAGCGGTAGCACGGCCCCTCGTAGGGGACGAAGGTCGAGATCTGCCCGTCGAAGCCGAGGATCGAGGCCGAGACGACCGGCTTGCGCAGGCGCACCGACGCGTCGTTGAGCAGGTAGCGGGTGGGGAAGTTGTCGGCGCCGTCGACGATCACGTCGTACGGCTCGATCAGCTCGAGGATGTTGCGCCGAGTCGAGGTGGGTGTTGTACTCGACCACCTCGACGTCGGGGTTGAGCGCCTCGATCGTCGTCTTGGCCGAGGTCGTCTTCGGCATCCCGACGCGCTCGGTGTTGTGGATCACCTGGCGCTGGAGGTTCGACTCGTCGACGACGTCGTCGTCGACGATCCCGATCGTGCCGATGCCGGCGGCGGCGAGGTAGAGCGCGGACGGCGCGCCGAGCCCGCCGGCGCCGAGCAGCAGCACCTTCGACGTCGAGCAGCTTGAGCTGGCCCTCGACGCCCGACCTCGGAGAGCAGGGTGTGGCGCGAGTAGCGCATCCGCTGCTCGCGGGTCAGGCCGGAGGCGTTGACGGTCGGCAGCCCGGCGCCCTCCCAGGCGACGATCCCGCCCTCGACCACGGCGACGTTGTCGTAGCCGAGCGAGGCGAGCTCGGCGGCCATCTTCGCGGAGCGGTTGTCGGTGCGGCAGTGCAACAGCAGGCGCTCCGAGGTGTCGGGGGCGACCTCGTCGAGGCGCTCGACCAGCTCGCCCTGAGGCACGTGCACGGCGGCGTCGATGTGGGACTCGTCCCACTCGTTCTGCTCGCGGACGTCGATCAGCTTCGCGCCGTTCGCGATCTCCTCGCGCGCGGCCTCCAAATCAAGCATCTCGATCGCCATCGCCGAAAACTCCTAATCCCTATCCGGATTCACCCTATTACTTCATTTAGTGTAGCAATGGGCGGCCACGGGGCCGAGGTCGGCGCCGCCGGCGATGTGCCGATAGTCGGCGACCCCCGGACGCTGGCGCGGAGTTCGATCTCGAGGTCGGCGGCACGGGCCGGGCCGAGACGCACCGCCTCGACCGCGGCGCGGTCGCGCGGTGTCGCCCGTCCGAGGGCGCGCTTGGCGAGCAGCCGCAGGCGCAGGTTGAGCCGCAGCGCCAGCCAGCCGAGCCACTCGCGCCGCGGCCCGTAGGCGCGGCGGACGGCGGCGCGCCAGTTGAGCGTGCCGGTCGGGCGCCAGCCCTCGCGCGAGCCGTAGGCGATCGGTCGACGAGCCCTGGCCGTGGTGGACGATCCGGCAGGCGGCCGGGTCGAAGCGCGAGCGCACGCCGGCGGCCGCCGGCGCGCAGGCCGAGGTCGACGTCCTCGCCGAACATGTGCAGCGCCGGGTCGAACGGCCCGAGCCGGCGCGAGCAGCGCGGTCGGCCCCGCGACGCAGGCAGCCGGTCAGCCAGCTGACGTCGAGCGGCGCTCGAGCCGGTACGGCTCGGTGCGGGCGCGGAGCGCCGCGGGCTGGATCGCGGCGGGGACGAGCGCCCGCACCCACGGCCAGGCGCCGACCTCCGGGCCGCTGGCCGAGGGCTGGACCGAGCCGTCGGGGTTGAGCACGCGCGGGCCGACCAGGCCGCCGAGCTCGAGCGACTGCCGCGGCGAGCCGGTCGAGGCCGTCGTCGAGCAGCTCGGTGTCGGGGTTGAGCAGCACGGTCGCCTCGCCGGTCGCCTCGGCGACCCCGGCGTTCGAGGCGGCGCCGAAGCCGACGTTGCGCTCCAGCTCGATCAGCCGACCCGAGCCCTTCCAGGCCGCCGCCTCGGCCCGCGGGCGCTCGGTCGAGGCGTTGTCGACGACGATCAGCTCCTGCTCGCCGTCGAGGGATCGGTTCATCGTCGCCACCAGGGTGCGCAGATGATCTGCGCACTCCCAGGTGACGACGACTACCGAGTACTTGATGCCGAGGGACTTAGCCGATGGCGGGACGCATCTGGCGCAGGCGCCGGACGCGCTCCTCGATCGGCGGGTGGGTCGAGAACAGGCCGGCGATCCCGCCGCCCTTGAACGGCTTGACGATGTAGAGCGGCTCCGTCGCCTGATTGACCTGCATCGGCATCGCCTTCGCGCCCTCCTCGAGCCGCAGCAGCGCCGAGGCCAGCGACTCCGGGTTGCCGGTGACCTGGGCTCCGGTCGCGTCGGCCGCGAACTCGCGCTGGCGTGATACCCCGAGCTGGATCAGGGTCGCCGCGATCGGCGCCAGCAACACCAGGGCGAGGCTCCCGATCAGCCCGAGCGGCGAATCGCTGTCGCCACCGAACCAAAGGGCGAAGTACGCCAGGTAGGTGATCATCGCGCCGATCGCCGAGGCGACCGACTGGGTCAGGATGTCGCGGTTCTTGACGTGGGCGAGCTCGTGGGCGATCACGCCGCGGAGCTCGTCCTCGGAGAGCAGCTTCGTGATCCCCTGGGTCACGGCGACCGCGGAGTGCTTCGGGTTGCGGCCGGTCGCGAACGCGTTCGGCTGGTCGCTCGGGATCATGTAGAGCTTCGGCATCGGCAGGTCGGCGCGGGTGGTCAGCTCGCGCACCATCTGGTAGATGCCGGGCGCCTCCTGTTCGGAGAGCGGCTTCGCGCGCGCGCTGGCGATCGCGATCTTGTCGCTGAACCAGTACGCGACGCCGTTCATGACCAGCGCGATCGCGAGGAATACGGACGCGATCTGGATGCCGCCGATCGCGTAGCCGATCGCGATCAGCAGGCCGCCGAGCGTCGCCATCAGAATGGTCGTCCGCAGAGCGGCGCTGAAATTCGACTTACGGGTCGTTGTCATCGCGGGGGTGCTCCTTGATGCCTGCCCGAATCTCAAAACACAGGCGTCCGGGCTGAAACCTGTACTGGACATTCTGACGAGGTTCGGCGCACTCATCATGGGGTCCAGCCCCTATTTCGCCATAGGGGGACCACCCCTTTGCAATCGGGCCCGGGAACTCCGGAAGTGCCGCCTTGGGGCCGATAATCACTCTGATGAGAAGGCGAGACCTGCTCACCCAGGTGCTGGCGGTGAACCTGCTGCTGATCGTCGCGGCGGTCGTCGGCGCCGTGATCGCGGCGAACCCGAACATCCATCTCACCAACCACCCAGGAGCGGCGCTGGTGCTGGGCTTCGCGATCGCGTTCACGATCGTGCTCAACCTGTCGCTGCTCCAGCGCCGCTTCGGGCCGCTCGAGCGCCTGGTCGACGAGATGGAGCGCGCCGACCTCTCTCGCCCGGGCGCCAACCTGCGCCATGCCGCCGACCCGGGTGGGCCGGAGGAGGTCGCGCGCCTGCACCGCGCTTTCACCCGCATGCTCGAGCGCCTGGAGGCCGAGCGCCGGCGGGCGTCGAGCGCCGCCCTCGAGGCCCAGGAGGAGGAGCGCGCCCGGGTCGCGCGCGACCTTCACGACGAGGTCAACCAGTCCCTGACCGGCTTGTTGCTGCGGCTCGAGGCGGCTCGCGAGAAGGCGCCGCCGCAGCTCGCCGCCGAGCTCGCCGAGATCAGGGCGCTCGCCAACCGGGCGATGCAGGAGCTGCTCACGCTCGCCCGCCAGCTGCGCCCGACGGCGCTCGACGACCTCGGCCTCGAGGCGGCGCTCGCCGGCAACGTGCGGGAGATCTCCCGCCAGGGCGCTCCAGGCGACCTTCGAGGTCGGACCGCGAGCTCGGGCGCATCCCGGGCGACGCGCAGCTCGTCGTCTACCGGGTCGCCCAGGAGGCGCTCTCGAACGCCGTTCGCCACTCGGACGCCGAGCACGTCCGCGTCGGGCTCGGCGCGCCGGCGACGGGAGGCTCGAGCTGCGGGTCGCCGACGACGGGCGCGGATTCAGCTTCGACGAGGCCAGCCGCGGGCTCGGGATCGGCGGCATGCGCGAGCGCGCGCTGCTCGTCGGCGGGGACTTTCAGATCGAATCCAGGCCTCAGGTGGGCACAAGGATTCGGCTCGTCGTGCCGATAGCTGAAGATGATGCTGGGGCTGACACGGGCTGACGACGTGAAGATCCTGATCGCCGATGACCACGGGATCGTCCGCTCGGGCCTGCGGATGCTGCTCGAGCAGCAGGACGACATCGAGGTGATCGCCGAGGCCTCCGACGGCGCCGAGGCCCGCGACGTGGCGATCCGCGAGCGCCCGGACCTCGCGATCCTCGACGTGAAGATGCCGAAGCTCACCGGCCTGCAGGCGACCCGCGAGATCCGCGAGCAGGCCCCTGACGTCGCGGTGCTCATCCTCTCGATGTACGACGACGAGCGCTACCTGTTCGAGGCGCTCAAGGCCGGCGCCTCCGGATACGTGCTCAAGACCCAGGCCGACGTCGACCTGCTCGAGGCCGTGCGCGCGGTCGAGCGCGGCGAGCCCTTCCTCACCCCCGCGGCCCAGCAGGCGCTGATCAAGGACGTGCTCGGCCAGGGCGCCGGGCGCACCGACGAGCTCACGCCGCGCGAGCAGGAGGTGGTGAAGCTGGTCGCCGAGGCGCACACCAACAAGGAGATCGCCGAGATCCTCCACCTCTCGGAGAAGACGGTCGAGAACCATCGCTCGAACGCGATGCGCAAGCTCGGCATGCGCGATCGGGTCGAGCTCGTTCGCTACGCGATCCGTCGCGGCCTGATCGAGCCGTAGCCGGGCTTTTCCGACTGCCGCGCTAGGATTTGTGCGGCAATGCTGTTCTCGACGAAGGCCGAATACGGCGTGCGGCTGATGGTCGAGCTGGGGCGCCGAGCCGGCGATGGAGCGCCCGAAAGCGCCGAGCCGGTCGCGCTGGCGGCCGTCGCCGAGGCCGAGCTGCTGCCGCTGTCGTATCTCGAGCACCTGGTCGCAAAGCTGCGCCAGGCGGGGCTCGTGACCTCGGTGCGCGGCGCGCACGGCGGCTACCGGCTGGCCCGGCCGGCCGACGAGATCGCGATGCTCGACGTGGTCGAGGCGCTCGAGGGCCCGATCGCGCCGATGGAGTGCTTCCACACCGAGCGCGAGGGCCGCGTGCTCTGCTCGCACGAGACCGACGGCGACCACGCCTGCGCCACGAAGCTGCTCTGGACCCGGGTCCAGGGCGGCGTCACCAAGGCGCTCGCGAGCACGACGCTCGCCGAGCTGGTCGAGTTCGCCGGCCCCCCAGCCGACGGCCGAACCGGTCGCCGCGCCAGTCGCCTAACAACTAACAACTACAACTACTCCAGGAGACCATGCCCGACCTTGAGATTCGCAACCTGCACGTCAACGCCGACGACAAGAACATCCTCAAGGGCCTCGACCTCGAGGTCTCGCAAGGGCGAGGTGCACGCGCTGATGGGCCCGAACGGCTCCGGCAAGTCGACGCTCGCGAACGCGATCATGGGCCACCCGGCGCTCGACGTCACCGACGGCGAGATCGTCTTCGAGGGCGAGGACATCACCGAGGCCGACGCCCGAGGAGCGCTCGCGCGCCGGCCTGTTCCTCGCCTTCCAGTACCCCGTCGCGATTCCGGGCGTGACCGTCGCCAAGTACCTGCGGATGGCGCTCAACGCCCACCGCGAGGCGCGCGGCGAGCCCCAGATCAGCCTCAAGGACTTCCGCCGCCAGACGGAGGAGGCGATGGAGCTGGTCAACATCCCGCGCGAGTTCTCGAGCCGCTACGTCAACGACGGCTTCTCGGGCGGTGAGAAGAAGCGCATGGAGGTCCTCCAGCTCGCGATGCTGCGGCCGCGGATCGCGGTGCTCGACGAGACCGACTCCGGCCTCGACATCGACGCCCTGCGGGTCGTCGCCGAGGGCGTCAACAAGTTCTCCGGCCCGGACATGGGCGTGTTGATCATCACCCACTACCAGCGCATCCTGCACCTGGTCGAGCCCGACTTCGTGCACGTGATGTTCGACGGACGGATCGTCAAGGAGGGCGGCCCCGAGCTCGTCACCGAGCTCGAGGAGAAGGGCTACGGCTGGATCCGCGAGGAGGTCGAGGCGGCCGCGTGACGCGTAACTGCCGAGACCTTCCCGATCGACAGGGTGCGGGCGTCGTTCCCGGCGCTCGAGCGGGAGGTCCGCGGCAAGCCGGTTGCGTACCTCGACTCGGGCGCCAGCTCCCAGCGGGTCCTCGCCTCGATCCAGGCGGTCGACCGCTACGAGCGCCGCCACCACTCGAACGTCCATCGCGGCTCGCACACGCTCTCGGCCGAGGCGACCGCCGCCTACGAGGGCGCCCGCGCCACGGTCGCCGACCACATCGGCGCGGCCGACCGCCGCGAGGTGGTCTTCACCCGCAACGTCACCGAGGCGATCAACCTGGTCGCCTACGCATGGGGCGACGCGAACGTCGCGCGCCGGCGACCGGATCCTGCTCACGGAGATGGAGCACCACTCGAACATCGTCCCCTGGCAGCTGCTCGCCGAGCGCGCGGGGGCCGAGATCGACTGGGTGCCGATCACCGACGACGGGCTGCTCGACCTCGACGCCTACGCGTCGCTGCTGGAGCGCGGCCCGAAGCTCGTCGCCGTCGCCCACGTCTCCAACGTGCTCGGCACCGAGAACCCGCTCGGCGAGATCTCGCGCCTCGCCCACGAGGCCGGCGCCCTGGTGCTCGCCGACGGCGCCCAGGCGGCGCCGAAGATGGCCGTCGACGTCGCCGAGCTCGGCGTCGACTTCTACGGGCTCACCGGCCACAAGGCCTACGGCCCGACCGGGATCGGCGCGCTCTGGGCGCGCCTCGACCTGCTGCGCGAGATGCCGCCGTTCATGGGCGGCGGGTCGATGATCCGCAAGGTCACCAAGCAGGGCACGACCTGGGCCGACCCGCCCGCCCGCTTCGAGGCCGGCACGCCCGCGATCGCGCAGGCGATCGGGCTCGCCGCGGCCCTGCGCTGGCTCGACGCGCTCGGCATGGACGCGGTCACCGCCCACGAGCGCGAGATCGCCGCCTACACGCTCGACCGCCTCGGCGAGGTCCCCGGGCTCCGCGTCTTCGGCCCGCCCGCGTCGCCGGACCGCCTCGGGCCGGTCTCGATCGAGCTCGACGGCGTCCACGCCCACGACGTCGCGGAGATCCTCGACCGTCATGGAGTCGCCGTGCGCGCCGGCCACCACTGCGCCCAGCCGCTGATGGAGCGGCTCGGCGTCGCCGCGACGGCCCGCGCGAGCTTCGGCGTCTACACGACGACCGGCGAGATCGACCGCCTGATCGACGGGCTGCTCGACGCCCGCCGGGTGTTCGGGCTCGCCTGAGCGGCTCGCCGTGCCGCGCGAACTACTGACCGTCGACGAGTCGCCGCTGGGCATCAGCTGGGTCGTCGACGAGCGCATGCAACGCGCCTCGCACGCGCTCGCCGCCGGCGGCAAGGTCTGGTTCGTCGACCCGGTCGAGGTCGGCGACATCGTCGACAGGGGCGCCGCGCTCGGCGAGCCCGCCGGCGTCCTCCAGTTGCTCGACCGCCACAACCGCGACTGCGCTGCCGTCGCCGAGCGGCTCGCGATACCGCTGCTCGAGGTGCCCGACGAGGTGCCGGGCTCGCCGTTCGAGGCCCACCCCGCCGTCCGCGTCCCGCGCTGGAAGGAGACCGCGCTGTGGTGGCCCGAGCACCGGGCCCTCGTCGTCGCCGAGGTCGTCGGCACGATCCCCGCCTTCAACGCCGGCCGCGGCGGCGTCGGCATGCACCCGGTGCTGCGGCCATGGCCGCCCGGCTCGCTGCGCGAGTTCGAACCCGAGCATCTGCTGGTCGGCCACGGCGCCCCCGTTCACGGCTCCGAAGCCGCGACCGGGCTCGAGCGCGCCTACGAGCTCTCCCGTCGCGACATCCCGCGCGCGGTGATCAGCATGGTCAAGAGCGGCCGCTAAGTTCGAACCATGGACGAGCTCTACCGCGAGAACATCCTCGATCACTACAAGCGGCCGCGCCACTTCGGCCGCCCGGACCGGTTCGATCTCGAGTACGAGGACACGAACCCGTTCTGCGGCGACGAGCAGCACGTCTACATCGTGCTCGGCGACGACGACCGCGTCGAGTCGGTCGCCTTCGAGGGCAAGGGCTGTGCGATCTCGACCGCGGCCACCTCGATGCTCACCGAGGAGCTCGGCGGGAAGACGCGCGAGGAGCTCCTGCGCCTCGACAAGGACTTCGTCCTGGAGCTGCTCGGGATCGACATCTCCGCGACGCGGATGAAGTGCGCGCTCCTCGGCCTCAAGGTCGTCAAGTCGGCGGCGCTGGGCAACGCCGCCGACTGGGACGACGAGGGCGAGACGGGCAACCCGGTCGCCGAGCGCGACCGGATCTAAATCTCGGCGGCCGGTCGGCCGCTTGAAGGAGCGCCCCCGCGGGTAGTGCTGCCCGCATGAGGCGGGCATGGATCGCGGCCACGATCGCCCTCTGCGCGCTCGTGGCGCCGCCGCAGGCAGGAGCGAGCGCCCCCGACCCGTTCTTCGGGGTCGTCTCGCAGCAGTCACACCTCGCCGAGAGCGACATCGAGCGGATGGGGGCGGGCCGGGTGGGGACCCTGCGCGTCGCCCTGCCGTGGACCGAGATCGACCCGACTCCCGTCCCGGGTGATTACGACTGGTCGCATTTCGACGCGATCGTCGGCGCCGCGGCGCGATCCGGCATCGAGGTCCTGCCGACCGCCTACACCGTGCCCCCGTGGGTCTCGCAGCTCGAGGGCTGCGAGGCGCCGCCCGGAGGACCGTGCGCGATCACCCCTCCGCACACGGCGCTCGGGCTCTCGGCCTGGCGCACCTTCCTCGCCGCCGCGGTCCGTCGCTACGGGCCCGGCGGGATCTTCTGGGCCCTGCATCCGGACGTGCCGGCGCAGCCGATCACCGCCTGGCAGATCTGGAACGAGGAGAACTCCCCGGGCTTCTTCCAGCCCCGCCCCGACGTCGGCCGCTACGTCCAGCTGCTCCAGGCGGCCTCGGAGGCGATCCACGGCCAGGACGCCGACGCGACCGTCGTCCTCGGCGGCCTGTTCCGCTACCCGCTCGGCGGGCGCAAGGGCGGGATGAGGGCCACGGACTTCCTACGCGAGCTGTACGCGAGCCCCGGGATCGAGCAGGACTTCGAGGGCGTCGCCGTCCACCCGTACGCCGCCCGCGTCCACTCGGTCGCCAAGCAGGTCAAGCGGGTCGTGCGCGTCGTCCGCGAGGCCGGCGACCAGGACGCCGGCATCTGGATCACCGAGGTCGGCTGGGCCTCCGGCGGCAAGCGCAACCCGCTGAACCGCGGACCGCGCGGCCAGGCCCACCGCCTGCGCCACGCCTTCCACTGGTTCACCAGCCACCGCGAGAGCATGCAGATCAAGACGGTGCTCTGGTACGCGTGGCGCGACGTGCCGCTCCGCGAGAGCCGGTGCAAGTGGTGCGCGCGGTCAGGCCTCTTTCACGCCGGCTCGCTGATCCCGAAGCTTGCCTGGGACGCCTTCGTGCGCTTCACGGGCGGCCGCTGAGCCGCCCCCTCGCCGCGAGTGGTTCATTTCGCCAAATAGTCCGTCGTTTTCAGCCACTCGCGCGCCGGCGGCCGACGGAGCGCACCAGGGACGCCACAAACGCTACGGAAGCGTCACCCCGGCATGAGCCCCAGCGCCGAGTCGTCACTTGACCCCGCTATGCGTCCCTCAGCGCCGAGTCGGCGTTTTTGGCGGCAGGCACAGCGCGTGTAGGACGCCACGAACGTCACGTAAGGCGCGCCGGCCCGGGCGGCCTCGTCAGTCGACGACCGCGACCTTCGACTTGTCGCGCAGGCAGACGAAGATCGTGCCCGCGGTGCCCTCCTCGCGCTGCTTGACGACCGCGAGGTAGGCGCCGGACTTCAGCGGGTCGACGATCACCTGCCACTTGCCATTCAGGCCGGTGTGGGTCTTGCCGAGGAGCTTGCGTTCGCCGTTGCCCTTCTTCTTGAACATCTTCACCAGGCGGTTCTCGGCGCAGGCCTGGTTCGGCGACGTGACCTTGCCGTGAAACGCCGGGAAGCTCTGGCGCAACTTGATCGTGCTGTCGATCTGCACCGTCTGGGTCGCCGAGGCGATCCCGATCGCCGACAGGCACACCGCAAGGGCCAGCGCCATCACCAGGGCGAGCCTCGTGGTCGTCGGTCTGCTCATGCTGGCCCTCCTCGCGTCGCGGTCGAGGCCAAACTACACCCGCCCCGGGCCCGAATCAACGGTCCGGCGGTGGGCGCTAAAATCCGACCTGGAGAGTAGGAATAAATGAGCAGCGCCACAAGCACGATCACCGTCTGCAAGCTCGCCGAGCTGCCCGCAGGGCGAGATGCGCCTGGTCGAGGCCGACGGTCGCAAGATCGGCGTCTTCCATTGCGCGGACGGCGGTCTCTACGCGATCGAGGACCGGTGCTCGCACGACGACGGGCCGCTTGCCGAGGGCGAGTTCGACTCCTCCTCCTGTACCGTGGAGTGCCCGCGCCACGGCTCGCTGTTCGACCTGCAGACGGGCAAGCCGAAGACCCTTCCGGCGTACCGGCCGGTCGCGACCTACGAGGTCCGCGTCGACGCGGACGAAGTGAAGCTGGAGCTCTGATTCTCAGATGACCACACCCCCCGAGACCGCGACCCTCCCGAGCGCACCGTCGGGCAAGCAGCTCACCGACGCCGAGTCGGCGCTCAAGGGCATCGGCTCCGACTACAAGGAGAAGTTCGGCTTCTCCGACCCCGAGACCGGCTACGCCTACAAGGCGCCGAAGGGCCTCAGCCGCGAGCTGATCGCGTCGATCTCCGAGTACAAGGACGAGCCGCAGTGGATGCGCGACTTCCGCCTCAAGGCCTACGAGCACTATGAGCGCCGCCCGACCCCGCAGTGGGGCGGCGACCTCAATCAGATCGACTTCGAGGACATCCACTACTTCGTCCGCGCCTCCGAGAGGAGCGAGCGGAGCTGGGACGAGGTCCCCGAGGACATCAAGAACACCTTCGACAAGCTCGGCATCCCCGAGGCGGAGCGCAAGTTCCTCTCCGGCGTCGGCGCCCAGTACGAGAGCGAGTCCGTCTACCACCAGGTCAACGAGCAGCTCGAGGCCCAGGGCGTGATCTTCACGGACATGGACACCGCGCTGCGCGAGCACGAGGACCTCGTCCACGAGTACTGGGCGACCGTGATCCCGCCGAACGACAACAAGCTCGCGGCGCTCAACTCCGCGGTCTGGTCCGGCGGCTCGTTCGTCTACGTGCCGAAGGGCGTCAAGGTCGCGATGCCGCTGCAGGCCTACTTCCGGATCAACACCGAGAACATGGGGCAGTTCGAGCGCACCCTGATCATCGCCGAGGACGGCGCCGACGTGCACTACATCGAGGGCTGCACGGCGCCGGTCTACTCGACCGACTCGCTGCACTCCGCGGTGGTCGAGATCGTCGCCAAGCCGAGCTCGCGGGTCCGCTACACGACGGTCCAGAACTGGTCGCAGAACGTCTTCAACCTGGTCACCAAGCGGGCGATCGCGATGGAGGACGCCACGATGGAGTGGGTCGACTGCAACCTCGGCTCGAAGCTGACGATGAAGTACCCGTCGATCTACCTGCTCGGCGAGCGCGCCCACGGCGAGATCCTCTCGATCGCGTTCGCCGGCAAGGGCCAGCACCAGGACGCCGGCGGCAAGATCATCCACGCGGCCCCGAAGACGACCTCGTCGATCTTCTCCAAGTCGATCTCCAAGGACGGCGGCCGGGCCACCTATCGCGGCCTGCTCGAGGTCGCCCAGGGCGCGACCGAGTCGAAGTCGAAGGTCGTCTGCGACGCCCTCCTGCTCGACGAGGACTCGCGCTCCGACACCTACCCGACGATCCGCATCGACGAGTCCGACGCCAACGTCGGCCACGAGGCCTCGGTCTCCAAGGTCGGCGAGGAGATGCTCTTCTACCTCCGAAGCCGCGGCCTCGACGAGGAGGAGGCTTCGAAGATGATCGTCAACGGGTTCATCGAGCCGATCGCCAAGGAGCTCCCGATGGAGTACTCCGTGGAGATGAACCGCCTGATCGAGCTGCAGATGGAAGGCTGCATTGGCTGACGGCGCCGCAGCGGCGCCCTCGCTTACAGAACCGGACTGGTTGAGCGAGGCGCGAGATCGCGCCAAGGAGCTCGGCGCCGGGCTCGAGCTGCCGACGCAGAAGCAGAAGGGCTGGGAGTTCACCGACCTCTCCGGCTTCGAGCTCGACGGCTACTCCGAGGCGGTCGCGACGGTCGAGGGGCTCGAGGAGCGCAACGGTGACGGCGGGGCGCTGGTGATGCCGCTGGCCGCCGCGGCGGCCGCGCACCCCGAGCTGCTGCGCGACAGCCTCGGCACGATCGTCCCCGCCAACGACGCGTTCACCGCCCGCAACGAGGCGCGCTGGCGCGACGGGCTGCTGGTCTACGTGCCCGACGGCACGCGGCTCGAGGAGCCGATCAAGCTCACGATCTCCGGCGCCGCCGGCGACGAGATCGAGTGGCGGGCCCTGATCGTGCTCGGCGAGGGCGCCGAGGCCGAGGTGTGGGAGCGCTACGCCTCGGAGGGCGAGGGCCTGTTCAACGGGGTCGTCGAGCTGGTCGTCGGCGACGGCGCCAACCTCCGGTACGTCTGCGAGCAGTCGCTCTCGGACGAGGGCTGGGTGTTCGCGACCCAGCGCGCCGAGGTCGGCCGCGACGCCAACCTCGAGTGGGTGGCGCTCGGCTTCGGCTCGGCCCGCGGCAAGGTGCGGATGGAGACCAAGCTCGCCGGGCGCGGCTCGAGCGCCAAGGTCACCGGCGCCTACGCCGGCGACGGCTCCCAGCATCTCGACTACGACACCACGCAGGAGCACGCGGCCGAGGACACCACCTCCGACCTCGCGTTCCGCGGCGTGCTCGCCGACCGCGCGACCGCCGTCTGGCGCGGGATGATCCGCGTCGACCCGGGCGCCCAGCGCACCGACGCCTTCCAGGAGAGCCGCAACCTGCTGCTCTCCACCGACGCCCACGCCGACGCGATCCCCGGCCTCGAGATCGAGGCCGACGACGTCCGCTGCACCCACGCGGCGGCGATCGCCCAGGTCGACCCCGAGCAGCTCTATTACCTGCGCAGCCACGGGCTCGACGACGGCGAACGCGAAGCGCCTCGTGATCGAGGGCTTCCTCCAGGAGCTCGTCGAGCGCGCCCACGAGGGGCCGATCCGCGAGGCCCTGCGCACCGAGCTCGAGCAGCGGCTCGAGCGCTTGCTGGCCGCCGCCGGCGCCTAGTCGAAGATCGCCTCCAGCGCCGAGTGATCTGACAGGCCGTCCTCGCGCCAGCCGTGCTGGTAATCGCACCATCTCGGGCGCAGGCCGGTCGAGGCGAGAACGTGGTCGAGGCGCAGGCCCGCCTTGCGGCGCGCTCGCGTGTGCAGGACCCAGCTCGCGTCCTGGCGCTCGTAGCCATGGAGGTCGCGAAAGACGTCGCGCAGGCCCCACTCCTCCAGTCCCGGGAGGATGGAGCGCTCGGCCCGGTCCCAGCGCTCGAGCATCTCGGGGTGGTCCTCGGCGAACGTGATCACCTCGCCGTCCGTCGTCTCGGCGCGCGGCAGGTTGAGGTCGCCGCACAGCACGCGGTGACGATCGCTCGGTCGGGCGAGCCGTTCGTATAGGGCCTCGCAGGTCTCGATCTTGGTGACGCCGCGGTTGCGCGCCGAGGGGATGTGGGCGTGGTGAAGCTCCAGGGGCCCGTCCGGCATGTCCACCACGGTCGAGAGGACGCGCTCCGGAAACGGCGCGCCGACCGCCGGCAGCTCGAACAGCGGCCATCGCGAGACCGTCAGGATGAAGAGGCGACGCTCGTTGCGAAACCGGCTCGAGTCCAGCGCGTGCCCGAGCCCGGCCGCGGCCAGGACGGCCACGAAGTGCTCGACGGTCGAGGGTCGGATCTCCTGCAGACAGACGAGGTCAGCCTCCTGGCGAACCAACGCGTCCGCCTGGCGCCTGAGGTCCCGGGTGCGCCCGGCGACGTTCCAGGTGATCAGCTTCATGGAGCCGCCAGTCTGGCGACGGACGCGGCGCCGTGGCTGAGTTCAGGCCAGCAGCCCCTCGCCGGCGAAGCCGCCCTCCGCGACCCCCGGCGGGATCGCGAACACGGCGCTCGACGTGTGGACGATGTACTCGTTGAGCAGATCGCTCGAGAGGCTGCGCTGGATCGTCGTGAACTGGGCCGGGTCGCGGCAGAAGCAGATGAAGAAGAGGCCGGCGTCGAGCTGGCCCGTGCGCTCGTCGAACCCGTCGGTGAACGAGTAGCCGCGGCGCAGGATGCGGACGCCGAGCTGGTCGCCGGAGCTGAGCCGGATGTGGGCGTCGCGGTCGATCTTCGGCCCGTCGGGGCCGCGGGCGTCCAGGTCGGGCTGGTCGAACTCGTCGGTGCCGCCCAGCGGCGCGCCGGAGTACTTCGCGCGCCCGATCGTTCGCTCCTGCTCGGTGAACGCGGTGCGGTCCCAGCTCTCGATCACCATCCGGATGCGGCGGGTGACGACGTACGTGCCGCCCCGCAACCACGCCGGCGCCTCGGGCCCGGCCCAGACGAACCGATCGAGCGCCTCGCCGTCCTCGGCGCGGATGTTGTTGGTCCCGTCCTTGAACCCCATCAGGTTGCGGGGCGTGTCCTGATCGCGCGTCGTCGTCGAGGTCCGGCCAAAGCCGAGCTGCGACCACCGCATCACCACCGCCCCGCGCCCGATCCGCGCCAGGTTGCGAACCGCGTGAAAGGCGACCTGCGGGTCATCGGAGCACGCCTGGACGCACAGGTCGCCGTGCGAGCGCGCCGGGTCGATCGCCTCGGCCGGCAGCGGCGGCAGTCCCCGCAGCGGCGCGGGGCGCCGGGCGGCGAGGCCGAAGCGGTCGTGGCCGCCGCGCTCGAACAGGCCGGGCCCGAAGCCGAACGTGATCGTGAGCCTGCTGGGCAGGTGGCCGATCGCCTCGCCGGTGTCGTCGGGCGGTGCGAGCGGCTCGTCGTTCTCCGGCCCGGCGGGCTCGCCGGCGGTCATCCTGGCCGCGGCCTCGGTCCAGGCCCGCAGCAGGTCGGCGAGCTCGGCCTGACTCGTGGTGACGACGTCGAACGCGGCGAAGTGGAGACGGTCCTGCGCCGCCGTGACGATCCCGGCCTGGCGCTCGCCGCGAAACGGGACGGTGCCGGTGCCGTCCCCGGCCGATGCCTGCGCGGCCTCGTGCCCGAGCGCGAAGCCACCGGCGCCGAGCCCGAGCCCGGCGCCGGCGAGCCCGGCGTCGCGGAGAAGCCGGCGACGGGTGAGCGCGGGCGTCAACCGACCTCCGGGGGGACCTGGGAGAGCGACTCGGCCAGCGCGTCGACCTGCCGGGAGAGCTCCTGGGTCTGCTTCTCGGTGAGCCTGTCGTAGTAGACGAATCCGTCGCCCTTGCGGTATCGGTCGAGCAGCTCGTACATCCGCTCGAACTGCCCCTCGATCCGGTGCTCGAGCTCGGGATCGGCCTGCTCGAGCGCCGGCTCCAGCGCGTGGAAGCCGGCCTCGGCGCCCTCCACGTTCGCCTGGAAGTCCCAGAGGTCGGTGTGCGAGTAGCGCTCCTCCTCGCCGGTGATCTTCGACGAGGAGACCTCGGCCATCAGGTCCACCGACCCCTGCGCGATCTCGACCGGGTCGAAGTCCGCCTTGACCGCGATGTCGTGCAGGTTCGCGACGTCGTTGCGGAGCTCGCTCGCCGTGTGCTCGAGCCCGTCCGTCGTGCGGTCGACCCACAGCGCCTTCTCGATCACGTGAAAGCCGCCCCAGTCGTCCTTCGGCACATCGCCCTCCCGGGCGTCGATGTCGGGGTCGAGGTCGCCGAAGGCGCCGGCCACGGGCTCGATGCGCTCGTAGTGGACCCGCGCAGCCGGGTAGGCGGCCTCGGCGGCGTTCCGGTCACCGGACCCGACCGCGGCGAGGAAGTGCTCCGCGGAGCGCGACGAGCTTGCCGGTCTGTTCCTCGACGTAGGCGTCGTAGCCGGAGACGGCGCGGTCGAGCAGCTTCGGGTCGATCGTCGCCGCGGCGGTCGTCGACTCGCCCGTGGCGGCGGCCTCGGTCGCGGGGTCTGCCTCCGAGCCGCACGCTCCGAGCGCGATCGCGAGCGCGCCGAGCGCGCTCGCGCCGAGCAGGGTCCGGGCCGGGATGGGCTGATTCACGTGTTCCTCCTTCGTCTGTGAGTCGTCGGCCATCCCGACTTAGGTATGCCTAATTAGGCTACCCTAACCGGCGCGTCCGGGGGCCATCGCCATCCGGTGGCCCCCGGCGCTCAAACTTGCGGAGCGACGTCGCGGGTTACCACCGGGGCCGAGCGGGGTACCCGATCTAGGTCATGGACGACAGCGGAGACCCTCAGCACCTGGAATTCCTGGCGAGCGTCGCGCCGGCGGCCGAGGAGGGCAGCGTCGTGACGATCATCGGCGAGCTCGACGTCGCGGCGGCAGAGCGCGTCGGCGAGGCGTTCGACGAGGCGATCGACATGCCCGGCCCGGTGGAGCTCGACATGCGCGGCTGCAGCTTCGTGGACTCGACCGGGATCGCGACCCTGGTCGGTGCCGCCCGGCGCCTGCACGAGGACGGCAGGGCGCTCCTCATCAAGGGCGCCCGCCAGCGCGTGCGCGGGATCCTCGAGCTCTCCGGCCTGCTCTCGCAGGGCTGGATCGTGCTCGAGAACGACGCTTAGGCTACGTCGCTCAGCGCAGCGCGAAGCTGCTCGGGCGAGGGGGCGACGAGCGTCTTGCGCCCGTTGGGCCCCTCCACGACGAACGAGGGCGTTGAGTTGAAGCCGAGCTGCTTCGCCTCCGCCTGGACCGCGTCGAGCTCCTGCTTGAGCTCGGGGCTGGCGCGGTCGGTCTCCCACTGGTCGAGGTCCTTGACGCCCGCGTCCTCGGCGATCGAGCGCAGGAACGAGTCCGTGACGTACCCGGAGTTCTCGGGACCCTGGTTGCGGTAGAAGAGCTCGACGAAGTTCCAGTAGCGCCCCTGCTCCCCCGCGGCGAGGGCGGCCAGCGCGGCGGGCGTGGACTGCGGGCCGATGATCGTGAAGTTCTTGAACTCGAGCTGCGCGTCACCGGAGCGCACCTCCTCGTCGATCAGCCCCGGGATCACCTGCTCGGAGTAGTCGCGGCAGACCGGGCACTGCAGGTCCCCGAACTCGACGATCTTCGCCTTCGCGTTCGGGTCGCCGAGCGCGATCCCGTTCTGAGGGATGCCGCTGAGCTGCTCGTCGACCGCGTCCGCGGCCTCCGAGCCGCCGCCGCCGCTCGAGTCCGAGCCCGACTGGCTGATCACGATCAGCACGACGACCACGATCACGGCGCCGAAGACCGCGAGCGCCCCGAGCTGCACCATCCGCCGCCGCCGCTCGCGGGCCGCCTGCTCGGCCTCCTGGCGCAGGCGCTCCTGCCGCGCCTCCTCGCGCCGCTCCTTCTTGGTCGCCATCAGTGCTCCCCCTCCGCCGAGGCGCGCCCGGGCATCGCGGGGCGAGCGAGCTCATGGCCCGCGAACCGCACCGCCCGGACCGCGTTCGTGACCAGGAGCGCCGTCATCACGACGGCGCTTGCGACGCACCACTGGCAGATCGCATCGATCACGAACAGCTCCAGGTACGTGAGGTAGGCGCTGAACCCGAAGCCGGCGAGCGCGAGCAGCAGGCCGGCGAACCGGGCCCCGTCACCTGGCGCGAGCGCGGCCACGAACAGCAGCGCGTAGCCGCAGATGCCGAACACGGAGACGGGGATCCCGGCCAGGTGCGAGTACGAGCTCTGGGCCACGGTCTCGCAGCCGTGCCCGCCGGCGACGCAGACCGGCGCGCCGCCGCCCGCGTCGGCGATCGTGATGTAGATCGCGATCCCAAGTCCCAGTAGCGCCAGGACGGCCGCCAGCCGGCGCAGCGCCTCCTCGCCGATCGACATCACCCCCGCCCGTCCGCCGGCGGCTCGGCGTCGTCGCGGCGCCGCTCACGCCGGGTCGAGTTGACGATCGACGCGACGACGACGATCACCGGGATCGCGTACAGCACCCACAGCGCCCAGTGGCCTGCATGTGCGATCGGAAGCACGCTTTTCATTATCGCCAGGTGCACTCGCCGGCCCGCGCTCAGGCGCGCGCGCACGCCCGACACTCGCCCCGGATCAGCACCTCGTGCGCCTGCACGCGGTGGCCGAGCCTGCCGGCGAGCCCGTCGATCGCCCGCTCGAGCGCCTGGTCGGAGAACGGGGTGAGCTCCCCGCAGCGCTCGCAGACGGCGTGGTGGTGGTGCTCGCCGCCGGGCACGACGGCCTCGTACAGAGCCCGGCCGCCGACCTCCACCCGCTGCACCAGCCCGGCGGCCGAGAGCAGGTCGAGCGTGCGATAGACGCTCGCGACGCCCACGGGCTGGGCGGACGCGCGGAGGCGATCGGCGATGTCCTGGGCGCCGAGGCAGCAGCGCTCGGAGCCGAGCAGCTCGATCACCGCCCGGCGGGCTCCGCCGGCGCGCCGACCGCCGCCCGAGACGGAGGCAAATGCCAGCTCGGACCAGGGTTGATCGGCGCCCTCAACCACAGCGGCGAGCTTACCACTGATGAGAATGATTATCGTTCTCGTTTGATGGAGTGGATCGCGATCCCGTTTGCGCTCGTCACGGTCGTCGCAACCTTCGCCGGCGGCGCGCTCGCGCTGCGCCTCGCGCACTCGCTGCCGACGCTGATGGCGCTCACCGGCGGCGTCGTGGTGGCGGTCGCGATCTTCGACGTGCTGCCCGAGAGCATCGACGCGGTCGACGACGCGCAGCGCGTCGCCCTCCTGGTCGGCCTGGGCTTCATCGTCTTCTTCATCGCCGAGCGCCTCCTCGTCCTGCACCATCGCGACGACCCCGAACAGGCCCGCGCCCACGCCCAGGTCGGCGCCCTCGGCGCGTTCGGCCTGTCGATTCACAGCTTCATCGACGGGCTCGGCATCGGCCTCGCCTTCGGGCTCGACACGGCCACCGGCGTGCTCGTCTTCATCGCCGTCGTCAGCCACGACTTCGCCGACGGGCTCAACACGGTCAGCTTCGTGCTCAGCCAGTCGCACGACCGGCGCCGGGCCAAGCGCTGGCTGGCGGTCGACGCGTTCGCCCCCCTCTTCGGCGCGATCGTCGGCAGCCTGATCACGGTGTCGGAGTTCGCGCTCGGCCAGCTGCTTGCGCTCTACGCGGGCTTCTTCCTCTACATGGGCGCCACCGACCTGCTGCCGGAGGCGCACGGCGAGCACGCCTCGTGGGCCCGCGTCGCGCTCACGGTGGGCGGCTTCGCGGCGATCTTCGCGATCACGCGGATCGCGCAGGTCTGACACGCAGCTAGCCATTTGCCTGCGAGAGCAGGAAGAGGCCGAGCGACGTGAACCCGACCATCAGCGCGAGCATCCAGTACTGCGACCGGGCCGCGGTCCGCGCGTCGCCGTAGACCTTCAGCGCGCGGTCGTGACCGAGCACGAGCGCGCAGACATGCCCGGCGATCAGCGCCCCGACCTGCACGTACCAGATCGCGTTCGAGCTGATCGTCGTGTAGTCGATGCCGCTGGTCGCGGTGCCGAACAGGTCGGAGCCGTCGCCGAGCGGGTCCGAGAGCAGGAACGTGAACTGGGCCTGCTCCTGGAAGACGAAGAGGCTGAAGTAGTGCGCCGTCAGGTACGCGAGCGCGATCGGGATGAAGGCGTGGGCGAAGAGCTCGCCCAGGCGCCTCGTCGAGAGCCCCGTGCGGACCGTGTGCATGCCGTAGATCCCGGCCCAGAACAGGCCGGCGACGAAGGCGAGCGTGATCGCCAGGAAGATCGAGTTGGAGACGCGCGTCGCGGCGACCTCGCCGAGGCCGATGTCGCCGAACCAGCCGGCGACCGTGCGGACCGGGTCCGCGAGCGTCCCCTCCCCCGCCCCGTCGAAGGTCGTGACGCCGATCGAGATCAGCACCAGGGCGATCGAGCCGGGCGCCTCGGCGATCCAGGTGGTCGTCGCGGACAGCATCCGGCGCACGCCCAGGGTCCCCTTGCGGACCTCGAGCCCGGCCATCCGCGAGAACATGCCGAAGTAGACCGAAAACGTCTCCCCCCGCGCGAGCCATGCCTCGCGGCCGAAGAGGCCCATGGCCACGAACGTGTAGATGGAGTACGCGATCGCGGCGACCGCGGTCGTGTGCGGAGTGAGCCCGACGGTCTGGAAGCCGCCCTGGCCGTAGACGAGCTCGAGCCAGGCGAAGGCGACGATCCCGAGCGCCGCCGGCCAGCGGCCGAAGCGCTCGGGATACTCGAACGGGGTCGGCGCCGACTGGCCCGCCACCAGCCGGAAGACCCCACCCACCGCGCGGGCGATCGCCCGCCAGGGGTTGAAGGCTCGGAACACGTCGCCGAACAGCACGCTCAGCACGACGAGCCCGAGCCAGGCGGTGACGAAGATGAACGTGACCGAGAAGTTCCGGTCAGGTGCCTCCGTCCCCTTGAGCCCCGAGTAGATCGTCACCCCGAGAAGGAAGACGCCGATCGCCCCCGCGAGCACCTCGGTCACCCGGTTGACGAGCAGCGCGGAGACCCAGTCGCGCACGGGGCGCCAGTGGGTCTCCTCGAAGCGGCTCTTGTGCCAGGCGACCGAGAGCCCGAAGAACGAGACGATCAGGACCAGCGACGCCGCCCAGGCGAACAGCCAGGCCGGGATCGGCAGGTCCTGGCGGCCGACCAGCGCGTGGCCGACGACCAGCAGGGAGCTCCAATCGATCACGACGGGTTGACGGTGATCTCGGCGATCTGCTCCGCGCGCGACTCGAGCTCGACCTCGAACACGCCCGTGATCGTCGCCGGGACGTCGAAGGTGACCGAGCCGCCGGCCTTCACGTCCTTGCCGACGTCATAGCCGTGGAAGTGGACCTCGTCCGAGACGTCGGAGTCGACCTTGAACTGGATGTCACCGCCCTCCGTGAAGGTCAGGTCCTGGATGCCCCCGACGGGCTGTGCGTCCTTGACCGTGATCGTGGCGATGCCCGACCCGCCTGAGGTGGCCGACGTGGTCGTCGACGACGAGCCGTTGTCGTCGCCGCCCTTGAGGACGATGAACAGGACCACGACGACGACGACCGCCGCGGCCGCGATCGCCAGCTTGGCGCCATTGGATTGCATGCGTTCTCCTTTTCAGTGGTTCGTGACTACGGTGCGCGCGCACCGCAGCCCGAGCCGCGGCGCGCCCTAGGCTGAGCTCGGGAGAACGGGGGGAGGTCGCTTGGCGAGCGACCTGGCGATCAGCTCGCCGCCGCGCCAGGAGAGCGACACGGTGGCCGGGCGGACCGCCCGCGCGGGCGCGCGCATCGCCGGGCGGTGAGCCGCCCTCGAGATCAGCCGGTCGAGCCGCTCGGCGCCGGGATAGCGGCCGGCGAACAGCAGCCCGAAGGCGAGCAGCGCGGGCAGCGCCGCCAGCACGCCGGCGGCGGCGATCAGGACCACGGCGACCGCCAGAGCGACCGCGATCGCGCCGAATGAGCCCCGCAAGGGTCGCATCGAGAACGGAACCCTAGTCGCCGCGCCCTAAAGCCGGGCTAAGTGGCGCGGGCGGTGCGGTTGTCATGTATGACTTCCGGCGCGAGCGGGTAAGGCTCGCAGACCGATTCCGGGCGTGGGGCCCGGGGGGAACAGACGGAGGACAGACCGTATGAACCGTCGCACGACGCTCGGCCTGGTGGCCGGTTTGGTGCTTGTGATCGCCGCGCTCGCGCCGGCCGCCGCCGGAGCATGGGCTCCCGCCGCTTCGGCCACGATCAAGCCCGGCAACATGACCTTCACCGACGGCGCGCAGTGCACGTCGAACTTCATCTTCCAGGACGCGTCGAACGTCTACGTCGGCCAGGCCGCCCACTGCTCGGGCACCGGCGGTCAGACCGAGACCAACGGCTGCGACAGCGGCTCCCTGCCGATCGGCACCGCGGTCGACGTCGACGGCGCCAGCAAGCCCGGGACCCTGGTCTACAACTCGTGGCTGACGATGCAGGCGCTCGGGGAGACCGACCCGAACACCTGCCAGTACAACGACCTGGCCCTGGTCAAGCTCGACCCGGCCGACGTCGGCTCGGTGAACCCGTCCGTGCCCGGCTTCGGTGGCCCGACCGGCCTCGGCTCGTCGGCGGCGAAACTCGGCGACACCGTCTACACGTACGGCAACTCGTCGCTGCGCCAGGGCGTCACCAAGCTGAGCCCGAAGCAGGGCATCGTCGCCCAGAGCGAGGGCAACGGCTGGAGCCGGACCGTCTACACGGTCACGCCCGGCATCCCGGGTGACTCGGGCAGCGGGTTCATGGACGCCACCGGCAAGGCGATCGGCGTGCTCAGCACGCTGCAGCTCGCGCCCGTCCCCGCCTCGAACGGGGTCGGCGACCTGCGCCACGAGCTCGATTACCTGCACGCCAACAGCTCGTTCGGCGGCGTGAACCTCGTCAACGGCACGCGGCCGTTCAACGCCAGCCTCCTCGGCGCGATCGGCGGCGCCTAGGTCGTCAGCTGCTCGTTCGCGGGCGGTCCGCTCTGCTCCGTGACCATCACGGCTGGGCGGACTGCCCCGCGGGCGTGCCGGTGTGAATCGACGGCGCGTCCACCGTGTCGCCGCTGAACACGAACACGAACACGGCGACGATCGCGATCCCGAGGACGATCCCGAGGACGATCCCGATCAGTCGGTCGCCCCGGCGCCGCATCCGATCCGATCAGACGCCGTCCAGCAGGCGCCAGTTGGCGCGGAACGCGGCCTCGGCGGCCGCGGCCAGGCGGTCCGCGTCAGCGTCGGTGCCCACCTCGTCGATCAGCTCGCGGACCTCGGCGGCGTGCTCGACATCGCGCCCCTCGTGGACGCGGAAGTACGCGGTGGCATCCCCATCGATGAAGCCGTAGCGGTCCACGAGGCCCGCGCGCTTGGTGAGCGAGATCTCGGGCTGGCCGCTCTCGATCGCGTACAGGCGCACCAGCGCCTCACCGGCGGTCGCGGGAGCGGTCCAGGCGTTCACGCATGCACTCGTCTCGACCGTCGGCGCGTCGTCCGCATGGCCTCCGGCCGCATTGACGAAGCCGTCCCAGAGGGCGACGTGCTCGCGCTCCTCGGCCGCGTGGGAGCGCAGCTCCGGCCGCTGTGGAAGGGCCTCCGCGGCGCTCTCGCTGAGCTCCGCGATCGCCTCGACGGCGTGGCGGTACTGCCCCGAGTAGCGGGCGAGGTCGTCCGCGCTCAGCTCCCCTGCCGACCACCGCTTGTAGAAGGGGTGGCGAAGCACGTTCCACCGCTCCCGACTGCCTTCGATCCGCTCCCAAGTTCTCGAGTTCATCGCGCTCCCCTTTCAAAGGACGAAACCAGCAAGGCCAGCATAACGAGCGAGTCCGGCGCCTCTACGATCGGCGGCCGCGTGCGTCCTGAGCTCGACAACATCGCCGCCCCGCCGCTGCCGCCCCGCGTGCGGTGGCTCGGGGCCGAAGACCCTCCCGAGCTCTACGAGCTCACGGCCGCCGGCCCGGTGCTGGTCCACTTCTTCGACTTCGCCCAGCTCAACAGCGTTCGCGCGCTCCCCTACGCGATCGCGTGGGACCGCCGCTACCGCGACGCGGGCCTCGCGACCCTGGGCGTGCACTCCCCGAGGTTCCGCTTCACGGCCGACCGCCAAGCGCTGGCCGCGGCGCTCGCGCGGCTGGGGGTCGAGCACCCGGTGGCCGACGACTCGGGCTACGCGCTCTGGCACGACTACGGATGCGAGGGCTGGCCGTCGCTATTCCTCTGGGGGCAGGGCGGCGCGCTGCGCTGGTTTCACTTCGGCGAGGGCGACTACGCCGGAACCGAGGCGGCGATCGCCGAGGAGCTCGTGGCCATCGACAGCACCTACGAGCCGCCGCCGCCGCTGGAGCCGCTGCGCCCGAGCGACGCGCCCGGCACGCTCGTCATGCCGCCGACCGACGAGATCTTCCCCGGCGGCTCGGTCACCGAGCCCTGGCGGGCAGGCGGCGACGGGGGCGCGCTCGAGCTCACCTACGAGGCCGCAGGAGCCCACGCGAGCGTCGCCGGCACCGGCGAGCTCCGAGTCGCGCTCGACGGCGGCCCCGAGCGGGAGCTGGCGATCCCCGGACCCGGCCTGTACGACCTCGCCGTCCACGAGCGCCACGAGCGCCACTCGTTGCGGCTGGAGCCGTCCTCCGGGCTTGAGCTCTACTCGGTGAGCTTCTCCGCCGGAGTCCCGTAGAGCTCGGCCGCCGGCACCCCCCGCACCATCAGGCGCTCGGTGACCGGCTCGAAGCCGAAGCGCTCGTACAGGCCGTGCGCGTCCCGTGTGGCGAGCTGGATCTGCCGCAGGCCCTGCAGGTCGGGGTGGGCGAGCAGGGACTCGACCATCCACACGCCGAGCCCGCGCCCGCGATGCTCGTCGACGACGAACGCGTCCGCGATCCAGGCGAAGGTCGCGGCGTCGGTGACCGCCCGCACGAGCCCGGCCTGGGCGCCGCCGGGTGCGTAGAGGCCGAGGTCACGAGCCGTCACGCGCGACCACCTCGCGGCACCGACCAGGTGAGCTCCAGGTCCACCCGCTCGAGGTCGTCGGACAGCTCGTAGCCGTCGTCGCGGCGCAGGATCATCCGCCCCCGCCGCCCTCCGTCCCGGCGGGCGCGGGCTCGATCTGCAGCAGCTCGCCGCCCTCGTGGTCGACCTGCAGGGTCGTGTGCCCGAGCCCGAAGCGTGTCTCCAGCATCCGCTCGAGGTCGCGCCGCGTCGCGTGGCAGTCGGTATCGCGATCGACGAGCACGTGCGCGGCGAGCGCCGGGAAGCCGGACGTGATCGTCCACACGTGCAGGTCGTGGACCTCCTTGACGCCCGGCACGGCGGCCATCGCCATGCCGACCTGCTCCACGTCCATGCCCGGCGGCGAGCCCTCCAGCAGGATCTGGAGCGAGTCGCGCAGGATGCCCCAGGAGCTCCCGAGGATCAGGACGCCGATCCCGACGCTGATCGCCGGGTCGGCGTAGTCCCAGCCGGTCGCGAGGATGATCACCGCGGCGACGATCACGCCGATGGAGCCGAGCAGGTCGGCGATGACGTGGCGAAACGCCGCCGAGACGTTGAGGCTCTCGCCCGAGTGGCCGTAGAGGATCCTGGCCGAGACCACGTTGATCACCAGGCCGCCGACGGCGATCGCCAGCATCAGGCCCGCCTCGACGTCGGGCGGATCGGAGAACCGCATCCCGGCTTCGACGAAGATCCAAATCGAGATCGCGACCAGGGTCACCCCGTTGAAGAGCGCGGCGAGGATCTCAGCCCGGCGGAAGCCGAAGGTGCGGCTCGGGCCCCCCGGCCGACCCGCGAGCCAGGCGGCGAACAGCGCCACCCCGAGCGAGAGCGTGTCGGAGAGCATGTGACCGGCGTCGGCGAGCAGCGCGAGGCTGTCCGCGACGATGCCGCCGACGACCTCGGCGGCCAAGAACGCGGTGGTGAGCACCAGTACCAGCCGCAGCGCCCGCTTCGAGCCGGCGCGGCTCAGGTCGACGCCGAGGCCCGACCCGCTCGCGTGGTCATGTCCGCCCGGGCCGTGCACGACCTCCACGGTACCCCGCACCGACGCGGCAGAGCCGTGGTGGGCGGGCCGCGGCGAACGCTCTCACTGCTCAAAGTACCCCGCGGTACCGGACGGGTACCCCGGGGTACTACGCGTCTTCTAGTGAACGGGCGCCTCAGAGCGTCCCGGACGCCCCGCCCCTAGCTCAGGTCCGTGCCGCGAGCTCGGTGCGGATCTTCTTCGGCAGCATGAAGCGGACGTCCTCGTCGACGGCCCGCAGCTCCGAGACGTCGTCGGCGCCGCGGGCGCGGAAGAACTCGATGAGCTCGCCGACCAGCTGCTCCGGGGCGCTCGCGCCCGACGTGATGCCGACGGTCTCGACCCCCTCGAGCCAGGCCTCGTCGACCTGGGACGCGTTGTCGATCAGGTGCGAGGCCGCGCCGTGCTCGCGGGCGACCTCGACCAGGCGGTTGGAGTTCGACGAGTTGGTCGAGCCGATGACCAGCACGAGGTCGCACTCGGCGGCGAGCTGCTTGACCGCGATCTGGCGGTTGGTGGTCGCGTAACAGATGTCGTCGGACTTCGGCGCCGTGATGTTCGGGAAGCGCTCCCGCAGCCGGCCGATGATCTCGCCCGTCTCGTCCACCGAGAGCGTCGTCTGGGTGATGAAGGCGACGTGGTCGGGATCCGGCAGGTCGAGCGCGTCGACGTCGGCGACGGTCTCGACCAGGACGATGTTCTCCGGCGCCTCGCCCGTGGTCCCCTCGACCTCCTCGTGGCCCTGGTGGCCGATGAGCACGATCGTGTAGCCCTGCTCGGCGAACTTGCGCGCCTCGACGTGCACCTTGGTCACCAGCGGGCAGGTGGCGTCGATCGTCCGCAGGCTGCGGGCGGCAGCGTTCGCGTGCACGGTCGGCGCCACGCCGTGGGCGCTGAACACGACCAGGGCGCCCTCGGGCACCTCGGTCTCCTCCTCGACGAAGATCGCGCCTCGCTCGGCGAGCTCCTCGACCACGTGCTTGTTGTGGACGATCTCCTTGCGCACGTAGACGGGCGGCCCGTACATCTCCAGGGCCTGCTCGACCGTTTGCACGGCCCGGTCGACCCCGGCGCAGTAGCCGCGCGGGGCCGCGAGCAGGATCCGCTTCGGGGCATGCGTCATCGAGGCCGAGGACACACGGAGAGGGTAGCCGCCGGACCCGGCCGCGCGGCCCGTTCGATGACGACCTTCAGCGGATCTGCGGGATCGCGACCAGCGCCGCCTCGCCGACCGCCTCGAGGCTCGCCGGACACGTCTTGTCGACGGTGTCCTGCGCCGTGTGCCAGTAGGCCCCGGGCGCCGGCCCGGCCCGTAGTCGAAGTCGATCAGGTCGAGCGCCGGGATCCGGGCCTCGAGGAAGGGCGTGTGGTCGTCGCCGACCGGAAAGGTCCTGCCGACGAAGGGCGCCGGATCGCCCGTTCGCTCGGTGGCCGCGTCCGCGAACAGGCGGTAGAGCGCCGGGTCGGAGTTCTGCTCGAGCGGGATCCTGCAGGTCGCAGTCGCCGATCATGTCGAAGAGCACCATCGCTCGGATCTGATCGAGCGGCGCCGCCCCCTGCCGCCCGCCCGCGCGGGCGTCGGCGACGTACTGGCGGCTGCCGCGCGTGCCGTCCTTGTCGAAGTCCCGGTCGTCGCGCGCCTCCTCGGCGTCGAACGCGACCAGCTGCACCGACGGCCCCGGCAGCGGCCGCGGCAGCGTGCGCGCCAGCTCGAGCAGCACCGCGACCCCCGAGGCGCCGTCGTCGGCGCCGACGAACCGCGGGATGCCGCCCTTCGTGTCGTAGTGGGCCCCGACCACGACCGTGCCCGGCCCCGAGCCCGGGATCGTGCCCAACACGTTCTCCCACGGGCGACTGGATCGTCACGCCCTCGAGGCCGGCTTCCCGCAGCTTCCCGGCGATCCACTCGGCCGTCCGGTGCGCCGCCGGCGAGCCCGCCGGGCGGGGGCCGAAGCGCACCTGGGCCGTCAGGTCCGCGAAGGCGCGCTCGCCGTCGAATCCCGACTGCGGGCTCGAGTCGCCGCCGCCGCATCCGGCGAGCAGCAGGGCGGTGAGGGAAGCGGTGACGACCCGGCGCATGGGCGAGTAAGTTAGGCCCATGGCACAGGGACACATGGACCGCCTGAGCGCGCTGGACGTCTCGTTCCTCACCAACGAGAGCTCGTCGGCGCACATGCACGTGGGCGGGATCTGCATCTTCGAGGGCCCGCCGCCGAGCTACGACGACCTGCTCGACCACGTGCGCTCACGGCTCCCGCTCGTCCCGCGCTTCCGCCAGAAGCTCGCCTACCCGCCCGTGCCGACCGGCCGCCCGTTCTGGGTCGACGATCCCGCCTTCAACCTCGCCTACCACGTGCGCCACTCCGCCCTGCCCTCGCCGGGCTCGGAGGAGCAGCTGCGCAACATGGCGGCGCGCGTCTTCTCGCAGGCCCTCGACCGCACCAAGCCGCTCTGGGAGCTGTGGATGGTCCAGGGCCTGACCCGCAAGCGGTTCGCGTTCGTGACCAAGACCCACCACGCGCTCGTCGACGGCGTCTCCGGCGTCGACATCGCGACCGTGCTCTTCGACGTCAAGCCGGTGCCCGAGCCGGCCCCGCCCGACGATGACTGGGTGGCGAACCCCGAGCCGTCGGCGGCCCAGCTCCTGATCAAGGACGCCGAGGCCGTGGCGCGGACCCCGATCGGCGCTTTGCGCCGGATCGAGCACGCGATCGAGCACCCTCGCACCGCCGTGGAGCGAGTCTCGGAGGCGGTCGAGGCGGTCGGCGAGGTGGGCTGGAACTTCGCCAACCCGGCGCCGTCGGTGCCGCTCAACGTCAAGGTCGGATCGCACCGCCGCTTCGAATGGGTCCGGGCGGACCTGGGCCAGTTCAAGCGGATCAAGGGCGCGCTCGGCGGGACCGTCAACGACGTCGTGCTCGCCGTGGTCACGGGCGCGCTGCGCCAGTGGCTGCACGCGCGCGGGGTGCGCACCGAGGGCATGGAGCTGCGCGCGCAGGTCCCCGTCTCGATCCGCGACGACCACGAGCGCGGCCACCTCGGGAACAAGCTCGCCGTGCTGCGCGGCCCAATCCCGGTGTACGTCGAGGACCCGGTGAAGCGGCTCGAGATCTGCCGCAAGGGCATGGAGGGCGTCAAGGACTCCAAGCAGGCGCTCGGCGCGGAGGTGATCTCGCGCTTCAACGACTTCGCCCCGCCGACGCTGCTCGCCCAGGCGGCGCGGGTGAACTTCTCAACGCGTCTCTTCAACCTCGTCGTCACCAACGTGCCCGGGCCGCAGATCCCGCTGTACGTGCTGGGCCGCGAGCTCGAGGACATCTTCCCGGTCGGCTTCCTGCCGCCGGAGCAGGCCCTCTTCGTCGCGATCATGAGCTACAACGGCGGCATGAACTTCGGCCTGCTCGCCGACTACGACGCGATGGACGACGTCGCGGAGCTGGCCGCCGGGATCGAGGCCTCGATCGCCGAGCTCGCCGAGGCGGCGGATGAGGTGCTCGAGCGCGAGGCGGCCGACCGCGAGCCCACGCCCGCCTGACGTGCCCGGCGCGCCCAATCCCATCACCGGGCGATGCCTCTGTGGAGGAGTCGGCTATAGCGTCGACGCCGAGCCGGTGGTCGAGGCCGCCTGCCACTGCTCCGACTGCCAGCGCCAGACGGGCAGTCCGTTTTCGGTCATCGTCGGCGTGCCGAGAGCCGCGCTCAGCGTGGAGGGAGACACGCTCGCCTCGTTCGCGACGATCGGTGAGGACCATGGCGGCGAGACGCAGCGCTACTTCTGCTCCAACTGCGGCTCGCCGGTCTACAGCACCGCCGCGGTCCTGCCCGAACTGGTTTTCATCAAGGCCGGGTCGCTTGACGACGCATCGTGGCTCACGCCGAGCGTCGAGGCCTGGACGCGCTCCGCGCAGCCCTGGTCCCCGCGCTTCGCCGAGGCCACGCAGCTCGAGCGCGGGCCGGGCTAGCTCAGGTCCTGACCCGGCCTCCGCGTGCGAGGGCCACGGCCCCGCCGACCAGCGCGATCCCGACCAGGGTCATCGCAACGCCCGCCCAGAGCAGCCAGCCGACCTTCGTGCCGACGTCCGCGTCGAGCGCCAGGCCGGCCGAGGCATCCGGGTTCATCGCGACGATGGTCCAGTTCCCGGAGCCGGTGTCCCAGTCGACGGTGCGCTGGCCGGGACCCTGCGTCTGGGCGATCCAGAAGTCCTCAGCAGCGGGCTGCGCGCGGGGGGCATGGCCTCCCAGCTCCGTGTAGGTCGCCTTGCCGTGGTCGCCGTAGTCGTCGATCTGGCTCTGCTCGACGCCACGGAGGTAGCGCTCGGCGTCGGCGGTCTGGGCGATGCCGACGAAGAGCGGCTTGCCGCCGTCGGCCTCGGCGCGGATGCGGACCGTTCCGAGGACGTCATCGGGGACGACGCCACCGAGGTTGATCGTCTGGGTGGTGATTGCGTATCCGCCGCTCTGCAGCGTCGTATCGGCGGTGTAGTAGCCGTCGTCGTCGCGGGCGGTCAGGTGGACGCTGATCAGCGCAATCCCGGCGAGCGCCAGCAGGAGGCCGACGAAGCCGGTCAGGGCCGAGAGGATCAGCCGCCCGGTGCGGGCGGGCCGCGACGGGGCGCGGGCTGCGGGGTCGAGTTCGATCGTCGTGTGGGTCATCTCAGTTCTCCTTCAGGTCTCCAGCGGCCGCCCGGGCGCTCTGCCCGGGCGGTGCTGGCGGGTTGGTAGGTGGGCCGGCTACTCAGACGCCGGCGGGCTCGACGGGGACCGCGACCGGCACCGTCTCGGGCGCGGACGGCTTCTCGCGGCCGCCCGGGATCCACTCGAGGGACTTCGGCAGGTACCAGTTCCAGTCGCCGAGGAGCTGCATCGACGCCGGGAGCAGGACGCCCCGAACCAGGGTGGCGTCGATCAGGACAGCCACCGCGAGCCCGACGCCCAGTTCCTTGAAATCGATGAACTCGAGCGTCGCGAACACCGTGAACACCCCGACCATCACGCAGGCGGCGGCGGTCACCGTGCCGGCGGTGGTCGAGATCGCTTCGCGGACGGCCTCTCTGGTGCTCATTCCCCGGTCGTGGAGCTCCTTGACCCGGCTGAGGATGAACACGTGGTAGTCCATCGACAGGCCGAACAGGATCACGAACAGGAACATCGGCAGCCACGCGGTCACGCCGCCGTTTGAGCTGAACCCGAGCAGCGACTCCAGGTGCCCATCCTGGAAGATCAGGACCAGCACGCCGTAGGCGGCGCCGACGGAGAGCAGGTTGAGCACGATCGCCTTGATCGGGATCACGATCGAGCGGAACGTGACCAGCATCAGCAGGAACGCGAGTGCGAACACGAACCCGAAGATCAGGGGCAGCCGGCTCTGCAGCTGGTCCCTGGAATCAACGGTGCTGGCCGCGTCTCCGGTCACGTTGGCCTCGACCCCGGGAACGTTGCCGACGGTCGCCGGCACGAGGTCATCGCGGACCTCGTTCAGGGCATCTTCCGAGGCCTGGTCGGAACCGTCGCCCGCGGTCGGGATCACGACCTCGGCGACCGTGTTGTCATCGCTGTAGTCGACGGTCGGCGCGCCGCGGAACGTGTCCGACGCCTTCGCCTTGGCGACCAGGGCGTTGATGCCCTCGGCCGCGGGCCCGGAGCGCACGTCATCGGCCTGGACGACCACAGACGCCGTCGTGCCCTCGTCGGGGAACAGCACCTTGACCTGGTTGTACGCCTGGATCACAGGCAGGCTCTGGTCGAGGTCGCTCGGCCCGGTATTGACCGTCTTCAACGCCGAGGGCCGGGATCGCGAGTGCGACCAACAGGCCGCCGGCGACGACCACCGCCACCACCGGACGCGCGGTGACCCGGTCGATCACAGCGGTCCACACGCGCGACGGCTTCGGGGTGCTGCGGTCGCGCAGACCGGGGATCCGACCCCGCTCCAGGCGCTTGCCCAGTCCGGCGATCATCGCCGGCAGGACGGTCAGGGAGGCGACGACCGCGAGCGCGACGACCATCATCGTGCCGAGTGCGAACGAGATGAACGCCGGATCGCCGCTGATGAACATGCCGGCCATCGCCGCCATGACGGTGACGCCGGAAACGAGCACGGCGCGCCCGGAGGTGGCGCCGGCGATTTCGAGTGCGGCGCTCGTCCCGTGCCCGGCGGCCCGCTCCTCGCGCTCTCTGCGCAGGTAGAAGAGCGAGTAGTCGACGCCGACCGCGAGACCGATCATCAGGATCACCGCGGGGACGCTTGGGTCGGCGGGAAACAGCTGGCTCGTGAGCGCCGAGAGCCCGATGGCGCCGATCACGGCGCTGAGGCCCAGCAACAGCGGCACACCGGCCGCGAGCAGCGAGCCGAACGCGATCGTGAGGATGATCAACGTCACCGGCAGCGACAGCTTCCCGGCCGTGCCGAGATCACCGCTGATCGTGTCGCCGATTGCGACCGCGGCACTCGCGGTGCCGAACTGCGAGACCTCGACGTCGGGGTTGGCGGCGCCAACGTCGTTGACCGCGGCGATCGTCGGATCGACGCGGTCGGTCGCCTCGGTCGAATCGCCGGCAATCTCGAACTTGACGAGCGCCGAATGGCCGTCGTCGGTGACCGAGCCACCCTGATCGAACGGCGAGGTGATGTTCTCGACGTAGGGGACGTCGCCGAGTCGGTTGGTGGCATCGTCGATCGCGGCGGTGAACGCTGGATCGTGCGCCCGCAGCTTGTCGCTGTGGACCAGCACGACCTCCTCGTTCGGCCGCAGACCGGCCGCATCGGCAGCGACCTCGGCGTCGTGCGACTCGCCGCTGAAGGTGTCGACCGTGGAGATGTTCTGGGTGCCGACCGCGCCTCCGGCCATGAAGACGACGACGACGAAGGCGAGCCATCCGAAGATCGCCTTCTTGCGGTTGCGCGCGCTCCAGCGGCCAATCCGGGCCGGCAGGCTCTGCGACTGGCGCGGGGGCGGCGGGGCGGCCGGACCCTCGTCCGAGCCTCTTTCGTCACGCTCGATCGGATCTTGGACGATGCGGGATTTCATGATCCCTCCAGAGGGGTTGAAATGGACCCGCTGAGCATCTCGACGAGGTCCCCGCGGCGATAGCCGGGAGACCGGCGATCGAGGGTGGGGTTTTCTGGTGTCCCGGCGCTCGGGGTTTCAGCCGCTGAGGAACAGCAGGACCGCGAGCACACGGCGCGACTCGCTGCCCGTCGAGGGCAGCCCGAGCTTCCCGAAGATGCTCGAGACGTACTTCTCGACCGCGCCGACGCTGATCACCAGGCTCTCCGCGATGCCCTGGTTGGAGCTGCCGCTCGCCATCAGCTCGAGCACCTCGCGCTCACGGGGGGTGAGCTCGGCGAGCGGGTCGTCGGCGCGCTGGCGGGAGAGCAGCGTGGAAACGATCCGCGGGTCGATCGCCGAACCGCCGCCGGCAACCCGGCGGACCGCGTCGACGAACTCCGCGACGTCGCTGATGCGGTCCTTGAGCAGATAGCCGGTGCCCTCGGCGGAGTCCGAGAGCAGCTTCATCGCGAGGCCGATCTCGACGTACTGGGAGAGGACGAGCACGGCGGTGTCCGGGTAGAGCTCGCGGATTTCGAGCGCCGCGCGCAGCCCCTCGTCCGTGTGACTCGGGGGCAGGCGGATGTCGAGGATCACGATGTCGACGGCGTGAGCCGAGAGCTTGCGCATCAGCTCGCCGGCGTCCTCGCACTGGGCGACGACGTCGAAGCCCTTGGCGGCCAGCATCCGCGCGAGCCCGTCGCGCAGCAGGACGCTGTCCTCGGCGAGCGCTACGCGCACGGCATCTGCGCCCGCACCCGGGTGCCACCGCCGCTCGGGGTCCATACCCGCAGCCGTCCGCCGAGCGCCTCGACCCGGTCGGCGAGGCCGCGTAGCCCGGTGCCCCGCTCGCTGTCGGCACCGCCGACGCCGTCGTCGACGACCTCGACGACCAACTCGTCGCCCTCGCGGGTCACGTCGATGGTCGCCTGCCTGGCGTGGGCGTGCTTGCCGATGTTGGCGAGGCTCTCGGTGACGACGTAGTAGGCGGCGACCTCGATCGACTCGTCGAGCCGCCTCTCGATGGTGACGTTGAGCTTCACCGGAACAGCCGAGCCGGCGGCCAGCGACTCGAGGGCGACGCCGAGCCCGTGGGCGCTGAGCGCGGCCGGGTGCAGGCCACGGGAGACGGCGCGCAGCTCCTCGAGCGAGATCGCGATCTCCTCACGGGCCCCCTGTATCCGCGCCGTCGCCTCGGGGTCTCCGGCCAGCTTGTCGCTGTACATCTCGAGGTCGAGCGAGAGCGCGATCAGTCGCTGCTGGGCGCCGTCGTGGAGGTTGCGCTCGAGGCGCTTGCGCTCCTGCTGGCCGGCCTCGATCACGCGCCCTCGCGAGCCCTCGAGCTCCTGCAGCTTCGCCTTGAGCTCGACCTGCAGCCGCCCGTTCTCGAGCGCGATCCCCGCCGCCGCGCCGACCGCTTGCAGCAGTTCTGGCTCGTCGTCGAGCGAGCGGTCGTGGACGAGCGCCGCCAGATGCTGCCCCTGGCTGTCGACGACGGTGACCGAGCGGGGCTCGTCGGGGCCGGGCAGGCGGACCTGCCGCCCGTCCTGATCGGCCCACGTCTCGTACTCGGCGAGCCAGTAGGCGAGGCTGAGCGTCGGGTCGCGCAGCGCCCGCGATAGCGGCTCGCGCAGGTCGGTCGGCGGCGGCACGGAGCGCAGCTCGACGAGCAGATCGCCCACCGCCGAGCGCGCCAGCCGAGCGTCGAGCATCGCGAGCAGGAAGACGAACGGCGCGAGACCGGCGACGAAGAACAGGGTGCGCTGGATCGTCAGAAGTGCATCCGGTACGAGGGTGAAGGCCTGGGCCACCAGCAGGACGGCGGCCAGGACGAGCGCCAGCGAGTACGAGTTGACGAGAATCCTCACCGGGGCGCGGAGTGGCCGGCCCGCGGCGGCGCGGCGGCTGAACAGCACGCCGAGGCCCACGAGATCGAGGCAGGCGATGGTCACCAGCTGGACCTGGTGGAGAGCTTCTGCAAGCCCGGGGGCGTCGGCCACCGCGATCGCGTTCCCGGGAACGCTCCCGAGGAGCAGGCCGACGATCTGGAGTCCGAACGCGACCGTGTAGCTGGTGCCGACCAGCAGACGCTCGCCTCGACTGCGCAGGAGCCCCGGTCGGGAAGGCAAGGAAAACGTGTAGGAAGACGGCGAACGGGAGGAGGTCGAAGGCGTCGCCGAGCGTCGACGGCGGGGTTCCAGTTCGCCGAGGAGACCGAGGACACCAGGGTGACGAACCCGGCGGCGATCATCAGCGGACCGAAGCGGCTCTCCGGGCTGCGGTACCAGGCGACCAGTCCGCCCAGGACGTACGGGAGGATGATCCACGCGAGCAGCGAGACCTGCAGGCCGGGGTCGCTGCCCCCGTCGTCGCTGGCGAGCTGCAGGAGGATCGTCCCGGCCGTGCCCGCGATCGCGACGAGGGCGATCGCAACGACCAGGACGAGGCTTGGCCGCCCCGGAGTCTCTGACTCGCCCACGCACTCACGCCTAGGCGCAGTCAATGTTCACCTCGCTCGCCGGGCTCCTGCCTACGTCGATCCTACCCCTCGCCATGCATCAGCCGGGGAAGGTCGCCGGGTGGTTCGGTGTCAGGTATTCCGAGATCGCCGTGAATAGCTCCTGACTGTAGTTCGTACCCGTGGCGGCGGCCGCTTCGCGCCTCGTGACCGCGAGCGCCAATGAGATCCGTCTCGAGGGCAGATAGGCCATGATCGCGGTGTAACCGTTGATGTCCGGGTTCTGGACCTGCCACGTGTTGACGAGCACGATGCCGAGCCCGAAGTAGAGGCTCTGGGTGAAGCCGGGGAGCCCTGCCGTCGTCGGCGCGATGCGCTCGCGCGCGGCGCCCTTGGAGATCAACGCGCCCGTTCCGATCGCCCTGGCGGATCGGATCAGATCGCCGATCGTCGCGGTCATGATGAGGCTCTTTGCAAACGTCCAGGACGGGCTCCAGGAGGTCGAATCCTCGTAGGGCCCGCGCTCGGCGGTGTACGCATGCAGAACCGGAGGTGGGATCGAGGGCTGGCCCGAGATCGCCGTCTCGTGCAGACCGAGCGGGCGCAGGACTCGCCTGCGCAGCACCTTTGCCGCCGGCTGGCCGGTGACCTCCTCGATGACCCTGGCGAGAATCACGTAGTTGGTGTGCGCGTAGCTGAAGCATGCCCCCGGCTCGCAAGCGGCGGGAAGGGCGAACGCGATGTCCAGCAGCTCCTGGGTCCGCCACTGGCGGAAGACGTTGGCGTACAGGGCGTCGAAGAAGTCGGGGTTTCCCTGGATCCAGTCGGCGTAACCGGAGGTCGAGTTGGCGAGCATCCTCAGGGTCACCCGGTCGGCGTCGGGCAGATCCGAAAGCCAGTTGGACACCGGGTCGTCGAGCGCGAGCCGTCCCTTGTCCTGGAGTTGAAGCAGGGCGGTGACGAGGTGAGGGACCGCCATCGCGCCGATCCGGAAGTGCATACGAAGGTTCGCGGGGACGCCGGCCATCGACTCTCCCACCGACGCGCGTGTGAGTGTCCGATTCCCGAGGTCGACTCGCGTCAACGCGGCGCGAAGACCGTTGTCGTCCGCGAATTGATCCACGATCTCCCTGATCTCGCGCCCTGCCGCCGCAAAGCGAGTGCAGCCCGACGCGGTCCGGATCTTCCCGTCGCGACAGGAGTTCGCGCGATCAGCGCCCGCCGGGCTGGACACGAGCAGAGCCGCGCATACAGCGCTTGTGACCGCCGCACCCCCCGCAAGCCTCAAGCGTGCGCTGGCCAAGCGGCGAACCTATCGCATGTCTTGCGACGGGCGGTGTCACTTTCCGCCCTTCCCGTTCGTCTACTGGCTATCGGGTATAGAAAACCTCGCTCAAGACGAAAGGAGCCGCCGTGGCGTCAACAGCAGAACAGGTCCGGGAAAGCACGGTCAACGAGCTTCGAGCGCAGCTCACGGGCGAGGTGATCACCGCCGAGGATTCCTCGTACGACGAGGCCCGACGGGTGGTCTTCACCGGAATCGACAAGCGGCCGCTCGCGATCGCGCGGGTCGCCGGAACCGAGGATGTCGCAGCGGTGGTCAACGCGGCGCGCGACGGCGGCCTCGAGCTCGCCGTCCGCAGCGGCGGCCACAGCCGCTCCGGGTACGGAACCGTCGACGGCGGTCTCGTCCTCGACCTCTCGGACATGAACGGCGTGGAGATCGACGCCGACGGTGAAGCCGCCTGGGTCGAGACCGGCGCGACGGCCGGCCGGTACACGCTCGCCACCGCTGAGCGGGGACGCGTGACCGGACTCGGTGATGCCGGTTCGGTCGGCATCGGCGGGATCACGCTGGCGGGCGGGGTCGGGTTCCTGGCTCGGAAGACCGGCCTGACGATCGACAACCTGCTCGCTGCCGAGGTGGTGACCGCCGACGGCCGGGTCGTTCAGACGAGCGACGACTCCGAGCCGGACCTGTTCTGGGCGATCCGCGGCGGCGAGAGCAACTTCGGCGTCGCCACCCGGCTTCGGCTGCGCCTGGCCGAGGTCTCGGACATCGTCGGCGGCATGCTCATCCTGCCGGCGTCGCCGCAGGTGATCACGGGCTTCCTCGAGGCCGCGCATGAAGCGCCGGAGGAGCTGTCCACGATCGCCAGCGTGATGATCGCCCCGCCCCTGCCGTTCCTGCCCGAAGCCGCGCACGGCAAGCCGGTGATGATGGGCCAGTTCGCCTACGTCGGCCCGGTCGACCAGGGCGAGCAGGTGATCGCGCCCTTCCGGGCGCTCGCCGATCCGCTCGCCGACATGGTGCGGCCGATGCTCTATTCGGAGCTCTACGCGGGCCCCGAGCAGCAGGCGCGCTTTGCGACCGGCGCCAACTTCTTCGCCGACTCGCTCGACGCCGCGGCGGCCGAGGCGATGCTCGAACAGTTGCCCAAGTCGACGGCGCCGATGGGGGCCGTACAGCTACGGGTGCTGGGGGGCGCGCTGGCGCGAGTCCCGAACGACGCCACGGCGTTCGCGCATCGCGACCGCGGGCTGTTCGTGAACGTCGCGGCGATGTATCTGGACGCCGGGGAGAAGGACACCCATGACGGCTGGGTCAACGGCGTCGCGGACTCGCTCGGCAGGAACGGGGCCGGCGGCTACGTGGGCTTCCTCGGCGAGGAGGACGAGGCAACGGTGCGCGCGGCCTACCCGGGCGCCACGTGGGACCGGCTCCGGGCGCTAAAGCGCCGCTACGACCCGGACAACCTCTTCCACCTCAACCACAACATCCCGCCGGGCGACTGAGCGCCGCCTGGCCTCACCTCAGGTGAGGCGGAAGTGCCCGGTGTTGTCCTCGTCGTCGCGGGTCTTCTCCAGGCGACCGGCCTTCTTGGCGTGGACAAAGGCCTCCTTGATGTCGGGCTTCTCGACGCCGAGCTTCCCGGCGATGTCGCCCCGAGTGAACTCATCCTGGCCCAGTTGCTGTGCGGCTTCGACGACCTGGTCTTCAGTGACGGTCAATTGCATCGTCTCCTTGGTTCATCGCTTGATTCCCACCAAGGATAGCCCCGGGTCGCCAGCGAGCCCGCCTACCGCTGCGGCCGGTACGTGAGGATGGCAACGCCGGACGGGATCGCGGTCGAGTCGACGAGCTCGAGATCCGTTCGCTCCGCGCCGTCCTCGAAGAAGCTGCTCCCCCTCCCGAGCACGACCGGATGGACCCAGAGCCGATACTCGTCGATCAGGCCGCGCCTCATCAGGGTTTTCGTGAGGTCGCCTGACGCGTAGACGATCAGGCTCCTACCCGGCTGCTCCTTGAGCTCGGCCACCGCCTCCACAACGTCGCCTTCGATCAGCTGGGTGTTCTGCCACTCGGGGTCCTCGAGCGTGGTCGAGGCGACGTACTTCGCGATGCCGTTCATCAGGTCCGGGAACTGGCCCGTTCGTGAAGGCCAAACCGCGGCGAAGAACTCGTACGACTTGCGGCCGAGAATCAGGCCGTCGCTCTGACTGAGAAGGTCGACGTTGCGCTCGACGAAGTCCTCGTCGTCGCCCGGAATCGACCAATCCAGGACGTCGTCCACTCTCCCGTCCAACGTCACGTTGTTCGAAACGATCAGCTTCCTCATCTCTTGCCTCCACCTTTGCGGTTGATTCGGGGTTCGTTCAACCGTTGAGACACCGCCTGGGGCGATGACGGAACGGCGGTCCGTTCCGGCGCGAACTGGTGTCCTAGGGGTGATGAGCGCAGACGAGACCACGCTCGCACGGGCGCGTGACGGTGACGAAGGCGCCTTCCGCGAGCTCACCGAGGCCCACCGGCGGGAGCTGCAGGTGCACTGCTACCGCATCCTCGGCTCGGTTCAGGACGCCGAGGACCTGGTCCAGGAGACGCTGCTGGCCGCCTGGCGCAGCCTCGAGGCGTTCGAGGGCCGGGCCTCCGTGCGCTCCTGGCTCTACCGGATCGCGACAAACCGCTGCCTGAACGCGCTGCGGTCCCGGTCGCGCCGCCCCAAGGAGGTGCAAGTCATGACCGACGCGCTGGAGCCGACGCGCCTGATCGAGCCGGTCTGGCTCGAGCCGTACCCCGACACCCTGATCGAAGGACTCGCCGACGCGGCCCCCGGCCCGGACGCGCGATACGAGATGAGGGAGTCGATCGAGCTCGGGTTCATCGTCGCTCTGCAGGCCCTCCCGCCGCGACAGCGCGCGGCGCTGGTCCTGCGCGATGTGCTCGGCTTCACCACGGCCGAGGTCGCGGAGATGCTCGACACGGGAGCCCTCTCGGTCAAGGGCGCCCTGCAGCGTGCCCGGGCGGCTCTACGAGCTCGGCTGCCCGACGCGGACCACGAGCGCGCCCCGCAACCCGGCTCCTACAGCGAGCGCCGGCTCGTCGGGCGCTTTGCCGACGCCGTCGAGAGCGGCGACATCGACGACCTGCTCGCCCTGCTCACCGAGGACGCCCGGCTCACGATGCCGCCCCTGCCGCTCGAGTATCAGGGGCATACGGCGATCGGGGCCTTCCTCCGCCACCGGGAGGAGCTGCGGGGCAGGCCTCTGCGCGTCGTGCCCACCCGGGCCAACACGCAGCCGGCCTTTGCCTGCTACCTCCCCGACACGCAGACGGCGATCGCGCACGCCCACGCGCTGTTCGTGCTCACTCTGGAGGGGCACCAGGTCTCCGCGATCACCTGGTTCGGCGACAAGGGCGTCTTCTCGCACTTCCGCTTGCCGCCCACGCTCCGGGACTAGAAAACGGGCGTTTCCCCCTACCGCCACCTCCAATTTATAGCGCTTCGGAGGCCCTCATGAAGCCGCGGTTGGTGCCGTATAAACGCCGGCCGAAGCGCAAAACCAACGGGGGAACGGAGGAGCGAAATGCACGCGAAGACCGAGCATGCAGTGGTGATCGCCGGAGGAGGTCCGACAGGCCTGATGCTGGCGGGCGAGTTGGCATTGGCGGGCGTCGACGCCGCCATCGTCGAGCGGCGCCCCAGCCAGGACCTCCCCGGCTCGCGAGCAGGTGGCCTGCTCTCGCGCACCATCGAGGTCCTGGATCAGCGTGGAATCGCCGATCGGTTCCTCTCGGAGGGACAGCAGGTCCAGGTGGCCGCGTTTGCGGGGACCCGGCTGGACATCAGCGACTTCCCCACCCGGCATCCCTACGGGCTCGGGCTCTGGCAGAAGCACATCGAGCGCATCCTGGCCGGCTGGGTCGATGAGCTCGAGGTGCCGATCTACCGCGGACGTGAGGTGACCGGCTTCGCGCAGGACGACACCGGCGTCGACGTCGAGTTGTCCGACGGCGAGCCGCTGCGGGCGCGGTACCTCGTCGGGTGCGACGGAGGGCGCAGCCTGATTCGCAAGGCGGCCGGCATCGAGTTCCCCGGTTGGGATCCGACGACCAGCGCCCTGATCGCCGAGGCCGAGATGGCCGAGGAGCCCGAACTGGGCATCCGCCACGACGCCCGCGGTACCCATGGCCTCGGTCGGGCGGACTACGAGATCCGCGACGGCGAGGTGGTCTTCGCCGATAGCGGGCCGGTGCGGGTCATGGTGACCGAAGCGCACCCCGAGCACACGAGCGAACCCACCCTGCGCGACCTCAGCGAGGCCCTGATCGGCGTCTACGGGACGGACTACGGGATCCACAGTCCCACCTCGCTCTCGAGGTTCACCGATATGACCCGGCAGGCCGCGGCCTACCGCGAGGGACGGGTCCTGCTCGCCGGGGACGCCGCACACGTGCACGCCCCGGACGGTGGCCAGGGGCTCAACACCGGCGTGCAGGATGCGGTGAATCTGGGCTGGAAGCTGGCCCAGGTGGTGAAGGGGGCATCCCCGGAAGTCCTCCTGGACAGCTATCACGCCGAGCGACACCCGGTGGGCGCTCGCGTGCTGCGCAAGACGATGGCGATGGTGGCTCTGCGCCGCCCGGACGAACGGACGAAGGCCCTGGGAGACACCGTCGCCGAGCTCCTCGAAAGCGACGAGCCGCGCCGACGGCTGGCCGCGGAGATGTCCGGCCTGGGCATCCACTACGACCTCGGCGAGGGACACCCGCTGCTGGGACGCCGCATGCCCGATCTCGACCTGGTCACCGCGGACGGAACGCTTCGGATCTACACCCTGCTGCACGATGCCCGGCCGGTGCTCGTCAACCTCGGTGAGCCCGGCGGCCTGGACATCGCTTCATGGGCCGATCGGGTGCAGCTGATCGACGCCACGTACGACGGTGAGTGGGAGCTTCCGGCACTCGGGGAGGTCGCCGCTCCCAGCGCCGTGTTGATCCGGCCCGACGGCTATGTGGCCTGGGTGGGAGACGGCACGGACCCGGGGCTTGCCGAGGCGCTAACCGCCTGGTTCGGACCGCCTACCCCCGCGGGTCGAGATCCTCGCGGGCTGCCTCGGGATCGAGGTACGTCTTGATCCGGATCACCTTGCCGTCCCTGAAATCGCTCAGGGTCGCCACAGGCGATTCCGTCGCGGCCCCACTCCCGCGCCCACGCATGCGGATGCTGCCGATCGCGAGGATCCGATCGCCGAGATCGCGGATCTCGCCGTACTCGGCGTGGATCTCCTCGAAGAGCTCGTCGAATTCACGAAACAACTCGCGGATGCCGTCGTGCCCTCGATAGACGGTGGAGCTTCCCGACATGACCATCGGCAGCCCCGAGTACCACTCGATGTCGAGGTCGAGCTCCCTGAGGATCGCGTCGACGTCGCGGCGGTTGTAGGCATCGACCCCGCGCTTGACGGAGTCGACGTTCTCCTGCGACATCGACACCAGTATCGCGCGGGAGGCCGCGGGGCCCTAGGCGCGGAAAAGCGATGCCAGCGCGTCAACGACGCCAGCGGCATGGGCACCGTCGGCGTCGCCGTCCGGATTGAAGTCGGCAACCGAGACGCCAAGGAGGTTGGGCGCGCCGACGAGCGGCCGGACGAGGGCGATCAACTCGTCCCAGTCGAGCCCGAGCGCTTGCGGGTAGCTGACGGCCGGCAGCACCTCTGCGTCGAGCACGTCCAGGTCGAGATGCAGCCACGCCGGGCGCGTCGCGAGGCGGGCGGCGGCGTCGCTCCCCACCCGGGCGGCGCCGTGCCGGCGAACCTCCGGCGCGGTGACCGCATGGATCGCCGGGTCGAGGCGAGCGTTCTCCTCGGCGACGTCGGGGTGAAGGTCGCCGGGGCGATGACCCAGCAGCACGACGGCGCCCGGTTCAACCAGCGGGCCGTCTCCTTCGAGGAGCCCGGGCGGGCCGTGGCCGGTGAGGATCGCGAGGTCCATGTCCGCCGCCTCGCCGCTTGGCGAGCTCTCACCGTCGTAGAAATCCGCGTGCCCGTCCACGAACCACAGGCCGCTGCCACCCGGCAACGCCGCAAAGACGCCCAGCAGCAGCGTGCAGTCGCCCCCCACGACGAGGGGACGCTCGCCGGCGTCCAGGACCTCGCGCACACGGGAAGCGATTGCGATCGAGGCGCGGCGAACCTCGAGCCCGGCAATCACGCCGGTATCGGGATCGCGTCGCGTGTCGCGGATGCGCGCGTCGGCCGCTCCGGCGTCGCGCGCGTGCAGGCGCTCGAGCAGGCCGGCCGCGCGGAGCGCGGCGGGCGCGTGTTCCTCCCCGCGTCCTGTCCCCGAACAGTCGAGCGGGGCGTCGACGATGGCGAGCCGTGGCAGGGAGGTGTCGCCTACTGCGCGACCGCGCGGCGGTACCGGAAGACGGCGAACGGGGCGAAGAAGGCGATCAACCCGACGCACCAGGCGACCGCGCCCCAGACATCGTTGCCGGCCGGTCCACCGACGAACAGCGCGCGGACCGCGTCGACCATGATCGAGAACGGGTTGATGTCGGTGGCGAACGTCCGCAGCCAGTCGGGCATCGTCTCCGGGGGCACGAACGCGGAGGAGGCGAACGTGAGCGGGAAGATCGCGATGAAGCCGAACGCGTTCGCGGACTCGGGCGTGCTGGCGAGCAGCCCGACGGTGGCGAACACCCAGGAGAACGCGTAGCCGATCAGGAGGCAGAGCGCGATCCCTCCGACCACCTCGGGCACCGAGGTCGTGAAGCCGAAGCCGACGATGTATCCGACGATCACCATCACGGTCAGCGCCAGCGCGTTCATCGCGATGTCCGAGAGCGTGCGGCCGGTGAGCACGGCCATTCGCGACATCGGCAGCGAGCGGAAGCGATCGACCAGGCCCTTCTTCAGGTCATCGACCAGGCCGAGGGCGGTGGCGAAGCCGCCGAACGACATCTGCTGGACGATGATTCCGGGGATCAGGAAGTCCGCGTAGTTGTCGTAGCCCGGGGTCTGAATCGCGCCGCCGAAGACGTACACGAAGAGCAGCGTGAACATGATCGGCTGCACCGTGTAGGAGGTCAGCAGCTCTGGGTTGCGCGGGATCCGGCGCAGAGCCCGGAGCGCCAGGATCAGCGTGTCGGAGATCGCGTAGCGCGCGGTCATCGCACGCCCACCTCCTCGTGCTCACCGGTCTGCTGGCCCTCGGCATCGCCGTCCTCCTCCGGCTCCGGCGGCCGCCCGGTGAGGGTGAGGAAGACGTCGTCGAGGGTCGGCCGGCTCACCGAGATGTCGTCGATCCCGATCCCCTGCGCGTCGAGCCGGCGGACCGCCTCGGCGATCGCGCCCCGGTGCTCATGGACCGGAATACGCACGGTGCCGTCCTCGGTCGTCGGCGTGTCGGAGGCGAGCTCGGTGAGCGCCTCGATCGCCGCCCCGCATTGCTCGCTGAGCTCGAGCCGGAGCTCGATCCGTTCGCCCCCGACCCGCTCCTTGAGCTCGTCGGACGTGCCCTCGGCGATCAGGGTCCCGTTGTCGATCACCGCGATCCGGTCGGCGAGGCGGTCTGCCTCGTCGAGGTACTGGGTGGTCAGCAGCACCGTGGAGCCCTGGGCGACGCGCGCCTCGATCACCTCCCAGAGGCCGATCCGGCTCCGCGGATCGAGGCCGGTGGTCGGCTCGTCGAGGAAGAGCACGGGCGGCCGGGCGACCAACGCCGCGGCGAGGTCGAGGCGGCGCCGCATGCCCCCCGAGTAGGTCTTCGCCAGCCGATCGCCGGCCTCGGCGAGGTCGAAGCGATCGAGCAGCAGGTCCGCCCGCTCGCGGGAGTGCTTGCGCCCCAGGTGGTAGAGGCGACCGACCATCTCCAGGTTCTCGAAGCCGGTGAGGTTCTCGTCGACGGCCGCGTACTGACCCGCGAGGCCGATCTGCGAGCGCAGCTCGGCGGCGTCGCTGACCACGTCGAGGCCGAGCACCCTCGCGGTGCCGGAGGTCGGCGGCAGCAGGGTGGTGAGGATCCGGACGGCGGTCGTCTTCCCGGCGCCGTTCGGGCCGAGCAGACCGAGCACGGTCCCGGTCTCGACCTCCAGGTCGATGCCGCAGAGCGCGTTGACGTCCTTGTAGGACTTGCGCAGATCCTCGAGCTCGATCGCCGGATTCGCCACGGCGAGCGACTTTAGCGAGACTCGACGGCCGCTTGCTGACGATTCCCTAATCCCGAACACAATCCCCGCTAATCCGCTCCTTCGCGCGTAGGATGTGTTCGTGGAATCGATCAACTACCACCTCGAGCTGACCCCGGCGCAGCTCAAGATCACCCACACCGCGCTCCGCAGCCTGCTCGATGACTTCGGGCACGACGAGCGCCAGGTCGGCGCGATCATCAACGAGGTGATCGCCAAGCTGCCCGACGAGCACGCGATCCGCGCGATCCAGCTCGACGTCGACCTCGAGCCGAACACGCCGGATCGCGGCGGCGACGACCCGCCCCCGGGCGCCGCCGCCTGAGACTTCCCTGAGCCTCTCGGTCGAGATCGGCCTGCTCCTGGCGCTGGCGACCGCGTTCGCTTCCGTGCTCGGGTTCCTCTACAAGGCGCGCGGGGCCGTCGAGTCGCCGCCCGTGGAGATGCGCCGGCCGGTGCGCACCTCGCTCGCGCTCTTCCGCTCGCCCGCCTACACCCTCGGCATCGTCATCGCGATGGGCGGCTGGGCCCTGCACGTGGGCGCGCTCTCGCTGGCGCCGATCTCGCTCGTTCAGTCCGTGGTCGCCGGCGGGCTGGTGCTGCTCACGGTCACCGCCGACCGCCTCTTCGGCCACGAGGTCACCGGTCGCGAGTGGCTCGGCGTGGCCCTGGCGGCGCTCGGCCTCGCCTTCCTCGCCGCCACGCTCGAGGGCGCCGGCGGCGCCTCGCACTCCGACTATGAGACCTCCCACCTGGTCACCTACCTGGTGATCGTCGGCCCCGCCGCGGTGATCGTCGCGATCGCGGCAATCGGCGCGGCGCGGGAGGGCGTGATGCTCGGCGTCGCCGCGGGCTTGTTCTGGGCCGCCTCGGACACCTCGATCAAGGCGCTGTCCGGCGAGATCGGCGACGCGAGCTGGACGACGATCGTCTTCAGCCCGCTGGCCGTGGTGATCGCGATCGCCTCGGCGGTCGGGCTGGTGCTCTCGGCCCGCAGCCTGCAGCTCGGCAAGGCGGTGCCGGTGATCGCGCTGACCAGCGTCGCCGCCAACGCGCTCACGATCGCCGCCGGCCCGCTGGTGTTCATGGAGCCGTTTCCGGACGAGCCCCTGGCGGTCGCCGTGCGCCTGGCCGCGTTCGTGCTCGTGATCGTCGCCGCGGCCCTGACCCCGGCACCGGTCGCGGCCGCGCGCGTCGAGGGCGGCGTACCATCGAGCCCGTGACCTCGTCCCCGCGAGTCACCCCCCTTGCCTTCGACGACCTCGACGACGTCGCCGCGGCGATCCGGGCCGCGGGCGGACGTCTCACGGCGAATCGTCGGCTGGTGCTGGAGGCGCTGTTCGAGGCCGAGGGCCCGGTATCGGCCGAGCTCCTCGCCACCCGCCTCGGCCGCCGCGGGCCCGCCTTCGACCTACCCTCGATCTACCGCAACCTCGAGCGACTCGAGGCACTCGGCGTCGTCCGCCACGTGCACCTCGGCCACGGTCCCGGCCTCTACGCGCTCGTCGGCGACGGCGAGCGGGAGTACCTGTGCTGCGAGCGCTGCCGGCGGGTGACGAGCGTGGAACCGGACGAGCTCGACGCGATCCGCGCGGAGATCCGGGAGCGCTTCGGCTACGACGCGCGCTTCAGCCACTTTCCGATCACCGGCCTTTGTCCCGAGTGCGCGACCGAGGCGGGGGCGCGGACCGAGCACTCAGCCGAACACGGACACCTGCCCGAACACAGTCACGGGGATCTCGTCCACTCGCACCGGCTACCCCGCGCCGGCGGGCTTGAGCACGAGCACTAGCCGCACCGCTTAGTGACGCCGCAGGGCGCGGCGAACGATCCCGGGGTGCCGCCCGGAGATCGACGAGACCGCCTCGGCGTCGGGGGCGAGCGTCGCCATGACCGCGTCGATGTCGTTCGCCTCCGAGGCGGTGCGGTAGCGATCGATCGCGTCCACGGCTCCATCGTCCCATGAAGCGCTGATCCAAACCCCTGCGGCCGGCGTAGGGCAAGGCATCAAAAACCGTTCTCGACGGGCCGGCCGGAGGCCAGAGCCCAGGGGAGCGGCTCTCGACGAAAGGAGTCAGAGATGGAGGGTGTGAGCCGACGCAGGCTGCTCGGCACGGCCGGCATCGCCGCGGGCGCCGTGGTGATCCCAGCGGCTGCGGCCGAGGCACTGGAGCGAGGAGAGGTCACCGACCCGTCAGGCCCGCCGCCCGAGGAGGCGGTCGTGGCGATCGTGCGCGACGCAAAGCGCGGCGAGGTGACGGTGATGTCCGGGACGAACGAGGTCACGGTTCGCGACCGGGCACTGGTCAAGCGGCTGCTGAAGGCCGCGCCGAAGAGCGAGGAGTAGGCAGATGTCGTCACACCGCGAAGCGCCCGAGATCAGCAAGGACCCGGTCGCCGACAACACGGACACGTACGCGTTCGTGAGCCCGGACAAGCCGGACACCGTCACGATCATCACCAACTACATCCCGCTCGAGGACCCGCCTGGCGGGCCGAACTTCTTCGAGTTCGGCGACGACGTCCTCTACTCGATCTACGTCGACAACAACGGCGACGGGTTGCCGGACATCGAGTACCGCTTCAAGTTCAAGACCAAGGTCCGGAGCGAGAAGACGTTCCTCTACAACACCGGCCCGATCAGCGGGCTCGGCAGCCCGAACTGGAACCGGCGCCAGTTCTACGACGTGAGCCGGGTCGAGTACACGAAGAAGAGCCATCACAACGGGCACAAGCCGAAGCCCAAGGTGCTCGGCAGCAACCTGGCCTGCCCGCCGTGCAACATCGGGCCGCGCTCGACGCCGAACTACCAGGCGGCGCTCGCGGATCCGGCGGTGCACTCGGTCAGGGGCGTCGACGTGTTCGCCGGACAGCGCAACGAGGGGTTCTTCGTCGACCTCGGGTCGATCTTCGACCTCGGGGACCTGCGGCCGCTGCAGAACCTTCACCTGATCGCCACGGACCCGGCGATGGGTGTCGACGCGACCGCGACCCTCAACGTGCACACGATCGCGATCCGGGTGCCGATCCGGGATCTGACCCGCGACGGCTCGACCCCGACCGACCCGAACGGCCGCAAGGCGGTGCTCGGGATCTGGGGCGCGGCGAGCCGGCGCAAGACCCGGTTGCTCGACCCCGCGAAGGACGAGCGCTCCGAGTCCGGACCGTGGGTGCAGGTCTCGCGCCTGGGCAACCCGCTGTTCAACGAGGTCGTCGTGCCGATGGGCCAGAAGGACAAGTGGAACGCGCTGGACCCGGCGGAGGACTCGAAGTTCGCCAAGTACGTCGAGCGCCCCGAGCTGCAGAAGCTGCTCCCGGTGCTCTACCCGGGCGTGTTCCCGAACCTCGCCGCGCTGAAGGCAAAGCGGGCCGACCTGGTCGCGATCCTGCTCACCGGGATCCCGAGCGGGATCGTCCCGGGGTTCCAGAACTACACCGGGACCGTGCAGGCGGACATGCTGCGCCTGAACGTCGCGATCCCCCCGACGACCTCGAATCCGAATCCGCTCGGCCTCGTGGCCGGCGACGCGGCGGGGTTCCCGAACGGCCGTCGGGTGTTCGACGACGTGGTCAACATCGAGCTCAACGCGGTCGCCGGCCTCACCTATCCGCTGGTCGACCCGAGCTACACGCCCGATGCCGCGGCGGGGATGCTGACCCAGGGGCTGACCCCGGGGCCTGACCGCTACCAGGCGACGTTCCCGTACCTGGGGACGCCGCACGACGGATTCAGCACCCCGTCATAGCGCGATGAGCCACAGCCACCCACATACGTACGCCGACCGCACCCACCCGGAGTACGTGGTGCTGGACATCGGCGAGGAGTACGGGGCGCTGATCATCCACACCGATCCCGACCTGCACGGGATCGAGGTGGAGATCAGCCCCGCCGGGGCGGACGGCGACCGCCAGCACAAGGAGGTGCTCGAGCGGAGCGTGGCCGGACGGCCGGCGTTCACGGCGGTGTTCGACAAGCTCGCAGAGGGCCGCTACACGCTCTGGGTCGCCGACGAGCCGCGAGCTCGGGACGTGGCGATCGACGGGGGCGAGATCGCCGAGCTCGACTGGCGGTCACCCCGGCGCTGACCGCGGGACCGCCCGGGACCCTCTCGGTCCCGGGCGGTCAGCGCCCGGTTCAGCCCTCGCAGTCGGCGCCGACGTCGTCCTCCGCGTCGGCGAGCGCGGTGTCTGCTCCGTCGCCGCAGGTCAGGCTGTCGAGGAAGGCGGGGGCGTCGACCGCGTCGAGGTAGCACACTCTCCCCATGGCACCGAAAGCCAACCCTAACTCTCCGGCGCGGCTGCAGGCCGGTGAGTCCGCCGAGCGCGGTCGCGCGGCGCGGAAGATCGTCGCCCGCTCGGCCCACGGCGAGTGGGCGCCGGCGCCCGGACCGCCCCGACCCCGTGGCCGTGCTCCACGCCCAAGCGGCGACCCGGGTCCCGGAGCTGCTGCCGATTCGCTACGGGCGGATGCTGGTCTCGCCGTTCGTCTTCTACCGGGGCGCGGCGGCCGTGATGGCGGCGGACCTGGCGGCGACGCCGGACTCGCAGATCGCGGTCCAGGCGTGCGGCGACGCGCACATCTCGAACTTCGGCGGGTTCGCGGCGCCGGACCGCAGGCTCGTCTTCGGGCCCAACGACTTCGACGAGACGCTGCCTGGCCCGTGGGAGTGGGACGTCAAGCGGATGGCGGCGAGCGCCGAGATCGCCGGCCGGGACCTGGGGCTGTCGGCCGATAGGCGGCGAGCGATCGTCGCCGGCTGCGTGCGCGAGTACCGGGAGGGGATGCGCTCGTTTGCGCGCGAGAGCCATCTGGACGTCTGGTATGACCGCCTGACCGCGAGCGAGCTCGTCGGGCGCTTCGGGGGACAGCTGGGGGCCAAGGGCCGGATCCTGTTCGAGAAGCCGTTCGCCAAGGCGCGGCGCAAGACCAGCGTGCGCGCGGTGCGGAAGCTGACCGAGCGTGCCCACGGCGAGCTTCGCTTCCGCAGCGTCCCGCCGCTCCTGGTCCCCATTCGCGACCTCCTCGAGCCCGGCGACGTGCGCAACGAGGCCGGTTACATCCGCGAGCTGCTGGACCAATACGCCGCCGGCCTCGACCCCGATCGGCGCTATCTCTTCGGCAGCTACCGGTTCGTCGACATGGCCCGCAAGGTGGTCGGGGTCGGCAGCGTCGGCACCCGGGCGTGGATATTCCTCCTCGTCGGCCGCGGCGGCAAGGATCCGCTGGTCCTGCAGGCGAAGGAGGCGCAGGCGTCGGTGCTGGAGCCGTATCTGGGCGCGAGCGAGTTCGCCAACCACGGCGAACGCGTCGTCCGCGGCCAGCGCATCTCCCACGCGGCCACGGACATCTTCCTCAGCTGGCAGCGAAGCGAGGGCCTCGACGGCAGGGAACACGACTTCTACGTGCGCCAGCTCTGGGACTGGAAGGCGTCGATCGACCTGTCGACGATGACGCGGGCGGGCCTGCACGCCTACACCCGCGCCTGCGGGTGGTCGCTGGCGCGCTCACACGCTCGCTCCGGGGACCGCCTCGCGATCGCGGCCTACCTCGGCGCCGGCTCGGGCTTCGACCAGGCGATCGCCCGCTTCGCGAGCGCGTACGCCGACCAGAACGAGCGCGACCACCGGCGGCTGGCGGAGGCCGTCGCCGACGGCGAGATCGCCGCCGAGCACGGCGTCTGAGCTCGAACCGCCCGGAAACCGGGCTCGAACCTCAAGCGCGCCTAATTTTCCGGCCGAGCTGCCCCCCGGCCCGTAACTGCCGGGCCGGGCGGTGTTCCTGTCCCTGCGTCCGGCTTGCCCGGGCGCCCTGCGTCCGGTTTCCCCGGGTGCCTGTTTTACGACCTAAGGAGACCCATGCGCAAGAAGCTGTTCCTGGGCGGCGCGTTGACGCTGGCGGTATTTGGAATCACCGCCGGCTCGGCGATGGCCCTCACGCCCGTCCAGACCATCGACGGCGTACTCGGCGGCAAGGCGACGCCGAAGTTCGACAAGAAGAAGTTCAAGAAGACCTCGGTCGAGGTCACGACCACGACCTCGGACGCCGACAACCCCAGCGGGATGCCGCCGAAGGCGACCAAGGCCGACATCAAGTTCGCCAAGAAGGACATGAAGTTCAACACCAAGGCCGCCAAGGGCTGCGACCCGAACGCGATCGAGAACACCTCGACTGAAGCGGCGCTCAGCGCCTGCGGCAGCGCCAAGGTCGGCTCCGGCTCGGCCGTTGCCGCGCTCCCGTTCGGCGCCGGCGGCACGCGCCAGGACTTCCCGGCCACGGTCACCGCGTTCAACCGTTCCGACGCCAAGGGCATCCTCCTGCACTCGCGGGTCGACTCCCTGGGGACCACCGTGGTTCTGAAGGGCGCGCTCTCGGGCACCAACCTCTCGATCGACATCCCCCCGCTGGGTGGCGGCGTCGGTGCGATCGCCGAGTTCAACTCGAAGATCAAGAAGGGCAGCTACGTCCAGGGCCGGTGCAAGTCGAAGAAGATCAAGTACCAGGGCACGTTCACGTTCAGCGACGCCCCGTCGGCGACGTCGAGCGACACGCAGAAGTGCAAGCGCAAGTAGGTCCTCGGATCTAGGTGATCCTGGCCCCCACCGGCTTTTGCCGCGTGGGGGCCGGATCTCGCGTGCAGGGTGCCTAGACTCGCGCACCCAATGTCCCGAGGCGATGGAATGCTCGACCTCCCCAGAAGCCGGCGCAAGCGCGCCGAGCGCCTCGAGGAGCAAATCGCCTGGATCCTCGGATCTCCACGGAGCGGCAGCAGTTGGCTGACGCAAATGCTCGGTGGGTTCGGGTCGATCTGCCCAATCCACGAGCCGATGATCGGGTGGTATCTGGGGCCGTTCGTCGCCGACCTGCCCGGGATGGACCCGGCTGCCATCTCTTGGCGCCATTGCACGTTGCCGCGTTTCCAGCACGACACGCCCTCGCAGTTCTTCTCGGACGAGTTCAAGCCGACGTGGTTGCCGAGCCTGCGGACCCTGATCCTCGAGCGGCTCGTGGCCGAGGCGACGCGTCGGAGCGATGGCCGTTTCGGGCCCGGCTCGAAGATCCTCGTCAAGGAGCCGAACGGGTCGCAGGCCGCCGACCTGATCCTCGAAGCGCTGCCGCGCTCGACCCTGATCTTCCTGCTTCGCGATGGCCGCGACGTCGTGGACTCCCAGCTTGCGGCCATGCAGCACGGAGGATGGGCGGCCCCCCAGGCGGGAGGTGCCTTCGACCCGGCCGACGGACGAGTGCGATCGGCATTCATGTCCGACGCCGCCTACAAGTGGCTCTGGCGTACGGAGGTCGTGATGGACGCCTACGGACGACATCCGGGGCCGAAGCACCTCGTCCGCTATGAGGACTTGCTCACCGATACGCCGCGCGAGCTCAGAAGCATCCTGCAGTTACTCGGGCTCCCCGATGCGGACCAGCAAATCGACGTCATCGCCGCCAGATACGCCTACGATCGCTTGCCGGCGGAGGAGAAGGGCCCGCTCAAGTTCGTACGCGCCGCCCAGCCCGGCCTTTGGCGTGAGAACCTCAACGCCGAGGAGCAGGCGATGGTCGGTCGGATTATCGGCCCGAAGCTGCGAGAGCTCGGCTACGAGACGTAGCGAGCCCGATGTCGGCGGCTCACCGAAACCGCGCCCGCAGGGTCTGGTTGGTCGCGCCGGCGGTCACCGTGTGGGTGGCGGCGCCGCCGTCCGACCAGTTGCGGAAGACGAACTCCTCGCCGCCGAGCGTCTGCGGGCTCGGGGCGCTGATCGTGTGCGCCGAGCCCACGATCACTCGCTCGCGCAGCGGCGCCGTGCCGGCGGCGTCGTCCATTGCGAGCTCCGCGCCCGGCGGCACCGACGTGAGCCTGAGCAGCGTGGTGCGCGGCACGAGCTTGATCTGGGTGCTCGCCCTGACGCCGTCGGAGTCGGTGGCGACGAGCCGCAGCAGCAGGTAGGAGCGCCATTCGTGGTCGGGCGCGACCAGCGTTTCGCCGGCGGTGCCGACCCAGCCCTGGACGGAGTGCGTGTGGCAGTTCGACGGGCAGTGGCGGATCAGCAGCTTCCAGCGCAGGGCTGACTCGGGCAGCGTGCCGTCCTCGGGGTCCTCGGCCGTGCCGCTGAAATCGATGTGGTCGCCCACCGCCCACCGCAGCGACGGCAGCGGCGAGGTGATCGTCGGAACCGGCGGGCTGTTGTCGACGTCGATCGTCGTCGTCGCGGTGTCGCTGCCGCCCCGACCGTCGCCGACCCGGAGCTTCACGTCGTAGCTGCCCCCGGCGGTGTAGGTGTAGGTCGGCGACGCTGACGAGGAGTCGTCGAGCTCGCCGTCGCCATCGAGGTCCCAGGCGTACGTGAGCGGATCTCCGTCCGGGTCGGAGGAGGCGGTGCCGTCGAAATCGACCTCCAGGGGAGCGTGCCCCGACGTCGGATCGGCGGAGATCGCGGCGGTCGGCGACTGGTTGGAAGCGGTGCTCTGGATCCTCATGATCCGGCCGCCGTCGAGGTCGGCGTAGTAGAGGGCGCCGTCGGGGCCGACCTCGAGCGACACCGGGTTCGAGGCGTCGAGGTCGAACGTCTGGACCGTGGCGGGATCCGGGAGGCCGTTGGCGCCGGCGCGCATCGCCCAGATGCAGTCGCGGCTGTAGTCGGCGAAGAAGAGCGCGTTCTTCCAGGTGCCCGGGAAGGACGTCGCGTCCGCCCCGTCGTAGGTCCGCATGCCGCTGATCGACGAGGAACCCGTCCGGCAGGTGTCACCCGTCGCCAGCGTGGCCGAGTGGTCGTAGGCGAAGTAGGGGTTCACGACCTGGTTCGTCTGCCCGTAGAGCGTCTCGCAGATCCCGAGGTTCGCGGCGTCATAGCCCGGCTGCCTGACGCCGCCCTCGTAGCAGGGCCAGCCGAAGTTGCGGAAGCTCGTGTTGGGGAGCCGGTCGATCTCCTCGGTGGTGTTCCAACCGACATCGCCGATCCAGACGTTGCCGCTCGCGGCGAGGTCGAACCGGAACGGATTGCGCAGGCCTTCGGCAACGATCCGGCGCGCGTTCGCGTCGGAGCTGGCGAACATCGGGTTGGTGCTGATGCCCTGGCCGGTGCTGGGGTCGACGCGGATCAGCGACCCGTCGAGGCCCACCGGATCCCCCGGCGTCCGCAGGTCCTGGCTGCGCAGTGCGCCGCCCTCGGCGTTCGGTGGCGTCGGGTTGGGGCCGGTGTGCGGGTCGTTGCACGGGTTCACCGGATTCCCGTCCTGGCCCCAGTCGGCGAAGTCGAACGAGGCGCCGTCGCCGCCAGACGCATAGAGGGTGCGCGCGGCGTCCATCTCCAGCGAGCCGATCGAGTGGCTCGGGTACTGCTGGCACCAGTCCTCGACCAGGACGTCCTCGTGCACGCCCCCGCCCGGCTGGGGAACCAAGCGCGAGAGCCGGCCGCTCACGACGCAGCCGTCGCCCGTCGGCCCCGGCGGGTCCGGGCAGGTGTCGGTGAGGTTGTCGCTCGGCGGCCAGCGCGGCGCCGTGCCCCCGATTGCCGCGTTGTAGGTGTAGAGGACGTAGACGTACGGAAAGCTCGCGTAGTCGAAGTCGATGTCCATCCCGAGCAAACCGCGATCCCAGTAGTTGTAGACGTTGGTCCGCAGGTCCGCGAACAGGGTCTTGGTGGTGTCGCCGAGCCCGTCGTAGGTCCAGATGCGGCCGCTCTTCTCAGCGACGTAGACGGTGCCGTCGGGCGCGAAGCGGACCACGGTCGGGGCCGAGATTCCGGTGAAGGCCTCGGTCTCCTCGAAGCCGGGGGGCAGGTCCCCGGCACTGGCCGGCGTAGCGACCAGCAGCGTCAACAGGGCGCAGGCCATCGCCGCGGCGAGCGCCACCGCCCCGAATCCCCGGTCCTTGAGTCGCGCGTCCATCAACTTCTTCCGGTCTGAGCTCCGCCGAGGCTAACCGCGCTCCGTGAGACGGGGATGAGAATCGCCTCAAACACCCCGGTCCGCGGCTATGCTCGCGGCGTTCGTCCAAGGAAGGGGGAGGGCTCCGTGAAGGCTCGCGCTTTCGCCGTTGTCGTGATCATTGCCGCCGTGGCGGCTCCTGCCGCCCAGGCCGCCCCGTGGAAACGTGTCACCACACCGGACGGGTCGAGCACCGACCAGGTCGGCCTGGCGCGCACAGCGGACGGCGTCCTCCACGTCGCCTGGCACCACCCCACGGGCCCTAATACCGCCGACCTCCTCCACACCGTGATCTCGCCGGCGGGCAAGGTCGGCGCCACGACCCCGGTGCAGAGCGGCTGGACCGGCTTCACGAACACCGCGCTCGTCGCCGAGCCCGGCGGCCTGCGGGCGTTCTGGGGCGGCTTCCGCTCGACGGACAGCAGCGACCCGCAGAACGGAACCAACACCGCGCTCTCACCGGACGGGGGCGCAAGCTGGACGCTCCAGCCCGGCTCAGTCGTGCCGCCCGGCGCGCAGTCGTATGCGAGCAACACCGCGGCCACCGTGCGTAGTGACGGCTCCATCCTGCAGAGCTTCGCCGGGACGCTCGGCACGTGGGTGCACGTCGGCCTCTCGCCCACCACGGCAAACCAGGACTTCCAGGCTCCGCTCGGGCCCTATGGCTATGACCCCAACCTGGCGACCGACGCGAGCAACCGGACGGTCTTGGCCTGGTATTCCAGCGCGGCCGGACACCTCGGCGTGCAGGTCCAGGACGTGGCGCCGGACGGCGCGCCCGTCGGTGCCGTGGCGACGATGCCGAACACGAGCGACATGCAGGTCGGGATGCTCGGCCGCACACCCCTCGTGGCGCGGAAGGGTGGGGGGTTCTACGTCGCCTACCCGACCGGGTATCCGAGCTCGGACCGCGTGCGGCTGTGGCGCGTCGGCGCTACCGCCGCACCGCTGGTCGAGCGCGTGCGCTCGGGCAGCCCGGCCGTGGCGGTGGCCGCGGCCGGCGACGGGAGGCTCTGGGTGGTCTGGACGGAAGGCTTCGGGGATCCCGACGTGCTGGCACGCCGGTCCAACAAGAGCGCGACGAAGTTCGGAGCGACCGTGACCGCCGGGCATCCCAAAGACGCCCTGCAGGCGTTCAAGGTCGACGCGAGCGCGACGCGAGGCGCACTCGACGTGCTCGGCAACTTCAACATCGACACCTCGGCGAACGCGGTCACGTCCTACCGCCGCCTGCTCCCCGGCCTGACCCTGCAGGCCCGGCCCGGGAAACTGCGCAAGGGCGAGAGGACCGCCGTTCGCTTCACCGTGGGCGACGCGGGCGACGCGGTGAAGGGCGTGAAGGTCAAGGCCGCCGGCGCATCGGGCAGGACCAACGCCAAGGGCAACGTGACGCTGACGATCAAGTCCGACAAGGCGGTGAAGGCGTCGGCGACGCGCTCGGGCTACGCGCGCGCGACGAAGCGGCTCAAGTTGCGCGGCTGACGCGACGCAGCCGTCGCACGAACCGTCAGGCGCTCAGCTGACGACCCGGAAGCGGAAGGCGGCCGGCGTCGGATCCGTGTTGCCGAACCGGTCGGTCGCGCGGACCTGAAGCCGGTGGTCACCGGCACGGAGGTGCTTGGCCTTGTACGACGCCGCGCATCGCCGCCAGCGGCGCTTGTCGAGCTTGCATTTGAAGCTCGAGTCGGGCTCGGAGGAGCGGAACCGGAATCGGACCGACTTGCTGTGGGTCCTGGCCGGCGGATGGCGCTTGATCGTCGTCTTCGGGGGAGTCCCGTCGCGGTCGACGGCCATATCGGCGATTCCCGACTCGCCGTGACCGACGTGGGGGCCCTTGATGAGGCGGGTCCTCACGTTCTTGCCCTTGAGGGAGGAGCGGCCGATTCCGCTCTGCTCGACCCACCACACGTGCGCATCGTCGACGGCGACGTCGTGCGGGTAGATCCTGCGAACCGAGACGAACTTCTTCTCGATCCCGCTGCCGTTGAGCTTCGCGCGACCCACGCCTCCGCGGGTTGGGCCATAACCGAAGAACCCCCAGTAGAGGTGGCGGCTGTCGACGGCGACGCCGTAGGCCAGCGTCGAGACGAAGCTCGTATCGGCGCCGGTGCCATCGAGGCTCGCGCGGCCGATCCCCGCCGAGTTGGTCCAATACACGTAGTGACCATCGACCGCGACCTCCACGGCGCCCTTGGCGTCCGGGATGAAGCTGGGATCCACACCGCTCCCGTCGAGCGCAGCGCGGCCGATCGAGTCCGTCCCCGAGTTGGCCCAGTAGATGTAGTGGTCGTCGACGGCGATGCCGTGCGGGCTGCTCAGGCCGGTCACGAGCTTGCGCTTGACGGCGCTCCCGTCGCGGCTTGCGCGCCCGATCCCCCCGCCCTTGCGGTCGGTCCAGTAGACGTGGTCGTCGTCGACCGCAACCCCGTAGACGCTCGTGCGCGCCTTGATGTAGGTCTGGTCGACGCCCTTGCCATTCGTCTTCGCCCGGCCGATCGTCCCCGAGTCCCGGTTCGCCCAGAACACGAAGGCGTCCGCGGACGTGGCGAAGAGCACCGTGAGCGCGGCGCCGACGGCGGTCGCGGTCAGCCACCGCAGACGCGACGATCCTTTGCTCGGACGAGGCCCTCCCATTGGGTGCCATCCTTTCCTGCGCGCGGGGCAGAAGTCAAGTGACGCGCGCGGCCGGCGTCGTCTTGGCCCTGGCTCTCACGTTCGCGTTGCCGGCCTCGAGCGGAGTCGGCGACACCGAGGATGGAGGTCTCAGGACGTCCGCACCTTGCCGGGGGCTCGCGGATCGCGGCGGTGCGCGTCTTCCAGGGCGGGGTGCTGACGGTTCGCAGGGAGACGCCGGAATCGATTGCCCACGAGCTCGCGCGGCTGCGTCCGACGCTCGTCACCGCGCCGCTTCGCTACCACGTGGGCGATCCGATCACGGCGCGCGAGGTGAGCGCCTGGCAGACGATCCGCCATGCGGTTCGCGCGCGCAGCCCCAGAGCGCGGTTCCTCGTCTCTCTGAATGCCCTCAACTACGGCCGCGCCCGCCGTGTCGAGTCGATGATGGCCAAGGTCCGCGCGCGCATCGAGCCGGACGGCTGGGTCTTTGATTTCTATACGCGGGCGGCCGCGCGCAGGAGGGCCGTGATGAAGGCCGCCGTCGCCGACGCCAAGCGCCACGGCGAGACAATCGGTGGCAACGTCTTCGGGCTCGCCAGGCAGCCGCGGATCCCGGGCGGGACCGATTACGTCGTGGTGCAGGGCTCGGACTTCCGCGTCGACCTCCCTGCGGTGCGGAGCCTGGCGAGGCGGTTTCCGGTCTATCTCCAGGTTGGCAACGACCCGCGGCGGCCGGACTCGGACGGCTGCCGGTTCATGCGCGAGCTGACCGCGAAGGAGCGCCTCGCCTATGTGGCGCAGAGGGCGCGCCAGCAGTCCAGGTATCACTACCGCTTCGCCTATCCGGTCTTCTCCCCCTCCTGCGTCAGAGCCGCCGCCGCGAGCAGTGGCAGAGGTGGGGTCGTCGCCTACAACGCGACCCGGGATCGCAAGATGGTGCGGACGATCAAGCGCCTGATGGCCCGCTACGACGAGCACATCGGCGCCGCCCACGGCCGTTTGAGATCGATCAGCGGGCCAGCGCCCCCCAGCTCACGGCGGGCGCCGCGTAGGAGCCGTCCTCGTCGCGAAACGGCGCCATGCTCTCCATGATCGCCGCTCGGGCTGCCTGTCGCTCGTCGTCCGAGAGCTCGTCGATCGCCACCGCGACCGGGCCCGCCATGCGGACGAGCGAGTCCCAGAGATCGCCAGAGTCCGCGTAGCGGAAGGCGAACGCGATCTCCTCCAACGCGGGCTCCTCGAAGCCCGCGCCGGTCACCAGCTCGCCGATCCGTCCCGGCTCCCCCATCGCGAACATCCCTGGCCCGCCGGGCTCGGGTGGAGCCATATGCCCCTGCTTGACGATGGTCATGGCCGGAACAGCCGCCCAGGGGTTGCGGTCCGGCGGCGCCCAAACCGCGAAGGCAAGAAGGCCGCCGTCGCGCAACACCCGCCGAGTCTCGCTCAGGGCGCCCGCCGGATCGGCCATGAGCATGTACCCCCAGCGGCAGACGACGGCGTCCACGCTGTCGTCCTCGAGATCCATCCGCTCGGCGTCCAACACGCGGTACTCGACGTTGCCGAGTCCTCGCGCTTCGCCCAAGCCGCGAGCGATGTCGACCATCTCGGGCGCGAAGTCCGTGGAGATCACTCGCCCGGAGTCGCCGACCCGATCGGCGATTCGGAAGCCCAGGTCGCCCGGACCGGCCGCGATCTCGAGCACGGTCGTCCCTGGTTGCGGCTCGACGCGCTCGACGATCCACTCGTTGACCGGAGCGGTGTGCCTGACCATCCACTCGTTCCGATCCTTCCAAGCCGGTGCCATGTCTCCCCATATCGCGCGGCTCCGCTCGCGATATTCATCGGGATCGAAATCCATCTCTTACCCCCAAATCGCTGTTTGGCGGAGTCGACGCTACTCGGTCGCCTCATGCGGCCGGGGGATGGGGTTCTGGGATTGGTTTAACCAGCGCGCGCGGGGTACACATGCGTTATGCATGTATTTTCCAAGGTGAGCGCTACCGCCCTCGCCGCAGTCGCCCTGATCGCGGCGGGATGCGGTTCGAGTGACGACGGGACGACCTCCACGCGGATGAGCCGGGCAGAGATCCACGCCGAATTCGGCACCCACGCGCAGTTGCACCCGAAGGTGAGCTCGCGGATGGTGGTGGTGCCCGACGTCGTCGGCAAGCCGCAGGCGCAGGGGGCCCGCAAGCTCCACAAACGGGGACTGGCCGTGGTGGCCCGATTTCCGGGCCGGGTCGGCAATCCCTACCTCAGGCCGGAATGCGGCTACACCTACACCCACCAGACCCCGCCGGGCGGTGAGCGGGTTCCCACCGGCTCTACGGTGTTCCTGATCCAGGACCTCTGCCCGAAATACCATCGCGCCGTCCGGCCGATCAAGCCGTAGATGAACGGGTCCGATCTGAGCGCTTCGGCCGCCGAGAATCGGCGAATCGCGAACCTCCTGGGGGCCTTGGCGCTCGAAGCCGTCGGGCAAATCGACGCGGCGGCCGGCGAGGTCACGGGACTCTCGCGCTCGGGGGTGGCCGCGCTCGTCGCCCTGGTGAACTTTGCCTCCGAGCTCCCGCAGAGCGAGCTCCAGGCGGCGCTCGGCCTGTCCCAGCCGGCGACCACCCGCGTCGTCGACCGCCTCGTTGACGAGGGCCTGGTCGCGCGGACCCGCAACATCGACGGCGACGGCCGCGAGCTCCGCCTCGCCCCAACTAGAGCCGGCCGCGCCCTCGCGAAACAGGTCGGCGCCGCGCGCATGCGGGCGATGACCGACCTCGTTGAATCACTCCCGGCCGAGTCGCGGGCCGGCCTCGGAGTCTGCATGGAGCTGCTGCTCGGCGAGCTGACCGAGGGACGTCGCGACTCGCGCCGCATCTGCCGCCTGTGCGAACCGGGCGTATGCGGTCATCCGCAGCGCTGCCCGGTGACGCTGGCGGCTGTCGCAGCTCAACCCTGAGGCGCGCCTGGCGCAGAAGCCGAGCGGGCGATCAGGCGCCCGGGTGCTCAGCCGCGATGAAACGAGACGAGGTGCAGGCGCTCCTTCGGTCCCTTGACCGTGACCTCTTTGACGTCGCCGACACCGCGCGCGTAGTACTTGTTGTCGACCACGCCCGGCTCAAGCGGCGACGTTTCATTGGTCCGCACCGCGTGGCGCGTTGACACGTAGGGCGTAGAAACGCGCGCATCGAGATCGAGGGTCTTGAACCTGATCCTCCGCGTGTCCTTTGTAGTACTCCTGGCGCGCTGTTTGGCCCACCTTCGGAGCGCCGGGGAAGAGGACCCCGGGCCGCGCGCCGTCTCGGCCGGCTCTGAACGAGCCCTCGCGACTGGTCACCTGCCCGTGCCGGTTGAGCTCTCGCGTGTTCTCGCCGAAGTACCAGACGTTGCCGATGCGATCCTGGGCGTACCAGTCGCTGGTGACCTCGCGGCGCTTACCGTGCCTCAGGACGACGTCATGGACGACGGTAGCGCTCACGCCCAGGATCGTCTTGGTCCGGTGTGTCACGCGCATCTCGTCGCGGAAATGACCATGGTCGTCGACGCCGCGATAGCGCCATCTGCTCCCGGGCTTGAGGGGAAACCACTGGTTGTTCACCCGCGCCACGAAGTCGGTCGGATGCAGCGTCTGCGGCCATCCGGGGCCAGCTCCCGACTTGATCGTCTGCGCTCCGTGCGACGCAGGCCTCGCGCCGGCCGGATTGGCGACGAGAGCCGTCGCGAGCACGGCTACGGCCCCGGCGAGTGCGAGCGCCGACCTGCATTGGATCGGTGTCCTCGTTCGTCTTCATGCTCTGTGCTCCTCGGTTCGAGTGCCCGTAGTCGAACCTAGGGCGATCGGATGAGCGTCCGATGCAAGCCCGGCGCTATGCGGACCGGGAACCCGCAAACCGCAGAGAATGCGGCTCAGAAGCCGAGCGCGAACTTCGCGTCCTCGGTCATCATCTCCGGGGACCACGGCGGGTCGAAGACCATCTTCGGATGGACCTTGTCGACGTCCGCGAGCTCGCCGACGAACTCCCGCATCTGCTCGGACACCTGGGGGCCGATCGGGCAGGCGGGCGTGGTGAGGGTGAAGGTGACGAATACCTCCGGACCCTCGATCTCGACGTCGTAGACGAGGCCGAGGGAGACGAAGTCGAGCCCGAGCTCGGGGTCGATCACCTCTTCGAGCGCCTCGTAGACATCCTCTTCGGTGGCCATGCGACAAGGGTAGCTGCCGGGCGCCAACTCTCAACCGCGGAGCTCACAGGATGATCACCGGCGGTTTACACCCGTCCACGAGTGGGTGAACCTCCCATTGATTCGCAGGATCATCGCGGCTGCCCCCGTCCTCGGCGTCCTCAGCGTCCTCGATCCCCTCGCACCACTCCTCGAGCAGTTGCTCCACGCCTGCGCTCGTACTCATCTCCGGCGGCCAGTCCGCCTCGGGATCGATCTCGTCGATCCGCTGGCAAGCGTGAATCGCGTGGCTCTCGTTCCACCCGTCGTGCAGCGAGTCGTAGACCCAATCGCCCTTGATGACCACCATGATCGCCGTTCTTCAGCGGGCCGAGGTTCGGGTTGACGTCGCCCGGGATCCCCGGGGTCCAACGGGTCGAAGGAGGGCCGGTCGTGCCCGCGAACACGGAGATCACCGACGACCAGCCAGAGCAGGATCACGTCTGAACGGATAGGGGACGATCAGCAACGCGATCAGCAAGCGCCAGCACGACGTGCGCCCACGCAAGCAGGTCGCGGATCCCGCTGCCCTCGAATTCCGCAGTGCAGGGCGGTCACGTACCTGAAAGTGATCCTCTTCGCTCGCACGTAGCCCCGCCCGATGCCGGAGATCGCGGCCTGGGGCTTGACCAGGCTCGCCCTGCGGGACCGGCGTCCTGGTACAGGCTCATGCGGCAGCTGGCCGAGCTGCGATGGGCCCGGCGAGCAGCAGGACGCTGATCGAGGCGTCGTCGTCGCCCTCCTTGGCCAGCGGCTGCACGCTCGGCGGGCCGATGCACCTTGCCGATCAGACAGCGCTCGCCCCCCGAGGCAGATCAGGCGGCCGTACCAGCCACCAGTAGAGGAACGTGATCAGCGTGACTGACGAGGGCGATCAGCACGGCCATCGCACGACCTTGGCGCGCCGGGCCGCTTCGCCAGGGCGACGACGATCCCGGTCGTGATACCGACGACACCAGCCCCATCACGATCAGGTACGTGAACCCGAGGTTCAGCGTAGTTGCTGGGCTTGACGCAAGAGGTGTATTGGCGGAAGGCCATGGCTTCGATCCTCTCTGCTCTACGCTCTTGGTCACGAGCAGTGAGACGCCGCCGGCGAAGCGCACTGTCGTAGAGGGCGTTGACGTTGAACTGCTGTTCGCCCCTGAAACCCGGTGCGGGGCGGTGAACGACGACCGCGATGTCCGTCCTCGTCGTCGTGCGTCGAGCGTCACCTCCGGTGGGGCGATCTCAACGTCCCAGCCCGCCGGCACCGGGATGCGCTCGAGCCTGCCCTTGTGTCGCCGCGAGACGCTCACGGATGCGGTCGGCCTCGCGAGCCCTTGCTTCTTGCCGGCACCGCGCCGGGCGCGCAGTCCGGCTACTCCGGAATGCGTGTACGTGTCGACCTCGAACCGGAAGCGGTTGGTCTCACCCGTCGTCGTTGCGGAGCTCGAACGTCGAAGGTGGCCGGCCGACGTCGCCTCGACAATGTCGGACGTTGTTGTACCCGAGGTTGTTCTCCGGGATCAGATCGTCGATCCACTCGAACGTCCACCTGGAGGCAATAGTGGCCCGGGGTCGGGCGGCGTCGTCCACAGCATCGTTGGCCTGCGCCGGGTGGTTCGATCCGCCCTTGACCCCGAGGTTCACCGTGTCGGTGCCGATCGGCGTTGACGACCGTCTCGACGCCAAAGGACAGGAACGAGAAGCGCACGTCGAAGCCCGACGACCGGCGCCTCGTAGGAGTTGTTCCAGATCGTTGCGTGGATCTCGTACTCCGTGTTCGGTAGCAGATCGCTCTCGGACACCGGGCACGCCGTTCCGTCATCAGGACGATGTCGGGGTTGTCCCAGGTCACCCCGCAGCCCGAGGCCGAGCCAGGTAGCTCTGCGAGTAGATGCACGGGTCCGGCCGGTGGAGCCGGGTTCGAGATCGTCTCGCAATCCCGCGTCCTGGTCTTCGCTCTCGCGGATGCGGTTGCCTGTAGGAAGCGGCAGAAGCCTTTCAGCGCCTCCCAGAACCGCTTGAGGATGTCGATCAGATCGAGGATCCAGCGGTAGGTGATCGTCTTGATCGAAGTGGACCAGCACCGAGCCCAGGAGCTTCAGCCAGTTCATGGGCTCAGCGCAGAGCGCGCTGACGCTGCAGCCACCAGCCCGCGGTGAGCACCACCGAGGCCGACACCCAGACGAGCAGCGAGTCGAACGAGACGAAGAACAGCCAACCCTCGCTGGCGAACTCGCCGTTCACGGCGCTGGCGAACGCCCCGACGACGACGCAGGCGACGGGAAGGCAACCCTCCGCGCGCCGATCGGAAGTTGCAGCGCGCGCGCCCCGACGAGCACCCCCAGCACAACCGGCAAGCCTTCTCCCATGGCGCCCTCCTGATCAGGTCGGTTGAAAAGACATTACTCCAAATCCAGTACCCCGCCAAGGGAATTTTGCCGCCACCACGCGGACGTCGTTGCGTAGCCTGTCTTTGCGATGGCGCTGATCCTGATCCTGCTGTTCCTGGTGCTGCCGATCGCGGAGATCTACGTGATCATCCAGGTCGGCGGCGCGATCGGCATCGTGCCCACGCTGTTCCTCCTGGTGCTCGACGGAATCGCGGGTGCTGCGCTGGCCAGATGGCAGGGCCGCGCCGCCTGGGAGCGCTTCAACCTGGCGCTCTCGGCGGGCCGCGTTCCCGCCAAGGAGACCTTCGACGGGGCCATGATCATCGTCGGCGGCGCCTTCCTGCTCGCGCCGGGCTTCATCACCGACGTGATCGGCTTCCTGCTCCTGATCCCGCCGACGCGGGCCGTGCTGCGCGAGCGTGGTCGCCCGCCTCGCCCGCCGCCGGGTGTCGTTCAGGGTCATGGGCGCCGCCACCCCGCCCCCGTGCCGGCACGGCGTCGGGCCCGGCGGCCCGCGCCCGCGCTCGCCGCGGCCGGGCTACGACTACGAGGGCACCGCCCACGAGGTGACCGACGATCGCGAGCTGGAGGTCGGTGAGCACCGTGAGTGAGGCGGTGGCGCTGGAGTTCCGGGACCCGTCGGGCGAGCCGCTGCGGTTCGAGTGGCGCGCCGACGAGCTCGCCGACTTCGATCCGGCGGCGGCCGGCGAGCAGCCGGTCTGGCGGTTCGGCGGCGAGCTCGACTGGGACGAGATCGAGGCGGTGCGCGTGCTCTCCGCCCGGCTCGACGACGGGCGGCTGCTGGCGATCGCGGCGCTGCGCCCCGCCGGCGCCGAGGGCCACGGCGAGGAGATCACCGCCGGCGCGATCGGCGACGCCGAGGCGTTCGAGCAGCTCTACGAGGCCCTGTTGTCGACCGAGTACGGGCCCGACGGGCAGCCGCGACGGGTCGGGCTGGAGCTCTACCCGGCCGAGGACTCGATGCCGATTCGAGTCGCCGGGGAGACCACGGCGCGTCTCCAGCTCGGACAACGGCGGCGTCAGCCGGCTGAGCGCCGCGCTGGTGCTGCGTGCCGGCGGCGAAGCGGGGACGGGATCGCTGGACATCCTGCGCCCGTCGTGAGACCGCCGCGGATCCGGGCGGTGGTCTCCGACTTCGGCGGCGTCCTGACGACCCCGCTGATCAACTCGTTCGCCGCCTTCCAGGACCAGACCGGGATCTCCGGCGAGGCGCTCGGCCGGGCGATGCAGGCGATCGCCGAGCGCGACGGGGAGCACCCGCTGTACGTGCTCGAGACCGGCGGGATGACCGAGGCCGACTTCCTCGGTCAGGTCGCCGACGCGCTCGAGCCCGAGCTCGGCCACCACCCCGAGATGCACTCCTTCAAGGAGATCTACTTCGAGGCGCTGGAGCCGAACGAGCCGATGATCGGGCTCATGCGCGAGGTGCGGCCGGCGCGGTTACCGGATGGCTCTGCTGACCAACAACGTGCGCGAGTGGGAGCACCTCTGGCGATCGATGCTGCCCGTCGACGAGATCTTCGAGCTCGTGATCGACTCCGGGTTCGTGGGCATGCGCAAGCCGGACCCGCGGATCTACGAGCTGACGATCGCGAGGCTCGCCGGGGTCAGCGCCGAGGAGTGCCTGTTCGTCGACGACGTCGAGGTCAACATCGACGCGGCGCGGGCCATCGGGATGACCGCGGTCCACTTCCGCTCCAACGAGCAGGCGATCCCCGAGATCCGCGGCGTGCTGCAGCTCGACCGCTGAACCGGCGATACGGTTTGATCGCGGATGAAGCGTGGCGCCGCCCTGGAGGCGGTCTTCAAGCCCGTGCGCCCGCCGACGACGTTCGAGGAGACCGTCGAGCGGCTCGGCACCGCGATCCGCGTCGGCCTCCTCCCCCCGGGCAGCCAGCTGCCGCCCGAGCGCCAGCTGGCCGAGGAGCTCCGCATCTCCCGCTCGACCCTGCGCCAGGCGCTGACGACCCTGGTCCAGTCCGGACACCTCACCTCGCTGCGCGGCCGCAGCGGCGGCACGTTCGTCGCCGAGCGCCCGCCGCTCGCCGAGACCGACGACGAGCCGCTCGGCCGGGACGCCCGCGCGACCCTCGACCACCGGGTGGCGATCGAGCTCGGCTCGGTGATCCTCGCGGCCGAGCGCGCCGAGGGCGCCGACCTCGACGCCCTCGACGCGCTCGTCGAGCGGATGGCCGGCGCGAGCGAGTTCGAGCTCTACCGCCGCGCCGACATCCGCTTTCACATCGGCGTTGCCGAGGCCGCGCGCTCGCCGCACCTGGTCACCGAGATGACCGAGGTCCAGGGGGAGATGAGCGACCTGATCGCCCGCATCGCCCACCCCGAGGAGGTGCTGACGCGCTCCAACGCCCAGCACGCCGAGCTGGTCGCCCACCTGCGCGACGCGCGACGCCGGGGCCGCGGTCGCGCTCACCGCGCACCCACATCCGCGGCACCGAGCACATCCTCGCCGGGTTGATCTGAGCGCGGCGTCGCGGCTCAGCTCCGCTGGCAGCCGACCAGGCCGACCGCGGCCCTCCGGCGGGAGCTCGTCGATCACGCCGACGCCCTTGGCGTAGACCTTGTGCTCGATCTCCTTGTCGGGGAGCGCGTACTCGCGCACCTCGATCGCGTGCCGGTACCGATGGCCGTGCACGTCGTAGCGCGGGATCCGCTTGATCATCTTGTCGTGCTCGACCGTGATCGGGGGCGCGTCCTCGGACATCCACCGATCGCCCTTGCGCGGCTTGGCGGGCATCAGCACGCCGAGCTTGTCGGTGTCGCGGCCGAAGAGCCAGCTGCCCGCAGTGGTTGCGGACGTGGCCGTTGCGGATGTTCTCGACCCGCTCGCCGAGGTAGTGGACGGTGCCCCGGTCGTCCTGGGCGAAGAAGTCGTGGGTGTTCTCGATCAGCTTGCCGTCGGCGTGGACGCGGTCCTTGACGACCATCGCCTCGACCGGCGCGCCGCCGATCGTCGAAGGTCCGGGTGCGGTCGAGCACCGTGCGCTTGATCCGCTGCTTCTTGCCGTCCTCCTGGCCGCGCAGCGTGCAGCGGTGGAACTTGCTCAGCGGCAGGTAGGGGTTGTCGATCCGCGTCGGGATCGCTGAAGGTCGGCGCTCGCGTCGGGGTCGGCGCCGGCCGGGACGCCGCCGCGACGCCGGGGCGGCGGCGCCGGCGGCGAGCGCGGCGAGGATCGTGCGGGTGAGCTTGGGGTCATCGGGGACTCCTTTGGTCGCTTCCGAGCGCCCTTATCCCCGGCCGCCGATGAAAGCCGGCGTGAAAACGGCGACCGGCCGGACGGCTTTCATGCTGCTTTTCATCTTCGGGCCTACGCTTCGGAGGCGCTGCCGATGCGCGTGCTGATCGTCGAAGACCAGGTGAAGATGGCCGGGCTGATCCGCCGCGGGATGCGCGGCGAGGGCATCGCCGCCGACGTCGCGATCAAGGGAGAGGACGCGCTCTGGATGGCCGAGGCGACCGAGTACGACGCGATCGTGCTCGACATCATGCTCCCGGGCATCGACGGGCTCGAGGTCTGCCGGCGCCTGCGCGCCGCGGGCGTCTGGGCGCCGATCCTGCTGCTGACCGCGCGCGACTCGGTCTCCGACCGGGTCGCCGGCCTCGACGGCGGCGCCGACGACTACCTGACCAAGCCGTTCTCGTTCGCCGAGCTGCTCGCGCGCCTGCGGGCGCTGGTCCGGCGCGGCGCCTCGGAGCGCCCGGTCGAGCTGCAGGTCGGCGAGCTGCGCCTCGACCCGGCGACGAGGCGGGTCTGGCGCGGCGAGTCGAGATCGACGCTCTCGGCGCGCGAGTTCGCGATGCTGGAGGCGTTCATGCGCAGGCCCGGCGAGGTCCTCTCGCGCTACACGCTGCTCGAGCAGGTCTGGGACTACGACTACGAGAACCGCTCGAACGTCGTCGACTCCTACGTCCGCTTCCTGCGCCGCAAGATCGACAAGCCGTTCGGGACCGACTCGATCGAGACCGTGCGCGGCTCGGGCTATCGCCTGCGCCGCGGGGACGGCGGGTGAAACGCATCCCGATCCGCCTGCGGGTGACGCTGGCGTTCGCGGCGCGTGATGGCCGTCGTGCTGGCGGGAGTCGGGCTCTTCCTCTACCTGCGGTTCGAAGCGCAGCTCAATCGACTCGATCGACCAGCGGGCTGCGCTCGCGTGCCACGGAGGTCGCCGCGCTCGCCCGCGACCCGCGCGGCGGCGGCCTGTCGGGGTCGGCGGTTCAGCCCGCTGGTCGAAAAGGATGAGGCGTTCGCCGAGATCCTCGACCGCCAACGGCGGGTCGGTCGATGCCTCGACCCCGCAGCTCAACGGGGCGCCGACGCTCACCGACGGCGAGCTCGGGCAGGGCGGCCTCGGCGCCGACCTTCCTCGAGCGCAGCGACGATCCCCGGCGTCGAGGGCCCGGTCCGGATCCTCGCCGTCCCCGTCGTGGCTCGGCGACCGCCATCGTGGTCGCGGTGGTCGGGTCGTCGCTCGGCGACCGCGACGAGGCGCTCAACGGGCTGGCGAAGCTGCTCGCTGATCGGCGGCCCGGTGGCCCTGCTGCTCGCCTCGCTGGCCGGTTACGGGATGGCCGCCGCGGCGCTGCGACCGGTCGAGCGGATGCGCCGCCGAGCCGCCGAGATCTCGGCGTCGGAGGCCGGCGCGCGGCTCCCCGTACCCGAGGCCGACGACGAGCTCCGCCGCCTCGGCGAAACCCTCAACGCGATGCTCGGGCGGCTCGAGGATGCGCTCGAACGCGAGCGTCGATTCGTCGACGACGCCAGCCACGAGCTGCGCACGCCGCTCGCCCTCCACAGGATCGAGCTCGAGCTCGCGCTCCTGCACGCGGCCAGACGAGGACGAGCTGCGCGGCGCGATCGCCTCCGCCACCGACGAGATCGACCGGCTGATCGCACTCGCCGAGCAGCTGCTGGTGGTCGCCCGCAACGAGGACGGCGAGCTGCGCCTCGATCGCGAGCCGTTCGTGATCGAGGACGCGCTCGCGGCGATCAACGCCCGCTTCGCCGCCCGCGCCGGCAGGGCCGGCCGCCCGCTGCAGCTACGAGGTGCCGCCCGAGGCGCCGCTGCTCGAGGCCGACCGGCTGCGCGTCGAGCAGGCGCTCACCAACCTGGTCGACAACGCGCTCGTCCACGGGCGACGGCGCGATCACGCTCGCAGGCCCGCCCGAACGAGGGCTCGCGTCGAGCTCCACGTGACCGACGAGGGCCCGGGGATCCCCGACGACTTCATCGAACACGCCTTCGAGCGCTTCAGCCGTGCCGACGGCGCGCGGGCCGAGGGCGGCACCGGGCTCGGGCTCGCGGTCGTCGACTCGATCGCCCGCGCCCATGCAGGCTCCGCCCACGCACGCAACCTGCCCGGGCGGTGGCGCCGACGTGTGGATCGAGCTGCCGCGGACGCGGGCAAGCTGAGCTTTCACCGCTCGTTTCATCCGCCGTCTCGTAGAAGACCGGCTCGACCAACCACCCAGGAGGCAGGATGCAACTCAAGAACAGGTACCTGGTCGCCGGCGGCGCGGTCCTCGCAATCGCGGCAGGCGGCGTCGGCGTCGCCGCGGCGACCGGCGGCATCGGCGGCGACGACGGCGACGCGACGGTCAGCGGGCCGGCGGCCGAGAAGGCGAAGGCCGCGGCGCTGCGGATCACCAACGGCGGCACCGCGAACGCGGTCGAGCGCGATTCCGAGAACGGCGCCACGTACGAGGTCGAGGTGACCAAGTCCGACGGCAGCACCGTCGACGTCCGGCTCGACGACTCCTACGGACAGGTGGCCGTCGAGGGCGACGCCGGCGAGCAGGGCGACCAGGCCGAGTCGGGGAACCAGACCGAACAGGGCGACCAGACCGAGTCGGGCGACCAGGCCGAACAGGCAGGCGAGCAGGGCGAGGCCCCGGACCCGAACGAGCACGGCGAAGACGGCAACTGACGCGTCGCGAGCTCCCTAACCGGCGCGGCCGCGGTCGCAACGTCGGCGTTTGATCAGCGTTCGGGGGTGATCGGCGCGGCGCCGGGGTCGTTTCGCCACTCACGTCGTCGCAACGTCCCCGGCGTCGTGGCTGATCGGCGTGATCGCCGGATCTGAGCGCCCTGGGCCTTGCGGATCCACGATCACGGCGGGGCGCGCCCGCGCCACGCTGCCCTCCCCAGCCAAGCAACGGCCCGGACCCTCGCAACGGCCCGGGCGCGCGTCCGGGCCGCGCCGAGGCCGCAACCGAGACCGCCGGCTAGCTCCGGATCCGCTCGCCCTCGGGGTCGAAGAGCGGCTCGGCGGCCACCTCGCCGCCGATCCACTCCCCGAAGATCTCGACCTCGAGGGCGGTGCCCGGCTCCGCGGCCGCGGGCGGCAGGTACGCGTAGGCGATCGAGCGCTCGACCGTGTAGCCGTAGCCGCCCGTCGTCACCCGGCCGGCGATCTCGCCGCCGATGCGCACCGGCTCGTTGCCGAGCGCGACCGAGCGCGGGTCGGCCAGGACCAGGCAGCACAGCTTCGTCCGCGGCCCGGCCTCCTTCGCCCCCACCAGCGCCTCGCGGCCGATGAAGCCGCCCTCCTTGTCCAGCTTCACGCAGAAGCCGACGCCGCCCTCGTATGGGGTCTCGTCCGGGGTGATGTCCGCGCCCCAGACCCGATAGCCCTTCTCGAGCCGCATCGAGTCGATCGCGCGGTAGCCCCCGGCGACGATCCCGTGCGGCCCGCCCGCCTCCCACAGCGCCCGCCACAGGCCGAGGCCGTACTCGGTCGGGCAGTAGAGCTCCCAGCCGAGCTCGCCGACGTAGGTCACGCGCAGGGCGCGCACGGGGACGTCGCCCACCGGGATCTCGCGCACGTTCATATAGGGGAAGGCGTCGTTGGAGAGGTCGGCCGGGGTGAGCTCGGCGAGCACGTCCCGGGCCCGCGGGCCCCAGATCCCGAAGCACGACCAGGCCGAGGTCACGTCGCGTACCTGCGCCGAGCCATCGTCGGGCAGGTGCTTGCGGATCCACTCCCGGTCGTGGTTGCCGAACGCGGTCCCGGTCACGATCGAGAACAGCTCCTCGCCCAGCCTGGCGACGGTGAAATCGCACTCGATCCCGCCGCGCTCGTTGAGCATCTGCGTGTAGGTGAGCTTGCCGACGTCGCGCGCCACGCGGTTGTCGCACAGGCGCTCCACCAGCGCCGCGGCTCCCGGGCCGGCGATCTCGAGCTTCGCGAACGAGCTCTCGTCGAAGATCGCCACCGCCTCGCGGGTCGCGCGGTGCTCCGCGCCGATCGCCGGCGACCAGTGCTCGCCCGCCCAGCCGCGCGGGCGCAGCGACTCGTCGCCCCCAGGCAGTTGGGCGTTGGACTCGTACCAGTTGACCCGCTCCCAGCCCGACTTCTCCCCGAACGCGGCGCCGTGCTCGCGGTGCCACGCGTTCGCGGCCGAGATCCGCAGCGGGCGCCCCGCCGAGCGCTCGTGGTTCGGGTAGCGGATGTCGTAGTAGGTCTCGTACGTCTCGCGGGTGCGGGCGTGGGTGTAGGACGGGGAGCGGTACTGGGCGCCGAACCGCCGCACGTCCATCTCCCAGAGGTCGAGGCTCGGCTCGCCCCCGGCGATCCACTCCGCGATCTGCCAGCCGATGCCGCCGGCGCCCGCAAGCCCGTGGGCGCAGAAGCCCGCCGCGACGAAGAGGCCGCGAACCTCGGACTCGCCGAGGCAGAACTCGTTGTCAGGGGTGAACGCCTCGGGCCCGTTGATCAGCTTCGTGATCTTCGCCTCGTCCATCGCGGGCACGCGGCGCCTGGAGTTCTCGGTGATCTCCTCGAAGCGGTCCCAATCGTCCTCGAGCAGCCTGCCGTTGAAATCGGCGGGGATCCCGTCGAGGCCCGCCGGGCCGTCCGGCAGGAAGGCCGGCTCGGACCGCCGCTCGTAGCCCCCCATCACCAGGCCGCCACCGTCCTCGCGGAAGTAGATCAGGAGGTCCGGGTCGCGCAGCGTCGGCAAGCGGCGGTCGGCCGCGTGCTCGCGGAAGGGCTGCGTGACCAGGTACTGGTGGGAGAACGGGATCACGGGCACCCGGATCCCGGCCATGCGGCCGACCTGCGCGGCGAACATCCCGGCGGCGTTGACCACGACCTCGGCCTCGATCCGGCCCCGATCGGTCTCCACCGCCCGGACCCGGCCGCGGTCGACCTCGATCCCGGTCACCCGCGTGTTCTGGAACACCTGCAGGTCGCCCTCGCGGCGGGCGACGTCGGCGAGCGCGTAGGTGAGCTGGGAGGGGTCGATGTAGCCGTCGGTGGGCAGCCAGGCGCCGCCGAGCACGCCGTCGGTCGACATCAGCGGGAACATCTCCCTCGCCTCGTCGGCCGAGATCAGCTCGAGCGGCAGGCCGAAGGTCTTTGCCCAACCCGCCTGGCGGCGCAGTTCCTCGAGGCGCTCGGGGCTCGAGGCGAGCCGGATCCCGCCGCACTCGACCCAGCCCGGGTCGAGCTCCGATTCGGTCGCGAGGCCCCTGTAGACCTCGACCGAGTGCATCATCATCTTCGTCAGCGAGACCGAGCCGCGCAGCTGGCCGACAAGGCCGGCGGAATGGAAGGTCGATCCGGACGTGAGCTCCGCGCGCTCGACGAGCACGACGTCGCGATAGCCGAGCTTGGCGAGGTGGTAGGCGATCGACGCCCCGCCGACCCCACCCCCGACGATCACGCAGCGGGCCGACTCCGGCAGCTCAGCTCGCGGGCTCACGCGCCTCCTCGAGCCAGCCGGCGAAGCGGGAGTCGGCGGCGGTCGCGGCGAGCCGGTCGAAGTGCTTGCCGTGATAGCCGGCGAAGTCGAAGTCCAGCTCCGAGAGGACTCCCTGGACCACCCCCCACATCGCCTCGCGGAAATCCGACATGAACATCATCAGCCGCAGGGTCGCCAGGCGCCGCGGGCTCACGGCCTCGGAGAAGTAGTCGGCCAGGAGCGCCTCGTGCTGTGCCTCGTCGAGCTCGTTGTTGACGGCGAAGTTCGCGAGGTCGAAGTAGCGGTCGCCCATCCCCGCGTACTCCCAGTCGACGATCCAGAGCTGGTCGGCCCCGCGGATGAAGTTCGCCGCCAGGAGATCGTCGTGGCACGGCACGGGCTCGTGCTCAGGCCCCGTCAGCGCCGCCTCGATCTCGGCCGCGCGCGCGTGGGCCTCCGCGTAGGCGTCGGGGAGCGCCGCGCCGCGCCCGACGGCGGTCTCCGCGTACGTCTCGACGATGCGAAACGAGTCGAACGTGGCGGGCAGCGGGGGCTCGCCGAGCTCGTGGATCGTGCGCAGGGCGCGGGCCACCTCGGCGAGCGGAGCGGGCTCGCGGAGCTCCTCGGAGCTCACGCCGCGGCCCTCGACGAACTTGGTGACGATCGCCTGCGGGCTCTCGACCATCCCCGCCACGGGCGGCGCGATCCCGGCGGCCGCCGCGCGCTCGTTCGCGATCCGCTCCGCGGCGCGATCGATCTCGAGCAACGAGGTGTCCTTCCCCGGCACCCGGATCACGTAATCGGCGTCGCCGAACCGGGCCCGGAAGTTGCGGTTGGTGATCCCGCCGTCGAGCGGGGCCGGTGTTTCGTCGAGATGGCCCAACCGCGGCTCGAGCTGCTGGACGATCCGGACCAGATCGGACTCCGGCCCTTGACGAGCATCCGGTGGCGGGTTTAGTGTCGCGTCGTTCATAGGTCGGGCTGGCACACCTTTTATCGGATGTGCCTTCCCACATGAGGGGAGAAGCAATGGCAACTCCGGATCAGACGGCGCCGACGCAGTTCAAGGATGCGGACGAAGAGCTGCTCGCAGAGCTCGGCTACAAACAGCAGCTCAACCGCGCCTGGAGCGGATTCTCGAACTTCGCGATCTCGTTCTCGATCATCTCCGTCCTCGCCGGCTGTTTCACTGCCTACGCGTTCGCATGGAACAGCGGCGGCCCGATCGCGATCTCGATCGGCTGGCCGGTCGTCTCCCTGCTCATCCTGATCATCGGCCTCTCCCTCGCCGAGCTGGTCGCGAAGTACCCGACCTCGGGCGGCATCTACTGGTTCGCCGGGAAGCTCGGCGGGCCGGTCTGGGCCTGGTTCACCGGCTGGTTCAACATGGTCGGCCTGGTCGCTGTCGTCGCCTCGGTCCAGTACGCCTGCGCCGGCTTCATGAGCGTCCTCTTCGGCGCCTACGGGCTCAACGTCCTCGGGATCAACTTCGGCGATACCGAGCACATCCTCGCCGAGACCTTCCTGCTCTTCTGCATCATCCTCATCCTCACCGCGATCATCAACATCTTCCGCACGCACCTGCTCGCGGTGATCAACAACGTCTCGGTCTGGTGGCACGTGATCGGGGTCGGGGTGATCATCGTGCTGCTGCTGGTCGTCCCGGACAAGCACCAGTCGGTGAGCTTCGTCTTCAGCCAGCGGCTCAACAACTCGGGCTTCGACGACGGGGCCACCAGCGGCCTCTTCTTCTGGATCTACCTGCTGCCGATCGGGTTCCTGCTGACCCAGTACACGATCACCGGGTTCGACGCCTCGGCACACCTCTCCGAGGAGACCCACAACGCGTCACGTAACGCCGCGCGCGGCGTCTGGACCTCGATCTTCTACTCGGCGATCATCGGCTGGCTGGTGCTGCTGGCGCTCACCTTCGCCGTCCAGAATCCGGGGAACATCTCGAACGCCGACAACGGCTTCGGGGCCGGCTCGTCGCTGGCCATCCTCTCAGGCGCGCTCGACTCCTCCGGATTCAAAGCCGTCGTGCTGATCTGCACGGTCGGTCAGCTCTTCTGCGGGCTCGCCTGCCTGACGAGCGCCTCGCGGATGTGCTTCGCCTTCTCCCGCGACCGCGGGATGCCAGGGTCGAGCCACCTCTCGAAGGTGAACAAGGACGGGGTCCCGTTCAACGCCGTGATGGGCATGGCCGCGCTGGCGCTGATCATCACGATCCCGGCCCTCTGGGGGGCCCCGGGCACCGTCCTTCCCGTCGCCTTCCTCGCGGTCGTTTCGATCGCAGTGATCGGGCTCTACATCGCCTACGGGATTCCGGTCTTCCTGCGCTGGCGCATGGGCACGAGGTTCGAGCAGGCGGCGTCCTGGAACCTGGGTAGCAAGTGGCGGTGGATGAACCCGATCGGCTTCGTCTGGATCGTGATCATCTGCATCGCGGGCCTCCTGCCCACGAGCCCGCTCGGTGTGCCCTGGGACGACCAGTGGGATGCGACCTACGCGAACTACGCCCCGCTCGTGCTGTTGGTGGTGATCGGCGGCGCCGCGCTCGGCTGGATCAAGGCCCGCGGGCACTTCACGGGCCAGGTCCGCAACATCGACGCGCCGGTCGCCGAGGAGTTCGCGGCGACGCCCGACGACACCGTCGCGCCCGACACGGTCACGTAGCGTGAGCGTCGGGTGACGCTCGACGAGCTCAAAGAGGCGGTGGCGGACGGCACGGTCGACACCGTGCTGCTCGCCATCGCGGACATGGAGGGCAGGCTGCAGGGCAAGCGCCTGACCGCCGGCCACTTCCTCAACGACACGCTCGAGCACGGGGCCGAGGGCTGCAACTACCTGCTCGCCGTCGACGTCGACATGGAGACGGTCGGGGGCTACGCGATGGCCTCCTGGGAGCGCGGCTACGGCGACTTCGAGATGGTCCCCGACCTCGACACGCTGCGCCCGGTGCCGTGGCACGAGGGCACGGTGATGCTGCTCGCCGACCTGCAGTGGGGCGACGGCTCCGAGGTGGTCGCCTCCCCGCGCCAGATCCTCCGCCGCCAGCTCGCCCGGCTCGCCGAGCGCGGCTGGGTGGCCAACGCGGGCACCGAGCTCGAGTTCATCGTCTTCAAGGACACCTACGAGGAGGCCTGGAAGAAGGCGTACCGCGACCTCGAGCCCGCCAACCTCTACAACATCGACTACTCGCTGCTCGGCTCGGCGCGGGTCGAGCCGCTGATCCGGCGGATCCGCAACGAGATGGGCGCCGCCGACCTCGTGGTCGAGAACTCCAAGGGCGAGTGCAACCTCGGCCAGCACGAGATCAACTTCCGCTACAGCGACGCGCTCGCGGCGGCGGACGGGCACGTGATCTACAAGAACGGCGCCAAGGAGATCGCCGCCCAGGAGGACATGGCGATCACGTTCATGGCCAAGTTCAACCAGGCCGAGGGCAGCTCGTGCCACATCCACTGCTCGCTCGCCGACGAGCAGGGCGAGAACGTCTTCGCCGGCGACCGGACGCTGTTCGAGCGTTTCATCGCGGGGCAGCTCGCGTGCATGCAGGAGCTGACGCTCTTCTACGCGCCGCACGTGAACTCGTACAAGCGCTTTGCGCCCGGCTCGTTCGCGCCCACCGCGGTCGCCTGGGGCAACGACAACCGCACCTGCTCGATGCGCGTCGTCGGCCACGGCCCGTCCGAGCGGGTGGAGAACCGACTGCCGGGCGCCGACGTCAACCCCTACCTGGCCCTGGCAGCGATGATCGCCGCGGGGCTGCACGGGATCGACGCCGAGCTCGAGCTCGAGCCGCCGATGGAGGGCAACGCCTACACCGCCGACAAGCCGCACGTGGCGACGAACATGTACGCGGCCCGCGACCAGTTCGCCGCCAGCGAGCTCGCCAAGGACGCCTTCGGCGAGGAGGTGGTCGACCACTACCTCAACCGGGCTCGCATTGAACTCGACGCGCTCGAGCGGACGGTCACCGACTGGGAGCGCTTCCGGGGCTTCGAACGACTCTGATGGCGCGCCGTCCGGTGATCGGCATCACGGCGATGGTCGAGCGCGCCGCCTGGACGGTCTGGGCCGACGTCGAGGTCAACGTCTCGCAGCGCACATACTCGCGCGGCGTCTCGCAGGCCGGCGGCCTGCCGCTGTTGCTCCCGGCCGACGAGGCGAGCGCCGAGTCGCCCGACCAGCTGCTCGACCTGCTCGACGGCCTCGTTCTCGCCGGCGGGTCGGACATCGACCCCGCCAGCTACGGCGCCCCGGCCGCGGCGCAGACGAAGGGCGCGCGGATCGAGCGCGACCGCTTCGAGCTCGCGCTGTGCCACGGCGCGCTGGCGCGCGGGCTGCCGGTCCTTGGCGTCTGCCGCGGCATGCAGCTGCTCAACGTCGCCTGCGGCGGCACGCTCCAGCAGCACCTTCCGGACGCTGAGCGCCACGTGCACACGCCGGGGCGCTTCTCCGACCACGACGTCCGGCTGGCCCCGGGGTCGCGGGCCGCCCGGGCGGCCGGCGCCGAGCGCGTCTCCGTGCGCTCGCACCACCATCAGGGCGTGGCCAGGCTCGGGGAAGGACTGATGGCGAGCGGGTGGGCGGAGCCCGGCGACACGGTCGAGGCGATCGAAACCGGCGGTGACGCCTGGGCGCTGGGGATTCTGTGGCATGCGGAGGAGGAGCGGCGCAGCCCGGTGCTCGAGGCGCTTGTGGAGGCCACTCGCCACTCGCCACTCGCCACTCGAGAGGAGGTTCGGGCGTGATCGAGGTCGTCGAGCCCGCGACCGAGCGCGTGATGGCCGAGATCCCGCGCGCGGGCGTCGAGGAGACCGACGCCGCCGTCGCGGCGGCCAAGGCGGCCTTCCCCGCCTGGCGCGCGGTCGCACCGGCCGATCGGGCGCACCTCCTGCTGCGGATGTCGGAGCTGATCGTCGCGCGCTCGGAGGAGCTTGCGACGCTCGAGGCGCGCAACGCCGGCAAGCCGATCGGCGACGCCCGCGGCGAGATCGCGATGGTGGCCGAGTGCTTCCGCTACTACGCGGGCGCCCCCGAGCGGCTGCTCGGCCACACGATCCCCGTCGCCGGAGGGGTGGACATGACCTTCCGCGAGCCGCTCGGCGTCGTCGGCCTGATCACGCCATGGAACTTCCCGATGGTGATCGCCTCATGGAAGGTGGCCCCCGCGCTCGCCGCCGGCAACACCGTCGTGCTCAAGCCCGCGGAGCTCACGCCGCTCACGTCGGTGCGAGATGGAGCGCATCGGCCTCGAGGCCGGGCTGCCGGAGGGCGTCCTCAACGTGATCCCGGGCCCGGGGTCGGTGGCCGGCAACCGGCTCGTCGAGCATCCCGACGTCGCCAAGATCGCCTTCACCGGCTCGACCGAGGTCGGGCGCTCGATCGCCGCCGGCGCCGCGCAGACGATCAAGCGGGTGACCCTCGAGCTCGGCGGCAAGTCCGCGAACGTCGTCTTCGCCGACGCCGACCTCGACGCCGCCGCTGCGGCGGCCCCGGGAGCCGTGTTCGGCAACGCCGGCCAGGACTGCTGCGCGCGCTCGCGGATCCTCGTCGAGCGCAGCGCGATCGACGGCTTCATGGCCGCGCTCGAGCGCGCCGTGACCGCGATCGTCGTCGGCGACCCGCTCGACGAGGCCACCCAGATGGGCCCGCTGATCTCCGCCGGCCAGCGCGAGACCGTGGGCTCCTACGTCACGGACGACGTCACCGTCGCGATCCGCGGCGAGGCGCCCGACGGACCGGGCTTCTGGTTCGCACCCACCGTGCTCGGCCCGATGTCGAACTCCGAGCGCGCCGCGACCGAGGAGATCTTCGGCCCGGTTGCCTGCGTGATCCCGTTCGAGGACGAGGCGGAGGCGATCCGGCTCGCGAACGAGACGATCTACGGGCTCTCCGGGTCGGTCTGGACCGGCGACGGCGGCCGGGCGCTGCGCATGGCGCGGGCGATCGACACCGGCGTGGTGTCGATCAACTCGAACAGCTCGGTGCGGGTGACGACGCCCTTCGGGGGCTTCAAGCAGTCCGGGGTCGGCCGGGAGCTCGGGCCGGACGCGCTCGATCACTACACCGACGTCAAGAACGTCTACTACGCGACCGGGGCCAGCTGATGCCGGGCCGCCTCGACGGCAAGGTCTGCGTGATCACCGGCGCCGCGAGCGGGATCGGGGCCGCTTCGGCACGGATCTTCGCCGACGAGGGCGCGCGCGTGGTCGGCGTCGACCTGAACCCGAGCGAGGTCGGCGAGCTCACGATCGAGGCCGACCTCACCGACGAGGCCCAGGTCCAGTCGCTCTACGCCCGGGTCGTCGACGAGCTCGGTCACATCGACGTGCTCTTCAACAACGCCGGCATCAACCCCTACGACGACACCTCCGTCGTCGAGGAGCCGCTCGACGCGTGGCAACGGGTGCAGGAGGTAAACGTGCGGTCGGTCTTCCTCTGCTGCAAGTACGGCATCCAGCACCTGCTCGAAAGCGGCGGCGGGTCGGTGATCAACACGGCCTCGTTCGTCGCCGTGATGGGCGCCGCGGTCTCGCAGATCTCCTATACGGCCTCCAAGGGCGCCGTGCTGGCGATGTCGCGCGAGATGGGCGTCGAGTTCGCCCGCCGCGGGGTCAGGGTCAACGCGCTCTGCCCGGGCCCGGTCAACACGCCCCTGCTCCAGGAGCTGTTCGCAAGCGATCCGGCGAAGGCCGCTCGCCGCCTGGTCCATCTCCCGATGGGCCGCTTCGCCGAGGCGAGCGAGATCGCCCAGGCCGCCGTCTTCCTGGCCTCCGACGAGTCCTCGTACGTGACCGCGTCGACCTTCCTCGTCGACGGCGGCCTCTCGGGGGCCTACCTCACGCCGGAGACCGGCGAGTAGCGATCAGGCGCCCAGCTGGCAGGCGCCGGGCAGCGTCTGCACCTGGTGCGCGGCCGGATCGAGGTGGATCGGCGTCCGGAAGGTGTTGTTCGAATCGTTGAGCTCGCTCAGGCGGTTGACCGGGTCGGCGCGGGAGATCAGGCAGTAGTCGCCGGCGGCCACCCCGGCGACGGGGATGTCCTGCCCTTCGAGAAAGGCGCCGTAGGTATCAGCCCAGCCAACCGACAGGCCCTCGACCGAATTTGCCCCACAGCCGTGGTTGCCGTAGTGGCTCGACCCGGGCGAGCCGGGGAGGCCGGCGAACGGATGGTCGGTATCGATGACGCAGAAGCTGACCTTGGTCGACCGGGCGACCGGCGCGCCGTCGGACTCCCGCCGCAGGACATACAGGGCGAAGTCCTCGAAGTGCCAGTGGGAATGGGCCGGGTGGTAGACCATGCACCCAACCTCGTGGCTCGTCGACGCCGTGTCCTGGTTGCGCACGAAGTAGCCGGGCGAGCGCGGGTCCGCCGAGTCCTGGAAGACGCGCTGGAAGGCGATCCGGTCGTTGTTCGGGTTGCCGTCGCCGTCGCAGTCGCCGCCCACGGTCGGCTCGGGATAGATCTCGAGCGGACCGACGCCGCGATTCGCGATCGTGTTCGAGAGCCGCAGCTTCGTCCCCTGCACGAAGAGCTCCTCGAAAGGCTGCGTCCGCATGTCCGGCAGCAGGTCGCCGCCGACCCCCGCGGGCACCGGGGCCGCCGGGCTGGCGGGCGACCCTGACGCGCCGGCCAGCGCGATGAGCGCACCCGCCGCGAGCACGCAGGCGACCAGCCGTCCCCCTCGACCCCGAAGCAGCGCACCACCCATCCCAGCCACCCTACCGCCAAGGAGCCCCAGCACCCAGCCGCGGCAGCGCGACTGACGGGCAGTCAGTTATCCGAACCGGCTCTATCCCAGATGTAGAGCTCGACGGCCTCCACCGCGAGCTCCATCAGGCGCGGGCCGGAGAGCCACTCGAGCACGGTCTCCAGAGCGCGCTCCTCGGTGACGCCGCGGTCGACTGCCTCTTCACCCCGGAACCCGGCGGCGAGCTTGAGCGCCTCGCGCCGGTGCGCGCCGAGCGCCGGGAAGGCGCCCATCAGGTAGTCGCGGTTGGGGATCGGCGTGCCGACGTCCATCGACGCGTGCCAGGCGGCGAGCATCGAGATGTCGTGCTCGTCGAGCTCGGAGATCGCCTTCGCGTAGTGGGCCTCGAGCTCGTCGTCGGGGATCTCGTCGACCCAGGCGCGAACCGCCTCGCCGAGCAGCTGGCGGCGGGCCTCACGCCCGATCGAGTCGGCGATCGCGCGGATGGCATCGGCCGGATCGATGAAGCACAGGGACATCGCTGCGCAGAGTAGGTCGGCCCCAGGACGGCAAAACCGACTCGGAAACGCCTAACGAGCGGAATTGAGGTCAGACGGGCGCGCCGGGGTCCGACCTATGCTCAGACGGTGTCCATCGAGCTCATAGTCGGGCCCCCGAACTCAGGCCGCTCGGAGGCCATCCTGGGCCGGTTTCGGGCGGCGCTCGACCGCGATCCGGTGCTGATCGTGCCCACCGCGGGGGACGTCACCGCGTTCGAGCGCGAGCTCTCCGCCGACGCCCCTACCCTGGGCGGCTCGATCGCCACGTTCGACGCGCTCGCGGGTGAGATCGCCTCCGCCCTCGCGCCGGCGCCCGTGCCCGAGCTGACCGTCTCCCAGCGCCAGGCCCTGGTGCGGGCAGCCATCGACTCCGCCGATCCCGGCCGCCTGCGCCGTTCGGCGTCGCGCCCCGGGTTCGCCCCGGCGCTCGCGCGGATGATCGCCGAGCTCGAGGGCGCCCTGATCTCCCCCGCCGACTTCGCCAGGATCGTCGGCGACCTCGACGACGCCGGCTACGAGCGCGAGCTCGCCGCCTTCTACGCGCGCTACGCGGAGCTCCGCGAGCGCAGCGGCCGCGGCGACCGGGCCACGACGATCGTCGAGGCGATCGTGGCGCTTCGCGCCGACCCGGATGCCTGGGGCGCACGGCCGGTGTTCGCGTACGGCTTCGACGACCTCTCGCGCGCCCAGCTGGAGCTGCTGGACGCCCTGTCGGCGGCCGGGCCGGTGACGGTCGCGGTGACCTTCGCCGACCGGCGCGCGCTGGCGCCGCGGGCAAAGCTCGTCGGGGTGCTGCGCGACCTGGGCGCCGAGATCACGGAGGAGCTTCCGTTCGAGGACGACTACACGCCCAGCGCCACGCTTCGACACCTGGATCGCGCGCTCTTCGAGCCGGGCTCCGAACGGGTCGCGGTCGACGACGGCCTCGTCCTGCTGGAGTCGGCGGGGGCCCGGGGAGAGGCCGAGGCGGTCGGGGTTGAGATCGCGCGCCTGCTGCGCTCGGGCTACGAGCCGGATGAGATCGTGATCGTCCTCCGCCACCCCGACCCCGCGGGCCGGCTGCTCGCGGCCGTCCTGCGCGAGATGGGCATCCCGGTGGCCCTCGAGTCCTCGGTCGGCCTGGCCGCGACCCAGGTCGGCGGCGCGCTGATCGCCCTCTGCCGCGCCGCGACGGACGAGAGCGCGGTCTCGGCCCTGCTCGCCCACCTGCGCCTCGACCCGGCGCTGGCCCCCGGGGCGGTCGACACCGTCGAGGCGCGCATCCGCCGCGGCGACGCGACCACGGTGACGGAGGCGGTCGAGCACTGGGACTCTCCCCCGCGTCATCTTCAGCGCGCTGCGCGAGGCCGAGACCGCGGCGCAGCGCCTGCGCGGCCTCGCGCGCAGCGCGCGCGAGCTGGCCGAGGCGCCGCATCGCGAACGGGCACCGCTTGCGGGTGCCGGCGAGGTGCCGTTCTCGGCCCTCGAGCTGCGCGCGGGGGTCGCCGCCGCCGAGCTGCTGACCGAGCTTGCCGGACTCGCCGGCCTGCCCGGCTGCGAGGTCCCGGACCTGGCGGGCGCGATCGAGGCGATCGAGTCCGCGTCGGTGCCGCTGTGGCGCGGGCCGGCCACGGGCCGGGTGCGGATCCTCGATCCCTACCGGGCGCGGGCGGCCCGGGCGCGGGCCCTCTTCTGCCTCTCGCTCCAGGACGGCGTCTTCCCAAGTGCCGCGCCGCCGGACCCGCTGCTCTCCGAGGACCGCCGTCGCGACATCGGCAATCCCGACCTGCGGCGCACGGACCCCGCCGACGAGGAGCGTTACCTGTTCCACTCCTGCGTCTCGCGCCCGACGGATCGCCTGTACCTGAGCTGGCAGGGATGCGACGAGGACGGCACGGCGCTGGCGCGCTCACCCTTCCTCGACGAGGTCTGCGACCTGCTCGACCTCGGCCCCGACGGCGCCGACGAGCCGCTACGAAAGCGCGGCCCGGAGCGCGCCGTGCCCGCGGTCGCGGAGGCGACGAGCGAGCGTGACCTCGCGCGGGCGCTGGCGCTGGGCGGCTGGGCGTTCGACCGCGAGCCGGTGCTCGAGGCCGCGGGCGCCGGCGAACACGGCCCGCGGATCGAGGCGATGTTCGCGGACCTGTGCGACCCCAACCTGCGGCCCGGCCCGCTGCGCTCGCCGACCGTGCTCGGGGAGCTGGGCGGGCGCGAGGTCTTCTCCGCCAACTCGCTGGAGGGCTGGGTGACCTGCTCGTACAAGTGGTTCGTCGAGCATGAGCTCGATCCCCAGCGGCTCGAGCCGACCGCCGACCCGCTGTGGCTCGGCTCGATCATCCACGACGCGCTCGACCGGCTGTACAGCGAGGCGCCGGGCGCCGACTCGATCCCTCGGCCCGGCGACGTCGCCGCCTGGCAGCGGCGATTCGGAGAGCTGCTCGGCGAGGTCGTCGCCGCGAACGGAGGCCCGCTCAACCACCCCCGGCGGGCGGCGCTCGCCCGGGCCCGGGCCCAGGTCGAGGCCTTCCTGGCTGCCGAGTCGGAGAACCGAGACCACGTTCCGCCCTCGCCCCGACCTGCTCGAGGTCGCGTTCGGTCACTTCGACGACGAGGAGGGGCCGGAGCGCGAGCCGCTGCGGCTCGGCGATGTCGCGCTCCGGGGGCGGATCGACCGGATCGACGTCGACGAGACCGGCCGCGCCGTCGTCCACGACTACAAGACGGGCAAGAACGTCACCTCCGCGGACAAGTTCACCGAGCGGGGAAAGCTCCAGATCCAGCTCTACATGCGGGTCGCCGAGCGGATCCTCGGCCTCGACGTGGTCGGGGGCCTCTATCACCCGCTCGGCGCGGTCGGCGAGCGCAAGCCGCGCGGGCTCGTCGCCCGCGAGGATGAGGACCTCAAGGGCCTCGGGATCGTCAGCACCGACCGGCTCGAGCACGATGACTTCGAGCTCGCGCTCGACGAGGCCGAGGCGCTCGCGCGCGACTCCGCCGCCGAGATGCGTGCCGGTGACATCCGCCGGCACCCGATCGGCGGGCGCTGCCCCAAGTACTGCAACTTCCAGGCGATCTGTCGACTCGAGCGTGCGATCGGCGTCGACGAGAACGGCAACGGCGGGTGAACGCGCTCGACGGACAGCTGACCCTGCCCGATCTCGGGCCGCCGGTCCCGGAGCCGCCACCCGACCCTGCACCCGCCCCCCCGCCGTCCCGCGCCTTCGAGCCGACCCTCGAGCAGCGCGACGCGATCGCCGCCCGCGAGCGCGACACGTTCCTCGAGGCCGGCGCCGGCTCGGGCAAGACCACGGTCCTCGTCGACCGCTATTGCGCCGCCGTCGCCGACGACGGCGTCCCCGTCGAGCGGATCCTCGCGTTCACGTTCACGGAGCGAGCCGCCGCCGAGATGCGCACCCGCGTGCGCCGTGAGCTGATCGCCAGGGCGCGGGCACTGCGCGCCGCCGGCGACGAGGTGCGCGCCGACGAGCTCCAGGCGGCGGCGCGGGCGACGGAGCGCGCCTGGGTGCTCACGATCCACGCCTTCTGCCGCCGACTGCTTGGCGCAGCACCCGCTCGCCGCCGGGCTCGATCCCCGCTTCCGAGTCCTCGACGCGGGCGAGGCCGGGCGGCTGGCCGACCGCGCGGCCTCGCGGGCGCTCGAGGACCTGCTCGCCGCCGGCGACGCCGACGTCGCCCAGGCGGCGGCCTCCTATCAGCCCTGGCGACTGGTGCAGATGACGCTCGAGGCGCACACGCGCCTTCGCAGCCAGGGGATGAGCGACCCGCGGCTGCCCCGGTCGATGACCCGGTGCACTCGCCAAAGCGCAACGAGGAGGAGCGGGAGCTGACCCCGGACGAGCTCGCGGCGGCGCGCTCCGCGCGACGAGCGCTCGAGCTCCTGCTGGAGGGCTTTGACGCCCGCTACCGCTCGCTGAAGGAAGAGCGGTCGGCGCTCGACTTTCAGGACCTCGAGCTGCGGGCGCTCGAGCTGCTCGAGTCGAGCCCGGGCCTCGCGAGCTCCTGGCGCGAGCGCTTCGCACACGTGATGGTCGACGAGTTCCAGGACACCAACGCGGTCCAGCTGCGCCTCGTCGGGGCGCTGCAGGGGCCGGACACGCAGACGCTGTTGGTCGGCGACGAGAACCAGTCGATCTACCGCTTCCGCAACGCCGACCTCGAGGTCTTCCGCGCGGAGCGCGGCGCGGCCGAGGGGTCGCCCGATCGCGACGTGCTGCCGCTCCTCGGCAACTTCCGCTCCCGGCCGGCGGTGCTCGCCGCGGTAAACGAGATCGGCCGGACGCTGCTCGACGGGTTCGGCGAGCTGACCGCCGGACGGCCGGCCGCTGACGGGCCCGGCTCGGCGGAGCTGCTGCTGACGCTTGACGAGGGCCGCGCCCGCGACGCCCGCAAGTGGGCTCAGGAGGAGATCGATCTCGAACCGCCCCCGGTCGGCTCGCCGGCGAGGGTGATCGCCGAGGCGCGCTTCCTCGCACAGCGCCTGCGCGAGCTCGTCGATGCCCGGGAGGCCGAGCGCGGCGAGATCGTCGTCCTGCTGCGGGCGTTCACCCACGTCGACGCCTACGAGGAGGCGCTGACCCGCGCCGGCCTGCGGCCGTTCGTGGTCGGCGGCCGCGGTTACTGGACCCAGCAGCAGGTCGAGGACCTGATCCGGCTGCTCGGCGTGGTCGCCAACCCGCTCGACGACGAGTACCTGTTCGGTGCCCTGGCCTCGTTCGCGAACGGGGTCAGCCCCGACGCGCTCTGGCTCCTGCGCCGCGCGGCCACACCCGAGGGCGGGCACGCCGACCACGTCTGGCCGCTGATCTCGTGGCGGTACGGTGGCGGCCGGGAGCCGGCCGCCCACGAGGACAGGTGGCTCGAGGCGATCGAGGCCCAGGACGCGGCACGGCTCGAGCGCTTCTGCCGCATCCTCGCCGGACTGCGGGCCGAGGCGCCGCTGCTGACCCTCGAGGAGCTGATCGAGCGGACGATGACCGCGTTCGGCTACGACCTCGGCCTGATCGCCCGCGAGGGCGGCGCCGGGCGGATGGCGAACGTGCGCAAGCTGATGCGCCTCGCCCGCGACTACGAGGCGAATGAGGGCCGCGACCTGGCCGGCTTCTTGGCGCTCGCCGCGGAGTCGACCCGCCGCGACGAGCGCGAGGGCATGGCCGCGGTGCAGGCCGAGGGACACGACGGCGTCAGGGTGATGACCGTCCACGCGGCCAAGGGCCTCGAGTTCGACGTGGTCGCCGTCCCCGACCTCGGCCGCGACCTGAACGCGGGCCACAGCCACGGCGACATCACGATCGGCCGTCCGAGCGACGACGGCGCGCGCCGGTTCGGGATGCGGCTGGCGTTCCCGGCACGCAGGACCGTCGGGCTGTGGGAGCTGGTCGACCTCAACACCGCCGAGAGCGCGGCCGAGGCCGAGGAGGGCTGCCGCCTCGTCTACGTCGCCGCCTCGCGCGCCCGCGATCGGCTGATCCTCTCCGGCATCTACCGGCCGGCCGACCTCGAGCCGGCCGAGGAGCGCAAGCCCAACGACACGCCGCTGCGGCGTCTGCTGCCGGTCCTGGCGGAGCGCGGCTTCGCCGGCGAGGACACCGAGGTTGAGCTCCAGGCGCCGCGGCGACTGGACGGTGGCGAACCCGTTCCGGCGACGACACGGCTCACCATCCGGACCAGCGAGCCGGGTTCCCAGCGCGCCGCGGAGCTGGTGCGAAGCTTCCCGCCGCCGGAGGAGGATGGCCCGTTCGCCGCGATCGGCGAGGCGCCGCTGCTCGCCGAGGGACCGGCGCCGGTGCCTGTCGGCCACCTCTCCTACTCCGCGCTGGCGCTGTATGAGCAGTGCGGCTACCGCTTCTACATCGAGCGCGTGCTCGGCGCGCGCGAGGCGCTCGCCGCGGCGCCGGGCGAGCCCGCCGAGGAGCCGCCGGAGATCCCCACCGAGATGCCGCAGCCGGGCCTCGTCCGCGGGCACGCGCTCGGGATCGGCAACGCCGTCCACGGGGCGCTCGAGTGGAGCGCTCAGCGCGGCTGGGCCGATCCTGGCGATGAGCTGCTCGAGCGGCTGCTCGCCCGCGAGGGCCTCGCCGGCGACGCCGAGGCCCTCGCCCGCGCCCGGCGCCTGGTCGGGGGCTGGATGGGCTCGAAGCTGCGCGCGGAGCTCGGCGGGTCCCCGCGGGCGGAGGTGCCGTTCGTGCTCGGCCTGGCGGACACGGTCGTGCGCGGCAAGATCGACGTGCTCGTCGACGGCGGCGAGATCCCGACCGTCATCGACTACAAGACCGACGCCCTCGACGGGCGAGCGCCGGCCGAGGTCGCCGCGCGCTACGCCGCGCAGCGCCAGGTCTACGCCCTCGCGGTGGGGGGCGACGCCGGGGCGCGGGCGATCCACGTCTTCCTCGAGGCCCCCGACGATCCGCAGGTCGAGGTCTTCGACGCCGACCGGCTTCGCGCCGCCCGCGAACACCTCACCCAGCTGATCGGTCGCATGCGCGGCGGCGAGTTCGAGGTCACCGAGGAGCCCTACGAGGCGCTGTGCTTCGGCTGCCCCGCGGCCGCCCGACTGTGCCCGCGGCCGGCGTGGAAGCCCCCCAAGCCATGATCCGCGTCGCGGTCTTCGGCTACGCCTCGCTGGCGAGCCCCGAGAGCGCCTCGCAGACGATCGGCCGCCCGGTCGAGTTCGCGGGCGTCGCCAGGCTCCAGGGGTGGCGCCGCGCCTGGACGCTCGGCCGCGAGCAGGCGGAATCGGAGAAGACCTTCGCCCGAGCCGACGGCTCGATCCCCCGCTTCTGCCTCGGCCTCAACGTCGAGCCCGACCCCGACGCGCCGGCGCCCAACGGCGTCCTGATCGAGATCACCGAGGCCGAGCTCGACCGCCTCGACGTGCGCGAGGTCCGCTACGACCGCGTCGACGTGACCGCGGCGATCGCCGTCGAGGGCGAGCGGCCGGGCACCGAGCACGGATTCGACCGCGTGATCGCCTACACGGCGAAACCGCGCCATCACCACCCCACCGCCCCTGACGACGCGGTGATCGTCTCGACCTATCCCGCCGCCGATCGAGGCGGCGTTCGACGCGCTCGGGCCGGGTCAGCTCGATGTCTTCAGGGCGACCACCGCGCCGCCGCCGGCGCCGCTCGTGGGCGGCACGCTGGTCCGCGACGAGATCCCGCCGGGCAACCCGCGGGCCTGGTGACGCGGCCCTTCGACCAGGTCAGACCGGGTTGGCCAGCGGCTGGACGTGCGAGGTGAGCTGCCCGTCGATCAGCAGGTGAACGACGAACCCGGGCGCCTCGGCCGTGTCGCGAATCTCGCCGGGCTCGAGCTCCAGCGCCGTCTCCATATAGGTGCTCGGCGCGACGAGCACCGACCGGCCGCCCACCTCGCCCGCGATCGCGCGGTGGATATGTCCGGCGACGATCCGGCGTACCTGGCCGTGCCCGGCGACGAGCTCGGCGAACGCGCGGCGGTCCGCGTCGGGGAGCCCGATCTCGTCGAACGCCGGGATCCCGGTGAGGATCGGTGGATGGTGCATCGCGATCAGCGTCGGCGCCTCGGGCTCGGCGGCGAGCGCGCCCACCGCCCAGGCGAGTCGCCCATCATCGAACGCGCCGCCCTCCTCGCCGGGAACGATCGTGTCGAGGAAGATCAGGCGTAGGTCGCCCACCACGGCCGCGTACTGGATCGGCTCGGAGCGACTGCCGTCGAGCCCGAACACGACGCGCAGCGGCTCGCGCTGGTCGTGGTTCCCGGGCAGCGGGTAGACGGGTGCCTCGAGCCTCGAGACGAGCGAGCGGACGGTCTCGTACTCGGCCGGGACCCCGTTCTCCGAGAGGTCGCCCGAGACCAGCACCGCGTCGGGGTCCAGCCCCATGAGCGCGACCTGCTCGACCGCGGCCTCGAGGCGCGCCGCCGGATCGGCGCCGCCCCAATCCGCCCCGATGTGCGGATCGCTGAACTGGACGAGCACCAGCGGCCGGCTCATTCGTTCCACCCCTTCACGGGGCGGAAACTAAAGGTCGCGCGGCGGCTGTGCCGACTGGATCCTCATGGACGCCTCCTCGTCAGTCGCAGCGGCGACAGCGACAGCGGCGCGCGGCGCCCGAGGTCGTCCGCGTCCTCGCGGTCGAGCGCGGCCGCGTAGCGACGCGCCTCGGCAGCGCTCGCATACGGCTTCGATCCCTCGAACCCGCACTCGCGCTCGCACTCCCAGCGCATCGTCGAGCCCTCGGCCCAGAAGCGGACCCGGTGGCCGAGGAGCCGTGCAGCCGAGCGACACCTGCGTCAGCTCCCCGGGGCGCTCGACCCCGCCGTCGCCCGCGTGGAGGCGTAGCGCTCGCGCCCCACGCGCCGCACGGACCCGTCGCTCACCGCGGCGCGCAACGCCGCACGGAAGCGACCCGGCCCCCAGTAGCGGGCGCCGACCCGCTCGGCGAGCTGGCGGCGGTCGAGATCGCCGTGCTCCTGCAGGGCCCGGTCGATGATCGAGATCTCGTGGTCGAGCCACGCCGGATTCGAGGGCGGCGGCAGGAACGGCGAATAGGAGCCGGAGCCGGGTCCTGGCCGGAAGCGGCGCAGGCCCAGGCGCTCGCGCTCCCAGCGCTCCCGGTTGCGCCGGTCGCGCTCCTCGGCCTCGCTGCGGTCGGCGTCGGGCTCCTCCTTCGCGGCGCCCTCCTCCGCCTCGCGGGCGGTGATCGGCTTGGCGATGTTCTCGAGCGGCTGCTGCTCGGCGCGAACGCCCAGGAATGAGCTCGGCGATCCCGCCGACGGCCATCACGGCCGCGCCGATCAGGTAGGCGATCATCACCTGGCCGACGTCGCCGGACTCGCCCAGCTTCTCGAACACCAGCGGGCCGGTGATCCCGCCGATCGCGGTCCCGATCGCGTAGAAGAACGCGATCGCGAGCGCCCGGATCTCCATCGGGAAGATCTCGCTCACGGTCAGGTAGGCGGAGCTCGCGCCCGGCGGACGCGAAGAAGAACGTGGCGGCCGAGCGCCAGGGTCAGGCCCCAGTCGCTGAACACCTCGCCGTTGAAGGCGATCCCGATCGCCGCCAGCATCACCGCCGAGATCAGGTAGGTGCCGGCGATCATCGGGCGGCGGCCGACGGTGTCGAAGAGGCGCCCGAGCAGCAGCGGGCCGATGAAGTTGCCGGCCGCGAACACGGCGTAGAAGAGGCCGACCTTGTTCGCGCCGACGCCGAGGTAGGTGGTCAGCGTCAGCCCGAGCGTGACCGTGACCGCGTTGTAGAGGAAGGCCTGGCCGATGAACAGCGAGAAGCCCGAGCACCGCCCGCTTCGGATAGACCTTGAACGCGGTCCGGCGATCTCGCGGAACGGGATCGAGCTTGCGCTGCCGGACCTTGATCGAGTCGTCCGGGCTCCTCGAGCTCCTGGCCGGTCTCGTCCTCGACCTCGGCCTCGATCTCGTCGACGAGCCGCTCGGCCTCCTCCTCGCGGCCGTGGATGAACAGCCAGCGCGGGCTCTCCGGCACGTGGCGGCGGACGAACAGGATCCCGACGCCCGAGCAGGGCGCCCAGCCCGAACGCGAGCCGCCAGCCGACGTCGAGCGGCGAAGAGCGACTCCTGCAGCAGATCAGCGAGAGCAGGCCGCCGGCGACGGCGCCGAGCCAGAACGAGCCGTTGATGATCAGGTCGACCCGGCCGCGGGCGCGGGCCGGGATCATCTCGTCGATCGCGGAGTTGATCGCCGAGTACTCGCCGCCGATCCCGGCGCCGGTGAAGAACCGGGCCGCGAGGAACCAGAGCGGCGTGGTGCGAGAACGCCGTCGCCACCGTCGCCACCAGATAGAGCGACAGCGTGATCAGGAAGAGCTTCTTGCGCCCGAAGCGGTCGGTGAGCTGGCCGAAGAAGAGCGCGCCGATACAGGCGCCCGGCGACGTAGATCGACTGGGCGAGCGCGATGTCGCCCTCGGTGAGCGCGATCCCGCTGCCGGGATCGCGTCAGGGTCGGGGCGAGGAACCCGATGATCGTCACCTCGAGCCCGTCGAGGATCCAGACGACCCCGAGCCCGATCACCACCCGCCAGTGAAAGCGCGACCAGGGCAGGCGATCGAGCCGGGCGGGGATCCGCGTCTCGATCGTCTTGAAGTCGCCTTCCTGCGCCGTCCCGCCTGCAGCCTCCATGTTGCGTCCCTTCGCTCGAGTCCGCACGGGTCTGTACCCGCACCTGCGGCCCGTATTCGCGGGGCGCTAGCCGGCGGTCTCGGAGACGAAGTCGATGAACGCCCCGGCCGCGGGCGAGCGGTGACGGTCGCGACGCCAGATGAGGAACACGGGCAGACGCACGGGCGGGCTCAGCGGGCGGGTCTCGACCGGCGGGCCCTCGCGCCTGGCGAGCGACGCCGGGAGCACCGCGGCGCTGAAGCCGTCGGAGACGAGGCAGCGGATCAGATACGGGTCGCCGCTCTCGAGGGTGACGTTGAACGGCTCACCCGCGCGGGCGAAGAAGTCGTCGGCCGCGGCCTTGATCGCCGAGCCCGAGCGCGGCGCCGCGAGCGGCACGCCCGCGAGGTCGGCCGCGGCGACGCTGCGCTTGGCGGGCGCGGTGCCGGGCGGATAGGCCGCGACCACCTCCTCCTCGCTCAGCTCGAGCGCCGCGATCCGCTCCGGCAGCGGCCCGGCGACGAGCGAGAAGGCCGCGTCCAGCTCGTCCGACTCGAGCAGGGCGAGCATGTCGGCCGCGGTGCCCTCGCGCAGGGCCACCTCGATCCCGGGAAACGCCCCGCTGAAGCGCGACAGCAGCGTCGTCACGGTGATGCCCCCGGCGGGCAGCAGCGCGCCGATCGCGATGCGCCCGCGCACGAGCCCGCGGAGCTCGGCGATCTCGTCGCGCACCCCGTCGAGCTCGGCTACCACCCTGCGCGCACGGGCGGCCACCGCCTCCCCGGCCTCCGTCGGCGCGACCCGGCGGCTGGTGCGCTCGAACAGCTCGGTGCCGAGCTCGGCCTCGAGCCGGCGGATCTGGTGCGACAGCGCCGACTGCGCGACGTGGAGCTCCTCGGCGGCGCGCGTGAAGTGGCGATGCCGGGCGACGGCCTCGACGTATGCGAGCTGGCGCAGCTCCATCGGCGATTGATCGTATATCACGATCAATCTGTTGACAACAAGATCTTGCATCGATTGATCGGCTGAGTGAGAATGCGGCCATGCGATTCTCCCGCCGCTCAGCGTCAGAGCCCGCGGAGAGCTGGCGCCACCCCGTCACGCTCCGGCTCGCCGGCCCGGCGGACGAGGTCGCAATCGCCCGCCTCGCCGAGCGCGACTCGAGGGCCGCTCCGGCAGCGCCGCGCCTCGTGGCCGAGCGCCGCGGGCGCCTCGAGGCGGCGATCTCGCTCACGAGCGGCGAGGCGGTCGCCGACCCCTTCGTCCGCACCGCGGAGCTGCTCGAGCTGCTGCGGCGCGCCCGGAGCCGCGCGTGACCGGCGCGCCAACGATTCGCCGCGAGCTGCGCCCTGGCGACCTGGGCCGCATCGTCGCCCACCACGGGACCGTCTATGAGGCCGAGCACGGCGTGGACCGGACGTTTGAGGCGCAGGTCGCCGCGACCGTCGCCGCCGCCGGCAAGCGCGGCTTCCCGCGCGAGCGCGAGGGCATCTGGATCGTCGAGCTGGACGGCAGGCACGCCGGCAGCGTCGCGCTCACGGACGAGGGCGACGGGCTGGCGACGCTGCGCTGGGTCGTGCTCGACCCCGAGGTGCGCGGGCACGGGCTCGGCCGCGGTCTGATCTCAGAGGTCGTGGCGAGAGCCGAGTCGCTGGGCTACCAGACCATCGGCCTGGAGACGTTCAGCGAGCTCCAAGCGGCCGCCCGCATCTACCGCAGCGTGGGATTCCAGGTGGTCTGGGAGCAGTCCGGGCCGCGCTGGGGACGCGACGAGATCACCTACCAGCGCTACGAGCTGAGCTTCCAGGTGCGGGCCCAGTCCTCGAGCCGGCCGAGCACGGGCTCGAGCGAGCGGCCCTTCTCCGTCAGCGCGTAGGAGACGCGGGCGGGCGATCCGTCGTGGACGGAGCGCTGCACCAACCCCGCGCCTTCGAGCTCGCGCAGGCGGCGTGACAGCAGCCGGTCCGAGAGACCCGGAACGGCGATCGTGAGCTCCGCGAAGTAGTGCGGGCGGTCGGCGAGCGCCCACAGGATCGCGCCGGCCCAGCGGCGCCCGATCAGCTCGATCGCGACGCGGAAGTCAGCGACCGACGGGGACGGGGCGACCGTTACCGACAGTCGGCGCGCGCTCTGCGCGAGAGGATTGGCTCGCGACCTCCACCCTGCGTTCGAGGGTACAGAACCCCGTCGGTCGGCCCGCGGGGCTGCCCCGTCGACATCCCCTGCGAGCAGGCGGATTCCGAGGCGGATCTCGTTCAGGCTGCACATGGGCCGGTGTCCGTTGCCCGGAGCTTACCCGCGAGCGCCCGCTCGACCACGCGGTTGGGGACGCCGAGCCCGTTGGTCTGTCCGCTCCGGCCCGAGGACGCCGCGAACACCGTCGTGACCACGTCGCCGTTCAGATCGACGACCGGCCCGCCCGAGTTCCCGCTGCGGACGTCGGCCCGGAAGGGCGTCATCCGCCGCTGCACCGGCCCGCGCCCGTAGGAGTCCTCGCTGGTGACCAGCCCGGTCCTCCCGAGCCTGGCCGGCGTGAAGGTGAGCGGGCCGTTGCCCGGGTAGCCGATCACGGCCGCCTCATCGCCCCGCCGCCCGTCGGCCAGCGACAGCGGCGGGGCGTCGAGCCCGTCGACGGCCAGCAGGGCGAGGTCGTTGAGGGTGTCGTAGTGAACGACGGTGGCCTCGTACACCGAGCCGTCGGCGAGGCTCACGGTCGTGTCGTCCTCGCCGGCGACGACGTGGGCGTTCGTGACGACGAGGCCGGGGGCCGCGACCCAGCCCGAGCCCTCGACGCCGAGCCCGCAGGCCGTGCCGAGCACGCGGACGGTCGATCCGCCCGCCGCCCGGGCCTGCGGGTCGTGGACTGAGCTGGCCTGCGGCGGGCTCACCTCGGCGCTCGGCCCGCGAACGGCGGGCGTCGGGTCGACGCGCCGCAGGACGTGCAGCAGCGGGCCCGAGGGCGGCAGCACGTCGTTGAGCTCCCCGAGGATCGCCGAGCGCTGCACCGCCTCGCGCAGGCCGCGCGCGGAGTTGCCGCCGGTGTGCAGGGCGACCGCGCCGAACCCCCAGCAGAGCAGCAGCCCCAGGGCAGCGAGCAGCACCGAGCCGCCGGCGCCGTCGAGCCGGCGCCCGACGCTCCCCGGCCGGCGGCTTCCGAGCCGCTTCGTGAAGCCGTCCAGGGCGACCGCCAGGAACGTCCCGGTGAGCAGCCCGCTGATCATCGCGACGAGCGGGGCGTAGCGCGACTCGGCCCCTTGGGCGAGCAGCGCCGGGCCAATCCGAGCGCCGAGCGCGGCGCCGCCGATGAAGCCGATGAGCGGCAGCGCGCTCGCGATCAGGCCACGTTGATAGCCGACCGCGGCGAGCGCGATAACGAATAGAACGATGCCGAGGTCGATCAGGCTCATTTATCCGACGGGAAAGGCACTACCTTTTCCCGCATGATCAACGGCTCGCAGAAGCGGCGCGGCGGGCAATTGAACGCTAGCGTCCGACGTGCGGATCGAGGCGGATTGAGCACTGGTGGCGCGACGGCGGAGCGCAGACGCCGCATTGCCACCCGGGCCGCGCCGCTGATTGTCGTCGCGACGCTGGCGTTTGCCGGCGGGATGGTGATCGCCGTCGAACCGGATGCGCCGGCGGCGCAGCGCTTCGTGGACGCCTGGGAGCGCGGCGACACCGCGGCGATGTACGCCGAGCTCACGCCCGACGTGCAGGAGGAGTACTCCCTCCCCCACTTCCGGCAGATCTACGACGACGCCGCCACGCAATCGACCCTGGCCGAGCTCAGCGCCGGCGACGTCAGCGAGCAGGGCGACGACGCGGTGATCCCCGTCAACATGCGAACGCACCTGTTCGGGACCCTCGCCGGCAGCCTCAAGCTGCCGCTGAACGACGGCAAGGTCGACTGGGCCCCGAACCTCGTCTACCCGGGCCTGGCGCCGGGCGAGCAGCTGGCCCGGCGGACCAGGGCGCCGCCGCGGGCGGCGATCCTCGCCGCCGACCGCACCCCGCTCGCCTCGGGGCCGGCGGCGGCGCGCAGCGTCGGCACGGCCGGGCTGGCCGTCGTCGGCGAGGTCGGGTCCCCGAGCCGGGCGCAGGCCGAGGAGCTGGAGAAGAGCGGCTTCCCACCCGGCACGCTCACCGGGACCTCCGGGCTGGAGCTCGCCTTCAACGACCGGCTGGCCGGTCGCCCCGGGGGCCGGCTGCTCGCCACCAGCGGCAAGGACGTGAGCGCGGGCCGCGTGCTCGCGACGAGCGAGCCGATCCGCGGCAAGGCCGTGCGGACGAACATCGACCCGGACCTGCAGGACGCGACCGTGGCGGCGCTTGGTGGCACGTACGGGGGCGTCGCGGTGCTCGACGCGAAGACGGGCGACGTGCTCGCCCTCGCGGGCCTCGCCTATTCCGCTCCCCAGCCGCCGGGCTCGACCTTCAAGATCATCACGGCCACCGGTGCGCTGGAGGCCGGGATCGTCAAGACCTCCGACACCTTCCCGGTCGAGTCCTCGAACTCCGAGATCGGCCGGGAGATCCCCAACGCGCACGACGAGCTCTGCGGGGGCACCTTCACGGAGAGCTTCGCCAATTCGTGCAACACGGTGTTCGCGCCGCTCGGCGCGAAGCTCGGCGGACCGAAGCTGGTCGAGACCGCGGAGGCCTACGGCTTCAACGCGCCGCCACCGCTCTACGACCAGGCGACCAACGCGGCGGTCGATCTGCCCCAGAGCACGATCCCGAAGGACCTCTCGGAGAGCGTGGAGACGGGCGAGTCGGCGATCGGCCAGGGCGAGGTCCTCGCCACGCCCCTGGAGATGGCGATGGTGTCGCAGACGATCGCCAACGGCGGGGTGCGCCTGCCGAACGCGATGGCCCGCGACCCATCCCTGCAGCCGCCCGACCAGAAGGTCAAGGTCGCCTCGCCGCAGACCGCGGCGACGATGCGCCAGCTCATGATCGCCGTCGTCAACGAGGGCACCGGCACGGCCGCTCAGCTCCCGGGGATCCAGGTCGCCGGCAAGACCGGCACCGCGGAGCTCGGCCCCAGCGCGCTCGAGCCCGGGCAGCACCTCGGCCCCGGCGAGGAGCCGCCCCAGGACATCGACGCCTGGTTCACCGCCTTTGCCCCGGCCAGCGACCCGAAGATCGTCGTCGCCGCGATGGTGGTCAACGCCGATGGCGATGGCGGCACGATCGCCGCGCCGATCGTGCGGCAGGTCATGGCCTCGTACTTCGGCGTCGCCTAGGCGCCGTCTCGCGCTAGATCTACCGGAGCGGGAAGCCGATCGTCGCCCCGATGATCACCAGCGCGGACCCGACGATCGCGACGACTCCGGCGCCCGTCTCGGCCTGCGTGGAGAGCTCGCCCACGGCGAAGCCGCCCACGGCCAACACGGCGCCGAGGCCGACGAGCAGCCACCAGCCGCCGCCCCGGCGGCTGCGCTCCGGCTCGGTGAACCAGGCTCCGGCCACGAGCACCGCGAGGCAGACGATGCGCGCCCCGGTCGAGAGCAGCCCGCCCATGACGATCGCCGCCGCGGCGGCGGTGAGGATCAGCGCGACCTGAAGCCGGCGCGTGGACACGCTCGAATCCGGCGGTCTAGATATCGAGAACGACCTCGCCGCTGCCGGCGTAGGTGCTGATCTCGAGCTTCAGCGGGCGGTTGTCGCTGACATCGTCATTGACGGGGAAGATGAGGAGGGAGCCCTGGACGGGGCCCACCTGCGCCGTCGAGTCCACGATGGGGATGGTGCCGTGGGCCGGCACCTCGGTGCCGACGTCGAGCGCGTACGGGCTGGTGCTCTCGACGGGGGTGTACTCGTTGTGGAGCGTGTCGATGACCTTGTATTGGGTCGCCGACGGGCGCGCGTCGTCGCTCGGGTTCGCGATCGTCAGGAAGACGCCGAGGTAGGCGGTGCCGGGCTTGGCCGGCGGCTGGCCGACCATGTAGCCGCTGTCCTCGGTGTCGTCGGGATTGAGAAAGCGGGTGATCTGCACGGCGTAGTCCAGGCCCGCGAGCTCGAGCGGCTCGCCCTCCGCGACCTCGCTCGTCGGCTCGTCGCCGCAGCCGGCGGCGATGCCGGCGAGCGCCACGGCGGCAAGCACGAGCAGGGCGAGCAGGACGGCGCGGGGGCGCATGGCGGGCGGAAGCATATGCGACCGGCTCGAACTACCGGACGAAAGCCGGCAGGCGCTCGCCGCCGCCCACGCCGACGCGCTCGACCGGCTCGGAGCCCTCGATCAGCCCCCGCAGGCGCCCGAGGGCGCGCTGCAGGTCGCGGCGGAAGAAATAGCTCGAGCCGGTGAGCTCGCGGACTCGGTCGACGAGCGTCGGCGGCTCGGTCCAGAAGGTCACCGAGACCTCCGACGACCCGGGCGCCGCGCCCTCGGCGAGCTCCCAGACGGTGTGGACCGGGACCAGGTTGGAGCGGCCGCCGCGACCCTCCTCGCGCACGAGGTGCGGCCGGTCGGCCTCGACGATGACCGTGTCCATCCACTCCCCCGACTGGCGCAGACGAAAGCGGGCGCCGGCGCCGACGCCGAGCGGGTCGAGGCGCTCGAGGCGGTATTCGGAGAGGAAGTGGTCGCAGAAGGCCGGGCGCGCCGCGAGGTCGCACAGGAGGTCGAAGACCCGCTCGCGGGGGGCGTCGATGGAGGTGGTCGCGGATACCGGTCGCATGGCGCGGCGCGATTGTATTCGCCGGTCCGACCGTAGTCCCCGCAATTTCCGTACAGCGCGGGACCGTTTCGTTGGACTCAACGGCGTACATCGTTAACATCCGCACTAGTGGGGTACGCCCCTCGCCGTGCTGACCGCTCATCCCCCCAAGCCCACCCGGATCGTCGAATCCGGCGCGCAGATCACCGAGGCACAGCCCGGGTCGCTCTGTTGCATCGGCTGCGGGTACGCGTTCCCGATCGCGGCCGGCGCCCTACCCGAGTGCCCCAACTGCCACGGCCGGCGGTTCCGGCGGGGTTCGATCTTCGCTCGCAGGCCCGACGTTGACACGGCCGGCCTCGACATGGTCGAGACGGGTGCCGACTGGCTCGAGGAGGTCCGGGCTGAGCTCGAGATGGCGGGCCACTACCTCGCCTTCGACGACGGGAACGGCGACTACGCGGTCGTCCTCCTGGCGCCGGGGTGGACGCGGATCGGGCGCTCCGGCGCCGCCGACGTGCGGCTCGACGACGCGACGGTCTCGCGCCGCCACGCCCTCGTCGTGCTCACCGACGACGGCGACCTGCGGGCGCTCGACGACCGCAGCCTCAACGGCCTGTTCGTCAACGGCGAGCCCGTCGAGTGGGCGCCGCTGGCCGACGGCGACGAGCTCGAGATCGGCCGCTTCCGCATCCATGTACTGCGCGCGTGATCGAAGCTGATTGACTTAGCTCGATGTCGCCGATCCTCATCCTCGAGGCCGTCGGGCCCCGCGCGGAGGAGCTCGCGAACCAGGCCGGCAAGAACCGCGAGATCGCGGTCGGCTTTGACCCCGAGTTCGAGTCCTTCACCTTCGACGCCGACGCGGGCTCCGAGGAGGAGCTCGCCACGGTCATCTTCGAGGAGCTCGACGATCTCGAACCCGACTGGCGCTCGCACCTGAACCAGGTCGACTGAGCCGCGGACGCGCTGTTTCGGCCCGGCCCGATGCCGAGTGTCACGTTGACCGTCTCCTGGCCGGGGAATGTGACACTCGGCGAACAGCTCCCGGTTAGAGCGCGCGAAAGGCACGGCGAACATCACGCAGGGCGCGCGGACCCAACCGCCCCTCACTGCCAGGCGCGGCCTGAGCCCTCGCGCCCGCCCCAGCTAGGACCCGAGTACTCGCCGCTACTCCGTTGAGATATTCGGGTCGGCCTGGACCTTCTCGGGGATGATCATCAGGAAGTGCTCGGGGCCTGGGCGGCGAGAGTGAGCATCCGGTCGGCCTCCTCGTCCTGATCGGTCGCACGCAGCTCGGTCGCGTAGTGGCCGAGCAGGTCCTCGACGTCCAGCAGGCCCTCGGCGTCGAGATCGACGAGGCTCACCTTGGCCCCCTCCCCGAGGCGCCGCGCGACCGCCTCGCGGTCCAGGTTCCAGTCGGGGTTCTGGCGCACGTACACGCGGCCCCCGGTCATCCCCGCGCAGGCCCAGGGGCCGATGTCGCCGAGCACAACCGCGCGCCCCGACGTCATGTACTCGAAGGCGAAGCCCTTGGCGTTGGCGCGGTCCGAGACGCAGCCGCGCGCGTCGTCGAGTGGCTCCGCCGGCTCGCCGCCGAGGACGACGTCGGCGCCCGACAGCCGGATGCAGAAGCGCGAGTCGGCCGAACCCTGCACGAAGAGGCGCCCGCGCTGGGCCCCGTAGGCAAACGACTTCCCGACGGAGCCGTTGACGCGCTCGCCCTTGGCGTTGCGGCCCTTGAGGATCGAGACGGTGCCGCCGAGCATCGTCTTGCCGACGCCGTCCTGGGCGCCGCCCTCGACCCGGACCACCAGCCCGTAGGCGTTGAAGGCCCCGAAACCCTGACCGGCGACGGAGCCGCCGTTGAAGTCGAGCTCGGCCAGCACGTCGAGCGAGCCCTCCGGCGCCCCCTCGTAGAGCCGGGCGCGGGAGATCGCGCCCGCGAGCTCCGTGCCGAGCACCCGGTCGTGCGCGTCGGTGGCGCGGGGGAACGACAGGCGCACGCCCGGGTGGGACGCGAGCCGCGGCGCGAGCTCCGCGATCTCAGCCGAGGCCTGCTTCGGCTCCATCCGGATCGGCCGCGCGCGAACCAGCCCCGCCTCCGCCCGCGCCTCGACCGGCTCCTCGCCCGCCACCGGAAGGTCGACGGGCGCGAGCTCGAGGTACTCATCGAGCGGGGCCAGCAGCTCCGAGAGATCGATCGCCTCGCGCCGGCCGACCTGCTCGAGCAGGTCGTAGCGGCCGACGAGGTCCTGGGTGCGCTCGTAGCCGAGCTCGGCGGTGAGCGCCCGGACCTCCTCGCCCATCGCGGCGAAGAAGCGCGCGCAGCTCTCCGCGGCTCCCTCGACCGTCTGCGGGGTGAACTTCTTGAGGCCGTGCTGGGTCGCCGCCTCCGGGGTCTCGATCTGGGTCGCGATCCCGACGTGGCAGGTGTCGAGCTGGCAGCCGCGGCAGATCGTGCAGCCGAGCGAGACCATGGCCAGGGTGCCGAAGCCGATCCGGTTGGCGCCCATGCAGATCAGCTTCAGGATGTCGTGGGCGTGGCGGTACCCGCCGTCGGCCCAGATCTCGACCCGGTTGCGGATCCCGGCCTCCATCAGGGCGCGATGGACAAGCCGGGTGCCGATGTCCGAGGGCAGGCCGACGTGGCGCAGGGCGTGCTGGCGGGCAGCGCCCGTGCCGCCCTCGAACCCCGACAGGGTGATGATGTCGGCGCCCGCCTTCGCGATCCCGAGGCCGATCGTCCCGATGTTCGGGACCACCGGGACCTTCACCGAGACGCGGAGGTCCGGGTTCACCGTCTTGAGCTCGTCGATCAGCTCGGCGAGGTCCTCGATCGAGTAGAGGTCGTGGTTGTTGGAGGGGGAGATCAGGTCGGTGCCCGGGCTCGCGTTGCGCGCGGCGGCGACCTTCTCGGAGACCTTCTTGCCCGGCAGGTGGCCGCCCTCCCCCGGCTTCGCGCCCTGCCCGATCTTGATCTCGGCCAGGTACGAGGCGTTCAACATCTCCGCCGAGACGCCGAAGCGCCCCGACGCGACCTGCTGGCCGCGCCACTTGCGGTAGCGGCCGTACATGTCGCGGATCTCGCCGCCCTCGCCGTTGACGCAGAGCACGTTGATGCGCTTCGCGGCCTCTGCGTAGGCGCGGAAGGCCGGCTCGGACTGCGAGCCGAAGCTCATCGACGAGATCACGATCGGGTAGTCGTGGTGGCCGACCGTGGTATCGACGGACACCGGGCTGATCGCCTGCCGATCAGACCGAACGTTGATTATGTGCCGCATCGAGATCGGGCTCTGCGCCTCGAGCTCGCGGACCTTCTCCGAGTAGTCCTCGTACGAGGCCGTGCCGTTGGCCGCGGCGATCGCCGCCTTGTAGACCTTGGGGTAGAAGCGAAACGTCTTGGCCGGCCGCTCGCCCTCCTCGGCCGAGCGCAGGACCGCGACCCGCTCGTCCGTGTCGGCGTCGAGCGCGGCGAATCCGACGCCGCCGTCCGCCGAGGCGGCGAACGCCTCGGTCTGGAAGATCTCGGCGAGCTCGGGGCGCAGGCCGATCGACGAGAACTGGCGCGCGTACCCCCGGACCTCGTGGATGCCGATCGTGGAGATCACCTTCTCGATCCCCTTCGAGAGCGCCGCGCAGACGTTGGCGACGTCCTGCGCGTAGTCGTCCACGCAGACGACCTCGAGCATCACGTAGGGGTTGACCCCGTTGGCGCCCAGGCCGAGCGCGAGGACGACGTCGTGGACGTTGCGGATCGCCGCCGAGCGCAGCACGATCGAGCAGCGGCGGCGGAGGTTCTCCTCCCCGGGCTCGACGCGGAAGTGCTTCAGCGCCTGGTCGATCGCGGAGGTCGCCAGGTGCGCGTCGAGGTAGCGGCGCTCGCCGTCATAGACGGTGCGGTCGGTGAGCACGACGAGCTCCGCGCCGTCGCGCACGCGGCGCACGGCCTCCTGCTTGAGGCGCTCGATCGCCCCGGCGGTGCTCTCGGACTCGAGCAGCGCGGTGTCGATCGCCGCCGCCCGCCCGCGGAACTCCTCCCAGAGGTCCTCGAGCAGCCAGGTCTGGTGCTCCCGGGCGATCCGGCGGTAGGTGGAGTCGCCCAGCGGCGCGAGGTCGTGGTGGCCGCCGAGCAGGACCGGGAACGACGTCTGCACCGTCCCCGGATGGGTCGCGGGGTCGCGCAGGGACGGGCGCCGCCCGAAGACGGCGCGGGTCGAGAAGTGCTCCATCTCGCGCTCGCGGTCGATCGCCGGGTTCGTGACGACGGCGACCGTCTCCTTGAAGTAGTCGGCGAGGTTCTGGCGCTCCGGGCTCAGGGCGGCCAGCGGCCCGTCGTAGCCGAGCGAGCCGATCGGCTCGGCGCCGTTCGAGGCCATCTGCTGGACGAGCTTGACGTCGTCGCGCTGCCAGCCGAAGCCCGCGAGGACGCGGTCGGTGACCTTCACCGGCTCGGCCGGGCCGGCGGCGGTGTAGCCGGGGATGTCCGTGCCCTGAAGCGGGCCGCCTGTTCGCAGCGCGCGGTCGTACGCCGCCGCGGCCGCAACGCCGGTGCGCGCGAGCCAGCGCCGCGCGACCTCCCGCTGCATCTCGTCGTGCTCCCAGAGCCGCGCGCGGCGCTTGCCGGCATCGATGGAGACCATCAGCTTCTCCCCAGGCCCGAGCGGCAGCGGCTCGGACGACCATGTCGCCGACGCCGACGACGCCCGGCTCGGAGCTGAAGATGTGGTCGTCCGGGGTCTCGAGCCGCCACAGCGGGCGCAGCCCGAGCGCGTCCGCTGAGAACACGCACTCGTCGTCGTGGCGGGCGATCAGCGCCACGGGGCCCTGGGCGAACGGTCCCATGGCCTCGCGCAGGTACATGTAGAACGGGTGCAGGTCGGCGGGCAGCGAGCGAATCTCGTTGACCACGGGCGGCACGACGAGCTCCATCGCCTCGGCGAGGCTGAGGCCCTCGACCCGGACCAGGTGGTCGATCGTTCGGTTGAGGTCCATCGAGTCCGAGCCGCCGTCTGGGATCTCCACCCCGAGCGCGCGCGCCTCCTGGCGGAGCTGCTCGATCGTGTTGATCTCACCGTTGTGGCCGAGGATCGAGAACGGCTGCACGCGCCGGAACGACGGCCAGGTGTTCGTCGAGTACCGGTTGTGGCCGAAGCAGGCTGCGGTCTCGAAGCGCTCGTCGGCGAGGTCGCGGTAGTAGGCGCCGAGCACGCGCGGCGCGCCCATGACCTTGTAGACGCACGTCGCCGCCGACAGCGATGCCACGTGGAAGGCGAGCTCCGACTCGAGCTCGCCCGCCAGCGAGTGGAGCGCCCGGTCCCGCTCGTCGGCCGACGCGAGCAGGCCGGCGAATTGCCAGAAGTGGGGCTCCTCCTCGCGCGCGGTCGCGCCCAGCGCCTGCGACTCGACGGCGCCGAGGCGCTCGGCCAGGATTCGCATGCCGGCGCGGCCCAGAAGCTCGCGGGCGTCGTGCAGCGCCCGCTCGATGTCCTCGGCGCGCTCGACGAACACGTGGCCGACCGCGAACGTCGCCTCGTTGGCGAGCGCCGGGCTGTGGCCTCCGGCCCGCACCTCCTCGGCCCAGATCCTGCGGGGGATGTCGACCAGCAGGCCGCAGCCGTCGCCCTCGCCGTCCACGTTGCCGGCGCGGTGGAGCATCTTCTGGAGGTTCGCGAGCGCAAGCTGAACGGGCTCGCGGCTCGGCGTCGCGTCCTTGCGGACCGAGGCGTAGATCGCACATGCGTCGTGATCGTCGACCGAGGGCGGCGGGACCAGCGGACGCCAGGGCAGGTGCGGCGAGTAACGATTCAATTGGACCTCCCGGGTTCCGCGCCTTCTTCGAGCGGGCGCGCGACGGGCACGAGGGGCAGCGATTATACGGTCGCGCGAAGCGGCATATAGTGAGCCCGATGGCCAGCACGATCGCGGTCCTCTCCCAGAAGGGGGGCACCGGCAAGACGACCCTGACGAGGACGCTCAGCGACGTGTTCGGCCGCCTCGGGCTCAACGTCCTCGCGATCGACGCCGACCCGCAGGGCAACCTCTCGGACTACTTCGACGTCCCCCGCGACGCCCACCCGACGCTCGCGGAGGTGCTCAAAGGCGAGGTTCGCGCTGCCGACGCGGTCCATGGCCCCGTGATCCCGGCGAACATGCGCCTGGCCGAGGCCGAGCTGATGCTCGCCGGCAAGATCGGGCGGGAGGTCACGCTGCGCAACGCGCTGCGAGACATAAAGCGCGAACGGGACCTGATCCTGATCGACTGCCCGCCGACCCTGGGGCTGATGTCGGTCAACGCTCTGGTCGCCGCCGACCACGCCCTACTCACGACCGAGGCGCAGTACTTCTCGCTCCAGGGGGTCGAGCAGGCGCTGCAGGTCGTCGACCTGGCGCGCGACTCGCTCAACCCCGACCTCGACCTGCTCGCCGTGGTGCTCAACATCGCCAACATGCGGACCAAGCACGCGCAGCAGACCCTCGAGGCGCTGCGCGAGCGCTTCGGCGACAAGGTCTGCCGCACGGTCATCCGGCAGTCGATCGCCTACGCCGAGTCGGCCGAGCGCGCGGTCCCGATCCTCGACTACCGCCCGGACCGCGGCGCGGACTACCTGTCCCTCGCCGGCGAACTGCTGCGGCGGCTCCAGCTGCCGGAGCTGCTCACCCCGCTCGACGAGCTCTCCACCGAGCTCGTGCCGGCGGGCGCATCCCGGTAGGGATGACGGACCCGCTCGAGCTGCGCGACGAGCTCGAGCGGTCCCTCGCGCTCGCCGCGTGCGAGGCGCAGGCCTACGTCGCCGCCCTCGGCGACGAGCCGGTGCGCCGCCCGGGAGCCGACGACCGCCTGGAGGGCTTCGACCCGGCGCTGCCCGAGGACGGCTCCGGCGCCCCGGAGGCGATCGCCGAGCTTGCCGCCCTGGGCCGCGAGGCGGCGACCCGATCGAGCGGCCCGCACTTCTTTCACTTCGTCATGGGCGGCACCACCCCGGCGGCCCTCGGCGCCGACTGGCTCACCTCGACCTACGACCAGGTCGCCTTCGCCTGGGCCTCGTCGGCGCTCGGCTCGCGGCTCGAGTCGGTCGCGGTCCGCTGGCTGCGCGAGCTCTTCGAGCTGCCGGCCGAGTTCGAAGGCGTGTTCGTTACCGGGGCGACGATGGCCAACTTCGCCGGCCTGATCGCGGCACGGAGCTGGTGGGCCGAGCGCTGCGGCTTCGACGCCGACGAGACCGGGCTCGCCGGCGCCCCCGCCCCGGTGATCCTCAGCAGCGGCTACATCCACCCGAGCGCGATGCAAGCGGTCAGCATGGCCGGGCTGGGACGCGGGAACGTCCGCCGCCTGGCACGCGACGGCGTCGGCCGGTTGGACGTCGAGGCGCTCGCTGAAGCGCTCGCCACCAGCGGCCCGGCGATCGTGATCGCGAACGCAGGCGAGGTGAACGCCGGCGACTTCGACCCGCTGGCCAAGGTCGCCGAGCTCACGCGGGCCAACGACGCCTGGCTGCACGTCGACGGCGCCTTCGGGCTCTTCGCCCGCCTGGCGCCGGAGTCGCGGGGCCTGTGCGAGGGGATCGAGCACGCCGACTCGATCACCGTCGACTGCCACAAGTGGCTGAATGTTCCCTACGACTGCGGCATCGCGTTCGTGCGCGAGCCGGTCCGGCTGGCGCGAGCGCTCAACTTCGGCGCCCCGTACCTGCCGCGTCCCGACGACCCGCGGCCCAACTTCGGCTTCATCGCCCCGGAGAGCTCGCGGCGCTCACGCGCGCTCAACGTGTGGGCGACGCTGGCCGCCTATGGCCGGTCGGGATACCGGGAGATGGTGGAACGCCACCTGGCCCTCGCTCGGGGGCTCGGCGAGCGAGTCGACCGCGAGCCAGACTTCGAGCGCCTCGCGGACGTCAACCTCAACATCGTCTGCTTCCGGGCACGCCCAGATGGCGTTGCCGAGGACGAGCTCAACGACCTCAACCGCCGGCTCGGCGAGCACCTGATCGCCGACGGCAGGGTGTTCTCGGGGACGACCGTCTACGACGGCAAGGTCGCCTTCCGCCCGGCGATCGTCAACTGGCAGACCACCGAGGCCGACGTGCAGATGCTGATCGACGTGCTCGTCCAACTGCTCAAGGAGGAGAGATGAACCAGAAGGATTCGCCCGAGGCGCTCGAGGGGGCGATCGCCCGCTACAACGACGCGTGGAACGCCCACGACCTCGACGCGATCATGGCGATGCACGCGCCGGACATGGTGTTCGAGAACCACACGGCCCACGAGCGTGCCGAGGGCGAGGCCGCGCGCGGGCATATCGGCTCGATCTTCGAGACCTGGCCCGACATCCGCTTCGAGGGCCGCCGCACCTACTGCCGGGAGGGCCTCGTGGTCCAGGAATGGACCGCCACCGCCACCCACGCGAACGAGATGCGCCGCGGCGACCTGGTCGCCGAGCCCACCGGCAAGACGGTCACCTGGGACGGCCTCGACGTGATCCCCTTCGAGGACGGCCTGGTCAAGCGCAAGGACGTGTACTCGGACTCCGTGACGATCCTGAGCGCCCTCGGCCTGCTCTAGGCCCGCTCAGGGCCCGCCGGGCGGATCGGACCGGTAGGTCCGCGTCAGACCGGCGATCAGGTCGGCCTTCTCGGAGTCCGACAGCCGCGACCCCGGGTGCAGGAGTCGGTACTGAAGCGGCGGCATCTCGCCCTCCTGGATCACGCCGGCCAGCTCACCGACGTCCGGCTGCGGGCGATCCCACTCGGAGAAGTTCAACGTCTTGCGGCCATCTTCGACGTCGTGTTGGATCAGCCACGAGGTCGGAGCGATGTTGCTCTCGATCGGCCAGCTGGTCAGATTGCTATGGCAGTCGCCGCACGCATCGTCGGCGAGCTGCTCCGTGCGCGGGGTGTCGAAGGCGACGGCACGCGTAACCGGTGGATTCGAGTGATCGCGCCCGTACGGGAATAGCTGAATCAGCAGGAGCCCGGCAACGATGATCAGCAAACCTGCTCGGAGCTTCGACCGCCCGGCCCAGTCACTCACCCGGCTCAGGGTCGAGGCCATCGCTCAGCTGGGAACGGCATAGATTTCCCCGCGTTGCTCGATCACGGTCTTCGGTGCGAGGCCCTGTGGCGCCGGGCCGCCGGTCACCTCTCCGGTCTTCGGATCGTAGGTCGCTCCATGACAGGGGCAGACGATCTCCCCAGCCTCGTAGCCGACCGTGCAGCCCGCATGCGTGCAGACCGCACTGAACGCGGTGAGGCTGCCATCGGCCTGGCGAATGATGATGTCGGGCTGTCCGTCGGCCGGATCGGTGTACGTCGCACCCTGCTGGGCCGGCAGTCGAGACGACGCGGCCAGCTTGACCGCGTTGTCCGGCACGCTCGCAGCGCCGGAACCGGAGGTGCCTCCGCCCGGTCCGGAGGCCTCGCCGCCCGGTCCGGAGGCGGTGCCCCCAGGATGGTGGCCGGCGGGTCCGCCCGTATCGGCGTTGACCGCAGCGGGCGCCCGGTATTCGCCCTTCGTTAGCGCGGCGATCCCGGCGACGCCGAGCGCGAGTGCCCCGAGCTCCCCGATCAGGGCCCGTCGGGTGAGCGCCGACCGGCGCTCCGGCGAGGCTCCCTCGAGGTCTGCGCCCAGGGTCGTCCGGCGGACCAGCTCCGGCGACGGCCGCACGAGCGCGTGGTCGAGGGCGGGCTGGTCGGCGGCACCGGCGAGCACGAATGGAAGCCAGGCGAAGACGAAGACGATGTCGGGCCCAAGGAAGTAGGGCGTCGTGTGCCAGCTGGCCGTCAGGAACAGGAGGAGGTTGAGTGCCAGTCCCGCGGCCGCCACCAAGCGGGTAAGCAGTCCCGCGGCCGCCATCAATCCGATCACGATCTCAACGATCGCCACCCCAATGCCAGCCACCACCGGATGCGGGAGCGCGAACGCGTGCAGGATGAATCCGCCTGGGGTCCCGTCGGCGAAGCCATGCAGCTGGGTGCCGATGTAGGTCGCTGCTCCGGCGTGCAGGAAGCCGGGGTCCGAGAGCTTCTGCACCCCGGCGTAGACAAAGGTGCCGCCGAGGAAGAGCCGCAGCGGGAAGAGCGCGGTCCCGGGTCGCAGCGCCGGCATCACTCGCCGTCGGCCCGGCGGTCGCGAATCACCAATCCACCCTGCAACCTCGGGCTCAGCGCCCGGTAAGCGGCGCGTTAGACGTTTCTTACCGTCTGCGGCCTATCCGGCCCCCGGCGCGTCGCTAGAGCTCTGGGACGTCGGCGCCCAGGGGGCTGAACGGCACGCGCCGCACCTCGGCCCAGCCGGTGACGGCCTCCGTCGCCGCCTCCACGACCTTGCCGGTGTCCTGCCAGTAGCACCACAGCATCACGGACGGGCCCGCGCCCGAGATCGTCGCGCCGATCGCGCCGAGGTCGCGGGCGCGGTCGACGAGCTCGAGCGAGCGCGGGTAGAGGTCGCGGCGGGCGGGCTGGTGCAGGCGGTCGGCCAGGCCGTCGCCGATCAGCGCCAGGTCCGACCGCTCGATCCCCAGCACGAGCTGCGTCGCCGCCGCCACGTTCGCGACCGCGTCCTCGACCGAGATCGCGGCCGGGATCGCCAGGCGCGCCTCGGCCGTCGGCACGGTCTCCTCGGGCACGACGAGCACGGCCTCCACGCCGTGGGGCGGGTCCAGGCGGACGGGCGCCGGCAGCTCAGAGCCCTCGGCCCGCGGGCACAGCACGAAGCCGCCGTAGAGCGCGGCGGCGACGTTGTCCGGGTGGCCCTCGAGCTCGACGGCATGGCGGTAGACCGTCTCGCGGTCGAGCCCGAGCTCGAAGAGGTGGTCGGCGGCGACGAGGCCGGCGACGATCGCCGCTGCGCTCGAGCCGAGGCCGCGGGCGAGCGGGATCTCGCTGCGGATCTCGAAGCGCAGGCCGTCGGCCGGATGCAGGGCCTCGAACGCGCGCACGCAGAGGTTGGAGCGGTCGGCGGGGATGTCCGGCCCGGCCTCGACCGAGAACTCACCCGCCTCGGTGACCTCGAGCTCGAGCTCGATCGTCAGCGCCGCGGCGAGCACGTCATAGCCCGGGCCGAGGTTCGCCGACGACGCGGGGACCCGGACGAGACGCCGTCGCTCGGTCACCGGGTCAGCGGACCCTCAGCGCCACTTGATCGAGCAGCCGACCGGCTCGGTGTCGGCCGGTGGCTCGTCGCCCTCGAGCACCGCATCGAGCGCCGCGCGCAGCCACTCGGCGCGCAGCGCCGGGTCCTGATGGTCGGCGTCGGGGGCGCCCTCGTAGACGATCCTCCGGTCGGGGTCGAGCACGAACAGGTGCGGTGTGGTCCGCGCGCCCCATGCTCGCGCCGCTTCCTGGTTCTCGTCCCACAGATAGGGGAACGGCCACTCCTCGCGCTCGAAGCGCTCGCGCATCGCGTCAGGCCCGTCCGCCGGATATCGCTCGGAATCGTTGGAGTTCACGGCCAGAAAGCGCACGCCGCGATCCGCGTAGTCGGTGGCGACGTCCACGAGCCGGTCGTGCCAGGCGAGCGCGTACGGGCAGTGGTTGCAGGTCCAGAAGACGACCGTGGCCGGCGCGTCGGCCGACTCGGCGGTGAGGGAATGCGTCTCGCCGGCCGTGTCCGGCAACACCAGATCCGGCGCCTGGCGGGCGGTCGCTCGGTCGGTTTCGGTCATTGGTCGACGCGCCTTTCCTCGGCCGCCGCGAGCGCGGCGGCGATGTCCTCTCGGTCCGGCAGCGCCGAGATCCGCCCGTCGCGTAACCGGTAGACGCGGCAGGTTAGCCCGACCGGCTCGGACCCCGGCTCCTGCACGTCGCGGCCATCGACGCGAATCGTCGGCGAGCCCACGAAGCGGTCCCGCGCGGCGTCGTCGTCGCTGCGAACCTCGCGGACCTCGAGCTCGGCGGCGTCCAGACCGGCGGCGCTCATCTCCTTGCGCACCATCTCGATCGCCTCCTCGGCCGAGGGACATCCGGCCCACCAGAGGAGCTCGACTCGCACACAGCTATTTGAGCAGGCGCTCGACCTCGGCGAGCAGGGCGTCGGCCTCGAACGGCTTGCGCATGAAGCCGTGCGGCTCGACCCCGTGGCGGCGGATCGAGCGCTCCTCGTCGACCGTCGCGGTCAGGATCAACACCGGGATCGCGCGGGTCCGCGGATCCGCGCGGAGCACCTTGAGGATCTCGAACCCGGCGAGCTCGGGCATCCGCCCGTCGAGGATGCAGAGCGCCGGCGGCCGCTCCCGGATGAGCCGCAGCGCCTGCTCGCCGTCGTCGGCCTTGTCGACCTCGTAGCCGGCGCGCCCGAGCACGAACGCGACGAGCTCGACGATGTCGCGCTCGTCGTCGGCGACCAGGACGCGGGCAACCGGGGTCGCCTCAGTCACCCTCAGCCCCCACCGGTCGGCCCTCCGCGCGGGCGGGGCGCGGGCGGTCGCGCGCCGGCGCGCGGTCGCGGTGCTCCTGCGGCTCGGCGACCGAGCGCACGGGGAGCTCGACCCTGAACGTCGTGCCAACGCCGGGTTCGCTCGAGACCGCGATCGTCGCTTCGTGGGCGTCGACGATCGCCTTGACGATCGTCAGCCCCAGGCCGGTGCCCTGGATGTGGCGGCGCTCAGCCTCATCCGCCCGGTACATGCGGTCGAAGAGCCGACCGAGGTCCTGCTCCTCGATCCCAATCCCGGTGTCGGAGACCTCCAGCGCCACCGCGCCGTCGGTGCGCTCCACTAGCACCGCCACGCTGCCGCCGCTGGGCGTGAACTTGATCGCGTTCGAGACCAGGTTCTCGACGACCTGCGCGAGCCGGTGCGGGTCGCCGTCGACGATCTGCGGCCCCGGGGCATCGAGGGCGAGGTCGACGCCGGCCTTCTCGGCCGACGGCTGCGCCGCCTCGAGCGCCGTCTGGGCGAGCTCGGTGAGATCGGCCTTGCCGAGCTCGATCTCGAACGTGCCGGCTGTGATCCGCGTCAGGAGCAGCAGGTCGCCCACGAGGCTGAGCTCGCGGCGCGAGTTGCGCTCCACGACCTCCAGGAAGCGGCGCCCCTGCTCGGACAGGTTCTCGCCCTCGACCTCGGCGAGCAACTCCGCGTACCCGATGATCGACGTCAGCGGGGTTCGCAGCTCGTGCGAGACGAGGCCGAAGAAGTCGTCCTTGAGCCGCTCGGCGTCGCGCTCGGCGGTCACGTCGCGGCTCGTCCCGAGCACCCGCGTCGAGCCGTCCGCGTCGACGAGCGGGCGCCCCTCGACCTCGATCTCCCGGATCCGGCCGTCGCCGAGCACGACCCGGTAGGAGAAGCTGAGCTCGCGCTCGCCGGAGAGGATCTGCCCCATCCGCTCGCGGGTGAGGTCGCGATCCTCCGGGTGGAGGCGCTCGACCAGGCGGTCGAAGTCCGGCGGCGCCTCAGCGGGCTCGAAGCCGTGGTTGCGGTAGTGCTGCGCGGACCAGATCCGCTCGCCCGTCGCGAGGTTGAGCTCCCAGCTGCCGACGCTCGCGATCTGCTGGGCGTCGGCGAACTGCCGGCGCTCGGCGGCCCGCACCCGCTCGGCCTCCACCCGCTCGCTGATCTCGCGCCCGACGCAGTAGAAGAGCCCGGCGCCGACGTCCGGCGACGCGGACCACTCGGTCCACAGCCAGCGGCCGTCGCCGGTGTACGCGCGGAGCTTGAACTCCGCCGTCGTCTCGCCCTGGGCGAGCCGCGCGACCTCCCGTTCCACGGCCTCGCGGTCCTCGGGATGGACGATCTCGATGAACGGCTCCGCGAACAGCTGCTCCGGTGTCCAGCCGAGGGTCGGCTCCCAGGCCTCGTTGAGTCGCTTGAAGTAGCCGTCGAACCCGCAGGTTGCGACCAGGTCGTTGATGAGCTCGAAGTGGCGGGCGCTCTCGGCGAGCCGCCGCTCGGCCGCCTTCTGCTCCGAGATGTCGCGCGCGATTGTCGAGACGCCCGTGACCGCGCCGAACTCATCGCGGATCGGCGAGACCGTGAGCGCGATGTCGATGCGGCGCCCGTCCTTGCGCACCCGGGTCGTCTCCAGCCGCTCGATCCGCTCCCCCCCGCCGACCCGCTCCTGCAACTCGGGCAGCTCGCTGTGCTCGCCGGGCGGCACGAGCGTGTCGAGCGGCCTGCCGATCATCTCCTCGGCGCTGTAGCCGTAGATGCGCTCGGCGCCCGGGTTCCAGCTCGTGACGATTCCGTCGAGGTCCCAGCCGATCACGGCGTCGGCCGTGCCCCCGACGATCGCAGCCAGCTCCCGCCGGGCGCTGTCGGCGACCTGCTGCCGCGTGATGTCGCGGATCGTCGCGGTGAAGTACATCTGCCCGTCGGCCTCCCAGTCGACGAGGGAGGTCGAAATCGGGAACTCGGTTGCGTCCCGGCGCAGGCCGACGAGCTCCGCTGTCTCGCCGATCAGCCTGCGCTCGCCGGTCTCGAGGAACATGCGCAGGTCGCTCTGGTGGCCCGGGCGGTAGCGCTCCGGGGTCAGGACGGTCACCGGGCGGCCGAGGAGCTCGCCCGAGGCATAGCCGAACATCCGCTCGGCCGCCGGGTTGAAGTACGTGATCCTGCCCGACCTGTCCATGGACACGATCCCCTCGATCGACGCCTCGGTCACGGCTCGGAACGAGCTCTCGCTGAGGTCCCTGCCGGCGCTCTCGACCCGGACGCCGCGGACGCTGACGACGATCACCGCGATCACGATCAGGATCGAGGCGAACGTGGTGAGCGCGAGCCCCACGTGCTCGTTGAAGAGGCCGAGATCCTCGGCCGCGATCCGCAGCGCGCCCAGCAGCAGCGGCAGCAGGATCGCGAGCGGCACGAGGCGCCGGGCAAGCGTCGACGCCGGATCGTCGCCCCGCAGGAACGCGACCACCCCGCGGTCCGGCCGGCAGAGCGCGATCGCGGTTACGGCGAGGCCGAGGGCGACCGCGGTCGGCAGCGCGACGCCGGGCGTCGTCGCCGTGCCACGCAGGTACTTGACGTCGTAGGCGTAGCCGACGAGCGTCGCGAGCACGGCCAGGCCGAGGAGCGGGACGAGGACCGCCGCCGGGCGGTGGCGCGGCGGGTCACGATCGAGGGTGACCAGCGCCAGCCCGCAGACCGCGAGGTCGATCGCCGTCAGCGATGACGGGCGCGGCGACTCCGAGCCCGCTCCGACGAAGAGGTCGTCGATCCCGAATCCGCCGACGAGCTGCTCGACGAGCACGGCGACGCCGATGGCGGTCGCGAGCGCGCCGAGGACGACGCCGACGCGGTGTTTGAGGCTCGGGCCCTCGGCGGGCGCGAGGAGCACCAGCGCGGCTCCGATCAGGATCATCCCCACGGCCGTCAGCGGGCGGGTCTGAGGCATCCCGGGGACGATCCGCGTGATCGCGCTCGAGTCGACCGCCCAGCCCGCCAGGACGAGAACGCCGAGCGCCGCGACGACCCAGCCGCAGACGCCGGCAAGCCGCCGCGCGCCAGGGCCGAAGCTGTCGCTGAGCAGGCCTTTCATCTCATCTCCCGACAACATCGACGAGGGCGACGCGGTCGCCGTACGAGTCTAGGCTCAGCCGCTCGGCCCGGCGGCGGTCGGAGCGCCGGTGAGCCCGCGCGCGTTGCCGGCAATCGCCCCGGCCAGCAGACCGTCGGCCGGCACGTCGGCGCCCGGCAGCAGAACCGACTCGCGCACGCGCGCGCGGGCGCCGACGCTCGCCCCCGGGCCGATCACGAGCGGCCCCTCCAGCTCGGCCCCCGCGCCGACGGTGGCGCCGTCGCCGAGGAGCACGGGGCCGGTGATCTCAGCCCCCTCGCCGACGCCCTCCGCGTCGCCGTCGTCGATCAGCTCTCCGGCGGGCTCGACGCCGATCGCGCCCGTGATCACGTCGAGGTTGCCCTGCAGGTACTCGGGCAGGGAGCCGACGTCGTTCCAGTAGCCGTCCATGACGTGGACGCCGAACGGGACGTCGGCCTCGAGCAGCGCCGGGAAGACATCGAGGGCGAAGTCGACCTCGTCCTGGTCGGGGAAGTGATCGAAGATCTCGGGCTCGAGCACGTAGATCATGCAGTTGGCCAGATCGGAGAGCGCCTCGGCGGAGTCGGGCTTCTCCTGAAAGCCGGTGATGCGCCCGTCGGATCCCGTGACGATCACCCCGTACTCGGAGGTGTCGGTGACCCGCTTGACCGCCAGGGTCGCCATCCACTCATTGTCCGCGTGCGTGCGGGCGAGGGCCTGGAGGTCGATGTCGGTGAGCGCGTCCGCCGCCATCACCACGCACGGCTCGTCGCCGAAGAACGAGCGCACGTTGCGGACCCCGCCCGCGGTGCCGAGCAGCTCCTCCTCCTCGCTGTAGGTGAGCTCGACGCCGAGCTCGGAACCGTCCCCGAACCGCCGCCGGATGGTGTCGCCGAACCAGTGCAGGTTCGCGACGACCTCGTTCAGTTCGTGGCCGGCGAGGAGCCTCAGGATGTGCTCCATGATCGGCCGGTTTGCGACCGGTACGAGGGGCTTGGGAATCTCGTGCGTCAGCGGGCGCAGCCGGGTGCCGAGACCGGCAGCCATGACCATCGCCTTCATCGGCGTGAGGCTATTGGGTTCGTGCCCTGTCTACGATGCGGGGGTTCGAGAGATCAGGAGTGAAATAGCCGCATGAGCACTGTCACCGACCAGGACCACAAGGTCGCCGACCTCGGCCTCGCCGACTTCGGCCGCAAGGAGATCACCCTCGCCGAGCACGAGATGCCCGGCCTGATGAAGACCCGCGAGGAGTACGCGGAGGCGCAGCCGCTTGCCGGTGCGCGGATCACCGGGTCGCTGCACATGACGATCCAGACCGCGGTCCTGATCGAGACCCTGGTCGCGCTCGGCGCCGAGGTCCGCTGGGCCTCCTGCAACATCTTCTCGACCCAGGATCACGCCGCCGCGGCGATCGCGACGGCGGGCATCCCGGTCTTCGCCTGGAAGGGTGAGACGCTCGAGGAGTACTGGTGGTGCACCGAGCAGGCGCTCACCTGGCCCGGCGAGGATGGCCCGAACATGATCCTCGACGATGGCGGCGACGCGACGCTGCTGATCCACAAGGGCGTCGAGTACGAGCGCGACGGCGCGGTCCCAGACCCGTCGACCGCCGACTCGGACGAGCTCCGCGTGGTCCTCGAGACCCTGACCCGCTCGCTGGCGTCAGACAACCAGCGGTGGACGCGGTGCGCGGCTCAGATCCAGGGGGTCACCGAGGAGACCACCACTGGCGTCAACCGCCTCTACCAGCTGGCCGAGCGCGGCGAGCTGCTGTTCGGCGCGATCAACGTCAACGACTCGGTCACCAAGTCGAAGTTCGACAACATCTACGGCTGCCGTCACTCGCTGGTCGACGGGATCAACCGCGCGACCGACGTGATGATCGGCGGCAAGGTCGCGGTGATCTGCGGCTTCGGCGACGTCGGCAAGGGCTGCGCGGAGTCGCTGCGCGGCCAGGGCGCTCGGGTGATCGTCACCGAGGTCGATCCGATCTGCGCCCTCCAGGCCTCGATGCAGGGCTACGAGGTGCGCACGCTCGACGAGGTCGTCGAGACCGCGGACATCTTCGTCACCGCGACCGGCAACAAGGACATCATCACCGCGGACGACATGGCCCGGATGAAGCACCAGGCGATCGTCGGCAACATCGGCCACTTCGACAACGAGATCGACATGGCCGGCCTCGAGCGCCTCGACGGCGTCGAGAAGGTGAACATCAAGCCGCAGGTCGACGAGTGGGTGTTCGCGGACGGTCACTCGATCCTCGTCCTCTCCGAGGGCCGGCTGCTCAACCTCGGCAACGCGACGGGTCACCCGTCGTTCGTGATGTCGAACTCGTTCACCAACCAGGTGATCGCGCAGATCGAGATGTTCACCCACAACGACTTCTACGAGAAGCGTGTGTACACGCTGCCCAAGCACCTCGACGAGAAGGTCGCCCGGCTGCACCTGGACGCGCTCGGCGTCAGCCTCACCGAGCTGAGCGCCGACCAGGCGGCCTACCTGGGCGTGCCGGTCGAGGGCCCGTACAAGGCCGACCACTACCGGTACTGATCCCAGCGGCGGAAATCGAGCTGCGCACCTCTCGTTCCTCGGGACCTGGGGGCCAGCACGCCAACGTCACCGCCTCACGGGTCGAGGCGGTGTTCGACGTCGACGCTTCGGCGAGCCTCAGCGAGTCCCAGAAGGCGCGGCTGCGCTCCCGGTTCGGTCCCCGCGTGACGGCGGTGGCCCAGGACGCGCGCAGCCAGTCGCGCAACCGGGCCTGGCCGTCGAGCGCCTGCAGGAGCGGATCGCCGCCGCGCTGAAGCCCCGCAAGCGCCGCCGCCCGACCAGGGCCACGGCCGCCTCCCGCGAGCGCCGGCTCGCCGCCAAGAGCCGCCGCTCGGAGACCAAGCGCAACCGCCGCCGCCCGGCGGGCGACGACTAGACCCCCTCGCCTCAAGCGGCGGCGGTGGCCTCGGCCTCCGGGCCCGTCGCCGGCTCGCCACGGCGCAGCGCCATGGCCACGAACGGATAGATGAGCGTCGAGAGCATCGCCGCGCCGACCAGTCCGGCAGCGGTCGACGGGCGCATCTCGCCGGCGTCGATCGCCAGGGTCGTGATCGCGACCACGAGCGGCAGCTCGGTGGCGCAGAAGAACGCCAGCGCCAGCCGCTCGCGAGCCGAGAGCGCGTGGCGGTACAGCACCAGGGCGGGCACACCGCGGACGACGAGAAAGAGGCCGAGGAAGAGGAAGAGCTTGCCGATCGCCGCCGCGCTCCCGAGCGCCGTCGAGGTCGAAGTTGATCCCGCTCCCGACGAAGAAGAACGGGATCAGGAACCCGAACCCGACCGCGGTCAGCTTCGACTCGAACGCCTCCAGCTCGTGTCCGCGCAAGGCCGCGCGAACGATCATCCCGGCGACGAAGCCGCCGAGCAGCAGGTCGAGGCCGAGCTTGGACGCAAGCAGGACGAGGCCGAACACCAGCACCGTCGCGATTCGGACGGCGAGCTGGCTGCTCGCCTCCAGGGTCCGCTCGAGCACCGGCAGCCCCCGCCAGGCGAGCCTTACCGAGGTGAGCGCCAGCAGTAGGGCGATGACGATGAAGGCGACCAGGATCACCGCCTCGTGCAGCGGCTGGGTGGTCGACAGAAAGAGCGTGATCAGCAGGATCGGGCCGAACTCGCCGATGGCGCCCGCCCCCAGCAGGTAGTTGCCGAACCTGGTGTGCAGCTCGCCGCTGTCGCGCAGGATCGGGATCAGTGTGCCGATCGCGGTCGTGGCCATCGCCGAGCCGGTGTAGAGGAACGAGACGACGATCCCGGCGGCCGCGAGCGCACCGCCGAGCCCGTAGGCCAGCACCAGCGAGAGCAGCCACCCCCAGGCGCCGAGCGTCAGAGGCTTGCCCTTGATGCGCTCGAAGTCGATCTCGTAGCCCGCGAAGAAGAACAGCATCCCGAGGCCGAGGTTCGAGAAGAAGTCGATGAACTCGTCCGAGTCGGCGATCCCGAGTACGTGTGGCCCGATCACGATCCCGAGCAGCAGCTCGATCACGACCACGGGGGGCGCCAGCCGGCGTGGCAGCGCGACCACGGTGACCGCCGCCACAGCGGCCGTGACGATGATCGCGAAGAAGGAACCTTCGTCGACGGTGATCATCTGAACCGGCTCATTATCGCCGGGGCGCAGCTAGGGTCGCCGTCGTGCGGAAATGGCTGCTCGCAATCGTGCTGACGACGGGGTTCGCGTGGCCGGGCGCCGCGTCGGCGGCCGATCGTTATCCGGTCCCGTGGACCGGCGACTTCTCCGGGCAGGTCGCGGGCGCGAACTCACCGCCGGCGGGGTCCAACGACTGGAATTGCCACCCCTCGCGCCGCCACCCGCGCCCGGTGATCCTCGTCCACGGGCTCGCCGCCAACCGGACCGTGAACTTCCCCACGATCTCGCCTTTTCTCGCGAACCACGGCTTCTGCGTCTTCGCGCTGACCTACGGCACCAGGCCGGAGGTCAACCCGCCCGGCTACCAGCCCGGCGGCCTGCTGCGGATGCAGAGCAGCGCCCGCAAGCTCAAGCGCTTCGCCGCCCGCGTGATCCACGCGACCGGGGCCAAGAAGGTCGACGTCGTCGGCCACTCCGAGGGCAGCCTGATGCCCGACTGGTGGGTCAAGTACCTCGGTGGGCGCAAGGTCGTCGCCCATTACGTCGGGATGACGCCGCTCTGGAACGGCACCAACCTCGCCGGCCTGGCGACGGTCGACCAGATCGGCCAGGCGCTGGGCCTCTCGGCCGGGGTCTATGCCGCGCTGGGGCGGTTCTGCGCCTCGTGTCACCAGTTCCTCAACGGGTCGCGATTCCTGAGCAAGCTCAACGCCCATGGCGGGCCGCGCGTCGAGGGCATCAAGTACACGATGCTCCTGACCCGCAACGACGAGCTCGTGAGCCCGTACACAAGCGGCCTCATGGACGGCGCCCGCAACGTCGTCGTCCAGGACGCCTGTGCCCTCGACCAGTCCGAGCACCTGTCGATCGCCTTCGACCCGACGGCCGCCTACACGGTCCTGAACGCGCTCGACCCGCACCACCCCAAGCCCGTCCCGTGCGCGCCCGTGCTGCCGTTCGTGGGCGCGGTGGGCTACTCGGAGTAGGGCGTGGCGTAGGCGCCCGCCCGTACGCCGAGGCGCGGGGCCGCGTTTCGCAGTAAGGGGGTGGGAGTGTGTGGCGACGCGCGCCGTTGTGCCTGATTCCGCGCGGGTCTGTCGCGCGAGTCGGGCACAGGCGGCTGGCTGATTCGACCCGTCCCAACGCCGAGTGTCACGTTCACCGCCCCCTGGACGGGCAACGTGACACTCGGCGGGGAGCGGCCGGCCAGAGCGCGCGGAAGGCGCGACGGAAGTCACGCAAGGCGCGCGAACCCAACCGGGCGCCTACGCCTTCCCCAGCTCCCTCTTGAGCTCCTCGATCACGGCGACGGGCTCCGGGTCGACGCCGTTCGCGGCGGCGAGGTGGAGGGAGACCAGGTCGCCGAGCATCACGGACCAGAGCAGGCGCTGGGTCCTCGTCTGGCCCTCCGTCTCGACGTGGACCACCGCCTCGGCGGCGGAGTCGATCAGCTCGGCGGTCAGCTCGGCGCGCCGGCGCTGGCGGGGGTGCTGGTCGCTGTCGTTGAGGAAGATGGCCGAGAAGCCCGAGCCGCCGTTCGAGGCTCCCCAGCCGACGATCTCGTTGTGGTCGAGCTCCGGGAGCTGGTTCGGGAACGCGTGCTGCTTGGCGTTCTCGTTGATCTGGCACTTCCAGCGGTAGGCGACCGGGACGGTCAGGTCGCAGCCGTAGATCAGCGGGATGGTCCCGGCGAGCTGGTCGGCGACCTCGCCGGCCTTGGCGATCAGCGCGTCGCGGTTGGCCTCGAGGTGCGCCGCCGCGCCGTCGATCTCGGTGCGCATGCCGGAAGCCACCCCGACGAGGGCCGCGATCTCGCACGCGACCGTGAACCCGTAACCGACCGAGTGACGGGGCTGGAGGCCTCCGGGGAGCCCGATCACGGGCACGCCGGAGCTGCGCGCCGCCTCGGCGAGCGCCCCGCCGGTGGTCGCGGCGTAGCGCTGGGCGCCCACCGCCTCGGCCGCCTCGAAGCAGGCGAGCGTCTCCTCGGTGTTGCCCGAGTAGCTCGAGCACAGCACGGCGCGATCCGAGGCCGTCCACGACGGCACCTCGTAATCCCGGTAGACGAGCATCGGCAGGTTGAGCTGGTCGCCGATCGCCGACCGGGCGAGCACGCCGCCGATCGCCGAGCCGCCCATGCCGCACACGATCAGGCCGCGCGTCTCGGTCGGCTCGAGCCCGGCCGACTCGACGCGCCAGAGCGCGTCGCGCAGGTGGTCCGGCAGGGAGAGGACGTCGTCGAGCTGCCCGCTCGGATCGACCGCGCGGATCGCCTCGACGCCGCTCATACGGCGACCTCGGGCTCGATCACGTCGCCGGGCGCGATCCGGGCGCCGGGCTCGACCGTGGCGCCGGGCTCCACCCGGGCGCCTTCGCCGATCACGCTGCCCGCGCCGATGGTCGCGCCCTCGCCGACCTCGACTCCGCAGGCGAGGATCGAGCCGTGGACCTCGGCCTCGGCCCCGAGCCGGCACTCGTCGAGCAGCACGCTGTCCGACACCACGGCGCCGTCGGCGACCTGCGAGCCACCGCGAACGACCGCGCGCGCCGCGACCAACGCGCCGGCGGCGATCTCGGCTCCGGGGCCCAGGTACGGGCCGCCGGTGCCGGCGAGCTCGGTCTCGACCGTGCCCTCGAGGATGTCCCAGCTCGCCTGCAGGTATCGCTCCGGCGTCCCGATGTCCATCCAGTACCCATCCAGCCGCAGCCCGTAGAGCCCGTTCCCGACCAGGCGGGGAAAGATCTCGCGCTCGATCGACACCGCGCGCCCGCGCGGGATCATCTCGACGACCTCCGGCTCGATCACGTAGGCGCCGGCGTTGACCTCGTCGGTATCGATCTCGGCGGGATCGGGCTTCTCGAGAAAGCCGAGCACCTCGCCGCTCTCGAGCCGGCGGACGAGCCCGTAGGAGCTCGGGTCCGCGACCGGGTGCAGGCCGATCGTCGTCTTCGCGCCGGTCTCCTCGTGAGCGCGCTGGAGCGCGCTGAGGTCCAGGTCCGTGAGCAGGTCGCCGTTGATCGCGAGGAAGCGCTCGTCGAGCAGGCCGCGGTCGGCCGCCAACCCGAGCGGCCCCGCCGTCCCGAGCGGCTCGTCCTCCTCGATGTAGACGATCGAGGGACCGCCGGGCACGGAGTCGCCGAGCGCCCTCCGCAGCCCCTCCGCCTTGAAGCCGCAGGCCATGATGACCTCGTCGACCCCGTGGCGGCCGACCCAGTCGACCATGTAACGGATGAACGGCCGGTCGACCAGCGCGAGCGCCGGCTTCGGCTGGCTCAGGGTCAGGGGGCGCAGGCGGGTCCCCTCCCCGCCGACGAGCACGAGGGCGCGCATCAGCTCGACACCCGGCCCTGGTGCGCGGCGGAACCGCGCCCGATGCCCTCGTAGGCGAAGCCGGCGGCGCGCAGACGCGCTGGATCCAGGAAGTTGCGTCCGTCCACGAGCAGCGGGTTCGACATGACGCCGGCGAGCTCCTCCCAGTCGAGCTCGGCGAACTCCGGCCACTCCGTGACGAGAATCGCCGCGTCGGCGCCCTCGAGCGCCGCGGCGACGGAGGAGGCGATCTCGACCTCGGGAAGCAATGCCCGCGCCCGCTCCGCAGCGGTCGGGTCGTACGCGCTGACCTCGGCCCCCTCGCCCTGCAGGCGCGCGGCCAGCACGAGGCTGGAGGCGTCGCGCATGTCGTCGGTGTCCGGCTTGAAGGCGAGGCCGAGCAGGCCGACACGGCGGCCGGCGAGTTCGCCGATGTGCTCCTTGAGCTTGCCGACGACGCGGCGCTTCTGCAGCTCGTTGACGTCGATGACGGCGCTGAGGAGCTGGAAGTGGTAGCCGGTGTTGCCGGCGAGCTTCTTCAGGGCCACGGTGTCCTTGCCGAAGCAGCTCCCGCCCCAGCCGATCCCGGCGTTCAGGAACTTGGGCCCGATCCGGGCGTCCATCCCCATCCCGGAGGCGACCTCCATGACGTCGGCCCCGACCTCCTCGCACACGTTGGCGATCTCGTTGATGAACGAGATCTTGGTTGCCAGGAAGGCGTTCGAGGCGAGCTTGATCATCTCCGCCGAGGCCACGTCGGTGCGGAAGGATTCGCCGCCGAGCGGCGCGTACGCCTCGAGGACCGCGTCCGCGGCCCACTCCGCGCCGGCGTCGGCGCCGATCACCACGCGGTCGGGGTGCAGGAAGTCGTTGACCGCCGAGCCCTCCTTGAGGAACTCCGGGCAGGAGACGTAGACGAGATCGGGCCGCTGGCGCAGGATCGAGGCCCCCGTGCCGGCCGGCACCGTGCTCTTCATGACCAGAGCGTGGTCAGCGCCCTCGGGGAGCGTCGCGACCACGGCCTCGACGCGCGACAGGTCCGCGTCGCCCGAGTACGTGGGCGGCGTGTCCACGCAGCAGAACAGGATCCGCGCGGCGGCGAGCGCCTCGGAGATGTCGGTCTCGAAGCGCAGTCGCTCGCCGTTGCGCTTCACCATCTCACTCAGGCCGGGCTCGTGAATCGGCAGCGGCTCGCCCGCGCGCAGGCCGGCGATCTTGCGCTCGTCGATGTCGACGGCGACGACGGGGTGGCCGAGCTCGGCGAGCCCGGCAGCAGTGACGAGGCCGACCCAACCGACCCCGATCACACCGATGGCGGGCTTTTCGGACTTCTCCACGGGCAGGGGAAGCTACTTAGATTCGTACTCGCGCATCGAGGTCGCGATCGAGAGCATCTGGCCCTCGTCGAGCGACTGCAGCAGGGTGTTGTTCACCCAGTACGCCGCCTTCGGGGTCTTCCAGCCGACGAGCCGCAGGCGGTCGCCGTCGTAGAACAGCAGGTAGGTCTTGCCGTCGATCGTCCTCGTCTCCGACGGGTTGGACAGGATCGGCGCGTCCACCCAGTCCGTGCCCGAGATGCCGTAGAACTCGTCGTACAGACCGTGGCCGAAGGTGTCGCCGGGGACGTCGGCCACCATCTTGTAGCCGTAGTACACGTCCTTCTCCGGGCCGTCGATCGGGAACGCGCGGCTGTCCTCGGTGATCAGCGAGCCCGGGGCGAGGCGGGTCGGGTAGTAGACCGGGAAGTCGATCATCGGGTCGCCGTCGTGCTTCTTGTGGATCGAGATCTGGTGCGCGTAGCGCTGGCCCTGCTCCGTCGAGTCGTCCATCGTCGGGCCCTCGAAGTGGCCGCTATCCGAGCTCGGCTTCGGCTTGTTGTCCTTGCCGCCGTTGCCGCCGCCGTTCTGCTGTTCGTTGGGCGGTGGCTGTCCCGCCGGGCGGTCCCCCGGCGTGCCCTCCGTGTCGAGGAACTGCGCGACCGCCTTCTTGATCGCCGCATCGTCGGCGGTCACGTAGATCTCGCCGAGCTGCGCCGGGAAGTGGACCTCGCGCACCGGCGCCGACTGGACGCCGAGGAAGGTCTTGAGCAGCTCCAGCAGCGGCACGGCGTCGGAGATGTCGGACGTCGTGTACTTGGTGAAGATGTTGAGGAGCTTGTCGCGGTCGCGGATCAGGACCTCCGGCGGCAGCTTCTGGCGCGCCTCCCGGAGGAAGTCCTGCTGGCGCGCCGCGCGCACGAGATCGTTGTCGAAGTGGCGGAAGCGCACGTACTGGAGCGCGTTGTAGCCGCACATCCGCTGGTAGCCGGCCTCGATGTCGATCGCAGCGACACCCGTGTCAGGGGGGATGTAGTAGTGACGATCGACGTCGATGTACACGCAGCCGATCGCGTCGACGGCGTCGGCGAAGCCCCGGAAGTCGATGTTGACGACGTGGTTGATCTTCAGGCCCGTGAGCTGCTTGACGACCTGGAGCGTCTTGTCCGGGCCGTTGTCCGCGAAGGCCTCGTTGAACTTGCCCACGCCGTAGCCGGGGATGTTGACCTTCAGGTCGCGCGGGATCGACAGCAGCGCGATCGCGTGCTTCTCGGGGTCGACGCGCAGCAGGATCGTCGTGTCGGAGCGACCCGGGTCGCCCTTCATGCCCTGCCGCTTGTCGGAGCCGATGATCAGGATCGTCTGCGGGTCGCCGCCGTCGACGTCGGTGAGCTGGCTCTGCAGCGAGGCGAACTTCTCGTTGTCTGAGAGGCCCTTGGCGATGTCGGTGAGGTAGAGCAGGATGCTGATCGAGGTCGCCGCCGCCATCGAGATCACGATCACCAGGGAGGCGGCCAGGAAGCGGGCCCACACGGGCCGCGCGCGCGGCGCCTTGCCGTTGTCGCCGTCGTCGGCGTCCGCGACGGGCGGCGGCTCGCTGCCACCATCGCTGCCGTCCTCCCCCACCCGCGCCCTGAGGCCGGCGAGCGCCGCCTCCTCGGCCTGCTCGCGATCGGCGAGCGCGACGGTCTCCGCCTCGACTGTCTCACCGGGCACCTGCGGGGCGGCCTCCTCGGCCTCGTGCTCCTCCGACGGGGGCTCGGACTCCGCATCGAGCTCCTCGGAGGGCGCCTCCTCGGCCTCGAGCTCGCCGGACGGCTCCTCGTCGGGCTCGTCCGGCTCGTCGGCATCGTCCGGCTCGTCAGCGTCGTCCGGCTCGTCCGGCTCGTCGGCGTCCTCGTCGCCCTCGAGCCCCGCCAGCTCCCGGTCCAGGTCGCGCTCGATCGCGTCGTAGGCCTCCGTCTCGGGGCCCGCGTCCTCCGCGTCCTCCGCGGGCTCCGCGGCCTCCGCGTCCGCCGCCTCCGCGTCGCCGCCGGCTCGCTGGCGCCCTGCCCAGGTCGCGGGCGGCGGCACCTCGTGTTCGCCGGCGCCGCCGTCCTCGGGCGGCGGAGTCGGGTCCTGGCGCTCGTCGTCGTCGGTCATTCGAGCCCACCTTCGGCGAGGGCCAGGCGCTGCGGCAACCCGGCGGCAAACTCGACGATCGCCTGGCGGTAGTTCGCAAGCGAGCCGATCGAGACCCACTCGTCAGGCCCATGATGCCCGGCGCCGACGGGGCCGAACTCGACCGCGGGCACGCCGGCGCGCAGGAACGAGACCGCGTCCGAAGCTCCGTCGCGGCCGACGCTCATCACCTCACCGTCGTGATGCGAGGCGGTCGCTTCGCACAGGGCCCGCACGAACGGCGACTCGGGGTCGACCATCGCCGGCGGGCGCATGAAGGTGGAGACGATCGTCGCGGCCGGGATGCCGGACACCTCGTCGAGGATCTCGTCTGGATCCTGCTCGGGCAGATAGCGGACGTCGACGTCGATGTAGCAGGTGTCGGGCACTTTGTTCAACGCGTCGCCGCCGAGGATCCGGCCGAGGTTGATCGACGGCCGGTCGAAGAGCTCCGAGCTCTGAGAGGCAAACGGTAGCGATTGGACCGCTCGGAACACGTCGATTGCGCGCAGGATCGCGTTCTCGCCAAGCCACGGGGTGGCGCCGTGCGCCGCGCGCCCGTCGACCCGGATCCGCATCGCCACCACGCCCTTGGCGGCCACCCCGACGTGCATGTCGGTCGGCTCGCCCGTGATCACGAAGTCGCCGAGAAAGCCCTCGGAGACCAGCAGCTCGCCGCCGCGCTCGGCCTCCTCCTCGGACTCCTCGTCCGGCACCACCCCCAACCGCAGCCGGACGGCGTCGGTGTCGCGCAGGTCGGCGACCACGAGCAGCATCGCGGCGAGCGCCCCCTTCATGTCGTAGGCCCCCCGCCCGATGAGCCGGTCGCCGTCGGCGCGTGGCTCGAACTGCTCAGGCCGGCCCGGGACGACGTCGAGGTGGCCGTGGAGAAGGAGGGTCGTGTCGGCGTCCGCGGGCCCGACCTCGGCGAGCGTCACCGGCAGGCCGCGGCAGTTGATCTGCCGGGTCTCGATGTTGCGCGCGTCGAGCCAGCCCTTGACGAAACCGGCGCATTGCTTGATGCCCTCGGCCGTCGAGGTGTCGTAGCCGATCAGCTTCTCTGTTAAGAGCTGCTCATCCAAGATCGCCAGATGGTAGGCCGGTTGCCCGGCCTCTACCCCTCGGCGATCTGGATGAAGGCCTCGCAGCGGGCCCGCTCGCGCTCCGCCTGCTCGGCGGCGGCGGAGCCGTCCTCGGCCTCGGAGAGGCTCTGCTTGGCCTGCTCGAGGCGTTGCTTGAGGTCCGACGCGTCGAGGGAGTCGGGCGACTTCGCTTCGGTGATCAGCACCCGGGCGCGGTTGGCGAAGACCTCGAGCCAGCCCTCGCCCTGGGCGTACGTGTCCACCTCGGAGTCGGACTTGTGCAAGCGCAGCTCGGCCGGGACGAGCCGGGCGACCATCGGGATGTGACCGGCGAGGATGCCCACCTCGCCCACCGCCGTCCGGGTCACGAGCATGTGGAGCTCGCCGGAGAACACCTCGCCCTCCGGCGTCAGGACCTGGGCCTCGAGCTTGTGCTCACTCGCCATCGGACTCGGCCTCTTCGGCCTCTTGCTCCTTGCGCTCCTCCGTCTCGGCCTGCTCGCGCTCGACGCCCTCGTCCTTCTCGCCCTTCTCCTCGGTGCCTGAGACCTGGTCGATCGAGCCCTTCATGTAGAAGGCGGACTCGGGCAGGTCGTCGTGCTTGCCTTCGAGGATCTCGCGGAAGCTGCGCACGGTGTCGGCTACCTGGACGTACTCGCCGTCGCGGCCGGTGAACTGCTCGGCCACGAAGAACGGCTGCGAGAGGAAGCGCTCCAGCTTCCGAGCCCGGTTGACCGCCACCTTGTCCTCGTCGGAGAGCTCGTCGATGCCGAGGATCGCGATGATGTCCTGGAGCTCCTTGTAACGCTGCAGGGTCTCCTGGACCTCGGTCGCGGTGTTGTAGTGCTCCTCGCCGAGGATGTCGGGCTTGAGGATCGTCGAGGTCGAGTCGAGCGGGTCGACCGCCGGGTAGATCCCCTTCTCGGAGATCGCCCGCGAGAGCGTCGTGGTCGCGTTCAGGTGCGCGAACACCGATGCGGGCGCCGGGTCGGTGAGGTCGTCGGCCGGGACGTACACCGCCTGGATCGAGGTCACCGAGCCCTGCTTGGTCGAGGTGATCCGCTCCTGCAGGCCGCCCATCTCGGTCTCCAGGGTCGGCTGGTAGCCGACCGCGGAGGGCATCCGCCCGAGCAGCGCCGAGACCTCGGAGCCCGCCTGGACGAAGCGGAAGATGTTGTCGATGAAGAGCAGCACGTCCTTGCCGCCCTGCTCGCGGAAGTACTCCGCCATCGTCAGGCCGGAGAGCGCCACGCGCAGGCGGGCGCCCGGCGGCTCGTTCATCTGCCCGAAGACGAGCATCGTCCGGTCGATGACGCCGGACTCCTTCATCTCGAGCCAGAGGTCGTTGCCCTCCCGCGAGCGCTCGCCGACGCCGCAGAACGCGGAGAAGCCCTCGTGCTCCTCGGCGATGTTGCGGATCAGCTCCTGGATCAGCACGGTCTTGCCGACGCCGGCGCCGCCGAACAGGCCGACCTTGCCGCCCTTCGCGTACGGAGCGAGCAGGTCGACGACCTTGATCCCGGTCTCGAGCACCTCCTGGGTCGGGGTCAGGTCCTCGACCTCCGGCGCCGGGCGGTGGATCGGCCAGCGCGTCTCGACGTCGACGTCGCCGGCGTTGTCGATCGGCTCGCCGAGCAGGTTGAAGATCCGCCCCAGGGTCGCGTCGCCGACCGGGACCGTGATCGGTCCGCCGGTGTCGAGCACCTCCTGGCCGCGCTGGAGGCCGTCGGTGGCGTCCATGGCCACGGCGCGAACGCGATCGTCGCCGAGATGCTGCTGGACCTCGCAGACGAGCGTCGTCGGCGTCCCGTCGTGTCCGCTCATCTCGATCTCGAGCGCCGAGTAGATCTCCGGCAGGTGGTCGTCGCCGAACACGGCGTCCACGACCACGCCGGTGACGCTCTCCACCCTCCCGACGTTCTTGCCGTTCGAGCTCTCGTTTCCGTTGTTCTCAGCCATGTTCCCTTTCTAGATCAGCCGAGCGCTTCGGCTCCGCCGACGACTTCCAAGATTTCCTGCGTGATCTCCGCCTGGCGGACCCGGTTCGCCTCCAGCGTCAGGTCGTCGATCATCTCCTCCGCGTTCTCGGCGGCCGAGCGCATCGCGGTCATGCGCGCGCCCAGCTCCGAGGCCGACGACTCGAGGAGCGCGCGGTAGACCGACAGGTCGACGTACTCCTCGAACAGCATCGGCAGCAGCAGCTCCGGCTCGGGCTCGTAGTCCCAGTAGGCCTTCTCGTGCGCCTCGGCGAGCTCGGGGTCCGCGGGCTCCTCGGGCTCCGGGATGCCCTCGCCGAAGACCTCCGCCTCCTGCAGCGGCAGCAGCGTCTGGCGACGGACGTACTGCGTCAGCGGCGAGACGTAACGGTTGTAGACGAGCTCGACGCGGTCGAGGTCGCCGTCGACGTACGCCGAGGTGACGTCGCGCGAGATCTCGCGGGCGTCCGTGAACGCCGGCCGGTCGGTGAACCCGACGTAGGAGTTGGAGATCTCCTCGCCGCGGAAGGTGAGGCTCGAGGTCCCACGGCGGCCGACGACCGAGAACGAGGTGTCCACCCCGTCGTCGGAGAACTCGCGCTTGAGCCGGCTGCCCTCGCGGATGATGTTGGTGTTGAAGGCGCCCGCCAGGCCGCGGTCGCCGGTGACCAGGATGATCCCCACCCGGCTCGGGTTCTCGCGCTCCTCCAGCAGCTTGATCCGCGGGATCGTGCCCGCGGACGCGTCGGCCACCTGCTGGGTCATCTTGCGGATCGCCTGCGCGTAGGGGCGCATGGCGTCGATGCGCTGCTCGGCGCGGCGCAGGCGCGCCGCGGCGACCATCTCCATCGCGCGCGTGATCTTGTGAATGTTCTTCACGCTCGCGATCCGGTTCTTGACTTCCTTCTGCGTGGCCATGAGCTACGCCGTCACTTCCTCCTCGGCGCGCTCGACGGTCTTCTCGGCCTTGTCGGCCTCCGCCTCGGCCTCGTCCTCGGCCTTCGCCTCCTCGTCGGTGCGGCCCGGGCGGTCGCGCTCGTGGTCCTCCTTCACGCGATCCGACTCGCCCTCCTCGAGCGCCTGGCCCTCCTCGTCGAAGTCCGGTCCGAAGTCGTCGACCATCTCCGCGATCGCCTCGCCGAGCGCCTCCTCGTCCTCGTCGGAGAGCGCGCCGTCGTTGATCTTGCCCATCAGGTCCTTGTTCTCCGAGTGCAGCCGCTCGAGCATCTGGGCGAGGAACTCGTGCACGCGCTCGGTCTTGATCCGGTCGAGGTAGCCGCCGGTGCCGGCGTAGATCGACGCCACCTGGTCGGAGACCGACAGCGGGCTGCGCTCGTTCTGCTTGAGCATCTCGACCAGCCGCTCGCCGCGGGCGAGCTGCTTCTGGGTCTCGGGATCGAGCTCGGAGCCGAACTGCGCGAACGCCTCAAGATCGCGGTACTGCGAGAGGTCGAGCTTGAGCTTGCCGGCCACCTTCTTCATCGCCTTGGTCTGCGCGTTGCCGCCCACCCGCGAGACCGAGATGCCGACGTTGATGGCCGGCCGCACGCCCGAGTAGAAGAGGTCCGACTCCAGGAAGATCTGGCCGTCGGTGATCGAGATGACGTTCGTCGGGATATAGGCCGAGACGTCGTTGGCCTGCGTCTCGATGACCGGCAGCGCCGTCAGCGAGCCGCCGCCGAGGTCGTCGTTGAGCCGCACGGCGCGCTCCAGCAGCCGCGAGTGCAGGTAGAAGACGTCGCCCGGATAGGCCTCGCGGCCCGGCGGCCGGCGCAGCAGCAGGCTCATCTGGCGGTACGCCGAGGCGTGCTTGGTGAGGTCGTCGTAGACGCAGAGCGCGTCGCCGCCGGCGTAGAGGAAGTGCTCGGCCATCGCGCAGCCGGCGTACGGCGCCATGTACTTGATCGGCGCTGCCTCGTCGGCGGGCGCGGCGACGATGATCGTGTTCTCGAGCGCGCCGTGCTCGTCGAGGATCTCGGCCACCTGGACCACTGTCGACATCCGCTGGCCGATGGCGACGTAGACGCAGATCAGGTCCTTGTCCTTGTTGTTGATGATCGTGTCGATCGCGATCGCCGTCTTGCCGGTCTGGCGGTCGCCGATGATCAGCTCGCGCTGGCCGCGGCCGATCGGGATCATCCCGTCGATCGCCTTGATCCCGGTCTGGACGGGCGTGTTCACCGGCTGGCGCTCGACCACGCCCGGGGCCTTGAACTCGGCCGGGCGGGTCTCCGAGGTGTTGATGTCGCCGCGGTCGTCGAGCGGGCGGCCGAGCGGATCGACGATCCGCCCCAGCAGCTCCTCGCCGACCGGGATCTCGAGCAGGCGGCCCGTGCGCTTGACCGTGTCGCCCTCGACGATCTTGTCCCACTCGCCGAACAGCACGACGCCGACGTTGTCGGCCTCGAGGTTGAGGGCGAGCCCGGTCACGTCGTGGGGCAGGTCGAGCAGCTCGAGCGACATGCAGTTGTCGAGCCCGTGCACGCGGGCGATGCCGTCGGCGACCGACAGCACGGTCCCGACCTCGGCGAGGTCGGCGGAGTCCGCCTCCAGCCCCTCGATCCGCTGCCTGAGGATCTTCGAAATCTCGTCGGGCTTGATCTCCACGCTCAGTCGCTCCTTTTTGAATCTCTTGCGGCCGCCTGCGGCGGCCTTACACGCTTGTTTCGGGGCTAAAGCCCCTCAAATCAATCACTATGCCGCCGAGGCGACTTCCTTTCTCAGTTTCTCCAGCTTGCCCCGAATGCTGGCGTCCAAGACCATGTTGCCCACCCGGAGCACCAGGCCCCCGAGGATGTCGGGGTCGACCTGGGTCTCGAGGTCGATCTCGCGCTCCGTCTGCCTCTCGACCTCCTCGCGCACCTGCTCGACGACCTTGTCGTCGAGCTCCACGGCACTCGTCAGCGTCACCTCGAGCCGCTTCCTCGCCTTCGCCCAGAGCTCGTCGAAACGGTCCCGGATGCGGAAGATCGCCGGCATCCGGTGCTTCTCCGCCAGGAGCTCGAGGAAGTTTACGAGCTCGTCGCTCGCCCCGGAGACCGCGCTGCCGATCGCCTCGCGCTTGTCCTCGGACGAGAAGTACGGCGAGAAGAAGAACACGCGCATGTCGTTGCTCGAGTTCATCGCGTCGGCGAACTGGCCGAGCTGGTCGTGGATCTCGTCCAGCTCGTCCCGGTCGTTGGCGACGTCGAACAGCGCGTCGGCGTAGACGCGCGCGATCTCCTCCATCGGGCTAGCTCCGCTCCTCGGACGACGCGGCGCCGTTTCCGGCCAGCGCCGAGAAGTCGACCTCGGCGAGCGCCTCCTCGACCAGGCGACGCTGATCGTCGGAGTCCAGCGTCTTGCGCGTGACCTTCTCGGTCGCGAGCACGGTCAGGTCCGCCATCTCCCTGCGGATCTGGTCGATCGAGCGCTTCGTCTCCGCCTCGATGTCCCGGCGGGCAGCGGCGACCAGCTCCTCGCGCTTGGCCTTGCCGTCGGCCGTCGCGTCGGCGACCGCGGCCTCGGACGCCTTGCGAGACCGGGCGACGATGTCCTCCGCTTGCTCCCGCGCCTCCTTGAGCCGGTGGCGGTACTCGTCCAGCAGCTCGTCCGCCTCCTCGCGCTGCTTCTCGGCGGCCTCGATGTTCTCCCGGATCGCGTTCGCGCGCTTCTCCAGCGCCTCGCCGATGCGCGGGAAGGCGTACTTACGGAGCACGTAGAAGGTGATCCCGAACAGGATCAGGGTCCAGATCATCAGACCCAGGCCCGGGGAGACCAGGAAGCTGCCTCCGCTGTCCTCGGCGCCGAGCGGCACGACCGTCCCGATTGTGGCCAACAGCTCCATCGAGACCTAGAGGAAGAAGGCGATCAGGCCGAAGATGAACGTGTAGAACGCGACGGCCTCGGTGAGCGCGAAGCCGAGCCAGCGAATCGCCTGCAGCTCGTCCTTCATCTCCGGCTGACGGGCGACCGACTCGATCTCCTTGCCGAAGATGATCCCGATGCCGATGCCGGCGCCGATCGAGCCGAGCCCGGCACCGATGCCGAGCGCGACGGACTTGAGTCCGTCTGAGATCGGCGCCAGGTCGACCGACTGCGCGGCCTGAGCGATGGGCAGCAAATCCATGTCCTAGTGCTCCTTTTCTCTAATGAGTCTCGGCGGTCGCCCCGCCGAGGTAGATGGCAGTAAGCGTGGAGAAGATGAACGCCTGGAGGGTGGCGATCAGGCCGACCTCGAGGATGAAGAAGAAGAACGCCAGCGGGTAGGTCAGCAGCGCCAGGGCCGCGACCCCGAGCAGCACGGCGAGCCCGCCACCCATGAACAGCAGCAGCAGGTGCCCGGCGAGGATGTTGGCGAAGAGCCGCACCGAGAGCGAGATCAGCCGCGCGAACTGCGACACGGCCTCGATCACGAAGATGAACCCCTTCGCGAAGGCGTTCATGTCCTCGAGGCCCGGCGGCAGCCACGACTTCAGATAGCCGACGAATCCCTTCGCCTTGATCCCCTCGACGTGGTAGCTGATCCACACGATGAGCGTGAGGACGAGCGGGATCGAGAGGTTGGCGGTGGCCGCGTAGAGCCCGAACGACGGGATCTCGAGCCCGAAGATGTCGATCGTGTGCTCCGTGTTGATCGGCAGCGGCAGGAAGCCGATCATGTTCGAGAAGAAGATGAAGAAGAACAGCGTGGCGAGGAACGGGAACCACTTCTTCGCGAGTCGGTCGTCGGGGATGTTCCCCCCGGTGATGTTGTTGCGGGTCAGGTCGTAGGCGACCTCGACCGCCATCTGGACCTTGTTCGGCTCCCGCTTCATGCGGCTGGCGATGAAGCACATCGCCCCGATCGTCAGCCCGCTCGCGAGCATCAGGTAGACGACGGCCTTGTTGATCGAGAGATCGATCCCACCGATGCTGATGTCGATCCACGGGTCGAGCTTGAACTCGTTCTGGGGCTGGAAGGCGTCGTTCTTGCCCTCGTTGCCGAGCACGATCAGCAGCCCGAGCGTGATCAGCAGGTAGAGCCCGACTCCGATCCAGATCTTCGTCTTGCGGCTCACGTGCCGCTCGCGTCCGGGTAGAAGAGCTTGCTGAACGCCAGGCAGGCCAGGTGCACGGTGACCAGGGCGAGGCAGAGCACGGCGGCCGCGAGCCCGTCCTCGCGCTCGCCGAGCACGCCGACGAGCAGGATGGCGAGCGCCACCAGCCACACGCGCCCGAGTGTGGCCGCGCCGACGATCCCGAGCGCCCGGCGGCGATCGCCGCTGAGCGAGCGCGGCGGCCGAGGCGCGGTCCGCGGCCGCGAGGATCGCGTGCTGGATCAAGCCAGACACCTGCGGCGACCGCGTAGCCGAGCATCGGCAGGCTCGCCGCGATGAAGATCGGCAGCGCGGCCGCGAGCAGCAGCAGGTCCGCGTAGCGGACGAGCACGCCCGGACGGCCGCGCGGGGCGGTCGCGTCCGAACCTTCTAGCGCGAGCGTTGACAAGAGCAGACCCCCCGCTGACGTCCCCGTCCTACCCGCTGCGGACTGGCTGCACCGCAGGAACCCGCGCGGCGGAGCTGGCCGCGGCCGGCGGCGGGCCGTGCGGCATGGCGACGTCCCCCGTCGGAGGGGTAGGGGTCATCGGGGGAGTTGAAGAAGCGACCAGGCAATGCGGGCCAAAAAACGGATCCCAGGGACGTGACAGCCGCCCGTCCCGGAAGAGCGCCAGGACTCGGCGGCGCCGCCCAATATAGAGGAAAAGAGGGCACTCGGAGGGCCCGCTTGTAACACGCTTGTAACAGCGGGTACGGGGTCGCTACCGAGGCGGATCCAGCAGTTCGAGCTCGCCCGTGTCCGGGTCGACGGCCGGGAAGCTCCCGGTCTCGAGCTCGCGGGCGACGCCCGCGTCGACCTCGGCGTCGGCGGGCGCGGCGCCGCGGCTGCCGAAGAGCTCGCGGAAGCGCGCCGTGCGCAGCTTGAGGATCTCGAGCGTGATCACGAGGTAGAAGCTCGCCGCGAGCGCCGCCACCAAGCAGACGCCGATCACCGCCGTCCACCACGGGTTGAAGTGCCCGTGGTCGTCCGAATACGGGACGAAGCGCAGGGCGAGCGCCAGCCCGGCCATCACCAGGGCCCACCCGTACAGGTACGCCAGCGTGCGCCGCTGCGAGAAGCCGATGTTCGCCATCCGGTGGTGGAAGTGCCAGCGGTCGGCGCGGTAGATCGGCTGGCGGTACTTGATCCGCTTCGCGATCACGAAGCCGGTGTCGAGGATCGGCACCGCGAGCACGACGAGAGGGAAGAACAGCGCGACCACGGCGTTCGTCTTCAGCGCCCCCTGGACGGCGATCGCCCCCAGCAGGTAGCCGAGCAGGTTCGAGCCCGTGTCGCCCATGAAGCTCGACGCCGGCGGGAACCCGTGGCGCAGGAAGCCGAGCGCGCCGCCCGCGGTGAGCGCGGCGAGGACCCCGGCGCCCGGCCGGTCCAGCGACAGCGCGATCACCGCCATGGTCGCCGCCGAGATCACGCAGACCCCCGCGGCCAGCCCGTCGACGCCGTCGATGAGGTTGATGACGTTGATCACCGCGACGATCCCGATGATCGTGAGCACGTGGCCGAGGTTGACGCTGCCGATCGGGCCGATGTCGAGGAGCTGGACCGTGCGCAGGTCGATCGAGCCGAAGAACGGGAGCGTGAAGGCGCTGGCGTTGACGCCGTTCAGCACCGGGATCGCCGCCGCCACCGTCTGCCCGGCGAGCTTCAGCAGCGGGTTGAGCTCGAAGACGTCGTCGAGCACCCCGACGACGACGATCACCACGGCGCCGACGAGCAGCGCCTGCGTCTGCTCTGCCCAGGGCAGGAAGAGGATCGTCGCGACGGAGATCGCGACGAAGATCGCGAGCCCGCCGAGCTTCGGGGTCGGGTCCGTGTGGAGGCTGCGCTCGTTCGGGTAGTCGACGGCGCCGATCCGCCACGCGATCCGCTCGGCCACCGGGACCAGCAGCCAGGCGATCACGGCGGCGACCAGGAACGCGAACAGCGCGAAGATGGTCTCGGGGCGCCCGTCGACGAACATCAGGCCGAGCACTGCCTCGACGAGCACCTCCGGGTCGCGCGGGTGGCGCGGGCCCGGCGCCGTCGTGCGCTTCGCGAGCTCGAGCGCCGCCGGATCCGTGAGCGGGCGCAGCAGGCCCGCGGCGATCAGCCGCTCGTCGACGGCCCCCATGCGGCCGCTGAAGATCGTGTAGACGGGCGTGCCGAGCGCCACGGCCTCGCGGTTCATCGTCCCGCCGGCGCTCACCACCAGGTCGGCGCAGGCGATCAGGCTCTGGGCGTCGATCGCCCGGTCGGGGACGATCAGCGACGGGTCGTTGCGGGCCCGGGCCGCCGCGGCCTGGCCCTCGGTGCGGCCGATCACGACCGCGGTGCTCCGCTCGTCGGCGGCGAGCCGATCGAGCACCGCCTCGTAGATCGGGTTGCGGGCGTGATACGCGGAAGTCTCGGGCGGCGGGCGGACGACGGCGAGCACGCGGTCCGGTTTGACCCCCAGCGCGCCCGGGACCGTCGCGTCCGCGACGAAGTCCGCGAGGTAGTAGTCCTCCTTGAGCCCGGGGTAGCGGAACAGTTTGCCGGGCTTCGCGCCGGCCCGGCGCATCGCCTCCACCCCGATCGCATCGGGGACGAGGACGCGGCTCGCAGCGCGAAACGCCAGCTGGCGCTGCAGCCCGGCGTACTCGTAGTCCTGCATCTGCACGGAGCGGATCCGCAGCGCGGTGCTGACGACCGCCAGGTCGACCGACCCGTGGGCGAGCGCCAGCTCGAAGCCCCGGCCTCGGGCCCAGCCCGCGAGCGCCCAGCTGCGCCGCGCGAGCGCCAAGCCCTTCCCGGCGGTGGCGCCGCCGCCGTGGCGGCCGACGACCTCGTGCTCGAGCCCGAGCCGCTCGAGGATGCCGACCGTCTGGCCGTACTCGCGCGCCGTGATCTCGACCACGTGCCCGCGCTCCCGCAGGCGCTCGATGATCGGCCGCAGGACGAGCGGATGCGCCGCGGCAGTGCAGTCGACCCAGATCCTCATCGCGGTGGCGAAACTTACGTGCCGTCCGTAGGGTTTGCTCGGGTGGGGGACGTCAAACCGACCCACGGGAGGTCCGAATGAGAACGAGGCGCAAGCTGCCCTCGCCCGCAATGCTGGTCGCAATCGTCGCGCTGGTCGTCGGCCTGACGGGTTCCGCCGTCGCCCTTCAGGGCAAGAACTCCGTCAAGTCCAACGACATCGCGCCGAGCGCGGTCAAGGCTTCCGACATCCACAAGCTCGCCGTCCATCCGCCGGCGCTCGACCTGTTCAAGACCAAGGGCGTCGTCGGCCCGCTTTCGACGGCGTCGAAGGCCCCGACCGACCTCGGCGGCCCCTCGGTGACCGTGAAGGTCCCGCAGGGCGGCCTGGTCGCGATCTACGCGAGGGTCACCGGTCAGGTCAACGGCGGCGGCAACAACGCCAGCGCTCAGGTTCACCTGTTCGAGCCCACGGTGCTGCCGGGCGCGCCGGCGATCATGCAGTTCAACAACCCGTCCCCGCAGATCAGGTTCACGGTCCCGGGTCAGGCCGACACGGGCGCCGGCGGGGTCGTAAACCCGGCCCGCGGCGGCTTCCTCGTGTTCTCGCCGGTGAACCCCGGGAAGTACACGTTCTCGCTGCGGTACAGCAACCCGGGCGCCGGAGCGGCGACCTTCAACAATTCGGGCCTCTGGGCCGGAGTGGTGCAGTAGCTCAGACGGCTGCGGCCGTCGAGAGCTGCGGGTAGAGCGGATACCGCTCCATCAGGGAGCGGGTCCGCTCGCCCAGCGCCTCGCGCTCGGCGTCGAAGCGGTCGGAGAGCGCGGCGGCGATCACCTGCGCGATCTCGCGCATGTCGTCCTCGCCCAGCCCGCGCGTGGTCAGCGCGGGGGTCCCGATCCGCAGGCCCGACGGGTTCATCGGGGGCCGCTCGTCGAACGGGATCGCATTGCGGTTGACCGTGATCCCCACCTCCTCGAGGCGGTGCTCGGCGGTCTTGCCGTCGAGCCCGGTCGGCCCGAGGTCGACGAGCACGAGGTGGACGTCGGTGCCCCCTGTGAGCACCTCGACGCCGTTCGCGATCAGCTCGGCGGCGAAGGCCTGCGCGTTGGCGATCGTCTGGCGCTGGCGGGCGCGGAACGGCTCGGTCTGCGCGATCCCGAGGGCCACGGCCTTGGCGGCGATGATGTGCATCAGCGGGCCGCCCTGCTGGCCGGGGAAGACGGCGCGGTTGATCGCGGTCGCGAGCTCCTCGTCGTTGGTGAGGATCATCCCGCTGCGCGGCCCGCCGAGCGTCTTGTGCACGGTGGTGGTGGTCACGTGCGCGTGCTCGACGGGGTTCGGGTGCTCGTCCGCGGCCACGAGGCCGGCGAAGTGCGCCATGTCGACCATCAGCTTCGCGCCGACCGAGTCGGCGATCTCGCGGAAGGCGGCGAAGTCGAGCTGGCGCGGATAGGCCGACCAGCCGGCGACGATCACCTTCGGACTGTGCTCCTCCGCGAGCCGGGCCACCTCGTCCATGTCGCACCGGTAGTCCTCGCGGCGCACGTGATAGGCGACGACGTCGTAGAGCTTGCCGGAGACGTTCAGCTTCATCCCGTGCGTGAGATGGCCGCCGTGGTCGAGGGCCATGCCCATGATCGTGTCGCCGGGCTCGAGGATCGCCATGTACGCGGCGTTGTTCGCCTGGGCGCCGGCGTGCGGCTGGACGTTCGCGAAGCCGGCCCCGAATAGCTCCTTGGCCCGGTCGATCGCGAGCTGCTCGGCGACGTCGACCTCCTCGCAGCCGCCGTAGTAGCGGCGGCCCGGGTAGCCCTCGGCGTACTTGTTGGTGAGCACCGAGCCGGCGGCGTCGAGGACCGCCTGGGGCACGAAGTTCTCCGAGGCGATCATCTCCAGCGTCGACTGCTGGCGCTCGAGCTCGCGCCTCAGGACCTCGGCGATCTGCGGGTCGACCTCGGCCAGCGGGGCGGTCTGGAAGTCGTCGGGTAGGTCGAGCGCCATCGTGCTGATAATAAGCGCGTGGCGGACGAGATCGAGGCGATCGCAGAAACGTTCCGCCTGCTCGATCCGAGCACCTATGAACAGGCGCTGGAGCTCATCGACGAGCGTTTCGTGATGGAGACGCCGAGCGAGCTCGCGAGCGAGCCGGACGTCTACCGCGGCCCCGCGGGCGTGCGCCGCTGGTGGGAGTCGTTCCTCGAGGCGATGGACTCGGTGCGGGTCGAGGTCGAGGAGCTCCACCCCATCGATCACGACACGGCGATGGTCGAGTTCGCGATTCAGGCCCGGGGTCGCGCAACCGGGATCGAGACCGAGCAGCGCGCCGTGGGGCTGGCGAAGGCGAGCGAAGGCAAGTTGGTCTCGCTGGCGTTCTTCACGGATCTCGAGCAGGCGCGAGCCGCCGCAGGGCTTCCTCCGGGCTGAGCGCCCCCTCGCGCAGGATCGCCGGCTCTCCCCCGGCCTCGATCGCGGTCACGTCGACCACCGTCGACGGCATCCCCGTGAGCTCACCGCCGTCGATCGCGAGGTCCACCGCGGCGACGATCCCGCGGTCCACGTCGGCGAAGCGCGCGGGCGCCGGCTCGCCTGAGCGGTTGGCCGAGGTCTGGAACACGGCGCAGGACGCGCCGGCGAGCGGCCCCTCGATCAGCCGCAGGCCGAGCCGCTCCGGGTCCTCGCGGCAGGCGAGCGGGTAGAGGCGCTCCGGGTTGGCGACCACCAGGGTCACGGGGCCCGGCAGCAGCGCGCCGAGCGCGTCGCGGGTGCGGGGCCCGAGCGCGGCCACGACCTCCCGCATCGCCAGGGGCGAGAAGTACATGACCGCGGACGGCTTGCCGTCGTCGCGGCCCTTGATCCGGTGGATGCGCTCGATCGCGTCCGCCCGCATGGGATCGCAAGCGAGCCCGTAGAGGCCGTCCGCCGGAAACAGCGCAACCCCACCACGGAGGATGCACTCGTCGAGGTCCGCTGTCAGACCCATCCAACCACCGCGCGGTCGATCCCGGCGAGGTCCGGCCGGATCTCGATCCGCTCGAACCCGGCCCGTCGCACGAGCTCGGCCACGGTCGGTGCCTGCCCGATCCCGACTTCGAGGCCGATCGCGCCTGGGGGCTCGGGCGAGACGGCGACGTCGCCCAGCACCTGCTCGATCGCCTCCAGTCCCGTCGGGCCGCTCACCAGCGCCTCGCGCGGCTCGTACTCGCGGATCTCGGGCGCCAGGCCCTCCCACTCGCCCGCGCTGACGTATGGGAGGTTCGCGAGCAGGAGGTCGAACCGGCCCGGCTCGAACGAGCCGTAGGCGAGGCGCACCCGGTCGCCGAGACCGAGCCGGTCGCGGTTGGCCTGCGCGACGGCGAGCGCGTCGAGCGAGGTGTCGGTCGCCACCACGGTTGCCTGCGGCAGCTCGTCGGCGACCGCGAGCGCGAGCGCGCCGGAGCCGGTGCCGACGTCCAGCACGCTGAGCGGCTCGACCTCGAGGGCGAGCTCCACGAGCAGTTCGGTCTCGGGCCGAGGGATCAGCACCCGCCGATCCACCGCGAGGTCGAGCCGCCGGAAGCCCCTGGTGCCCAGGATGTATGCGATCGGCTCGCGGCGCAGGCGCCGCCGCACCATCGCCCCGAACTCGCGCGCCGCGGCGGCGTCGACCGGCGCCTCCGGCGTCGCGACCAGGCGGGCGCGGTCGCGGCCCGTGACCCGCTCGAGCAGGAGCTCGGCGTCGAGGCGCGGGCTGTCCACGCCCGCGGCGGCGAGCGCGTCCGCGGCCGAGCCGAGCGCGACCGCCACGCTGCCGGCGACCGCCGACCCGCTCACGCCTCGGTCTGCGCCTCGAGCCGGGCGCGCTTCTCCTCGGCGGCGAGCGCGTTCGTGAACTCGCTCAGATCGCCGTTGAGCACCTCGTCGAGGTTGTGCGCGGTGAGCTTCACCCGGTGGTCGGTGATCCGCCCCTGCGGGTAGTTGTAGGTGCGGATCTTCTCCGAGCGCTCGCCGGTGCCGACCTGGGAGCGGCGATCCGCTGCGATCTCGGCCCGTTGCTGCTCGAGCTCGCGCTCGTACAGGCGCGCGCGGAGCACGCGCATCGCCTTCTCGCGGTTCTGAAGCTGAGACTTCTCGTCCTGCATCGAGACCACGATCCCGGTCGGCCTGTGCGTCATCCGCACCGCCGAGTCGGTCGTGTTCACCGACTGTCCGCCCGGGCCCGACGAGCGGTAGACGTCCACCTGGAGATCCTCCGGGTTGATGTCCACCTCGACCTCCTCGGCCTCAGGCAGCACCGCGACCGTCGCGGTGGAGGTGTGGATTCGCCCCTGCGACTCGGTCTTCGGCACCCGCTGGACCCGGTGCGTGCCGCCCTCGAACTTGAATACCGAATAGGCCCCGTCGCCGCGGATCTCGAACGTGACCTCCTTGAAGCCGCCGACCTCGGCCGGTGACTGCGAGAGCACCTCGGTCGCAAAGCCGCGCTCCTCCGCGTACCGCGTCAGCATCTTGTAGAGGTCGCCGGCGAACAGGGCCGCCTCGTCGCCGCCCGCGCCGCCGCGGATCTCGATGATCACGTTCTTGTCGTCGTTGGGGTCGCGCTCGACCATCGCGAGGCGGATCTCCTCCTCGAGGTCGCGCAGGCGCTGAGGCGCCTCGGCGACCACCCGCCGCAGCTCCTCGTCGTCCCCGTCCTCGGCCAGCAGCTCCTCGGCGCCCTCGAGGTCGCCCCGCAGCCGGCGCCACTCGGCGACCAGCTCGTGCGCCGGCTCGAGCTCGCTGTACGCGCGGCCGACCTCGGCGTACCGCTCGCGGTCGCCGATCACGTCCGGGTTCGACATCTGCTGCTGGAGCTCGCCGAACCGGTCCTCGACCTGCTCTGCCAACTTCTCGATCACGCCACCAGTGTGACGCTACGGCCAGCCGATCCGCGTGTTACAACCTGCACATGACCCGCATGCGCGCAGCCATCGCCGCGGCCGCCGCGGTCGGCGCCCTCTCGATCGTGGCCGTGATCGCCCTCCCGGGCGCCACCGCGGCCCCCTCCTGCCTGGGCCACGCGGCGACCATCGTCGACGGGCCCGGGTCCAGCCACATCCAGGGAACCCAGGGCAATGACGTGATCTTCGCCGGGGCCGGCGACGACACGGTGGCGTCCGGCGACGGGCAGGATCTGGTGTGCGGCGACGAGGGCAACGACACCATGGACGCCGGCACCGGCGACGACCAGATGGACGGCGGCGACGGCAACGACGAGCTCCACGGCTACAACGGCGACGACCACGTCGAGGGCGGACCCGGTCGCGACTTCCTCGATGGCCGGCGCGGGCGCAAGGACGTGCTGATCGCCGGCTCCGGCAACGACCGCCTGATCGGCGGCACGCTGCTCGACGGCGGTGGCGGCGACGACCATCTCAACAGCCAGGGCTACCGCAAGGAGACCACCTCCGACCGGATGAAGGGCGGCGCGGGCGACGACCGACTCAAGGGCGACAGCCAGCAGGGCCCCGGCGAGCGCATGGACGGCGGCCCCGGCGCCGACGAGCTCAGCGGCGCCGACGGCGACGACGAGCTCGCGGGCGGCGACGGCCCGGACGAGCTCCGCGGCGACTCCGGGAACGATTCGCTGGACGGCGGCCCGGGCACGGACAGCTGCGACCAGGGCTCCGGCTCAGGCCCGAGCAGCGGCTGCGAGCACTAGGCCGCCCGGCCGAATGGCGCCTTAGTGGCCTGGGGAGCGACCAAAGCGCCATTAGCCCGAGGTCCTCACCGGCGTTCGCGAGCTGCTCATCGAGCTCCAGGAGGAGATGGCGCTCGTCCGCCAGGTGCCTGAGATCGCCGAGCAGGTCCGGGAGATCCACGCCGCGGTCGTAGGCACGGCACGCGCTTAGCCGCGGCGCAGGTTCTTGCAGTGAGGGGTGAGAGTGTGTGGCGACGCGCGCCGATGTGGCCGATTCGCACAGGTCTGTCGCGCGAGTGCGACGGCGGCGTCCGATCGCGTCCCTCCCAGCGCCGAGTGTCACCTTGACCGCCTCCTGGACGGTCAACGTGACACTCGGCGAGGGCGGGCGGCCAGAGCGCGTCGAAGGCGCGTCGAATGTCACGCAAGGCGCGCGCCGCGGCGGGCGCGGCTAGGCGACGATCTCGATCACGCCCGCCTCGCGGGCGGCCTCTCTGGGGTTCTCGACCGCGAGCACGGCCTCGAGCGCGGCGATCGCGACCGCGAGCTCGTCGCGGTCGGGCTCTCGGGTGGTGAGGTTCTGGAGCATGAGCCCGGGCCACATCACGGCGCGCACCCAGGCCTTGTTGCGGTGCTTGCCCGCCCACTTGATGACCTCGTAGGAGAGGCCGGCGATCAGCGGGATCCCGAGGATGCGCGAGAGCACCAGCCAGTACCAGGCGGGGAGGCCGATCGGGGCGAAGACGAAGATCGCGAGCACCATCACGATCAGCAGGAAGCTCGTGCCGCAGCGCGGGTGGAGGCGCGAGTAGCGCTCGGCGCGCTCGGGAACCAGCGTGTCGCCGGCCTCGAAGCAGGAGATCGTCTTGTGCTCGGCGCCGTGGTACTCGAACACGCGCCGCAGGTCCGGCAGGCGGCTGATCGCGGCGAGGTAGGCGATGAAGATCGCCGTCCGCAGGACGCCCTCGACGAGCCAGAAGAGGACCGGCGAGCCGAGCTGGTCCTTGATCAGGCTCGTGGCGCCCACCGGGACGACGAAGAAGAGGCCGATCGCGAGCACGAGAGAGAAGGCGATCGTGAGGCCCCAGGTGAACCCGCCGATCGCCTGCGGCTCCTCGTCGGGGTCCTCCTCGGCGAGCTGCGCGTTGGCCGAGATCGCGAGGGCGCGGAAGCCGATCTTCATCGACTCGGCGAGTGCCACCACGCCGCGGATCACCGGCAGGCGCAGCAGCCGATGGCGCTTCGCCCACGAGACCAGCGGCTCGGAGGTGACCTCGATCTCGCCGAGCGCGTCCTCCGGCGCGTCCTCGGGAACCGGCTTGCGGACCGCGACCGCCCAGGTCGAGACCCCGCGCATCATCACGCCCTCGAGCACCGCCTGACCGCCGACCGGCGCGTCCTTGGAGGCGACCGGCATGCCGTCCGGCATGCGGGGCTCCTCGATGCTCGGGCCGCCGTCCGCGCTCATCGCCCGGGGGTGCTCAGCCTTGCTTGCTGCGGGCCGCCCTGCGCTTGAACCGCTCGACCCGGCCCCCGGTGTCGACCAGCTTCTGCTTGCCGGTGTAGAAGGGGTGGCAGGCGGAGCAGATCTCGACGTGGAGCTCCGGCTTGGTCGAGCGCGTGTAGAACTCGTTGCCGCAGGAGCAGCGCACGTGCGAGAGCACGTACTCAGGGTGGATCCCGGTCTTCATGCAATCGAGTTTAGCGGCGTGCTAGAACCGGTCAGCGATGAGAAGTGCCGTCACGCTCGAGCAGGGAACCGTCGCCTACACGCAGACCGGTCCGGACGACGCCCCGGCGATCGTCTTCGTCCACGGCGCGTTCGTCGACGGGACGCTATGGCGCAAGGTCGTGCCCCGGCTCGAGGGCTCCTACCGCTGCGTGGTCCCGGACCTGCCGCTCGGCTCGCACCGCACCCCGATGAGCCCCGGCGCCGACCTCTCCCCGCCGGGCCTGGCGAAGCTGATCGCCGACTTCATCGAGGCGCTGGGCCTCGACGACGTCACGCTGGTCGCCAACGACACGGGCGGCGCGCTGAGCCAGCTCGTCGTCACCCGCCACCCCGAGCGCATCGGGCGCCTCGTGCTCACGCCCTGCGACGCCTACGAGAACTTCCTGCCGCCTGCCTTCCGCTATCTCCAGGCGCTCGCCCGGGTCCCGGGCGGCGTGGGCGCGGTGGCCCAGGCGATGCGGATCCCCGCGAACCGGCGCTCGCCGATCGCGTTCGGCTGGCTCTCGAAGCGGCGAATCCCGTCAGAGGTGCTGGCGTCGTGGACGGAGCCGGTGATCCGCGACGCCGAGATCCGACGCGACGTCCGTGAAGTGCTGCGCGGGATCTCGAAGCGCTACACGCTCGAGGCCGCGCAGCGCCTGCGCGAGTTCGGCGGGCCGACGATGCTCGCCTGGGCCACGGAGGATCGGTTCTTCAAGCCGAAGTTCGCCGAGCGCCTCGCCGCCGACATCCCCGGCTCGCGCCTCGAGTGGATCGAGGACGCGCGCACGTTCGTCTCCGAGGACCAGCCCGAGCGGCTGGCCGCACTGGTCGCGGACTTCGCCTAGGCGCCCCAGAAGAACTTCAGCCGCTGGCCGCCGTTCTTCGGCCGCTTGCACTTGACCTTCAGGTCCTCCGGGCCGAGCTGCTTCTTGCGGCACTTCCAGCTGTGAAACGGCGGGTCGTACGCGGCGCTGACGTAGATGTCGGCCAGGTTGCGGGCGGCGCGACACGAGACGTTGTCGGCCTTCAGGTTGGTCCAGGGCGCGCCCATCGCGCCGGCCTGATCGCCGCAGGAGCGGTCGAAGCCCCCGCTGGCGCTGGCGGCGGCCGGCGCGGCGGCGATCGAGAGGACGAGGGCGAGGGCGAGCCCGAGCAGCAGCTTCTTCATGCGCCCACCCTATCCGCCGCTACGGAGCCCCCAGGGCGGTGTGGCGATCTCGACCGTGCCGCCGGCAGCGACCCTCAGGACGCCGGCCATGTGCTCGCCGATGCCGACGTCCGGGATCTCGACCTCGACCTGGATCGTGGCCGCGTCGCGCGAAATCACCTTGGCCGGGCCCAGGGCGGCGAGCACGTCGAGCATCTGCACGTTCGTGGCGAGCAGCAGAGCTTCGAAGCGCCGTACCCCCACCTCCCGCGCCCGCTCGGCGAGCAGCTGGCTGAGCACCGTGCCGAGCCCGCGGCCCTGCCACGCGTCGACCACCGCGATCGCGGCCTCGGCGGTGTCGCCCTCCTCGCGGACGAACCGCCCGACGCCGGTGGCGGCCCCCGAGTCCGCGTCGATGGCGAGCAGCGCCTCGTGGTCGGTGTGGTCGACCTCGGTGAGGTAGCGCAGGTCCGACGCGGACGGCTCACCGACCGCGGTCATGAAGCGCTGGTAGCGCGACTGCTCGCTGAGCCCCTGGTAGATCGCGAGGATCGCGGCCTTGTCGCCGGGCTCGATCGGGCGTACGACGACCACGGAGCCGTCGCGCAGCCTGACCCGGGTCGGGGTCGCGGTCAGACCTCTTGGTAGAGCGGCCCGTCGCCGCCCTCGGGCATCGTCAGGCGCCCGCCCTTGGCGTTGATCGCGCCGCACTGGACGCAGTTCGACGCGGTCACGTGGACGTCGACGACGTCGGCGCCGTTCTCGAGCTGCTCGTCAGGGATCTCATAGACCTGCGCCGGGCAGAGGTTGACCCAGGTCTTGGCCAGCTCGCGCGGGACGTGGCTCTGGATCTTGACGTGGTTCGGCGCGTCGTCGCGGGTCGCGTTGCCGGAGAGGAAGACCGAGTCGAGCTTGTTGAAGGTGAGCTCGTTGTCGGGCTTCGGGTAGTGCTTGGAGGCGCCGCCGTCCGACATCGCGATCTCGGTGTCGGGCTCGTACTTCCACTTGCCGCCCGGGAAGAGGCCCTTGGTGACCGTCATCGCGCTGGCCGCGGCGCCGCCGAGGAAGAAGCCGTGCGAGAACGGCTGGCGCATGTTGCGCGACTCGAACAGGTCGTTCTCGATCTGCGACTTGCGCACCCTCTCGTCGTAGGCGTCGAGGTTGACCGAGTCCTCCTTGAGCGCCTTGAAGATCGCCTCGGCCGCGTACATCCCGGCGTACATCGCGTAGTGGATGCCCTTCAGCGTCGGGATGTTGACCATGTTGGCCCCGTCGCCGGCGATCGCCATCCCCGGGACGGAGAGGCTTCGGGGCATCGAGTAGTAGCCGCCGGAGGGGATCGTCTTCGCCCCCCAGGCCACGCGCTTGCCCCCCTCGAGCATCTTCTTGATGAACGGGTGGGTCTTCATCTCCTGGAGCAGGTCGTGGCAGGAGAGGGTCGAGTCCGTGTAGTCGAGGCCGATCACCAGCCCGATGCAGAGCTTGTCCTCACCCATCGGATAGATGAAGCTGCCGCCGAACTCGTTCCACTTGGCGCGCTTTCGAAGCGGCCAGCCCATCGTGTGGATCACGCGGTCGAGCGGCTTCTCCACCTCCCAGACCTCCTTCACGCCGATCTCCCAGCGGGTCGGGAGCGCGCCGTGGAGGTCGAAGTAGTCGAGCGCGGCCTGGGTGAGATGCCCCAGCGTCCCCTCGGCGAGCACGGTGGTCTTCGCCACCACGTCGGAGCCCGGCTCGAAGTTGCCCAGCGGCTGACCATCCTTGCCCCGGCCCCGGTCGCCGGAGCGGATCCCCCGCACGATCCGGTCCTCCACCAGGAGCCGGTCGGCGACCGTCTCGGTGAGGATGTAGGCGCCCTTCTCCTCCGCCTGCTCGGCGAGGAACCGCGACAGCTTCGAGACCGAGATCACGTAGTTGCCGTGGTTGCGGAAGTTCGGCGGCATCGGCTTCAGCGGCAGGGCCGCCTTCTTGGTCAGCAGGTAGACCGCGTCCTTGGTGACCTCCTGGTAGGCGAACGGCCAATCGGAGGGATCGAGGTCGGGGAACAGCTCCCGCATCGCCTCGGGCTTCATGTTCGCGCCGCTCAGCGTGTGCGCGCCGCAGACCTTGCCCTTCTCGACCACCGCCACCGGCACCTCGCCGAGCTTCTCCATCAGCTCGGGCTCGTCGGCGAGCAGGTCGAGGAGCTTGTTGGCGCACGCCAGGCCGGCCGGGCCGCCGCCGACGATCGCCACGCCGACCTCGATCCGCTCGTCCTCGGGATCGGTCGGCTCGACGATCAGGTCGCGCTCGTCGAACGGCGGCGGGTACTGGTCCGGCTCGACGGCCGGCCCGGTGTGGGTCATGTGTGCCTCAGCCGCCCCTCTTGGCCTTCACGGCCTCGGTCAGCTTGGGCATGATCTTGTGGAGGTCGCCGACCACGCCGAGGTCTGCGAACTCGAAGATCGGCGCGTTCGGGTCCTTGTTGATCGCGAGGATGTTCTCCGAGCTCTGCATCCCGACCTTGTGCTGGATTGCGCCCGAGATCCCGGCGGCCAGGTAGAGCTTCGGCGCGACCGTCTTGCCGGTCTGGCCGATCTGCGCGGCGTACGGGTACCAGCCGGCGTCGACGACCGCGCGGGTCGCCGCCACCGCGCCACCGAGCGCGTCGGCGAGGTCCTCGGCGAGCTTGAAGTTGTCCTTCTCGCCCAGCCCGCGGCCGCCGCCGACGAGGATGTCGGCGTCCTCGATGTTGACGTCAGCGCCGCGCTGCTCGCCGCGCTGGCGCATGCGCGCCTTCGTCGACCACTCCGAGAGCTCGACCTCGACGTCGACCACCTCGGCCGGTGAGCCGGAGCCGTCGTTCTCCGAGAACGCGTTCAGGCGGCTGATGATGATCCCCGGCTCGCCGACGTAGCCGACGTCGACGATCGCCGAGTCCTGGAGCACCGGCCGCTCAGCGACCAGCTTGCCGTCGGCCACCTTGACCGCGGTCACCTCCATCGTCACGCCGGCGTTGAGGCGCGCGGTGAGCCCGGCGCCGATCTCGAAGCCGAGCAGGCCGCCGCCGAACAGGGCGTACGAGAAGCCCTCGTCGCCGATCACCTTCGCCATCACGTCGACGATCGGCTGCGCGAGGCCCTCGGGCGCCGACTTGGCGCGAAAGACGCGCTTGGCGCCATACGCGCCGAGCCCGGCCGCCGCGTCGTCGGCGACCTCGCCGACGACCACAGCCGCCGCCTCGGTCCCGAGCTCGCCGGCGAGCTTCGCCGCCTCGGAGATCGCCCCGAGCGAGTTCTTGTTGAAGTTGCCCTCGTCGTCGTGGAGGGCGTAAACGAGAATCCCACCCATCTAGATCAGCTTCCTTTCGTCCATCCAGGCGACGATCTTCTCGACCGTCTCGTTGGTGTCCTCGTCCTCGATGATCTCGCCGGCCTGCTTGGGCGGCGGCGGGTTGATCTCGAGCACCTGCGTCTTCGAGCCGCCCTCGCCGACCTGGTCGGCTGAGATCCCGACGTCGCCGGTGGCCTTGGTGTCGAGCGGCTTCTTCTTCGCCCCCATGATCGCCTTGAGCGAGGGGTAGCGGGGCTCGTTGATCGCATCGCCGACGGAGATCACGGCGGGCAGGTCGACCTCGACCGTGTCATAGCCGTACTCGGCCTGGCGCTCGCAGACGAGCTTGCCGTCCTCGACGTCGATCTTGATCACCTGGGTCAGCGACGGCATCTTCAGGTGGTCGGCGACGACGGCGCCGATCGTGTAGCACTCGCCGTCGTCGGACTGCTGTCCGAGCAGGACGAGATCGGGCTGCTCGGACTCGAGCACCTTCGCGAGCGCGTAGCCGGTGGCGCAGACGTCGGAGCCCTCGAGCGCGGCGTCGGTGAGCTGGACCGAGCGGTCGGCGCCGAGCGCGACCGCCTTGTGCAGCGCGCGCACCGAGCTCTCCGGGCCCATGGTCACCGCGATGATCTCCTCGACGTCGGCGCCGTTGTCGCCTTCGCGAATCTGCATCGCGGCCTCGATGCCGTGCGTGTCGAACGGGTTGAGGTTCTTCTCACCGGAGCGGTCGAGCCGCTTGGTGGCCGGATCGATCCGCTTCTGGACGGCGGCGTCCGGGACCTCCTTGACCAGACAGCAAATCTTCAAGTCAGGGTCCTCCTTGGGGAATGAGCGGCGCGCATGTTACCGCGAATACCCGCCTGACTGATCAGTCAATCAGTTGCGCTCGGGGCGGTCGGTACCGAACTCCAGCCGGACGCTGCCCGCGGCGAGCCCCGCCACCGACGCCTCAAGCCGCCCGGTCGCAGGGTCGTATGACCAGCCGTGCAGCTCACGTGTCCTGCCCCCGGTCGTGAGGGTGACGTCGCGCGGGCGGTCGACGCCCACGAACCGCAACAGGTAGCGGCGCCTTGGGCGCATGCCCGGGAAGTGCCCGTGCGCAGGTCCGATCGTCATCGTCGCGGACGCCTGGTTCCATCGCAGGGGCGTGCGCGCGAACTGATCGCGGCGGTAACCGAACCCGTCCCCTGCGTCCTCGTAGAGGGAATAGGACCCGTCGGCCCCGGCATAGACGTCGATCGCCAGCGGATCGGCCTGACCGCCGCGAACCTTCGGGTCCGGCTGGCGGGGCACGATCGCCCCCATCCGCGCGAAGACCGGCATCCGGTCGAGCGGCACGCGGAGGCGCTCGCTGCGGTCGCCGGCGTGTACCTCCCCCGTGAACACGTCGACCCACCTGCCCGGCGGAAACCACACCCGCTTGGTCGGGTCCGGGCCGGGCGCGGTGACGGGCGCGACGAGCAGCTCGTCGCCGAGCATGTACTGGGAGTCGTACCTGTACGCGCGCGCCGACCGCGGCCAGTCGAGATACATCGGCCGCGCGATCGGCAGGCCGCTGTCGTAGGCCTCGCGCGCCGTCGTGTAGAGGTAGGGAACCAGCGCCTCGCGCAGCCGCAGGAAGCCGCTTGCGATCCGCCCCGCACGACCGCCGTACTCCCAGGGCAGGCGGTCACCGTGGTCGGAGTGCAGGCGCAGGATCGGCTGGAAGGCGCCGAACTGAACCCAGCGGACGTACATGTCCGGTGGCAGCCGCGGCGGCTGAAAGCTGCCGATGTCGTGCGAGACGTATGGCAGCCCGATTCCGGCTCCCTCGGCCGTCGTCATCCGGATCTCGAAGTCGAGCATGTCCCACGTGCCCTGCGCGTCGCCGGTGAAGTGGATCGCGTTGCGATGCTCGGCCCACACGCCGGGCATCGCGGCGCCGTAGTTCCAAAACGAGGACCCGATCCGGCTCAGCGCCAACCAGCGGCGCCCCCGCGCGGCCTCGCGGGCGGCGTACAGCGAGTTGATCCAGGCGTCGGGCGTCAGGCCCGGTGCCTGAGCGTCGCTCTCGTCGTTGTTCCAGTCCAGCCACCAGAAATCGACGCCCGCGCTCTCGAACGGAGCGTGAAGGTCGAAGTAAGCAGCGGCCTGGTCGCGCCGCGCCCAGTCGAAGACCGCGCAGCGCACGTTGGCGTCGCGGACGTGCGAGAAGCACCTGCCGCTGTCCGACGCCAGCCCGGCAGCGGTCGCATTCGCCGCAGCAAAGGACGGATCCGAGAGCGAGATCGAGGGATGGACGTTGAGCCCGACCTCGAGCCCCTTGCTGTGGGCCCAGCGCAAAAAGCCGGCCGGATCCGGTCCGAACCGCGGTGTCCACTGCCAGCCGTTCCACGCGTTCGGGGACTTCACGTCGGTATCGATCACGAGGACGTCGAGCGGAACCCTCTCGCGACGAAAGCGCGCGAGCAGCGCGTGGTAGTCGCGCGCGGAGAAGAACGTGTACTGCGAGAACCAGTTCCCAAAGGCCTTGCGGGGCAGGAGCGGCGCCGGGCCGGTCAGGTCGCGGAAGTCGCGCAGCCCGTCGACGTAGTCGTCGCCGTAGGCGAACAGGTAGCCATCCTGGTAGGGCCCGTCATGGGGCGGGCGCGGCGCGAACCACTGACCCTTCTCGACCAGCAGCGGGCTGATCGTGTCGTCGAGCAGATACCAGCCGTCGCGGGACAGGATCCCGTCGTGCAGGGGGACAGGGCCGGACTGACCGTCGAGGCCCCGGTACCAGCCGCCGAGATTGCCGTGGGTCCGCGGGGCCGGATCCCCGGGCTGCGGCGGCGTCACGATCGGCGGGGGCGTGTCCGCATGCGCCACCGACGCGCCGCCGAACGCCGGGGTCACGGTGCGCCGCTTGCCGCCCACCTCGAGGCTGAGCGAAAGGTTCTGGGGCCCGAAGGGACCGGAGCCAAGGCGGTACCGCAGCACCGCCCGGGACGTCCTGATCACCCGCATCCCGCCGGAGCGGCGGGTCGTCACCGCCACGCGCCCGGCACCACGCCGCGCTGCCGTGAGCGTCGGCGAGTTCTCGAAGTTCCGATCCTCGGCGTATTCCAGTCGGATCAGAGTTGGGCTGAGGACCTCGAAGCGCGCCGGACCGTCGTGGATGACGACCCCGTCGCGGGCCGCGGCGCCCGCCGTCGGCGCCGAGGCCGCCGCGGCGGCGGCGATCCCCAGCAACAGCACCCTGACTCGGGCGCGCACCGGTGAGTCGCTCAGGCGCGCTGCGCAGCCGCGCCGCGGATGTACTCGACGATGTCGTCGGTCGACGACCCGGGCGTGAACACCTCGGCGACGCCGAGCTCCTTGAGCTCGCCGACGTCCTCGGCGGGGATCGTCCCGCCCACCGTGACGACGACGTCACCCGCGTCCTGCTCGCGCAGGAGATCGACGACGCGGGGCACGAGCGTCATGTGGGCGCCGGAGAGGATCGAGAGGCCGACGGCGTCGGCGTCCTCCTGGACGACGGTGGCGGCGATCTGCTCCGGCGTCTGGTGCAGGCCCGTGTAGATCACCTCCATCCCGGCATCGCGCAGAGCACGGGCGATGATCTTCGCCCCGCGGTCATGGCCGTCCAGTCCCGGCTTGGCGACCACCACGCGGATCTTGCGCTCGTCGGACATCTCGCCCGGGAGCGTAGACGAGCTACGAACCGACGAGCTACGAACCGGTCAGCGCATGCCCGACGCGCTCGAGCAACTGGGCGGGCGAGAAGGGCTTTTTGATGTAGTCGTCCGCGCCGGCGGCGAAGCCCCGCTCGACGGCGGCGTCGTGGACGCTGGCCGTGAGCAGGACGATCGCGGTGCCGGCGAGCTCGTCGGCGGCGCGCAGCCGCTCGGTCACCTCGTAGCCGTCGAGCTTCGGCATCATCACGTCGATCATGCAGAGCTGCGGCCGCCTCGCGAGGGCGACCTCCACCGCCTGCTCCCCGTCGGCCGCCGTGACCACTTCGTAGCCGGCGCGCTCGAGGCGAAAGACCACGAGCTCACGCACGTCAGCGTCGTCGTCAGCGACCAAGATCAGCTGCTTGGCCGGAGCCTCGCTCACCGCGCTGAGCGTAACCCGGGCGGGCGCTAGCTGCCGAAGCCCGTATGGACCACCACCGGCTCGCCGCCCTCCTGGCTCACCCGGTCCTCCTCGGCGCGGAGCTCCGCCGCCGCCTCGGCGCTGCTGCGATCGGGATGGTTCGACAGCGCGACGCCCTCGTCCTCGCGGAGCACGTCCCATCCGTCAACCTCGTTGCGCACGACCTTCAGCGCCATGGTCACCGGATACCCGCCGGTGGTCCGATGAATCAGAACTGCGGGTGCTCGGAGTACGTGCCCCACACGTCCTGGAGCGCCGCGACCATCTCCCCCTCCGAGACGCGCGCGCGGGCGGCGGCGACGATGATCGGCATCAGGTTCTCGTCCGTGGCCGCTGCCCGGCGGAGGTCGGTCAGCGCCGCCTCCACGGCGGCGCCGTCGCGCGCCTTGCGGGTCGCCTCGAGCCGAACGGCTTGGCGCCCCTCGGCTGCCGGGTCGGGGCGGTGGAGCTCGGGCATCTGCTCGTCGTCCAGCCGGTAGGCGTTGACCCCCACCACGGTCCGCTTGCCCGAGTCGACCTCACGCTGGTAGCGGAAGGCCGCGTCGGCGATCTCGCGCTGCGGGAAGCCGGTCTTGATCGCCTCGACCATCCCGCCGAGCTCGTCGATGCGGCCGAAGTAGTCGTAGGCGGCCGCCTCCATCTCGTCGGTGAGCTTCTCGATGAAGTAGGCGCCACCGAGCGGGTCGGCCGTGTTCGTGACGCCGGCCTCGTGGGCGATCACCTGCTGCGTGCGCAGCGCCACCCGCACCGCCTCCTCGGTCGGCAGCGCGAGGGCCTCGTCGAAGCTGTTGGTGTGCAGCGACTGGGTGCCGCCGAGCACCCCGGCCAGCGCCTCGATCGTGGTCCGCACGATGTTCACGAGCGGCTGCTGGGCGGTGAGCGAGACGCCGGCGGTCTGGGTGTGGAAGCGCATCATCTGCGAGCGCTCGTCGCGGGCGCCGTAGGTGTCGCGCATCTCGCGCGCCCAGATCCGGCGGGCGGCGCGGTACTTCGCGATCTCCTCGAAGAAGTCGATGTGGGCGTTGAAGAAGAAGGAGAGCCGCGGCGCGAAAGCGTCGACGTCGAGGCCGCGCTCGAGCGCGCGCTCGACGTAGGTGAAGCCGTCCTTGAGCGTGAACGCGAGCTCCTGCTGGGCCGTCGAGCCCGCCTCGCGGATGTGGTAGCCGGAGATCGAGATCGGATGCCAGCGCGGCATCTCGGTCGAGCACCATTCGACCATGTCGGTGACCAGCCGCATCGCGGGCTCGATCGGGAAGCACCACTCCTTCTGGGCGATGTACTCCTTGAGGATGTCCGTCTGGATCGTGCCGCCGAGCCGGGTTGCCGGAATGCCGTTCTCCTCGGCCGCGACGACGTAGAAGGCGAGCAGGATCGCGGCGGGGGCGTTGATCGTCATCGACACGGTGACCTCGTCCAGCGGGATCCCGTCGAACAGGGTCTCGACGTCGTCGACGGTGTCGACGGCCACGCCCTCGACGCCCACCTCGCCCAGCGAGCGCGCGTGGTCGGAGTCCAGCCCCATCAGCGTCGGCATGTCGAAGGCGGTCGAGAGCCCGTGCTGGCCGGCCTCGAGCAGGTACCGGAAGCGGGCGTTGGTCTCCTCGACCGTCCCGAAGCCGGCGAACTGGCGCATCGTCCACAGCCGGCCGCGGTACATCGACGGGTAGACGCCGCGGGTGAACGGGTGCTCGCCGGGGTGACCGAGCTTCTCGGAGGGGTCGAAGCCCTCGAGGTCCTCATCGGTGTAGAGCGGCTCGATCGGGTGGCCGGAGAGGGTCTCGAAGAGAGCGTCGCGCTCCGGCGTCCGGTCGTACAGCTCCTCCCGCCACTGGTGTGCGCGGCGGCGCGCCTCCGGCTCGATCGCCATGTGAAGGAGGCTACCGACGGCGCCCACCAGATCACTAGATTGGCGTCGGTGCCCGTGCGCTGGAACGACCAGGTCGACGAGATCCTCGGGAGCGACCTCGCCGCCGCCTTCGCCTACACGACGCCGGCCAAGGGGGTCGTGATCACGCCGATGGCGCCGCTCGGGATCCGCGACCGCGAGCGCGGCACGGTGACGCTCTCGAGCTCGCTCGGGCTGCCGAAGAAGCTCACCCGGATCCGCGACAACCCCGAGGTGGCGGTCGCCTACCACGCCCGCGAGCACTCGGCGACCAAGCTTCCTCACTACGTGCTGGTACAGGGCGTGGCCTCGTTCGACCCCAAGCCGGACCGGGCCTGGCTGGAGTCGATCGCGCCGCAGTGGGAGCGCTTCCTCGGCCCGAAGCAGACCGGTCTCTTCGAGCGCTGGCTCGACGTCTACTACTGGCAGCGCGTCGCGATCGAGATCGACGTCCGGCGGGTGCTCCTGTGGCCGACCGGCGACTGCGCCTCCGAGCCGGAGGTCTTCGGCGACCCGTTGCCCGACGCCCCACCCGAGCCCCAGCGCGAGCCGCGCAACGGGACGGCCGCCCGCGAGTCCACGAGCCGCCTGGCGCGCAACATCAACCGGCTCCCCCACACGCTGCTGGGGTGGGTCGGCGCGGACGGGCTGCCGGAGGTCCTGCCGGTCACCGTGACCGCAGCCGACACCGAGGCCGTCGACCTCGCGTCGGGCGCCGCCGCGCGCATCCCGCCGGGCGGGCGCCGCGCCGGGCTCACCGCGCATTCGTTCAAGCCCCGGATGATCGGCCAGGAGCAGCGTGTCTACACCGGGTGGCTCACCAACGACGGCGGGCGAATCCGGTACGCCCCGCACACCAAGGCCGGGTACGCGCTGCCGCCGTCGAAGGCGCTGTTCGTGGTCGGGTCGACGTTCGCAACCAGGCGTGGAGTCCGCAAGGCACGCGCCGCCGGGCTCGCGTAGACGACTAGCCGAGCGGCGGGCGGCGGTCCGGCCAGCCGCGCTCGGCCTCGACCTGGGCGCCGAGCGAGAGCAGCGTCGCCTCGTCGGCGGGGCGACCGACGAGCGTCACCGACCTCGGCATCCCGGCGGCGGTGAACCCGGCGGGGATCGCCATCGCCGGCTGGCCGGTGTGGTTCCAGCTGGGCGTGAACGCAAACACCCGACTCAGCGCGAGCAGGGTCCGCAGCGCGCCGCGGCCCTCCCAGCGGCCGATCTCGATCGCCGTCTCGCCGATCGAGGGCGTCACCAGCACGTCGAACTCGCTCCAGCTCGAGTTGATCTTCTCGGCGTCGGCGACCGCCGCCTCGGTCGCCTTGCGGATCACGGACGCCGGATAGGCGCCCCCGAGCTTGCCGAACCCGCGCGTGCGCTTCGCGAGGCGCTCCGGATGCGGCACCGCGTCGACGTCCTCGCGGGCCCCGCCGAGGTAGCGGGGCACGAAGTTGTTGCCGGTGAGGCCGAAGGAGGGCTCGTGGCGGCGCACGTCGTGGCCGAGCGATCGCAGGATCCCCTCGGTCTCCGCCAGCCCCGCCCGGACGTCGTCGCTGATCACCGGCGGCAGGATCGCGCGCGCCGGCTTCTCGGAGATCGCGATCCGCAGCTTCTCCGGCGGGCTCGCCGCGGCCTCGGCGAACGGGCGCTCGGGCGCCGGCGGCCCGTCCGGGTCGCCGCCTCCGGCCGTGAGCACGTCGAGGCAGAGCGCGGTGTCGGCGACCGTGCGCGTGACCGAGCCGGCCGCCGAGAGCCCCTTCCAGTGGTCCGTCGGCTCCATCGGCACCCGCCCCCGCTGCGGCTTCAGCCCGACGAGCCCGCAGAAGGCCGCCGGGATCCGGATCGAACCGCCGCCGTCGGTCGCCGTGGCGGCGCCGACGAGCCCGGCGGCCACCGCCGCGCCGCTGCCGCCGCTGGACCCGCCCGGCGTGCGGCTGGGGTTCCAGGGGTTCCGGGTGGCGCCCCACCCCGGGGTCTCGGTGAACGGCAGGATCGCGAGCTCCGAGAGCGTCGTCTTGCCGATGATCACCGCCCCGCCCGCGCGCAGCCGGCGAGCGGTCTCGCCGTCGGCGGTCGCCGGCGTCGGGTCGTATCCCTCGCTGCCGAACCGCGTCGGTGTGCCCTCGACGTCCACGTTGTCCTTGATCGCAATCGGGACGCCGAGCAGGGGGGCCGATTCGCCGCCGGACCGCCGCGCGTCGGCGGCGTCGGCCTCGGCCAGGGCGCGCTCGCCCAGCACCTCGGTGAACGCGTTCACCTTCGGGCCGAGGCGCTCGATCCGCTCGAGGTAGAGCTCGACCAGCTCGCGCGAGGAGACCTCGCCGGCGCGGATCAGCTCCGCTTGGCGCGCAGCGCCGGCAAACGCGAGCTCCTCTGGTTCCACGCCGGGATCCTATGCCGTCCCAGCAGCCCCGCGGCAAGCAGGGCGAGGCTCAACCCCGCCAGCGCCATGCGGCGGCCGAGGCGCTCGAAGCGCATCACCCGCCAGCCCTCGGCGGCGGCGATCGCGGTGAGCTGCTCGTCCGGGTTCACCACCACGGGGATCCCCACGGCGCGCAGCATCGGGAGGTCCGAAGCCGAGTCCGAGTAGGCGTAGGAGCGCTCGAGGTCGATGTCGTGCTCGGCGGCGAACGCGCGCATCGCCTGCACCTTGCCCTCGCCGTACATGAACGTCCCACCGAGCTCGCCCGTGAAGACGCCGGTCTCGTCGACCTCGTAGCTCGTACCGATGCCGCCGTCCATGTAGAGGATGCGGGCGAGCAGCTGGACGAGCTCGTCGCCGGCCGCCGAGACGATGAACGTCGGCCGCCCGGCGTCCTGGTGGCCGTAGACCTCCTCGAGCATCTCCGGGTAGATCCGCGGGAGCACGCCGACCAGGACCTCGGGGGCCATGCGGGCGATATCGCGTGCCGAGGTCCCCCGGAAGACCTCCTTGACCTCGCCGAGCAGCCTCTCGGTCGCCTCGTCGGTGGCGCCGCGCATCCGAAAGCGCATCGCGTCCACCCCCCACTTGGCCATCTGGCGGCGGCTGATCAGGCCGGCCTTCGTGGCCGCACGCGCCCATGGGAGCCCGGACGACCCTGAGATCAGCGTCCGATCCAGGTCGAAGAAGGCCGCCTCGCGCGGCACCTAGCCTCCGTTGACCTCGATCACGATCGCGTCGCCCTGCCCGCCGCCGGAGCAGATCGCCGCGCAACCGAGGCCGCCGCCGCGACGGCGGAGCTCGTGTACCAATGCGCCGACGATCCGCGAGCCCGAGGCGCCGATCGGGTGTCCGAGGGCGATCGCGCCGCCGTTGACGTTGACCCTGTCCTCGTCGATGCCGAGCATGCGCACAGAGTTCAGCGCGACCGAGGCGAACGCCTCGTTGATCTCCCAGAGGTCGACCTCGTCGGCCGACTTGCCGATCTTGTCGAGCGCCTGCTGGGCCGCCCTCGCGGGCGTCTTGGCGAGGTACGCGAAGTCGTCGGCGACCGTGCCGTAGGCGAGCACCCGAGCGAGCGCCGGCCGGCCGTTGGCCTGGGCCCACTCGTCGGAGGCGACCACCACGGCGGCCGCACCGTCGTTCACGCCGGGCGAGTTACCCGCGGTGTGGGTCGCGTCGTCGCCGCCGATCGCCGGCAGCTTGGCGAGCGTCTCGACGGTCGAGTCGGGCCGGATCGCCTCGTCGGCCTCCACGACGTTCTCGGCCTTGCGGCTCTTGACCGTCACGGAGACGATTTCCTCCGCGAGCCGGCCCTCGTCCGTCGCCTTCGCGGCGAGGTGATGCGAGCGGGCGGCCCAGCGGTCGAGGTCGGGGCGGGTGATCTCGAGCTCGTTGCCGACCTCGCTCGCCTCGTTGATCATCTGCTTGTTCGTGAAGGGGTTGGTGAGCCCGTCATGGGTCATCGAGTCGACGGCCTTGACGTCCCCCATGCGGAAGCCGAATCGGGCGCCCGGAAGCAGGTACGGGGCGTTCGACATCGACTCCATGCCACCGGTCACCCCGACGCTCAGGTCGCCCGCGCGGATCGCCTGGTCGGCGAGGCCGATCGTGCGCATCCCGGAGGCGCAGACCTTGTTGATCGTCTCCGACGGGACCTCTTTGGGGATCCCCGCCTCGATCTGCGCCTGGCGCGACGGGATCTGCCCCTGGCCGGCCTGCAGGACCTGGCCGAAGATCACCTGCTCGACCTGCCCCGGATCGACCTCGGCGCGCTCGAGCGCCGCCTCGATGACGTCGCCGCCAAGCTCGGGCGCGCCCTTCGACGCGAGGGCTCCGCCCATCTTTCCGAACGGGGTGCGCGCGGTGCCTAGGATGACGGTCTGAGACATCGGATCCCTTCTCTTTCGGGCGGCGGGGACTGCCGCGGAGGAACGCCGGTAACTGTAGTTGAGGGCGCTTTATAGACTCGCCGCCGGTGGAGCTCGAGGTCCTAGCGGCGCCCCTTGGCGAGCTCGAGGCCGACGTGGTCGCGGTTGGCCTTGCCGGCTCCGACGAGCTCCCCGATGCGCTCCGTGACGCGCGCGGCGCAGGCGACGCTCGATCAGTCCGCGGGCGGGTCGCCCTGCTGCACCCGGAGCGCCCCGAGCGCGTGCTCGCGATCGGCCTCGGGCCGGCCGACGAGCTCGACGTCGAGCGCCTGCGGGTGGCGGCCGCGACCGTGGCCAAGCGGGCCGCCGGGCTCGAGGCGGGCTCGATCGCCTGGGTCGTCCCGCCGGGCGACGACCCTGCCGCGAACGCCGCGGCGCTGGTCGAGGGCACCGTGCTCGCCACGTACCGCTTCGATCGCTATCGCGGCGCCGACCCCGACGACTCGCCGCCGCCGGCGATCGACCGGCTCGTGCTCGCGGTCGCGGACGGCGATCGCGAGGCGGTCGAGTCCGAGGCCGCGATCGCGCTCGTGGCCGCAACGGCGGCAAACCGCGCGCGCGAGCTCCAGAACCTGCCCGCAAACGAGCTCACGCCGGAGGCGCTCGCGGCGCGGGCCCGAGAGATTGCCGCGGCTCGCGAGCGGGTCGAGGTCGACGTGCTGGGTCCGGAGGAGATCACCGCGCTCGGCATGGGCGGGCTCGTCGCCGTCTCGAGCGGAAGCGAGGTTGAACCGCGGCTGATCGCGCTGCGCTACTCGGGCGGCGGAGAGGGCCCGCGCATCGGGCTCGTCGGCAAGGCCGTGACCTTCGACAGCGGCGGGATCTCGATCAAGCCGTCGGCGGGCATGCACGAGATGAAGTTCGACATGTCCGGGGGCGCCGCGGTCCTCGAGGCGTTCGACGCGATCGCCGAGCTCGGGCTCGAGCTCGAGCTCGTCGCGGCGATCCCGTCGACGGAGAACATGCCGAGCGGCACCGCGGTCAGGCCGGGCGACGTGATCACCCAGCTCAACGGCAAGACCGTGGAGGTCAACAACACGGACGCCGAAGGGCGTCTGATCCTCGCCGATGCCCTGACCTATTGCGTGCGCGAGCTGGGCGCGGAGCGGCTCGTCGACCTGGCGACGCTCACGGGCGCCGTGATCGTCGCGCTCGGCTCGACCTACGCGGGCCTCGTCTCCAATGACGACGACTGGGCCGAGACGGTCGCGCGGGCCGCATCGGAGAGCGGCGAGCTCGCCTGGCGCCTGCCGCTGCACGACGAATACCGTGAGCTCACGAAGGGGACGGTCGCCGACCTGACCAATGCGGCCGCCAAGCGCAAGGCGAGCACGATCTACGCCGCGGCCTTCCTGGAGGCGTTCGTCGACGACGTGCCCTGGGCGCACCTCGACATCGCCGGGACCGCGTGGGACACGGGCCGCGAGTACGTCGGTAAGGGCGCGAGCGGCTTCGGCGTGCGGTTGCTCGTGCGCCTCGCGCGGGATCTGGCCGCCTGACCGGCCGAAAGCCGCTTGGTTAAAGGGAGTTTCGGGGGGCTCCGATGGGAAACCCATGACGCTCCATGCGCCGGAAGAGCCCATGCGTTGACCGGAGTTCCGACAAACTGGCCAGCGCAGCCCCTGACCGCCTTCCTGGCGGCGATCTCGGCTGCCGACGACGAGCGCGCGGCGGTCCGCGACGCCGTCGAGCGTGCGACCGAGGCGCTCGACGCCGACTCCGGCGCGATCATGGGCGTGCAGGTGGTGCTTGCTCGCGCCGGCTCCCGCCTTGACGTCCTGGCGCCGGAGCGCGGTTCTGCCGACCCGCACAAGCTGTGGACGCCGATCGACGACGAGCGCCTCCGGGCACTCGTGCTGACCCGCCGCGAGCGACCGTTCTCCTCGGAGGAGGCCAACCTCGCCCGCGGCATGGCCCAGGCGCTGGCGATGACCGTCCGTCTGCTCCGCGTGGTCGACGCCGAGCGCAGGCTGCGCGAGCTCAGCCAGGACCAGGCGAAGGAGAACGAGCGGCTCCTCCAGTCGCTCTCCGAACGCCAGAGGCTCCTCGAGCGGCTCTCGAAGATCCAGCGCTCGATCGTCAGCCGCCGTGATCTCGACGAGGTGCTCAACGCGATCGTCGCCGGGGCGAGGGACCTGCTCGCCGACGACACCGTCGGCCTGCGCCTGCTCGACCCCGAGGACGACGACTACCTGCTCCTCGTCGCGTCGGCGGGGGTGAAGCCCGACCTCGCGACCGAGATGCACCGCAGCCGCATCGGCCACGGCGCGGGCGGTCAGGCGGCGGCGGAGGGCAAGCTGATCGTGATCGAGGACTACTCGACCGACGCCCACGGGCTGGCCGCGTTCGCGGCCGACGGGATCCGCTCCGCCCTCGCGGCACCGGTTCGCGAGCACGGCGAGGTCGTCGGGAGCCTCGTCGTCGCCACGCACCAGGCCGGGCGCACCTACTCGAAGGCCGAGCGCGAGATGCTGGTCGCGTTCGCCGAGCACGCCAGCCTCGCGCTCACCACCGCGAAGACGGTCGAGGACGCGATCCACCAGGCGTTCCACGACTCGCTCACCGGCCTGCCGAATCGCCTGCTGCTCGTGGACAGGCTCGAGCACGCCCTCGCCCGCGCCGCGCGCTCGCAGACCCAGGCGGCGGTCCTCTTCGTCGACCTCGACATGTTCAAGAACGTCAACGACACGCTCGGCCACGCCGCGGGCGACGAGCTGCTCCGCGAGGCCGCCGCGCGCCTCACCTCCTGCATCCGCGCCGTGGACACCGCGGCGCGCTTCGGCGGCGACGAGTTCGTGGTCCTGCTCGAGGACATCGACGAACCCGAGGTCGCCAGGGTCGCCAACCGGGTCCTCGAGATCATGAACGAGCCGTTCGAGATCGAGGGCCGCGAGGTCTACATCGGGGCCAGCATCGGGATCGCGATCGGCGGCAACGAGGCCGACGACCTGCTGCGCAACGCCGACCTCGCCCTCTACCGGGCCAAGTCGAAGGGCAAGGGCCAGGAGCAGACGTACGAGCCGCAGATGCACGCTGCGATGGTCGAGCGCATGGAGCTCGAGGAGTCCCTGGTGGCGGCGCTCCGCGACGACGAGCTCACGCTGCACTACCAGCCGATCTACGAACTGCGTACCGAGCGCCTGGCCGGGGTCGAGGCGCTCGTGCGCTGGGAGCACCCCACGCGCGGGCTGCTGCTGCCGGGCGAGTTCATCCCCGTCGCCGAGAACACCCGGTTGATGCTGCCGCTCGGCCGCTGGATCCTCCGCACGGCCTGCATGCAGGCCGCGACCTGGCGCGCGCGGGTCGGTGCCCACGCGCTCACGCTCACCGTCAACCTCTCGGGCGCGCAGTTCGCGGACCCGGGCCTGATCGCGGAGGTCAGCGACGCGCTGGCCGCCAGCGCCCTGCCGCCGGAGCGGCTGGTGGTCGAGCTCACCGAGAGCGCGCTGCTGCGCGACCCCGACTCGGTGGTCGAGCGGATGACAGAGCTCAAGCGGCTGGGCGTGCGGCTGGCGGTCGATGACTTCGGCACCGGCAACGCCTCGCTGCGCAACCTCGCCCGCTTTCCGATCGACGTGCTCAAGGTCGACCGCTCCTTCGTCGCCCGGATCGGCATCGACCAGCGCCAGACCGCGATCGCCAACTCGGTCATCCGCCTTGGCCAGAGCCTCGACATGACCGTGATCGCCGAGGGGATCGAGACCTCCGACCAGCTCGCGCAGCTACTCGTGCTCGGCTGCGGGTTCGGGCAGGGGTTCCTCTTCGCCCGCCCGACCGAGCCGGATGAGATCGAGCGCCTGCTCGCGGACCGGCTCCCCGGCACTCCGCCGGGACCCGCGACGGGCGACGGACAGTCGGGCGGCGCCGGCGTCGAGCCTGGGGCGCTGGCCCGAGTCAGCCGATGATCATGCAGGTCGCCGAGCCGTGGGCGAGCAGCTTGCCGCTCGCCGCGTCGGTGAGCCGGGCCTGCGCCGTCGCCTGGCGGCGGCCGCGGTAAAGCACCTCCGCCTCGGCGCGAACGCGCTCGGTCGCGGCGGTGATCGGCCGCACCATCTTCACCTCGAGGCTCAACGTCGTGTACGAAGCACCGCGCTCGAGGGTCGTGTGAACGGCGCAACCGAGCGCCGAGTCGAGCAGGGTCGCCGCGTACCCGCCGTGGACGACGCCGATCGGGTTGAAGTGCTCCTCGCCCGGCTGCCCCTCGAAGACGGCGTGGCCGGGCTCGATCTCGACCGGCTGCATCCGGAGCAGCACGGCGATCGGCGCCGGGGGCAAGTCGCCCGCGGCCAGGGCCCGCATGTAGTCGATGCCCGCCATCTCCGCCCCCTCGGCCGCGGCCGCGAGCGGGTCCTGCCACACGACCGTGCGCGACCGCGTCGCCTCGGGGGAGCGCTCAGCGTGCGCCGCGGCGGATTCGACCGAGCTCACCGAGGCCCGGCCGCGGCCGGGTAGAGCAGGTCGGCGAGGATCTCCTCCTCGGTGAAGCTGACGTTGACGGGTGGGAACTCGACGAGCCTCATGGCGGCCTCCCTAAACGCGGAGTTGCTTGATGAAACGCACGCTACCATTCCGAGTTGCGTGATGCAACCTAGTGTGCGAAAATCACACCCATGCTGAAACGCGAGTACGACCAGGTCTGTTCCATCGCGCGCACCCTCGAGGTGCTCGGCGAGCGCTGGACGCTGCTGGTGATCCGGGACGTGTTCAACGGCAACCGCCGCTTCGACCAGATCCAGGAGAACCTCGGCGTCGCCCGCAACGTGCTCTCGGCACGCCTCGCCTGGCTGGTCGACGAGGACATCCTCGAAAAGCGCGCCTATCAGGAGCGCCCGCCCCGCTACGAGTACTTCCTCACCGAGAAGGGCCTCGACCTGTGGCCGGTGATGATGTCCCTGCTCGACTGGGGCGACCGGCACCTCGCGGACCCCGTCGGCCCGCCGATGCTCGTGCGTCACAAGGGCTGCGACGGCCTCATCGACGGGCGCGGCTACTGCGAGCGCTGCGGCGAGCGCCTCAGCGCGCGCGACGCCTACATCGAGCACGGTCCGGGCGCGCCCGCCGAGTGGCGGCAGGCCGTCGAAGCGTAGGCTTCGGCGCCGCTTGGACCTCGACCTCTCAGACGAACAGCGCCTCCTGCGCGACACCGTCCGCGACTTCGCCCGCAACGAGGTCGCCCCGGTGGCCGAGGAGCTCGACCGCACCAAGGCCTTCCCCTACGAGATCGTCGCGAAGCTCGGCGAGCTCGGGCTGATGGGGATCCCGTTCCCGGAGGAGTACGGGGGCGGCGGCGGCGACACGCTCACCTACGCGCTCGCGGTCGAGGAACTCGCCCGGATCGACTCCTCCGTGTGCATCACGCTCGCCGCTCACACGTCGCTCGGGACGATGCCGATCTGGCTCTGGGGGACGGACGAGCAGAAGTCGGAATGGCTGCCCGCGCTCTGCGCCGGCGAGCGGCTGGCGGCGTTCGGGCTCACCGAGCCCGAGGCGGGCTCGGACGCCGGCGCCACCCGCACGCGCGCCGCGCTCGACGACGGCGAGTGGGTGATCGACGGCGCGAAGCAGTTCATCACCAACTCGGGCACCGAGATCTCCGGCTGCGTGACGATCACCGCCGTCACCGGCTCCGAGAACGGCCGCCGCGAGATCTCCAACATCATCGTTCCCAACGGGACGCCCGGCTACGAGCCCGGCGAGCCGTACCGCAAGATGGGCTGGAACGCGTCCGACACGCGACCGCTCTCCTTCGACGGCTGCCGGGTCCCGGAGGCGAACCTGCTCGGCCGCCGGGGAGAGGGGTTCAAGAACTTCCTCCACATCCTCGACGGGGGGCGGATCGGGGTCTCGGCGATGGCCGTCGGCCTCGCCCAGGGGGCGCTCGACGAGGCGATCGCCTACGCGAAGGAGCGCCGGGCGTTCGGGCAACCGATCTCGAAGTTCCAGGCGATCCAGGCGAAGATCGCCGACCTCTCAGCCCAGATCGAGGCCGCCCGGCTGCTGACCTACCGGGCAGCGCTCGAAAAGGACGCGGGCCAATCGTTCACGCTCACCGCCGCCCAGGCGAAGCTGATCACCGGCCGGCTGGCGGTCAGGGCCACCGAGGAGGCGGTGCAGATCCACGGCGGGTACGGCTACATCGAGGAGTACCCGGTGTGCCGCTTCTACCGTGACGCCAAGATCCTCACCATCGGCGAGGGCACGGACGAGGTGCAGCAGATGGTGATCGCCCGCCAGCTCGGATGCTGACCGCGTAATTTGCGGATTCGTCCGCATCCGCACGAAATCACGTCCGCTGGGCGCGCTTACACTCGGCTCGACAAGTCACCTTTCCGCATCGAGGAGAGTCGATGGAAAGTCAGGACAGCAACGCGAGGTGGCAGGAGATCGCGGCCGTGCGGGAGGAGCTTGATGCTCCCGCGGTGGTCGTGCCGATCTGCGTCAGTCGCCTCGACGGTCGCCGCCACGAGCTCTCGCCGAAGGCCCGCAGCTTCGCCGAGGCGCTCTCATTCTCGGAATCCTGGAATCGGATCTCGGACGCCCGCCACAGACGCGCCGCCTGACCCGTAGTCAGTCGCTCGGTGCCCGGGCGCTGACCGCATCGTCGCCGCGCTCGGCGAGCTCGGCGGCACGGCCGGCGTCGACCGCGATCGCGTAGTGCTCGAGCAGCTTGCGCTCCTCGGCGACGGTGAGCGAAGCGCTCGGATCGGCGCGCGGTGCGCTTCGTATCTGCTCGCGCGTGTACGGCACCCAGACGCGGGCGACGCCCTCGACGGCGTCGCGCGCCGGGACCAGCGCGTGGTGGCCGAAGCGGCCCATGCGGGCGAACAGCCACTCGGGCTCGCCGGTGGAGTCGTCGACGAGCAGCCCCTCGACCTTGCCGACCGCGGCGCCGGAGATCTCGTCGAGACGGTGTCCGGACCAGGCCTGGACCTCCTCGGCGCTCGCCGTGCGCCCTGATTCCACCGTCCTAGCCATCGAGCTCCTGTTGTAGCAATTCGCGCGCCGCCGTGGCGGGGTCGATCTCGCGCCGGACGACGCGGTCGAGCAACTCGTTCCAGGCCGGGTCCGCGCTCGCCCGCTGCTCGAGCTCGCGTCGCATCCGCGCCGCAGCGATCCCGAGCACCTCGGCTCGGAGGTTGCGCGCCCGGCGCTCGGCGAGCGTGCCGGCCGCGGCGATCGCCTTGCCGTGGGCGTCGATCGTCTGCAGCAGCTCGGCGATGCCCTCGCCCTTCAAAGCCTCGGTACGGACCACGGGGACCTTCCAGTCGCGGTCAGGCCCGAGCGCGAGCACGGCCTTGACCTCGCGGATCATCGTGTCGGCGAGCGGATGCTCGGCCTTGTTGACGCAGATCACGTCGGGGATCTCCATCACGCCCGCCTTGAGGGCCTGGATCGAGTCGCCCGACCCGGGCATGAGGGCGAGCACGATGGTGTCGGCGTGGTCGACGACGTCGATCTCGCCCTGGCCGACGCCGACGGTCTCGAGCATGATGTCGTCCTTGCCCGAGGCGTCCATCAGCAGCGCCGCCTGGAGCGCCGCCTCGGCGAGGCCGCCGAGGGAGCCGCGGGTCGCCATCGAGCGGATGAACACGCCGGGGTCGAGGAAGTGGTCCGAGAGGCGGATCCGGTCGCCGAGCACCGCACCGTGGGTGAACGGGCTCGACGGGTCGATCGAGAGCACGCCCACCTCGCGGTCCTGCTTGCGCAGCTCGGCGCAGATCGCCCCGATCAGCGTGCTCTTGCCAACGCCCGGGGGGCCGGTGAGGCCCACGATCCGCGCCTCGCCGGTGCGGGGATAGAGCTCGGCGACCAGCCGGTCGCCCTCGGGATCGCGGTTCTCGACCAGGCTGATCGCCCGCGCCAGCGAGCGCTTGTCGCCGGCCACCAGGCGCTCGGCGAGCGAGTCCGCCGTCTTTTCAGGCGCATCGGCCAAGGCGGCGAGTCTAGAGTCCGCGCCGCCGTGATCCAGACCGCTCCGCTTCCTCGCGCGCCAAGCGCATGCTCACGCCGCGCTATGCGCGGCTGCTGTGGCGCTATCTGTGGCGCCGCTACCTCACTCCCGCCGGATGGCGGTGGGAGACGGACGGCCCGGTTTTCTTCGGCCGCGGGCTCGAGCTGCAGATCGCGCCCCGCGGCAAGGTCCGCTTCGGGCGTTTCGTCTGGATCGGCGACGGGACCAAGATCCGCTGCCACGAGGGCGAGGTCGTGATCGGCCCGAAGACGGTGATCGGCCAGGAGTGCACGATCTCCGCCTACCGGCACATCGCGATCGGCGAGCAGTGCGTGATCGCCGACCGGGCGATGTTCATCGACTTCGACCACGGCGTGGTTGAGGTCGAGCGCCCGATCCGCCAGCAGGGGATCTACATGCGCGACGTGGACGTGGGCTCGAACGTGTGGATCGGCTACGGCGCCTGCGTCCTCCGCGGAACGCGTGTAGGCGACAACTCCATCGTCGGCACCAACGCCGTGGTCACGAAGGACGTCCCCGCGAACGCCGTCGTCGGCGGCGTCCCGGCCCGAGTGCTGCGCATGCGCGACGCGCCCGAGACCCTGCGCTGGCCCCATCCGGTGGAGCCGGAAACGTAGACAGTGGGCCAACGAGTGGCGCTCTTGTGGCCTGGGAGGCAACAAACGCGCCACTCGCGCCGTCGCTAACCCCGACTAGGCCCTACTCGTCCCGGGGCGTGATCCGGAAGATCGAGACCACCTCGGCCTGGTGGGCCTCGGGGTGGGCGACGTAGGCGCTCGGCCCGCCGCCGAACCAGCCGGCCGCCTCGTTGTCGCCGACGAAGACCCCGGGGTGGTGCTTGCCGTCGCCGTCCTCGACCCAGACCTTCTGGCCCTCGGTGAAGCCGTGTGGGGCGTCGCTCATCTTCCGCAGCCTATTCAGGCTCGGCTCGGCTCGCCGGCGAGCTCGGCGTAGACCTCGCCGGTGCGCTGCGCGACGTCGGCCCAGTCGAAGCGCAGGACGTGCTCGGAGCCCTCGGCCACCAGCCGGTCGCGCAGCGCCCGGTCGGTGAGCAGGCGCTCGACCATCGCGCCCAGGGACTCGGAATCCCGCGCGCGGAAGCGCAGCCCGGCCTCGTTGTGCGGGACCACCTCGCGCAGGCCGCCGGTGTCGGCGACGATGCACGGGCAGTCCGAGGCCATCGCCTCCAGCGCCACGAGCCCGAACGGCTCGTAGATCGACGGCACCACGCAGACGTCGGCGATCCGGTAGAGCGAGTGCAGGACGTCGTCGCCGATCCAGCCCAGGAAGGTGCCGTGGTCCATGAGCCCGAGCTCGGCGGCCTGCGCGCGGAGCTCGTCCTCGTGGGTGCCCGAGCCGGCGACGAGGAAGCGCGTGCCCGGCACCGCCTCGATCAAGCGGGGCATGGCGGCCAGGGCGAGCTGGAATCCCTTCTCGTAGACCAGGCGGCCGATCAGCAGGACGAGGTTCTCGTCCGGGGCGGCGAACTCGGCCCGCAGGCGCTCGAGCTCGGGACCGCCCTGGGGCTGCAGGTCGCCCGGGTCGATCCCGTTCGGGATCACCACCACGCGTCCCTCGTCGACCCCGAAGATGTCGACGATCTGCTCGCGCATGTAATAGGAGCAGGCGATCACGCGGTCCGAGCGATTGGTGATCCACCGCTCGACGCCATGGATGTGGCTCTGCGGGTGCTTGTCGACCCAGCCCTGGTGGCGGCCGTGCTCGGTGGCGTGGATGGTCGTCACCAGCGGGGCGCCGAAGCGGCGGGCGAGGTGGTCGCCGGCCATGGCGACGAGCCAGTCGTGGCCGTGGACGAGGTCGAAGTCGTGCAGGTCGCCGAGCTCGACGCCGGCCGCGAGCATGTCGGAGTTCATCCGCTCGACCCAGGCGACGAACTCGCTCAGGTCCGTGGGCCGGGTGGGCTCGCGGACGCGGTGGATGTTGACGCCCCCGACGATCTCCTCGGGCGGCGACTCCTCGCTCCCGCGGGTGAGCACGTGCACCTCGGTGCCCTCGCGGGCAAGGCCCTCGGAGAGCTTGCGCACGTGCCGCGCGAGGCCCCCTTCGATGAGCGGGGGGTACTCCCAGGAGAGGATCAGGACTCTTGGCACTTACGGGATCTCTGAGGCAGGGGTTAGGGCTCTAGCAGGGGGCTGAGGCTCAGGTCCGGAGCCAGGTTTCGCACCCGGCGGCTGGCCGGGGTGGCGGCCGAGTCTATGGCCTCGAGCAACGCGCGCGCATGGTCCGTGGTGCGCTGCCATGGGTAGTCGCCGGCCTGGCGGCGCTGATCGAGGAAGGCCCAGTCGCTCGCCTGCACCGCGAGCAGCTCGCGCGTGGCGCGCTCGGCGACCCCCGGCTCCAGGCCCGTCCCCAGCCCTCGCAGCAGCCGCAGCTCGAGCCGGCGAGCGGCCGTGGCGAGGTCGGCGACCTGGGGCGAGTCCCAGGTGCGCAGGTCCTTACCCTCGCCCCAGCTCGAACGGCGAAGCTCGCGCGCCTCCGCCTCGTGGCGGTGCTGGGCCTCGCCCAGCGTGACCAGCTCCACCCCGTGCTCGCCCGCGGTCGCGAGCACCTCCTCGAGCCATGCCGGGCCCTCCCACCACCAGTGACCGAGCAGCTCGGTGTCGATCGCGAACACGATCAGCCCGGCGCGTCCGCGCTCGGCGGCGAAGCGCTCCAATCGCTCCGCGACCGAAGCGACGAACTCGCGCCCCTGCTCGCGGGCGCGCTCGATCGCCGCGGCCGGCTCGTACGGATCGCCGCCGATCGCCCACGGGCGCGCTCCGCGCAGCGACTTGCGGTGAAAGTCGGCGTGCAGCGGGTCCGAGGGATAGCCGTCGAGGGACCACAGCCATCCCACCGCCTCCCAGTCGATCGCGTAGGCGACGGTCTCGCCCGCGGCCGCGACCGGAGCCAGCGCCGCGAGCGGCCCGTCCGTCGCGCTCTGATCGGTGCAGAAGTAGCGCAGGCCGCGCTCGGCGAGCAGCCGCTCGAGGCCGGGCTCGTAGGCGCACTCGGGCAGCCAGAACCCGTGCGGCTCGCCGAAGCGCCGCCGATGCGAGCGCAGCCCGGCGTCGATCTGCAGCCGGCGGCCCGCGCGGGTGGCGACGAGCGGGAGCACCGCGTGGGTGGCGGCCGACGCGAGGAGCTCGACCCGTCCCGCTCGGGCCGGCTCCGCGAACAGCCTCAGCAGGTCGCCGTCGAAGGCCTCGAGCCGCGCGAGCGCGCCGCGGTAACGGTCGGCCTCGGCCCGGCATGCGTCGCGGTAGGGCGGCTCGACGTCGCCCACGTCGGCGTCGCACGAGCCGATCCGGTACGCGCGCAGGAACTCCAGCAGCCGCTCGGCGACCCCGGGAGCCTCGAGCTGATCGGCGAGCACCGGGGTGACGGTGAGCGTGACGCGCTCGGCGACCGCGCAGACCGGCACGTAGGAGCGGATCACCGCATCGAACAGCCACTCCTCGCCGAACGGATAGGTGCCGTAGCCCTCCACGTACGGCATGTGGCTGTGCAGGACGAGCGCCAGGTCCCCAACCCGGCCGTCGGAGGTCATCGCCGGCAGACGGCGAGGAAGTCGAGGGCGCGGTCGAGGTCGCATTCCGCGGCCGGCCTGACGGCGAAGTCGGCGGCGGAGATCGCGGGCACGAAGCGGTCGTAGAAGGGCTTCGTGATCCGCAGCGCGGCGTGGACGCGGTCCCAGCCGGCTCCGATCGCGAGCTCGTGCAGGCGCAGCTTGCGGGCGTGAAAGACGCCGAACAGCTCGACCGAGGCAAAGCGCGGCTCTAGCAGCGCCCGGTACTCGGCGACCGTGTACTCGCGCAGATGCCAGGGGTTGTCCGACTTCTCCGCGCCGGCGGGGGCGAGCGTGAGCCGGTTCGGGGTCGACACGTAGCTGCGCTCCGCCACGCGCGCGAACCCGTCCAGCAGGGCTCCGGGGTCTTCGATGTGCTCGATCGTCTGCAGGAAGACGATCGCGTCGCAGGGGCCCGCGTAGGACTCGACCAGGTCGCGCTCGAAGCGCAGATTCGGGCGGCGGTAGCGCAGCGTGGCGTGCGCGTGGGCCTCGGGGTTGGCGTCGACCCCGACCACCTCGGCCGCGTCGCGGGCGAGGACGTCCGAGCCGTAGCCCTCGCCGCACGCGAGATCGGCCACCCGGAGGCCGCCGACCCTCGCGGCGATCCACTCATAGACCGCGAGGTGCCTCCGGAACCAGTAATTCTCCGCCGGCACGTCGGGCAGCGTGCGCTCGCCCGTGAGCGCCAGCGGCGGCACGCCGTCGGGCTGGTTTCGCTGGAGGTGGACCTCTTCCACGGCGCCGCACCGTAGTGGCTGGTGGGCCTCAGCACCTACCATCCGGCGCGATGCCCGCTGCGCCGACGGCGACCGCCGCCGAGATCAAGGACGTCAACACGCGCTACCACGACGCCGCCGCGGCCGAGTACGACGCCAAGTGGGGCATCGACTACGGCCCGGTCGGCCAGGGGCAGGTCGCGGCGAAGCTGGCGAAGGCGCTTGGCGGAGCGCCCGACGCTCCCTTCGGCGATGCGCTCGAGATCGGGGCCGGCACGGGCTACTTCTCGCTCAACCTGCTCCAGCTCGGGGCGATCGAGCGCTCGACCGCGACCGACATCTCGCCGGGCATGCTCGAGACGCTGCGCGCCACGGCCGACAGGCTCGGGCTCGAGGTCGCCACGGTGCGCGCCGAGGCCGAGCGGCTGCCGTTCGCCGACGAGAGCTTCGACCTGATCTTCGGCCACGCGGTCCTGCACCACATCCCCGACCTCCGGCGGGCCTTCGCCGAGTTCCACCGGCTGCTGCGCCCGGGCGGAACGGTCGCCTTCTGCGGCGAGCCCTCGCGCTACGGCGACCGGATCGCGGCGATCCCCAAGCGCGCCGGGCTGCTCGCCGCACCGGCGTGGCGGCGCGTGGTCCGCGCCCCCGCGGCGGCCTGGGTGAACGGCGGGCCGGGCGAGGACGGCCATGAGCTCGAACCCGAGGTCGACGTGCACGCGTTCGCGCCCGCGCAGCTGCGGGCGCTGGCGGACGACGCCGGCTTCGAATCGGTGCACCTGCGCGGCGAGGAGCTGCTGGCGAACGCCTACGGCTGGCTCCTGCGGACGCTCGAGGCGACCGCCGAGCCGGAGGCCGTGCCGATGGCCTGGCGCCGCTTCGCCTTCCGCAGCTACCTGGCGCTGCAGCGGGTCGACGCGGCGGCGCTCGAGCCGCACCTGCCGCCCGAGCTCTTCTACAACCTCGTGTTCAGCGCCCGCCGCCCGGACTAGCCGAAGGTGAAGGCGTAGCCCTCGATCCCGCGCTCGAAGCGCAGCTCGAGCGTGTGCGTGCCCGCCCGGGGCAGGTCGACCAGCCGGTACAGGCGCTGGCCCGTGATCGTGGCCTCGCCGCCGTGGACGTCCTCCCCCGCGTCGGCCGCCGAGATCGGCTTGCCGTCGAGGAGCACCTGCAGCGTGCGCGGCCGATCCTCGGAGCCGAGGACCAGGAAGACGCGCCGCGCCTGGAAGCGCAGGGCGACGCCCGCCCCGTCCTCCGCGGTCGCCGCCTCGTCGCCGATGTCCCAGGCGCCGCCGTAGGCGAACTGGTTCGTCTTCAGCGAGCCGGCGCGTAGCGGCCCGTAGTCCTTGCTGCCTGGCTGGGGGCCGTTGACCCAGCCCTGGGCCCGCGCGGCGCCGAGGTAGGTCTCCGGCGTGCGCAGCATCGGGTCGGGGCGCTCGACGTCGTTCGGCCGGGCCCGGCCCCCGAGCGGCCCGGAGCCCGCCTCGGCCAGCACCGAGCGGATCGCCGCCTCGGTCTGCTCGTACTGACCCTCGCCGAAGTGGACGTAGCGGATCTGCCCCTTCGAGTCGATCAGGTACTTGGCCGGCCAGTACTGGTTGCCGAACGCGTTCCAGGTGCCGAGGTCGTTGTCCTGGACCACCGGGTAATGGATGCCGTCCCGCTGGATGGCGTCGGCCACGTTGCCGGCGTCCTTCTCGAACGGGAACTCGGGCGAGTGCACGCCGATCACGACCAGGCCGTCCTTGCGGTAGTCGGAGTCCCAGGACTCGACGTAGGGCAGCGTGCGGATGCAGTTGATGCAGGTGTAGGTCCAGAAGTCGATCAGCACCACGTGGCCCTCGCTCGTCAGCTGGTGGATCGAGAGCGGCTTGCCGCCGGTGTTGAACCACTGCTGGGTGTCGACGAAGTCGGGCGCCGCGCCGTAGTCGGGCAGGGTCACGCCGGCTTCGGCCTGCTTCTCGCCGCCCTCGGCGGCCGTGTGCCGGGCGCCCCGCACGGAGGCGAGCGGCGCCGAGACGACGCCGCTGCGCTCGAGGCTGGAGCTCGGGTCGACGAGGAAGGACGGCAGGTCGTCGGCGATCGTCTGCTGGAACTTGAGGTCCAGGTCGGCGGTCATCGCCACCGCGACCAGCACCATCGTGACCCCCGCGGCCGCCTGCACCCAGGCGCGCGCCGGCTTGATCCGGTCGACGAGCCGCCGCCCCCCGAGCATCAGCAGGTAGAGCACCGCGCCCGACCCGACGGCGTAGGCCAGCGCGACGGCCAGCTTCCCGGCGGTGAAGTCCTGAGCGGCCGAGACGGTGATCACGCCGGCGAGGATCGGCCCGGCGCACGGCGTGTAGACGAGGCCGAGGCTGGCGCCGACGAGCACGCCGGAGCCGAACCCGGAGCCGCCGACCCGCGCCGGGCCGGGGACGATCCGGCTGCCGAAGGCCTCGATCCGGTCGCCGAGCCCGGGCATCGAGCAGGGTGATCCCGAAGGCGAACAGCGTGACGATCGCCAGCGTCCGCACGAGCTCGTTCGGGAGGCCGAGCGCGTCGATCACGTAGACGAGCGCGACGGTCGCGAACGTGAACGCGGCCACCAGCCCCGTGACCACGCCGAGCGGCCGCCGCCGGCCGCCGCCCACGCCGGCCCCGAGCACGGCCGGCAGCACCGGGAGCACGCACGGCGAGAGCGCCGTCGCGGCGCCCGCGACGAACGCGAACAGCATCAGGAGGACCATCTATCGGTAAGGGTCGCGCACCAAGGTCAATCGTTACTCAAGGCCCGGAGGCCTCCACAATCCGATACGGGCGCGGACGTCGTTCCGATCAGTCGCCGCGGCGCCGGCAGCGCCAGAGCTTGACCGAGCCGTCGATGCCCTTGAGCCGCCGCGGGCCGGCGAACGACCAGTCGTATGAGTCCTCGAGCGCGTCGTGGACCGCCGCGTCCGTGAGCACGCTGTCGGGGCGCGCGATCGCGGTGATCCGGCTCGCGAGGTTGACCGGCCGCCCGTACCAGTCGCCGCCACGAGGCAGCGCCTCCCCGCGGGCGAGCCCGGCGCGCAGCAGCGGGAATTCGTCGCCCTCGTCGGCGGCCTCCTCGACCAGCTGGAGCCCGGCCTCCACCACCGGCCTGGGCTCCGGCCCGACGAACATCGCCGCGTCGCCGATCAGCTTCACCAGGCGCACCGGCGGCTCGATAGCCGCCGCGGCGAGCTCGCCGAGCCGCCCGGTCACCGAGCCCAGCGCCTCGGGGTCGAGCGTCTCCCCCAGGTGCGTGAAATCGACCATGTCGACGAAGCAGACGGTGACGTCGTCGCGCTCGGCCGCGCGGCCGCTGGAGAGCTCGGCCTGGCCGAAGGCGTCGTGGCGGATCTGCTCGCGCAGGTGGACGGCGAACACGTAGGGGAGCGGAGTCGGCGATCAGCGGCATGAACGCGCGCGCCGCGTCGGCGAAGCGGGACGCGACCTCGTACTCGGTGTCGCCCTCGTGCATGAAGGTGTCGGCGACCAGACGACGGCTCGCCGCGGCGAGCTGCGACATCGTCATCCCCAGCAGCCGGCCGACCTCGAGGACGCCGTCATCCGGGACCCCGCCGTCGCGGAGCCCGCGGACGCGCTTCGCCGCCTCGACGTCGAGCTCGGAGTACATCGCGGCGTCGTCGGTCGCCGCCATCCCGAGCGCCCGCCATTGGCGGCGCAGGAACTCCTCGTCGATCCCCGCCCGCTCGGCGACCTCGGCGGCCGTGAGCCGCTCCTCCCCGCCGCCGAGCACCCGCTCCACCGGCAGCAGCGCCAGGCGGTCCTCCGCGACCGCGGTGCGCAGCTCGTCGAGGGGGACGCCGTCGTCGGCCAGCTCTGTGAGCAGCCGCAGCCGCGACTTCCGGCCGTCGCCCTCCAGCCCCTCGAGCAGCCCCTCCGCCTCGAAGTCGATCTCAGCCATCGCCGCGCGCATTCTGACTGGCCGAGCCGATGCGCGTCCTAGACTCTGAGCGGATGGGCGAAGCGGGCTTCGAGCTGCCGATCTTCGAGCTCCCGCTCGTGCTGCTGCCGGGCGAGCTGCTGCCGCTGCACATCTTCGAGGATCGCTACAAGCGGATGATCGACCACTGCGTGACGGACTCCGAGCCGTTCGGGATCGTCTTCCGCGACGACGAGGGCGGCGCCCGGCGGATCGGCTGCGAGGCGCGGGTCACCGAGGTCACCGAGCGCTTCGACGACGGCCGCCTGAACATCATCGTCACCGGCGAGCGTCCCTTCTCAGTGCTCGACCGCTACGAGGGCTCCGGCTACCCCGCCGGCGAGGTCGAGGCGGTCGAGGCGAGCGGGACCGCCGACGAGGACGCCGCGGTGGGTGTCGAGGCGCGCGACGCCTTCGCCGAGCTCGTGCGCCGGGTCGGCGCGGACGCGCCGGAGCGCGACGAGCTCGACGCCCTCGACGCCTACGGGCTCGCGGGCCGCGTGGAGCTCCCCGCGGAGACCAAGCAGCGACTGCTGGAGCTGCGCTCCGAGCCCGAGCGCATGCGGGTGCTCGCCACCGCTCTCGGCACCCTCGTCGACACCGTCGCCCGCTCGCGCGAGATCGCCGACCGCGCGCGGATGAACGGCAAGCTGATCGTCGGCGACGCCTAGCCACCCGGCCCCCGCCGAGTGTCATCTCGCCGTCCCTATGGGCGGGTCATATGACACTCGGCGTCCAAGAGCTACGCCACCGCCACGGCGCCCCCGCGCCGCGGGTCTCCGCCGCCCCGGAGCTCGCCCGTGGCCGGGTCCCGCGCGACGGCGTGTACGCCGCCGAAGAAGACGTTGCGGTCCGGCCAGCGAACGACCTCGTAGCCGCGGCTTTCGAGCCGGGCCAGCGCGGCCTCGTCGACGCCGGGCTCGGCCTGCACGGCGCCGGCCTCGAAGTGGACCCGGGGCGCCACCACGGCCTCGGCGACGTCCAGGCCGTCGGTGAGTCGCAGGATCGTCTGGAGCACCGCCGAGCGGATGCGGTTGGACCCGCCGCTGCCGAGCCCGGCCTCGAGCTCGCCGTCGCGCAGGACGACGGTCGGCGACATCATCGACGGCAGGCGCCGGCCCGGGTCGTGGAGGTGGAAGCCGAGCGGGTTGAGGTCCTGCTCGCCGAGCATGTTGTTGACGTGGACGCCGGTCCCCGGGACGATCAGCCCCGACCCGGTCCCGTTCGAGCAGGTAACGCTCGCGCACATCCCGTCGCCGTCGATCGCCGTGATGTGGGTCGTGGAGCCGAGCCGGTCGGAGGCGAGGAAGCGCGCCGCGAAGCCCTCGTCGTAGAGGCCGGCGAGGAACTCCTCCGTGCGCTCGGACTGGGCCGCCTCCATGGCGCCGACGACCGACTCCACGTCGCTCGCGCCGCCGGTCCGCTCGAGCAGCGCCAGCGCGAAGGCGATCAGGATGCCGCCCGGGGAGGGCGGCGGGTTCGTCAGCACCTCGCGCCCCCGGAAGCTCGCCGCAACCGGCTCGCGGGGGATCGGCTGATAGGCGGCGAGGTCGGCGCGCCCGAGGGTCCCACCGCGCTCCAGCACCCAGTCGGACATCGCCGCCGCGGTCTCGCCGGTGTAGAACGGCTCGGCGCCGTCGGCGCCGAACCGCTCGAGCGCGTCGCCGAGGTCCGCGAAGCGGAACAGGTCGCCCTCGCCGAGCAGGTTGCCGCCCGGCGCGTAGAGCTCGCGCGCCTCCTCGTAGTTGGTGAGGATCGGCGCCAGGATCGCGAAGAAGTAGGCCTGCTCGCTGTTGACCATCACCCCCTCGCGCGCCAGCCTGGCCGCCGGCGCCGCGAGCTCGGCCAGCGGCACGGTCCCGAAGCGCTCGGCGGCGCGCTCCAGCCCCGCGGGCGTCCCGGGAACGCCGCACGAGGCGGCCCCGACGTTGAAGACCTGGACCGAGTCGGGCGTGAACCAGACCTCGATCGGGACGAGCTCCGAGCGACGCTCGATGCGCTCGGCGCCCGGTGCCGCGACGAAGAAATCGAGCACGGCTGTCTCGCCGCCCGCGTGGACGACCATGTAGCCGCCCGCGCCGAGGCCCGTGAGCGGGCTCTCGGTCACGCACGACGTCATCACCGCCGCGACCGCGGCGTCCACCGCGTTGCCGCCGTCGCGCAGGACCTGCGCCCCGGCCTCGGCGGTCAGGGGATGGCCGCCGGCGACAACGCCACGGGCGGTCATCGGGGTCTAACGACCGGGGACGTACTCCGGAACGTCGAGCTCGAAGTCGCGCGGGCGGGACTCGTAGCTCTTCGCGGTGCCGGCGCGGCGCTCGGCCGGGCGGCGGTTGGCCGTCGCCGCCGTGCCGATCTCGCGGCGCTCGCTCCCGCCGCCGCCGTCGGAACGGCGGCCGCGGCCGTCGAAGCGCGTGGCGATGACGGTGATCCAGACCTCGTCGCTGATCGTGTCGTCGATGTTGGCGCCGAAGATGATGTTCGCGTCCGGGTGCGCGGCCTCCTGGACGATCTTCGCCGCCTCGGAGACCTCGAGCAGGCTCAGGTCCGAGCCGCCGGTGATCGAGAGCAGGATCGAGCGGGCGCCGTCGACCGAGGTCTCCAGCAGCGGCGAGGAGACCGCGTTCTCGGCGGCCCGTACCGCGCGGGTGTCGCCCGTGCCCATGCCGATGCCGAGCAGCGCGTGGCCGGCGTCGCGCATCGTCGTGCGCACGTCGGCGAAGTCGAGGTTGATCATCCCCGGGAGCGTGATCAGCTCGGAGATCCCCTGGACGCCCTGGCGCAGGACGTCATCGGCGACCTGGAAGGCTTCGACCATCGTCGTGGTCTTGGCGAGGACGGTGAGCAGGCGCTCGTTCGGGACCACGATCAGCGTGTCGACCTCGGCGCCCAGCGCCTGCACGCCCTCCTCGGCCTGGCTGCCCCGACGGCTGCCCTCGAAGCGGAACGGCTTGGTGACGATCCCGACGGTCAGCGCGCCCACGTCGCGCGCCAGCCGCGCGATCACCGGGGCCGCGCCCGTGCCGGTGCCGCCGCCCGCGCCGCAGGTGACGAAGACCATGTCGGTGCCCTTGAGCAGGCGCTTGATCTTGTCCTGCTCCTCGAACGCCGCCCGGTAGCCGAGCTCGGGGTTCGAGCCGGCGCCGAGGCCGCGGGCCATGCCGCTGCCGAGGTGGACGGTGACGTCGGCGTTGGACTGCTGAAGCGACTGCAGGTCGGTGTTGACGGCCAGGAACTCGACCCCGGGGATGCCGGCCTCGACCATGCGGTTGATCGCGTTCACGCCGGCGCCGCCGACGCCCACGACGCGGATCACGGGCGCGTGCGGGGTGGCCTCGCGGTAGTCGCTGCTGTAGCGCGGCTCCTCGCGGCCGAAGGCGGGGCCCTCGACGTCGAGCACGTCGTCGGCGAAGATCCGCGAGAGGCGCTCCTTGGCGGCGGGCGGGTCGTCGTGCGAACGGTAGGCACGGACCGGCTCGGGCTCGGGCTCGGGGGGCGGCTCGGGGTCGGAACCGGCGTGGTCGAAGGGAACGGATCGCGACTCGGCCCGCGGCGGGGGCGGCGGAGCGCTCGCCCGCTCGCGCGGGGGCGGCGGCGTGGGCGCCTGCTCGCGCATGACGCCGGTCTCGTCGCCACCGGAGCCGGACGGGGCCTCCGGCGGGTCGTCGGGATCTACCGTGGACCGGAACAGGTCCGCGAGTGGGCCCTCTCGCATGCTGGCACGCTTACGACGCGCCATTCGTCAGAACCTCCTGGGCGAGCGCCCGGTAGCAGTCCGCCGCGTTGCCCTTGGGATCGTACTTCAGCACGCTTGCGCCACGGACCGGCGCCTCGGCGAACTTGATCGCCTTGCGGATCCTCGACTTGAAGACGAGCTCCCCGAAGTTCTCCTCCAGGATCTCGATCGCCTCCTTGGCGTGCACGGTGCGCGAGTCGAGCATGGTCGGCAGGATGCCCTCGATCTGGACCTCGGGGTTGAGGTTCTCGCGGATCATCTCGAGCGTGTTCTGCAGCTGGAGCAGCCCGCGCATCGACAGGTACTCGCACTGGACCGGGACGATCACCTTGTCCGAGGCGGTGAGCGCGTTGACCGTCAGCAGCCCGAGGCTCGGTGGCGTGTCGATGCAGATGAAGTCGTAGTCGTCGCTGACGACGGACAGCGCCTTCTCCAGGGAGCGCTCGCGACCGATCTGGGTCGACATGGCGATCTCCGCGCCGGCGAGGTCGATCGAGGCGACGGCGATGTCGATCTCGCGATGCTGGATCGCCTCGCGGATCGGGACGTGGTGGACGAGCACGTCGAACATCGACGTCTCGACCTTGTCGGGGTCGATCCCCTGGCTCATCGTCAGGTTGCCCTGCGGGTCGAGGTCGACGCAGAGCACCCGGTGGCCGGACTCGGCAAAGGCCACCGCCAGGTTGAGGGTCGTCGTCGTCTTCGCGACGCCGCCCTTCTGGTTGGCGAAGCTGATCACCTTGGCGCCGGTGTGCCCCTCGGCCTCGGCACCCTCGGCGGGCACCTGGACGCGGCGCGGGGCGATCGCCTCGCTGGCGGTGATCCGCAGCTCCTCGTCCGGGCCGGGCTCGGGGACCGCCGCGGGCGGCGGCGGTGCGGCGGGCGCGGGCGCGGCGCTCGGGGATCGGCGGTGAAGGCTCGGGCGGCCGGCTCGGTCGCCTCGGGCTGGGCCGGGGCGGGGTCCGTCGCAGTGGCGTCGACCGGCGTGCCGGCGAGCTGCTCGGTCACGACCCCGGGGGGTCCGCTCGGGCGCGGCGGCTCCGGCTCCGGCACGGGCTCGGGCTCGGGCTCACGCGCCGGCTCGGGCGCGAGGGCGCGCCACCCAGCGGCGGTGGCGAGCTCGTCTCGGTCCGGAGTCGGGCCAGAGGCGGTTTCGGTCGAGCCGTCCTGGCTCGACCGTCGGTCATCTTCGGAGCGGGATCCGCGGCTGAAAAGTCCCATACGTTCGCGACTATTCGCACGACGCGGCGGCTTTCCTTCCCCTGCAGCGCAACGGGCTCGCGCGGACTCCTGGGATGATGGCCCGATGGCCGGCCTGCTGAGCAAGCGCGTGGTGTTCGTGACCGGCAAGGGGGGCGTCGGAAAGTCGACCGTCTCCCTCGCCCTCGCACTCGCCTCCGCTCGCGAGGGGGCGCGCACGATCCTCTGTGAGGTCGCCTCCCAGGAGCACCTCTCCGGTGTCCTGCACCGCAGCCAGGTCGGCTTCCACGAGGTCGAGATGCTCGAGAACCTGTGGGCGATCTCGATCGACCCCGACGAGTCGATGCGCGAGTACGTGCTGCTGCAGCTGAAGGTCAAGGCGATGCGCGACCTGCTGTTCCGCTCGCGGATCTTCAACTACCTGGCCGCGGCGACGCCGGGGCTCAAGGAGCTCGTGACGATCGGGAAGATCTGGGAGCTCACGCTCGACAACCGCAAGGCCCGCGACGCCGAGCGCTACGACCGCGTGATCGTCGACGCGCCGGCGACCGGACACGGTGTGGGCTTCCTCCAGACGCCGCGGACGTTCGCGAACATCGCCCGCGTCGGGCCGATCCGCCAGCAGGCTGAGACCCTCGACGCGTTCATCCGCGACCGCAAGCGCACCGGGATTGCGGTCGTGGCGCTGCCCGAGGAGATGCCGGTGAACGAGACCGCGATGCTCGAGCGCGACCTCGCCTCGGAGGTCGGGGTGCGCGTGAACCGGATCTTCTGCAACGGGCTCTATCCGGAGCGTTTCGACGAGCGCGAGACGGAGCTGATCGCGGCGACGGCCGGGGGCGCCACCGGCACAGCGCGCAGCGCCTGTCGCTCCGCGCTCACGCAGAGCCGCCGCGCCCGCGCGCAGCGCGAGCAGCTGGCGCGGCTGGAGGAGAACTGCGAGGCCCCCGTGACAACCCTGCCCTACCTGTTCTCCGAGGACCTCGGGGTGGACGGCGTCGACGCGCTCGCCGACGCCATCGTGGCCTGATGCCGGGCGTCGCCGACCTGCTCGAGGACAAGCGGATCTGCGTCTGCGCCGGGTCGGGAGGGGTCGGCAAGACGACCACGTCGGCGGCGATCGCGGCGGGGATGGCGGCGCGGGGCAAGCGGGTCGCGGTGCTCACGATCGACCCGGCGCGGCGGCTCGCCGACTCGCTCGGCCTGCCCGAGCTCGGCAACGTCGAGCGGCAGGTCGACCCGGCCCTGTTCACCGGCGCCGGCGTGGACCCCGGCGAGGGCGAGCTCTGGGCGATGATGCTCGACTCGAAGCAGACGTTCGACGAGGTCATCCGCGAGCACGCCCCCGACGCGGCGACGCGCGACCGGATCCTCTCGAACCGCATCTATCAGCAGCTTTCCAACGCGCTCGCCGGCTCACAGGAGTACATGGCGATGGAGAAGCTCTACGAGATCCACGCCGAGGACCGCTACGACCTGCTCGTCCTCGACACGCCGCCGTCACGGAACGCCCTCGACTTCCTCGAGGCCCCCAACCGGCTCCTCCAGTTCATCGACGGCCGCGCGCTCCAGGTGTTCATGCGGCCGACCGGGCTCGGGATGAAGCTCTTCGGGCGCGGGGCCTCGATGATGTTCTCGGTCCTGCGCCGGATCACCGGGGTCGACCTGATCGAGGACCTCTCGGAGTTCTTTCAGGCGTTCGCCGGCATGGTCGGCGGCTTCCGCGAGCGCGCCCGCAAGGTCAACGAGCTGCTCGCCGCGCCGCAGACGTCATTCCTGGTCGTCTGCGGGCCTCAGGGTGAGCCGATCGAGGAGGCCGTCTACTTCCATCGCAAGCTGATCGAGGCCGAGATGCACGTCGGCGGGGTGATCGTCAACAGGGTCCACTACGAGGCGGAGGTCGAGCGCCCGGATCCCGAGCTTCGCGAGCACCTGGCCGAGCTGCTGGGCGAGGCGGAGCTCGCCGACCGCGTCGCCGAGAACTTCGACGACTTCCGCCTGCTCTCCGAGCGCGATCGCCGCAACGTCGACCGGCTCATCTCCGAGCTCGGCAGCCCCGCGGTGATCGAGGTCCCGTACCTCGACCACGACGTGCACGACCTCGCCGGGCTGATCGAGGTCAACCGGTACCTGTTCGCGTCCGGCAGCGACGAGCGGGCCGCGATCGCGACCGCGGTCTGACGCCCGGACGCGGATAGGCCGAAGCCACCGGGCGTTGGGGCCCGGTGGCTCGACCTGCTCTTCCTGGGTGGTCGGAGGAAGTCTCAGGGAGTGACGCGCGCGCGCCGGCTGCGGTCGTAGGCGACCTCGCGCACGGTCCACTCGGTGGTCTCGGGTGGCGGGAAGAGCCCCGCGATGCGGTCGTTGCGAGCCTCGCGCTCGGCGCGCGTGCGCTCGATCAGTCTCAGTACCGGGCTCGCCGGCCGGGGTCGCCCGTCGTCGTCGACGAGCCGCTGGCCGTCGGCCTCGTGCTCTGAGTCCGGCTCCCAGTCGGGCTCCGGCCCGGGCCGGGCCGGCTCGGGGACGAGCTCGAGCGAGGTCGTGGGCTCCTCCTCGACGTGGCCGCCGAAGATCTCTCGCGCGCGCTCGAACACAAGGTCCTCCTCTGACTCGGGGCCGTCCTCCGGTGAGATTCGCTCGTCGAGCTCGGAGACCTCCTCGGGCTCGGGCTCAACGTCATCCTCGTCATCGTCATCGTGCTCGGGCAGCAGCATCTCGAGCTCTTCGTCGAGCTCCAGCTGGCCCTCGATGTCCGGATCGACGGGATCGGAGATGACGACCGGCTCGAGATCCCACTCAGTGGTCCCACCGCGCTGTTCGGCGGCGCCGTCGCCCACGGCCAGCCCGTCGGCAAGCAGGATCTCGTCGGCGGTCACCCGCAGATCCGAACCGAGGTGACCGGCGGCGGCGTCCTTCAGGATCGCGCGAGCGAGGTCCTCGAGCGTGGCGGCGGTCTCAGCGGGGGTGAAGGTCTGCGACCCGGGTGCCGGCTCGCCGCTCCACAGCTCGCGCTCCAGCCCGGCCGCGCGGTCGACGACCGACTTGACCTCGGCGCGGTGCTCGGGCTCGGCGCACAGCGCCGCGACGCGCATCGCCAGGCCCAGGTCGGCCGGCCCGCCGCCCTCCAGGATGAACCGCAGCGCGAGCAGGTAGTCGTTGAGGGCCTCGAGCACGACGTTGCGCTCGAGCCCGGCCTCGAAGCGGTTGAGCGCGCGCCCGAGCGTGATCGCGAACCCCGGCCGGTCGTCGGCGAGGCGCGCGAACGGGGTGCCGGCGCTGCTCAGCGCTCGCGAGAACGCGGCGAGCTCGACGAGCTCGTCCTCGGTGAGGCGGTAGCCGCCGGGCCGATGGCGGCCGGAGCCGGTCGCGATCCGGCGCCAGCGATCGCCGGCCATCCGCGTCCATGCGTGCGGGCCGAGGCCGACGCCCCCGGCCTTGAAGAGGCGCAGGGTGGTGACCAGGCGGCGGAAGGAATCAACCGCGGAGAAGCCCGCCTCGACGACCTCGCCGAGGTCGTCGGGCGCGTGCTCGGAGATCCGGATCGCGGCCAGGAACGGCGTGTCCCAGGGGGAGATGCCGAGCCCGTCGCTCGCGCGGGCCTCGGGGGGCACGTCGACGGTGTCGGCGCGAACGATCGAGGCGACGGCGAGGTCGAGCCGGGCCACCGGCATCTGCAGGCCACGCAGGGGGACGATGACCTCGATCTCGCCGGTGTCGACGTCGAGCCCGGCCTCGATCTCCTCGATCGCCAGGTCCAGGCGCTCCTCGTCTAGCGTGAAGTCGGAGCTGCCCATCCAGAGCCGGCAGAGGAAGACCAGGCCGGCGAGCTCGGCACGCTGGCGCGGCTCGACCGGGACGCCGATCCCGAGGTCCTGCAGGTAGCCGGTGGCGAGCCCGCGCGTCTCGATCGCGGCGCAGCAGGCGCCGAAGGAGTCGAGCTCGCGCAGCTGGCCCGCGTGGTCGCGAATGAAGATCTCGGTCTGCGGCTCGTACTGGCACAGCGGCGAGCCGTCGCCGGGCTCGTGGACCTCGTAGGGAATGTCCTCGCCGGCCTCGATCAGGGCGCGCAGCCGGTCGGCCGCGTCGAAGGCCATCGCCTCGAGCCCCTCTCGAACCACCAGGTCGCGCATGGCGAGTGGCTTCGCCCGCCCGGCGATCGGTCCTGCACTGCAACGCGCCTTGCAGCTGCGCTCAGCGTTGAGAGGCGCTCAGGCCGGCACTAGCCAGCGACGGCCATACGAACGCATCTCCTCGATCACCGGGATCAGCGCCTTCCCCTTGTCGGTGAGCGCGTACTCGACGCGCGGCGGCACCTCGGGGTAGGTGTGCCGCTCGACGATCTCGCATTCCTCGAGCGCCCGCAGCCGCAACGAGAGCGTGCGCGGGCTGATGCCCTGAAGCGAGCGCTCGAGCTCGCAGAAGCGGCGATTGGAGTCGGCGAGGTCGCGGATCACCAGCAATGTCCACTTACCGGAGATGATCTCCGCGCAAGAGCCAACGGGGCAGGGAGAGTCGTTCATAAGCCTTCTGCGACCGAGGTGGAAAGCGCATCAGCGCGACCCCGGCTCGCATCCCGAGTATAGCCAATGCTTCAGGAAATGAAGCAGGATTTGGAGGGCCTTCCCGGACCGATCGGTCTCGGGATCCGCCCTGGCGCGGGCTGATCTAGGAGCCGGAGTAGCTCGGCGCGGGGGCTTCGGCAGGCTCGTCGTCCGGCTCGCTCAGGACCTGCTCGATCCCGCTGGCGCGCTGGCCCTTGGCGTCGAGCATGAGCTTGAAGTCGTGCGGGCTGCTCGCGACCTCGAAGGCGACGTCCTCGGCGATGTTGCCGGCGAGAACGTGCCCGAGGAGGGCCTGGTCGAAGGTCTGCATGCCGTAGTACTCGCCCTCGGCGATCACCTCGGTGAGCCGGCCTGTCTCCTTCGGGTTGAGGATCAGGTCCTGGACCCGGCCGGTGGCGACCAGCACCTCGCAGACCGCGACCCGGCCGCCGCCGCCGAGGCGAGGGACCAGGCGCTGGCCGACGACGCCGCGAAGCGTCGCGGAGAGCATCACCCGCGCCTGCTGCTGGAGGTGCGGCGGGAAGAAGTCGATGATCCGGTTGACGGTCTCGGTCGCGTCCAGGGTGTGGAGCGTCGAGAGCACGAGGTGCCCGGTCTCCGCGGCCGACAGCGCGGTCCGGACCGTCTCCTCGTCGCGCATCTCCCCGATCAGGATCACGTCCGGGTCCTGGCGCAGGACGCGTCGCATCGCGCGGCCGAAGCTCTCGGTGTCCATCCCGACCTCGCGCTGGCTGATGATCGACTGCTTGTCGCGGTGCAGGTACTCGATCGGGTCCTCGAGCGTGATGATGTTGCGTGAGCGGGTCGAGTTGATGTGATCGACCATCGCGGCCAGCGTCGTCGACTTGCCCGAGCCCGTCGTCCCCGTGAGCAGCACGATCCCCCGCAGCTCTTCGGCGAGCGTGCGGATCACCTCGGGCAGGCCGAGATCGTCGACGGTGCGGATCTGGAACGGGATCGAGCGGCAGGCGATCGCGACGGTGTCGCGTTGGCGGAAGGCGTTGACGCGGAAGCGCGAGAGGCCGGGGACGGCGTAGGAGAAGTCCGCCTCGCCGACGCTCTCGAACTCCTCGAGCAGCTTCGCGTCCTTGACGATCTGGCCGAGCGCGCGCTCGGTGTCCTGGGGTTCGAGGGCCTCGTAGCCCGGGATCGGGCTCAGACCGCCGTGGACGCGGATCATCGGGGGCGCAGGAACCTTGATGTGCAGATCCGAGCCCTCGTGGTCGACCAGGTAGCGCAACGCTTCGTCGATGTCGAACATCAGGACATCTATCGGGTCGGCGGCCGCGGGCCTTGAGTCCCGATTCGGACGCGTGGACAGCGCCGCGAATCGGTCAGGGGATGCCGGCCGGCGGCGGCGGGGTGACGTCCAGGTCGCAGTCGGCGCCCGAGCACGAGCGCAGGCCCGCGAGCGCCTCGGCCAGCGCGGCCTTCGTCTGCGCGTAGGCGATGTCGGAGGCGCGGTTTTGAAGCTCGTGTGGATCGCGATCGAGGTCGTACAGCTCGGTGTCCGTCAGGGAGCCTGAGCCGATCGGCAGGCCGAAGCCCTGGTCGAGGCTGCCGACCTCGGCCCGGTAGTACTCGATGTAGACGTAGTGGCGCGTGCGCACGCCCGACCACGAGGGCGCCGCGAACGAGCCGCTCGGGACCCGGCGTGGCGCGTGCTTGGACTCGATCAGGACCGCCCGCTGCGGGTCGCCCCGCCCGTACGTGTAGGGAGCCAGCGAGCGGCCGTCGATCGGCCGCGCGTCCTGCTCTGCGACCTGGACCTCCGCCAGGTCGAGGATCGTCGGCGCGAGGTCGATGTTGGCGACCGGGTCGGTGATCCTCTCGCCCGCCGGGATCCCGGGGCCCCTGATCACGAAGGGCACCTTGATCGCCTCCTCGTAGGGCTGGACCTTCTCCGCCGCGATCCGGTGCTCGCCGTGCATGTAGCCGTTGTCCGACGTGAAGATCACGTACGTGCTGCGCGTCAGGTGCGCGTCGGCGAGCGCCGCGTCGATCTGCTTCACCGCGCGATCGACCGCCAGCAGGCTGGCGAGCTCGCAGCGGTATTTGCGGGTGAGGTCGCGGATCTCCCGCGGGCGCAGCAGCTCGCGGCCGCGCACCTGACCGGGCTTGTCGCTGACGTCGGCCTCGTTGAACGACGGCGGGGTCGGCAGCTTGCGGTTCGAGAAGGCGCCGGCATCGCGCGGCGCCGGCTTGGCCTTCGCCGTCTGAAACGCGAACGGCTTGCCGTTCGAGCACTGGCGACCGGCGGCGTCGTTGCGCCCGCGACCCCAGTGCGGCGCGATGTAGGAGACGTGGAGGAAGAACGGGTTGCGATCGTGCGCGTGCGCCCGGATGTAGGGCAGCGCGTAGTCGCGGGTGAGCACGTCCGTGACGTAGTCGGACGCCTTCTTGCCGTAGTGCGTGCGCCCGCCCTTCGAGTCGGTGACGTCGTAGCCGTAGTAGTCGACCATCGTCGGCGCTGTGATCGCGAAGAAGCGGTCCCAGCCGGGGGCGGGCTTGAAGGTCCGGTAGTCGTGCAGCCACTTGCCCACGAGCGCCGTGTCGTAGCCGGCCCGGTCGAGCCAGACGGGGAGCACGCGGTCCGGGTCGCGCAGGGACTCATAGCCACCACCGTCACGCTCCTCGTTGTCGAGCACGCCGTGGTTGTGGGCGTACTCGCCGGTGATCCAGGTCGCCCGCGACGGACAACAGAGCGGGAACGACGTGATCGCGTCCTGAAAGCTGGCGCCGCGGGCGACCAGCAGCCTGTGCACGCGGTTCATCACCGAGAGAGACGCCAGCGTCTGGTCGTCGGTGGTGATCAGGACGATGTTCGGCTTGCGAAGAGCGGCCGGCGCAGGGCCGCCGCCCACCAGGGCGAGGCCGCCGAGCAGCAGCGCTAGGGCGACCGCCACCGCCACCCTGATCGCATGCGCCTTGCCCTCCATAGTCCCCCGCAGACGCTAACCCGCCCGGTGCCCGGACGGCCCAGGGACCGAGGCGTCCAGCACGCACTCGGGGCCCGAGCAGTGCTCGAGCGCCGCCGTCAGATCGGAGAGCCTCCGCCGCGCCTCGGCATAGGCCCTGTCGCGATCGCGGTTGCGGAGCTCGTACGGGTCGCGCGCGAGGTCGTAGAGCTCGCGCTCGGTCGTGCGCCCGGCCCCGATCGGCGCATCGATGCCGGCCTGCCGGGAGTCGAAGCGCCCGCGGCGGTACTCGAAGTACGCGTAGCGAGCCGTGCGCACGCCGACGTACGAGCGCACCTTGAAGCCGCGCCGGGCGCCGGCGACGTTGCCACGCCCCTCGATCAGCACCACGCGCTGCGGGTCCGGCACGGCGCCCCCGAGCACCGGCACGAGCGACGTGCCGTCGATCGGCCGAGAGAGCTCGGGCGGGATCTGGACCCCGGCGAGGTCGAGGATCGTCGGCGCCAGGTCGGTGTTCGCCACCGGCGCGTCGACCACGGAGTTCGCCGCGATCCGAGGCCCGCTCATCAGCAACGGCACCTTGATCGCCTCCTCGTAGGGGCGGTTCTTGCCCCGCTTGATGCGGTGCTCACCGGCCATCACCCCCTGGTCGGTAAGGAACATCAGGACCGTGTTCGAGAGCTGGCCGGTCGCCTTCAGGTGGTCGACGATCCGCGCGACGCCGTCGTCGAGCGCCTTTAGCGCCGCGAGCCCGCACCGGTAGTCGCGGTCGATCCGGGCGAGGTCGCCGCGGGACAGCCGCGGGCGGCGGCGCACGAACTTCGGCTTGTCGCGGACGTTGCGCTCGTCGAACGAGGGCGGCCGGGGGACGCGCGCACGGCTGTAGCTGTGCGCGTAGCGCGGCGGCGGGATCGCGCTCTGCCGGCCCCGGCGGGAGGCGGGCGGCCCCTGCGAGCAGCGCCGGCCCGCGGGGTCGTCGCGACCGACCCCGTTGTGGGGCGGGTGGTAGGCGAGCCAGAGGAAGAACGGCCCCGGAGTGAGGGCCTGGGCGTCGATGAACGGCACCGCGTACTGGCTGGTGAGCGCGTCGGTCTGATAGTCGGCCGGCCGGTCGCCGAAGTGGCGCGGCGTGCGGTCGGGCTCGAAGACGTCGTAGTTGTAGAACGACGAGAGGCCCTCGCCGCCCTCGCCCACGAGCCCGTCCCACTCGCTCCACCCGGGCGGCGCCCGGTGCGGCGTCCGCAGCCCGTTGAGCCACTTGCCGACGAACCCGGTCTGATAGCCGGCGGCCTGCAGCCACGTGGCCAGCGTTCGGTCCGGGTCGCGCAGCGCCGCGTAGCCCCCGCCGCTGAGCGGGTTGTTGCCCTTCGTCCCGTGGTTGTGCGCGTACTCGCCGGTGAGCAGCGTCGCGCGCGCCGGACAGCAGAGCGGATAGGTGGCGAACGCGTTGTCGAACGTCGTCCCGCGGCGGCCGAGCCGGCCGGTGACCGTGGGCAGCGCGCGCATCATGCCCGGCGCCTGATCGTCGCTCATCACGATGATGAAGTTGGGCCCCGCGGGCACGGGCACCTGGGCCGGCGCGCGCGCGGCGAAGCCGGCCCCGACCAGGGCGGCGAAGACCAGCAGCGCCCCCCGGCGCCGGCCAAGCACGCCTAGACGTCGCTCAGGCGACTTCGCGCAGCTTCTGAGCCTCAGCCAATGACTGGAGCTTCTTCAGCGACTGGTTTTCGATCTGCCGGATGCGCTCGCGGGTGACGTTGAACGTGCGCCCGACCTCGTCCAGGGTCCGCGGGTGCTCGCCGCCGAGCCCGTAGCGGAGCTCGAGCACGCGGCGCTCGCGGTAGGAGAGGTTCTCGAGGGCCTCGCGCAGCGCCTCCTTGGTGAGCAGGTCCGCGGCGCGCTCGAACGGCGACTCGGCCTTCTCGTCGGCGATGAACTGCCCGAACTCGGACTCCTCCTCGTCGCCGACCGGCTTCTCGAGCGAGACCGGAGCCTGGGCGGAGCGCTTGATCTGGTCGACCTCCTCGGGGTCGATGCCGGTGACCTCGGCGATCTCGTCCGGGGTCGGCTCGCGGCCGAGCTCGGTGACCAGCTTGCGCTCGGCGCGGCCGATCTTGTTGAGCTTCTCGACGACGTGCACCGGGATCCGGATCGTGCGCGCCTTGTCGGCGAGCGCGCGGGCGATCGCCTGGCGAATCCACCAGGTTGCGTAGGTCGAGAACTTGAAGCCCTTGCGGTAGTCGAACTTCTCGGCCGCGCGGACCAGGCCCAGCGTGCCCTCCTGGATCAGGTCGAGGAAGGGCAGGCCCTGGTTGCGGTAATTCTTGGCGATCGAGACGACCAGACGGAGGTTGGACTCGACCATCTTCTGCTTCGCGTCGAGGTCGCCGCGCTCGATGCGCTTCGCGAGGTCGACCTCCTCCTGGGCGGTCAGCAGGCGGACCTTGCCGATGTCCTTGAGGAAGAGCTGGAGCGAGTCCGTCGTCATGTCCGGCTTGAGGTCGAGCGCCGCGGCCTTGCGCCGCTTGCCGCGCTTCGGCTCGGCCCGCTCGGAATCCGGGGACGAAGCCTGCGCCGGATCGACGTCGTCGACCATCTCCACGCCCTGGCCCTCGAGGTAGCCGTAGAGCTCCTCGATGTCGCTCTCGTCGACGTCCACCTCGGCGAGCGCCGTAGCGACCTCGCCGTACGCGATCACGCCCTCAGCGTGACCCTTGGCGACGAGGTTCTTGACCTCCTCGAGCTCCTGAAGTTCCGCAATCAGCATCGGTTGCCTGGGTCTTCCTTCCTGGTCTGGTGGTCGATCAAAAAGCGTTGCCTACCGAAGGGTAGGCCGAGCGCCCAGAACCGCCTGCCAACTGAGACATGCTCCCTGCGGCGCTCGATGAGGTCAAACGTGCGTTCGAATCGTAGTCGCTATACATTCTGAAGTCAACGTATCTTCGCTATTTGCGGGGGTTTCCCCTCGACCGCACGCGCGCATGCAGAAGCTCGGCCCGGCTTGAACACCGATACCCGTCCGGAGTTACGGCAATCTCAACGCGCGCGTCCGCCGATCGCGCTGGAATACCCGGGATGAGCGACGACCGCGAGCCCGACCCCGAGCCCGTCGCGCCCGAGCGGGGCGTGTTCGGCAACCTCCCGGACGCCCGCCCCGGCCCCCGGAGCCCGCGCCGGGACTCCGCCCGCGCGGGGCGCAAGACGAATACCGCCAAGGCGAGCGCCGCGAAGCCGAAGCCCGCAAAGCCGAAGCCGGAGCCGCAGACGCCACGCGAGCGGCCGGCGCCGAAGCCGCCGCGCGAGCCGGCGCCCCAATCGGAGGAGCCGCAGGGCGGCGGCGGCTTGGAGGACATCGCCTGGGCCGGCGTCGCGGCCGCGGCGGAGGCGGCAACGATCGGAGTCCGGCTCGCGAGCCGCGCAATCGAGGCCCTGCGGGGGAACGCGGAGAAGGAGTGACCGTGGCCGAGACCGGCCCGGCGGTCTCGCGAACCTCGGCTCGTTATCTGCGCGTCTTCTGGGAGCGCGCCTACCGCGAGAACATCACGGGCCTCTCGGCGATGGTCGCCTACAACCTCGCCCTGGCGCTGTTCCCGTTCGCGCTGCTGGTCCTGTTCGTCTTCGGACAGGTGGTCCAGAACCCCGACGTCGAGGCGAGCGTCCTGCGCGACCTCCAGAGCATCTTTCCCGCCGCTGAGCAGAGCACGCTGACCAGCGTCGTCGACCGGATTCGCGACAGCTCCACCACCTTCGGTGTGGTGGCCGCGATCGGCGCGATCTGGATCGGCGCCTCGTTCTGGGGCGCGATGGACACGGCCTTCTGCCGCATCTACCACGTGGAGTGCCGCGGCTGGGTCGAGCAGAAACGGTTCGCGCTGGTGATGCTCCTGGTGGTCATCGCCTTCCTCGCGGCGAGCGTCGCGATCCCGGTGGCCGAGGGCGTGCTCGCCTCGAGCGCGGACAACCTCCCGTTCGGCCTCGACGAGATCGCCGGGCTGCGCAGCGCGGTCGTGCTCGGCGCGGCGCTTGCGGTGACGTTCGTCATCGTCTCCCTGATCTACTACGCCGTCCCCAAGGGCCACGTGCCCTGGCGAGGGGTGTGGCCCGGGGCGCTCTTCGTCACCCTGACCACCGCGATCGCGAATGGGATCTTCCCGGTCTACCTCGGCCAGTCGAGCGTCGACCAGATCGGGGGCGCCCTCGGTTTCATCCTCGTCGCCCTCGTCTGGTTCTACATCGTCAGCCTTGCGCTGCTGGCCGGGGCGGTGATCAACGCGTTGCGCTTCGAGATGGGCGAAACCGGCAGCGTCGAGGAGGAGCGCGCGCGGGCCTTCGCCGACCTCGACGCCTAGGACGACGGATCGCGCTCGGCGAGGGCCGCTCGCATCGCCTCGCCGAGCGGCGTCGGCGGGACGTCGAATAGCTCCATCCCGGAGCGGTCCGAGACCACGGTCTCGGTCGCAAGGCCCTCGACCAGAGGCCGGGCGACCCCGGCGTCGACCGGCGTGACCAGTCCGATCCACAGCGACGAGAGCGACGGGGTCAGGAGCGGCACCGCCAGGCGGAGCGGCGGCCGGCGGTCGAGCGCGCGCGCCATCTCCTCGATCATCCCGCCGTAGGTCGTCACCTCCGGGCCGCCGATCTGGATCTCGCGCCCCGCGGCAGCCTCGACGTCGGGCGCGGCGCGCAGGTAGGCGACCACGTCGGCGATCGCGATCGGCTGGGTGCGGGTCGATACCCAGCGCGGCGTGACCATCGCCGGCAGTCGCTTGGTCAGGTAGTAGACGACCCGGAACGACTCGCTGCCGGCGCCGATCACCGCCGCCGCGCGCAGGTAGGTGAGCGGCACGCCGGAGCCGGCGAGGACCTCGGCCGTGTGATGGCGGCTGCGCAGGTGCTCGGAGCCGGGCTCGCCGAGCCCGCCGAGGTAGACGATGCGCTCGACTCCCGCCGCGGAGGCGGCCGACCCGAAGTTCTCGGCGCCGCGGGCGTCGCGCTCGGCGAACCCCGCGTCGCCGCCGCGCCCCATCGAGTGCACGAGGTAGTAGGCGGACCCGACCCCGGCGAGCGCATCGCCCAGCGTCGAGGGCTCGAGCACGTCGCCCTGCACGACCTCGCAGCCGATCCGCTCGAGATCGGCCGCCCGGGCCGGGTCGCGGACGAGGCAGCGCACGCGCCGGCCGTCGTCCCGAAGCGCTCGCGCGAGCAGGCCGCCGATGTATCCCGTCGCGCCGGCGACCAGGAGGGGGTGATCAGCCGAAGCGGCCGCCGGTGATCTCCCGCAGCTTCGCCTGGTCGTGGCGCGCGCTGACGGTGCGGACCGTGCCGGAGCGCGAGCGCATCACGAGCGACTCGGTCGTCGCCTTGCCGCGGACGTTGCGGACGCCCTGGAGTAGCTCGCCGTCGGTGACGCCGGTGGCGGCGAAGAACACGTCCTCGCCGGCGACCAGCCGGTCGGCGTCGAGGACCTCGTCGAGGTCGTAGCCGGCGTCGAGCGCCGCCTGGCGCTCGTCGTCGTCGCGGGGCCAGAGGCGGCCGAGCAGCTGGCCGCCGATGCACTTGATCGCAGCCGCCGAGATCACGCCCTCGGGCGTGCCACCGATCCCCCACAGCAGGTCGACGCCGGCGTCGGCGGAGACGGCGAACAGCGCGGCGGACACGTCGCCGTCGCTGATGAAGCGGATCCGCGCGCCCGCGTCGCGGATCGCCGCGACCTGCTCTTCATGGCGTGGGCGGTCGAGCATGATCACGGTCACGTCGCCGACCGCCTTGCCCTTGCGCTCCGCGACCCGGCCGATGACGTCCGCGAGTGGGTCGTCGAGGCTCAGCACGTCGGCGATCTCCGAGTTGCCGGCGATCTTCTCCATGTAGACGCACGGGCCCGGGTCGAACATCGTGCCGCGCTCGGCGAGGGCGATCACCGACAGCGCCGAGGGCATGCCCCGTGCGGTCAGGGTCGTGCCCTCGAGCGGATCCACGGCGATGTCGACCTCGGGCGGGCTGCCGTCGCCGATCCGCTCGCCGTTGTAGAGCATCGGCGCCTCGTCCTTCTCGCCCTCGCCGATGACGACAAGGCCGTCCATCGGCACGGTGTCGAGTAGCAGGCGCATGGCGTCGACCGCGGCGCCGTCGGCGGACTCCTTCTCCCCCTTGCCGACCCAGCGCGCGGCGGCGAGGGCGGCCGCCTCGGTCACCCGGACGAGCTCGAGGGCGAGGTTGCGATCGGGCTTGGTCCCCGAGCGCTGGTCCTGCGAGAGCACGCTCACGCGACGCAGGCTAATGGGATCAGACGGTGCCGGGAGCCTTGCGCGTTCGCCGGGGGCCGCTCTCGACCGAGCGGGTGAAGCCGACGACCGAGATCGTGATCGCGCACAGCAGCGCGATCCAGTAGCCGTAGTCCAGGCTCACCTCGATCTCGGCGGGGCCCGAGCCGGGTCGGTCGATGATCCCGTTGTAGGCGATCAGCACAGTGGCGATGAAGCCGGCGATCATCGTCATCTCCCCCGGCGGATAGGAGAGCTTGTGCCCGCGCACGATGATGTAGGCGAGGATCAGCGGCGCGATGGCGGCGAGCAGCAGCAGCCAGCGCAGGATCGGGAACGTCTCGAACCCGGTGCAGCTGAACTCGCCCTCGCCGCAGATGAACGCCTCGGAGTTGTACTGAGCCATATTCGTCGGATCGCGCGCTGGGACATGCCCGAGCGAGTACCAGGGCAGGAACAGGATCGCGATGACGAGCAGCGCCGAAGCGATTGCGCCCGCCACGACCCTGCCCGTGTTCAGGCGCGAGAAGTCCATCGGGCCGCGAGCCTATCCCAGGATAGGCTGCAGCGCGCAGGTGGAAGCGAGCGCCGACAAGCAACGCTGGGGGCTGACTCTGCCGCTGCCGATGACGCCCCTGCGCGAGCACGCCGACCTCGTCCGGCGCGCCGAGGCGGCGGGCTACACCGACCTCTGGAGCGGCGAGACCAACGGCCCCGACGGCTTCACCCCGCTCGCGCTCGCCGCGGCCTGGACCGAGTCGATGCGCCTCGGCACCGGCGTCGTCGGCGTGTTCACCCGCGGCCCGGCGCTGCTCGCCCAGCAGGCGGCGGCGCTTGCCGACGCGAGCGGCGGGCGGTTCGCGCTCGGCATCGGCGCCTCATCGGACCGGATCGTCGAGGGCTGGAACGGGATCGCCTTCGAGCGGCCGCTGTCCAGGGTCGCCGAGACCGTGGAGTTCCTGCGTCCCGCGCTGGCCGGGGAGCGGACGGCCAACGGATTCAAGCTCGAGCAGGCGCCGCCGCCGGTGCCGATCGTCCTCGCCGCCCTGCGCGGCAAGATGCTGCGGCTCGCGGTGGAGCGCTCGGACGGGGCGTTCACCAACTTCCTCCCGATCTCGGGCCTGCCGCGCGTGGTCGCGGAGCTCGAGGGCTCCCCCGACGGCTTCGAGCTGCTCTGCCGGTTCTTCTGCCTCCCGGGCGAGCGCGAGCAGATCGAGCCGCTCGCCCGGTTCATGTTCGCCTCCTACGTGACCGTGCCTGTCTACGCCGCCTTTTACCGCTGGCTCGGCCACGGCGACGCGATCGCCGAGATGTGCGAGGCCTGGGCGGCGAAGGACCGTGAGCGGGCGACCGCCGCGGCGCCCTGGGAGCTGATCGAGGAGATGTTCATCCTCGGCTCCCCCGAGGAGATGCGCGCCCGGCTCGACCGGTTCGTCGCCGGCGGGATCACCTGCCCGGTGCTGACGCCGATCACAACCCCGGACAAGCTCGGCGAGCTGATCGAGGCGCTCGCCCCCGCCTGAGCCGATGGCGCAGTTCGGCGGCGAGGGCTCGATCGAGATCGCGGCCGGCCGCGCGCGCTGCTTCGAGATCGCGGCCGAGGTCGAGCGCTACCCCGAGTGGCACCCGCTGATCAGCTCGATGCGGGTGGTCGAGCGCGACGCCGACGGGCGGCCGAGCCGAGCCGCGGCCGTCGTCGACGCCAGCGTCTCGACCGTCAATGTCGTCGTCACGTTCACCTACGCCGAGCCGGCGTCAGTGGAGTGCCGGCGCGAGTCCGGCGACCTGAACGAGATGTGGACCAGGTTCGAGTTCGCCGAGCTGGAGCCTGAGCGGACCAGGCTCGACTACTCGACCGGCCTCGACCCGGGGCGAATGCTCTCGATGATGGCCCGCGGCCCGGTGCTCGACAAGGTCCGCCACAAGCTGGTCGACGAGGCGATGGCCGGCTTTAAGGGGACCGCCGAGTCGGGCTAGATCAGCCTCGGAGCATCTCCCTCAGGTTCATCAGCGGGCGACCCAGGTGCCCGAGCTTGTCGGGGTTCACGACCGACCGCACCGCGCGCACCTCGCCGTCCCCGACCTCCAGGGCCATCACGCTGATCAGCCGGCCGTCGGGGCTTGACACGGTCGCCCCGGGCTGGCCGTTGACCTCGGTGCGAGTGAAAACGGCGCCGAAGCGAGCCGCCGCCGTCGACCATGCGATGAGCGTGCGGGCCGCGTGCGTGCGCCCCTGGATCGGGCGGGTGATAGCGGGGGCCTTGCCGCCGCCGTCACCGTGGATCTCGACGTCGGCGGCAAGCACGCGCTCGAGCGACTTCACGTCGCCGTCCTCGACCGCGGCGAAGAACTGGCTCGCGAGCCGCTCGCGCTGCTCGGGCGACGTCTCGAACCGCGGCTGGCCCTCCTCGACGCGCCGCCGGGCGCGGACCGCGAGCTGGCGGGACGCCTCCTCGCTGCGCCCGACGACGCCGGCGATCCGCTCGTAGTCGTAGTCGAAGACCTCGCGCAGCAGGAAGACCGCGCGCTGCTCCGGGGTGAGGCTCTCGAGGACGACGAGGAACGCGAGCGAGAGCGAGTCGGCGAGCTCCGCGTGCGCCGCCGGGTCGGTGGTCGGGTCGGTAACGATCGGCTCCGGGAGCCACTCGCCGACGTAGGTCTCGCGGCGAGCGCGGGCGGAGCGCAGCTCGTCGATCGCGAGCCGCGTGACGACGGTCGCCAGGTACGCCTGCGGCGACTCGATCTCCTCACCGGACTCGAGCTGCACGTGCAGGCGCATCAGCCCCTCCTGGACGATGTCCTCAGCCCCGGCGACGCTGCCCAGCATCCGATAGGCGATCGCGAAGGCCCGCGGGCGGAGCTCCTCGTAGAGCTGCTCCTCGGGAGTCATGTCAGGCCACCGCGCCGGCGAGCTCGCCGACCAGGCTCGGGTGGCGGGGCGTCCAGCCCAGCTCCCTCTTGGCCTTCGCGTTCGAGGCCCCTCGGGTCTCGGTCATCATCACCGTCGCCGCCTCCCCGGCAATGAGCCGGCCGAGCCAGCGCGGCACTCGCATCGGGCGCTTCGCGCCCAGCTCGCGCGCTGCCTCTGGGAGCCAATCCTTGACGGCAGATGGGTTGTCATCCACGACGTTGTATACCCCCGGAGCGCCCCGATCCACCGCGATCGCAGTGGCCTCGGCGGCGTCCGCGATGTGCACGAACGACCAGATGCCGGCCCCATTGCCGACGATCGGGAACTTCCGGTGGCGAATCGCCTCGACGTGCTCGCCGCCGGGCGGGTTGAGCTGCAGCGAGGTCCCCGGACCGTAGAAGCCCCCGTAGCGCAGCGCGACGCCCTCGATCGGGGTGGCGTTCGTCACCGCCCGCTCGAGGTAGAGGATCGCCTCCAGCGTCGTCCGCACGGCGGCGGGCGGATGCGGGTCGACCGGGTCGTCCTCGGTCTTGATTGGACCTCCGCTCCGCTCGGCCGGCCAGCCCGCGAAGCTCTGGGCGACGAAGCGGCGCGTGCCGGCCGCCCGGGCGGCGGAGAGCAGGATGTCGGTCCCCTCCGTGCGCAGCCGGTTGGTCTGCGCGAAGTCGCGTTCGAAGTGGCGTAGGTCGAGGGATGCCGAGAGCGCGGTGAGCTGGTGCACGATCACCTCGGGCTCGGCCTCGGCCACCGCCTGCGCGACGGCGTCGGCGTCGAGCGCATCGGCGACCGCCGCACGCGCCCCGAGGTCGTGCAGCGTCTCGATCTTCTGAGGGCTGCGGGTCATCCCGGTCACCTCGTGCCCGGCCGCGACCAGCCGCGGAACCAGTTCTTTACCCAGGGCGCCGGTGGCGCCGGCTACGAATACCTTCATCGTGAGCTCCTTTCCTCGTCTCTAGACGGGAGACGAGACAGGGGCCCGGGCTGTGACGGGGCGCTACGAGCCGGCGGGCTGGGCGAGGCTGAGGGCGTAGAGCCCCTCGGGGTCCGTCCACCACTCGACCAGCTCGAGCCCGGCGTCGGCATAGCTCGCCTCGAGTCGCTCGCGCGTGAACTTCGTCGAGATCTCCGTGCGCATCTCCTCGTTGCGGGCGAAGTGGGTGCGCATGTCGAGCCTGCGCAGGTCGATGAACTGCTCGGTGAGCGACCGCAGGCGGATGTCGATCCACTCGTTCTCCGGATCGAAGAAGGCGACGTGCTCGAAGTTGTCGGGGTCGAAGTCGGCGTCGAGCTCGCGGTTGAGCACGCTGAGCACGTTCTTGTTGAACTCGGCCGTGATCCCGGCCGAGTCGTTGTAGGCCGCTTCGAGCACCGCCGTGTCCTTGACCAGATCGGTGCCGAGCAGGAAGCGGTCGCCCGGGTACATCAGGGTCGCGATCCGGGCCAGGAACGAGCGCCGCGGCCCCGGCCGGAAGTTGCCGATCGTGCCGCCCAGGAACGCGATCATCGCGCCCTCCTCGCGCGGGACGCGCTCGAGATGCGTCTCGTAGTCGCAGACGACGCCGTGGACGCGGATGCCGTCGTACTCGGCGACCAGCTCGTCGGCCACGCGCCGGGTGATCTCCTCGGAGATGTCGACCGGCACGTAGGTCTCGAGCGTGCCGGCATCGCGCATCGCGTCGAGCAGGCAGCGGGTCTTGGCGGCGGCGCCCGAGCCGAGCTCGATCAGCGTGGTCGGCCTCGCCGCGGCGACGATCGCCGGCGCCTCGCGCTCGAGGATCGAGCGCTCGACCCGGGTCGGGTAGTACTCGGGCAGCTCGGTGATCGCCTCGAACAGCTCGGAGCCGCGCTCGTCGTAGAAGTACTTCGGCGGGATCTCCTTGAACGGGCAGGACAGCCCCTCCCGGACGTCCTCGGCCAGCCCGGCCAGCGCGCCGCCCTCCGGCAGCTGTACCTCGATCTCGATCTGCGCAGTCGCCCCCATCTATACGTCACTTACGCAACGGAAGCCGGAGAAGATCTGTGAGCGCTCGGGTAGGTCCCAGTTGCGGAAGCTGGTGCGGATCACGGCGCGCCGGGTCGCCCACGCGCCACCGCGCAGCACCTTGTAGGTGTCGCCGAAGAAGACCTCGGAGTACTCGGGGTACGGGAAGGCCTCGAAACCGGGGTAGGCGGTGAAGTCCGACGAGGTCCACTCCCAGACGTCGCCGAGCATCTGCACGGCCCCGCAGTCCGAGGCCCCGTCCGCGTACGCGCCCGCCGGGGCGCACCCGAAGCCGAGGTGGTCGAGGTTGGCGCGCGCCGGGTCGGCGCCGGCGACGGCCGCCTCCCACTCGAGCTCGGTCGGCAGCCGCTTGCCGGCCCAGCGGGCGAAGGCGTCGGCCTGATGCCAGTCGACGTGGACCACTGGGCGGGCCGGGTCGAGCGACCGGCGGTGCCCGAAGGTCGTCGTGACCCAGCCGTCGCCGTCGCGCTCCCAGTACATGGGCTCCTCGGCGCCCGTGTCGGCGACGAACTCGGCGAACGCAGCGTTGGTGACCGGGGCGCGGTCGATCTCGAAGGCACCCAGCTCGACCTCGTGCGCGGGGCGCTCGTTGTCGTAGGCGAAGCCCTCGGGCCCGGCGCCGATCGCGTGCGTCCCCGCCTCGACGAGAACCATCTCCGGGCCGTCGGCGACCGGCTCGCCGGCGACCGTGCCGTCGACGCGGACGGGCGCGTAGCCGTCGACCATCTGCAGCAGCTGGAGCATCGTCTCGTTGTGCTGATGCTCGTGCGCGAGCAGCATCTCGTAGATGAACCCCTCGCGGAGCAGCGGATCGTCCGTGTCGTGCAGCTCGGCTGAGTCGAGCACCTCGAGCGTGCGCTCGCGGACCCCCTCCATGTAGGAGCGCAGGTCGTCGCCACGCAGGATCGGGAGCTCGTTGCGGGTCTTGCGCGGGTTCTCGATCGCGTCGTAAAAGCGCCCGAGCTCGCCGTCCATCGGCTCGCGGTCGCCCACCCGCTGCACGAGCCAGAGCTCCTCGAAGTTGGCGATGTGCCCCAGGTCCCAGGCGAGCGGGCTGAGGATCGGCGAGTAGACGGTGTTGAGCTGCTCGTCGGCAAGCGGCTCCACCAACAGGAGGGTGCGCTCCCGCGCCTCGGCGAGGCGATCGGCAATGCTCTGGCTCAGGTTTGCCTCGGCCGTCGGCGCGATGACGAACAGGCTACCCAGGTGCGCGCTCGGCACTCCCAGGCGAGCGGATATGGTGCGCGCCGATGCAGACCGACGGAGCCATCGCACTGGTCGCCGGCGGGGCCTCGGGCCTTGGCGAGGCGACCGCGCGGTTGCTGCACGGCGGCGGCGCCAGCGTCGTGATCTGCGATCTCAACGCCGAGAAGGGCGAGGCGCTGGCGGCCGAGCTCGGCGAGCGGGCGCAGTTCGTGGAGGCGAACGTGCTCGAGCCCGACCAGATTCAGGCGGCGGTCGACGCCGCCACGGGCGGGGGCGAGCTGCGGATCTCGGTCTGCTGCGCCGGGATCGGATGGGCCCAGCGGACCGTCTCCAGGCAGGGGCCGCACGACCTCGAGATCTTCTCCAACGTCATCAAGGTGAACCTGATCGGCACCTTCAACGTGCTGCGGCTCGCGGCGACCGCGATGGCCGCGAACGAGCCCGACGCGGGCGGCGAGCGGGGCGTGTGCGTCAACACCGCCTCGATCGCGGCGTTCGACGGCCAGATCGGCCAGGTCGCCTACGCGGCGTCGAAGGGCGGCATCGTCGGCCTCACCCTGCCCGCGGCGCGCGACCTCGCCGGCCGCGGGGTCCGCGTGGTGACGATCGCGCCCGGGCTGTTCGACACGCCGCTGCTGGCGGCGCTGCCGGCCGAGCAGCGCGAGGCGCTCGGCGCGGGGATCCCGTTCCCGTCGCGGCTCGGCCTCCCCGACGAGTACGCCGACCTGGTCGGCGCGATCGTCGCCAACCCGATGCTCAACGGCGAGACGATCCGCCTCGACGGCGCGCTGCGGATGCCACCGCGATGAAGCTCGGCTTCCTCATGCTCACGGACCACAGCGAGGTGCTCAACGGCAAGGTCTACGCGATGGGCGGCGGGTGGAACATGCTCCACTTCCCCGACCTGCCGGTGGAGCACGGGTTCGGGATCGCGTTCGGCCTCGACGTCCCCTGGGACGAGACCAACCAGCGCCACACGCTGACGCTCCAGATCGAGGACCCCGACGGCGCCCAGCTCGGCGACGAGTTCTCGTTCGAGTTCGAGACCGGCCGCCCGCCGGGGCTCGTGCCCGGGCAGGACCAGCGGATCGTGCTCTCGCTCGAGGCGCGCCTCGAACTGGAGACGCCCGGCCCGCACGCCGTGATCATGAGCGTCGGCGACCAGGAGATCGGCCGCAGCCGCTTCTACGTGCTCGAGCTCCCGGCGACGGCCCAGCCGCCCACCTGACCGGCTCACATCGGACGGGTCGCCGGCGATTCGTTTAGCTGGGAGACCCGATGACCCAGCTGCGAGAACTAACCGCCTCCCTGCGGCACCGCGACTTCCGCCTGCTGTGGTCGTCGCAGACCCTCAGCGTGATCGGCGACCAGATCATCACCGTCGCGATGGCGCTGTTCATCATCGACCTCACCGGCAGCGCCACCGACCTCGGCATCGTCCTCGCCGCGCACTCGCTGCCCCTGGTCGCGTTCGTCCTCGTCGGCGGCATCTGGGCCGACCGGCTGCCGCGCCACCGAGTGGTCGTGGTCACCGACCTGATCCGCTTCGCGCTCCAGGCGGTGCTCGCGATCCTGATCTTCACCGACGCGGTCCAGGTCTGGCACGCTGGTCGTGATCTCGGTGCTGTTCGGGACCGCCGAGGCCTTCTACCGGCCCGCCGTCACCGCGCTGCTGCCCCAGACGGTGCCCGAGGCCGAGATCCAGGAGGCGAACGCGCTCACCTCGATGTCCAACAACGTCGGCGAGTTCGTCGGGCCCGCCCTCGCGACCCTGCTCGTGCTCGGCGCCGGCGCGGGGACCGCGTTCGCCCTCGACGCTGCGACCTTCCTCGTCAGCGCGGCCGTGGTGATCCGCCTGCACCCGCGCCGCCGGGCGGCGGGCGCCGGCGACGAGCAGCAGGCGTCCTCGGGCTGGCGCGAGGAGCTGCGCGCCGGCTTTGCGGAGGTCCGCTCGCGCACGTGGGTCTGGGCGACGCTGCTGGCGTTCTGCGTCGCCGTGTTCATCGGGCTCGCGCCCTGGTACGTGCTCGGGCCGCTGGTCGCGACCGAGCAGTACGGCGGCCTCGCCGTCTACGGGGTGGTCGCCGCCACGTTCGGCGCCGGGACGATCGTCGGCTCGCTGATCGGGATCCGGTGGCGCCCGCTGCACCCGATGCGGATGGCGATGGTCTGCGTCTGCCTGCTGCCGATCTCGCAGATCGTCTACGCGGCGGGCGTCAGCCGACCTGCTCGTCTATCCCGCCGTGCTGGTCGGCGGCATCGGGCTGGCGCTGTTCGACGTCTGGTGGATCACCGCCCTGGCCGAGCGGATCCCGCCCGGACCGCCTCTCGCGCGTCTCCTCCTATGACTGGCTCGTCTCGCTCGGCCTCGTCCCGCTCGGCTTCCTGCTCGCGGGCCCGCTCGCGGCCGAGTTCGGCGCCGTGACGATCATGATCGCCGGCTCGGCGATCGCCCTCGTGGCCCTGCTCGCGGCGCTGCTGCCGCGCGAGACCCGGATGCTCGAGCGCCTCGACGAGGACGAGCACCTCGAGGCGCTCGCCGAGCCCCGGCCGGGCCTGCCGACCTGAGGCCGCCGGCGGGCGGCGGGATCAATCGGTGCCCGTGTACTCCGGGTCGCTCCAGACGCGCTTGCGCCACGGCGGCGTGATCGCGAATTCCGTGCTCGGGTCGGCGGCGGCGATCGGCTCCAGGGGCACGAGCTTGATCGCCTCGCCCGAGGTCCAGCGGATCGCGCCCTCGTCGGACTCGCTCGCGTGGCCCGCGTGGCTGCCGCCGGAGATGTAGTAGCGGTGGCGCTCGGGGCCCCACGCCGAGCGGTGGGTGATGCCCGCGTCCGAGAGCCAGTTGGTCGCGCCGCCGACGTAGTTGTAGCCGTGGTGCGAGCTCGCCCGCGCCTCGTCGCCGGCCGGGCCGAGTCGGAGCTGCTCGGACTCCCAGTCGTCGTGGTGAAAGCCCGCGTCGCCGTAGATCTTGGTGTCGCTGCCGGGGTAGTAGGCCCAGTACTGGACGTAGAGCGAGCCGGCGCGGCCGCCTGAGCAGTCGTACGTGACCTCGGGCCGCGGTTCCGCGGAACCGCGGCAGTCGACCGCGTGGACGAAGAGGGTCACCGGCTCCCCCTCGTACGAGTGGTCGACCTCGCCCGCCTCCGGGCCGAGGGAGCACGGATCCTGCCGGCAGCGCCGGTAGTCGACCGGGAGCGCCTTCATGCCGCGCTCGTAGACGAGGTCCGGGGCGTGGTCGGCGATCGTCGTGGCGAGCTTCGCGCCGTAGGCGGCGACCAGCGGCGAGACGGCCGCGTCCGCGCAGCCGCCGTCGAGGTCGATCGCGCACACCAGGCGCGAGCCGATCGCCTCGGCCAGCGCGACGCCCGGGAGCGCGATCCCGGCGAGCGCCGCCAGCGCGGCAACGAGCAGCGCCACCAGGGCCAGCAGCCCGACCCACTCCACCGTGCCCTGGCCGGATTCGTCGCGAATGGTCACGCCTCGACGCTAGGCGGGCGCGGAGCGCGGGTGGCGCTGCGAATGCGCCGGGTTCGGCGGCAGATCGAGTCGATACAGTCGCGCCGTGGCAGAGCGGCGCGACCCGATCAGCGGACAGGTCAAGGAGCCGCGCGGATGGCGCTTCTACGTGGTCGCCACCGCCGGCGTCCTGCTGCTGATCCTGGTCGCCCAGAACCTCCAGCAGGTCGACATCAACTTCCTCTTCATCCACACGCAGACGCCGCTGATCGTCGCTCTGGTGATCGCCGGCGGCCTCGGCGCCCTGATCGGCTGGGCGCTGCCACACATCCGCCGCAGCCGCCGCGTCGAGCGCGAGCGCGACCAGCCGCACGACTAGCTCGGCGCCTGCGCCCCCAACGGGGCGGCGAACGTCCCGGAGTTGCGCTATCCGGGGGTGTCCGGGACGCTCGGCGCGCGACCCTCGAGGACCTCAACGCCGGCATCTGAGCTCCTGGCCCGGCCGCAAACGCCGAGTCGTCACTTGACCCCGGTATGCGTCCCCTGGCGACGAGTCGGCGGTTTTGGCGGCCTAGGAGAGGCTGAGCTCGAAGCGCGTCCGCGCCGCGGACCTTCGCGACGCGTGCGCACTCGAGCTCGAGCTCGTCGCGGTCCAGCGGCGCGAGGCGCTCGACCTCGAACTCGAGCGCGTCGCCCCGCCCCGCCCGGGCCCTCCACATCCCCGCCAGAGCGCCGTCGCGCAGCACGGCGCCGGGACTGGCCACCGCGCGGAACAGCCGCTTGCGGACCGCCGGCGTCGGGCACCAGGGTCTCGCGGTCGGCCTGCTGGAGGTACGGGTCGCGCGGCGGGATCAGGCGCGTCCCCGAGGCCTGCGGCGGCGAGTCGAGCGCCCGGCGGTCGCCGGCGGCGATCCAGCCGCGACCGCCCTTCCACTCGACCTCCTCCAGCTCGTCGGCGATCTCGTCCCACAGCCGCCGCCCCTGCGCGGGCGCCAGGCCCGCCCACGCGGAAAAGCCCTTGACCTCCGCCGGCCCGTAGAAGCGCACGTAGGCGCGGGCGAGGTCGGCGCCCTTGCGCAGCCGGCCGGGGCGCCCGGAGCGAAAGCGCCGCTCCGAGTCCATCCGCATGCCGGCGGCGACGCCCGCGTAGCGCCACAGCATCGGCGAGACGTGGTTGCTCTGACACCCCTTGCACCACGGCAGGAGCTCGGCGCGCACGCGCTCGCGCAGCCCGTCGTGAAGGCCCGTGCGATCCAGGCGCCGGCCGCCGGCGAGCGTCTGCCGGGTCGCCTCGGTGACCTCGGCGAGCGCGTCCGTCGGGGCGATCCCGTGCGCGCGCAGGCTCTTCAGCGCCCCCTGGCCGAGCTGGCGGCCGAGCTCGTCGTCGTCCGCGGAGATCGCCGTGCGGCCGTAGAGGGAGAGGTCGTCGGGCGGGACCGCGTGGATGGCCGCGCGCAGGCTCGGCCCGAGCACGAGCTCGCCGCCGTCGATCGCCTCGGCGTAGGCCGCGCGATCGGCCTTCACCGCCCGGGCGGCGAGCGCCATCAGCGCCGAGTCGCGCTGGAAGTCCGATGCCGGGCAGGCGGCCGCGGCAGCGAGGTCGATGCGCCGGCGCCGGTCGAGCCCGTGACGGGCCAGGCGGTGCGCGAGGACCTGGTCGGCCCTCAGAGCTTCTCGATCTCGGCGGCGATGTCGGCCGCCGCCTTCTTCGCGTCGTCGAAGAGCATCGAGGTGTTCTCCTCGTAGAAGAGGTCGTTGTCGATGCCTGCGAAGCCCGGCGAGAGCGAGCGCTTGATCACGATCACCTGGTGGGCCTCCGAGACCTCGATGATCGGCATGCCGGCGATCGGGCTGTTGGGGTCGTTCTTGGCGGCCGGGTTCGTGACGTCGTTGGCGCCGATCACGACCGCGACGTCGGTGCGCGGCAGCTCCGGGTTGATCTCGTCCATCTCGCGCAGCTTCTCGTAGGGCACGTCGGCCTCGGCCAGGAGCACGTTCATATGGCCCGGCATCCGCCCGGCGACCGGGTGGATCGCGTAGTTGACCTCCACCCCCCGCTTCTCGAGCTCGTCGGCCATCTCCTTGACCGCGTGCTGGGCCTGCGCGACGGCGAGCCCGTAGCCGGGGACGATCACGACCGAGTCGGCGTAGGCGAGCTTGATCGCGGCGTCCTGGGCGCCGATCGAGATGTGCGGGCGTTCCTCGCCCGTCCCGGCTCCGGCGGCCGGCGCCCCCCCGAACCCGGCGAAGAGGATGTTCGCGACCGAGCGGTTCATCGCCGTCGCCATCTCGAGCGTGAGGATCGTTCCCGAGGAGCCGACCAGCGTTCCGGCGACGATCAGCGCGACGTTGTCGAGCGCGAAGCCCGCGGCCGCCGCCGAGAGGCCGGTGAACGCGTTGAGGAGCGAGATCACCACCGGCATGTCGGCGCCGCCGATCGGCAGCACCACGAGGTTGCCCAGCGCCGCGCTCGCGACCAGGATGAGGATGAACAGGCCCTGCGAGGGATCGTCGTTGTTGGCGGCGATCACGACGCAGCCGATCGCGATCCCGACCAGCAGCAACCCGTTGATCACCTGCTGTCCGGGGATCGCAAGCGGCCGGGTCGGGATCAGGTCCTGGAGCTTGGCGAAGGCGATGTTCGACCCCCAGAAGGAGACCGAGCCGACGACGGCGGAGAAGAGGATCGGGATCAGCTCGTCGAGCGGAATCTCATAGCCCGGGAAGAAGTTGATCGCGTCGATCCCGTGGCGCAGCTCCGACCAGGCGATCAGCGCCACGGCGCCGCCGCCGACGCCGTTGTAGAGGGCGACCATCTGCGGCATCTGCGTCATCTGCACGCGCGTCGAGGCGATCAGGCCCACGGCGCCGCCGACGACGAGGGCGCCGATGATCACTCCCCAGTTGCCGATCCCGTCGAGGAGCAGCGTGGTGATCACGGCCACCGCCATGCCGCCCGCCGCGATCAGGTTGCCCGTCTTCGCGGTCCTGGGGTGCGTGCCCTGCATCAGCCCGTAGATGAAGAGCGAGAACGAGACGATGTAGAGAATGACCGAGAGGTCGCCCCCCGGCTCGATCACGGCGAGGGGGTTCACGGCTTCGGCGCCTCGGCGTCCGCGTCCTTCTTGGGCTTCCGCACGAACATGCCCAGCATCCGGTCGGTGACCATGAACCCGCCGACGATGTTGATCGCGCCGAAGGCGATCGCGATGAACCCGATCAGGTTCTCGAGGAAGCCGTCGGCGAAGCCCGCGACGATCAGCCCGCCGAGCATCACGATCCCGTGGATCGCGTTCGTCTGGCTCATCAGCGGTGTGTGCAGCGTGGTCGGCACCTTCGAGATCACGGCGAAGCCGACGAAGGCCGCGAGCACGAAGATGGTCAGCTCGGTGACGACGTCCATCTAGCTGTCAGCCTGCCTTCCGGCGGCCCGCTCGTTGCGGATCTCGCCCTCGTGGGTGATGCACGCCGCCGCGACGACCTCATCGTCGAAGTCGAGCGCCAGGTGCCCCTCGTCGTCGAGCAGCAGCCCGAGCAGGTTCTCGACGTTCTTCGAGTAGAGCTGCGAGGCGTCGGCCGCCATGTCCGACGGCAGGTTGACCGGCGAGATCACCTTCACGCCGTTGTCGGAGACGACGGTCTTGCCCGCCTCGGTGAGCTCGCAGTTGCCGCCCGAGTCGCCCGCGAGGTCGACGATCACCGAGCCGGGCGCCATGTTGGCGACCGCCTGCTTGGTCAGCAGGGTCGGCGCCGGGCGGCCGGGGATCTGGGCGGTCGTGATGATCACGTCCTGCTTCGCCGCGTTCTCGGCGAGCGCCTCGCGCACCTGCTCGTTCTCCTCGTCGGTGAGCGGGCGCGCGTAGCCGCCCTCGGCCTCGGCGTCGGGGATGAAGTCGAGCTCGAGCGGCCTGCCGCCGAGCGAGGCGATCTGCTCCCAGGCGGCGCGCCGGATGTCAAAGCCGGAGACGACGGCGCCGAGGCGCCTGGCGGTCGCGATCGCCTGCAGGCCCGCGACCCCGGCGCCCAGCACCAGGACCTTCGCCGGGGCGACCGTGCCCGCGGCCGTGGTCATCATCGGGAAGAACTGCCCGGCCTCGCGCGCGGCCAGCAGGGTCGCGGCATAGCCCGCGACGTTCGCCTGCGAGGAGAGCGCGTCCATCGCCTGGGCGCGGGTGATGCGCGGGATCGCCTCCATCGCGAAGCTCGTGATCCCCGCGGCCGCGAGCGCCTTGTTGGTCTCCGCCGAGGTGAGCGGCGCCAGGTGGCCCACCAGCAGATGGCCGGTGCGCAGGCGGCCGATGTCCTCGACCGTCGGCACGGCGACGGTGACGACGATCTCCGAGCCCCAGGGGTCGCCGACCTCGGCTCCGGCCTCGGTGTACTGCGAGTCCGGGTGCCCGGCGCCCTCGCCGGCGCCGGCCTCGATGACGACGTCGACCCCGCGATCGCCCAGCGCCTTCACGGCGTCGGGAATCAGCGCCACACGGCGCTCTCCCGGAGCGGTTTCTGATCTGACCCCGACCTTCATCCTGGATGCGGCAGAACGGCGATCCGTTCCGGAGCCGGGGCAGCCTAACGAAATGGGCTCTGACTATGGTCCAGCACATGAACGGGCACGAATCGGGTCCGCGGGCGCGCTCGGCGGGCGAGCTGAAGGAGCAGATCGAGGCGGAGCGGCTCGGACGCCCGTTCTTCGTCTACCGGGACGGAGACGACGAGCAGCGCCTGCTCGTGATCGAGGACGGGATCGAGTCGCTGTGGGTCGGGCGCAGCGCCTCGGCCGACCTCAACCTCGACTGGGACGCCGAGATCTCGAGCCTGCACGCGCAGCTCGAGCTGGTGGGGCTGGAGTGCACGCTGGTCGACGACGGGCTCTCGCGCAACGGCTCGTACGTGAACGGGGAACGGGTCGGCGGCCGGCGCCGGCTGCGCGACGGCGACACGCTGCGCTTCGGGCGCACCGGCGTGCTCTACCGGGCCCCCGCCGCGAGCGACAGCGAGACCGTGCTCTCCGGCGACGCGCTCACCGCGGCCGGCGTCTCCCCCGCCCAGAAGCGCGTGCTGATCGCCCTCTGCCGCCCCTTCAAGGGCGGCTCCTCGTTCGCCACGCCGGCCACCAACGGCCAGATCGCGGGCGAGCTGCACCTGAGCGTCGACGCGGTGAAGACCCACCTGCGGGCCCTGTTCGAGAAGTTCGGGGTCGAGGAGCTGCCCCAGAACCAAAAGCGCGTCGCGCTCGCCGAGCGGGCGCTGCAGAGCGGGCTGGTCGCCGAGCGCGAGCTGTGAGCGAGACCGCCGCCGCGACGCTGGCCCGGTTCGCCGTCTCGACGCCCGCGGAGGAGCTCGGCGACGAGGTCCTGGAGCGGGCCGGGCTGCACCTGCTGGACACGGTCGGCTGCGGCCTCGCGGCCGTCGGCCTCGACGCGGGCGGCTCGGCCACCCGCGCCGCCGCCGGGTGGCGCAGTGAGGCCGAGGCCACCGTGCTCGCCGGCCCCGCCGCGCCGGCACCGGTCGCCGCGCTCGCGAACGGGACCCGCTTCCACGCGCTCGACTTCGACGACACGCATGAACGCGGCATCTGCCACGTGAGCTCGGTGCTCGCCGCAGCGGCGCTCGCCGCCGGCCAGGCCGGCGGCCGCTCCGGCGCCGAGACGCTGGCCGCCTACGCGCTCGGCAGCGAGGTGGCCCTGCGGATCGCCGTCGCCGGCGCCGAGTCGATCTACGTCCGCGGCTTTCACCCGACCTCCGCGTTCGGTGTGTTCGGGGCCACCGCGGCGGCGGCCAGACTGCTCGGGCTCTCCGCGGAGGCCGCGACCAGGGCGCTCGGCGTCGCGGGCAGTTTCGCCGGCGGCCTGCTCGAGTTCCTCAGCGACGGCTCGGACACCAAGCCGCTGCACGCCGGCTGGGCCGCGCACGCGGGCCTCTGGGCCGCCGAGCTCGCCGCGGCCGGCGCCGCCGGGCCGGCGTCGGTGCTCGAGGGCCGGTTCGGCGTGCTGGCGGCATTCGGCGGCGACGGCGCGCCCGCGATCGAGACCGCCGACCTCGGCGAGCGCTGGGAGCTCGAGCGGGTGGCGCTGAAGGCGTATCCGATGTGCCACTGGTCGCACTCCGCCGTCGGCGCGCTCGAGGAGCTGATCGCCGGTGGGCTCGATCCCGATGCCGTCGACGCGATCGAGGCGACCGTCCCGGCCGGGGCAGTGTCGCTGGTCCTCGAGCCGAGCGAGCGCAAGCGGGCGCCGGCGACGCCCTACGAGGCCAAGTTCAGCCTCCCCTTCTGCCTCGCCGAGACGCTCGTCCACGGCTCCGTCGAGCTCTCGTCGTTCACCGCCACGCGGATCGCCGACCCCGAGACGCTCCGGCTCGCGGGCCGAGTCGAGGGCCGCGCCTGGCCGGCCGGCGAGGAGCCGTCGCGGTTCGCCGGCGCCGTCAGGGTGACGACCGGCGACGGCAGGGCGCTCGACGCCGCCCTGGACCACCCGCCGGGCTCGCCCGGCAACCCGCTCGCGCGCGCGGCCGTGATCGAGAAGTTCCGCGCCAACGCGGCGCTGGCATTGGCGCCCGAACCGGCCGCGGATCTGGAGGCGGCGCTGCTCGACCTCGCCCGGGTCCCCGACCTCGGCGCGGCGCTCGCCCCGCTCGCCGACGCGACGCCGCAGAGGGGACTGGTCGCCGAGCGCGAGCTCTAGGTCGTCAGCCGACGGCGTGGATCGTAATGATGCAGCGGCCTGTCGCGGGATCGACGCGGGTGGCCGCGATCCCGTTGGCGCTGGTCGCCGCCCGGTCGAGGATCGAGAACGGTGTCTGGGTCGCCACCGCCCCGTTGTCGCTGAAGGCCGTGTTGATGAACTGGACGTCGAAGGGGACGAGGTCCACGTCGAAGTCGCCGGCGACCAGCGTCGCGCCGACCTGATTCACCCCGACCTCGACCCCGCCCCGCAGGGCGCCGCCGCTCTCAGCCGAGCAGAATGCAGATTCGTTCACGCGCCCGATCCGGAAGAGCGCCGCGGAGTCCGCGCTGCCCCCCGGGTTGTCGTGGAGACGCACGGTCTGGGCGTGGACGAAGCTGGCCCCCGCGAGGTCGGCATCGGCCACCGAATTGTCGGCGATCTTGGCGCCGGTGACACCCGCGTTCGCGAGGTCGGCGGTCCCCACCTCACCGTTGACGATGTCGTCCGTGAACACCGTGTTGCTGCCATCCAGGGCGTACGCCGTGCCGCCCGTGAGCAGGAGCAACAGGGCGAGTGCCCCAAGCCATTGCTGTCTCAGGTGGGCGAAGAGCTTGGCCATTTCTCGAGTCCTTTCAGGCTGGAAGACTTGAGCGATCCTCTCATCGACGACCGGGCCGGGCAACCGCTCGGTTCTGCGCCGGTCAGTCCACGCCCGGGTCGATCCGGGTGAGCGCCCCTTTCAGCCCGTCGGCGACCCAGACGCTCTTCGGGCCGACCGTGATCCCCTCCGGGCCGGGCCCGACTTCGATCGTCTGGGCGACCTTGGCGGTCTTCGGGTCGATCCGCACCACCTTGTCGGCGCCGCCGATGCTCACCCACACCGAGCCGAACCCGGCGGCCACGCCGCGCGGCTCGGTGCCGACCTTGATCCGCTTGCGCTCGACGCCGCCGACGACCTGCGAGACCGTGTCCTCGCCGGCGTTCGCCACCCACTCGGCGCCGTCCGCGACCGCGATGCCCTTCGGCTTCGGCGCCGACCTTGATCGGGTCGTCGGGATTGCCGTTGAGGGTGTTGATGCGCTGGATCGTGCCGTCGTCGCGGTTCGTGACCCAGATCCCGCCGTCGCCGGACGCGATCCCATAGGGGCCTGAGCCGACGGTGATCGTGCGCACCGCCCCGCCCGAGGTGTCGACCTTCGAGATCGTGTTCGCGCCGCTGTTGGCGACCCAGATCGAGCCCGCCGCGAAGGCGACGTTGCCGGGAGGAGCGCCGACCGGAGATGCGGCTCTGGACGGTGCCGTCGTCGGGGTCGAGCCGGACCAGCGGTCGGCGAGTTGTAGCTCCCGACCCAGATCGAGCCGTCGCCCACCGCGACACCCTCCGGCTTGAAGTCCAGCGGGAACTGGCCGACCTGCTTGCCCGGGTCGCCGTCGACCTCGGACACCGAGTTGCCAAGCCGGTTGGTGACCCAGAGCGCCTCCTGGCCGTGGGCCAGGTTGACGGGCAGTTCGCCGACCTTAACCGCCGCCTGCTGCACCGTCGCCTTCGGGCCGCCGGGCTCGCCGCCGCCGGGCGACTCGGCCGCTGTGCTCGTCGACTGCGCGGTCGTCGGTGCGCCGCTCCCATCATCGCCGCCGCCCGCCAGCACGACGACGAGCACCACGACCACGGCAACGACCGCGAGGCCGCCCAGCGCGAGCAGGGGCCCGCGGCGAGCGCGGGTGGATCGCTCGGTGCGAGCCGCCGGCGCGGTCGCGCCGGCGCGGCGCGGCGCGTCGGCCGGCGCTGTCCGGGCGCCCTCGGTGGCAGCCAGACGGTGGGCCTCCGCGGTCGTCGTCGCCTCCGGGGGCCCGGGGGCGGCGGCACCGACGCCGACGCTGCGCTCGGCCTCGACGGTCGGCTGGCCCGCGGCCGCGGCGGCGACGGCGCGGGCGAAGTCACCCGCCGACGGGTAGCGATCGGCGGGGTCCTTCGCGAGCGCGCGCTGGATCACCAGGTCGAGCTCGCCGGGCAGGTCAGGGCGCAGGATGCGCAGGCTCGGCGCGTCCTCCTGCAGGTGCGCGTACATCTTCGCCACCTTGTCGTCGCGGGCGGCGAACGGGGCGTGACCAGTGAGCAGCTCGAAGAGCACGCAGCCGAGCGCGTACACGTCCGCGCGCGCGTCGACGCGCTCGCCGCGGATCTGCTCGGGGGCGACGTAGTCGAGCGTGCCGACGAAGGCACCGGTGGCGGTCACTCCGGTCGACGCCTCGACCTGGCGCGCCAGGCCGAAGTCGGTGAGGAACACGCGCTCGTCGACCCCCTCGCCCTCGATCAGCACGTTCGCCGGCTTGATATCGCGGTGGACGAGGCCGCGCGCATGGGCCGCGTCGAGCGCGGCGGCGACCTCGCCGACGATCGTCGCCGCGTGCGGGAGGTCGAGCGGGCCGTTGACCACGAGGAGTGCGCGCAGGTCGGCGCCCTCGATCAGGTCCATCGTCACGAACAGCAGCCCGTCCTCCTCGCCGGCGTTGTGGATCGGGACCACGTTGGGGTGGCGGATCGACACGGCGATCCGCGACTCCTCGCCGAAGCGGCGCCGGAAGCGCTCGTCCTGGGCGAGCTGCGGCGAGATCACCTTCAGCGCCACGGCGTGGTCGAGCGCCAGGTGGGTCGCCTTGTAGACGACGCCCATCCCGCCGCGGCCGGCGACCGCCTCGATCCGGTGGCCGGCGAAGACGTCACCAGGTTGCAGCGAGTCCGCCATGGCCCGCGATCCTACGCGCGGCGCGAGCGGGTGCGGCGAGGCGGGCGCCGCGCACGCCGTCGAGCTGGGACGCGGGTGGCAGGCTCAGCGTGGTCGTGGCGGTAAGGGATGGGCGCTGAGGGCGTTGCGTGACGTTGTGGTGCGTTTGCGTGCGCGTTGGCGCCGCGCTTCGCGACCGATGTCGCGTTTGTGGCTCTATGGCCACCTAACTCGACTTTCGTCGCCAGGCCGGGGCCTTTCCGGGATCCCCAAGCGATGGGTTCGCCACAAACGCCGGCGATCCGATCCACTCCTCCACCCAGCCAGACCCGGCTCGCGTCTCCTCGGCGGGCTGCGGTGGAACGGACGGCTCAGGCGGGGGCGGCGACGCCCGCGAGGTCCGCGAGGCGATCGATGGTGTGCATGCGCTCGCCCTTGTCCATGTGCACCGGCGAGCAGATCAACCGGTCGACGCCGGCGGCGGCGAGCCGCTCGATCCGCGCCGCGACCTCCTCCTCGCTGCCGACCAGCGAGGTCGCGTTGACGAGCTCGTCCGGGATCGCGTTGTAGGCGTCCTCGCGCTTGCCGTCGAGATAGAGCGACTGGACCTCGTCGGCGACCTCGCCGAAGCCGAAGCGGTGGGTGAGGTCGACGTAGAAGTTGGTCTTGCGCGAGCCCATGCCGCCGAGGTAGAGCAGCAGTCCCGCCTTCACCACGCTGCGCGCGGCGTCGAGGTCGCCGTCGATCGCCACCTGGAGCGTGGGCGAGATCTCGAGGTCCTCGCGCGTGCGCCCGCCCTTCGCGAAGCCGGCCTCGAGGTGCTCGCCCCAGGTCTCCTCGAAGGCATCGGCGCTGAAGAAGATCGGGATCCAGCCGTCGCAGATCTCGGCCGCCATCTCCACGGACTTGCGCCCGATCGCGCCGACGAACACCGGGATCTCGTTGCGAAGCGGATGGAAGTTGAGCTTGAGCGCCTTGCCCTGGCCCGTGGTGCCGGGTCCCTCGAGCGGCAGCTGGTAGTGCTCGCCGTCGTGCTCGAGCCGCCCCTGGCGGGCGATGATCTCGCGCACGACCTCGATGTACTCGCGGGTTCGGCCCCACGGCTTCGCGTACGGGACGCCGTACCAGCCCTCGGAGACCTGCGGGCCCGAGGGGCCGAAGCCGAACATGAACCGGCCGCCGGAGAGCGCGTCGATCGTGGCGCCGGCCATCGCAGCCGCGGCCGGCGGGCGGGCCGGCACCTGCATGATCGCCGCGCCGAGCTTGATCCGTTCGGTCTGGGCCGCGAGCCAGGCCAGCACCGAGACGCAGTCGGAGCCGTAGGACTCGGCCACCCAGACGGAATCAAACCCGCGCGACTCGGCCGCGCGCACGGCCTCGAGAGCGTCGGGCCCCTGCGGGCCGATCCCCCAGTAGCCGAGGTTGATGCCGAGCTTCAACGCCACCGCGGACGGGACGCTAACAGCCGCACGCCATCTTGAGCTCCACGAGCGCGGCATCGATCGAGGCCGCGAGCTCCGCCACTCCCTCGACCGCCTCCGGATCGGTGCAGAGGCCGATGCCGACGTTCCCGGCGCATGAGATCGCGCAGATGCGCAGCGCGTGGCGATCGGCCGGCTCGGCGACCGAGCAGAGGCGCTCCACCGCCCGCCCGTGGACCGTTATCGCGGCGCGCGGCCCCGGGACGTTGGAGACGGAGAGGCTGAACTCGCCGGGGCCGGCCGCGATCCGCTGCACGGCGTGGTCGAGGTGATGAAGGCGCGCGAGGGCGTGGAAGAGCTCGTAGAGCTCCTCGGCGTCGTCGAGCTGCTTGCGCCGCTCGGTCTCCGCGTTGATCCGCTCCAGCCGCGCGACGGGGTCGGCCTCGCGGAGCGGCAGGTCGACGTTGAAGTACGAGTCGCGGTTGCCGAGCTCGGTGTCGGCCTCGCCGCGATGGTGGAGGCTGACGGGGATCTGCGCCCGCAGTCGGGGCAGGCGCCGGGCCTTGGACGCGAGCCAGTCGCGCAGCCCGCCGGCAACGCCGGCGAGGAAGACGTCGTTGACCGTCACGTGCCCGGGGCGGGTCTTGCCGATCGCCCGCAGGTCGGCCAGCGGGATGGTGGTGAAGGCGAGCTCGCGGCGCGCGCCGATCCGCTTCGCGAGCGCCGTCCGGCTCGCCCGGTGCCCGAGCTCGCGCCCGATCGCCCCCGGCAGGTGCAGGGCCTGGTCGAGGCGCGAGCGGTGCGTCCTCCGGGGCGGTCGCGGCCCGCGCCGTCGGCGCCCGCGGCTGCGCCCCCTCGTCTGCGTGCTCGTCCCAAAGCACCTCGGAGAGGAAGCGCACGCAGGTGACGCCGTCGGCCATCGCGTGGTGGATGCGCACGACGATCATCTCGCGGTCGTCTGCCAGCGGCCCGACGAGGTCGATCGCCCACAGCGGCCGGGCGTGATCGAGCCGCTCGGCCATGAGCTCCGAGGCCGTGGCCCAGGCCCCGGCCTCCTCGATGCCGGCCGTTCCCTCGCGCCGGCGCACGTGGGCGGCGATGTCGAAGTCCGCGTCGGCTACCCAGCGCGCGTCGGCGGCCCCGCCGGGGCCCAGCTCGACGCGGTCGCGTCCCCGCGAGCCCTCCGGCAGGCGGGCGTTCACGGCGGCGCGCAGCAGCTCGACGTCGAGCGGCTCGACGGCGGGCTCGAGCACCAGCATCTTCAGCGTGTGGCCGGCGATCGCGGGGGACTCGAGCGTCAGGATGTGCGCGTCGTCGGCGCTCAGCCGCTCGCCGGAGGCCTCCATCGTCAGCCGGACTCGACCGGTGCCGGCGTCGCCTTCGGCCCGGCCTCGCGCAGCATCACGCTCGCCGCGATCGCCCCGATGGCGCAGAGGCCGGCCCCGGCGAGAAAGGCGAGCGAGTACCCATCGGCCTGCGCGACGAGCGGCGCCGTGCCCGAGGCGACCTCGGCGTTGGAGTGCGTCGTGGCGAGGGTCGTGAGCGCAGCCAGGCCGAGGGCCCCCCCGACCAGCCGGGACGTGTTGACCATGCCCGAGGCGAGCCCGCTCTCCGACCGGGCGACGCCCTGCACCGCCGCGATCGTCGCCGGCACCATCGAGGTCCCGAGGCCGCTCGCGGTGATCACGCCGCCGACCACGACCACGGGCGCGTAGCCGGAGCTTGGGTCGATGTCGCTCAGCACCGCCAGTCCCGCGGCGGCCAGCGACATGCCGGCGGTGAGCACGGCGCGGGCGCCGAAGCGCGCGACCAGGCGCGGCGCGAGCGTGGAGGCGGCGACGATCGTGATCGTCATCGGCAGGAAGTTGAGGCCGGTCTCGAGGGCGCTGTGGCCGAGCACCTGCTGCAGGTAGAGCGACAGGAAGAACCACATCGCGAAGAGCGCCGCGCCGAGCAGGCAGATGACCACGTTCGCGGCACGCAACGACGGCATGCGGAAGATCCTCATGGGCATCAGTGGCGCGCGGGCGATCTTGGCCTCGATCACCAGGAAGGCGCCGATCAGAGCGAGCCCGACGGCAAGCGGGACGAGCACGCCGGCCGAGCCCCAGCCGAGGGCGTCGGTGCGCACGACGCCGTAGACGATCGCGGTCAGCCCGGCGGTCACCGTCACCGCCCCCGCGACGTCGAAGTCGCGCTCCTGCGCGGCCTCGCCGTCCGGGCTCAGCAGGCGCCGTCCGGCGATCACCACCGCGATTGCAACCGGTGCGTTGATGATGAAGATCGCCGGCCAGCCGAAGACCTCCGTCAGCAGGCCGCCGAGGAGCACGCCCGAGGTCCCGCCGAGCCCGGCCATCGCGCTCCAGACCCCGAGCGCCCGGTTGCGCTCCGGGCCCTCGGCGAACTCGTTCGCGATGATCGCCAGGCTGGCGGGCGAGATCACGGCGGCGCCCAGGCCCTGGATCGCCCGGGCTCCGAGCAGCACGCCCTGGCCCTGGGCGAGCGCGCAGACGATCGACGAGACGCCGAAGAGCGCGATCCCGCCGAGGAACACCCGCCTGCGGCCGAGCAGGTCCGAGGCCCGCCCGCCGAGCAGCAGGAAGCCGGCGAAGGTGATCGTGTAGGCGTTGACGACCCACTGCAGGCCGGTCTCGGAGAAGCCGAGGCCGTCGTGGATGGACGGCAGCGCGACGTTGACGATCGAGACGTCGAGGATGACCATGAACTGCGCGAGGCAGATCACGATCAGGAGCGGCGTGCGGCGGCTCGTGTCCACGCGCTTACCGTAGCGGCGTCGAGTCCAGCCCCTCCCGCAGTTCGACGAGCGACTCGAACACGTCCACGGACCCCGCGTCGCGCAGCTCGGCGTCCGAGAACCCGCCGGTGAGCACGGTGATCGTCTTCAGGTCCGCGCGCGCGGCGGCCTCGACGTCCCACACGGAATCGCCGACCATCACCGCGGAGAGCTCCCCGGCCTTCTGCATCGCCGCGGCGACCAGGTCGGGCTCGGGCTTGGTGCGCTCCACGTCGGCCGACGTCGTATAGGCCTCGAGCAGCTCGCCGGCGTCGAGCAGCTCGATGTAGTGCTCGGCCTCCTCGGCCTTCGCCGAGCTCGCGAGCACGATCGGGTGACCGCGCTCGCGCAGCTCGGCGAGCAGCTCGCGCGCCCCCTCGAAGGCGCACACCTCGTCGATCAGCTCACCGTAGAGGCGCCCCTCCGCCTCACGGATCGCGTCGCCGCAGCGCGCCTCCACCTCGGCGCCCGCCACCGCGGCCACGAGCTGGTCGCCGCCCATGCCGATGTGGCGGTGGATCCGCCAGATCGGCGGCGTCACGTCCTGCTCGCGAAAGGCGCGGAACCACGCGATCGCATGCTGGTAGTTGGAGTCAACCAGCGTTCCGTCGACATCGAGGATTGCTGCGGTGGCCATGCCGTCGTTACTACCCCAGCCGCGTCCCGCCACTCGCCACTGGTCCGAGTGGCGAGTGGCGGATGGCGAGTGCGCCCTAATTGATGTACCCGAACTCCTGCAGGTACTCCTTGGCGGCCTGCTCCGGCTTCTCCTTGTCGATGTCCACGCGGGCGTTGAGCTCCTGCATCACCTCGAGCGAGAGGTTGCTCTGCACCTTCTCGATCGTCGAGCCGAAGTCAGGCCCGGCGTCGTCGGCGGCCTGCTTGCTGGCGATGAACATCACATTGCCGGCGGGCAGCACGTGCTTGTCGTCCTCCAGGGTCACGTAGTCGTTGGAGGTGAACAGCTGTGCGTCGGTCGTGAAGACGATCGACAGGTCGGCCTGGCCCTTGTCGAGCACGTCGTAACGGAGCCCGATGTCGACCGGCGTGAACGACTTGAAGTCGAGGTTGTAGTACTTCTGCAGCCCCACCAGGCAGTCGATCCGCTGCCGGCACTCCGGCGATCCGTAGAGCGCCAGGTCCTGCGACTTGCCCTGGAGGTCGGAGATCGTCGTCACGCCGAGCTCGTCGGCCTTCGACTTCAGCATCCCGACCGCGTTCGCGCTCGAGAACGGCGTCGGCGGATAGGAGACCAGCCCGAGGTCGGCGAACTGTTGCTTCGATTCGTCGTAGGCCTTCTGCGCGTCGCCGGGGACGTCCTCGGGCGGCGTGTCGAAGAACGAGGTCAGCGCCGTCGAGGTGTACTCGGGATAGCCGCTGATGTCCCCGTTCTGAAGCGCCTTCAGCGCGACCTGCTCGTCGCCGAGGTTCAGGTCGGTGTCGACGTTGTAGCCCGCGGCCTCGAGCCCCTGGGCGTAGATCTCGCCGAGGATGTACTGCTCGGTGAAGTTCTTGGACCCGATCGTGAGGTCGATCTGGCCGTTGTCCGGGTTCGACTGGATCAGGTTGTCGGTCGAGCCGGTGGCGCTCGTATCGCCGCTCGTCGACGACGAGCTCGTGGAGTCGTCGCTGCCGCAGGCGACGAAGGCCAGGGCCAGGCCGAGGACGGCGAGCAACGCGAACAGCGTTCGCAGACGGGGGTGGGTGCGCATCGGGGTGTTTCCTCCCTCTCGTGTTACTCCGCTGCTTCGCGGACAGGACGAAGCCTATGCGTTGCACGGGCGGCCTCCCGCTCCAGCCTGATCCCGCGGGGTGTGAGCAGGCGCTGGACTCCGGACAGGGCGAGCTCGAAGGCGAGCGCCAGCAGCGCGACCAGGATCGCCCCGGCCAGCACGCCCTCGGGCCCGAAGTTGGAGCCGTTGATGATGTAGTCGCCGAGCGTCACGACGCCGACCAGGGGCGCGATCGTGGCCGTCGCGATGATGTTGATCGCGCCGGTCCGCACCCCGGCCATGATCGTCGGCACCGCGAGCGGCAGCTCGACCTTGCGGATCACCTCCCACTCGGTCATCCCGATCCCCCGGGCCGCCTCGACCGCGTCGCGGTCGACCTGGCGGATGCCGACGAAGGTGTTGGTGAGGATGGGCGGGATCCCGAGCACCAGCAGGGCGATCGTCAGGTTGAACACGCCGACCCCGATGAACGCCGCGACGATCGCGATCAGGCCGAGCTCGGGGATGGCGCGGCCGGCGTTGCCGATCGCCACCGCGAGCCCCTCGCCGGAGCCGCGGTGGCCGAACCAGACCCCGAACGGCAGCGCGACCGCGACCGAGGCGGCCAGCGCGATGACGCTGATCCAGACGTGCGTCCAGAGCAGGCTGAGCACGTCCGAGAGCCCGCCGACCTCGACCCCGCCGGGGCCGATCCGGGGGCTGAAGATGAAGTCGATCGCGCCGCCGAACGACGAGAACACGTTCGCGACCACGACGCTCACGCCGGGTCCGCCTGCGGGGTGCCGAGGATGCGCCGCCGGAAGGTCGAGCCCCTGCTCCGGCCGGGGGTCCTCGGCGAGCGCCAGCGCGTGAGCCGGCTCTGGATCAGCATCAGGACCAGGTCGAGCAGCACCGCCATCGCCAGCAGGATCATGGTCGGGATGAAGATCCCGGTCTTGAACAGGTCCTGCCCGATCGCGAAGTACAGCGGCCCGCCGAGCCCGCCGCCGCCGGCGAAGGTCGCGAGGCTCGCGATCGCGACCGTCGAGACGGTGGCGATCCGCACCCCGGCGATGATCTCCGGCACGGCGAGCGGCAGCTCGACCCGCCGGAAGAGCTGCTGGTCGGTCATCCCCATCCCTCGGCCCAGCGTCCTTGGTCGATGCCGGGACGTTGGCGAGCCCGATGACGATGTTGCGGTAGATGATCTGCAGCGTGTAGAGGACGAGCGCGACGACCGCGGTGACGTTGCCGCGCCCGGTGATCGGCAGCAACAGCAGGAAGAGCGCGATCGAGGGGATCGTGTAGATCACGCCGGTGATCCCGGTGAAGGCCGGGATCAGCCAGCGGCGCCGGTGCGAGATCACGACGAGGCCGAAGGCGACCACGAACCCGATCGGCCACCGAGGCGAGCACGATCGCGAGGTGCTCCAGGGTGGGGCTCACGTAGTCGCCGAGGTGATCCCAGATGTAGTCGAAGCAGATCGTGTCGTTGCGGCCGACGCAGCTGGTCGCGCCCTGCCCAGGCTGGCGGACGAAGCCGCCGGCCTGGGCGAGCGGGAGCAGGGCGGTCAGCGCGGCGATCATCAGTCGGCCGCGGCGAGCGGGCGCTCGGCGGCGGGGTGCTCGTCCGTGAGCGCCTCCGCGGACGTCAGGAACTCCGAGATGATCTCGACCGAGAGCACCCCGGCGATCGCACCGCGGGCGTCGACCACTGGCGCGTAGCGGGTCTCGGCCTGGAGCAGATCCGAGAGCGCGTCGCGCATCACGTCGTCGAGGTCGAGCACGGGCTCGGGAGAGCTGTCGGCGCTCGCGGGGACCAGCTCGCTCGCGAGGTCGGCCTCCGACAGCCAGCCGAGTGGCTTTCGCTCGGAGTCGACCAGCAGCGCGTGCGGGACCTCGGCGCCCTTCGAGTTTCGCGCGCACCTCCGCGGTCGCCTGGCCGACGTGGGCGAGCGGCGCCGTCCAGAGGTCGATGTCCGAGACCCGCAGCAGCGACAGCCGCTTGAGCGCCCGGTCCGCGCCGACGAAGTCCTCGACGAAGCCGTCGGCCGGCGCCATCAGCAGCTCGGCCGGCGTCGCGTACTGGGCCAGGTGCCCGGCCTCGTGCAGGATCGCGATCCGGTCGCCCATCTTGATCGCCTCGTCGATGTCGTGGGTGACGAACAGGATCGTCTTGCGCAGCTCGGCCTGCAGGCGCAGGAACTCGTTCTGAAGCCGCTCGCGGTTGATCGGGTCGACGGCGCCGAAGGGCTCGTCCATCAGCATCACGCCCGGGTTCGCGGCCAGCGCCCTGGCGACGCCGACGCGCTGCTGCTGGCCGCCGGAGAGCTGGGCCGGATAGCGGTCTGCCAGGGCGGGCTCGAGTCCGATCAGGTCGAGCAGCTCGGTCGCCCGCTCCATCGAGCGCTGGTGGTCCCAGCCGAGCAGGCCCGGGACCGTGGCGATGTTCTGGGCGATCGTCCGGTGCGGGAACAGCCCGATCTGCTGGATCACGTAGCCGATCTCGCGCCGCAGCTCGGCCGGCGAGCGGTCGCGGACCGAGCGCTCGCCGATCAGGATGTCGCCGGACGTGATCTCGACCATCCGGTTGGCCATGCGCATCGCCGTCGTCTTGCCGCATCCAGACGGCCCGACGAGCACGCAGATGTCGCCCGCCGGGACCTCAAGGCTCAGCGCGTCGACCGCGGGCCGGTCGGCTCCGGGATAGACCTTGGTCACCTCGCGGAACTCGACCGAGACGGCGTTCTCGGCGCGGTCGCTGCTGGGGCTGGTGCCGCCCTCCACCTCGCGGGCGATCGTACCCGCCGGGCGTCGGAATACGCTCGCCGGAAGGTGAGCGAGCCGCGCCGCACGACGGCGAACCCCTGGTGGGTGCTCGTCGGGTCCTGCACCGGGTTGTTCGTCCTGATGCTCGACTCGACGGTGGTCACCCTCGCGCTGCCGGCGATCCGGACGGACCTGCACGCGTCGCTCGACGGCCTGCAGTGGATCCAGAACGCCTATCTGCTGACCCTCGCCGCCGGCGTGGTCAGCGGCCGGGCGGCTCGGCGACATCGTCGGCAGGCGACGCGTCTTCGTCTGGGGCATGGCCCTGTTCGGGGTCGGGTCGCTCATCGCCGGCGCCGCCGGCACGGAGGAGCTCCTGATCGCGGGCCGTGTCGTCCAGGGCGTCGGCGGGTCGGCGCTGCTGTCGCTGTCGCTCGCCCTCACGTGCGCGGCCTTCCCGCCTGAGCTGCAGCCGCGGGCGCTCGGGATCTGGGCCGCGGTGTCGGCGGTAGCGCTCGCGGTCGGCCCGCTCGCCGGCGGGGTGCTGATCGAGGCGGCGAGCTGGCGCTGGATCTTCTTCATCAACCTGCCGGTCGCCGTCGCGGGGGTCGTGATCCTGCTCACCCGGGGAGAGGAGTCCCGCGATCCGTCGGCGTCGGGCGTGGACCTCGCGGGCGCCGGGGTGCTCGCCGCCGGCCTTGCGGCCGGTGTGCTTGCGCTCGTGCAGTCCGACGAGTGGGGCTTCCTCTCGGCGCGCACCCTCGGGTTGCTTGCCGTGTCCCTCGCCCTCCTGGTCGGCTTCTGGATCCTCGAGCACCGGCGCGAGGCGCCGCTGGTGGACTTCTCGCTGTTTCGCAACGGCCCCTACCTGGGCGCCAGCGCCGCGGCGTTCGCGCTCGTCGGCTCGTACTGGGTGGTGATGTTCTTCCAGCCTCAGTACCTGCAGACCGAGCTCGGGTACGGGGCCATCGTCGCCGGGGCCCTGATCCTGCCCGTGACCGTGCCGATGGCGGTCTTCTCGCCGTTCTCGGGCCGGCTGATCTCCGCCTTCGGGCCGCGGGCGACGATGACGGTCGGGATGGCCCTCGGGGTCGCCGGCGTGGCGCTCCAGGCCGTCGCCCAGGACTCGGGTGACTACCTGGCCCTGCTGCCGGGGTTCCTCTGCTTCGGCCTCTCGCTGGCGCTCGTGTATGCGCCGATGTCCACTGCGGCGATGGCGGCGATGCCCGGGTCCAAGGCCGGCATCGCGTCGGGCGTCCTCGCGATGACCCGCGTGCTCGCCGGGGCGGTGCTGCTCGCGATGAGCGGCGCCGTCTTCCAGGCGGCGCTCCCCGACCCGTCGCACGGGCACGTCGGAGAGTCCGGCTACGCCGACGCGGTCGCCCGCGCGCTCATCCCCGGGATCGCGATCCTCATCATCGGCACGGCGCTCACGTGGCTGCTCGTGCGCGGCCCGGCGGAGCCCGTCGAGCCGCCGGAGGAGCTCGCCCACCACCAGCACCACCGCCGCTTCCACCTCTAGAGCCCGCTAGATGCGGGCCGGATGAAATGATCCCGGCGGTTTGATCGATCCGCTCGAGCGCTGGCAGCCCCTGGGGGACAAGCCCGACTTCGCGGGGCTGCTCAGCTTCGGCGGCATGCCGTATACGGAGGACGCGGCCGAGCTCGAGGGCGTCGACGTCGCGATCGTCGGCGCGCCCACGGATGACCTCGTCTCCGACCGGCCCGGGACCCGGTTCGGGCCGCGGGCGATCCGCGCCGCGAGCTGCCCGCCCGGGCCGCACCTGGAGGCGGGCGTCGACGGCCTCGCCGAGCTGCGCGTCGTCGACTTCGGCGACGCGCCCGTGATCCCGGCCGACCCGGCCCGCTCCCACGCGGCGATCGAGCGAACCGTCGGCGAGGTCGTCGCCGCTGGCGCCGTCCCGATCGTGCTGGGCGGCGACCACTCGATCGCCGAGCCCGACATCCGCGCCTGCGCGCAACCCCACGGTGCGGTCGGCCTCGTGCACTTCGACACCCATACGGACACCGGCACGGAGGTCTTCGACGTCGAGGTCTCGCACGGGACGCCCATGTACCGCCTGGTCGAGCAGGGCCACGTCGACCCGCGGCGCTACGTCCAGATCGGCCTCCGCGGCTACTGGCCCGGCGACGATGTGTTCGCCTGGCAGGCCGAGCGCGGGATCACGAGCCTGTTCATGCACGACGTGCGCGACCTCGGCATCCGCGAGGTCGTCGAGCGCGCGCTGGCCGTGGCCGGGGACGGCCCCACCTTCCTCTCGGTCGACGTCGACGTGCTCGACCCGGTGTTCGCGCCCGGCACCGGGACGCCGGAGCCCGGCGGAATGACGTCGAGCGACCTGCTCTGGGCCTGCCGCGAGGTCGCCTCGCGGATGCGGGTCGTCGGCGCCGAGGTCGTCGAGGTGATCCCCACGGGGGTCGCATCGGCCGACGTGACCGCGCTCACCGCGGAGCGGATCGTCCGCGAGATCGTCACCGGGCTCGCGGTCGGACGGCGTTCGAGCGGCTGACGGGAGCGCCCCTGCGAATATGGGGCGGTGGAAGCTGCAGCGCTGAACAACGGCCTCTCGAGCGCCGAGGCGGCGCGCCGGCTCGCGCGCCTGGGCGAGCCTGAGCCGCCCAACAGCCGCTCGGTGGCGAGCATCGTCGCCGGGAACGTCCTGACGCTGTTCAACGCGATCATCGGCGGCTTCTTCATCCTCATCCTGTCGCTCGGCCTGTGGGCCGATGCGATCTTCGGCCTGATCGCGATCGTCAACTCGGCGATCGGCATCCGCCAGGAGCTCAAGGCGAAGGAGACCCTCGATCGCCTTGCCCTGCTCGTCGCTCCTCGCGCGAAGGCGATCCGCGACGGGCGCGTGGTCGAGGTCACGTCGAACGAGGTGGTGCCCGGTGACCTGATCCGGGTCGAGCCGGGCGATCAGCTGGTCGCCGACGGCCCGCTGGTCGACACGCGCGGCCTCTCGGTCGACGAGTCGCTGCTCACCGGCGAGTCGGACGGGATCCGCAAGCGCGTGGGCGACCGGATGCTCTCGGGGTCCTTCGGGCTCACCGGCTCGGGCCACTACGAGGCCGACGCGGTCCGCGAGGACAGCTACGCGGAGAAGATCGCCGGCGAGGCCCGCGAGTTCCGACACGCGGCCTCCCCGCTGCAGGTCGAGGTCAACACCGTGCTCAAGGCGACGACGATCGCCCTGGTCCCGATCGCGCTGATCGTGGTGCTCGGGTTCACGGTCCACGACAAGGCGTTCCGCGACGCGGCCCAGGAGGCGACGGCGGGGCTCGTGACCCTGATCCCCGAGGGGCTCGTGCTCCTGATGAGCGTCACGCTCGCGGTCGCCGCCGTGCGCCTCGCGCGCCAGAACACCCTCGTCCAGCAGATGGGGGCGACCGAGGCGCTGGCCGCGGTCGACACGATCTGCGTGGACAAGACCGGCACGCTCACGGACGGCACCCTCAAGCTGGTCGCCGTGGAGACCGCCGATCCGGCCGGCTCGGCCGCCGCCGAGCGGGCGCTGGCGACCTTCGCCGCGTCGGCCGGGGAGCGCAACCGGACCCTGGAGACGATCGCCGAGCGCTACCCCGCCCACCCCGAGCAACCGACGGCCGAGGTGCCGTTCTCGTCGCAGTGGAAGTGGAGCGGGCTGACGCTGAACGGCTCCAGCTACGTGATCGGCGCCCCGGACGTGCTCACGCGCGCCGGCGCCCTCGCCCTCCCCGAAGGCCTCCAGCGGGCGCTCGCCGAGCACACCGGCGCCGGGCGCCGGGTGATCGCGTTCGGCGAGGCGCGCGGCGGGCTGCCGTCCGATCCGGCCGCCGAGCCGCCGCCGCGGCTCGAGCCGCGCGCGCTGGTGGTGCTGGAGGAGACGCTGCGCCCCGACGCGGCCGAGACCGTGCAGTACATGCGCGACCAGCAGGTCGACCTCAAGCTGATCTCCGGCGACGCGCGCGAGACCGTGACCGCGGTCGCCCACGCCGTCGGGATCCCCGAGGACGCCCAGGTGATCGAGGGCCCGGACCTGCCCGACGACAGGGGCGGGCTCGCCCAGGCGGCGCTGCGCAACACGGTCTTCTGCCGGATCACGCCCGAGCAGAAGAAGGCGCTGGTCGCCGCGCTCACCGAGCGTGGCCGCTTCGTGGCGATGATCGGCGACGGCGTCAACGACGTGCCGGCGCTCAAGCAGGCCCGGCTCGCCGTGGGGATGGGCTCGGGCAGCCAGATCACCAAGGGCGTCGCCGACATCGTCCTCCTGCGCGACCAGTTCTCGATGCTCCCGCGCGCCGTCACCGAGGGGCGGCGGATCGCCCGCAACATCCACCGCCTCGGGCGCCTGTATCTGACCAAGTCGGTCTACGCCGGCTTTCTGATCCTGCTCGCGGCGATCTTCAACTTCACCTTCCCGTTCCTGCCCGCGCCAGCTCACCGTCGCGGCGCTGCTCACGATCGGCATCCCCTCCTTCGTGCTCGCGCTGGCGCCGAGCGAGGGCCCGCTCTACCGCGGCCGCCTGCTGCGGGCGCTGGCGGCGTTCGCCTTCCCGGCCGGGATCTCCATGGGGATCGCCTCGCTGTTCTCGTTCTTTACCGTCGACAGCATCTTCGGCGGCACCCTCGACGAGGGCCGCACCGCCGCGACCACCACGCTGGTCGTGCTCGGGCTCTGCTTCATCGTCCTGCTCGAGCGCGGGCCCGGACGCGAGCACATCACCGTCCAGAGCTACATGCTCGCCCTCGTCGCCGGGCTGGGCGCGATCTTCGCCGGGATCATCGCCATCGAGCCGGTTCGCTCGTTCTTCGACCTCGAGGTGCTCTCCGGGGGCCAGTGGTTCCTGGCGCTCCTCAGCGTCGCGCTCGGCCTCGGCCTGGCCGGTGCGGCCTGGCAGCTGCCGTACATCCAGCGGCTCGAGCTGCCCGAGGGCGCCGAGCTCGAGCCCGACGACGGCCCCGAGCCGACGCACACGCCCCGCACCGGCGAGTTCGACGCGGTCGCGATGCCGGGGCCGGCGCCGAGCCGGGAGCAGGAGCCCGACGACGCCAGCGAGGCGCCAACCACCGTCGCCCCGACCGAGAGGATGCGCAGGACGTGAACTCACATCGCAGGACCAAGATCGTCACCACCATCGGGCCGGCGACCCGCACCGTCGAGGGCATGGTCGAGCTGATCGAGGCCGGCGCCGACGTCTTCCGGCTCAACTTCTCCCACGGCACCCGCGAGGACCACTCCCAGAACGTCGCGATGGCGCGCGAGGCGGCGGAGCGGACCGGCAAGGAGGTCGGGATCCTCGGCGACCTGCCCGGGCCGAAGCTCCGCATCGGCGACGTCGACGACGGGATCGTCGGCCTGCGGCCCGGCAGCGAGATCGTGCTCACGACCGAGGACGTCGTCGGCAGCCAGGAACGGCTCTCGGTGTCCTACGAAGGGCTCCCCGAGGCCGTGGCCAAGGACGGGCTCGTCTACCTCGCCGACGGGCGGATCCGCCTGCGCGTGCTCGAGGCCGGGGACGACGAGATTCGTTGCTCGGTCGAGGTCGGCGGTCGCGTCTCCTCGCACCAGGGGCTCAATCTGCCCGGGCGCGGAGGTCGGGCTGCCGGCCGCCGGGCGCGAGGACCTCGCCTGGGTCGACTTCGCGATCGAGCACGGCGTCGACCTGCTCGCGGTCTCGTTCGTGCGCCGGGCCGAGGACCTGGCCCCGGTCGAGCGCCGAGTGCGCACCGGCGGCTCGGACATCCCGGTGATCGCGAAGATCGAGAAGCCGCAGGCGGTCGAGCGAGCCGAGGAGATCGTGAAGGCCGTGAAGGCCGGGGTGATGGTCGCCCGCGGCGACCTCGGGATCGAGCTGCCGATCGAGCAGGTGCCGGGGGTCCAGCGCCGCCTGCTGGCGCTGGCGGGCCGCTACTCGATCCCGTCGATCACCGCCACCCAGATGCTCGCCTCGATGGTCGCCTCACCGCGGCCGACGCGGGCCGAGGTCTCCGACGTCGCGAACGCGATCTTCCAGGGCACCGACGCTGTGATGCTCTCCGAGGAGACCGCCGTCGGCGAGTACCCGGCCGAGGCCGTGCGGGTGATGGACCGGATCGCGCGGGAGACCGAGCCGGAGCTCCCCTACGGCGACTGGGTCTTCAACCGCGCCGGCTCCGACCACACGGACGTGGCCAGCTCCGTCGCGCGCGCCGCCGTTGGCGCCACCTACACCCTGGGCCTGGCGGCGATCGTCGTCCCCACCCGGAGTGGGCGCACCGCGCGCCTCGTCTCCGCCCATCGCCCCCGCACACCCGTGCTCGCGATCTCGCCGCGGCTGGAGACCGTGCGCCGCCTCAACCTGCTGTTCGGTGTCCAGTGCGAGATCGCCGACGACTGGACGGGCCTCACGGCGCTCCTCGAGGACTGCGCCCGGCTGGCGAAGAAGACCGGCGTGGCGGCCCCGGGCGACCTGATCGCGATCACCGCCGGCCTCCCCCAGCAGGCCCTCGGCACCAACCTGTTCGAGATCCACCGGGTTTCGTAGGCGCGCCCGGAGCATGCCCGCTGCACGCCGTGCGACGCGGGCCGGGTTGGGCAACGGACTCACCGCCCTCCTCCCGAACCGATGAGGTTTTTGTCCGGGGGCCGGACGAAAACTGACTCGGTTCGCGGACAGCAGCCCGCCCCACGCCGAGTGACACCTTGACCACCATATGGGTGGCTTAGATGCCACTCGGCCCGTGGCGGGCGAGCGGAGCGCGCAGCTTGCACCACAACCGTCCCGCAAGGCGCACGCACCACCCCTTACTGCCAGCCCGCGGACCCTCGCAACGATCAGCGTTGACAGCGGCCAGAATGCCGCGATCACCGTGAGAGGCGACCGTTGACCACCTGGCCGAGGCTCCTGGCGCCGCTCGCGCTGATGGGGTTGATCTTCTACCTCTCGGCGCAGTCGAGCGTGGGGCCCGAGCTGCCCAACTTCACGCGCGTGATCGCGCACTTCAGCGAGTACGCGCTGCTCGCGGGGCTGTGGGCGTGGGCGCTCGAGCCGTACCTAGGCCGGCGAGCGATCTGGGCCGCTGCGGCGATCAGCATGCTCTACGCGGTCAGCGACGAGTTCCACCAGCGCTACGTGCCCGGGCGCGACTCGGACCCGGTCGACGCGCTCATCGATTGGTGCGGGATCGCCTTCGGGCTCTGGCTCAGCCGCCGCCTTCGAGCGCCTCGAGCAGCGCCCGATCGGCCTCGGACATCCCGCTGATCGGCTCGCCGTCCCAGCTCATGTCGCCGGCCATGGCGATGAACAGCTTCCGGTGCTCGCGCTCGCTCTGCCCGCCGAAGTGCGCGACCGAGAGCGTCGAGTAGAGCGTCGGCAGAGGGTCGTGCCAGCCGTCGCCGGCGTCGTGCACGCGGGCGAGGTCGCGGATCGTCTCCGGCAGCCGGCGCAGATGGTCGGAGAAGCCGTCGGCGAGCACCGCGAGCTCGAGCTGGACGTCGTGCCCGGCGGGCATCAGGAAGAGGTCTGCCTCGGGCTCGAGCAGGCCGCGGGCGAGCTCGTCCTCGGGCAGGAGCAGGAGCCCGTCGGTCGCCCGCGGGTTGCACTCGACGAAGCTCAGCCCGTCGTCGGTGACCAGGAAGTCGAACGAGACCTGGCCGGTGTAGCCGAGCTCGCCCAGGATCGGCTCGATCAGCCGCAGCGACTCCGTCGCGTCGATCGACTCGAACGCGATCCCGGTGCTGTGCTCCCACTGGCGCGGGATCCGGTACATGAGGTGCGACGTCACCCGGCCGTCGCGGACGGTCGAGTAGGTGCAGACCGTCTCGCCGTCGACGAACGGCTGCACGATCCACGGCGACCGCGCCGTCGGGTGGCAGTCGCTGATCTCCACGGTGCCGGCGAGCGGGCCCGCGTTGGTGAGCAGGTCGACGCCGCCGCGCGAGAACGCCGCGCGGGCGAAGTACCGCTCGAAGCGCTCGGTCGCAGCGCGGAGCTCGGCGTCCGAGGTCGCGACCACGCTCTCCGGCACCGGGAGCGCCGAGCTCGGTGACGAGCCGCTGGAAGGCGACCTTGTCGTGCAGCCGCGCGAGCGCCCCGAACCCGCCGGTGAACGCCGTCACCTGCTGAGGCAGGTCGGCGGCGCGGGCCGCGATGTAGAACGCCTCCTCGAACGCCGGGACGATCACCTCGATGCCGGCCTCGCCGACGATCCGCCCGAGCTCGGCGATGAAGTCGTCCGTTCGCTCGCGCGGCGAGGGGTAGACGTAGTGGCCGGCCAGGTACTTCGAGTGGCTCCCAGGCGAGCGGGCGTAGTCGTCGCCCGCGTAGACCTCGTGCCCGGCGGCGGCGAGCTGGCGGACCATGCCGAGGGCGAACGGCAGCCGCGAGCTGGTGATCAGGACCTTCACGTATGGGGCTCCCCACTGCCCGCGAGGCCGAAGTCGCCGAACGGCTCGTCGCGATCGCGGACGGCCTCCTTGAACCCGCCCTCGGCGGCGCGGCGGGCGAAGTCGAAGCCCTCCGGGGTGTGCCGCGCGATCCCGTCGAAGAACGTCCCCAGAGCCTGGGTGGCCGCCAGCCCCTGGGCATAGAGCGCCTGGTTGACCAGCAGCTTGTGCATCACGAGCTGGTTGACCGGCAGCCGTGCGACGCGCTCGAGCAGTGATTCGAACGCGCCGTCGAGTTCGGCCGCCGGCGCCCAGTCGGTCGCGAGGCCCCAGCTGACCGCCTCACGGCCGGAGATCGAGTCGCCCGTCAGCAGCAGGCGCTTGGCCCGCGTCGGCCCGAGCTTGTACGCCCACAGGGCCGTCGTCGGAACGCCCCACACGCGAGCCGGCGGGTAGCCGATCTTCGCGTCATCGGCCACCACCAGGAGGTCCGAGCACAGCGCCATGTCGGTGCCGCCGGCAACGCAATAGCCGTGCACCTTGCAGACCACCGGCTTCTCGGAGTGAAAGAGGCTCATGAAGCCGCGCACGTTGCGGCTCATCATCTGGAAGTCGATAACGGGATCCCAGGCGGCCTCGGGATCGTGGTTGGCGGCGACGACGTGCGGGTCCAGCGGCGAGCCCTCGGCTGACCCGGCCGTCCCCGGAGGCGAAGCCGAGGAGGCGGGCGGAACGTCGGTTGTTTGACCTCGGGGCATCTGCTCGGCAGATGCCACGAGGTCATAGCCGCCGCAGAAGCCGGTGCCGTTGCCGGCCAGCGCGATGACGTGGACCTCGGGGTCGAGGTTGGCGCGCTCCACGCAGTCGGCGAGCTCGCGGGGCATGGCGAGCGTGATCCCGTTGCCGCGGTCGGGCCGGTCGAGCGTGATCCGGGCGATCCGCCCGTCGCGCTCGTAGGTCAGCGTCTCGAGCTCCACAGCCGCGGACGGTATCCCGTGGCGATGCGCGACGCTCGCACCCCACCGGCCTGAGCCCACGGTACGCTCTTGGTGCCAGTTCGCCGGGTTCTCGATCGCTTCCCTCAGCCCCCCGAGCCGTTGATTCCGGGAGGGAGGTGAGATTGCGACAGTTGATGAACGATTCCCGCGGCACGCCCGAACCCCCGTCCGAGCCGGTGAGGGAGCCGATCCTGCGGCAACCCACTAGCTACGGCAAGCCGGCCCCGGACGACAAGGCCTCCGGCCGGCGGGCCCGCCTGCGCCACCCCGCCCGCGGCGCAACTCGCCGCTAGCGACCCCCGTCGACGCGCGAGATCAGGTCTCGCAACGCGCTGAGCTCGTCCTCGAGCGCGGCCCGCCCGGCGGGCGTCGCCGAGATCCAGGTGCGCGGGCGCCGGCCTTCGAAGCCCTTCTCGACCCGCACCAGCCCGGCCTCCTCGAGCACCTGGACGTGACGTGAGAGGTTGCCGTCGGAGAGGTCGAGAGCATCCCGGAGGAAGCTGAAGTCGGCGCGCTTGGCCTCTTCGAGCACGGCGAGGATCCCGAGCCGCACACGTTGATGCACGGTGTCGTCGAGGCGGAGGGCAGGATGGCTCACGCCGCTCGATCGCCCCTGCCGCCGTGGGCGATCATCCCAGCGGCGAGGAGCACGGCGCCTGAGCCAGCCGCCGCCCAGGTATCGGCGTGCGCCGGGCTGGCCGCGATGAGCACGACCGCCAGCACCACGATCGCTCCACCGGTCGCCAGCAGCAGCGCGCTGCGGTCGAAGGCGCCGATCGCCAAGAGGCCGGCGCCGATTGGAAGCAGCGTTCCAGCCTGTGAGAGGACCCCGTCGCCGGTGTATCCGACCAGGACGCCACCGGCGACCATGAGCGCAATGACAGCCACGTAGAAGTACTCGTGGCGATCGAAGACGCCGCGGTGAACCTCGATCCTGCGAAACCCGAGCCAGGTGACGATCAAGCCCACCGGCCCGGCGATCAGCCAATAGGTGCCCAGGAGTTGGCCGTCCTCGATGCGCGTGAACGGGACGCTGAGCAGCGAGGCGACGCCGAAGACGAAGAACCCGATCCACCCCCGGTCGAGCGTCGCCCAGGTCCGCTCCCGCACTCGCTCCACCTCCCGGAGTGTCCGCGCCGCATCCGCCTGTGAAGCCTGTCCCATCGGAGCCTCCTCACTCGTCGGGGAGTCACTTTGCATCGCAAAGCTACTGTAGCGCAAACTACTTTGCTCTGCAAAGTAGGAAAGGACCCGTCAGCCGACCCGCACCCGGATCCCGAAGAAATCGAGCATGTGCGGCAGCGGCTTGGCGGCGTCCATCGAGGGCGAGACGAGCTCGACGGCGCCAGTGCGCAGGACGGTGGCGAGCACCGCCTTGCCCAGCAGCAGCGCCAGCGCCGTCCCCGGGCAGCCCTGTGGCCCGCGGCTGAAGTGGTTGAAGGACCAGTCGCCGGCGGCCTCTCCGCTCACCCAGCGATGGGGGGCGAACTCGTCGGCCCAGGGGTGGCGGTCGCGGTCGCGATGCAGGAACGTGTTGGGGATCAGCACCTGGGTGCCGGCCGGGCACCGTCGGCCCTCCCCACTCGGTCTCGGCGAGCGTCTCGCGCGAGAGCATCGTCGTCGTCGGCCAGAGGCGCATCGCCTCCTCGAGACAGCCCTCGAGGTAGCCGAGCCCAACGACCCGCTCGCCATCGAGCCCGTCGGCCTCGCCGAGCTCGGCGATGGCACGGGCCCGCTGGTTCGGATGGGACGCGAGCGCCGCAAGCGCGCGGAAGGCGTTGATCGCCAGGGTGTCGCCGGTGGCGAACATCCAGTGAGGGATCTGGCCGACAGGCTTGGTCTCGGCGTCCGCGGGCGCGTCGGCGAACCGGCTGACGAGGCTCCCGGGCTCGGCTGCGGAGACGTACTCGCCCAGCCGCGCGATCAGGCGCGGGTAGCGCGGCGAGGTCTTGCCCGGCATCCCGTTGGCCTCCGACATCAGTTCGCCGAGCGCCGCCGAAAGCTCGACGTCGTCGGCGGCCGCGTCGCCCAGCACCACCCGGCGGGTGATGCGGCGAAAGACGTCGCTCCACTCGTCCCAGCCGAGCTCGCCGCCGTCGCGGCCCGCAGCGATCACGAGCGTCTCCGCCTCCTCCCCGGCCACGGCGACGAAGCGGTCGCCGAGACCAGCCAGCGGCTGCCCGGTCTCCAGGACCGCCTCGTTGAACGCGCGGCGCTTGCGCCAGGTGTCACCGCGCGAGATCGTCAGCGCGTCGGGCTGGAAGGCGACCATCCCGTCGCGCTTGGGCTTTGGGTCGGACGCGAACGGGTCGGGCGAGCCGGCGAGCGCCCGATGCACGTCGGCGGGCGTGAGCAGCAGGAGCGCCGGGTCGCGGACCACGCGGACCCACACCGGGCCGCCATGGTGCCCGCGGTTCATCCCCCGCAGCAGGCCGACAGCGTGGCCGTCGACGTTGGCCCGCGTTGCAACCGCCACCGCCGCGCGGCGCCGCCGGAAGACGCCCTGGAGGGCGTTCGGGACGAAGACCAGTGAATTGAGGCGCGCGTTCTCGAGCAGCGACGCGCTCGGAATCGAGCTCACGCGAACCGGCGCCAGGGCGCGAACGCGTTCTCGCAGCCGTCGAGCGCCGGCGCGAGCTCGGGGTGATGGCGAAGCAGCACGTCGACCATCGTGTTGTTCTCGACCCAGGCGAGGCCCTCGGGCGTGTAGACGTCCGGCGAGTAGTCGTTGGTGAAGAAGCGGTCCGACCGCAGCCGCCGCGACGCCATCAGGATGAAGATCCGAAACGCCGTGTCGGAGAAACCGAAGCCGGGCGGCAGCGGCTCGGCCAGCATTCCGACCTGGAGGTCGACGCGGTCGATGTCGTCGTCGTAGACGTCACGGATCTCCTCGACCAGTTCCGGATCGTCGGTGAGGTCCTCGAAGCGCTTGATCCGGCTCTTGCGCAGGCGCTCGCGGAAGTCGTTGTAGCGGGGTACGCCGCGTTCGCGATCGCGCGCGATGTCGATCGTGCCGAGGTCCACGCGGTCGCCGTTGAGGCGCACGTGGTTGGAGAGCGCGCGCGGGTGGTTGCGCAGGGTGATCGCACCGGGATGGGCGATCCCGAACGAGTAGAGGAGATTCGACCAGCCGTGCTCGAGGATGGTCGGCCGCGTCCCGTGGCCCTGGATCGGCTCGAAGTCGGTTTCGACCACCAGCGAGCCGTCGCGGTGGTCGCGGATCTCGTAGTCGTCGGGCAGCAGCGGGTGCAGGCGGTAGACCGACACGAACTCCTCGGTGATCGAGTACGGCGCCGCGTGGTGCTCCTGGTCGGAGCCGACGATGCCGCCGATCATCTCGGTGCCGACGTGCCCGAACTTCTGGCGCACCCAGCGCGGCAGGACCCCGTACCAGTTGGCGTGCATCGCGCGCTCGAGCACCGGGTTGGCGAGGATCCCGGGCGTCCACTCGACGGTGTGGATCTTCGCGCTCAGCGCCGAGTTGACCAGGCGGGCGGTCAGGAACAGGCGCTCGTCGTCCCAGGTCGGATAGGAGCCCTTGAGGTGGTCGCAGATCGAGTTGTGCTCCTTGGCGAAGAGCGTGTGCAGGAGCGCGAGCCCGACCCAGTAGTTGTCGGCGAAGCCCGTCAGGTCCACGCCGTCGAGCTTCGGGTCGGTCTCGTTGGGGAGCATCCCGTCGGCGAGCTCGAGCTTGCCATCCGTGCCCGAGCGCAGCTCGCGGTTGCGCTCCTCCGTCGAGCCGTAGAGCTGGGAGAGGTCCCACCAGTGCGTGACGGTGTTGACGTACGTCGGCGGCAGGCCGCTGGTGTGCGTTCGGGTGCGGTCGGGGCTCGTGGCCCGCAGGCGCATCGGGGTGCCCTCGGGCCACTCGTCGTTTTCGTCGAGCTCGATGTCGATGTAGGTGTCCGGAGCGTTCTCGCCGTGGCCGAACCAGTCGTGGTTTTGGAACTGGATCCAGCACCCGGCGAGCACGTTGAGGCTCGTGGCCGGCTTGAACTCCCGGCGCAGCAGCAGCCGGTTGGCGACCTCGCGCGGGTTCGGCTCCATGCGCTCCGGCAGCGGCTCGGGAGCGGTCGCGTCGGTGGGCGCGTTGCGACCGAAGCGGCTGCCCACCATCCCCATCCGCGGGTCCAGCGGGTCCTGGCGCGAGCCGTCGTAGGTGCGATACGGCGGGCAGGTCCTCGTCGGTCGCGGCGCCGTTCTCCGCGCGGCGCCTCGGTGTCGTAGAGGTTGTGGCGGCGCAGGTCGTCGCGGTGCGCGCGCAGGTTCAGCAGCGCGACCGGCAGGGGCAGGTTCCACCAGTCGGTGGCCCGGTTGACCTGGCGGAAGACCGTCGAGTTGACCCGCGAGAAGGTGCTCTCGACCATGCCCATCAGATTCATCGCACCGCTCCTCCCGGTCGCCCTGAAACCCGGGGTGACTCTAATGCGATGAGGCGACCTGCGGGCCGACCGCGATTCGCCCCCCGCGCGACGGCGCGAACGTGATCGCGCGGCGCGTAACCGACTCGGACGTGCGCGGCGAAGCTGGGCGCAGCCGGACTCGGTCCAGCACCTCGGCGAGCACCACCCGCATCTCGAACATCGCGAAGCTGGCGCCCAGGCAGCGGCGCACGCCGCCGCCGAACGGGATCCACTCGTAGGTGCCGGGCGGGTCGTCGCCGAGGAAGCGCTCGGGGCGAAACGCGAGCGGCTGCGGGTAGAGGTCCGGCCGGCGATGCATCAGGTAGATCGAGGGGGCGATGTGGACGCCCGCGGGCAGTTCCCACGGCCCGAAGCTCATCGGCGCCTGCAGGCGGCGGACGACGGCCGGCACGACCGGGCGCAGGCGGAGCGTCTCCTTGACCACCGCGTCGAGGTACTCGTCCGAGCCGGCCGCGCGCTCGGCCAGCAGCCGGTCGAGCACCGCGGGCGTGCGGGTGAGGCGCTCGAGCGCCCAGGCGAGCGCGGTCGCGGTCGTCTCGTGGCCGGCGACCAGCAGGGTCATGAGCTCGTCGCGCAGCTCCGAGTCGGTCAGCGGCTCGCCGTCCTCGTCGCGCGCTGCGAGCAGCAGGGAGAAGATGTCCTCGCCCTCGTCGCCCTTCGGGTCGGCACGGCGGGCGCGGATCTCCTCGTAGAGCAGCTCATCGGACTGGCGGCGCAGCGCGATGAACCGGCCCCACGGGCTGCGCGGCCCGGTGCGGCCGAAGGTGAGGGCGAGCATCAGCACCCGCCGGCGGCTGGCGAGCATGTCGAGCAGGCTCCGCAGCGGCCGCGAGATCCGCTCGCGGCGGGCGTCGTCGGTGACCCCGAAGACGGCCCGCATGATCACCTCGAGCGTGATCGCCTGCATCGTCGGCAGGCTGGCGACGCGTCCGGACCGCGGGCCAGCTCGCGAGGTGGCGCTGGGTGACCTCGGCCATCATCGCGCCGTAGTTGCGCATCCGCTCGCCGTGGAACGGCGGCAGCAGCAGCCGGCGGTGGCGCAGGTGCTCGGGGCCGTCGAGCAGCAGGGTCGAGCCCGGGCCGAGGATCGGCGACAGGGTGACGTTGCCCTCGCCGGCGTAGAGCAGGTTCGGGTCGCCGGTGAACACCTGCTTGACCGCGACGGGGTCCGAGGTCACGACCAGCACCCGGTCGGCCTCCGGCAGCAGCGTGAAGTAGTCGCCGCAGCGCTCCGAGCACGCGTCGAAGAACCGCGTCGGCGAGAGCATGAAGCCGATGCTCATCATGTAGCGGCCCAGGTCCGGGCGCGGCGGCAACCCGGTCGGGCCCGGCGCGGCGACCGGCTGGGCGGGGAGCGGCTCGGCGCGTGCCTCCATCGAGGAAAGCCTAAGTGACGCGAGCCGGCGCGCCTTCGACCGCGGCGGCCGCGGGCTCCGCCCCGTCGCCGTGCGTCCCCCACCCGTTCATGCGGCGCTTGAGGGTCCAGTAGGCAACGAGCCCGGGAACGGCGGGCAGGTAGGTCGAGATCACCTGGTAGGCGATCGTCGAGACCAGGGCGAGGCTGGCCCCGACCCCGCAGGCGACGAACGCGCCGAGGATGCCGCCCTCCCTGCCGCCCACGCCGCCGGGCAGCGGCAGCAGATTGCCGAGTGAGCCGAGGAAGTAGCAGAGGATCACGGTGACGACGGGCGGCGGCGAGCCAAAGGCCTGAAAACACGGCCCAGAGGACGGCGATGTCGAAGCCCCACCAGACGAGCGGCCACAGCATGATGGTGCGGTCCTCGCGGGCGATCGAGATCGCGAGCCGGGTCGCGTTGCCCGCCACCTGCGGAGCCGTCGCCAGTCGCGCGGCGATGCCGCTGAGCCGCCCGCCGCCCTCGGCGACGGCGTGGGCGCGCCGCTCGATGTCGGGCGGGACCGTCAGGAGCAGCAGGAACATCATGCTCACGCCCCCGCCGACGGCGAGCGCGACGACGCCCAGCGCCTGCGGGACGTCGCCCACGATTCGCGTGACGACAAGCGCGCCGCCGATCACCAGCGCGGCGACGTAGACCGAGTAGAGCAGGATCATGAATGCCGAAAGGCGCCGGGCTGCCTGTGCGCGCATCCATGCCCGCGCGGGTGAGGACCCACGCGGTGAACGCGATCCCGCCGACGCCGCCGGCGGAGAAGATTCGCGTCGCGACCACTCCGCCGAGCGTGAGCTCGACGCTCGCGGCCCAGTCGATCACCGGCGCACGGGGGCGGAAGACCGCGCGCGTGAGCACCACGTAGCCACCGAAGGAGACCACCTCGAGCATGCCGGCGGCGATGAGCCAGAGTGGGTCACCCCCGGCGAGACGCTGCAGCACATCCTCGACGTCGGCGATGTGGGAGACGACGAACGTGACCGCGATGGCGAAGAACCCGCCCCCCAGCGCCCAGTACACGCCGCGCCGGTGACGGGCGAGCACCGGGACCCACGAGTCGCGCTGGGTGATCGCGAAGCTGGCCAGCAGGACCGCCGCGATGATCAGCCCGGTGATGAAGTACGTGTGCGGGGGCGGTGGCGAGAGGGCGACGATCGGGCGAGGTTAACCCGCGCTCGACGGTGAGCCCCGCGAGCTACAGAGCGAGGATGCAGCGGTTGTGGACGTCGATCTCGACCTTGTTGACCTGCGAACGCCGCACCCTGGTCGTCACCGCCGCACCCTCACGACAGGAGTCGTCCTCGAACTTCGGCGTGACCTCGTAGCGCGCCGGCCGCAGGCGCAGTCCGAAACGCCCGGCGTCGGGAGTCACCGCCCTGATCCGCTTGCCGTCGGCGACCCGCCGGATGACGATCCGTACGTCCCCGGTGTAGAGCGGCGAGTTGGCGTGCACGATGCACGGCCCATAGCAGGTGGTGTCGACCACCTTTCCTTTGAGCTTCGCCGTGTGCGCGAGCGCCGAGGCCGCAGCGAGCGACAGGGCGAGCGCGGCGACGATCAGCGTGATCGAAGCCGCGGCTCGCCTCATCGTCTTAACGCCCAGCCCGATGGGCCTATGGGGCCACTTCCGTGTTCGTCCAGATGTCGGTATCGCCGTTTGGCGGGCCCGGCGTGTTCCGGCCATCGGTCCAGACCGGGTACATGACGCCCTCGCCGGCGGCGAATCCGTTGTAGTCGCCGATAAAGGCTCCCGAGCCGAAGAAGCTCAGGTTCGGGTTCCACGACTGGGTACTGATGTTGCGGTTCGCCCAGGTCTGGCCGCCGTCCGTCGAATCGCCCTGGAACGTGTTGATCAGGAGGTTCTGCGGGTCCTGGCGGTTATCGAACCAGATCGCATGGAGGTTGCCCTCCGGATCGACGTCCATCCATGGGAAGAACTGGTCCCGCGGAGCCGGCGCGCCGCTGCCCGTGACGCTCACGGTCGTCATGTCTGACCACGTGCTGCCGTAGTCCATGGACTTCGTGAACGAGATGTCCGCTCCGGACGTAGCCCGGTTGACGTTGTTCTGAACGATGTAGTTCAGCGAGTTGTCGGTCGGGTCGAACACCAGCGGCGCGGAGGTCGAGGCCGCGATGCGAGCGTTCTTGGGCGGCAGGAGGTCGTCCGGATCAGGGTTGTCCTTCCATTGCCCCGGCTTGTTGATCTTGCTCGCCCCCCCGAAGCTCGATCCGCCGTTGGTCGAGCGCCGCATGAAGATCCCGTGGTCCAGGGAGGTGTTGCACTCCTCGGTCATGTACGAGATATCCACGCCTCCGTGGTTATCGACCACCGGCTGCGCCCCCTGGTTCGCCGACGGGCCGGTCCCCGTGCCGCCCGGGTCGTCGGGGACGACCTTGGTCCGGTGCCAGAACGCGTCACCCAGGTTCGAGTCGCCGTTCGGGTCGATGTTGTCCGTGTAGGCGAGCTGAACCGGGCAGTAGTCGCTGAAGCCGTTCGGCTTAATGTGGAACTTGATGAAGGTGACGTACAGCCGCCCGTAGTGCGAGCTCGACCGGTTGTTGTCGACGGTGATCTGCTCCTTGTCATAGAAGATCGCCGGGTTGTAGTCGCCGAGGTTCGGCGAGAAGTTGGACGCCGGGTACGCTCCGCGGAGCGAAGGGCCCCAGGTCTTGCCGTTGTCCGTCGACCGAATCACCTCGACCTCGGACGGCAGGAAGTTGCGGAAGAAGCACAGCTGCGCGAAGTAGAACGCGTGGTCCCGCTTGCTGTAGGTCAGCGCCGGGTCACCGCCCCCGCCGCAGAAGTCGCCGGTCTCCTTGGTGGCCGACGAGCGGAACTGCGTCGTCCAGTGAAAGCCGCCGTCGGTCGTCCTGTAGATCTGCGAGCCGCCGTTGACGTAGTCGTTCGCTGCCGCCACCGCGATCATCGGGTTGTTCGGATTGACCACGACCTGGGTCTCGTTCTGCGGGACCCGCGGGCTCGAGTCCAGGCTGTTGACCTGCACGTTGTTGAGCGGCGCCCGCTGCGCGGCGGACCCGGACAGCGCGACCGGGCCGAGGCCGGATTTCGCGCTGGACACCCCGCTGTCGAGATATGCCCGGACCCCGTTTGAGATTCCGCCCGGGTAGTTACGCACGTGAGTCGTCCACCTCGGCGTGGTGCTGGCCGCCGCCGATGCCTGGCCTGCCGCCAGGACCACGAGGACGAGTGCGGAGACGCCGATCGTCTTCCTCATCCTGCTCTCCTTCCGCCTTGCAACCGCCCCCGCGGCGAGGGTATTCCTCGCGCCGCCGGGGCGCAAGCTCTTTCATCTGCACTCAGAGCACGGATTCCCGGGCGCCGATCGCCACGCCGATCGCGCTGAGGGCGAGATGCGCTGCGGCGAAGACAACGAAGGCAAGCGCCGCCTGGCCGACGGACATCGCCCAGATCGGCAGCAGGCAGATCCAGATGCCGATCACGATGTCCCCCTGGTCGGCGATCGAGATCGCGATGCCCGCCCGCGAGCGGCGCTGCTGGCCGGGGGCGATCCCGAGACGGCGCTTGGCGAAGCTGTTCGGCAGCTCGCCGGCGACCGTGCCGAGCGCGACCAGGGCACCGAAGAGCGCCGGCGCGGCGTCGGCCACCTCGTCGGGCAGCGCATCGCGATACCAGTCGAACCGACAGAGCATGACCGCGGCGACGAAGGTGCCGGCGAACATCACCATCGCGCCGCGCCAGGTCTTGTTGTCGCCAAAGATCCGCCGGCCGCCGATCGTCGCCCCGCCGTCGAGCGGCCTCTTCAGCCAGCGCAGCAGGTCATAGCGGAGCACCGGCGCGTGGGCCAGATAGGCGCCGAGGACGGGCAGGAAGACGACCAGGTACACGCCGCCCGAATCATCGGTGGCCAGCCTAAGGGTCCATCCCGGTAGGCCCAGTGCGCCTGGGGCGTTCGCTGGCCGAGCGGGGCGGTGACCGCGATGCCCCCGCATGGTGGAGCCATGCGGGGGTTGAGTGGGTGCCGCGTCCGCGACGCGCCAGCGGACGATCCCAGGTGCGCTGGGGTCTACTGGGATGGACCCTAGATGGCAACATCCGCACGTGGCCAAGGAGGCGATCACGATCGAGGCGGCCGGCCGGGAGGTCCGGCTCTCGAGCCCGAGCAAGGTCAAGTTCCCCGAGCCCGGCTTCACCAAGCGCGACCTGGCCGAGTACTACCTCGCCGTTGCCGACGCGGCCTGCCTCCACCTGCGCGAGCGCCCGACGACGATGAAGCGGTTCGTCGACGGGGCCGATGGCGAGTTCTTCTTCCAGAAGCGGGTGCCGAAGACCGCGCCCGACTGGATCGAGACCGCCACGGTGAAGTTCCCCAGCGGGCGCAGCGCGACCGAGCTGTGCGCGAACGACGCCGCCCACCTGATCTGGGCCGTGAACCTGGGGGTGATCGACTTCAACCCGTGGCCGGCGAGGCGGGCCGACCTCGACCATCCGGACGAGCTGCGCGTCGACCTGGACCCGACCCCGGAGTCGAACTTCGCCGAGGTGCGCCAGGTGGCGATGTGCGTGCGCGAGGTCCTCGACGACCACGGGCTGCGCGGCTACCCCAAGACCTCCGGCTCGCGCGGGATCCACGTCAACGTGCGGATCGAGCCCCGGTGGACGTTCACGGAGGTGCGCCGCGCGGCGCTCGCCCTGGCGCGCGAGGTCGAGCGCCGGACCGACCTGGCGACCTCGAAGTGGTGGAAGGAGGAGCGCCACGGCGTCTTCGTCGACTACAACCAGAACGCCCGCGACCGCACGGTCGCGTCAGCCTGGTCGGTGCGCCCGATGCCCGACGCCCGCGTCTCGACACCGCTCGAGTGGGACGAGGTGCCCGACGTCGACCCGACGGAGCTCACCCTGGCGACGGTGCCGGCGCGCCTCGCCGAGCGGGGCGACCCGTCGGCCGGGATCGACGATGTCCACCACTCGCTCGACTCCCTGCACGAGTTGGCCGACCGCGACGAGGCCGAGGGCCTCGGCGACGCGCCGTGGCCGCCCCACTTCCGCAAGCAGGCCAGCGAGGGCAAGCGGGTGCAACCGAGCCGGGCGAAGAAGGACTGAGAGGCGTGGCGTCCCTGAGCGCGAAGGAGCGCCGGGCGCTGCCGGACAGCGCCTTCGCCTACATCGACCCGCAGGGCGAGCGCCGCCTGCCGATCAACGACGCCGCGCACGTCCGCGCCGCGCTCTCCCGCTTCGGTCAGGTGGCGTTCGAGAACGAGGAGGCGCGCGACCGGGCCCGCGCCCGCCTGCTGAGGGCGGCGAAGAAGCACGGGATCATGCCGATCGGCTTCATCAACGCGCAGCTGCAGCCGCAGCGCAAGCTACCGACCGGCCAGGTCACCTTCCTGCTGACCGACATCGAGGGCTCCACGGAGCTCCTCAGCCGCCTCGGGGACGAGTACGCGTCGCTGCTCGCGAACGTTCGCCGCGTGGTCCGCGGCGCGATCCGCTCGGCCGGAGGCCAGGAGGTGTCCGCGCGGGGCGATGATCATTTCGTCGTCTTCGAGCGCGCCCCGGACGCGCTCCAGGGCGCGCTTGCGATCCAGCGCGCGATGCCGGCGGCGGACTGGCCCGGCCGATAGCGAGGTCCGCCTGCGCATCGGCCTGCACCGCGGCCGCCCGCAGCTCACCGAGACCGGCTACGTCGGCATCTCGGTCCACGCCGCCGCCCGGATCTGCTTCGCCGCGCACGGCGGCCAGATCGTGCTCTCCTCCGCGGTCCGCTCGGCGCTCGGAGAGCTCCCCCCCGAGACCGCGCTGAGGAGCCTCGGCCCCTGGCGGTTTCGCGGCCTCCCCGAGCCGGTGACGATGTTCCAGGTCGAAGCGCCCGACCTCCAGACCGACTTCCCGCCGCTGCGCTCGGCGACCCCGGCGAACTAGTCGGCGTCAGCGGCGATCAGGTCGAGGGCTTCGCGCTCGGACTGCAGCCCCAGGGTGGCGGCGATGCATCCCTCGCCTCGGAACTCGTAGAGGTCGAAGTGCCGGACGTCGATCTCGATCCCGCTGCCCCTCCCTCTGGCAACCCAGTGCGTGAGGCAGAGAACGTGGTTGTCGTGGACGCTGCTGCGCTCGATGTCCGCACGCAACTCGTCGAAGGCTCGATACCAGAGCGCCGCTGCCTCCCTGATCGCATCCACGGCCCCGGACGACACGGCGCTGATCCGGGGCGTTTTGGAGATCGACCAGGGTCGCCTCGGAATCGAAGACATCGAGGAAACCCTCGACGTTGCCGTCGTTGAACGCGGCGTTGGCGCGCATCACGATTTCGATCAGATCCGCCGTGGTTGGATTATCGCCGCTCGCAATACGCTGGGCGGGTGAGCGTCCCGGAGATCCGCGAGGCGACCGCCTCCGACTGGGAGCAGATCTGGCCGTTCTTCCGCCAGATCGTGAGCGCCGCCGAGACATACGCCTACGACCCGGATATGGCCGAGGAGACGGCGCGGGCGATGTGGATGGTCGGGCCTCCCGGCGTCACGCTCGTCGCGGTCGCCGACGGCGTCGTCGTCGGGACCGCCAACGCCTACGCGAACCGCGCCGGGCCCGGCGCGCACGTCGCCTCGGCGAGCTTCATGGTCGACCCGGCTCGAGCCGGACGCGGGGCCGGCAGGGCGCTCGGCGAGGCAGTGCTCGACTGGGCCGCCGGCCAGGGCTTCGAAGCGATGCAGTTCAACGCCGTGGTCGAGACCAACGAGCGCGCGGTCGGGCTGTGGCGCTCGCTCGGTTTCGAGACCATCGGCACGGTCCCTGACGCGTTCCGGCTGCCCGACGGGACGCTCACCGGGCTGCACGTCATGTACCGGCGGCTCTGAGCCTCAGCGCTGCCGCACCGGCACGGGATACTGAACGGATGTCACAGGAGAACGTCGAGATCGTGCGCCGCTTCATCGACGCCTGGAGCGCGCACGACCGCGAGGAGATGCTCCGCTACCTGCATCCGGACGCCGTCTTTCACTCGGCGATCACGAACGTCGTCGGCGAGACCTTCGAGGGCCCTGACCAGATCGTCGCCGTCTTCGACCGCTGGGACGAGGAGTGGTCGGAGATCTACTGGGAGGTGGACGAGTTCGTCGACGTCGACGAGACACGGGTCGTGACGCTCCACAGGGTGTTCGCCACCGGTCGCATCACCGGGATCCGGACGATCCGCGAGCTCGGCGGCGTGCTGGAGCTGCGCGACGGGCTCGTGATCAGCCAGTGGATCTATCTCGACCGCGCCGAGGCGCTCGCCGCGGCCGGGGTCGAGCGCTAATCCGCGAGCCCGATCCGCCGGTCGAAGCCGGCCGGCGCGTGGATGTTGAGCATCCGCACCGGCTCCGTGCCGTGGTTGGTGAAGCCGTGCTCGACGCCCGGTGGGACGAGCACGAAGGTGCCCGGGCCCGGCCGCCACCGGGCCCGTCGTCGAGGTCGAAGGTGAGCTCGCCCTCCATGATCAGGAAGGCGTCGTCCTCCCCGTCGTGAACGTGCGGCTCGAGCACCCGGCCGGCGGCGATCTCGATGATCGCGAAGGTGAAGCGCGGGGTGTCGGCGGTGCGGGCGAGGAACTCGACGTTGCCGACGCGGTGGCCCTCACCGGGCGGGACGACGATCGCGCGGCCGGTCATGCGCCTCGGGTCAGCGAGCGGTGACGCCCCAGCACGCCGCCGGGACGACCAGCTCGTCGCCCTCGCGATACTGGTCGAGGCTCTCCTCGATCGCGGCGCGGGTCGCCTCCCGCTCCTCGTCGTCGAGCCCGTTGATCACCCTCGCGAGCGGGCCGGCGAGACGCGTCAACGTGTCCCAGAGGTCCTCGGCGGCGTAGCGCCACTCGAAGGTGAGCTCCTCGATCCGCTGCTCACCGAAGCCCGCGCCCGCGACCAGCTCGCGAACCCGCTCAGCCTCGCCCATCGCGAAGATCCCCGGTGCCCCGGGCTCAGGAGGCGGCATGTGGCCTCGCTGCACCAGGGTCATCCCGGGCAGCGCCGCCCACGGGTTGCGATCCGGGGTCTGCCAGACGGCGAACGCCAGGGTGCCGCCGTCGCGCAGCACCCGCCGGGTCTCGGCGAGGGCGGCGGCGGGATCGGCCATCAGCATGAAGCTCCAGCGCGAGAGCACGCCGTCGACGCTGTCGTCGGCCAGGTCCATGCGCTCAGCGTCGAGCACCCGGTACTCGACGTTGGACAGGCCGAGCCGCTCCCCGTTGCGTCGGGCCGCCTCGATCATCGCCGGCGCGAAGTCCGTGCAGATCAGGCGGCCGTCGTCGCCGACGCGCTTCGCGGCGGCGAACCCGAGGTCGCCGGTGCCCGCGGCAACGTCGAGGATCGTCTGCCCAGGCTTCGGGTCGACCCGATCGACCAGCCAATCGTTGAGCGCCCCGGTGATCGTGAGCAGCCACTCGCGACGGTCCTCCCAGCCGGACGCCATCTCATCCCAGGTCTCGAGGCTCGTCTCCCGGTAGGTGTTCAGGTCCATCTCGACTCCTCTTCCCCCCGCCGGACGAGACCGACCCTATCGCTAAGAGTCGAGCTGATCCAAGCTGCACTCGCGCGGCGGCTTGTCCTCGCGCCAGCGCAGGATCTTGGCCCCGTGGCGGATCCGGCCGGCGCTGACGTGGTCGAAGCTCACCTCGATCACCAGCTCGGGGCGCAGCCCGACCCACTCGAGGTCGCGGTCGGCCGCCCAGCGACTCGGGTCGGCCGAGCCCTTGTCGCCGCTGGCGTAAGGCGCCAGGGTCTCGACCAGCTCGCGCTTCTGCTTCGCCTTCAGGCCCGAGGTGTGGCCGACGACGTGCAGTTCGCCGTCGGCGTCGTAGAGGCCGAGGATCAGGGAGCCGACCGTGTTCTCCTCCTTGCCCGGCCGCCAGCCGACGATCACGGCGTCGATCGTCCGCAGGCGCTTGACCTTCACCATCGCCTTGCGCTCGCCGCGCAGGTAGGCCGAGTCGATGCGCTTGGCGATCACGCCCTCGCCGGTCTCGAGCCAGGGCTCGGCCTCGGCGGGGTCGCCGACCAGCGGCGTGAGCTCAACCGATCCGGGATCGCCGAAGCCCTCGACGAGCTGCTCGAGCGCCGAGCGCCGCTCGCTGAACGGGTCGTCGAGCGCGCTGTGGTCGCCGACGGCGAGCAGGTCGAAGGCGCGGAACAGCGCCGGCGTCTGCTCGGCCAGCATCCGCACGCGGGACTCGGCGGGGTGCAGACGATTCTGGAGCGCGTCGAACACCTCGCGACCGTCGTCGTCGAGGATCAGCAGCTCGCCGTCGATCACGTACCGGCTCTCGGGGAAGCGGAGCTCGGGGAAGTAGCGGGCCAGCGGCCGCCCGCTGCGCGACTGGAGGAAGAGCTCGTCCCCATCCACGAACGCCAGCGCCCTGAAGCCGTCGTACTTGGGCTCGTAGCACCAGCCCTCGCCGTCCGGGATCGTCTTGCGCGAGAGCGCCAGCTGAGGCTCGATCGGCGGGCGGAGCGGGAGGGCCACGCGGCTAGTCTCGCAAGGGTGCAGGCGACCGCGCCACCTCGTGAGTGCGACGTCGTCGTGGTCGGCGCGGGGATCGTCGGCCTCGCGGTCGCCCGCGAGCTCGCGCTGCGCCACGACGGGCTCGCGGTCGCCGTGCTCGAGCGCGAGCCGCGGATCGCCGCGCACCAGACGAGCCACTCGAGCGGCGTCGTGCACTCGGGCATCTACTACGAGCCCGGCTCGCTCAAGGCGCGGCTGTGCGTCGCCGGGGCGCGCGAGCTCTACGAGTACTGCGACGAGCGCGGAATCCCGGCGCTGCGCAGCGGCAAGCTGATCGTCGCCACCGAGGGGTCGGAGCTCGGCCGGCTGGACGAGCTCGAGCGCCGGGGCCGCGCCAACGGCGTCGCCGGCCTCGAGCGCCTGGACGCGGGCGGGTTGCGCGAGGTGGAGCCCGCGGCCGCCGGGATCGCTGCGCTGCACGCCCCGCACACCGGCGTCGTCGACTTCGCCCGGGTCGCGAGCGGGTACGCGGACGACGTCGCCGCGCGCGGCGGGCATGTGATCACCGGCTGCGCGGTGACGCGCGTCGACTCCACCGGAGCCGGAGTGGCCGTGGACCACACGGACGGCCAGACCCGAGCCCGCGCCGCGGTTGTCTGCGCCGGCGCCTGGGCCGATCGGCTCGCGGGCGCGGCGGGGGCGGAGTCAGGCCCGCGGATCGTCCCGTTTCGAGGCGCGTACCTGCGGCTCGTCCCCGCCCGCGCCGGCCTCGTGCGCGCCAACATCTACCCCGTGCCCGATCCCGACCTCCCCTTCCTCGGCGCGCACCTGACCCGCGGCCCGGACGGCGCGGTGCTGCTCGGGCCGACCGCGTTGATCGCCGGGGCCCGCGACGCCTACCGGCTCGGCCGCGTCCGCGCCAGGGACTTGCGCGAGACGCTCGCCTGGCCGGGCACCTGGCGGCTCGCGCGCCGGTTCTGGAGAGCGGGCGCGACGGAGATCGCCCACGCCGTTTCGAAGCGGGCGCTCGTCGCGGCGGCGCAGCGCCTCGTCCCGGCGCTGCGCGCGGACGACTTCGTCGCCGGGCCGGCCGGGGTCCGCGCGCAGGCCGTAGCCCGGGATGGCTCGCTGGTCGATGACTTCCTCGTCTCGCGCGCCGGGGGCGCGCTGTTCGTCCGCAACGCCCCGTCCCCCGCCGCGACCTCGTCGTTGCCGCTCGCGCGGCTGATCGCCGACGAGGTCGAGCCGCTGCTGGCATGACCTTCGACGAGGTGCGCGAGCTGGCGTCGGCGTTGCCCGAGACGGTCGAGTCGACCGCCTACGGCACACCGTGCTTCCGCGTCCGCAAGCACCTGTTCGCCCGCCTGCGCGACGACGGCACGACCCTCGTGGTCCGCGTCGACCCGCTCGAGCGCGAGGCGCTGCTCGCCGACGAGCGCGAGATCTACTTCATCACCCCGCACTATCAGGACCACCCGTACATCCTCGTGGCGCTCGAGCACGCAGACCCCGACGAGCTCCGCGAGCTCCTGATCGAGGCGTGGCTCGAGCGCGCGCCCAAGCGCCTCGCCGCCGCCCACGAGGCGGAGCTCCTCGGCGAGGGACGAAACGAGCTCTGAGACTTCCCTGGGCCGAATCGACCACCGAATAGGTGGTCGATTCGGCCCACGGAGGGAGGCGGAGCTCGCCCCGGGCCACGGAGGTCCTCGGCCCCGCTCGCAGGGCGGGGGAGGTCCTCAGCCCTGCCAGCCGGCGAGCTCGGCGAGCGCTTCCACGACGACCTCGGGCGCCTCGATCTGCGGCGTGTGCCCGACGCCGGGCAGGATCTCGATCCGCGCCTGGGGGAGCGCCTCGGCGAGCTCGGCCGCGCCCTCGACCATGCAGAGCCGGTCGGCGTCGCCCCAGATCACGGTCACCGGGCACCGGATCCGCTCGGCGTCGAACGGATCGTCGAGCTCGGGTCGCAGGCGCTTCGCGTACTCGAGCCGCTCGCGGATCACCGGCCGCTCGACGTGGAAGCGCGTGAACCGGTCGACGACCGACTTGTCGACCCCCGCCGGGTCGGCGAACGCGAGCGTCCGGTAGAGGCGACCGGCCACGCCGCGCACCATGGCGGGCGGCACCGGCGCCGGGACGCTGATGATCCGCGAGACGGCGGGCATGCGGTCGAGGGTGAAGAACAGCGGCGCCATGCGGATCCCCGCCGGGCCGATCGGCACCACGCCGGCGAGCGGCAGGTCGGAGAGCTCGGCCAGCCGCAGCGCGACCCACCCGCCGAGCGAGTTGCCCACCACGACGACCTTCGTGCCGGCGGCCTCGGCCGCGTCGGTGACCGCCGCGGCAGCGAAGTCGACCAGCTGGTCGAGCACCGAGCCGTCGCCCAGCGGCGGCGCGGTGCCAAAGCCGGGGAGGTCGTAGGCGATCCCGGTCCGCCCCGCGACCGAGAGCCGGTCGAGAACGCTGAGCCACGTGTCCGCGTTGTCGAGCCAGCCGTGCAGGAACACAGCCGGAACGCCCTCACCGGCCGACGAGACGGCCCGGGTCGGCACGCCGCCGACCTCCACCTGCTTGCTGCGCAGGCGGGCCGTTGGGGCGCGCCCGTCGCCGGGCCACGGTTGCGCATCGCCGCCGAGGCGGATCGCGGGCATCCCTGCCGCCTACGCCTCCGCGCTACAGCCCGTAGGTCTTCGAGACGATCTCGCGCTGGATCTCGTTGGTGCCGCCGTAGATCGACATCACCAGCGTCGTGCGGACGTAGCGCTCCATGTCGTACTCGGTTGCGTAGCCGTAGCCGCCCATCATCTGCATGCCCTCGAGCGCGGTCTTCTTCGCCACCTCGGTCGCCTTGAGCTTCGCCATCGAGGCCTCGCGCGGCAGCAGCTGGCTCGGGTCGGCGTCGACCTTGCGGGCGACGTCGTAGACGAGCAGCCGGGTGCACTCGAGCTCGGTCGCCAGGTCCGCGATCCGGTGCTTGAGCACCTGGAAGGAGCCGATCGGGCGCCCGAACTGCTTGCGCTCCTTGACGTATGCGAGCAGGTCGTCGAAGGCCCGCTCGGCGATGCCGAGCGCGCTCGCCGCCAGGATCAGCCGCTCGACGTTGAGCCCGGCCATCAGCTGCATCCAGGCGCCGTCGACCTGGCCCAGGACCCTGTCCTCGGGGACGTAGCAGTCGGTCAGGAAGACGTCGTTGACCTCCTTGCCGCCCATCGTCTCGATCCCGCGGATCTCGAGCCCCTCGGAGTCCGTCGGCACCGAGAGCATCGTCAGCCCCTCGTGCTTGGAGCCCGAGGGGTCGGAGCGGGCGATGACCAGGATGTGATCGGCGATGTGCGCGGCCGAGATCCAGGTCTTCTGGCCGTTGAGGACGAAGCCGCCGTTCTGGCGCTCGGCCCGGCAGGAGAGATTGCCGACGTCCGAGCCCGCCTCGGGCTCCGACATCGCGATCGCCTCGACTCGGCCGCGGGTGATCCCGCCGAGGATCTCCTGCTTCTGCTCCTCCGTGCCGAAGCGCTCGTAGGCGCCCGCGACGATCAGCGACACGCCGTAGCCGGCGATCGGTATCCGGCCGCGCATGAAGCCCTCGAGGAAGATGCACGCGTCGACGATCCCGCCGCCGGAGCCGCCGTAGGACTCGTCGATCGAGACCCCGAGCCAACCGAGCTCGGCGAGCTTCTCGTAGATCTCCTGGTTGTGGAGCTCGGTGTAGCCGTGGGTGGCGGCCTCGCGCTGCTCCTTGGTCCCGAGCTCGCGCTCGCAGAAGTCAGATATAGCCCTTCGGAAATCAAGCTGCTCGTCCGTGAAGGCCCCGGCCGGAGTGGCTGTGGTTGTGGTCAAGTGAACCTCGGAGTCGTTAGTTGTTAGTTGTTAGGCCGCGGGTCGGTAGACCGAGACGACCGCCGCCCCGCCGAGCCCGATGTTGTGCTGCAGCGCGACCTTGGCGCCCTCGACCTGGCGGGCGTCGGCCTCGCCGCGCAGCTGCCAGGTGAGCTCGGAGCACTGCGCGAGCCCGGTTGCCCCGAGCGGATGACCCTTGGAGATCAGCCCGCCGGACGGGTTGACCACCGGGCCGTCGCCGCCGTAGGTCGTCGCCTCGGCCTCGACCAGCTTGTGCCCCTCGCCCTCGGCCGCGAAGCCGAGCGCCTCGTAGGTGATCAGCTCGTTTGCCGAGAAGCAGTCGTGCAGCTCGCAGACGTCGACCTCGTCGGGCGTGACCCCGGCCTCGTCGTAGGCGCGGTCGGCGGCCTGCTTCGACATGTCCCAGCCGACGATCTTGATGCAGTCGGTGTCGTCGGCGAACGTCGACGAGAGGTCGGTGACCATCGCCTGGCCCGCGATCTCGATGGCCCGGTCGCCGAGGTCGTGCTCCTCCACGTAGCGCTCGGACGCGACGATCGCGCAGGCCGCTCCATCCGACGTCGGCGAGCACTGAAGCTTGGTGAGCGGCGCGTGGATGACCCGCGACTCCTTGATCTCGTCCAGCGAGTACTCGGTCTGGAACTGGGCGTAGGGGTTGTTGACCGAGTGCTTGTGGTTCTTCCACCCGATCCAGGCGTAGTGGTCGGGCTCGGAGCCGTACTTGTCCATGTGGTCCCGCCCGGCGTTGCCGAACATCTGCGGGGCCGGCGGCGACTCCTCCGGGTCGCGGATCGCGAACATCGCCATCGCGTGCTTGTCGATCGCGTTCGTGCGGTCGGTGTACTTGACCCCCAGCGAGCCCTTCTCCATCTTCTCGAAGCCGACCGCGAGCGCGCAATCGGCGATCCCACCGCGGACCGCCTGGCGGGCGAGGAAGAGCGCCGACGAGCCGGTCGAGCAGTTGTTGTTCACGTTCACGATCGGGATCCCGGTGAGGCCGAGCCCGTACAGCGCGCGCTGGCCGTAGGTCGAGTCGCCGTAGCAGTAGCCCGCGTAGGCCTGCTCGACGTCGTCGTAGGGGATCCCGGCGTCGGCGAGCGCCTTCTCCCCGGCCTCCTGGGCCCAGTCGGGATAGTCGCCCTCCTTGGTGCCGGGCTTGTCGAACTTCGTCATCCCGACACCGATCACGTACGTGCGCGCGCTCATCGTTCTCCTTCTGCTGGCTGGGCTCGGGAAGATACAGAACGGGCGCCCGGTTTGTTAGGTTGCGACCCATGACTACTGACACAGCGCCCCAGTTCCACCCAGAGGCCATCGGCAAGGCTGGCGAGCCCGTCGCCTTCGAGGTCACGCGCGAGCGGATCGCCGCCTACGCGGCCGCCACGAACGACCCGCTCCTCGCCCACGCCGGCGGCGACATCGCGCCGCCCGTGTTTGCGATCGTGCCGGCCTTCCAGGCCGCCGGGATGGCGAGCATGCAGGTGATCCCAGGCGAGCTGCTGGGGGCGATCCTCCACGGCGAGCAGGACTTCCACTACCACCGGCCGATCGAGCCCGGCATGGCGCTGAGCACCACGGCGGCGCCGATCGGGATGCGCCAGCGCTCCTCCGGCGTCACCGTCATCACCCGGGCCGAGACCCGCGAGGCCGGCGGTGAGCTCGTCGTCGAGCAGTACATGACCACGTTCGTCCGCGGCGCCCAGGGCGTCCAGGACGTCGGCGACGAGGCGCCGCCGCATCGCTTCGACGAGGCGCTGCGCGAGCGCGAGCCGGACGCCGAGGTCGCCCAGACCTTCGACGCCGACCAGACCTTCCGCTACGCGGAGGCCTCCGGCGACCCGATGCAGATTCACCTGGACGCCGAGTTCGCCAAGGCGGTCGGGCTCCCGGGGATCATCATCCACGGGCTCTGCACCATGGCCTTCACCTCTGTGGCGCTGATCGGCCACGCGTGCGCGGATGACCCGACGCGCCTGCGGCGCCTCGCCGTCCGCTTCGCCGCGATCGCGCTGCCCGAGCAGACGATCACGACCCGGATCTGGGACACGGACGGCGGCTACGCGTACGAGACGACGTCCGACGCCGGCTCGGTCGTGATCAAGGACGGCTGGGCAGAGGTAGCTTGAGCGCCTCCTCGCGGACCGCCGCCCCGGCGCGGCGAACCCAGTCAGAGCGCAGCGCCGAAACCCGCGGGCGATTGCTGGACGCGACGATCGAGTGCCTGATCTCCGACGGCTACGCGGGCACCACGATCCGCCGAGTGACCGAGCGGGCCGGCGTTTCGCAGGGTGCTCAGAGCCACCACTTCCCGCACCGCGTCGACCTCGTGGTGAGCGCCTTCGAGCGCCTCGCCGAGCAGCGGGTCGCCCATTACCGCGAGCGCGCCCGCGAGCTCCCGCCCGATCGCGAGACCCGGGTCCGGGCCCTGCTCGACCTACTGTGGGAGGACTTCTCGAGCCCGGTGTTCACCGTCGCGATGAAGCTGTGGGTCGCCGCGGCGGAGGACGAGGAGCTCCGCGAGCGCCTGGTCCCGGTCGAGAAGCGGATCTACGCCAACGTCTCGCAGCTCGCGGCGGAGGTCGCGGGCGACCTGGGAGCCGAGCCCGGCTTCGAGCGCAAGCTGGCGGTGGCGATGAACACCGTTGCCGGCCTCGCGCTCGTGCGCGAGTTCGACCCGTCCGGCCGCGCAAGCCGCGGCAACCCGTGGGCCTATCACCGCGACGCGCTGGAGCGGGTGCTCGGCGTCTGACCCGGCCCCGGGGCCGGGGTATGGTGACCGCGTGATCACGTTCACGGCCGGCCGGTACGAATGCCAGCTGATCGTCGACGGCAGCGGGACGCTGCCCGCGGAGATCGCGCTCGACGGCGTGGCCGCGGACGTCCGCGACGCCGCCCTTCGCGACCGGCTCGACGAGCAGGGGCGCGTGCACATCCCCTACAGCTGCCTGCTGATCCGCGGCGCGGACGCGACCGTCCTCGTCGACACCGGGATTGGCGCCTACGACCATCCGCTCGGCGGCCGGGGCGGGGCGCTCGAATCCGAGCTCGGCGCGGTCGGTCTCTCCCCCGAGGACATCCCCCTCGTGGTGGTCACCCACGGGCACGTGGATCACATCGGCGGGCTCTGCAGGGACGGCCGACCGCGGTTCGCGTCCGCCCGCCACGTCCTCTCGCGGATCGAGTGGGAATGGTGGCAGGCGAACGACGACGCGCCGGTCGCCCACGAACAGCTTCGTCCGCTGGAGGGAGCGGACCTCCTGGACCGGGTCGAGGGAGCTTCGGAGGTCCTGCCCGGGATCAGGGTGCTACCGGCGCCCGGGCACACCCCCGGTCAGCTGGCCGTGGAGATCGAGGGCCCCGACGGAGCCCTCTACCTCGCCGACGTCGTGGTCGACGAACTGGCGATCGAACACCCGGACTGGGGGATGGCCTTCGACGACGATCCTGCCACGGCCGCTGCGACCAGACGCGCCCTGCTCGAGCGCGCGAGCGCCGAGCGGCTGCTCGTCGCCGCAGCCCACCTCCCGGCGCCGGGACGGGTCGAGCGCCACGGCGACGGCCTTCGGTTCGTCGCCTGAGCCCTACGGCAACGCGACCTCGCACCCGACCTGGGAGTCGGTCGCGTCAGCCCCGAACCGGTCGCCCGTGCCCGGGCCGCAGAGCAGCGAGTCCACTGTCCCGGTCCCGTCGCGGGCGTCCAGAGTGTCGTCGCCGTCGAAGCCGCGCAGGACGTTGACCACGGTATCGGCGGCGGGCGCCTTGAGGATGTCGGCACCCGACCCGCCGCTCGCGTTCTCGATCCCGAGGTCCAGGTCACCCTCCTCGGCAACGGTCGAGATCCCGTTGCCGTTCGGGTCGGCGCCGTCGTTGCGGTGCTCGTCGAGCGTGACCGCCACCGCGTCGGTGCGGGTGTTGTAGGCGATCGTGTCGACCCCGGCCTGCCCGTCGAGGGTGTCGGAACCGTCGCCGCCGTTGAGGCTGTCGTCCCCGTCGCCGCCGATCAGCCGGTTGGCGCCGGAGCTGCCGATGAGGACGTCGTTGCCGGCGCCGGCGCGGGCGTTCTCCACCGAGGACATGATGTTGTCGGACTCGTTCGTGGCGACATCGCCGTCGTTGGCGACGTCGTTGATGGTCACGCGCAGGTCGGCCGTCCGTCCCGGATAGGTCGCGGTGTCGGTGTCAGCGCCGCCGTCGATGACGTCCGGCCCCGTGCCGCCGTCGAGAACGTCGGCGCCCGGATCGCCGAGCACCGAGTCGGCGTCCGCACCGCCGCTGATGGTGTCCGCCCCGGCGCCGCCGTGCAGGGTGTCGTTCCCGGCCCCGCCGCTCAGGTCGTCGGGGTCGTCGCCTCCCTGCAGATCGTTGGCCGCGCCGGTCCCACGCAGGACGTCCGGCGCCTGGGTGCCGATCACGTTCTCGATGTCCGCGTCGACGTTGTCGTAGCCGCCGGTCGACGGACTGAAGTCGATGAAGCCGTTGCCGTCGTCAGCGATTCCGTTCGGGATGCTGTTGACGCCGAACCGCCCGAAGTCCTCGATGACGACGTGTTGGGAATAGTCGAGAGTGTCGGTGCCGCCACCGCCGCTCATCAGGTCCGCCCCGAAGCGCCCGTCGAGAATGTCGTTGCCGTCGCCACCCTCGAGCCGATCGTCGCCGTCCTGGCCGCCGCCGAACAGCGTGTCGCTGCCCCCGCGGCCCCAGACCTCGCCGAAGTCCACCGGGGTCAGCGTGTCGTTGCCGCTGCCGCCGAAGATCCGCTCGACATCGGAGTGGACGTTGTCGCCCTCGCCGGCCGCGCCGTCGTTCGGCGCGTCGTCGGCCGCGGTGACGCTGATCGGGGCGCTCGTTCCCGTGTAATCGACGGCGTCGGCGCCACCGGCGCCGCCGATCATGTCGTCGGCGCCAGCGCCGCCGAGCAAGGCGTCGTCGTCGATGCCACCGTCCATCGAATCGTTATCGGGGCCGCCTCGCAGGGTGTCGCTGCCGCCCTCGCCGACGAGCGAGTCGTTGCCCTTCCCGCCCGCGAGGTCGTCCGCCGTGTCGCCGCCCAGCAGGACGTCGGCTCCCTCCAGGCCGCTCATGACGTCGAAGCCACCGAACCCGACCATCTGATTCGGAAGGTCGCTGCCGGTGAACGTGTCGCCCGCCGCGGTCCCGCGGATGTTCTCGATGTCCTTATGGACGTTGTCGCCCTCGCCGAAGCCGCCGTCGTTCGCGGCGTCGTCGAGGGAGACGTTGACGGCGGTCGAACGCGACTCGTAGCTGACCGTGTCGCCGCTGCCGTCGCCGCCGAACATGTTGTCGGCGCCTCCGCGGCCGTCGATCGTGTCGTTGCCGTCGGGACCGAATTCCCCGTTGTCCCCGTCGCCGGTGATCACGTCGCCCGCGCTGCCGCCCTTGATCGAGTCGGCGCCCGCCCCGCCGTCGATCGCGGCCGTGCGCGTCGTCCGCATGTCGATCGTGTCGTTGCCGTCATGGAGCTCGGCGTCGGCGGTGAACAGCGCCGAATCGCCGTCGACGATCGGGCAGGTAGCGTGCGTCGGTGTGATCAGGGTGCAGCGGAAATCGACGTTCGAGATCGCGACCGGGCCGCTTTCGACGAAGTCGTAGTTGCCGCCGATCTCGCGGACGACGACGTTGCTCGACTCCCCCATCGTGAGGTTCGCGTAGACGTACTGCTGCGTCGTGGCCGAGCCGCGCGTGTAGATGAACGCCGCCGAGGCCTGCGATACCGCGACGACCCCGAAGGCCATCACGATCGCGGCCGCCAGGGCGAGCCGTCGCGTCGTCCCAGCCGAAACTACCTTGAGCACGTCCTGCGTCCGCATCGTCCCTCCTTGAGTGGTCTTGCAGAACGCTAGGCGGAGGCGCTTATCAGGCGCTTATCGGCGCGGCTCGTCCTCCGCCCCCGCGGCCCGGAGCGCGTCCTCCGGCTCCGAGAAGGCCCGCAGCGTCAGGATCTTGCCGTCGCGGAGCTCCCAGAGCTGGCCGATCGGCACGTCGAGATTGACCCCGCTGGTCCGCCCCCGGGCGACCAGCCGGGCGAAGACGACCACGCTGTCACCGATCTCGCGCACCTCGTCGTAGGGGAGCCGCAAATCCTCCCAATCGGTGTTGAGGTCCTCGTAGAAGCGGCGCACGCCGTCGTGGCCGCGGTAGGACGTGCCCTCGAGCTGGGCTCGGAGCGGGACCAGCTCGCATTCCTCGGCCATCGCCGCGACGATCGTCTCGACGTCGCCGGCCGCCCAGGCGTCGAGGACCGAGCGGATGATCGCGGCGTTGGAGGGCACCGGCTCAGTATCTCTCGCCTCGACGTGATCGTCGCCTGGCAGCGCTCCGACGGCACCAACTTCCGGATTCAGGCCGCCACGGGGCCGTAGTCAGGCTCAGGTCGGCTTAGCCGAGGGCGCCGTGCGCCCGTCGCTGACCGAGACGCCGAGCGGGACGCTTTCGCGTGATCAGCAGGAGTGCCACGGAGGCGAGAGCGATCAGGCCGAGAATTCCCGTGGCTCCGATCAGCGTGCCACCCCACCGGAAGGCGTCGATGCCCGACGGTCCGGGCCGGGCGGGGCGGAATGCAACGGCCTTCGATCCGTCGCGGCGAAGGACCGGCTGCCGGCTGGCCCCGATCACCGGGTCAATGGGCACCGCGCGGTCGCCATCGCGGCGCAGCACCACCCGCTCCCGATCCGGCGCCCGGGTCACGCCGTCCTGCGCCGCCGCCACCGCGACCGGAGTCGCTGCCACGCCGATCAGGATCGCCACTGCCGTTCTCGTCACTATCGCATTGCGCATCATTCCTCCCTTTTCGCTGAGCTTCGGACTGGGGCGAGCATCGGCGAGGGCGCTGAAATCTCGCTGAAGCCGCCTCGCCCGATCGGTGAAAAGCCGACGGTTCGGGGACTTGGAGGACTTTGCGACCGGTGCTAGCGTCGGCCGCAGACATGGAGTTCCGGGTCCTCGGACCGCTCGAGGTCGACCGTGGAGGGGAACCGCTGGCGCTGGGCCCGGCGAAGCAACGAGCCCTGCTCGCAGTCCTCTTAGTCCACGCGAACGAGGTCGTCTCGAGCGATCGGCTGATCGAAGAGCTGTGGCCGGAGCCGCCCGAGACCGCGGCGAACGCGCTCCAGGTCTACGTCCATAAGCTCCGCAAGGCCCTCGACCCAGGGCGACCGCGCGGGGCGCCGAACCAGTTGCTGATCACGCGCGCGCCGGGGTACATGCTGCGTGTCGAGCCCGACCGAGCTCGATGCCGACCGCTTCGAGCGCCTGCTGGGCGACGGCAGGGCAGCGGCCATGGCTCCCGACCCGGCGACCGCGGCCGCCAGCCTTCGGCAGGCGCTCGACCTGTGGCGAGGCCCGGCGCTCGCCGACTTCGCCTACGACCCGTTCGCGCAGGCGGAGATCGCCCGCCTGGAGGAACTGCGGCTGGACGCGATCGAGGAGCGCATCGAGGCCGACCTCGCTCTCGGCGGGTCGGCGGACCTGGTGAGCGAGTTGGAGGTGTTGGTCATCGACAATCCGCTCCGCGAGCGGCTGCGCGGACAGCTGATGCTCGCCCTTTACCGCGCCGGCCGCCAAGCGGATGCGCTCGAAGTGTTCAACGACACGCGCACGGCCCTCGACGAGGAGCTCGGCCTCGCTCCGAGTCCGCACCTCCAGCGCCTGCAGGCCGCAATTCTCCGCCAGGAACCGGCACTCGAGGTCTCGACCAAGACGACGACGCCGCGGGAGGCGCCGGAGCCGGAGGAGGCCGCGTCGGAGGTGCGAAAGACGGTGACCGTGATGATGGCGCGCCGCCCGAGCATCCGCGGCTTGGATCCCGAGGCGCTCAGCCACGAGGACAAGCTCTACGGCGCGCACGTGACGCGGATCGTGGAGCGCTACGGGGGGAGGATCGCAAGCAGCCTCGGCGACGAGGTCATGGCTGTCTTCGGGGTTCCCCACGCCCACGAGGACGATGCGTTCCGCGCCGTATCAGCGGCGTTTGAGATCCGGGACAGCCCGGTTGGAGATGCGATCGCCTCAGGCACGAACCCACGGATCGGGATCGCTACCGGCGAGGTCTTGGCGAGCGGTTCCGGCGCCGGGGTGCTCTCCGTGATCGGCGACCCCGTAACCGCGGCAGGCGACCTCGAGAACGCAGCGGCGGCCGGGGAGGTGCTGATCGGCGAAGAGACCGCACGGCTGATTCGCGGGACCGTAAAGGCCGAGCCCATCGAGACTGTCGCCGGCCGCGCACTCCGCGTTCTCGAGGTGAGGCGCGGGCGACCGACCATTGGCTCGTTGACGGCGCCGCTGGTCGGCCGCGAACCCGAGCTTGGCCGGCTCCGAGAGGCGTTCACGGCCGTCACGCGGGACCAGTCCCTGCACCTGTGCACGATTCTGGGGACGGCAGGGATCGGCAAGTCGCGGCTCGCCCAGGAGTTCGCCGCGGAGGTCGCGGAGCAGGCGACGGTCGTCATCGGCCGCTGCGTGCCGTACGGGGAGGGCATCACCTTCTGGTCACTCCGCGAGATCGTCGCTCAGCTCACGGCCGCCGAGCCGCTCACCGAAGGGCACGAGGCCAAGCGCCTCGCCGAGAGCCTCCTGGAGGCGATCGGCGGCTCGCAGACTTCGCTCGAGCGCGAGGAGATCTTCTGGGCCACGCGGAGCCTATTCGCGACGCTTGCCCGCGCGCGGCCGCTGCTCGTCTTCTTCGAGGACGTTCACTGGGCGGAGCCCACGTTCCTCGACCTGGTCGAGTATCTCGCCGAGAGGACTCGGGGTGCCCCGATCATGCTCGTCTGCATCGCCCGCCCGGAACTCCTCGAGCAGCGAGCGGAATGGAGCCGCGAGCAGCCGAACGCAAGCTCGCTGCGGCTCGAGCCGCTTCTCGATGTGGACTGCGAGGCGCTGATCGGCAATCTCGCCCGCGGGCTTGCCCAGGAGACGACCGTCCGGGTGCTCGAGACCGCCGAGGGCAACCCGCTGTTCATCGAGCAGCTGGTCGCGATGCTGGCGGAGGAGGATCACGCCGATCAGAGCCGCTCGATCCCGCCGACGATCGACGCGCTGCTGTCGGCACGCCTGGACCGGCTCGGGCCTGGCGAGCGGGCGGTGATCTCCCGCGCCGCGATCGTCGGCAAGGAGTTCTCCGCCGAGGCCACGCTCGATCTGCTGCCCGAGAACGCCCGCGCCTTCGGCACTCGTCACCTGGAGACGCTGGAGCGCAAGGAGTTCATCGGATCCGCTGCCCCTGCCGGGCCGGGCGCCGGCTTTCGCTTCCGTCACATCCTCATCCAGCAGGCGGCCTACCGGGCGACTCCGAAGACCCTGCGGGCTGAGCTTCACGAGCACTTTGCCGCCTGGGTCGAGGATCCCGCTCGACGCGGAATCGCCGAGCATTCCGAGGTCATCGGGTATCACCTCGAGCAGGCGTTTCAGTACCGGGCCGAGCTCGGGGCCGTTGGTGAGCAGGAGCTGGAGCTCGCCCATCGGGCGGGCGACCATCTCGCCTCCGCGGGTGAGCAGGCGTTCAAGCGCGGCGACATGCCGGCCACGGTCAACCTGCTTGGCCGCGCGGCCGCACTCCCAACACCCAAGGGCGGCGCCGGCCTCGCGGCGCTCCCGGAACTCGGCTACGCGCTGTTCGAGATCGGCGAGGTGGACGAGGCGAGCGCCGTGCTCGCCGGCGCCCGCGAGCGGGCCCGTGCGGACGGCGATCGCGGCGTGGAGTGGCGGGTGACGATCACCAGGCCGCGGATCGAGATGTACAGGGACCCGGCGGGAACCGATCTCGTTGCGCTGTTGCTGGAGACCGAGACGGCGATCGAGGTGCTCGGCGAGCTCGGCGACGAGGCCGGGTTGGCGCGCGCGTTCATGGTTCTCTCCGACATCCTCTGGAGCCAGGGCAGGCTTAGCGAAACCAGCGAGGCGGCGACCCGAGCAGCCGAGCACGCCCGCCGGGCCGGCAATCGCCGCGAGGTCGGCTGGGCGCTCGGCCAGAACGCGCTCTGCGCGATCCACGGCCTGATGCCGGTCGCCGACGGCCTCGAGTGGCTGGGGCGGTTACTTCGAGGGGAGCCTGAGAATCGCACCCTGGACGCGAACCTGTCCGGTTTCGTCGCGCTGCTGGAGGCGATGAGCGGGCGATTCGACGAGGCTCGACAGCACATCAAGGAGAGTCGCGCCCTGGCGCGAGACCTCGGGCTCATCTGGCAGGCGGGCGTCCAGGAACTGCTCAGCGGCTACGTCGAGCTGATGGCCAGCGATCCCGTCGCCGCCGAGCGCGATATGCGCGCGGCCGAAGAGGTGTTTCGCGAGATCGGCGAGGGCTGGTTCCTGTCGACTGTCGCCGTCGACCTGCCGCGCACGGTGTACGAGCAGGGGCGCTACGACGACGCCTTCGCGCTCCTCGGAGCGATCGACGAACAGGCCGCGCCGCCCGACCGAGAGTGGCAGATCAAGCGCACGGGGATACCGGCGTGCCTGCTCGCGAGACGGGGACGTGTCGACGAGGCCGAGCGCCTCGCCCGCGAGGGGGTCAGGCTGGCCGCGGACAGCGAGTGCGTCGGCTGGCATGCGGACGTATTGCTGGACCTCGCAGAGGTACTGCGGCTGTCCGGCCGTTCGGAGGACGCCGAGGCCACTGCGGTCGAAGCCTTGCGCCTGTACGAGCGCAAAGGCAACGTCGCCGGGATGGCGAAGGCGGAGAACCTGGTCGGGTCGTTCTAGTCCAGCATCCCCCGGGTAGGCTGCCGCCGATGGAAGCTGCCACCACGGCCGAGGTCGAGGACAAGCCGGAGCGCGAGGTTTCGTCGTTCACCAAGTCGCTGTTCCTCGGCGAGATCCACGAGGAACTCGTGTTCCCGTGGCCGGCCCCGGACCCGGGCGAGCAGGAGCGGATCCGGGCGCTCAACGCGGCCGCGCGCGACATCGGGTCGCGGATGGACCACCGCGAGATCGAGGAGAAGCGGTGGATCGGCGACGACGTGATCCGCGAGCTCGGCGAGGCCGGGCTGTGCGGTCTCTACGTCGACGAGGCCTACGGAGGCCAGGGCCTCTCGCAGACCGGTTACGCGCGCGTCTTCGAGACCTTCGCCCAGATCGACGCGACTCTGTCGATCGTCCTCGGCGTCCACCAGTCGATCGGCTTCAAGGGCATCCACATGTTCGGCACCGACGCGCAGAAGGAGCGCTTCCTCCCCGACCTCGCCGCCGGCCGCAAGCTCGCCGGGTTCGCGCTCACAGAGCCAGAGGCCGGCTCGGACGCACACGACATCAAGTCGCGGGCCGTGTCCCAGCCAGACGGCTCGTACGTGCTCAACGGCGAGAAGCGCTACATCGGCAACGGCTCGAAGGGGGAGGTGTTCACGGCGTTCGCCCGCTGCGAGGTCGACGGCAAGGATCGCCACATCGCGCTGATCCTCGAAAAGGGGATGAAGGGCTTCGAGGTCGGCGAGCGCTTCGACACGATGGGCCTGCGCGGAAACGACCTGCGGCGCCTCTATTTCAAGGACGTCAGGGTTCCGGCGGAGAACGTGCTCGGCGAGCCCGGCGAGGGCTTCAGGATCGCAATGCAGGTGCTCAACAACGGCCGGATCGGCCTGGGCACCGGCTCGGTTGGAGCGACCAAGCACCTCATCGACCTGGCGATCGCCCACGTCAAGGAGCGCCGCCAGTTCGGCCAGCCGCTCGCGGACTTCGAGCTCGTCCAGGACAAGATCGCCTGGATGGTCTCCTACCTGTTCGGGCTCGAGTCGATGTGTTATTTGACCTGCGGGCTCGTCGACCGCGGGCGTCGAGGACTACTCGCTCGAGTCGGCGATCTGCAAGGTCGCCGGGACGGAGTTCCTCTGGTACGCCGCGAACCGAGCGATGCAGCTCAAGGGCGGCGCCGGCTACATGCGCGACGAGCCGTACGAGAAGATCCTCCGCGACATCCGGATCTTCCCGATCTTCGAGGGCGCCAACGACGTGATGCGGGCGTTCATCGCGCTCTCGGGGATGAAGCCGGTCGGCGAGAAGCTCTCGGGGCTCGGCGAGATCGGCCTGGGCGACCCGATCGGCTCGATCGGGGTCCTCGCCGATTACGTCGGACACCGGATTCGCGACCAGGTGCGCCCGGAGCGCATCTCAATGGCCCACTCCGAGCTCTCCGATCACGCCGACTCGGTCGCCGACCAGGTCAAGGAGCTGCACTCGGCGTCGGAATCGCTGCTGCGCGAGCACAAGCGGGGGATCGTCCAGGCGCAGTTCCAGCAGAAGCGGCTCAGCGCCGCGATCTCGGACATCTACGCGCAGGTCGCGGTGCTCTCGCGCGTGAGCTCGATCTTCGAGGAGCAGGGCGTGGAGCCATCGGGCCAGGAGCGCTACATCGCCGACACCTTCTGCACCCGAGCAGCTGGGCGGGTGCGGGCGAACTTCCACCAGCTCTCCGAAAACGACGACGAGCGCGTCGCGGCGATCGCCAAGCTCGCCTACAAGCGCGGCGAGTACGGCTACGCCCTCTTCGAGGACTGAGCGCCCGAGATAGCGGATAGGTTGGGTCGGTCTCGTCGGCCCGAGGGGGGCCGCACCGTCCATATAAGGAGGGGCTGCAAATGCTCGCCCGACTTCGTCCTCGGCTCACGTTCGCCAACGTGTGCTCGTTTCTCGCCCTGCTGATCGCGCTCGGCACCGGAAGTGCCTACGCGGCCAACACGGTCTTCTCGACCGACATCGTCGACGGGGAGGTCAAGACCGCCGACATCGACACCAACGCCGTGACCGGGGCCAAGATCCGCGCAGGTGTGGTGGGCAACACCGACCTCGGCGCCGACGCGGTCGACGGCTCGAAGATCGCCGACAGCACGGTGGGCGCCCCAGATCTCGGGTTCGAGTCGGTCGCCTCCGGCGAGATCGCAACCGACGCCGTCAATGGGTCCGAGGTCGCCGCGAACGCGATCGACAGCGACGAGATCCTCGACAACTCGCTGACCCTCTTCGACCTGGGCCAGAACTCGGTCAACGCCCCCGAGATCGCCACCGGCGCGGTCACGAGCACGGAGCTCGCCGACAACTCAGTCGGCGCCGCCAAGATTCCGAACGGCTCGCTCTCGCCGGTCGAGCTCGACACCGGAAGGTCGAACGGCGCGATCACGCTGAACTCGGGCTTCGTCGCCAACGGCCGCTGCCGCGACGTCGGCATCTCCGTGCCCGGCGCCGAGCCCGGCGATGCCGTGATCTTCTCGGTCAACACCGACCTTCCCGACGGGATCGTGCTCTCTGGCGTCCGGGTCATCGATGACGACGTCATCCAAGGGAAGGCCTGCAACCTGACCGGGGGGGTCTTCCCCCAGCTCAACAACATCCAGGTGGCGATCCTGACGATCTCGCTCTAGGGGAGATCGAACAAGCGTCGGCATTCTGGTTTGCCGCCGCAGCGGGCCAGGGGTAGATTTGGCGCTACTCCCGGCCCGAGGGGGGCCGGGCCCATCTATAGGAGGGGGCCAATGCTCGCCCGACTTCGTCCGCGGGTCACGTTCGCCAACGTGTGCTCGTTTCTCGCCCTGCTGATCGCGCTCGGCACCGGAAGTGCTTACGCGGCCAACACGGTCTTCTCGACCGACATCGTCGACGGGGAGGTGAAGACCGCCGACCTCGCCAACAACTCGGTGCGCTCGAACAAGATCGGCGCCGGCCAGGTCAAGGCTCCCGACATTGCCGCCGACGCGGTCGCGTCGGCCAACGTCACCAATGAGTCGCTGACCGCGAGCGACCTCGGGACGAATTCCGTCCAGGCGACCGAGGTCGCCGACAACTCGATCGACAGCGGCGAGATCGCCACCGACTCGCTGCTCGACACAGACCTCGCCACGAGCCTCGGTCGCACGCGAGCGAACTCCACGACGGCGGCGTCGGCAACGTCGACCTCGCCAGCAGCGCCGTCACCGGCGCGAAGGTGGCGGGCAACTCGCTCACCACGGCCGACATCGCCGGCGCCGACGTCAACGGCGGCGGCATCAACGTTCCGACCGGCTACGTCCCCAATGGCCGCTGTAGGCAGCTCGACGCGAACGTCGGCGGCGCGACGGCGGGGGAGGCGGTGGTGTTCTCGATGAAGGCCCCGCTGCAGGACGGGGTCATGATCTACGGCCAGCGCGTGCCCTCGAACGGTCACGTGACGTTCGACGTCTGCAACTTCAGCGGCGCGACGCAGGCGCAGATCAACGACCTGCCGGTGCGAGTGATCACGTTCGGCTGACGCTCCTCTGCGAGCGGGCGGTCGCCGGCGCGGCCGCCCGCTCGCTCGGTCGTCGAGCTTGCCGGGGCTCGGGGTCGCGGGTACAGTCGCAGCGTCTCGTCGGCCCGAGGGGGGCCGCACCGTCCATATAAGTAGGGCTGCAAATGCTCGCCCGACTTCGTCCTCGGCTCACGTTCGCCAACGTGTGCTCGTTTCTCGCTCTGCTGATCGCGCTCGGCACCGGCAGTGCCTAGCGCCAACACTTTCTCACCGACATCTCGACGGCGAGGTAAGAAGCGACCTCGCCACAACGCGTCATCAACAAATCTACACGGCAGGTGGTCCCACACGCCGACGCGTCGCTCGCCGACGACGAGTCCTGACGCGACGATCTCGGGACGATCGTCTCGTCAACGATTCGCTGTTCGCCTTCGACCTCGCCCGCCGGCTCGGTCCGCACCTCCGAGATCCTGGACAACAACGTCGGCAACGTCGACCTCGCCAACAACGCCGTCAACGGCGCGAAGATCGCCAACAACTCGCTCACCTCGTCCGACATCGCCGGTGCGGCCTCAACGGCGCGGTCTCGCTCAGCAACGTTCCCAACGGCCGCTGCTCGCAGGTCTCCCTGAGCGTCAGCGGTGCCCAGGTCGGCGAGGTGCCCGCCCTGGCCACCAACGGCGCGATCCAGAACGGCGTCTTCCTCTACCCGATGCGCGTCGAGAGCCCGGGACGTCGAGGCCTCGATCTGCAATTCTCCGGGACCTCGATGACGCCGATCACCAACCTCCCGGTGCGGGTGATCACCACCGGCTAGCTCCCCGAACGCTCTCGGGCGGCCGCCCCGGCCCTTGCCGGAGGGCGGGATCGCGGTTAGATTCGCAAGGTTCCCCGGTTCGGGAGGGAGCCGGCCATCCTCATCGAGGAGGCGCCATGCCACCCGACTCCGTTCCCGGCTCACGTTCGCCAACGTGTGCTCGTTCCTGGCCCTGCTGATCGCGCTCGGCACCGGAAGCGCCTATGCGGCCAACACGGTCTTCTCGACCGACATCGTCGACGGGGAGGTGAAGACCGCCGACCTCGACAACAACGCCGTGCGCACGACCAAGATCGCCAACGGCCAGGTCGCCAACGCCGACCTGCACGCCGACGCCGTCGACGGCTCGAAGGTGCTCGACACCTCGATCGCCCACGCCGAGCTCGCCAACGACTCGATCAACAACGCCAACGTCGTCAACGAGTCGCTCACCACGAGTGACCTCGCGACCGATTCCGTCAACGCGACCGAGATCGCCAACAACTCGATCGACAGCGGCGAGATCGCCGACGGCTCGGTGACCGGCGCAGACATCGGATGCGGCCAGATCGATCGGCGCCAGCGAGCTCCAGGACGCGGCGGTCGGCACCGCCGAGCTCGCCAGCAACGCCGTCACGGCGCCAAGATGCGGCAACACGATCACAACCGACGACATCCGCGGCACCGACATCCGCGGTGGGGTCAGCTTCCCACGGTTACGCAGGCCGATGCGAGAGGCTCGACCCCATCGTCAGCGGGGCGAACGGCGGGCGAGGCGGTGGTGTTCTCGATCAAGGCCGCCGCTGCAGGACAAGGTCGTGATCTACGGCCAGCGCGTGCCCTCGCGACGGCACTGATTTTCCGCTGTTCAGCTTCACGGGGCGCGCGGCGGATCAGACGCACATCCCGGTCCGGGTGATCACCTTCGGCTGAGTCCTGGCGCGCGACCGCCCTGCCCGGGTAGAGTCGGACGTCTCCGGCCCGTGGGGGCCGCAGTCATCCAACCCTAGGAGGGGAAATGCTCGCGCGACTTCGTGCGCGGCTCACGTTCGCCAACGTGTGCTCGTTCCTGGCCCTGATGATCGCGCTCGGCACCGGAAGTGCCTACGCGGCCAACACGGTCTTCTCGACCGACATCGTCGACGGAGAGGTGAAGGCCGCCGATCTCGACAACAACTCGGTCCGATCGACCAAGATCGGCAACGCTCAGGTCCTCAACCAGGACCTTCGCGCCAACGCCGTCGACTGGTCGAAGATCGTCGACGGCTCGCTTTCAGCCGGCGACCTGGGGAACGACTCGGTGGGCTGCGGCCAGATCGAGACGACGGCGTCACCGCGAGCGAGGTCACCAACTTCACGCTCGACTCCGGCGTGCTCATCAACCAATCAATCGGATCGGCCGATCGGGCTACGAACGCGATCACGGCGGAATCGCTCACCAACGACGTCGTCACGGGCTCGAAGGTCGCCAACGAATCGATCACCACCGCCGACATCTCCGGCACGACATCAGCGGCGCGATCAGCCTCGGCGCGGCTCGGTCGCGAACGGCGCTGCAATCCTCGACACTCGCCGATCGAGCGTGTCGAAGCCGAACCAGGCGCTCGTGATCTCGCACGCGATCGACGCTTCCGCCCGGGCATGCTGATCTACGGTCAGCAGGTCCCCGACGGCGGCCACGGGATCATGACCTCTGCAACATGTCCGGGCCCGGCCATGCCCGCGCTCACGGATTCCCGAGCCGGACGGTGACCTTCGGCTCACCGCTGAGAAGCCGGCTCGTCGGTTCCTCGCCGATTCGTTACGTGTCGAATCGCTTTCCGGCGCGTGATCATCCTTCGGCTGAGCTCGCGACTAGTTCAGGCACCTTCGACGGCCTCCTGGTCGTCTGGGGTCTCGTCGCGGCCGCGTCCAAAGCCGTCGTCGCCGCCGCAGGCCCGATCTGCAGCGCGGCCAGCCGCCGCACAAAGCCGCCCCCTTGCGTCCCGGGTGCCGCTCAGTTCAGGCGCTCGACGACCATCGCCTCGCCCTGGCCGCCGGCGACGCACATCGTCTCGAGGCCGACCGCGTGGTCGTCGGTCTCCATCACGTTCAGCAGCGTGGTCATGATCCGCGCGCCGGTCATCCCGAACGGGTGGCCGAGGGCGATCGCCCCGCCGTGCGTGTTCAGCTTCTCCAGCGGGATGTCGCACTGGTCCATGATCGGGATCACCTGGGCGGCGAACGCCTCGTTGAGCTCGACCACGTCGATGTCGGCGATCGTCATCCCGGCGCGGTCGAGCACCTTCTTGATCGCGCCGATCGGCGCCACGCCCATGTACTCGGGCTCGTTGCCCCAGGTCGCGGCGGTGACGAGCCGCGCCCTCGGCTCGAGGCCGAGCTCCTTCGCCTTCGTGTCCGACATCACGAGCACCGCGGCGGCGCCGTCGTTGAGCGGGCAGGAGTTGCCGGCGGTCACGCCGCCGCCGCCGAAGGCCTCGGTCAGCTGGGAGAGCTTCTCGAGGGTCGAGCTGACGCGCGCGGGCCGTCGTCCTTGGCGACCTCGTTGCCCTCCGCGTCGGCGACCGGGACGATCTCGCGGTCGAAGAAGCCGTCCTCCTGCGAGGCGACGGCGAGCTCCTGCGAGCGCTGGGCGTACTTGTCCATGTCGGCGCGGCTGACCTCGTACTTCTTCGCGACGTTCACCGCGGTCAGGCCCATCGTCGATGTAGGCGTTCGGGCTGCCGTCCTTGCCCTGGAGCTTCGCGTTCTGGTCCGCGGCGCCGGCGGGCTCGGTGCGCTCGTTGTAGCGGCTCACCCACTCGACGCCGGCGGCGATGTAGGTGTCGCCCTCCCCGGCCTTGACCGCGTTCGCGGCGTGGCGGATCGCGTCGAGGCTCGAGGCGCAGTAGCGCGAGAAGGTCGACGCCGGTGACCGTCTCGGGCAGCTGCTCGGAGAGCAGCGAGATGATCCGGGCGATGTTGAAGGCCTGCAGGCCCTGCGGCATGCCGCAGCCGCAGAAGACGTCCTCGATCGATCGCCGGGTCGACGTCCGGGTTGCGCTCGAGGAGCTGGTCGACGACGTAGGCGGCGGTCTCGTCGGGGCGAAGCTGGGCGAGCGAGCCCTTGAAGGCGCGCCCGATCGGGCTGCGGACGGCGTCGACGATCACGGCTTCGGGCATTGAGTGGCGCTCCTTGGGTTTCGATTTCCGGCATGTGCCGGACGGCGGGTCGCGGATCCTAGAGAACCGCACCCACCGTGCCCTCGCAACCATCCGCCGATTTCCCCACTCTCGCCAGAGACGCATACGTGCAAAAACACGAGTCGGCGAAATGGTGGCCATTGGGCGCGCGAGGCGAGGGTGCGGCGCCGCGGCCCGTCGGGAGTTCGCAAGACTGCGCTTCACTATGGCTGGATCGACCGCGACTTCGAGTACCCGGCGCGGCTGGAGCTCCCCAGCGCGCACCACCTGCGGCCTCATCCGCGAGGCCGACGTCGACCTCGACTACCCGGCGGTGATGGGTTCCCGCGAGCGCCTCTGGGCGAAGTACGGCGAGAGCTCGGGCTGGCCCACGGCGACGATGAGCTTCGAGGCCGACCGCGAGGACCTCGCCCGCCACGCTGCCGAGGCCGAGGCTCGCGAGAGCTTCCTCTACGCCGCCTTCGACCCCGACGAGACAGAGCTCCTCGGTGCGTCTACGTCGACCCGCCGGAGGCCTCAGCGCCCGCTGGCTCCGACGCGACGGTCTCGTGGTGGGTGATCGACGCGGCGGTCGGGACGCCGCTGGAGCGGGCCCTCGACGACGAGGTACCACCCTGGCTCACCGACGCCTGGGGCTTCGAGGCCATCCACTACTACCCCTGACCGCGGTAATGATGTTGGCGTGAGCGACGAGCAGGTCACCACGGCGAGGTCTCGCCCGCGGAGGCCGCCGAGATGGTGGAGGCGGGCGTGGTGATCGTCGACGTGCGCCGGCCGTACGAGTACGAGGGCGGGCGGATCGCCGGCTCGCGCAACATCGAGATGAACGAGCTCGCCGGCATGCGCAGGAGCTGCCGCGCGACCAGCCGGTGATCCTCTACTGCCGGAGCGGCAACCGGTCCGGCATGGCCGTCGCCGCCCTGCGCGAGGCGGGATTCGACGCCCACAACATCGCGGGGGGGCTCGAGGCGTGGTCCGCCGAGGGTCGGCCGCTCGAGCCCGAGGGCGGCGAGGTCCGGCCCCCGCTCCCGGCCTCCTGAGCCGCCCGGCGTTATCTGACGATCGCGGGCCGCTGCAACCGCCACCCCGCGACCGGCTCGAGCCGAAAGGGCGAACCGACGACGGGCGCTCAGCCCGCCAGCAGCGCACAGCCGACCACCGGCTCCCAGCCGGCGGCCCCGCGCGGCCGAGCAGCTCGAGGGCCTGCGGGCGTGGACGGCGCAGCTCGACCGCAGGCTCGGCGTCCGCACGATCGCGGGCGCGATCGCGATCGTCCTCGCGCTGGCCGCTGGGATCGTCGGCGTCGTGCTGGCCACGAGCGCCAAGGACGAGAGCGCCACGAAGACGGACGTCACCGCGCTCGGCCAGGAGGTGAAGTCCGTCGGCCGCCAGGCCGCGCAGGCGGCCGAGAACGACATCGCCGACCTCAGCGATCGCATCGACGCGCTCGAGGCCCGGGTGAGCACGATCGCGTCGAGCCAGCGCACGTCGGGCAGCGAGCTCGACGTGGCCCGGGACGACATCGACGAGCTACGCGGGGACATCAACGACCTGCAGAGCGCCGCCAGCTCCTCGAATCTCCCCGGTCCGGCGGCGGCACGGCGGCACTAGCCCGGCTCGCTAGCCGCGCATGCGCCCGCCCTTGGTGGGTTTGCGCACGGAGCGCGCCGGCCCCGGCACGTAGCCGCCCCCCTCGGCGAGCTGCAGCTCGAGCTTGTCGATCGCCTCGCGGATCTCGCGCATCCGCTCGGCCACCGTCACCCCCTGCTCGTCCGCGATCTCCTCGTCGAGCTCGGCGCGGTCGGCGGCCTTCTCGGCCTCGTGCACATCCTCCATCGAGTTGATCGATGATCGCGATCAGCACGTTGATCACCAGAGAACGACGCGATCAGGACATAGGAGACGAAGAAGATCCACGACGCAGGGTGGATCACCTGCCCCGCCTCGAGGAAGTCCGGCCAGTTCTCGAGCGTGAGGATCTGGAACAGGCTCAGGATCGCCTGGCCGATGTTTCCCCACTGCTCCGGATCCTCGTCTCCGAACAGGATCCAGCCCACCATCCCGTACACGTACATGAGCAGCAGGGTGAGCAGGCCGAGGCTCGCGATCGGCGGCAGCGATCGCGCCATCGCCCGGACGAGGATCCGCAGGTCGGGCATCACGCTGACCAGGCGCACCACGCGCAGCAGGCGCACGAGCGCAGCAGGGTGACGTTGTCGCGGACGCCAGGCAGGAAGGCGGCGCCGATGACGACGAAGTCGAACACGTTCCAGCCGCTCTTGAAGAAGTCCTGCGGCCGGCGCCCATACGCCGCGATCCGGATCGCGAGCTCGACCACGAAGATCCCGAGGAAGACCTCGTCGGCGACCGTGATCGAGTCGTCGACCGTGCGGCCCCAGTCGTAGGTGCCGAGTCCGAGCGTGATCGCGTTGGCGACGATCACGCCGAAGATGAAGTTCTGGAATCGCGACGAGTTGGCGATCCGCGAGCACACCCGAGCCATCGAGGGCGCCATGTTTCCACGTCGCGCCGGGTCAGACCGCCCCCGCACTTAGTTGCAAACCTCACTATCCTAGCCTCGGGCGTCCGACGGCTGTTCTACGGTCGCGCCAATCGCCCCCCCAGCAAAGGAGAGGTTCGATGACTGAGGGTTACTGCGTCAAGGAGCGGAAGAAGGTCGAGATCAAGGATCCGCAGCAGGTCACGATGAAGAACGGCCGCGCGGCGATCCAGGGAACGTGCCCCGACTGCGGCACGAAGATCTTCAAGATCGGCAAGCTCGAGGCCTAGCCACCGAATCCCAGCGGCCCTCGGGGCCGCCACAACCAGAGCGGGCCGGTCGCGCGATCAGGTGTGAATCCGCGCAATCGGTGGAAGAATGGCGTGCAAGCGCATGCCTCAGACCCGATCGCAGAAACCGCTCGAGCTGATTCTGGCCCGCAACCTGCTGACCAGCATCTCGACCCCGGCGTTCCTGCTCGACGACCAGGCGGCGGTGGTCTTCTACAACGAGGCCGCGGCGGCACTGCTGGGGCGCTCGTTCGAGGACTCGGGGCGCATGGAGGCCGAGCAGTGGACGCGGGCGTTCGGCCCGTTCGACGTGGGCGGCAGCCCGGTTGAGGTCGACGCGCTGGCGACCACCGACGCGATCCGGCACGGGCGGCCGATGCACGCCACGTTCACGATCAAGGCCGCGGGCGGTGAGCGCCGCTCGATCGAAGCCAGCGCCTTTCCGATCGTCGCCTCCGAGGCGGGCTCCTCGGGCGCGATGATCCTGTTCTGGCCCCTGAGCGGGAACGGGGACGGGTGAAGCTCAAGGTCTGGGGGGCGCGCGGCTCGGTCCCGGCCCCGGGGCCGCACATGAACCGCTACGGCGGCAACACCTCCTGCGTGCAGGCCACGCTCGCGAGCGGCGAGGAGCTCATCCTCGACGCGGGGACCGGCATCCGCAGCCTCGGCCTCGACCTCAACGGCGGTCGCCGCATCCACATCCTGCTCACCCACTTACACCTCGACCACATCCAGGGACTGATGTTCTTCCCGCCCTGCTTCCGGCCCGAGTCGAAGATCACGATCTGGGGGCCCTCGTCGCCCGAGGCTTCGCTCGAGGACCGGATCGCCCGCTACATCTCCGCTCCCCTCTCGCCCGTCGAGGTCCGCGAGCTGCCCTGCTCGGTCGCGTTCCGCGACACGCCGGCGACCGAGTGGGAGCTCGGCGGTGCCACGATCCGCGCCGAGGCGGTCACCCATCGCGGCCCGACGCTCGGCTACCGGATCACCGACGCCGATACGACCGTCGCCTACATACCCGACCACGAGCCGGCCCTCGGCGCCCCGCTCGCCGGGCTCGAGCCCGAGTGGATCTCTGGTTTCGACCTCGCCCGTGACGCGGATCTGTTGATCCACGACTGCCAGTACACCGACGAGGAGTACCCCGACCACGTCGGCTGGGGGCACTCGGCCGCCGCCGACACGCTCACCTTTGCCAGGCGGGTCGAAGCCCGCCGGCTGCTGCTCTTCCACCACGACCCCCTGCATTCCGACGAGTTCCTCGACGAGTTCTGCGCCGACGCGCGCGGCATCTGGGAGGGCCTGGGCGGCGACGCCACCGAGCTCGAGATGGGCATGGAGGGCGGCGAGCTTGAGATCGCGGGCGCCGCCTCGCGCGGACCCGAGGCCCGTTCCCGCGTACAAGCGGCCGGGCCCGAAGTTTCGACACTCGGATAACGAAGCCTCGGCCTCGCGGGCCTACCGTCCCACCCGCAATCGCTAACGCGCGACGCCGGACCCTGCTCGGGCCGGCATGGGAGTGTGATCGGATGAGACGGAAGTACGCGCTCGGGGGGGCTCTGGTCGCAGCGGCCGCCCTGTTGCTGGCGGTGCCGGGCTCTGCCCTCGCCGACGCCACGGACCTCGAGAAGTCGATCGCCGGGAAGCTCGATCCCTCCGTCGGGATCAACACGATGTGGGTGATCATCGCCGGCTGCCTGGTGATGTTCATGCAGGCCGGGTTCGCGTTCCTGGAGATCGGCTTCTCCCGGGGCAAGAACGCCGGCACGGTGGTGGCGAAGATCCTCACGAACTTCTCGATCGCAGCGGTCGGGTGGTGGGTCTGCGGGTTCGCCTTCGCCTTCGGCGCCGGCAGCGTCCTCGGCCACGACGGCGGGTTCTTCTTCTCCAACCTCGGTCCCTACTCGGCGACCGCAGACGGGGTGACGACGTTCCACCCGAGCTTCCCCGTGATGGACCTCTCGAACGCGACGATCGAGTCGAAGTTCTTCTTCCAGTTCGTCTTCTGCGCGGTGTCGCTGGCGATCGTCTGGGGAACGACGCTGGAGCGGATCAAGTTCGGCGTCTACGTGATCTACGCGATCATCTTCAGCGCGATCATCTACCCGATCGGCGCCCACTGGGTGTTCGGCGGCGGCTTCCTGCAGGTCGGCGGCTACCTCGGCACCAACATCGTCGGGATGCAGGACTTCGCAGGCTCGACCGCGGTCCATCTGATCGGGGCGACCGGTGCCCTGGCGGCGCTGCTGCTGCTCGGCCCGCGCAAGGGCAAGTACGGAGGCGACGGCAAGCCGCGGGCGATCCCTGGCCACAGCATGCCGCTGTTCGGCCTCGGGGTGCTGATCCTGTGGCTGGGCTGGTTTGGGTTCAACCCGGGATCGACGCTGAACGCGCTCGACGGGCGCTTCGCCGAGATCCTGATCATCACGAATCTGGCGGCCGCCTTCGGCGTGCTCGCCGCGGTCGCGACCGCGCGACTGAAGACCGGGACGATCGACATCGGGATGGCCGGCAACGGCGCGATCGCGGCGCTGGTCGCGATCACCGCCCCGTCGGGGTACGTCGAGCTCTGGGCGGCGCCGATCATCGGCGCGGTCGCCGGCGTGATCGTCGTCCTCGGCGTCTACTGGGTCGACAAGTACATCGACGACCCGGTCGGAGCCCTGTCGGCGCACGGCATGGCCGGCATCTGGGGCACGATCTCCTGCGGGATCTTCACCGCCCCGCGCCTGGCTCAGTACAACGGCTTCGGCAACCCGGACGGCGGCCTCTGGTACAGCGGCTCGTTCGCGCAGCTGATCGCGCAGGTACTGGGATTCCTGATCGCGTTCACGTTCGTGTTCGTCCTCAGCTACGCCACCTTCTGGGCGATCAAGAAGGTCTACGGCCTTCGCGTCACCGAAGAGGAGGAGGAAGCCGGGCTGGACATCTCCGAGCACGGCATGTATGGCTACCCGGAGCAGTTCATCCCGCAGCCGGAGTACCCCGGGGGTGGAGCCACTTCGGTGCCGACCCCGGCTCCGGTGACCGCGATGACCCCCGACCGGCCCGCAGGGCCTGAGGAGGTACCAGCCAGATGAAGAAGATCGAGGCGTTCATCCGCCACGAGGCGTTCGAGCCGATCCGGACGGAGCTGCTCGACAGGGGATTTCCGTCCCTGTCGATCAGCGAGGTCAAGGGCTCCGGCCGCCAGAAGGGGATCGTCGAGACCTATCGAGGCTCGAGCCTGACCGTCAACGTGCGGCCGAAGCTCAAGATCGAGGTCGTGATCGAGGACAAGGACAAGTCCCTGGTCGTGGAGACGATCCTCAAGCACGCGCGCACAGGCGACGTCGGCGACGGGAAGATCTTCGTCCTCCCGGTCGAGGAAGCGATCCGGATCCGCACCGGCGAGGACGGGGAGTCCGTCCTCCAGGCGCACACCGACGCCGAGATCGCGGTCTGAACAGCGTTTGCGTCACGACGGGCCGGTCCTCCGGGGCCGGCCCGTCGTCGTCGCTCAGGTGGTCCGCAGGGCGTCGCGGCGGGCCTGGTCGGCGGCCGTGCGGGCCGCCTCCTCGGTCTCGGCGCGCAGCCGCTCGGCGAACTCGCCGCGGCGGCGGTTGACCTCGTCACGCGCTTCGGCGGCGGCCTGCTTTGACCGCTGGTCGAGCTCGCGCTCGAACCGGGCTTCGACGGCCTGTATGCGTTTCTCGGCGTCCACCCGGGCGCGCTGCTCGGACTGAACTCTCAGCTTCTCGCGCTCGGCCTCGAGTCGCTCCGCGAGCTCGGCCTGCGCGTCGGCCGTCGCCCGCTCGCGGGCGCGCTCTGACTCGGCCCGGGCGTCGCGCTCGACCGCCTCCGCCTCGGCGCTGAGGCGCTCGGCGACCTCGGCGCGAGCGCGTTGCTCGGCCCCGCGCGCAAGCCGCTCGACGAGCCCGTCGAGGCGGTGCTTGGTCCGCTCGTGGGCGCGCTCGGCCTCCATCCGCAGCTCGGTCTCGGTCTGCGCCTTGCGATCCGCCCGATCGATGGCCTGTCTGGCGCCCTCCCGCGCGTCGGCGACGGCTTGCTCGCCGCGCTCAAGCTCGACTCGGAGCTCGGCCTCGACCTGCGTACGCGCCTCGGCGAGCGTCGCCTCGAGCTCCGCGGCGGCGAGCTCGTGAGCGTGCTCGGCGGCACGTTGCTTGAGCCGCTCACCCGCCTGCCGAAGCTTGTCCTGCGCCGCGGCGCGGAGCCGCTCGCGGTCGGCAGCCAGGGTGCGGCGGGCGGCCTCGGCGGCGCGCTCGATCTCGGCCTTGGCGTCCGCATGAGCGCGGCGAGCGTCGGCGCGGGCGCGCTGAGCCTCGGCGCGGGCGCGCTCGGCCTGGGCCTCGGCGTCGGCGCGCGCGTCCTTCACCTCCTGCTCGCCCTGCGTCGTCGCCGCCTCGATCGCCGCCTCGGTCCGCGACTCGGCGCGGGCGGCGCGCAGCTCGGCGCGGCGCACGGCCTCCTCGGCGTCGAGGGCGCGCTGCTCGGCTGCGAGCCGGGCCGCGTCCGCCTCGCGGGCGCGGCGCTTGGCCTCCGCCCCGACCTGCTCGGCGACGAGCAGTTCGACCCGAAGCCGGCGCACGTCGGCTCCGAGCTCGGCGGCGGTCAGCCGGCGCGCCTGCTCGGTGGCCTCGCTCACGCCGTCGACCGCCGAGTGCGCCGCGGCGGCGGCGTCGGCGGCAACCTCGCTGACCGGCTCTACCGCGCGCAGCCTCGGCTTGGCGTCGGGAGCGCCCTCAGGCGGCTCGACCGTGTCTTTGAGCTCGGCTTGATCTCCCATGCGCGGCGCCCCCGCGCGCGGCCGGCGCCGACGCACCCGGGACCGGGCGAGCGTACCGCACGCCGCCGGGGCGGCCGCGCGGTTTACACCACCGTCAGTCGTCCTCGTCGTCCAGCGGCGGGGGCGGGTCGATGCCCCACGCCCGCATCCCCTCCTCGATGCGCGCGATCACGGCCTCGATCACCGCGACCCGGGCGTACCGCTTCGAGTCGGCGGGGATCAGGCTCCACGGGGCGTTCGGCTCGTCGGTGCGGGCGATCATGTCCTCGACCGCCTCGGTATAGGCGTCGCGCTTCTCGCGGTTGCGCCAGTCCTCGTCCGTGAGCTTCCAGCTCTTGAGCGGATCGTCCTTGCGGGCCTCGAACCGCTTGAGCTGCTCCTCCGGCGAGATGTGCAGCCAGAACTTGACCAGGATCATGCCCTCGTCGGTAAGCGAGCGCTCGAAGGAGTTGATCTCGTCGTAGGCGCGCAGCCACTGCTCGCGGGTCGCGAAGTCCTCCACCCGCTCGACGAGCACGCGGCCGTACCAGCTGCGGTCGAAGACCGCCATCCCACCCCACCCCGGCAGTCCCGTCCAGAACCGCCACAGGAAGTGATGGCGCTTCTCGTCGTGGGTCGGGGCTGTGAACGAGCGCACGCGCACGTGGCGCGGGTCGAGCGGCGCCACGAGCCGCTTGATCGCCCCGCCCTTCCCGGACGCGTCCCAGCCCTCGAACAGGACGAGGAGCGGCGGCCCGATCCGCCGCTCGCCGCCGTCGGCGATCAGGCCGCCGAGCGTCAGGCGCAGCTGGGCGAGCCGCTCCTGCGCGCGTTCGAGGCCCTTGGCCTCCTCCTTGCGCGACAGGGACTTGGAGAGGTCGAGTTCGTCGAGGCGTCCCACACCGGCATCCTCTCGCAGCGACCGGAGTCGTTCAACCCAGGATCGCCAGTGGGACCTTCGGACCCGGCTGGGGCGGCGTGTCCGTGGTGACCTGCAGAGCGAGCGGAAAGATCAGCACCGCGAGCATGATCATGATCACGCCGACCGCCACCAGCCAGCGAGAGCCGGCCAGGTGGCCGAAGATCGCCACCCCGAACCCCGCGAGCATCAGGCCGACGTAGGGGCCGATCGAGTGCGGCAGCAGCGCTCCCGCGCTCAGCAAGCTCATCGCGTCATTATTCAGGGCGATGCCCTCCGAGCAGCCAGTGAACGTCAGCGAGGTCAAGGCGGGGCTCGAGCGCGTCGGCTATCTCGCCGACGAGCCCGCCGCGCTCGTCTCCTATCTCGCCCAAGAGCTGGGCAAGCCGGTGCTGGTCGAGGGCCCCGCCGGCGTCGGCAAGACCGAGCTCGCGAAGGCCATCTCCCGGGCGACCGGACGCCGGCTGATCCGCCTGCAGTGCTACGAGGGCCTGGACGAGGCCAAGGCGCTCTACGAGTGGAACTACCGCAAACAGCTGCTCCGGATCCAGGCGGGGGGCGACGAGGTGAGCGAGAACTGGGAGAACATCTTCTCGGAGGACTTCCTCCTCACCCGCCCGCTGCTCGAGGCGATCGCGTCAACCGACCCGGTCGTGCTGCTGATCGACGAGATCGACAAGACCGACCAGGAGTTCGAGGCGATGCTGCTGGAGGTCCTCTCGGACTTTCAGATCTCGATCCCCGAGCTCGGCGTGATCGAGGCCCGCACGCATCCGATCGTCGTCCTCACCTCCAACAACTCGCGCGAGCTGACCGAGGCGCTCAAGCGCCGCTGCCTCTACCTGTGGCTCGACTATCCCGAGATCGAGCGTGAGATGGAGATCGTCCGCCTGCACGCCCCCGAGCTCGACGGCGACCTGGCGCGGCGGCTGGTCGAGGTCATCCACATGGTCCGCGCGCTCGACCTCAAGAAGCCGCCCTCGATCGCGGAGTCGATCGACTGGGCGCGGGCCCTGCTCCTGCTCGGCGCCGACGACATCGACCGCGACCTGTTCGAGCAGACGATGAGCATCATCGTCAAGCACCGCACCGACATCGACCTGGTGGCGGAGCGGGTCGGCGCTCAGCTGGCGCAACCGCAAATCGGCAAGGAAGCGACGGGTTGACCCAGCCCGCGGGCCTCGCGCCGCGGATCATCGGCTTCTGCGAGGAGCTGCGCAGCGAGGGCGTGAGCGTCGGGACCGCGGAGCTGCTCGACGCCTTCGAGGCGCTTGCCGTGATCCCGTGGACCGAGCCCGCCGACTTCCGCGAGGCGCTCGCGGCGACGATCGCGAAGTCGCAGGAGGACCGGCGGATCTTCGAGCTGCTCTTCGATCGCTACTTCTTCCGCGCCGCCGAGGAGGAGGCGCTGGAGCGAGGCGTCCGGGAGGACCGCCGCTACGACGGCGGTGAGCGCCTCGACCTGGACCAGCTGCGCGAGGCGATCCGGGCGGCGATCGCCCGGGGCTCGGACGGCGAGATGCGCGACGCGGCGCGCCTCGCGATCGCGGCCTTCGGCCGCCAGGGCGAGGGCTCGGGCGTCGTCGGGGTCGACGTGCAGCGGATCCGCCGCACGCTGGGCCTCCAGGCGGGGACGCGCGACGATCCCGAGGCACCGCAGCTCGAGCGCGAGCAGATCCAGGCCTTCGAGCGCCACCTGCGACGCGAGCTCGAGCGGGCCCTGATCGAGCGGACGGAGAAGATGCCGCCGTCGCGGCCGCTCGCCGAGCTCGACCGCGCGCTTCCGACCAGCCCGACCCAGGACCTCGCGGGCGTCCACCGCGCCGTCGCCCAGCTCAAGCGCCGCCTGGCGACGCTCGGCCACGAGCAGCGCGGCCGCCGGCGCGCCGCGGTGGTCGACATGCGCCGGACGATGCGCGCCTCGCTGGAGACCGGCGGCGTGCCGCTGCGGCTGCGCTACCGCCCCAAGCGCCCCCGGCGCCCGGAGATCTACGTCCTCTGCGACGTCTCCACCTCCGTCACCTCGGCGAGCGTCTTCTTCCTCTCGGTGCTGCACGCTCTGCACGACTCGTTCCGAAAGCTGCGCAGCTTCGTCTTCATCGAGCGGATCTCCGAGGTCACCGAGGTCTTCGAGCGCGAGCGCGACTTCCGCGCGATCTCGGAGAAGATCAGCCGGGAGGGCGGCGTTGCCGACGTGTCGGGCTACACGGACTACGGCCGCGTCTGGCTCGAGTTCTACGACGAGATCTCCGAGGACCTGGACCCCCGGTCGACGGTGATCGTGCTGGGCGACGCGCGCACCAACGGGCGCGAGCCGCACGCCGAGGTCTTCGCCCGGATCTCGGAGCGCGCCGGGCGCACCTTCTGGCTCAATCCGGAGCCACGCCTGTACTGGAACTACGGCGACTCGGTGATGGCCGCCTACGAGCGGCACTGCACCGCGGCGTTCGAGTGCTGGACCACCAAGCACCTGGAGAACTTCGTCGACGTGATCGCGGGTCGCCCCGTGGTCGAGGACGCCTAGAGGCCTCTAGACTCCTACCGACCAAGACCAGGGGTGCTCGCGGGCAAGCGGGCTGAGATGGCGCCTCGATCGATCCCGGCGCTGACCCTTAGAACCTGTGCGGTAATGCGCGCGGAGGGAGCATGGCAACGGCAACTGAGGCTCCCAGCGGGGAGCCTCGAACAGTTTCAGCGGTCGGCGCGGCGATCGAGGTCGCCGGGCTCGGCCACCGTTTCGGCGAGCTCCAGGTGCTCGAGCGCGTCGACCTGTCGGTCGCCGCCGGCGAGGTCGTGGGCGTCGTCGGGCCGTCGGGCTGCGGCAAGTCGACCCTGCTCGAGCTGATCGCGGGACTCCTGGCGGCCGAGCGCGGCACGGTCTCGGTGGGCGGCGAGCGCGACGCCGCCGGGCGCCTCGACCGCTGCGTCTACATGCCGCAGCGCGACCTGCTGCTGCCGTGGCTCTCGGCGCTCGACAACGCGGCGCTCGCGCTGCGCAACCGGGGCGCCTCGCGGAGCGCCGCGCGGGCGGCGGCCGCGCCGCTGTTCGAGCGCTTCGGGCTCGCCGGCTTCGAGGCATCCCGCCCGGGCGAGCTCTCCGGCGGGATGCGCCAGCGGGTCGCCTTCCTGCGGACGCTGCTGGCCGCCAAGCCGGTGCTGCTGCTGGATGAGCCGTTCGCCTCGCTCGATGCCATCACGCGCGCCGAGATGCAGGAGTGGCTTGCGGGCGCGCTCGCCGAGCAGCCCGCGACCGCCGTGCTCGTCACCCACGACGTCGAGGAGGCGCTCTATCTGTGCGACCGCGTCGTCGTGCTGACGGCGCGCCCAGCCCGCGCGCTGGCGACCGTCGAAGCGCCGGCGCCGCGCTCGGCGCCGCGGCTCGAGGCGGTCACCGCGCCGGAGTTCACCGCGGCCCGCGAGCGCGCGCTGGCAGCGCTCGCCGAGGGCCGGCGATGAAACGCTGGCTGCTGCCGCTCGGGGTCGTCGTCCTGCTGCTCGGCGCGTGGCAGCTGGCCGCGCGCTGGGACCTGCTCGCCGACGCGCTCAACATCAAGCCGTTTCTGATCCCGGCGCCGAGCGACGTCGCGCAGTCGCTGTGGAACGACCGGTCGCTGCTCGCCGACGACGCCTGGGTCACGGTCCAGGAGGTGCTGCTGGGCTTCGCGCTCGCGCTCGTGCTCGGGTTCGGCTTCGCGCTCGCGCTGCACCTCTCCGACACGCTGCGTCGCGCCTTCTACCCGCTCCTGGTCGCCTCTCAGACCGTGCCGGTGATCGCGATCGCGCCGATCCTCGTGGTCTGGCTGGGCTTCGGGCTCGGCCCGAAGCTCGCGATCGTGGCTTTGGTCTGCTTCTTCCCGATCACCGTCAACACGCTCGACGGCCTGCGCTCGGTGGACCCGGAGCTGCCGCGGATGATGCGCACCCTCGACGCCAGCCGAGCCCAGACCCTGCGCCGCGTCGAGGTCCCTTCGGCCCTCCCCTACCTGCTGAGCGGGGCGAAGATCGCCGCCGTGGTGTCGGTGATCGGCGCCGTCTTCGGCGAGTGGTCGGGCGCCGACGAGGGGCTCGGCCACCTGATCCTCGTCGCCCAGGGGCAGCTGCAGACGGCGCGGGTGTTCGCCGCGATCGTGGTCCTCTCGGCGCTCGCGCTCGTGCTCTTCGGCGACCCTGGCGCTGATCGAGCGGCGCATCGCCTGGTGGGGCGCGCGCGAGGACCGGCGGGTCGCGGCGTGACGCGGGTCCTGCTCGCGCTCGCCGTCTGCGCGGCGACGCTCGCCGCCGGCTGCGGCGAGAAGCCGGAGAGCCGCCACGGCGACTCCCAGCCGCTCACCCTGGCGCTCGACTTCTACGTCAACCCCGACCACGCCGGGATCTACACCGCGCTCGACCGCGGCTACTTCGACGAGGCGGGGCTCGAGGTCGAGCCCCAGGTCCCGTCGGACCCGTCGGCGCCGATCCGCGAGGTCGCCGCCGGCCGCGCCGACCTCGCGATCTCCTACGAGCCCGAGGTCGTGCTCGCCCGCGACCAGGGGCTGCCCGTGGTGGCGGTGGCCTCGCTGGTGTCGCGCCCGCTCACCTCCCTGATCTCGCTGCCCGAGGCGGGCGTCTCGAGGCCGGCCGACCTCGCCGGCAAGACCGTCGCCACGGCCGGGATCCCGTACCAGGCGGCCTACCTCGACGCGATCCTCAACCGCGCGGGCGTCGACCCCGGCGACGTCAACCAGGTCGACGTCGGTCTCAACCTGCTGCCGGCTGTGCTCTCCGGGCGCGCCGACGCGATGCTCGGCGGCTTTCTCAACATCGAGGGCGTCGACCTCGCCGCGCGCGGCAAGCACCCCCGTGTGGTCCCGGTCGACAGGCTCGGGATCCCAACCTACGACGAGCTGGTCCTGGTCGCCGACGCCGACCGGGTCGCCGACGACCCCGAGCCGATCCGCCTGTTCATCGCCGCGCTCGAACGGGGCACCGAGGCCGCCGCCCGCGACCCGGCGGGCGCCACCCAGTCGATCCTCGACGCCGGCGACGGCCTCGACCCGAAGCTGACCCGCAGCGAGGTCGAGCGGACGCTTCCGCTCCTGCTTCCGGACTCAGACGGGCATCCGTTCGGCTACATGAACGGTCGCGAGTGGACCGATTTCGCCGGCTTCTTCGCCGACCACGGGCTGATCTCGAGCCGGCCGGCGGCCTCCGAGCTGATGACCGACTCCCTGCTTCCCGGGCGGATCCCGAACTAGCGAGCGGCGCCACGCCGCGTGGTGGGTGGCGACGCGGGCCGTGGCTTGCTGAGCGTCTTGCGGGACGGTCGTGTGCTTCTACGCGCCTGGCCGGACGTTGTCGTCGAGCGAGCCCGGAGCAGGCGCCCCGCGTGCGCGGTTCGTCGCACCGCCGCGCGGGATCAGGCACAAACGCCCGCGTCCGGCTCAGGCCGCCCGCGCGAGCGGCGGCCCCTGGCCGACGGCGCCGTGCCAGCGGGCGAGCGCGAAGCTCCCGGCCAGGCCGCGGAAGGGCGCGTAGGGCGCGAAGTACTCCTCAACCTCCTCCACGGTCGCCCGCCTGCCGAGCCGGGCGAGCGCGCCGACGAGCTTGACGTAGGCGAGATCCCCAGCGGGCAGCGAGTCGGGCTCGCCACGGCCGGAGAAGCCGAGCACCTGGAGGGTCCAGGGCCCGATGCCCGAGATCCGCCGCAGGCGGGCGTCGCCGCTCGGACAGCCAGGGTCGACGCGGTTGGCGGCGACCTCATGCGCGCAGCGGATCAGGGCGATCGCCCGCGAGGGCGCGAGGTCGAAGGCGGCGAGCTCCGCGGGGGCCACCCCGGCGATCACCTCGGCCGACGGGACGTCTCGCAGCGGACCAGGGCCGCGCCAGGCCGCCGTCCTCATCCGGCTCGAGCGCGGCCCGCCCCAGCGCCGCACGACACGGCGCTGGATCTCGACGGCGCGCCGGACCTCGATGAGCTGCTCGGTGATGGCCCAGGCGAGCGCCTCCCACGGCCACGGACGGCGCCGCGGCCGCAACCAGGGGCGGTGGTGGATGATCTCGCCGATCAGCGGGTCGCCGCGGAAGGTGCGCGCGAACTCGGTGAGGTCGTCGTCGACTCCGAGCGCGAACCGCATCCGCTCGATCGCGAGCTCGAGCGACTCCCGCGGCGCCGGTGACTCGGGGTCGGCGGCGCCCGCCCGCAGGACGACCCGGGTGGCGGCGGGCTGCCAGGCGTGGACGACGACCCTGCCGCCTGGGGTTACGAGCAGGCGGCTGACCACGGAGCCGCGCCGGCGGGCGACGCCGTCGCCGCCGAGCCGCGTCCGCAGGCGGTACGTCCAGCGCGGGCGCACCTCGACCTCCAGCGGGACGATGGCGCCCCCGCGCCCGGCGCCCACCTTGGCTACTTGTCCAGCAGGTGGACGTCGACGAGGAAGGAGCGGCTGGCGAGCACGCGCACCGGGCGCTCTCGCGCGCGCTGGCGCTTCGACGGCCGCTTGGAGCCCCCGCGAGTGGCGCGCGCGACGGCCACCGTGGCGGCTCCGGCGACCAACCCGCCGGCCGCGGCGATGGCAGCGGTGCGCACCTCGCCCTTCCAGGCGGACAGCTCGGTGGTCTCATCGACGATCGCCGGCAGCGGGCGCGCGGTCGGCTCGTCGACGTCGCCCTCCCCGGCCGGCATCTCGATTGCCTCGGTCTCGAGCAGCTCGTCCATCCGCCCGTCCTACTCTACGGATTTGTCAAGCGGAGCTTTTTCGAGCGCGCGCTCGTAGATCCGGTACCGCTGCACGACCCGCCCGCCCATCCCCTCCATGGCCCTGTTCATGGGGTCGTTGGTCTCCAGGATCCACCCCATGTGCCCGCCGCGCGGGCCCACGGTGGCGGCGGTCTGTATGTGGCGCTCGTAGAGCGCGGCCGCGACGCCGAGGTGCTGATAGGCGTCCTTGACCCCGAGGGCGAAGACGCGCAGGCGGTCGATGTAGCTGCGCCGGCGCACGAAGTGCCACCAGCCGAACGGCAGCAGCCGCCCGTCCATCCGCGAGAGCGCCTGCTCGACGTCGGGCAGCGTCAGCGCGGCGCCGATGACCTCGCCGTCCTTCTCGGCGATCATCGCCCAGTTCTCGTCGAGCACCGGCTTCAGGTTCTTGGCCTGGAACGCGACCTCGTCCTCGGTGATCGGGACGAAGCCCCAGTTGTGGCCCCAGGCCTCGTTGTAGACGTCCATGAACCGCCCCACCTCGGCCTTCATGTCCCGCTTGCGCATGTTGCGCAACACCACCCCCTCCTCGCGCGACTTCGCCGCCGCCGCGTGGATCATCGGGTGCATCTCGGTGCCCTCCTTGAGCTGGCCGAACCAGAGCTCCCACATCAGCAGGTCGATGGCCTTGCCCAGCCCGTGGCCCTCGAGCAGGCGCTGGTAGTAGGGCGGGTGCCAGGGCTCGAGGATCATCGACGGCTCGTCGAAGCCCTCGATCAGGATCCCGCACTCGTCGTTCATCGTGAAGTCCATCGGGCCGAGCATCCGCCCGCGCCCGCGCTCGGTGAGCCAGGCGGACGCCGCGTCGACGAGGCTCCCGGCCACCTGGGCGTCGTCGACCGAGTCGAAGAAGCCGAACATCCCGTCGTTGCCGCCCTGGAACTCGTCCCAGCGGTGGTCGATGTGCGCGGTGATCCGCCCCACGGCCTCGCCGTCGCGCTCGCACAGGAAGAGCTCGGCCTCGGCGTGGTCGAACCACGGGTTCTTCTGCCGGTCGAGGAACTGCCGGCGCTCGAACCGCAGCGGCGGGACCCACTGGGGATCGTTCGCGCGCAGCCGGTACGGAACCTCGATGAACTCCTTGAGGTCGCGCTTCGTCGCGACCGCGCGTATCGACGGCTCTGCCACCGCCGGCCAACCTACACTTGTCGGGATGAGCGAGACCGCCCGCGCCCCGGTCGACGTCTTCGAGAAGGCGCGCACCCACGACCGCCTCGAGCTCCTCGAGATCGCCAAGCAGGGGGACATGCTCCCCTACTTCCGGGTGCTCACCTCCGAGGCCGGCCCGGTGGTCGAGATGGAGGGGCGCGAGACGATCATGCTCGGCTCCAACAACTACCTCGGGCTCACCGGCGACCCGCGCGTGAAGCAGGCCGCGCGCGACGCCCTCGAGACCTACGGCACCGGGCTCACCGGCTCGCGCCTGCTGAACGGGACCACCCCGCTGCACCTCGAGCTCGAGCTCGAGCTCGCCGAGTGGATGGGCACCGAGGAGGCGATCGTCTTCACGACGGGCCACCAGGCGAACGTCGGCTGCATCGGCACGATCCTGGGCCCGGGCGACACCGTGATCTGCGACTCGGCCGACCACGCCTCGATCCTCGACGGCTGCATGCTCTCCGGCGCCAAGCTGCGCCCCTTCCGCCACAACCGGATGGAGAAGCTCGAGCGGATGCTCGAGCGCGCCGCGGGCGACGGCGGCGGCGTCCTGGTGATCGTCGACGGCGTCTTCTCGATGGAGGGCGATCTGTGCAACCTGCCGGCGATCGTCGAGCTCAGCCGGCGCTACGGCGCCCGGCTGATGGTCGACGAGGCGCACGCGGTTGGCGTGCTGGGCGCCCGGGGCGCCGGCACGTGCGAGCTCTTCGGGCTCGAGGACGCCGTGGACCTGCGCATGGGGACCTTCTCCAAGAGCCTCGCGTCCTGCGGCGGCTTCATCGCCGGGCCCACCGAGGTGATCGAGTACCTGCGCTACGCCTCGCGGCCGTTCATCTTCACCGCCTCCGCGGTCCCGGCCGCGGTCGGCGCGGCGCTCGGTGCGCTGCGGGTGATCCGCGCCGAGGGCGCCGACCTGATGGCGAAGCTCCTCGACAACGCCCGCTACCTGCGCCAGGGGTTCCGCGACCTCGGGCTCGCCGTGATCGAGCCCGGGACGCTCCCCGACGGGAGCGAGGCGACCACCCCGGTGGTCCCGGTCCTCGTCGGCGAGGACTATCAGGCCGCGCTGCTCTGGAAGGCGCTGTTCGAGGCCGGCGTCTACACGAACGTCGCGATCCATCCGGCCGTGCCCCCGGGCGCGGCGCTCCTGCGGACCTCGCTGATGGCGACCCACGAGCGCGAGCACCTCGATCACGCGCTCGCGATCATCGAGACGACGATCGCCGACTTCCCGGAGCTCCCGCGGGCATAAATCATTCCCCCGTACGGGGGATATTCGCCTTGTCCAGTTCTGTACAAGCCGAAGTTGTGAACGAAAAGGGTGCTAGTTGCGAGAGAACTGTTACGAGTCCGTAGTTCTCCCGGTTGACCGTCCCCGCGTGGTTATCTAGGTTCCCACTCGCGCCGTACGCATCCCGGGGCAGGGAGCGGACGGGACAAAGCGGAGAGAATTTGTTCCGGTCGCTCCTTGGAGTGGGCCCCCGCGTCCACTTGGATCGTCGACGCCCTATACCCCGCCAACCTCAAACGTCCTTTCGGAGGAGGAGTGACAGATGGAAGCTGCTTCGACCATGGCCCCTGCCGCGATGCCGCAGCACATGCGCGCGCTCGCCCATGCCAACCGCGTTCGGCTGGCACGAGCCTCGCTCAAGCGTGGAATCGCCAGTGGAGCCGTCGATGCGGCGGAGGTCGTGAACGCATGTCCATGGGAGGTCGAATCGATGACGATCGGAGAGCTGCTTCGCAGCCAGCGGCGCTGGGGGCGCACGCGGGCTCGCAAGTTCCTTTTTTCGATCGCACTCAACGAGAACCGCGAGCTCGGGCGCCTCACCGCCCGCCAGCGCGCGATGCTCGTCACCGAGCTACGGGCCCGGCGCAACCTCGCCGGGGCCTGATCCGGACCGACAACACGGATTCGCTGTTTTGACCACGGGGCGGGCGCCCGGCGCCCGCCCCGTTCCGCCTTGCCGAGGCGGGGATCAGAAGCTGATGTTGAGCGGCAACGGACTGGCGCCGGCGAACAGGAAGAACCAGACCGCGAAGGCGACCAGGGCGAGCCCGGCGCTGGAGACCAGCATCACCTCGAGCGCCGAGGACCGCACCGGCCGGTCACGACGCTCGTTGAGCTCCGCGTGGCGACGGTTCAGCCACGACAGCACGAGCACCAGGACCACGATCGACAGGACGATCCCGACCATCGTCACCATCAGCGCCGTGCCGAGGGACGAGGTGCTCTGCACCTGAGAGCCGATCCACAGCCAGCCCAGCGGCACCCCCACCCAGAGGCACAGGCAACCGATCAGCATGAGCAGGACGAGAGCCGCGCTGGCCGGACCGCTCATGATTTCGCGGATCCTGAGCAGCATTTCGCGACAGGTTAGCCCCGGCGAGCGCCGTTCAACGCAGCTTGACGGTGCGGCCGGCACGCGCCCGAAAGGCGCGGGCAAGGCCGTAGCCGGCGACCACGCCGACGATCGCCGCCACCGCGAGCCGCGCCGCGGGCGGCAGCAGGTCCGGGAGCAGGTAGAAGAAGATCGCCAGCGTGGCGACCGCTGCCGCGCTCGCGAGCAGCAGCGTGTGCGAGCGGTAGCCGCCGAAGTGCTCGCGGATCGAGAGCTCGAGGCCGGCGAGCGCGCCGAGCGCCAGGCCGGTCCCAAGCAGGGCCGCCCCCTGGGGCCCGCGGACGAAGAGGCCGATCACGAGCATCACGAGGCCGACGAGCACGACGATCTCGACAAGGGGAAACGAGCCCCATGGCGCCGGCGGGCGCTCCTCCTCGATCGGCTTGCGCGGCGCGCGCGTCGGCTTGGACGTCGCCGCGGGTTGCTCGGCGCTCGGCTCGGCCACTGGCCGGCGCGGCCGCGGCTTGCGCCGCTTGCGCGCCATCAGCTCTTCGCTTGGCCCGGTGGACCGGGGGCCGAAGCCCCGTGGCTAACGGGCAACCCGAGGAGAGCCGGATCCGCCACCAGCCGAAGAGCATCCCGAGGATGCCGAGCTTGGGACGCGACTGGTAGGTGCCGCACCCCGGCTCGCCGACGTCGCGGCGCGGGATCTCCAGCCAGCGGTGCTTCTCCGGTGCCGCGATCATCGCCTCGAGCAGCGTCCGGTTGTCCTCCTCGACGTCGGCCTGGTGGGCCAGCTCGGCCCGGGCGTCGTGCAAGCGCATCGCGAGCGCGTCGCGCACCCGCTCGAGATCCCCGGTCGACAGCACCCGCGGGCCGCCCACGGCGCCGACCTTCCACTCGAAGCCGCGCCGGGGGAAGGCCGAGGCGAAGAGCTCGCCGAGCGAGCGTTCGAGCCGGCCGATCTGGCGCCGCAGGTCCGCGCGCGCGCGACGCTCGGCGGTCTCGACCGCGGGTGAATCCGGCACCCGGACGATGGACGCCGCCGCGATCGCCTCGCTGTGTTCGAGCACTTCGGGCACTTCACACTCCTACGGACCCGTCGCCGACGCCACGATTCTAAACCCTAACCCCGCAGGATCTCCGCAGCCAGCCACAGCGCCTCCTCAACGGCGATCTGCGGCACGCCGCCCACCCTGATCGCGACCAGGAGCGTGCTCGAGCTCCGCGGCCCGACGCCGCGCTCGCTCGCGAGGGCGCCGAACAGCAGCGCCACCGGGCGCTCGGAGTCGGCGATCACCAGGGTGCCGGCCGGGAGCTCGCCGGGTCGGCCCTCGAGCTCCTCGCCGGCCTCGGATGCGCGGATCCCGAGCACGCCCGACGACCCGATCGGCGTCGAAGGCGCGCATGGCGACGCCCGACTCGATGATCGCGATCGTCAGCGCGTCGTCCAGCAGGTTCTGGCTGCGAAAGCCGCCGTGCTTCATGCGCTCCAGGGCCAGCTCCTCGACCGGCGTTCGCTGCTCGTCGGGGTCGAGCCCGATGTGGCGGTAGAAGACCCGGTACGCCCATGGGATCGGCTGGTGGCGCATGTTGATCGCCTGGGCACCGGAGAACCGGTCGGAGAGCACCCGCAGGCGCTCCTTGACCTCCTTCGGCGAGCGCCCGGAGCCGCGGTCGACGACGAGCTGGCGCAGGCCGAGGCCCGGGAACTCCTCGGCGAGCTCGGGATCGATCCAGCCGGCCGCGCTCTCTGGCTCGGTCATCGGTCCGCCGCCGCCCGGCGCTGCGACTGGCGCAGCAGGCGCTCCACGTCGGCGGTCAGCTGGTCCGAGGAGAGCTCGTCGCTGCCCAGCTTCGCCCCGCTGAAGACGCCGCCCGGATACGCGAACGCAACCGTGGGGCAGACACCGACGCGGTAGAGGTTGGAGACGGCCCCGTCGGCGTCCCATCCCACGGGCATCGTCCACCCCCGCTCGTTGACGATGTCCTGAGCGGCGCTGTGGTCGTCGCGCACGTCGATCGACAGGAAGTTCACCCGGCCGCGGAAGCGCCGCGAGACGTCGTCCACGACGTCCTGCGTGGGCAGGCAGTTGGCGCCCCGCGTGAACCAGAACGAGAGCACCAGCGGCCGGTTGAAGAGGTCGCAGACGCGGATCGCGCCCTGGACGTCGATCTCGCACGCGGGGGTGCGGCGATCGTCGGCCGGGCACGGGTTGGCGGCGGTGTCGCAGTCGTCCTGGAAGACGTTCGCGTCGGCCTCCGAGTCGCCGCGCAGGTCCGGGACGGCGAACTCCGGCAGCGGGTCGCCGCGATCCGTCTGGCCGGTGCCGAGGATGCCGTCGTCGCGGTTGCGGAGCGTGTTCGCGGTCGCGACCACGATCACGATCACGAAGGCGATCCCGACGAAGATCGAGTAACGGCTCGACGGCCGGCGCGAGTCGGGACGCGCCTTTTGGTCATCGCTCATCCCGCGTCGGGAGCCGGGTGGGCGCCGGCTCGGCGCCGCGTCAGCGAGCCGAGGCGGGCGAACCCGGTCTCCGCCCACACGAGCGCCGCCGGCAACACCAGGAGCACCCCGATCAGGGCGACGCCGAGGTCGAGCACGGTGACGAGGCCGAAGTCGCGCAGCATCCGGATGTCGGTCGCGGTCAGCGCCGCGAAGCCGGCGATCGCCGTGACCCCGGAGGCGACGACGGCCATCCCGGTGCGGGCGTAGGCGCGCCGCAGGGCCTCGCCCACCGTGACGCCCGGCAGCCGCTCCTCGTCATAGCGCGCCGCGATCAGGACGCTGAACTCGGTCGCGATTGCGATCACCAGCGCGCCGAGGGTCGCCGACATCGGGTTGAGCGAGACGCCCGCGATCGCGAGGCCGAGCGAGGCCCAGCCGGTCGCGAGCACGATCGGGATCAGCGGCACCAGCGCGCGGCGGGCCGACCGGTAGATCGCCAGCAGCGCCAGCGCGACGGCCGCGAGGCCCGCGAGCGTGAGCAGGTAGCGGTTCGAGGAGAGGGCCGAGTTGGCGTCGGCCGCGAGCACCGGCAGGCCGACGACCTCGGCGCTCACCCCCGCGGGCGGGTCGTTCTCCGTGCCCGGCGGGTTGATCTCAGACCGGATCGAGTCGATGAGCTGCTTCTGCTCGTCGAACGGCATCACCTTGATCCCGAACGGGATCACAAGCGTTCCGGACTTGGAGTCGGGCGAGTCGCGGTTGACGAACGCGGCCAGGAAGTACTTCGGCAGCAGGTCCAGGATCCCCTGGACGCGGTCCGGGCTCGTGGGCGGCTGGTCGCCGAAGAGGTCGGAGAGGTCGACGAACGGGCACAGCTGCGCGTCCTGCTGCACGCAGGTGGTGTCCTCGCCGCCGAAGCCCGCGCCGGCGAGCACGCGCTGCTTGAAGTCGCTCATCCAGGCGACCACCGCCGGGTCGGTGAGGTCGTCGGCGCGCACCGAGACCTCCACCTCGCCCGGACACGCCGGTGGTCTCCTGGAGCTCGTCGACGTTCTGCAGCTCCGGCAGGTCGCTCGGGACGAGCTCGCGCAGGTCGGAGATCACCGTCGCCCGCGTGCCGGCGATCCAGCCGGCGGCGGCGAGCACGAGCCCGACGGCCAGCACCCGACCGGGCGCGGCGACGGACATCGCGAGCGCCCGGCGGCCGAGCCGCCCCATCCGCGCGCCGACCGCGTCCCTGGCGGCGCGCACCTTCGCGAAGCGCCCGGAGGCCGGCGGGGTGACCGGGCGCGCTCGCCTTGCCGGTGAGCGAGAGCAGGGCGAGCCCGGCGGTGAGCGCGAGGACGAACGCGATCGCGATCCCGGCGACGAGCAGGACCCCGAAGCCCCGGATCATCGGGATCGGCGAGAGCAGCAGGACGAGGAAGCCGGCCATCGTCGCCGTCGCCGCGGCCCCGATCACCGGGCCGCCACGCGCGCCCGCCTCGACCGCCGCGCGCGGCGGGCGACGAGCCGCCGGCGCGCGCCTCGGCGAACCGGGCCTGGAACTGGATCGCGTAGTCGACGGCGAGCCCGATCAGAATCGGCAGGACGGCGATCGAGGCCATCGTCAGCGAGCCGCCGACGGCGGCCAGCAGTCCGAACGTGATCGCCGCGGCGACCAGCGCGAGCGCGAGCGGCAGGAGGCGCAGCGGCGGGCGGAAGACCAGCGCCAGGGTGAGCGTCATCACCGCGAGCGCCGCGATCAGCAGCACGAAGATCGCGCTCGAGAGCTTCTTCGCCAGGCCGTCGACGACCACCGGCGCACCGCTGACGACGTAAGTCGCGTTGCGGATCTGGAACGACGGGTCGGCGACCGCCGCCGCGGATCTGGTCGATCGCCTCGCTGCGCTCGGCATGAGCTCAGGTCGGGCCGCAGCCGGACGAGGATCTGGGCGGAGTCCGCGCTCGGCCAGAAGAGCGAGAAGCGGGGCTTTGGCTGCCCGGGGTGCGCGCTGTCGAAGACCACCGAGCTCACGAAGGTTGGGTCGTCGAGCCGCGGGACGCCGGTCTGGCCGTACTTGACCGCGAGCGTGCGGACCTGTTGCTCGAACTGAGCGAGGACCTCCTGGCCGGCGGCGTGGGCGGCCGCCTGCTGCTGAGCCGGGCTCAGACCCTGCCTTCGGGCACGCGCGGCCGCGGCCGCGCCCGGCGGCGCGCGCCTGCTCGCACCGCAGCGCGCGTCTGCGACCGCAGGAGCTCCGACGCGCTGATCGCCGACTGGTTGAGGAAGGTGGCCCCGCCGAGCACCGCCTGCGCGGGCTTGGTCTCGGCGATCGACGCGCAGGGCGCCGGCGCGGGCTTGTCCGTGAACACCTTGCCGCCGGCGACGTTGCCGGACAGGCAGCCCTCGAGCGAGAGCAGCGTCCCGAGGTCGGAGGTGAGCACGAGCTGCTGGAGATCGCCCTTGACCAGCACGACGACGGCGTCGTCGCCGAACTTCTGCTCGAAGTCCTGGGTGGCCGCGTACGCGGAGGAGTCGCGTGTCGACGAGCTGGTCGGTGCCGGCGTCGGGCTCGAGCCGCAGCGCCGCCACCGCTCCGATCAGCGCCAGCATCGCCACGCCCGCGACGACCGGGATCGGGCGCTCGACGCACCAGCCCGCGATCCGTGCGAAGCGATCCCTCACGGCGAAGACTCAGGGATGCAGGGTAACGCACGCCGGGCTGCGGCGTGCTGGCAGGAGCACGGTGCGCGTACGCGCCTCGTACGCGAGCGACCGAGTGACGCCGCCCGGCGGCCTCAGTCCATCGACAGCGGGCCGGCGGTCTCGGCGTTGAGGAACTGCGAGACGAACTCGTTGTCGGAGTTGAAGAGCTCCTCCGACGGGCCGGACTCGACGATCTTGCCCTTCCAGAGGACGGCGATGAAGTCGGCGATTCGCCGCGCGGTGCCGAGGTCGTGGCTGATCACCAGGTAGCAGCCGCCGTTCTCCTCGTGGATCTCGCGGATCAGCTCGCAGAGCAGCGCCGTGCGCACCGGGTCGAGACCCGAGTCGGGCTCGTCGAACATGACGATCGCCGGGTCGAGCACCAGCGCACGGGCGAAGCCGGCGCGCTTGCGCATCCCGCCCGAGAGCTCGTTGGGCATCTTCTCGAGCGCCTCGGAGAGGCCGACCTCGCGCAGGCGGCGGTTGACGATCTCGCCGATCTCGTCCTCGCTCTTGTCCGTGTGCTGGCGGAGCGGGAACGCGACGTTGTCGAAGATGTTCATCGAGCCGAACAGGGCCCCGTCCTGGAAGAGCAGGCCGAACTTCTTGCGCATCTCGAAGAGCTCGTCGTCGGACATGTTCGGGACCGACTCGCCGTGGACCAGGATGTCGCCTGAGTCCGGGTAGAGCAGGCCGACGATGTGCTTGATCAGCACCGACTTGCCGGTTCCCGACGGGCCGAGGACCATCGAGATCTGGTCGTCGGGAAGCCCGAGGTTGAGGCCGTTGAGGATCCGCGTGCGGCCGAACTGCTTGACGACGTCGATGATCTCGATCGCGTCCTCGCCGCCGTGGTCGCGCTTCTCGCCGGTGTGCCAGCGGTACGGGTTCGCCTCGCTCGGGTCGACGCCGGGGATCGAGTAGTCCTTGTGCAGGTTGCCGAGCTCGGGCGCGGGCTCCTCGTAGCCACTCGTCGTCCCGGTCGCCGCGGCTGCCGACCTCGTCGGCGAACCGGTCGTACTCGTCCTGCTGCGCGGTCACCTGCCGGTCCTCCGGCTGATCCTCGGCGACGTCCTCGTCGCGTCCGGGCTCCTCGGTGGTGCGCTCGTCTTCCGCCATCTGCCTAACCCCTTTCTCGTCAGCCGCCGATCGGCGCCCTCGGGTTCGCTCCCCAGAACACCAGCGTCCCCATCATGCCGATGATGTGCACCAAGACGATGTTGAGCACCATCGATTTCGCCGTCGCCGTGCCCACCCCGACCGGGCCTCCTGACGCGGTGTAGCCGTAGTAGCACCCCACCAGAACGATGGCCGTCGCCATGAACATGGCCTTTATCAAGCTGAATATGAGATCCGGTGGGTTCTGGAACATCCAGAAGATCAGGAAGTACCCGCCCGAGGAGACCTCGCGCGATCTGCTCGACCACGGCCAGGTACGAGGCCAGGTAGCCGACGCCGATCGCGGCCAGGTACATGAACGGCAGCGTCATCCACGCGCCCAGCAGGCGCGTGCCGCAGAGGAAGATCATCGGGTTGACGCCCATCACCTCGAGGGCGTCGACCTCGTCGGAGATCCGCATCGCGCCGAGCTCGGCGACGATCCCGGTGCCCACCTTCGCGGCCATCATGTAGCCGAAGGCGTAGGGGATCACCTCGCGCAGGTCGCACCACGCGGCGAACACGCCGGCGTAGGCCGGTGAGCCGACCGAGCGGTTGAAGTACGCGCCCTCGATCCCGCACTGCAGGCCGAGGATGAAGACCAGGCCCCAGATCACGATCGTCGAGCCGAGGATGAGGATCCCGGCCTGGCGCAGCGCCTCGCCGAAGAACCGCATCACGCGGCCCGAGTAGACGATCCCCATCACCCGGCCGCTGAAGCGGGCGATGTCGCCGAGGCTGCCGAGCCAGTCTCTTGGTACCGCGAGCCAGCCCGGCATCTACTTGATCCCATGCGGACGCCTACGGCGTCCTGACACGCTTCTTTCGGAACAAGTTCCTCACTTGATCACCGATATCTCCGGATGGGTTGCGAGCAGGGTTTGCGTGAAGACGTAGTTGAACGCGAACACGCCCAGGAAGGCGATCACGACCGCTTCGTTGACGGCTCTCCCCACCCCCTCGGCGCCTCCGGACGCATTCATCCCCTTGTAGCAACAGACCACGGCGATGATCGCGCCGAAGATCGTGCACTTGAGGATCGACCCCCAGAGGTCGGTGACCGAGGCGTTGTTGAAGAGCGTGGCGAAGAACCCGCCGAGCGGCTGGCCGTAGGCGATCTCGGCGAACAGGCCGCCGGCGATCCCGAAGAGCAGCGCGTAGATGTCCATCAGGCCGGTGATCAGCATCAGCGCCAGGAAGCGCGGCACGACCAGGTTCTTGATCGGGTCGACGCCGAGCACCTGAAGGGCGTCGAGCTCCTCGCGGATCTTCCGGGCGCCGAGGTCGGCGGTGATCGCCGTGCCGGCGACGCCGGCGACGACCACGGCGGTCACGAACGGCGCGAACTCGCGGACCGAGGCGAGGATGAAGAAGCCGCCGAGGCGGTCGAGGGCGCCGAAGAGGCTGAGGAAGTTGGCCGCCTGCAGGCCCGGGCGCGCCGAATCCGAAGGCGACCGTCGAGATCATCATCGGGAACCAGCAGAGCTGGAGCGCGAACAGGAACTGGCCGATGAACTCGCCGCCGTAGGGATAGGGCGGCCTGACCGTAGCCGTGATCGTCTTGCCGGTCAGGATCATCATGTTCCCGACCTGCTCGAACAGGCTCTTGGCGGGCAGGAATGCCCTGTCAGCGACTGATCTGACCATCGTCTCCTCGGGTCGCGGGACGGTCCCGCGACCGGCGCTAGACAAGAGTATTCGATGGAAACGGCGTCCGCCACCCAGAACCGTCGCTGCGCGCGGGTCGCGCCCGATATCGGCTGGAAATCGCGGCTCGACCTGCGCCAGCGTGACACCGCGCGGTGGTATGTTGCCCGCGCCTTGGGGGAGGAGACCGCCATCAGCGCCCGCCCAACGCCAAACCCGCGCGCCACGCGCGCCCGGGCCGCGTCGCTCGCCGTCGCCTCGGTGCTCGTCGTGGCGCTCGCGGCGTGCGGCGAGCAAGCCGCGCCAGGACGCGGACGAGCCGTCCGGCAACTTCCCGGTGGCGGTCAACTCGGCGAAGTTCGCCACCCACCAGCGCCTCGCCGAGACCAACGACCTGCAGCTCGAGATCGAGAACACCGGCGACAAGCAGGTCCCCGACCTGGCGGTGACGATCTTCACGGGCGACGAGAAATCGAGCGGCTCGTTCTCGGTGCGGTCCGACCAGCCCGGGCTCGCCGACCCGAACCGCCCGGTCTGGATCCTCGAGAACGGCTTCCCGAAGGTGGCCAAGCAGGACGAGACGGGCCCGGAGCTGGACGAGCTGCCGCCGGGCGGCGCCGAGGCGGCGCAGACCGACACCTTCTCGTTCGGCCCGCTCGACCCGGGCGAGCGCCGCAACCTCGTCTGGCGGGTGACCCCGGTGGTCGCCGGCACCTACACCGTCCATTACGAGCTCGCCGCCGGCCTCAACGGCAAGGCGAAGGCCGTCACCGACGACGGCGGCCCGGTCGAGGGCGAGTTCGTGGTCACGATCAGCGACAAGCCGCCGCAGGCGCGCGTCGACGACAACGGCAACGTGGTGACCTCGGAGAAGTGACTCGCGTGCACTAGCGTCCGCCTTGTGCGGGTGCGCGGGTTGATCGGAGCGGGGCTCGCCGGCCTCTGTCTGGCCGCCGGGGTGACGGGCTGCGGCGGGGACGAGACGACGACGTCGACCACCGGCCCGACGACCCAGTCCTCGACCTCGACGACGCCCCCGGCGACGAAGCCACCGCCCGGCCACCGCGGCGAGAGCCGGGTCGGCGACGGCGACGGTGGGGTGCGCCTCGCGCAGATCGGCAGTTTCGACCAGCCCGTCTACGTCACCCAACCGCCGTCGGGCGACGACGATCACCTCTACGTCGTCGAGCAGTGCGGGACCATCGAGCGGGTCTCGCTCGATGGTGGCCAGCCAACCGTGTTCCTCGACATCGGCGACCTCGTCACCTGCGGCGGCGAGCAGGGGCTGCTCTCGGTCGCGTTCGACCCCGATTACGCCCGGACGGGGGCGTTCTACGTCAACTACACCGACACGGACGGCGACTCGCGAACGGTCGAGTACAAGCGCTCGGCCGACGACGCGGCCGTCGCCGACCCCGACAGCGCTCGGGAGCTGCTGCGCATCGCCGACTTCGCGAGCAACCACAACGGTGGGCTGCTGCAGTTCGGGCCCGACGGCCGGCTCTACCTCGGGATGGGCGACGGGGGCGGCGAGGGCGATCCCGAGCGCACCGCCCAGAACCCCGACAGCCCGCTCGGCAAGCTCCTCGTGATCGACCGCCAGCAGGGCGGCTACGACCTGGCGGCGATCGGGCTGCGCAACCCATGGCGCTACTCGTTCGACCCGCGGACGAAGGAGCTCTGGATCGGCGACGTCGGCCAGGGCACGTTCGAGGAGATCGACGCTGCCCCGATGAGCGAACTCGGCCCCGACCTCAACTTCGGATGGTCGGCGTTCGAGGCGACGCAGCGCTTCAACTCCGATCAGACCGCGCCCGGCGCCCGACCGCCCGTGCTCTTCTACAGCCACGACGACGGCTGCTCGGTGACGGGGGGCTACGTCGTCCGCGACCCCCGTCTGTCCACCCTCGTCGGCCGTTACCTCTACGGCGACTACTGCGCGGGCAAGCTGCGCAGCTTCCCGGCCGACCCGAGCGGCGGCGGGAAGGGCGACCGCGCCCTCGGCCCGACGGTGTCCTCGCTGAGCTCGTTCGGCGAGGACGCCGCCGGGCACGTCTACGCGGTCTCGCTCGACGGGCCCGTGTACCGGCTCGAGCCCGACTCCGGCTGAGCCGGCCATACGCGAGCGGTACCCTGGGCGCATGTCGGATCGGCGAGGCAGGGCGCTGATCGCGGCGACGGTCTGCACGGCCGCCGTCGCGCTGACCGGTGCTCTCAGCAGCTCGGCGGGCCAGGCGGCCGGCGGCGCCAAGGGGCTGCGCCTGGCGCCGATCGGCAACTTCAAGGCGCCGGTCTACATCGACAACGCGCCGGGAGCGCCGAAGCTCCTCTTCGTGGTCGAGCAGCCCGGCACGATCCGGGTTCTCCGGGAGGGCAAGGAGCTCCACCGGCCGTTCCTCGACATCCGCGACCGGGTGCGGTACGGGGCGAGCAGGGGCTGCTGTCGGTCGCGTTCGACCCCCACTATGCCCGCAACCGGCGCTTCTACGTCTACTACGTCAACAACGGCGGCAACGTCGAGGTCGACGGCTTCCGGTGCAAGCGCTCCGACGCCACGCGGGCCGAGGCGCGCTCGCGGCACAAGGTGATCTCGATCCCCCACCCCACGTACGAGAACCACAACGGCGGCCAGCTGCAGTTCGGGCCCGACGGGCTGCTCTACATGGGCACCGGCGACGGCGGCTCGGCCGGTGATCCGGATGGCAACGCCCAGAACCCCAACGTGCTGCTCGGCAAGCTGCTGCGCATCGACCCGAAGCCCAAGCACGGCTACAGGACTCCGCGCTCGAACCCCTTCGAGGGCCGCGGCGGACGCGACGAGATCTACGCGCTCGGGCTGCGCAACCCGTTCCGCTTCTCCTTCGACAGCCGCTCGCACGACATCTACATCGGCGACGTCGGCCAGGACGAGTGGGAGGAGATCGACCACGTCTCGCGACGCCGGCTCGCCGGAGCCAACTTCGGCTGGGACATCCTCGAGGGCACCCACCCCTACGAGGGCGGCGGCGCGCCCGCCCGCTACGTGCCGCCGGTGCTCGAGTACTCCCATGACGGCGGGCGCAACTGCGCCGTCACCGGCGGGTACGTGTCCGCGACCACAGCCTCGGGAGCTTTTACGGCCGCTACATCTACGGCGACTACTGCGGTGGGCAGATCCGCTCGTTCGATCCTCACCGCCCCGGACCGAGCGACGCGGCGACGGGGCTGGACCTCGCCCAGCTGAGCTCGTTCGGCGAGGGAGCCCACGGACGCATCTACGTCGCCTCGCTCGCCGGCAGCGTGTCCCGCATCGCCCGCCGCTGACCCGCACAGCCTCCGTTGGGACGGCCGTGCCACCCGAGGGGTATCGTCCGCGGCAAGCTCAGAGCCCAGCCACGCGAAAGGACGTTTGAGATGGAGTCCGCGACCCAGCCGGCCACGACCGCCCAGCACGCCGAGAACGGCGCGTCGAACGGCAAGCAGGCCGCCGAGACCTTCGAGGTGCGCCGCCCGGCCGACGGCTCGCTGATCCGCGAGCTGCCGATCGACTCGCCGGAATCCGTCGCAGCGGAGGCCGCGCAGCTGCGCGCCGCGCAGCCGGCCTGGGAGGCGATCGGGTTCGCCGGCCGCCGGCGCTGGCTCGAGGCGCTGCGCGACTGGATCCTCGCCGAACCAGGACCGGCTCGACGACCTGATGCAGCAGGAGACCGGCAAGGTCCGCGCGGACGCCGCGCTCGAGGCCTTCTACTGCCTGGACGCGATCAACTTCTGGATCGACCAGGGCCCGAAGTTCCTCGCCGACGAGATCGTCTCGCCCCACAACCCGCTGCTGAAGTCCAAGCGGGCGAAGATCGTCTACCGCCCCTTCGGCGTCGTCGGCTTCATCAGCCCGTGGAACTTCCCGGTGATCCTCTCGCTCGGCGACGCGCTCCCGGCCCTGATGGCCGGGAACGCGGCGCTCATCAAGCCGTCCGAGCTCACCCCGCTGACGCTGATGGAGATCGTGCGCGGCTGGCGGAGGACATCGGCGCGCCCGACGTGCTCGCGGTCGTCAACGGCATGGGCGAGACCGGCGGAGCGCTCGTCGACGAGTCCGACTACGTGCAGTTCACCGGCTCGGAGCGCACCGGCCGGATCGTCATGAAGCGCGCGGCCGACACGCTCACCCCGGTGAGCCTCGAGCTCGGCGGCAAGGACCCGCTGATCGTCACCCGCGACGCCGACATCGAGCGCGCCGTGAACGCGACCGCCTGGGGCGGCCTGCTCAACACCGGCCAGATCTGCATCTCGATCGAGCGCGTCTACGTCGAGGAGCCGATCTACGACGAGTTCGTGGACAAGCTCCGCGCCCAGGTCGAGACCCTGCGCCAGGGCGCCGACGGCGACACCTACACGGCCGAGGTCGGGGCGATGACCTCGCCGGCCCAGGTCGACATCGTCTCCGAGCAGGTCGAGGACGCCCGCGCCGCCGGCGCGCGCGTGCTCACCGGCGGCAAGCGCAAGGACGGCGCGGGCGACTGGTACGAGCCGACCGTGATCGCCGACGTCGACCACTCGATGAAGGTGATGCGCGAGGAGACCTTCGGCCCGGTGATCCCGGTGATGAAGGTCAAGGACGTCGAGCAGGCGATCGAGCTCGCCAACGACACGACCTACGGGCTCGGCTCGTCGGTGTTCGCCGGCGACGCAGCGGAGGGCGAGCGGATCGCGCGCCGGATCGAGGCCGGGTCACTGCAACGTCAACGACGTGCTCGTCAACTACAACGTCCTCGGGCTGCCGATGGGCGGCTGGAAGAACTCGGGGATCGGCGTCCGCCACGGCGCGCAGGGCATCCGCCGCTTCTGCCACACCGAGGCGCTCACGATCCCGCGCCTGCCGACCGCGAAGTCGGAGCCGGTCTGGTTCCCGTACAGCGCCCGCAAGCGCGGCGTCGTCCGCCGCCTCTACACGCTGCTCAACGCGCGCGGGCTGCGCAACCGGCTCGGCCTGCGCCGCGGCAGCTGACCGAGTACGGCGGCATCGACGGGCTCACGCGCTGGCTCGGCCTGCGCTGGGAGTCCCACGACCGGGTTCGCTCACCGTCCGTCCCGAGCTGATCAACCCGGCCGGGCTGCTCGCCGGGCCGGTCGCCTACGCGATGGTCGACTACTGCATGGGCTCGACGCTGTGGCGAAGCCGAGAGCGCGGCGAGCGGATCGCGACGATCGGGATCTCGATCAACTACCTCCGCACCGCGCGGGAGGGCGACGTGATCTGCGAGTCGACGCTCGATCGCCGCAACGACCGGGTCGCCGTGATGCGCTCCGAGGTCCACGACGAACACGGCCGCCTGCTGGCGACCGCGATCGGCAGCTTCTCGATCTTCCCGAAGCAGCGGCTGGGCGCACACGACCGGGGCCCGGCGGCGCCCGAACAGGTCGCCGAGGGCTGAGCGATCTGGCTTCAGCGCGAAATCACGCTGCGCCCCCGCCCGCGCGGCGTCCACCTCGTCGGCGCTGAGATCGAGGACGAGCTCCCGGAGCTCGCCCGGGTCGGGGTCGGGCTCCTGCACCTCCACCTCCAACACACCTCCGCGGGCCTGGCGCTCAACGAGAACGCGAGCCCGGACGTCCGCGCCGACCTCGAGTCCTGGCTCGACCGGGCGGTCCCGGACGGCGCGCCCTACTTCCGTCACACGCTCGAGGGCGCCGACGACATGCCGGCCCACGTCAAGTCGGTGCTCACCGGAACCTCGCTGACGCTGCCGATCGCCGCCGGCCGGCCCGCCCTCGGCCCCTGGCAGGGGATCTACCTGTGCGAGTTCCGCGACGACGGCGGCGCGCGGCGAGTGATCGCCACGCTGCACGGCGACGATTAGTCTGCGCGCGTGCCGAAGCGCGTCGTCCACACCTGCATCCGCGTCCGCGACGAGCGGGAGTCCGTGCGGTTCTACGAGCTGCTCGGCTTCGAGCGGCGCGGCCGCCTCGTCTTCGACTCCGCCTACAACGTCTACCTCGGGCTGCCTGGCGAGGGCGACGAGCTGGAGCTGACCGTCAACGTCGGGCGCTCGGAGCCCTACGACCTCGGCGAGGGCTACAACCACCTCGCGATCACGGTCGACGACCTCGACGCGTTGCTCGCCGCGCTCGCCGAGCACGGCGTCGAGCCCGAGAAGCCGCCCTACGCGCCAGGAGGACGCGAGGACGTGGGCCGGATCTGCTTCGTCGCGGACCCCGACGGCTACCGGATTGAGCTCATCGACGGCGGCGAGTTCCCGACGCCGCAGGATCCGCCGGGCCTCGCGTGAGGCTCCTCCTGTCGGTCGCCCCGTCGGCGATCGCTCGACAACCTGTTCCGGCAGCTCGATCCCACCGTCGACGCGCAGGCCTCGGAGGTCGCCGGCCGCCCCGCCCTGACCATCGACGCCGTCGACATCGCGTCGGTGCCGGATGGCCAGAGTCGCTTCGTCGCCTTCTTCGATGGCGATCAGGAGTACCTGCTCAACTGCCAGTCGACGCCGGACAACCGCGCCGATATCGAGCAGGCGTGCGACATGGCGCTGGAAACGCTCAGCTTCGACGGGTCCGCCTAGGCCGGAGCGACGTCCATCGAGGGCTCGTCGGCTCTCCGCCTCGATCGTGCCGTCGCCCTCGGGATCCGCGTCCGGCGGCAGCTCGCCCCCGCGGTCGGTGCCGGCGATCAGCTCGTCGCTGCGCTTCTCCGCGGGGACGAAGCCCGACTTCATGCCGAAGTAGACCGCCTGCGGGTGGTGGGCGATGATCGCCGCCGTCGACTGCTCGGGCTCCAGCGCGTAGCCGCCCGAGAGCGCGATCCCGATCTCCGACATCCCGAGCAGCCGCTCGACCTTCTCGTGCTCGGACTGGTCCGGGCAGGCCGGGTAGCCCCAGGAGTAGCGCCGGCCCTGGTCGAGCTCGATCCCGAGCCCGCGCCGGACCTCCGCGTGCAGCCACTCGGCCAGACCCTCGGCCGCCTGCACGCCGAGCCCGTGCGTGAAGAGCTGCTCGGCGAACTCGCCCTCGCGCTCGAGCTCTCTGATCCGCTCGGTGACCTCGGGCCCGACCGTGACCGCCTGGAGCGCCACGACGTCCCGCTCGCCACTGTCGATGGGCCGGTAGAAGTCGGCGAGGCAGATGCGGTCGTGCTTGGGCTGGCGCGGGAAGACCAGCCGCTCGATCTCGCGGTCGTGGTCGTCCGGGTCGAAGATCACCAGCTCGTTGCCGTCGGAGTTGCAGGGGAAGTAGCCGAGCCGGACCCGCGGGTGCAGGTAGTCCTGCTCGCGCCACATGCGCTCGAGCTTCGGCGCGAAGCCCTCCTCGCCGTCGTAGCCCTCGACGATCCGGCGCCAGTCCTCGCCCTTCTTCCCGCGGCCGCCCCAGTGGAGCTTGAAGAGCACGTGGCGGTCGAGGTACGGGAAGACCTCGTCGAGGTCGACGTCGACCTCGCGGGCGCCCCAGAACGGCGGCTCCGGGATCGGGTTGTCGGTCGCGACCGCCGAGCGGACCGAGTCGTCGGTGACGGGCGGGGCGTCGTCGACCACGACCGGCCTCTCGCGCAGCTCCTTCGCCTCGTCGCGGATCTTCGCCGACCAGCGAGCTCGCGGGCGCCGTCGTCGATCAGCGCGTCGACCGTGTCGAGGCCCGCGAAGGCGTCCTTGCAGTAGAAGACGCCCGGCTCGTAGACCTCGTCGGACTCCTTGCCGTGCGGGTAGAGCACCCGGCGGCCGAAGTCGCGGTTGATCGCCGCGCCGCCGATCAGCACCGGGAACTCGAGCCCGCGCTGATGCAGCTCCTGGATGCAGGCGGGCATCTGCTTGGAGGTCGAGACGAGCAGGGCCGAGAGCCCGATCGCGTCGGCCTCGTGCTCGACCGCGGCGTCGATGATCGTGTCGATCGGGACCTGCTTGCCGAGGTCGACCACCGTGTAGCCGTTGTTGGTGAGGATCGTGTTGACGAGCGACTTGCCGATGTCGTGGACGTCGCCGAAGACGGTCGCGATCACGACCTTGCCCTTGGTGTGCCCCTCGATCCGGTCGAGGTAGTTCTCGAGCTGGGCGACGGCGCGCTTCATCACCTCCGCCGACTGGAGCACGAACGGCAGGATCAGCTCGCCGGCGCCGAACTTGTCGCCGACCTCCTTCATCGCCGGCAGCAGGACCTGGTTGAGCGTCGGGACGGCGCCGATCTTCTCGACCGAGCGGTCGATCCACTCCTCGACCCCGTCCTTCTTGCGCCGCAGGATGTGCCAGTGCAGGGCCTCCTCGGGCTCCATCTCGGCGGTCGGGTCGTCGGCCTCGTCGGCCTCCTCCTCGCCCTTGGACTCGAAGTGCGCGATGAAGCGCTCGAGCGCGTCCTCGCGCCGGTTGTAGACGAGGTCGTCGGCGAGCTCGCGCTCGTTCTCGGGGATCTCGCCGTAGGGCGTGATGTGGTTGGGGTTGACCATCGCCAGGTCGAGCCCGGCATCGACGCAGTGGTGCAGGAAGACCGAGTTGAGGACCGCGCGGGCGGGCTGGCCGACGCCGAAGGAGACGTTGGAGACGCCCAGCGAGGTCTTCACGCCGGGAATCTCGGACTTGATCCGGCGGATGCCCTCGATCGTCTCGACCGCCGACGGCTTCCACTCGTCGTCGCCCGTGGTGAGCGTGAAGGTGAGCGCGTCGAAGATCAGCACCTCGGGATCGAGCCCGTGCTCGTCGCAGGCGAGCTCCTTGATCCGCTGTGCGATCTCGACCTTGCGCTCGGCCGTCTTCGCCATCCCGACCTCGTCGATCGTCAGCGCGATCAGCGCCGCGCCGTGAGCGCGGGCGAGCGGCACGACGCGTGTCGAGCTTGTCCCGGCCCGCCTCGAGGTTGACCGAGTTGACGATCGCCCGGCCGGGGGTCCGCTCGAGCGCAGCCTTGATCACGTCGGGCTCGGTCGAGTCGATCTGGATCGGCGCCGGCTGGGTGAGCGAGACCCGCTTCGCCACCTCCGCCATCTGCTCGTCCTCGTCCTGGCGCTCGGTGAGCGCGACGCAGAGGTCGAGCACGTGGGCGCCGCCGTTGACCTGGTCCTCGGCGACCTGGAGCGAGGCCGTCGTAGTCGTCGGCGAGCAGCAGCTCCTTGGCCTTGCGCGAGCCCTGCGAGTTGACCCGCTCGCCGACGAGCGTCGGCGCGCGGCTCCTGAGCCAGCGGCGTCGAGGTCATCATGCTCGAGACCTCGGGCGGCCCCGGCTCCGGCCGCTGGCCGGGCACCCGTCCGGCGACGCGCTCGGCGATCGCGCGGATGTGGTCCGGGGTCGTCCCGCAGCAGCCGCCGACGATCGAGACGTCGTAGCGCTCGACGAACTCGCCGAGCACGTTGGAGATCTGCTCGGGCGTCTCGGGGAAGATCGTCTCGCCGTCCGGGCCCTGCAGCGGCAGGCCGGCGTTCGGGATGCAGTGCACGGGCAGCGGCGAGCGCTCGCCGAGGAAGCGGATCGCGTCGCGCATGTCCTCGGGGCCGGTCGAGCAGTTGAGCCCGATCACGTCGACCTCGAGCGCCGCGAGCGTCGTCAGCACCGCCTGGATGTCCGTGCCGAGCAGCATCTTGCCGCCCTGGGGCAGCAGCGAGACCGAGGTCTGGATCGGCAGCGTCCCGGCCGAGCTCCTTGAACGCCTCGCGGGCGCCGAAGACGGCGGCCTTGACCTCGAGGATGTCCTGGGCGGTCTCGATGATGATCAGGTCGGCGCCGCCCTCGACCAGGCCGCGCGCCTGCTCGGCGAAGACGTCGGCGAGCTCGCGGAAGGAGATCCCGCCGAGCGTCGGGTCGTCGGACGCGGGCAGGTAGCCGGTCGGCCCGATCGAGCCGGCGACGAAGCGCGAATCGCCCGCCGCCTTGCGGGCGATCTCGGCCGCCTTGGTGTTGATCTCGAGCGTGTGCTCGCCGAGCCCCCACTCGTCGAGCTTGATCCGCGAGCCCTGGAAGGTGTCGGTCTCGACCACCTCGGCGCCGGCCTCGAGCATCGAGGTGTGCACGCCCTCGATCACGTCCGGGCGGTGCAGGACGAGCGCCTCGTGGCACTTGCCCGCGAGGCCGCCGTAGTCCTCGGAGGTGAGGTCGAACTGCTCCAGCGTCGCGCCCATGCCGCCGTCGAAGACGACGACCCGCTCGCGGGTCGCGGCTTAGGAAATCTCTGTCTGCGGCTGGCAGTGGGCTCACCTCCATCGATCCCGGCGGTCGCACCATGCCTTGCTCCGGGGAGGTCGGTGGTTGCGGCGGCGTCTTCGGTCCGGGTCCCTCAGCCGCTCCAGATGGTCAGATCAAGGATAGGGCAGGCGACGACCAACTGCCGCCGGTAGCGCGCTGCTCAGCCGTTCTCGGCGGCCTCGGCTGGCCGTAGCCGAGCGGGGGCGGCGGAGAGCGCGCGCAGCCGCATGTCCTGCCAGGTGACGCCCTCGCGCACCAGCGCGGGCAGGCCGAGGGTGACCGCGGTGGCGATCTCGACGGCCTGCAGGATGACGCCGTAGGCGAGCGCGTCGGCCGTGCTCACCCCGAAGCCCGTGGTCAGGACGCTGATCGTCGCGAGCTGGAAGACGCCGATGTTCGATGGCGTCGCCGGCACGACCGCGGTGACGTTGACCGCGAACAGGACGGCCGCGGCCGCCCCGATCCCGACCCGGCCGTCGAGCCCGAGGGCGGTGAACAGCGCGTCGCACGCGAGCAGCTGAACCGCCCAGGCGCCGAGCTGGGCGACCGCCGCGGCGCCGCCGCGCCGCGGATCGCGGAAGACCACCAGGCCGCGGCGCACGCTGCACGCAGCGCGCCGCGGATCGCGGCGATCACCCGCGCCACCCGGCCGGAGCCGGTGCGCCGCACGACGGCGGGCGCGAGCACGACCGCGACCAGCAGCAGCAGCGGGGCGAGGCTGAAGATGAACAACCGCTCGGAGCTCGAGTGGAAGAGGTCGGTCGCGTTCACGATGATCACGCCGAGCAGCACCAGCGCGACGAGGTTGAGCACCGTCTGGGAGACCAGGGTCCCGAGCAGCACCGGCAGCGTCTCGCGCATCCGGCCGGTGCGCCGAGCGAGCACCATCGCTCGCGCGGGCTCGCCGAGGCGCGCCGGCAGCGTCGCCGACATCAGGACCCCGACCATCGTCGCCGAGGCGACGTCGCGCCGCCGCAGGGGACTGCGGGGAAGCGCGGCCTTCGCGATCGAGAACCAGGCGCTGGCGCGGAGGAACATCGAGGCCATCATCAGCGCGGTCGCGATCAGCACCCAGCTGATGTCGGAGCGGACGATGCTGGCGACGACCTGGTCGACGCCGATCCGTCGCGCCGCGATGAAGGTGAGGCACGAGGCCGACGATCGCCGCGACGCCGAGCGCCGACGCGGCGCGCGGTGCGGTGGCGCTCGGGGGCGCGCGGCGGCTCGGGATCGAGCGTCGGCAGCCGCCGTGCGCGCACGGGCGGCCGGCCGTCCGAGGGCACCAGTCCCACGCGGCGGTTGGCCCGTTCGCGGCCCGTTGCCGGCTCGGGCACCGAGACGGCGCGCTCGTAGACGCCCTCCACCTGCGCCGCGACCCGCGGCCAGGCGTAGCGCTGCGCGGACTCGCGCGCGGCGCCGCGCCATCGCGGACGAGCCGGTCGGGCGCGAGGCTGAAGCGCCTGCAGCGCCTCGGCGAGCCGCTGGGGGTCGGCCGGCGGGACGAGGACGCCGTCGTGCGCCGTCGGTGACGACGTCGGCGTAGCCGGCGATGTTCGAGGCGAGCACCGGGCGTGCCGGCCGCGAACGCCTCGGTGAGGACCATCCCGAAGCTCTCGCCGGCGAGCGAGGGGGCGCACAGGAGGTCGGCCTCCGCCAGCCGGCGCCAGAGCTCGGCGCCGCCGACCCGGCCGAGCGCCTCGGATGCGGCCCAGCGTCTCGTCCTCGGCGACGTAGCGCTCGACCTCGGGCGCCTCGGCGCCGATCACGACGAGCTCGGCGTCGTGGTGCTCGACCAGGGCCTCGAACGCCGTCAGCAGCACGGGCAGGCCCTTGCGCTCCTCGGGACGCCCGACGAAGATCAACCGCAGCGAGTCGCTCGGGGACTTCGGGCCGGTGGGCGCCGCGTCCACGTCGACGCCGTTCGGGATCACGTCGTAGTGGCCGCCGAACCAGCGGCGCCCGGTCCAGGCGGCGGCCTCGGACACCGCGATCCGCCCGCGAGCTGGTTGAGCTTGCGCCGCATCCCGGCGAGGGTCGCGACGTGGTTGAGCAGCGGCTTGGTCGAGTAGGCGTGGAAGGTGGCGACGACCGGTGCCCCCGGGTATGAGCACGCGTCCCAGCTGATCGGGCCGGCGGGCGGCTCGTGGACGTGGACGACGTCGGGCGCGAACGCGCGCAGCTCGCGTCGCATGTTGGTGACCCCGTCCGGGAAGATCCCGATGTTCGAGACCGAGCCGTTGGCGCCGAAGGCCTTCGTCCGCGAGAGCGGCACCACGTAGTCCGGCCGCTCCGCGGGCTCCGGCTGGGCACGGTGAAGCAGACCGGTCAGGCGACCGGGCGGATCGTCGGGGGCGAGCACGCGAAGCTCGTGGCCGCGGCTCTGAAGCTCACGGGCGAGTGCGTCGACGTGCCCGTTCACGCCCCCCGGATAGGCCCAGGAGTAGGGCGTAACGATGGCTACGCGCACTCGTCGATGGTACCTATTGGGTCGCCCGTAACGCCTTCCGTTCGCAAAGCCCAGAAGAAACCTGTCGTGACGGCCAGATAGACCGTCCCGATCACCAGCAGCACCGAGCCGGAGTCGTTCGCGACGGTCCCCACCAGCACCCCGGCCGCGGCGCCCACAAAGGCCGCGCGGGCCGCCCACCGGTCGGCGAACCAGCCGAGCACGGACCGCCGGCGCCACAGCGCAACCACGATCAGGCACACGCTGATCACGAGCAGCTCGGGATACACCGGATGGGTGAACGTGCGCACCATCAGGGTCAGGCGACGGTCGAAGACGTCGATGACGTCGCCGGGCTTCCCGGCGCCCAGCACCGAGCGGGTGAGGTGCGCGCCGCCGGACACGAGATCGACGGCGACGAGGGCGAGCAGGGCGAGCGCACCACCCCCGACGACGATCGCCAGCGCGCGCTTGCGCTCGACCCCGAGCGCAATCACCACGGCGGTCGCCGTGCCGACCCCCAGCACGATCGCCGCGCCGACGTCGGCGCCGAAGCGCCCCGGCGCAAGGGCGGCAGCGGCCAGGACGCCGAGGCCGACGAACCAATACGCGGCCCGGCGGGGAGGCAGCGGGCGGCGCGTCTCCAGCCAGGCCCCGGCGCCGACGAGGGTGAGCGTGGTCAGGATCGCCTCCAGCTCGTTGCCGATGCCGAAGAAGCGCACCCCGGCGCCCGGGTTCGGGCCGAGCACGGACAGCGAGGTAAGCGGCGAGCCGGCCACCACGTCGACCGCGTAGGCGGCGACCGTTGCCCCGCAGGCGAGCGCGAGCGCACCGCATCCCGGCAGCGCCCGGTCGGCGACCAGCGCAAGCAGCGGAGCGCCGAGCCCGACGACGAGCGCCGAGACCGCCGGCCCCGCGTCGGGCGCGGCGAGCAGGAGCATCAGCAGCGGCGCCCACGCGCAGGTCAGGGCGAGCAGCCGCAGTCCGACCCGGGCGCCGCGCCGGCGCCAGAACAGCGCCGCCAGCCCGGCCGCCAGCAGCCAGGCCCCGAGCGGGGCGAGCACGACCGCGTTCGCGGCTCGGGCGATGGTCGAGGCGCGACTGCAGATCGGCGACCGCCGCCGGGTCGCGCGGGCCCGAGGTCGTGATCGCGGTGCCCGTGACCTCGTCCGGCACCTCGACCCCGAGGCGCTCGAGCACCGTCGGGGCGATGTCGGTGCTCACCACGAGCCCGTCGGTGCGGGTCGAGGGGGAGGTGAGGTTGCCGTCGCCAAGGCCGAACGCCCCGGCGGGCAGCAGCTTCTGCTCGCCGCCCGTCCCCTCGGCCAGCGCGATCAGGACCTCGCCCGGCCCGAGGCTCGCGGCCAGCGAGCCGAGCTCGCCGAGTCCGATCCTGACTATCGACAGCCCCGGCGGACAGCCGGGCGTGCAGACCCGTCCGGCCGCGACGCGGGCGGCACCCGAGCGATCGACGCCGATCAGCGTCGCAAGCCCGGCGTCGCGATCGACCGTCACCGGGACCCCGGCGCGCTCCAGGGTCGACGCCAGCAGCCCGGGGACGATCTCGGCCGGGGCGCCGGCCGCCCGCGCGGTGATCCGGTCCCAGGTCGCCGGCGGGACCCGCCCGTCGCTCCACGCGCACCGGTGGCAGGGGCCCGTCGTAGAGGTCCTCGTCGAGGCGGTTGCCCTGGCTGGTGTCGAGGTAGGTCTGGGCGAGCGGCACGTCGCCGAGCCCGGCGCTGACGATCCCGGGCGCCAGCCCCGGGACCGCGGCGATCTGCCCCACCGTCGTGCCGTTCGGGAGGACCGCGATCACGGCCCGGCCCGACGTCGGCGCGGCCGCCGCCCGCGCCGCGTCCGGAGCGACGGTTGCGGGGGCGGCGAAGGCGACGAGGCCCGCAAGAAGTGGCGCTAGCATCGCGACGATGGCCGATCGCACGTTTGCCAAGTTCACCTTCTTCAAGCTCGATCCCGCCTGGCAGCGTCGCGACCCCGAGGCGCGGGCGGAGGATAAACGGGAGTTCCTCGCCGCCTGCGAGGACTACGCGCTGGATCGCAGCCTGCGCGCCTACTCGACCGTCGGCACCCGCGGCGACACCGACCTGATGCTGCTCGCGCAGAGCCCGGTGCTCGCGGACATCCACACCTTCCACGTCGTCCTCGCCCAGAGCGGCCTGGCGAAGTGGATGTCGATCCCCCACTCCTACCTGGCGATGACCAAGCCCTCGCCGTACTCGGACTCCGAGGCTCGGCCCGAGATCTGCGTGTCCGACCGCAAGTACTGCATCGTCTACCCGCTCGACAAGAAGCGCGAGTGGTACCGGCTGTCGCTCGACGAGCGTCGCCGGGTGATGGCCGAGCACATCGCGATCGGCCGCCGCTACCCGGAGATCACGATCAACACCGCCTACTCGTTCGGCCTCGACGACCAGGAGTTCGTGGTCTCGTTCGAGTGCGACGACCCGGGCGAGTTCCTCGACCTCGTCCAGGAGCTGCGCGGCTCCGAGTCGAGCGCCTACACCCTGCGCGACATCCCGATCTTCACCTGCATGGCGATGTCGGTCGGCCGCGCCCTCGACGCCCTCGACGGCGCCGCGACCTCACGCGCGGCCCTCGCCTAGAGGCCGAGGCGGTCGCGTGAGCGATTTGGGCCCGTCTAGGAGCAGCGAGCGTGACGCTCTGCACGTCGATCGCCGATGCCAGTCGCCTCCTAGAAGAGCTTGACCTTTTCGCGGGACATGAAGAAGCCGTGCTTGTTCTTCGTGTTCACGCAGCGGATGCCCTTCTGCTTGCTCGAGCAGCGGAAGCGGTTCTTGACCTGCCGCTCCCCGTAGCCGAGCGTCGGCTCGCCGAGCTCGAAGGCGGTGTCGCCGGCGCAGACGTAGCTCGCCTTGTGCTTGCGCCCGACCGCGGCCCCGAAGCCCCAGTCGACGTCGCAATAGGACGGCTTCGGCGGCGCCTCCCACGACTTCTGCTTGATGTCGCAGCGGACAGCGCCGCCGCCCATCACGCAGCCGATGTTGCCGCTGGGCGTCTTGAAGAACTTGAACTTGGCCGCCGAGGCTCCCGGCGCGAGGAGCGCGAGGGCGACGACGGCGAGGACAGGGAGAAGGCGAGTTTCTTCATGGGAGCCACCCTATCCTTGCGATCCGATGGCGAGCAATCGGGACACCTGAAAACCCGCTTCGCGTCGCCATCGTCGGCTCCGGCCCGGCCGGCTTCTACGCCGCCGAGCACCTGCTCAAGCGCGAGGACGTCGCGGTCGAGGTCGACATGTTCGACCGGCTGCCGACCCCGTTCGGGCTCGTGCGCGCCGGGGTCGCCCCCGACCACCCGAAGATCAAGTCGGTGATCCGCGTCTACGAGAAGACCGCCGCGCGCGAGGGCTTTCAGTTCTTCGGCAACGTCGACATCGGCGCGGACGTCACCGTCGCCGAGCTCGAGGAGCGCTACCACGCGGTCGTCTCCGCCTACGGGACGGCGACCGACCGCCGGCTCGGGATCCCGGGCGAGGACCTGCCCGGCTCGCACGCGGCCACCGAGTTCGTCAACTGGTACAACGCCCACCCCGACTTCGCCGACCACGACTTCGACCTGACGGTCAAGCGCGCGGTCGTGATCGGCAACGGCAACGTCGCCGCCGACGTCGCCCGGATGCTCGCCCTGCCCCACGGCGAGCTCAACATCACCGACACCGGCGAACCACGCGATCGAGAAGCTCGCCGAGCTCCGGGATCGAGGAGATCGTCGTGCTCGGCCGCCGCGGGCCCGCCCAGGCCGCGTTCACCAACCCCGAGGTGCGCGAGCTCGGCGAGCTCACCGACGCCGACATCGTCATCGACCCGGCCGAGGTCGAGCTCGACGCGGCCAGCCGCGCCTACATCGAGTCCGAGGACTGCGAGCCGACCCACCGGCGCAACGTCGAGATCTTCACCGACTTCTCCCACCGCCCGCCGGAGGGCAAGCCCAAGCGCGTCGTGATGCGCTTCTGCTGCTCGCCGGTCGAGATCCGCGGCGAGGGCAAGGTCGAGAGCATCGTGATCGGCCGCAACGAGCTCTACGACGGACGACTCGGGCTCGATCCGCGCCCGCGACACCGGCGAGCGCGAGGAGATCGAATGCGGGCTCGTCCTGCGCTCGATCGGCTACAAGGGCACCGGGCTCGAGGGCATCCCGTTCGACGCCGGGCGCGGCGTGATCCCGAACGAGGCCGGGCGGGTGGTCGACCCCGACACCGGCGAGCAGGTCCCCGGCCACTACGCCGTCGGCTGGATCAAGCGCGGCCCGTCCGGCGTGATCGGCACCAACAAGAAGGACGCCGCCGACACCGTGGCCTCGATCTTCGAGGACGTCGAGGCGGGCGAGGTTCGCCGAGCTCGAGACCCAGCGCAGCCGATCGCCGAGGTCCTCGACGAGCGCGGCGGCGACCACGTCACCTACATGGGCTGGCAGGCGATCGACGCGGCCGAGCAGGCCGCCGGCGAGCCGCACGGCCGCCCGCGGGTGAAGTTCTGCCGCGTCCACGAGATGGTCGAGGCCTCGCGACCAGGGGGTCGCCGGCTGACGATGGCCGACCTGGGCGAGATCGCCGCGCTGATCGAGGCGGCGCTGCCCGGCGCCGAGGTCGAGGTGCTCGACGAGGGCGGCGGCGACCATCTGCGCGCGATCGTCGCCGCGCCGCAGTTCGACGAGATGAAGCGGATCGACCAGCACCGCGCTGTTCGCAACGCGGTCAAGCCCCGGTTCGACGACGGCTCGATCCACGCCCTGTCGATCGAGACCACGGTGCTCGGGTCGAGCTGAGGCCGCTTCGCTACCCTGAGCCCATGGCAGCCGATCCAGCGCTCAAGCAGCAGGTAGAGCAGGCGATCGCGGACAACCGGGTCCTCCTGTTCATGAAGGGAACCCCGGAGGCGCCGCGCTGCGGCTTCTCGATGCGCGTCGTCGGCGTGCTCGAGCAGCTCGGCGTCGACTACGGGGCGATCGACGTGCTCCCCGCGCTGCAGCCGCTGCGCGAGGTGACCGCCGAGCTCTGCGACTGGCAGACCTTCCCGCAGCTCTACGTCAACGGCGAGCTGGTCGGCGGCGCCGACATCGTCGAGGAGATGCTCGACTCGGGCGAGCTCGGCGAGCTGCTCGGCGTCGAGCAGCCGGCCGAGATCGCGGCGCCCGAGCCCGAGCGCATCCTGCCCGGCGGTTCGCAGACCAGCCCGCCGATGCAGCTCGACTGAGCCGCGGCCGCGCCTCAGCCCTCGACCCGCTCCGCCGCCGCCTCCCAGCGCGCGATCAGCTCGTCGAGCTTCGCCCGGGCGCGCCTCGTGGCGCGCGGTCGCGCGCGCCGAGCGCCGAGGATCGGACCAGTGCGACGGGTCGGCGAGCTCGTCCTCGAGCCGCCTGAAGTCCGCCTCGGCCTTCTCGACCTCGCGCTCGAGCCGCGCCAGGTCTGCCTTGCGGTTCTTGCTCGCGCCCGCGGGCCGGGGCGGGCGGCCGCGCTTCGGCTCGCGGGCGCCTGCGGCGCTCGCCGCCCGCTCCTGCCTCGACCGAGGAGCGGTACTCGGCCCAGCCGCCCGGGTGGCTCGTCAGCGCTTCGCCCTCGATCACCAGCGTGCGCGATGCCGACGGCCTCGAGCAGCGCCCGGTCGTGTGAGACCAGCAGCAGCGATCCCGCGAAGCCGGTGAGCGCGTCCTCGAGCGCCTCGCGGCTCTCGAGGTCGAGGTGGTTGGTCGGCTCGTCGAGGACGAGCACGTTGGCGTCGGACTGCGTCAGCAGCGCCAGCGCCAGCCGCTGGGCCTCGCCGCCGGAGATGTCGCCGAGGCGCTTTGCGACGTCGTCGCCGGAGAACAGGAAGCGGCCGAGCAGCGCCCGCGTCTTCGCCTCCGAGAGCCCGGTCGCGCGCTGCGCGTGGGACAGCAGGGTGGCGTTCGTCGTCGCCGGCGATCTCCTGGTGCTGGGAGAGGTAGCCGAGCGTGACGTTGTGGCCGCGGCGCAGCTTCGCCCCGTCCGCGCTCGCGCTCGCCCACCAGCGTCTCGAGCAGGGTCGTCTTGCCCGAGCCGTTGGCGCCGACGAGGCAGACGTGCTCGCCGCGCTCGAGCCACATCTCGGCGTCCTCGATCAGCGTCCGGTCGCCGACCTCGATCCGTCGCGTCCTCGAGCTCGAGCGCGACCTTGCCCGAGCGCTCCGCGTTGCCGAACGAGAACGCGAGCGTGCGCCGGTCGCGCGGGTCGGCTCTCGATCGCGCCGCTGCGGATGCGATCGATCTGCTTCAGCTTCGACTGCGCCTGGCGCGCCTTGGTCGCCTTGTAGCGGAAGCGCTCGACGAATCGCTCCATGCGCGCGATCTCGGCCTGGCGCCGCGCCGAGTCGCGCCCGGCGGCGAGCTCGCGGGCGGCCTGCTCGGCGCGCCAGGCGTGCCAGGGCCCGGCGAAGTAGCGGGCCCGCCCCGCCTCGAGCTCGAGCACGGAGGTGCCGACCGACTCCAGGAACCAGCGGTCGTGCGCGACCAGGATCACGGCCGCGTCGACGTCGATCAGGTACGACTCGAGCCACTCGAGCGAGTCGATGTCGAGGTGGTTGGTCGGCTCGTCGAGCAGCAGCAGGTCGGGCTTCGAGCCGCCAGCGCGCGGGCGAGCGAGGCCCGGGTCAGCTCGCCGCCCGAGAAGCGTGCACGAGCGGCCGGTCGAGCTCGGACTCGACGAAGCCGAGGCCGCGGAGCGCGACGTCGATCCCGTCGCGCCAGCGGTAGCCGCCCGCGTGCTCGAGGCGAGCCTGGGCGTCGGCGTAGGCCGAGAGGGTCGCCGGGTCGGAGGCCCCGTCCGCCATGCGCTGCCTCGAGCGCGGACGAGCTCGGCCTCGATCTCGGCGATCCACGCGAGCCCGGCCGTCACGTACTCGCGCAGGGTGGCGTCGGTGCGCGGCGGGCGCTGATCGTGCAGAGCGACGCGCACGCCCTTGCCGAGCGACGATCGGCCGGCGTCGAGTCCCGACCTCGCCGGCGAGCATCCGCAGCAGGGTCGTCTTGCCGCGAGCCGTTGCGGCCGGCGAGCGTCATCCGCTCGCCGCGGTCGAGCTTGAACGAGAGATCGGCGAACAGAGTGCGATCGCCGATGCGCTTGGCGAGGCCGGCGGCCGTGATGACGGGCATGGCGGTGCCCGGGGGCTAGACCGCGGCCGCCTGCTCGGCGGCGTCCTCGCGAACCTGGAACGACGAGCCGCAGCCGCAGGCGGCGACGACGTTCGGGTTGTTGACCGTGAACCCGGCGCCCTGGAGGCCGTCGACGTAGTCGACCTGCGGAGCCGAAGACGAACTGCATGCTGACCTTGTCGACGACCACCGAGACGCCGTTGTGCTCGAAGACGTGGTCGTCGTCCTTCGCGCGCGTCGAGCGCCAGCGCGTACTGGAAGCCGCGGCACCCGCCGCCCTTGACCGCGACGCGCAGCGCCTGCTCGGTCTCGCTCGCGGCGACGAGGTCGCGGATCTTCTCCGCGGCCGTGTCGGTGAGCGTTACTGCTGACTCGGGCGTATCCATCGCTTCACATTCTAAAGGGTGCTCAGGTCTTTTTCGTCCGTAGCGTGATACTCGAGGTACTGGCGAATCCGCTTCGAGTCCGAGATCACCTCGTCGCCGTCGACCAGCACCGGGACCCGGCGCTGGCGACGTCAGCTCCTCGATCTCGGGCCTGGCGCGAGCGCTTGTACGGCACCCGCTCGGTCCCGTGCTCGAGCCCGAGCTTGCGCAGCCGCCGCTCGACCGCCCCGCAGGGACAGAGCACGTTGGTCCGCGTCGGACAGCGGTAGAGGGTGATCATCCGCTGAGCACCCGCTGCGCGCGGCCGATCGCCCGCAGCACGTAGCGATCGGGGCTGCGGCGCGGGCGCCGGTCGCCGAGCTCGCTCGAGCTGCCAGCGGACGGCGTCCTCGAGCGTCTCCTCGTGCGGGCGCGGCTCGAAGCCGAGCTCGCGCCGGGCCTTCGTGTTGCGGTACGTCCACCACTGGCGAGGCCGAGACGATCTCCGTCGGCGGGCTCGGCGCCCGCAGACCCGACCCGGGACGCCGCCTCGGCGCCGGCCACGGCGACCCGGGTCGGCAGCTTCAGCGGCGGGGGCGCGACGCCGGAGATCCGCGCCAGGTCGGCGAACAGCCGGTCGAAGGTGAAGTTGCGAGCCGCCGAGGATGTAGCGCTCGCCGACCTCGCCGCGTTCGTCGGCGAGCAGATGGCCCGTCGGCGACGTCGCGGACGTCGACGATGTTGAGCGCGCCGTCGACGTAGGCGGGGATCTGACCGAGGCAGAAGCGGCGCACCAGCCCCATCGAGGTGCGGGTCGGGTCGTCGGGCCCGAGGACGAAGGTCGGGTTGACGATCACGACGGCGAGGCCGTGCGGCGGCGAGGCGGAAGCGCCTCGAGCTCGGCCTCGTGCTTGGAGTTCACGTAGGCGATCCCGAGGTGGCCGATCTCGAACGGGGTCGTCTCGTCGGCGGTGCCGCTGCGGCTTCGCGACCCCGATCGCGCCGGCGCTCGACGTGTGCACGAGCCGGCTCGACGCCGGCCTCGAGGGCCGACTCGAACACCACGCCGGGCGCCGCGCAGGTTGGCGGCGAACACGACCTCGCGGTCGGCCGGCCGCAGCGAGGTGCGCCCGGCGACGTGGAAGACCCGTTCGACGCCCGTCCATCGCCCGGCGCACGGCGCGGCGATCGGTGACGTCGCCGGTGGCGCGCTCGAACGTCGAGCCCCTCGAGTCGGCGACAGGTCCGAGCTGCGCCGGGCGAGCACGCGCAGCTCGTCGCCGCGCGTCCGCGAGCGCGCGCGCCAGGTGCGAGCCGATGAAGCCGCTCGCCCCGGTGACCAGCGTCTTGCCGCCATCGATGCCGGATCCTAGAGCCCGGTCCGCGGACTCCGACCCAGGGGCAACGTGATAGAAGCCGTGCCGTGAGCTCGGCGCACAGAACCGCGGTCGTCACCGACACGACCGCGTATCTACCGGACGAGCTGGTCGCCGAGCACGGCATCCACCGCGATCAGCCTCTACGTCACGCTCGACGGCGTCGCAGCAGCGCGAGAGCGAGATCGACTCGGCCTCCTACGGCGACTTCTTCGAGCGCCTGCGGCGCAGCGAGACGGGGGCGACGACCTCCCAGCCGTCGGTCGGCGACTTCGTCTCGCTCTACGAGCCGCTGCTCGCCGACGGGCGCGACGTCGTCTCGATCCACATCTCGTCCGGGATCTCGGGCACCTACGAGTCGGCGCTGCAGGCGCGCCAGCAGCTGATCGACTCCGGCGCCGGCGGCGAGCGGATCCAGGTCTGGGACAGCCGCACCGGCTGCGGCGGCCAGGGGATGATGTGCCTGGTCGCGGCCCGGGCCGCCGACGGCGGGCGCCTCCGGCGAGGATGCGCTCGCCGCGGTCGAGCGCGCCCGCGAGACGCTGAAGATGTGGTTCGCGATCGACACGCTCGAGTACCTGCGCAAGGGCGGGCGGATCGGCGCCGCGCAGGCCTGGCTCGGCTCGGCGCTGCAGATCAAGCCGATCCTCACGCTCGAGGAGGAGATCACGCCCGGTCGAGCGGGTGCGCACCCGCCGGCGGGCGTTCGAGCGGATGGTCGAGTTCGCGCGCGAGCGCCAGCGCGCCGGCGCCGGCGCCTGGGTCGTCCAGCACATCCACGACCCCGACACGGCCCGCAGGCTGGTCGACGAGTGCCGCCAGATCTTCGGCACCGACCCGGTCTTCGTCTCCGAGATCGGCCCGGTGATCGGCGCCCACGTCGGCCCCGGCCTGCTCGGCGTCGGCGGGATCCGCACCGACCTGCTGCCCGGCTGACGGCTAGCGGCGGCGGCCGCGGCGCAGCATCATCAGCCCGCCGACCGCGAAGCCGACGACGGCGGCGCCGATCGATCGATCTCGCGGCGGTGCTCGCGCACCTGGCGGCGCCAGTCGGTGAGCTCGGTGACCCGGCCGCGCAGCGCCTCGACCGAGTGCGAGAGCTCCTCGCGCTGGCGCTCGATGTCGGCGCGGATCTGGGCCGAGGTGCGCCCGGGTGGCGCGGCCGCGGGCCGCGCGACCGGCTCGCCGGCGCCGCTGTAGAGCTCAGGCTCCGAGCTCACGGTGTGGGCTCCCTGACCGGGGGCTCCGGAACGGGAGGCTCCTTGGCCGCGGGGGTGGTCCCCGACTCGAGCGTCTGCTTGATCCGCTTGCCCTCCTCGATCGCGAGGTCAGGCGTCGGCGGCGCGCCCTCCTGGACCGCGTTGTAGGCGAGCTTGCCGGCGATCGCGGCGACCGCGAAGAACACCACGGCCTCGATCAGGAAGCCCGCCCAGAAGTGGTTGCCGAAGAAGGCGTCGTTGAGACCCCAGGCGATCGCCAGCATCAGCAGGATCAGCCCGAGGAACGCGAAGGTGCCGGCCGCGATGCCGACGACGCCACCGCGGACGAGGCTCGTGACCTTCTCGGAGACCTCGGTCTTGGCGAGCTCGATCTCCTCGCGAACGAGGGACGAGACGCGCTCGGAGACGTCGAAGACCATCTCGCCGACCGAACGGTCTTCGTTCGGCCCGCGCGGGGGCTCGTAGCTCACTCTGGGCGGATCCTCCCCGAAGACCCGCTGCCAGATCAGCGCCGAGACGCGCATCGCGATCACGCTGGCCAGCGCGCCCGTGCCGGCGACGAGCCCGGTCCACATCAGTCGCTTGACGATCTCGTTGTCCATGAGCTTGCTCTCGTGGGGCCTACCCGGCCCGACCCGGGCAGTAAACCATCAGCGGGCGGCGTCCGCCGCGCCAGTCTCGAGCCCGCGGCAGATCGTCTCCACCACCATCGTCCGCGCGCGCTCGAAGTCGCCATCGCCGTCCGGGATGATCTCGAACACCCAGCCGGTGAGCAGCTGCTCGATCGCGCCGTAGAACCACATCGAGGCGAACTCGGGATCGACGTCGGCCCGGAACGTCGCCCTCCTGCCTGCCCGTCGCGGACGATCTTCGCGATCAGGGCGTAGGCCTTGCGGATCTCCGGGAGGTGCGTGCGGGTGAACGAGTTCGCCGCCCGCGTGACCTCGATGATGATCACCTTCATCAGCTCGGGGTCGTGGCGGTAGGACCCGATGATGAACCCGGCGACCGCGTCGAGCTTCTCGCGGGCCGGGATGTCCGCGCGCGTCGGCCTCCTCGATCGCCACCAGAAGCAGCGACCAGCGCTCGACGAAGAGCTCGTTCAGGACCTGGTCCTTCGAGTTGAAGTAGTGGTAGACGAGGCCGTAGGCGACGTTCGCCTCGCTGGGCGATGTCCGACACCCGGCACGCGTTGAACCCCTCGCGCGCGAAGACCCGGATCGCCGCGTCGAGGATCTGCCGCCGCCGGTCGGTGGCGGGGGCCTTCGAGGTCATCGCAGCACCTCGGCCGGCTCGCGGCCAGCGATAGGCGTCGGGCCGGCGATTGGCGAGCGAGGGCAGCGAGGCTCGGACCTCGGCCAGTCGCGCGAGGTCGAGGTCGGCGGCGACGAAGCCCTCGCCGTCGGGCGCCTGCGCGAGCACCAGTCCCCACGGATCGACGATCGCGGAGCGCCCGAACGAGTCGTAGTGCGGGGCCGCCTTGCCGAACTGGTTCGCGGCGAGCACGAACGCCTGGTTCTCGATTGCGCGCGCCCGCAGCAGCACCTCCCAGTGATCGCGGCCGGTCGCGGTCGTGAACGCGGACGGCACCATGAGCAGGCGAGCCCCTCGCACGGCGAGGATCCGGTAGAGCTCCGGGAAGCGGAGGTCGTAGCAGACGCTGAGCCCCACCTCGAGGCCGTCGACGTCGGCCACCACGAGCTCGTCGCCCGGCTGCTCGAGCTCGGACTCCCGGTAGCTGACGCCGCCGACGTCGACGTCGAACATGTGGATCTTGCGATAGGTGGCGACGGTCTCGCCGGTGGCGTCGATCAGGCACGAGGTGTTGAAGAGGCGATCGGCGTCGGCCTGGCGCTCGGCGATGCTGCCGGCCAGCAGGTGGACTCCGAGGGCGCGCGCCCACGACCGCGCGGCGCTCAGCGAAGGGCCGCCGGGGAGCGTCTCGGCGCCCGCCTCGAGGTCCTCGGGCGAGCCGAGCAGGTTCCACTTCTCCGGCAGCGCGATGAGCTCCGCGCCGGCGGCCGCCGCGTCCGCGACGAGGCGCTCGGCGACCCCCAGGTTCCTGGCCTTGTCGTTGGTCGAGTTGAGCTGGATCGCGGCGACGCGCATCGATTGACTGACGAGTCAATCTAGAGGATCGCCGATCCCTCAGACGCCGTGGGATCAGTCTCTAGCCGCTGATCAGCCAGACGACGAGCGTCGCCAGTACGAGCACCGCCTCGGTGCCCGCCACGAGCGCGATCGCACCGCCCAGCGTGTCGGCGTCGTACCCGCTCGGCAGGCCGCACAGGGCCGCGACCACAAGGACCCCGACGGCGACCAGCGCCCACCACAGCACGGCCCGTTCCCAGCGGGCGTCGGCCTCGAGCTCGCCGCCGAGCCTGCCGTAGATCACGAACGGGGTCGCGAACAGTGCGCAGAACAGGCCGATCGCGAAGGTGACGATCCAGGGGCTCAGCGAATCGAGCGCGAGGTACGGCCCGCCCGCGATCGCCGCGAACGCGATCGAGATGACGCCGGCCGCCACGCCGCCGACCAGGAACAGGAGCGGCCGTCTGTCCGTGGCCGCCCCGGGATCCATCAGGGAGCCGACGTCGCCGGCTGCGCGCCCGCCTCGAGCCGCAGCGACAGCGCGCCGTCGGGGGCGACGCGGCGGATCGCCACCAGGGCCGCGTCGTCGTCACGGGCCCGCGCGCCGAACTCCGAGAGCGCGCCCCGCACCCGCTCGACGGCCAGCTCCGGCGCCTGGCAGCCGGCCAGCCGCGCCCGGAGCCGGTCGCTGCCGAAGCGGTCGTTGCCCTCCCCGCGCGCCTCGATCACGCCGTCGGTGTAGAGCACGAGCTGGTCGCCGAGCTCCAGCGTGACCGGCGTCGGGATCCACGTCGGGTCCTCGACCACCCCGAGCAGCGGCCCCGGCTCGCCCACCGCCTCCGCCCCGCCGTTGCGCAGCAGGATCGGGTGCGGATGGCCCGCGAGATATACGAACGCCTCGACCTGGGCCGCCGGCGAGTCGGGGAGGACCACGAGCGCCACCGAGCAGAGCGCGACGTCGTCGCGGCTGCGCAGCGCCTCGTCGAGCAGGTGCAGGCCGGCGACCGGGTCCGCGGCCAGCGTCCCCGCCGTCCTGATCGTGTGGCGGGCCTCGGCCGTCACCGCGGCCGCGGCCGCGCCCTTCCCGGAGACGTCGCCGAGCAGCACGGCCCAGCCGCCCTCGACCGGGAACGCCTCATAGAAGTCGCCGCCGACCTCGTTGATCTCGCCGGCCGGCTCGTACATCGTCGCGATCTCCCACCCGGGCATGCGGGGCAGGCTGGGCGGCAGCAGCTCGCGCTGGAGCGCGTCGGCCATCCGCGCCCGCTCGTCGGCGATCCGGGCGTTCTCGATCGCGATCGCCGCGCGGCGCGCAACCTCGGCGGCGATCTCGAGGTCGTGCGCGTCGAACGAGCGCGAGCCGATCTCGTTCACGAACACGAGCGCGCCGACGATCTTCGCCGCCGCGGTCATCGGCACCGAGATCACCGAGCCCATCGCGAGCTCGCGCAGCAGCCCGAGGTGCTCATCGTTCTCGGCGATCTGCTGGAGCCAGGCGTCGGTCGACTCGATCAGCTGCGGCTCGCCCGTGCGCATGACGTCGCCGATGCGCGAAGGCTCGTCGGCGCGCAGCGGGTACCGGTCGCGCAGGGTCCGCAGCAGCGGCAGCCGCGCCGGGTCGCGGTGGGCCATCGCCACCCGCTGCAGCAGACGGTCGTCGCGCGGGATCTCGATCGAGCACCAGTCAGCGAACTCGGGGACCATCAGCTGCGGGATCCGGTCGAGCGTGCCGCGATAGTCCGTCGAGTGCGAGAGCAGCTCGCCGGTGCGGGCGAGCAGGCGGTTGGCGAACTCGGCCCGCTTCACGTCCGTGACGTCCTCGATCGCGGTCACCGAGTACAGGACCTCGCCGGCCGCGCCCTCGATCGCCCGTGCCTTGGTGCGCGTCCACCGCTCCTCCCCGGTGTCCAGATTGATCGCGCGCAGCGTCTGTGGCTCGCCGCTCAGCTCGCCCTGTAGCGCGCGGCGGCCCGCGAGCGCCTCGGGCGCGACCTCGTGACCCTGCTCGTCGCGGATCGAGTAGCGCCGACGGATCGACTCGGTCGTGGCCGCGATCGCGTCCTCCGAGGTCCGGTAGCCGAGCATGCGGGCGGCTGCCGGGTTGGCGAAGACGAGCTCGCCGTCGGCCCCGTGGATCACGATCGCCTCGTCGAGGATGGACATCACGGTGTCCATTCGTCGCTCGATGCTCTCGAGGTCGGAGAACAGGCCGGCGTTGTCGAGCGCCAGACCGATCCGGCTGGCGAGGATCTCACCGAACCGCACGTCCTCGGTGTCGTAGGCACGTCCCGACCAGGCGGTGATCAGGGTCAGGGCGCCGAGGTTGCGGCCGCGGGCGCGGATCGGGATCACGATCCACGAGCGCGGGTCGACGCCGCGCAGGAACTCGAGGTCCGTCGTGGAGTGCGCCATCCGGCGCAGCTCCTCGTCGCCGACGTGCGGCCGCCACTGGGGCAGGTGGCGCCAGGAGCGTTCCCCCGACACCAGCCAGTCGGGAAGGCGCCGGTGGGCGCTTGCGCAGGGTGGCCTCGACCTCGGTCGCGTCGTCGCGCCCGCCGGCTCGCACGGCGATCCGCGAAACGCCGCCCTCGCGGATCGCGTCGATGATGCAGATGTCGCTGAACCCCGGCACGACCACGTCGGTGACCCGGCGCAGGGTCTCGGCAAGCGGCAGTGACCCGTCGGCGACCGCTCCGACGGAGTCGAGCAGGCCCATCCGCTCGGACCGCCCAGCCCAATGCTCACGCAGCCACGCGCCGCCGACGGCGAGCCCGCCTCCGAGCCCGATCACCGCCAGGCGCACGACCTGCTCGGCCTCGCCCGTCTCCATGTTCCACACCGGGCTGGCCAGCGCGGCGCCGAACGCGAGTACCGCCACCCCGGCGGTGACCAGGGGACCGGCCAGCATCGCGGTGAAGAACGGCGCCGCGACGAACGTGCCCACGATCGCGGCCGACTCGTTGGACAGCGCCACGTCGGCGGCCACGCACGCGCCCAGCGTGAGCAGCCCGGCGATCGCACCGGTGGCGTTGTCGGCCAGGCCCCCCGCGGGTCCGGGCCTCCACGAACGCAGTCTGTGGAGCCATCCAAACATGCCTGGAGCGGGGCCGCCGCAGCAAGACCTCCGCCCGCGTCAATCTACCGTCCGGGTCGCCCCCGGATAATCACTAAGATCGTTTCGGCTTGACCGCCCCATTCAAAGTCAGCGCTGAAGCCAGCAGCGCACTTCATACGGTCAGCGTGGCGGGGGAGCTCGATCAGAGCACGGCCCCGGAGCTGCGCACTGCCCTGGTCACCGCCTTCGGTGCGGCCCAGCAGGGCGTCCTCGTCGACCTCAGCGACTGCAACTTCATCGACTCGACCGGGCTCAGCCTGCTGGTCGAGACCAAGCGTCGCCTGTCCGAGGACGACCGTGTCTTCGGCGTCTGCTGCCCGGACGCCGACGTCCGCCGCCTCCTCGAGCTCACCGGGATCGACCAGGCCGTCGGCCTGTTCGACACGCGTGAGGAGGCCGTGGCGGCGCTCTCCAGCGGCTCGCCGGCCTGACGAACCGGCCGGGCGCCGGCCCGGCCACGGACTTGTCCTACCCGGCCTGGGTCTCGCGGAGCGGCTGTTCCGCGCGGCTCGACGACGCCGGCACCGGACCGCTCTCGTCCTCGCCGCGCACCGCCGCGAGCAGCTTCCACAGGGCCTGCCGGCTGATTCGCGAGATCTGCATCTGGGAGACGCCGAGGCGCCGGCCGATCTCCTGTTGGGTGAGCTCGTCCACGAAGCGCATCCGCAGCACCGCCCACTCGCGCTCATCGAGGTCGGCCGTGCCCGAGGCGAGTTGGGCCTCGACGCGGTCGTAGCCGCTGTCCGCCCCACCGATGGTGTCGAGCCCGCTCTGGGCTTCATCGTCGTCCGCACGGCGCGGCGCGTCGAGCGACAGGGTCCGGCGCGCGTGGCCGGCCTCGAGTGCCTCGAGGACGTCCTCGACCGAGATGCCGAGCCGATGCGCGATCTCGGTCGGAGTAGGGAAACGGCCGAGCTCCTCGGTCAGCCGGCTGGTCGCCTCGTCGACCTTCATCGTCACCTCCCCAAGCCCGCGCGGGAGCCGCACGTTCCAGACGTGGTCACGGAAGTGTCGGCGCAGCTCGCCGAGGATCGTCGGGACGGCGTAGGCGGCGAAACCGCGCTCGTGGCCGGGATCGAACCGGTCGACGGCCTTCACGAGGCCGAGCCCAGCGACCTGGACGAGGTCGTCGAGAGACTCCGTCTGGCGGCGATAGCGCAGCGCCAGCGAGCGCGCGAGCGGCATGAACCGACGCACGAGCTCCTCGCGGACGGCGGGCGAGCGCTCGCGGGCGTACAGGTCCAGCAGGGCCTCCTCCGACTGCGTTCGCAGGGGCAGGGAGCGCCCGCGCGATTGATCGCCTGCGTCGCCGTTCGGCAACATCGCCTCCAACTGGTTTCGATTGCGGTTCGACAAGCGACGAACCGCGCTCCCAGCGAGAGTCGGACCCCTTTTGGTCCAGCGGCGTGATCGCCCTAAGCGTTTTCGCTAGTGACCGACCTTGCCCCCCGGAAGGTCGGCCCCTTGGGCGCCCAAGAAGGATAGCCCGAGGTTCCGGCTTTGCGTTAAGCGAAAGTTGGTTTGGACCCCCGGGAAGGGGGTAGATTTTGATCGGGACCAGGTAGCGACCGGGGTCAACCCCCCAATCCCGGGAGCGCCCGCGCCGTTCGCGCGGATAATCCTGATCCCTCTCTGAGTGGTGTGCGACGGGCCCCTGCGAAGGGGTTCGTCGCAGTTCCGCAACGCCGCTACATCTAGGCTGCGCGGCGTGAACGACCGCACCGACGTCTTCGTCACCGGCGGCTCCGGCTTCATCGGCGGCGCCCTGGTGCGCCGGCTCGTCGGCGACGGGCGCCGGGTCCGAGCGCTGGCGCGCTCGCCGTCGTCGGCCGACGCCGTGGAGCGCCTGGGCGCCGAACCGGTGCACGGTGACCTCGCCGACCCCGCATCGATCGCCGCGGGCGCGGCCGGCTGCGGCCTCGCCGTCCACCTCGCGGCCCACGTGGGTCAGTGGGGCACGCGCGAGGAGTTCATCGCCGGCAACGTGACCGGCACGGAGAACGCGCTGTCCGGATGCCGCAAGGCCGGAGTGAGCCGCTTCGTCCACTGCGGGACCGAGGCGGCGCTGATCGCCGGCGAGCCGTTGCGCTCCGTCGACGAGACCGCGCCGCTGCGGCCCGACTCGAAGGCGCTCTACTCGCAGACCAAGGCGATGGCCGAGCTGGCGGTCCGAGCCGCCAACGCCGACGGCTTCAAGACCGTCGTCCTGCGCCCGCGCCTCGTCTGGGGCAAGGGCGACACGACGCTGCTGCCGGCGATCGTCGACGCCGTCCAGGCGGGACGCTTCGCCTGGATCGGCGGCGGCGGTCACCTCACGTCCACCACGCACGTCGACAACGTGATCGAGGGCCTTCTGCTGGCCGGCGAGCGCGGCCGCGGCGGGGAGGCCTACTTCGTCACGGACGGCGATCCGGTGGTGTTCCGCGAGTTCGTCTCCGAGCTCCTCGAGACCCAGGGCGTCGAGCCGCCGACCCGCTCGGTCCCCGCCCCCCTGGCCGGCGCCGTCGCCGCCGGCTCCGAGACGGTGTGGCGGCTGCTGCGCATCGGTGGCGAGCCGCCGCTGACGAGGCTCGCGGTGTGGCTGTCCTCGCAGGAGTGCACGATCGTGATCGCGAAGGCGCGCGACGAGCTCGGCTACGAGCCCGTGCGCTCGCGCGCCGACGGTTTCGCCGAGCTTCGGGCCGCCTGACGGCTAACCGGCTCGGGCGCGCTCGAGCTCCGAGGTCAGCAGCTTCGCGTGCAGGGCCCCGATCAGCTCGGGGAACGGCGCGGTGCCACCCTCGACGATCGCCTCGGCGCGGTCGGCTCCAAGCGCGGCGAAGCGCTCGATCAGCAGGTTGAGCTCATCCTCGATCACCGGCTCGAGGCCCTCCATCAGGCGGGCGACATCGCGGGCGCCGAACCCGGTCGTCTCGTTCCAGCCGGCCTCGCGGAAGCGGGCGATCGCCTCGACGATCCGCACGTCGGTTGGCGTGTAGCCGTCGGCGTCCGGTGAGAGGACGCCGACCTCGGCCAGTCGCTCCAGCGCCCGCTCGGGGATCTCGAACCGCCGCAGGACGTCCTCCTTGGCCGTCCGCTCGGCCTCCGGGCCGAGCGCGCGGGCGACGAGCGCGTCGCCCGTGTCGGCGAGGGCCCGCAGGCGCTCGAGGTCGGCGCCCTGGGCGTCGAGGAGCTCGCGGATGACGCGGAGCGGCATGAACCGCTGCTCCTGAAGCCGCTTGATCAGCCGAATCCGCTCCGCGAACTCGGGCGGGTAGTACGCCATGTTCCGGGAGGTCTTCACCGGCTCCGGCAGCAGCCCCTCGCGAAGGTAGTGGCGCACCGTGGCGACGGGGACCTCCGCGCGGTCGGCCAGCTCAGAGATCTTCAGGAGCTCCTGCGCAGGGGCGCTCACGACATGAACCTGGCCCCGGTCGGGTCCTCCGCCGGCCCGGCGGCGGCGCCGGAGTCGAGCAGCTCCCGAACCTCCTCGTCCGCAAAGCCGGCCTCGAGCAGCACGGCCTCGGTGTGCTCGCCGAGCGCCGGCGCGGCCGCGTGGACCGTGCCCGGGGTGCGGGAGAGCTTCACCGGGACCCCGAGCTGACGCACCCGGCCGATCTCCGGCTGCTCCCACTCGACCACCATCTCGCGCTCGCGCACGAGCTCGGAGCCGAGCGCCTCGTCGAGGTCGAGGACGGGCTCGATCATCGCGTCGTGCTCGTCGTTGAAGGCCGTCCACTCCGCCCGGGTCCGCGAGCGGAAGATCTCCGCGACCTCCGCCCACGCCTCGGAGCCGGCCCGCTCGAACTGCTTCGAGACGAGATCGTCGCGCCCGACGCCCGCGCAGAAGCGCGCCCAGAACTGTGGCTCCAGCGCGCCCATCGTGACGTGGCCGTCAGCCGCCTCGTACGGCAGGTAGCAGACGAAACGCCCCGTGAGCTGGCCCTCGCCCCGGGTCGGCACCTCGCCGTCGCACAGGTAGGCGCCGGCGACCATGGACAGCCAGGACAGGGCGCCGTCGGCCATCGACACGTCCACCATCTGCCCCTCCCCGGAGCGGCGCGCCTCGTGCAGCGCGGCCATCACCCCGAAGGCCGCCATCAGCGCGCCGCCGCCGATGTCGGCGATCTGCCCCGCCGACTGGATCGGCCGGCCGCCGGGCTCCCCGGTGAGTCCGAGCAGCCCGATCAGACCGAGATAGTTCATGTCGTGGCCCGCGCGGCCCGTGTTCGGGCCGGTCTGGCCGTAGCCGGTGATCGCGCAGTAGACGAGCGCCGGGTTCGCCTCGCGCATCCGCTCGTAGCCGACCCCCAGGCGGTCGAGGACCCCGGGGCGGAAGCCCTCGAGGACGACGTCGTAACCGCCGACGAGCCGCAGCAGCGCCTCGCGGCCGCCGTCGGACTTGAGGTCCAGCCGGATCGACCGCTTGTTGCGGTTCAGCGCCAGGTACAGCGCCGAACGCGTCCCGAGCGCCTGCTGCGCATCCTCGCCGTAATAGGGCGGCGCCCAGCGGACGTAGTCGCCCATCCCGGTGTCCTCGACCTTGACGACGTCGGCGCCGAAGTCCGCGAGCAGCTGGGAGCAGAAGCCGCCCGGCAGCAGCCGCGTCAAGTCCAAAACGCGGACGTCGCTAAGCGGCAGCGCGGTCACGCTTGGGCACTCCCAGCATCTCGCGCGCCTCCTGCGACCGTCGCCGCGCGACGACCGACATCCTCGGCCATCTGGCGTGCCTTCGCGATCAGGTCGCCGTTGGAGCGCGCCATCTCGCCGTCCGGCAGATAGAGGTTGTCCTCGAGCCCGGCGCGCACGTTGCCGCCGAGGTCGAGCGATGCGGCCAGCAGCTTCCACTGGTCGCGCGAGACGCCGATCACCTGCCAGTTGTTGGAGCCCTCGGGACCTCCCGGGACCTGGTCGGACATGAAGGTGACGTTGCGCGGGGTCGGGCGGATGCCCCCGGTGACCCCCATCACCAATGAGATCTGCAGCGGCGGCGTCAGCAGCCCCATGTCCAGCAGCGGGTCGAGGTTCGCCACGTGGCCGGCGTCGAAGCACTCGTGCTCCGGCTGGATCCCGAGCTCGTTCATCGCCGTGATGAACTCGATGATCGTGTCGAAGGAGTTCTCGAACACGGCCTTGAAGACGAAGTCCTTGCGCCGCCGCGAGTACTTGGCGTAGTTCATCGAGCTCATGTTCAGCGCCGCGACATCCGGCCGCAGCTCGCGCAGGTAGGCGATCCGCTTGTCGATCGGGACCCCGATCGCGCCGGTCGAGTAGTTGACGATCACGTCACCGACCTCCGCCAGGATCGCCTCCGTGATCGCGCGGAAGTCCTCGATCTCATAGCTCGGCACGCCGTCCGGCGTCCGGGCGTGGATGTGGATCTGCGACGCGCCCTCGTCCACGGCACGCCGGGCCTCGGCCGCATATTCCTCCGGCGTATAGGGAATGGCGGGGCACTGATCGCGGTTGGCGATCGCGCCGCAGATGGAGCAGCTGATGATCACGGGGTCGCTGAAGGTGCTCATGCCGCTGCGCTCCTCCGGTCGTTCGTCGCTCGTCACTCGTCACTCGGGGGAGAGATCGATGCTGGGAGCGACTCTCAGCCGTGGGTGGCAATTTCGAGACCTGCTCGCTTACCGGTGGCGCCTGCCCTCGCCGACGATCTGCGTGAGGCGTTCCGAGCCTGGCCCACGCTCGATCAGTGGACAGTCGGCGTTCAGCTGTTCCGAGTCCGCCGACTCCGTCGGAGCGAACATCGCCGAGGCGTTCGGTCGCGGGACGGCCCGTGACGAGCAGCGATTCCTCCTGTTCGCGCGCGGCTCGGCGCACGAGACCCAGCACTGGATCGAGCGCGCGCATCGCCCGCTCCCTGCTCGCCGGCGACGAGTACCGTGCGCGCGCCGCGCGGGTCGGCCAGCTCGTCAACGGCCTGATGCACCGCTCCACCGGTTTCGGTCCGAAGCAACTGACCATGACGAGTGGCGACTAACGACTGCCGGCTCATACCGGCATCACCCCATGCTTCCGCCAGGGCCTTTCGACCCGCTTCGTGGCCGCCATGCGCAGCCCGCGAATGATCGTGGGCCTCGTTTCGCGCGGGTCGATGACGTCGTCGATCGTCGCGTTGCGGGCGGCGATGTAGACGTCGATCTGCTTGCGGACCTCCTCGAGCATCGCCTCGCGGGTCGCGTCGGGGTCGTCGGAGGCCTCGATCGCCGAGCGGCCGATGATGTTCACGGCGCCCTCCGCGCCCATCACCGAGATCTCGGCGCTCGGCCAGGCGACGATCAGGTCCGGCTCGTAGGCCTTGCCGTTCATCACGTAGTAGCCGGCGCCGTAGGCCTTGCGGACGACCACGGTGATCTTCGGCACCGTCGCCCGCGAGACCGCGTAGAGCATCTTCGCCCCGTGGCGGATGATCCCCGCGTGCTCGACCTTCGAGCCGACCATGAACCCGGGCACGTCCTGCAGGAAGACGAGCGGGATGCTGAACGCGTCGCAGAGGTTCACGAACCGCGCCGCCTTGTCGGCTGAGTCGTTCTCCAGGATCCCCCCGAGGTGCTTCGGCTGGTTGGCGACGATCCCGACCGGCATGCCGCCGAAGCGGGCGAGGCACGTGATGATCGTCTTCGCGAAGCGCGGCTTGATGTCGAAGATCTCGCCGTCGTCGACGATCTCGCGGATCAGCTCGTACATGTCGTACGGGTGCCGGTTCGACTCCGGGACGATGTCGAGGAGCTTCTCCGACATCCGGTCCTCGGGGTCGTCGGTCTCGCGAACGGGCGGCTTCTGCTCGCAGTTGGCGGGGAAATAGGAGAGGTAGGTCTTGATCGCCTCGATGCACTCGGCGTCGTCCTTGCACTCGAGATCGCCCACGCCCGACTTGCGGCAGTGGACCCTGGCGCCGCCGAGGTCCTCCATCGAGATCTCCTCGCCGGTCACCGCCTTGGTCAGGTGCGGGCCGGCGAGCGCCATCGCGCCCTGGCCCACGACCATCGGGACGAAGTCCGAGAGCCCCGGGATGTAGGCCGTGCCGGCCGCGCAGGGGCCGAGCATCCCGGCCACCAGCGGAACGACGCCGGACATCGTCACCTCCTCGCGGAACAGATGGCCCGAGCCGGCGAACAGCGAGCCGGCCGCCTCCTGAATCCGGGCGCCGGCGGAGTCGAGCAGCCAGACCAGCGGGATCCGCTTCTGCAGGGCCAGCTCGCGCAGCCGGCCCACCTTGAGCTCGCCGGTCATCCCCATCGAGCCGGCCATCACGGTGAAGTCGTACGCGGCGATCGCGACCGGGCGGCCGTCGACGTCGCCCCAGCCGGTGATCACGCCGTCGGCGGGCGCCTCCTTGCCGTCCATCGCGCGCTGGGCGAAGTGCGGCCCGGCGTGGATGCCGAGCTCGACGAAGGTGCCCGGGTCGACCAGCAGGTCGATCCGCTCGCGCGCCGTGAGCTTGCCGGCGGCATGCTGCTTGGCGATCTTCTCCTCACCGCCGCCGAGCTTCGCCTTCTCGCGGCGAGCGTGCAGGTCGTCGGTGAGGTCCTTGAGCTTGCCGCCCTTCGCGGGCGGCGCCTCCGGCGCCTCTGCCGATCCTCAGCTGACCCGTCCGACCCCGGACGCGAAGCGGCGGAGTCGGACGGAACGTCGTTCATCTGCCCTTCCATTCCGGCTCGCGCTTTTCGAAGAACGCCGTCACGCCCTCGACCGCATCCTCGGTCGAGAGCTCGATCGTCAGCTGCGAACGCAGGTAGTCGAGCGCCTCGGCCAGCGGCATGTCGAGCTGGCGCCACATCGCGTCCTTGCCCAGGCGCATGATCAGCGGCGACTTCGAGGCCAGCTTCGCGGCCCACTCGGCGACGGCCGCGTCGAACTCGTCGGCGGGCACCACCTTGTTCACGATCCCCGCCTCGCGCGCCTCCTCCGCCGTCAGCCGCTCGCCGAGCAGCAGCATCTCGGTCGTCTTCTTCCGCGGCACGTTGCGGTAGATCAGGGCCATGATCATGAACGGGAACAGGCCGACGTTGATCTCGGGGGTGCCGAAGCCCGCGCCCTCCTTGGCGACGATCAGGTCGCACGCCAGCGCGATCCCGAGCGCGCCGGCGAGCACGTGGCCGTTCGCGGCCAGGATCGACGGCTTGCCGAGCTCGCCGAGCTCCTTGAAGACCGCGGGGAACGTCGCGGTGCCGAGGTACTTGTGGGCGGTCGGCGCGTCGGCGGCGAAGCCGCCCAGGTTCGCGCCGGACGAGAAGACCTTCTCGTGGGACGACGTGAGCACGACGACGCGGACCTCGTCGTCGCCCTTCGCAGCCCGCAGGGCCTCGAGCAGCTCCCGCAGGAGCTGGTCGGAGAGCGAGTTCCGCGTCTCGGGGTCGTCGAGCGTGATCGTCGCGACGCCGTCGGCGACCTCGTAGCGGAGCTTCTCGTACGCAGCCACGAGTAGGAAGTATTACTCTTCGCTCACTACTTTTGTCGAGCGACCAAGGAGAGCACCAGTGGCGACTGCGACCGCGAGCGTGATCAAGCCCGAGCACGACGGCTCGCGAAAGCACTTCCTGTTCAGCGAGGAGCACCTCGACCTGCGCGAGTCGATGAGCGCCTGGGTGAAGAAGGAGATGTATCCCCACCGCAACGAGTGGGAGGACACCTACTGGCCGAGCGAGATCATGCGCCGGGCGGGCGAGCTGGGCTACCTCGGCCTCTGCTTCCCGGAGTCCTACGGCGGCCAGGGCGGCGACTACTTCTACTCGCTGGTGCGCGCCGAGTGCATGAGCTACTCGGGCTCGGGCGGCACCAACATGGGCTTCGCGGTCCAGACGGACATGGTCCTCCCCCCCGTGCACCTGCTCGGCACCGAGGAGCAGAAGCAGCGCTACCTCGTGCCGGGGATCAAGGGCGAGAAGATCGGCAGCCTCGGGATCACCGAGCCGGGCGCCGGCTCCGACGTCGCCGGCATCCGCACGACCGCGATCCGCGACGGCGACGAGTACGTGATCAACGGCGCGAAGACGTTCATCACCAACGCCCCCCGCGCCGACTTCTGCGTGCTCGTCACCAAGACCGATCCGGACAAGCGCCACGACGGGATCACGCTCTTCCTCGTCGACCTCCGCGACGAGGACGGGAACCTGGTCGAGGGCTTCACCGTCTCGCGCGAGCTCGAGAAGATGGGCATGCACGCCTCCGACACGGGCGAGCTCGCCTTCGAGGACATGCGCGTCCCGGCCGACGCCGTCCTCGGCGAGATCGGCAAGGGCTTCTACCACATCAGTTGGGAGCTTCAGGGGGAGCGCCTGGTCGCCGCCGCGGGCTGTTACGCGGCCTCGGAGCGGATGTTCGAGAAGACGCTCGCCTACGCCCAGGAGCGCGAGGCGTTCGGGCGCTCGATCGGCAAGTTCCAGGTGATCCGCCACAAGTTCGCCGACATGGCGACGAAGATCGAGGCCGCCAAGCAGATGGTCCACGCGACCGCCTGGCGCTTCGCCAACGGCGAGTACCCGGTGCGCGAGATCACGATGGCGAAGCTCTACGCGACCCGCGTGTGCCACGAGGTCGCCGACGAGTGCGTGCAGATCCACGGCGGCTACGGCTACATGAAGGAGTACGAGATCGAGCGCGCCTACCGAGACCAGCGCCTCAACCGGATCGGCGCCGGGACGGACGAGATCATGCTGGACGTGATCGGCCGCTCGTACGGCCTCTAGGACAGAGCCTCGTAGTCCTCGTCGGAGAGCTCGAGCTCGAGCGCTGCGAGGTTGCTGCGCAGGTGCTCGATCGAGAGCGTCCCCGGGATCGGCAGCATCACCGTGGACCGGCGCAGCAGCCAGGCGAGCTTGACCTGCTGGCGCGTTGCGCCGAGGCGCGCGGCGATCTCGTCCAGGGTCCTGCCGCCGCCGCGCAGCGGGAAGAACGGCACGAACGGGATGCCCTCCTCGGCGCAGAAGTCGACGACCTCGTCGTGCTTGCGCTGGTCGAGGCTGTACTCGTTCTGAACCGCGGCGATCGGCACGACGCTGCGGCCGAGGAGGATGTCCTCGACCGCGACCTCGGACAGGCCGACGTTGCGGATCCGGCCCGCCTCGTGGTACTCGGCGAGCACGGAGAGGGTCCGCGGGAGCGCCACCTCGGGGTCGAGCCGGTGCAGGTAGTAGAGGTCGATCACGTCGGTCCGCAGGCGCTCGAAGCTCTCCTCGATCTCCGCTCGAAGCTGGTCGATCCCGCCGCCGTGGTAGCCGGCCTTGGTGGCGACCACGAGCTCGTCGCCGAACGGGGAGAGCGCCCCGCCGATCGTGCGCTCGCTGTCGCCGGAGCTGTAGAGATGAGCGGTGTCGATCATCTGCAGCCCCGGCCGCGACGGCTTGCTCAAGGAAGGCGCGGTTGGCGGGCGTGTCGGTGAGCCGGTTCGTGCCGAGCCCGATCCGCTTCAGCTCGCGGCCCGCGAACGGGATTGTCTGAGCGACGCCGCCCACGCCCTAGCGTCCGAAGGTCCGCTGGAACTCCCGCGCCGCCGGCGGCACCGCGCCAAGCAGCTCGCGGACCTCGGCCAGCGCCGCGCGCAGCTCCGCGTCGCCGGCCTCGATCGGGAGCATCGAGTCCTGGAGGTCGGCGACCACCAGGTCGGCCTCGGCCGCAGCGCCCGCGGCGCGCTCGACCAGCAGCTTCGCGCCCTGCGAGGGCGGGCCCGCCGACGGGCTCCCGGACGCCGGGGCGACGAGGCCGACGCGGTCCGCGAAGGTGCCCTGCGCCCGCTTCGCTCGTGCGTAGGCGCGCTGCACGGGCCGGAAGAGCTGATCCTCGAGGCGCTCGGCGCCGGCGTCGTCGAGCAGCTCGAACGCCTCGCCGAGACAGGCCGTCGCCAGGGAGGCCCTCTCGATCGCCACCGAGAGCCTGGCGAGGATCTCCGCGCGTGCCTCGAGCGTCGTTCGCATCCGCCGCCAGGTTAGCCGGGCCGCACCGCGGCCAGGCGCCGCTCGAGGTAGGCCCGCTCCACCGGGTTCCCCGCGAGCTCGATTGCCCGTTCATAGGCGGGCGCCGCGTCGGGGCGGCCCAGCCTCCGCAGCAGATCCGCACGCGCGGCGTGGTAGGGCCCGTAGTCCTCGAGCCCGGCGATCGCGTTCACCAGCCCCAGCCCGGCCTCGGGTCCGTCGACCATCGCGACGGCGACGGCGCGGTTGAGCTCGATCACCGGCGAGGGGTCGATCGCGGCCAGCCAGGAGTACAGCCGGGCGATCCGCGGCCAGTCCGTCTCCGCGGCGCGCTCGGGCCGCGAATGCTCCGCGGCGATCGCCGCCTGGATCGTGTAGGGACGCGGCCCGGCGGCACGGGCCTCCGCCACGAGCGCGAGCCCCTCCGCAATCTCCTCGCGATCCCAGCGGGAACGGTCCTGCTGGTCGAGCAGCACCAGGTCGCCGGCGGCGTCTGTGCGGGCCGCGCGCCGCGAGTCGTGCAGCAGCATCAGGGCCAGCAGCGCCGTCACCTCCGGCTCGCGCGGCATCATCGCCCGGAGCACCCGCGCCAGGCGGATCGCGTCGGCGCAGAGCTCGGCCCGGACCAGCCTGTCGGCCCCCGAGGCCATGTAGCCCTCGTTGAAGATCAGATAGAGCGTCGCCAGCACCGAGCCCAGGCGCTCCCCCATCCGCTCCGGGTCCGGCACCTCGTACGGGATCCGGGCGTCGCGGATCTTGCGCTTGGCGCGCACCAGCCGCTGCGCCATCGCCGACTCGGCGACCAGGAAGGCATGGGCGATCTCGGCGACCGTGAGGCCGCCGAGGGTGCGCAGCGTCAGCGCCACCCGCGCCTCCGGCGCGAGGGCCGGATGGCAGCAGGTGAAGATGAGCCTCAACCGGTCGTCCGGAAACACGTCGGGCTCGGCGTCGTCCTCCTGCGGTGCGCGCAGACGCTCGAGCGCCTCGAGCTCGGGGCGCTTGGCCTCCAGACTGCGCTCGCGGCGCAGGCGGTCGATCGCCTTGTTGCGCGCGACCCGCGTGATCCAGGCGCCGGGGTTGTCCGGGACGCCGTCGCGTGGCCAGCGCTCGAGCGCGACGACGAACGCCTCCTGCACCGCCTCCTCGGCCGCGTCGAAGTCGCCGAGGACGCGGATCAGGGAAGCGACCGCCCGTCCCGACTCGTGCCGGAACAGGCGGTCGACGACGACCTGATCGCCTACGAGCTCGCCTCCGCGGCGGCGGGCTCCTCGGCCCCGAAGGCCTCGTAGTCCATCACCGGGCGGACCTCGATTGCGCCGGCTGGCAGCGGGATCTTCTTCGCCCACTCGAGCGCCTCGATCGAGGTTCGTCGCACTCGAGCAGGTAGAAGCCGCCGACCTGCTCCTTGGTCTCGGCGAACGGCCCGTCGGTGACGACTCGCTCGCCGTCACTCTGGATCCGGATGGTGGTCGCGGTGGGGCTGTCCTGGAGCCCCTCGCCGGCGACGAAGGCGCCGGCGTCGCGGAGCGACTCCGTGTAGGCGTCCCAGCGGCCCATCTGGGCCCGCATCTGCTCGGGCGTCGCGTCCTCCCAGCCGCCCTCCTCGCCGATCAACGTCAGCATGTACCTCATCTACGCCTCCTTGGCCTCGGGCGACCGCCGTCTGCGGCCGCTTTCACCCTAACGACGAACGGAGGAGCCCCGAAATCGACAACCTCGCCCACATCCGCAGCTACTACGAGGCGCTCAACACCGGCGACGTCGAGCTGATCCACTCGCACTTCACCGACGACGCGACCCACTACTACACGCGGCTCGGGCCCCATCACGGGCGGGGGATCGCCGAGAACGCCCGCTGGGCGATCGACAACATGGACGGCCAGTGGTGGTACGAGCACGGGCTCGCCGACGGCGACGAGGCGGTGATCGAGTGGACGATGACCTGGCGCGATCCGAAGTCGGGCGAGCGACGGCTCAACCGAGGGACCGAGTGGTTCCGGCTCGAGGACGGCCGCATCGCCGAGGTACGCGCCTACCATCACGGCGACCGCGGCAATCCGACCGGCGACCTGGTCGGCTTCGACTTCGCCGGGCGGGGCTACACGACGCTCGACGACCAGACGCCTTAGGCGCCCGCGCCGCGAGCTACGGCTGGATCAGGTCCTGATCGTCGGCGCCCTGGCGGCGCTCGTCGCTGGCGATCCCGGCGAGGGTGTAGTTCCCGGACTCCCCGATCGTGGCGCTGAGCTTGACCACGTCGCCGGTCTCGACGTTGGCGAGCTGGAACTTCGACGGGACCGCCACCGGGATGTCCTGGCCCGACTCGCGCAGGTCGTCGGCTGAGACCACGAGCTTGCGCGAGCCGCTGCGGCAGACGCCCTCGACGATCGCCTCGATGTCGGTGGTGCCAGCCGTGGCCTCGTCGGCGCTCGGGTCGTCGCCGGTCGTATGGACCGTGCCGGCCTGCTCGAGCGCGATCCGCGGCGGCTTGGGCAGGGCGGGCGGCTTCTCGCAGCCCTCGTGGCCCGCCGGCGAGATCTCGAGCTCGTCCGGATTGTCGGCGAACCGGACCTCGACGTCGGCGCGCTTGCCGAGCGAGGGTGGCGTCCGCTGGGCGCCGCCGCGCACGAGAACCGAGGCCCCGGGGGCGGAGAGCGTGTAGATGCCGCTGCGCGGATCGCGGAAGCTGACGACGCCGCCGATCGAGACGCGACCGCGATTGCCGGTCCGATGGCGGTTGCCGTCCTCGCTGTAGGTGCCGTTGGCCAGCGTCGTGGTGTCGACCTCGAGCGTCTGGCCGATGTCCGGCAGGTTGCCGGTGTGGATCGCGATCAGATCGCCGTCCGCGGCGAGCGTGTAGCTGCCCGCCTTCGGGTTCAGGTGCACGACGGGGCCGGTGAAGGTCGTCGTCGTCGGCTCAGTGGGCTGCGTTTCGTCGGTGGTGGTCGTGGTGGTGTCGACTGGTGGGATCGTGGTGGTCGGCGGCGGCGTCGTCGGGAAGCTCGGCGGCACCGTCGTCGGTGGGATCGAGGTGCTCGGGATCGACGGCAGGGAAGACGGGTCGATCTGCGGGCTCGACGACGAGTCGGGCGGCTTGAACGGCGGCGGCGCGGAGTCGTGGCCATGGCTGCTCGAGCCGGGCAGATCCAGGCCGCTGCCGACCGGAGGGGACCGGGCCGCCCGGCGCGGCGGCCTGCGCGTTGGGGTCCGGGACCTGCACCATCACCGGCGAGTTGCTCCCGAAGCTCCCCTGGGTACCGGGGCCGATCGCGACGCCGACGAAGAGCCCGAAGCCGAGCGCGATCGCGGACAGCGGCGCCGTCCAGCGGCGGTCGATCACCGGCAACGCGGCCCAGCGCATCGAGGCGAACCGCAGCGCGGTCCACCGGTCCGGGCGCACGCGCCCGCGCACGAGCCGGCCGGGAACCCTCATCGCGAGCCTCCACCGGCCGGGCGCTGGGCCTCCGCGGGCGGACTGGGAGCCGGGGTGACGCGGGTGGGCGCGTCGGCGGCCTCGCGGGCGGAGCTATCGGGCGGGACGGGTCGCGGTCCAGCCGGCTGTGGCGACGCGGCCGGGGCCGGCGCCGGGCGCGCCGGAGCCTGCTCGGGCTCGGGCGCTGGCTGCGGCGGCTGGGCGGCGACCGGCTGAGCCTGGACCGCCTGCGGCTGGTGCAGGCTGCGCAGCGGCGAGCCGCAGTGCCCGCAGAACGCCGCGTCAATCGCAGCAGGGCTGCCGCAGGCTGGGCACTTCGCCCCGGGGTCGCTCGAGGCGATCCCGAGCGCCCGCTCCACCGCGCTCAGCTCGAGGTCCACGGCCTGTAGCTTCGCAGCTTGGCGGGCGACGAGCTCGGTGCGGAACTCGTCGCGCATGGCCATCTCGTAGACGAGCCCGCCGAGGTCGGCCTGGAGCTCGGCGAACTCGCGCGCGAGCTGCTCCCGCCGATTCGCCAGCAGCGCCATGTGGGCCGCGGGGGCACCGGGCGGCGCGGGCGCGGACTGCGCGCCCGCGGGCTGCGCCGGCACGGCGCCGGCGGGCGGCTGCGGCAGGGGCTTGGCGGCGCGCTTGCGGCGGCGCAGCCCGCGCCGCTGCTTGCGCGGCTTGGCCGCGGCCGGGGAGGCCTGCGGCGCAGCGGCGGGCGGCGTGGCTGCGGCGGGGGCGGCCTGCTGGGCGGTCTTCGCGGACGTGGCCTGCGGCGCCGCGGTCGCCGGGTCGGCGCGGCCTGGCCGGCTGCCGGCTGGGAGTTGACCGCCTGCTGGGCGGCGACGGGCGCCGGGGTCGGCGCGGCCCCGGGCGCACCCTGCGCCTTCGGCGTCCGCGGCCGGGTCTTGAAGTACGGCTTGAGCCGCTCGATCACGCCGGGGCTCATTTCTCCGACTCCGTCACTCCACCGGTGTCCGCGCCGGGTACCAGCGCGGGGTCGGAGGGGATCGTCGTCTCGCCGTTGACGCCACCGAGGTCCGGGGTGGTCGTGGTGTCGCCGGCCTGCGGGATGCTGCTCCCGCCGCCGCTCGCCTTCGTCGAGACGTGGATCACACTCGCGTCCGGGAAACCGTCGCCGAGCTGCTGGAGGCCGGCGTCGGCCTCCTTGCTCGAGTCGTAGACGCCGGAGTAGACGATGTAGTTGCCGGGGGAAGGCTCGGGTAGAGGTCCGAGTCGAGCACGGACGCGGCCGACGCGCCGCTCGTGAGGGCTGACTGCTTGGCGGCTTCCACCGAAGCGGGCGTGGCGCCCGCCTTGGGCACCGAGCTGACCTGCACGGTGTACCCGTTCGTGCCCGCCGGCCACTCGCTGGTGATGTCGGACCCCGAGCCGCCCTGCCCGCCGCCCAAGTCTGACGTCGACGTCGCGGTGGTGCTGCCGGTGCCCACCTGCACGATCGGTTGCTGGTTGTCATCGGAGTTGCCGCG
>CAWAUE010000006.1:0-204544 GCA_963785195.1 uncultured Solirubrobacterales bacterium | reverse complement strand
CCGCGGAACGCGTCCGCGAGCTCGGTGCGCAGCTCGATCGAGAGCGCGTTGGCCTTCTCCGGCCGGCGCATGGTGACGACCGCCACCTCGCCGCGCCGTTCGATCGACAGTAGTCCTGCCACGCCGCGATGCTACCCCTGCACGGCCCCCGCGTCGAGGGGGCGGGGACCGCTCAGGCGGCCTCGCGGTGGCTGCCCGGCTCCTCGCGCGGAGCCGGGCGCTGGCGCGTGACCCTAATCTCGCCCGCGAACACGTCCGGCGAGAAGCGGCGCAGCATCACCTCGAGGCAGCGCTTGCAGCTGCACTCCGGCACCGCCAGACCCGTCTCGGGGCATCTCCGTTGCCCCATCCCATTCGCCACGCGCCCAGAGTAGAACCGCTACCCGACGGGAAAACGGCGCGCTGGGCCCAGCTCGGCGAGCTCGCAGCCGATCGCGGCGAACTCGGCGCGGAGCCGCTCGATTCCGACGTCCTCGGGGACGACGCCGACGATGGCGCCGCCCGAGCCGGCGTAGTTCGCCCCCGCCCCGAGCTCGCCGGCGAGCTCGATCATCCGCACGTGGCGCGGCTCGAGGTCGAGCAGCTCCGCCCGGAGCTCGACGTTGCGCGCCATCAGCTCGCCGAGCTCGGCGCTCCGGCCCGCGAGCAGCGCCGCGCGCCCGCGCTCGGCGAGATCGGCGATCCCCGCCAGCAGCGAGCGAGCTCCGGGCTCGCCCGAGTCGAAGCGCCGCCGCAGGTCGCCGTGCACTGCCGCCGACGGCTCGGCGGCGTCGGCGGCGTAGGCGAGGAACAGCGGGGGGAGGAGCGCCGGGTCGAGCGCCTCGCAGCGCGCGCCGGCGGCGAAGTCCATGTAGAGCAGGCCTCCGTGGGCCTGGACGAAGCGGTCCTGCGGGCCGGCGGCGATCCCGAGGTCGTCGGCCTCGACGGCGAGGGCCATCGCCGCGATCTCGGCGGGCGCGAGCTCGGTCCCGGTGTGCGCGCAGAGCGCCCGCAGGGTCGCGATCACGATCGCGCTCGAACCGCCGAGCCCGACCTCGCGGGGGATGGTGGTCCGCACGGTCCCGCCGACCGGCACCGAGGCGCCGGTCGTGCGATTGAAGCGCTCGATCGCCGCGTCGACGAGCGCCACGTCGCCGCCGCCGAGCGTCACCCGCGCGCCCATCGACTCGATCGTGACCGCCAGCGTCCTGCCGCCGAAGCCGTCGGACGGGTTGCCGAGCAGCGCGGCGCGAGCGTGGGCGTAGCCGTGGGAGGCGGTCAACGGTGCGCGGATGGAAGCACTCCGGACCGAATCGAGATGCGAGGATGGGGCCATGCCCGAGCCCGAGCCCGACGAGACCGCGCCGGTCGAGGTCGAGGTCGAGGCGGCCGGGCCCGGCGAGCTGGGGCGCAGCCCGGGCGAGGCGATCGCCGCGGCGCGGGTGGGCGCGCCGACGCGCGGCAACCGGCGCCTCGCGGCGCTGCTCGAGGGGCTCAACGCCGACCCCGAGGTGCGCGCGTGGTGGCACATGGCCCAGGTGCAGTCCGAGCGGCTCGGGATGTCGGACCACTCCTGGGTCCACGTGCGCATCGTGCTCAACATCGCCCTGCGGCTGTTCCGCCTGCTGGTCAAGAGCGGGCTGGAGCCGGCCATGGTCACGGACCACGGGATGCGCGACCGCGACGCGGAGGTCGTCGTCGCGGCCGGGTCGCTCCTGCACGACGTCGGCATGTCGATCCACCGCGCCGACCACGAGGCCTACAGCCTCTTCCTCGCCGAGCGCAAGCTGCGCGAGATCCTGGCCGACGTCTACACCGACCCGGCGGAGCGGGCGGTGGTGATCGCCGAGTCGCTGCACGCGATCATCGGGCACCGCCGCCGGGGCGAGCCCTACACGATCGAGGCCGGGGTCGTGCGCGTGGCCGACGCGCTCGACATGGCCCACGGCCGCACCCGGCTGCCCGTCGAGGCCGGCCAGATGGGGATCCACGCGATCTCCGCCGCCGCGATCGATCGGGTTGAGATCTCGGCGGGCACCGAGCGCGCCGTGCGGATCGAGATCGCGCTCAACAACTCCGCCGGCATCTTCCAGGTCGACGACCTGCTGGCCACCAAGCTCCGCGGCACGCCGCTGGCCGACCACGTCGAGGTGGTCGCAACGGTCGAGGGCGAGGCCGAGAAGCGGCTGCTCACCGAATTCCGCATCGGGACGTAGCGAAGCGCGCGGCCCCTTTAGACCGCGCGCCTCACATCCGGCGTGGTCTTAGTGGTGGTGGTGGTGGCCCTTCTTGGCCTTGCGCTTGCAGCTCTGCGTGTCGGTCGCCGTCGCCGGAGCCGCGTCGGAGAAGGTGAACGTCCCCGAGTAGTCGATGTGCTTGGTCTTGCAGCGACCGAGCGCGTAGCCCTTGCGGTCGATCGTGACGTTGAAGTCACCGATCGCGCCCGCGCCGCCGGCCAGCGGTGGGATCTCGATCGAGAGCTTGGTTCCGGACAGCGCTCCCTTGAGCACCACCGTGGTCCCAAGCGAGTCGACCCGGGAATGAAGGAGCACTCCCTTCGTGTCCGCGCGGTTGAACGCGTGGATGTCGGCCTCGAAGTCCTGGCGTGCTCCGCCGACTCCGAACGGGAGCGCTGCAACCGCGGTGCCGCCGCCGATGCCGGCCTTGCCGCATGCCGCGACGGCCCCCTCGTGGGTCGTGTTCTCGATCGCGTTCGGATCGCACTTCGGCGCCGCGTTGGTGTCGAACTTGACGTCCTGCTTCGAGAAGGTGATCTCGGCGTTGGTGGCCTTCGGCGGCATCCCGGCCGGGTTGTCGGCGTCGGCGATGGTCGTCCCGAAGTTCAGCGAGGTCGACTTGAACTTCTTCTTGTCGAACTTCGGCGTCGTCTTGCCGCCGAGCTGTCCGTCGACCGTCTGCAACGCTGTCGCGGCCGCCGCGGAGGCCGGAGCCAGCCCGACCACCACCGCCACGAGCGCCCCCGCATAAAAGATTCGTCTTGGCATCGTTGTGCCTCCTTGCCCCACAGCCCGTGCCGGGCCGGGCGCTCTGTGTGTCGCCATGGAAGCTAGGCGCGCTGCGGGCGATCCTCATCCGTCGTCGGTGCGGGAGTCGGGTGCGTACCCGCTACGGGGACAACGCGCCGGATCCGCGCGGTTTGGCGCTAGACGCCGGCGCCCGCGGCGCCGCGGCCCTCGCCGGCGGCGAATCGCGCCGCCCCCGCTGCCCCGGTCGTGGTCGAGGCGCGGCCGACCTTCGCCTCGAGCGCGAGCCCGGCCTCGAAGTCCAGGCCGATCCCCTCCAGCGCCGCGCGGCGGTCGGAGAGCATCGTCTCCTGGGGGAAGGCCGCCAGGCCCGCGGCGATCTCGAGGGCGCGATCGAGGTGACGCCCCGGTTCGACCACCTCGGTGACGAGGCCCCACTCGAGCGCCGTCGGGGCGTCGACCAGCCGTCCGGTCAGGATCATCTCCAGCGCCCTGCCCATGCCCACGATCCGCGGCAGCCGCTGGGTGCCGCCGTCGATCAGCGGCACGCCGAAGCGCCGCTCGGTGAAGCCGAGGTTGGAGTCCGAGGTCGCGACCCGAAGATCGCACCAGAGCGCGAGCTCGAGCCCGCCCGCAAGCGCCCAGCCGGAGATCGCCGCGATCGTCGGCTTCGACGCGCGCAGCCTGGTGAAGCCCAGCGGGCCGTCGGGCCGCTGGTCGAGCCATTCCGACACGACCCGCTCGCGGTCGGACTCCGAGCCGCCGTCGGGGTGCTCGGCGAGAAAGGTCTCGGCGCGCTCGGCGAACGCCTTCAGGTCGGCCCCGGCGCAGAACGCCTCCGGGCCCTCGCCCGTGAGCACGAGGACGCGGGCCTCGGCGTCGGCCTCGAAGCGGTGAAAGCCGTCGAGGAGCTCGGCCGCGGTCACGTCGTCCACGGCGTTGCGGCGCTCGGGCCGGGTGATCGTGAGCACGGCGGCGGGGCCGCTGCGCTCGTAGCTCGTGCTCGCCTTGCGGGACCATACGCGCACGCCCGGACGCGAGCAGCCGCGTAGCCCGGATCGGCGGAGCGGAGGACGTGGCGCGAGTTCTCAGGGACGCCGGAGGCGCTCGAGCTCGGCCCGCGCGCGTTCCTTGCGGCTGTCGAGCCGCCCCTGGATCAGGGAGAAGGCGATCACGATCACGGTGAAGAAGGCCATCACCGCGAACGCCGCGTAGGTCACGACCTTGTCGTCGGTACGCCCGTAGGTGCCGACGCCGTCGGCGCCGAACGCCGCGGGAGCGAGGGCCAGCAACGCGATCAGGGCCGCGGTCACCGAGAGAGCTGCGCTGCGGGCACGCACGGGCGGAACTTTATCGCCCGAGGGAGATTCAGATCTTTTTCATGTTCGTCGGACTACGCTGCGCGGCCGTGTCCATTCTGGAAGCCATCGTCCTCGGCGCGATCGAGGGCTTCACGGAGTTCCTGCCGATCTCAAGCACCGGGCACCTGACGATCGCGGAGAAGCTCATGGGCTTCACGATCGACGATGCCGACATCACGGCGTTCACCGCGATCGTGCAGATCGGGGCCGTGGCCGCCGTGGTGATCTATTTCTGGAGCGACCTGTGGGGCATCGTGGTGGCGTTGGCACGCGGTCTCGTCGACGCCGAGCGCCGGCGGACGCGCGAGTTTCGTTACGGGCTCGCGGTCGCGGTCGGCTCAATTCCGATCGCGATCGCCGGGCTCGCCCTGCGGCACGTGATCGAGGGTCCCCTGCGCAGCCTCTGGGTCGTCGGCGTCGCGCTGATCGCCTGGAGCTTCGCGATGCTCTACGCCGACCTGAACGGCACCCAGCGTCGCACCGAGGAGGACTTCAACATGCGCGACGCGATCGTCATGGGCCTGACCCAATGCCTCGCGCTGATCCCGGGCGTCTCGCGGTCGGGCGCCACGATCACCGCGGGGCTCCTCCGGGGGCTCGACCGGGTGACCGTGATCCGCATGTCCTTCTTCCTGGCGATCCCAGCGCTGACCGCTGCCGCCCTGCTCGAGGCGGTGACCAAGTCGAGTGACATCTCCGGCGCCGGCGGCATCGGCTGGGGGCCGACGGTGGTCGCGATCGTGGTCGCGTTCTTCGTCGCGTACGCAACGATCGCCTGGCTGCTCCGCTACGTCGCCGGGCACAACTTCAAGATCTTCATCGTGTACCGGATCGCGCTTGGGATCGTGGTCCTGGGCCTGGTCGCCACGGGCGTCACCAGCGCGACCTGAGCCGGGCCGATCCGTCCCCCAAATAGAGAGCGCGCGGCACCCCGGGGCAGGAACGAGGGGGACCGCGCGCCGCACGAGAGAGGAATCTCGTTGTGCGGGCGAGTCTGGTTGCCGAGGCGCCGCTCGGAGTGAAGAAACCGAGAATTTGCGCGTAAAGAACCTGTGAACGGCACCAAAAGGGACCACCTCTGCGACTACCATCCGGTTGACTCGGCCGATGCTCCCTCCGACCGCCACAGTGCGCCTCGCCGTCATCGACGACGACAGCAGCTTCCTGCAAGTGCTCTCGCGGCGCTTCGACGCGGCCGGTTGGGAGTACCGCGTCCACGGCTCGAGCGTGCCCGTGGACGAGCTGGTGGCCATGAAGCTCAACGCTCTGCTCGTCGACATCACGCTCCTTGGCCCGCTCGGCTGGGACTTCCTCGAGCGCGTCTGCGGGCTGCTGCCGGACCTGGCGGTCGTCGTGTGCACGCCGGGCTCGACGGTCGCCCAGCGCGTCCGGGGCCTGCGCCTCGGCGCGGACGACTGGATCATCAAGCCCTCGCACCCCGACGAGGTGATGGCCCGCATCGAGGCCGTCGTGCGCCGCCGCCGCCGCAGCCACCCGCGCGCCGATCGGGGCCCGCTGGTCGCCGGCGAGATCGAGATCCGGGCGGACCAGTTCCAAGCCTTCGTCCGGGACCAGAGCCTCGAGCTCACGCGGCGCGAATTCGAGCTCATGCAGGTGCTCGCCGACGCCAGCGGGCGCGTGATCGAGCGCGAGGACATCTACCAGCAGGTCTGGGGCTACGCGATGGCCCACGGCGACCGCTCCGTCGACGTCTTCGTCCGCAAGCTGCGCGCGAAGCTGGAAAAGCTCTCCCCGCACTGGGGCTACATCCACACGCACTTCGGCGTCGGCTATCGCTTCGATCCGATGCCGACCGCAGACCTGGTCGCCGAGACGGTGCCCGAGCCGATCCCGGCAGGCCCAGCCGACGGCTTCGTGGGTGAGACGGTCGACCGTTCCGCCGTTCGCCCAGCTCGGCTAGCGCCGGACGCTTGCTTCTAGCGGGGTTTTGGGCCCCGTTTACAGCTTCTTGACATCTCCGGGGGTGGGAGCCAACACGCTTCCCGCAACCCACCTAGAAGGAGACAAGCTCAAGTGAATTCGAGAAAGTGGCTGCTCGCTGTCGGCACCAGTTCGGTGCTGGCCCTCGGTGTCGCCGCCTGCGGCGACAGCGGCTCCAGCGACAGCACCACCAGCAGCAGCAGCGGCGGAGAGGCGGTCTCCGGCGAGATCGCCGGCGCGGGCTCAAGCGCCCAGGAGGCCGCCCAGGAGGCGTGGATCGCCGGGGTCCAGGACCAGAACCCCGACCTCACGATCTCGTACGACCCGGTCGGGTCGGGCGGCGGACGCGAGCAGTTCAACGCCGGTGGCGTCGACTACGCGGGCTCGGACTCGTCGTTCGCCGACGAGGAGCTGACCGGCGCGGAGAAGAACTGCGGCGGCGCCGAGAACTTCGTGCAGGTCCCGGCGTACATCTCGCCGATCGCGATCATCTACAACCTGCCCGACGTCACGGACCTGCAGCTCGACGCCGCGCACGATCGCCCAGATCTTCAACCAGAAGATCACGACCTGGAACGACCCGGCGATCGCGAAGCTCAACCCCGACGCCCAGCTGCCGGACACCCGGATCACCCCGGTGAACCGCTCGGACGACTCCGGTACGACCAACAACTTCACCCAGTACCTGTCGAAGGCGGCGCCCTCAGGATTGGACGTATCCGCCCGACGACGCGTTCCCGGTGAAGGGCGGAGAGTCCGCCGAAGGCACGTCGGGCGTCGTCGAGGCCGTCGGCGCCGGCGAAGGCACGATCGGCTACGCGGACGCGAGCCAGGCCGGCGACCTCGGCATCGCCAAGATCAAGGTCGGCAACACCTACGTCGCCCCGAGCGCCGAGGGCGCGGCGAAGGACGTCGAGATCTCGAAGGAGTCGACGGACGTCGGCGGCGATCAGTTCGTGACCGCCTTCGACCTCGAGCGGACCTCGACCGACCCGGGCACGTATCCGATCGTGCTCGTCTCGTACATGGCGACCTGCACAGGCGGCGACAACGCCGCCGCCGTGCACGCGCTGTTCGCCTACGCGATCAGCTCCGAGGGCCAGCAGGCCGCGGCCAAGAACGCCGGCTCGGCACCGCTGACCGAGAAGACGACGCAGCAGATCCAGCCGTCGGTGGACGCGATCGGCGGTTAGTAGGAAGCGCATAGGCAGGCGGGGCCGCGGCTACACGCGGCCCCGCCTCCTCTCCCTCACACACCACTTTGGAAGCACATTTCGACACCACGACCAACGCCGGGCAGATCCTGGCGTCGGCCTCTGGCGGCAAGCGCCGGCCGGGCGACCGGATCTTCTCCAACCTGGCGGTGATCGCCGGGGTCACGATCCTCGCCCTGCTCGCCGGGGTGGCGATCTTCCTGATCGCCGAGTCGGTGCCGGCGATCACCGCGAGCTCGTCCGAGCTCCCGGACGGCAAGAGCCTGATCTCGTACATCGCCCCGCTCGCGTTCGGCACGGCGCTCGCCGCCGTGCTCGCGGTGATCATCGCGATCCCGCTCGCGGTCTCGGTGGCGCTGTTCATCACCCACATCGCGCCGAAGCGGCTGGCGCAGCCGCTGGGCTATCTCGTCGACCTGCTGGCCGCGATCCCGAGCATCGTCTACGGGCTCTGGGGGATCTTCGTCCTCGGCCCGGCGGCGGTCGGGTTGATGGAGTGGCTGGACAAGCACCTCGGCTGGATCCCGCTGTTCGAGGGCCCCGCCTCGGTGACCGGCCGGACGATGCTGGTCGTCGGGCGTCGTGCTGGCGGTGATGATCCTGCCGATCGTCTCCGCGGTCGCCCGTGAGGTCTTCGCCCAGACGCCGCGGCGGCTCGAGGAGGGCGCGCTGGCGCTCGGCGCGACCCGCTGGGAGATGATCCGGATGGCGGTGCTGCCCTTCGGCAAGTCGGCCGTGATCAGCGGCTCGATGCTCGGCCTCGGCCGCGCGCTCGGGGAGACGATGGCGGTCGCGATCATCCTCTCGGTCTCCGGCGTCGTCTCCTTCAACCTGATCTCGAGCTCGAACCCGTCGACGATCGCGGCCAACGTCGCGCTCAACTTCCCCGAGTCCTCGGGCCTCGACGTGAACGTCCTGATCGCCTCGGGCCTGGTGCTGTTCGGGATCACCCTCGTCGTCAACATGATCGCCCGCGCGATCATCGCCCGGACCAACGTCCAGTAGATGGCGGCGCAGGGACCCGACACCCGCGATGGCCGGCGGCGACGTCGGCGCGCTGCTCGGCGGCCGGGGCTCCGGCGCGCTGCCGGAGCGGGCGGGCTACGCGATCGTCGGCGGCGCCGCGATCGATCGTCGCCGCCTTCCTGCTCGCGCTCGGCAGCTGGAGCATCCTGCCGATGGTCGTGCTCACCGGGATCGTCGCGATCGCGATCACGTACCCGTGGTCGCGCGCCGTGGAGGGCAAGCGCCAGGCGCGCAACCGGCTGATGACGCTGCTGATCGTCTTCGCCTTCGCGCTCGCCGTGCTGCCGCTGCTCTCGCTGCTCTACGAGGTCTTCTCGCGCGGGCTGCACGCGTTCAACGTCGACTTCTTCACCGACGTCGGCCCGCGGCGCGATCGGCGCCGAGGGCGGCGCCGAGCACGCGATCCTCGGGACGCTGATCATCACCGCGATCGCGACCGTGATCTCGGTGCCGATCGGGCTCATGGCCGCGATCTACCTGAACGAGTACGGCGGGCAGAGCAGGCTGCGCAAGGCGCTGACCTTCTTCGTCGACGTCATGACGGGGATCCCGTCGATCGTCGCCGGGCTGTTCGCCTACGCGCTGTTCGAGCTCTTCCTCGGGCCCGGGATCCGGCTCGGGATCATGGGCTCGCTCGCGCTGACGGTGCTGATGATCCCGATCGTGATCCGCTCCGCGGAGGAGATCCTGAAGATCGTCCCCAACCACCTGCGCGAGGCCGCCTACGCGCTCGGCACGCCGAAGTGGAGGACGATCGTCCGGATCGTCCTGCCGACCGCGCTCGCCGGACTCGTCACCGGGATCATGATCGCCGTCGCCCGGATCATCGGCGAGACCGCGCCGCTGCTGGTCACGACCGGCGTCGTCGACTCGATCAACCTGAACCCGTTCGAGGGCCGGATGCAGAACCTCGCCGTCTACGCCTTCAACGAGTACAAGAACCCGGGCGTCGACACAGGCCGCGGCATTCGACAAGGCCTGGGCCGCGGCGCTGACCCTGATCCTGATCGTGATGATCCTGAACCTGATCGCCCGTCTCGTCTACCGTCGATGGGGCGTCGAGAACCGCTGATACGTTGACTGGAGAGCATGGAGCTATGTCCGAAATCGCGCCCCCCTCGACCATGACCGACGGCGAGCCGCCGGCCACCGGGAGCGTCGCCTCGGAGACCGAGCTCCCCGAGTTTCGGCCCAAGCGCGAGCAACCGCCGCACGAGATCGAGCGCCAGGCGACCACGATCGAGGTGCGCGACATGAACCTCTACTACGGCGACTTCCACGCGGTCCAGGACGTCGACATGACGATCGAGCCGAACCAGGTCACGGCGCTGATCGGCTCCTCCGGCTGCGGCAAGACGACGTTCCTGCGCTCGCTCAACCGCATGCACGAGCTCACCCCCGGCGCCCGGGCCGAGGGCGCGGTGACGCTCGACGGCAACGACATCTACGCCGCGGGGATCGACCCGGTGACCGTGCGGCGCCTGGTCGGGATGGTCTTCCAGGCGCCGAACCCGTTCCCGACCATGTCGATCGCCGAGAACGTCGCCGCCGGGCTCAACCTCAACCAGAAGAACGTCAAGAAGTCCGAGCAGGGAGACGGTGGTCGAGAAGGCCCTGCGCGGCGCCCACCTCTGGGACGAGGTCAAGGACCGGCTCGGCAAGCCGGGCTCCGGGCTCTCCGGCGGCCAGCAGCAGCGCCTGTGCATCGCCCGCGCGACCGCGGTCGAGCCGGAGGTGCTGCTGATGGACGAGCCCTGCTCGGCGCTCGACCCGGTGGCGACGCTCGCGATCGAGGACCTGATCGCCGAGCTGCGCAGCAAGTACACGATCGTGATCGTCACCCACAACATGCAGCAGGCCGCGCGGGCGAGCGACATGACCGCGTTCTTCAACCTCGAGGAGAGCGGCAAGCCGGGCCGGCTGGTCGAGATGGGGCCGACGGAGAAGATCTTCACCAGCCCCGACAAGCAGGCCACGGAGGACTACGTGAGCGGGCGGTTCGGCTGAGATGGCCGTCTCGCGCACCGAGTACCACGAGGAGCTCGAGCGCCTCGAGGAGCACGCGCTCGGCGGCCTCGACCTCGTCGCGGCGCAGCTCGACCGCGTCGATCGAGGCGGTCGAGCACAACGACTCCGAGCTCGCCGAGCTGATCGTCGCCAACGACGACGTCATCGACGGGCGCTACCTCGAGGTCCATCAGTCGATCCTCACCCTGCTCGCGACCCAGGCGCCGGTGGCCACGGACCTGCGCCTGATCGCGGCCCTGCTGCACCTGATGAAGGCCCTCGAGCGGATGGGCGATCAGTGCGTGAACATCGCCAAGGTGATCCCGCTCACCGGCCACGACCCGCCCGCCGACCCGCGGATCGTCAAGGACGTCGTGACGATGGGCAAGCAGGTCAGGGCTCAGATCTCGCAGTCAAAGCGGGCGTTCGCCGACCGCAACGTCGAGATGGCCCGCGACCTCGTGGTCCAGGACGAGGTCGTCAACAACCTCAACAAGGAGATCTTCAGGATCGCGCTCGAGATCGGCGACGACCTCGACCGCCGCGAGTGGGCGATGACGATGATCCTCGTCGCCCGCGCGATCGAGCGCATCGGCGACAACACGGTCGACGTCGGCGAGCAGGTCGCGTTCATCGTCACCGGGCTCTTCCGCGAGTTCTCCGACGCCTCGCACCCGAACACCGGCATCCCGGCGTAGCGGCTCAGATCGCCAAGAGCCGTTGGGCGGCGGAAACGTCGCGTTATCGGCAAAAATCGCCGCCACGCCGCATCCGCGTGACCTGCGATGATCGAATCGTGCTCTGTGCCGCGGTCGATATCGGCTCGAACACGACCCGCGTCCTGGTGGCCGAGCCGCAGGAGGGGCAGCTGCGCAAGGTGATGGAGCAGCGCGCCTACACGCGCTTCGAGAAGGACTCGAAGCGCAAGGGGCGGATCACGGACGCCAAGATCGAGGAGATCGCCGAAGTCGTGGCGACGCAGGTGCGGCTCGCCGAGGAGCTCGGCGCGGAGGCGATCCGGATCGTCGCCACGGCCGCGGTCCGCGAGGCGAAGAACGCCGACGAGGCCGCCAAGCGCATCGGAGAGGCCGCCGGCATCGAGGTCGAGATCCTCAGCGAGGAGGACGAGGGCCGGCTGGCCTTCATCGGCGCCACCAAGACCCTGGGCCACCCGGTGGAGGGCGACGTCGGGGTCGTCGACGTCGGGGGCGGCTCGTCCGAGATCATCCTCGGCACGATCGCCGGCGGCGTCCGCCAGGTCCACTCCTTCAAGATCGGGTCCGGGGCGGTCGCGGAGGAGTTCCTCACCAACGATCCGCCCTCGGCCGCCGAGATCCGCGCCCTGCGCAACTACATCGACGACTTCTTCGCCGACGTCGAGGTCGACCAGCCCGGCCAGGCGGTCGCCGTCGGCGGCAGCGCCACCTCGCTGCGGACGCTGGTCGGCGCCGTGCTCGAGTACGAGACGCTCGAGCGGGCGGTCCGGGTGCTCACCGGGGACCCGATCGCCGACGTCGCGAAGCGCTTCGAGCTCGACCCGCGCCGGGTGGCGATCCTGCCCGCCGGCGTGATGATCCTCGAGAAGCTCTCCGAGCTGCTCGGACAGCCCCTGCAGATCGGCAAGGGCGGGCTTCGCGAGGGCGTCATCCTCGACCTCCTGCACGGCGCCGCCAACGGCGCGCCCACCGCCCTCGCGGCGTAGATCGATCGGCGTTACCCTCCGGGCGTGGCCAAGGCCCGTCCGATTCCCGGGGTCGGAGAGGACGATCCGTTCGCGCTCGCGGCCGCCGAGGTCGTGGCGATGCGGGCGGCCGAGCTCGCCGACCAGTCCCGCGACGTCCTCGACATCGACGACATCGAGCGGGTGCACGACATGCGCGTCGCCACGCGGCGCCTGCGTGCCGCCCTCGAGGTCTTCGAGCCGTGCTTTCCGAAGAAGCGCTTCCGCGAGACCCTCCGCGAGGTGAAGGCGCTCGCCGACGCGCTCGGCGAGCGCCGCGACCGCGACGTCACGATCGCCGCGCTCGACGGCTACGAGACGGCGATGGGAACGGCGGGCAAGCCGGGCCTGCGCAGCCTGACCGAGGCGCTCGAGGTCGAGCAGATCCAGGCCAACGTCGCGCTGGAGCCGTACGTGACCGAGGAGCGGATCGCGGCGCTCGGCCAGCGCCTGGACGAGCTCGTCGCCGAGGCGCGGGCGCTCGTGCCCGAGCCCGATGAGGCGGCCGCGGAGCGCGGACGGGACGGAGCCGGAGCCGCGGCCGCCGAGTCCAACGGGGGCGAGCCGCGGTGAAGGCGAAGCGCGTACGCAAGCTCGACCCGGAGGCCCCGCTGGTCGTCAACGCGGCGCGGATCGTCCGGACGCGCCTCGACGAGCTGCGCTCGTTCGCGCCCGGCGCCCTGCAGCCCGAGCACGCGACTGAGCAGCACGACCTGCGCATCGCCGCCAAGCGGCTGCGCTACGTCCTCGAGGCGACGGGCTTCTGCTTCGGTGCCCCGGCGGACGCCGCGCGCCGGCGGGCACGCGACCTCCAGGGAGTGCTCGGCGAGCTGCACGACTGCGACGTGATGCTGCCGCGCATCTCTGCCCACGTCGCCGGGCTTCGCGACGAGGACGCGGCGGCGCTGCGCGAGCGGGCCGGCGACGCGGAGGACCTCGACCCGGGCCTGCTCGCGGCGGCCCCCCACCGCACCGCCTACCGCGGGCTGGAGCTGCTCGCCGTCGGGGTCGCGGCCCGGCGGCAGCTGCTGTTCGAGCGCTTCGCCGAGCTCTGGCGCGAGATCGAGCGGGCCGCGACCTGGGAGCGGCTCGAGCGGTCGATCGATCGCGCGCTCGCGAAGGCGCGCGAGCGCCGCGAGGTCGCCGAGCGGGCCGAGCGGGCGGCGGCGGCGCTCGAGCAGGCCGAGCGGGCCCAGGGCGAGGCGGCCGACCAGGCGCGGCGCGCGGCCGCCGAGCTCGCCGAGGCGCGCGAGGCTCAGCGGTCCGGACCGCGACCGAACTAGCCGTTTTACCGATCGATTTTCCGGCGATCGCCGTGTACCCTCACCCAGGTGGGGCGGAGGTGTAGATCGGTGCTGGGTCGTCTGATGCTTGGTGCGGTGGCCGTATGGGCCATCGGCGCCGCGCCGGCCAGCGCCGCGTTCACTCCCGGGGCAGCGGGCCTCGGTGATCCCTTCTTTCCGCGCGGCGGCAACGGGGGCTACGACGTCGCCCACTACGACATCGACCTCAACTACACGCCGGCCACGAACCACCTCGTCGCGACCACGACGATCCGGGCCACCGCGACCCAGGACCTGAGCGCGTTCGACCTCGACTACCGCGGGCCCCGGATCACGGCGGTCACCGTCGGCGGCATCCCGGCCTCGTTCGAGCGTCACGGTCAGGAGCTCGTGGTCACCCCGTCGGCGGGCATCCGCACCGGGGCGGTGTTCACGGTGAGGGTGGACTACCGCGGCACACCGCGGTCGATCACCGATCCGGATGGCTCGATCGAGGGCTGGGTGCGCACGAACGACGGCGCGTTCGTCGTCGGCGAGCCGCAGGGCTCGCCGACCTGGTTCCCGTGCAACGACCACCCGACGGACAAGGCGACCTTCGAGATCGCGATCACCGTCCCGCGGGGGACGCAGGCGATCTCGAACGGCACGCTGCACGGGGCCACGCCCAGCAAGCGCAAGCACGGACGGCACCACCGCCACGGCTCGCGGCACAAGGTGATCAACCGCGTGACGTGGGACTACAGCTCGCCGCAGCCGATGGCGACCTATCTGGCGACCGCGACGGTCGGCGACTTCACGATCGACCGCAGGCGCGTCGACGGGCTCGGATCGCTGGTCGCCGTCGACCCGATGGAGGCGCGCGCGGCCCGCGCGAACCAGACGCTCGACCAGATCGGCCCCATCATCACCCTCTTCGACGGGCTCTTCGGGCCCGTATCCGTTCAACCAGACCGGCGCGATCGTCGACCACGCGCCGACGGTCGGCTACGCGCTGGAGACCCAGACGCGACCGATCTTCGACCGGGCGCCCGACGAGATCACCCTCTCCCACGAGATCGCTCACCAGTGGTTCGGCGACTCGGTCAGCCTCCAGCGCTGGCAGGACATGTGGCTCAACGAGGGGTTCGCGACCTGGGCCGAGTGGCGCTGGGAGCAGGCGCAGGGCGGCCGGACGACCGCCCAGCAGCTCGTCGGCCTCGAGCTCCAGCCGGCGACCCGCCACGACCTCTGGGACCCGCCCGCGAACGCGATCCCCGACGCCAGCGAGCTCTTCGCCACCTCGGTCTACACGAGGGGGGCGATGGCGCTCGAGGCGCTGCGCCAGCGGGTGGGCGACGCGACGTTCTACGACATCCTGCGCACCTGGGCCGCCGAGCACGCGTACCTGAACGCGAACACGGCGGAGTTCATCGACCTCGCCGAGGAGAAGTCGGGCGAGCAGCTCGACGATCTCTTCACCAAGTACCTGTTCAAGCAGGGCAAGCCCTAGGGCACGCGCCCCGCGCCGCCGCAAGCCCGGGCCCGCGCCGCTCCAGGAGGTCGCCTGACGACGGCACGGCGGTAGCCTGTGGAGTTCGATGGAGCCACTCACCGAGACCGCGCAGCCGACTGAGCTCCACGAGCTCGATCAGCCCGCGGTCGAGGGCGAGGCCGCGGACCTCGAGGATCCGGCTCTCTACTTCAGCCGCGAGCTCTCCTGGCTCGATTTCAACGACCGCGTGCTGCAGCTGGCTGAGGACCCGTCGGTGCCGCTGCTCGAACGGGTCAAGTTCGCTGCGATCTGGGAGTCGAACCTGGACGAGGAGTTCATGGTCCGGATCGCCAACCTGCGCGACATGGTCGAGGCCGGGACCCAGGCCAAGGCCGCCGATGGGATGTCCCCGACGGAGACGCTCGCGGCTGCCCGCGCGCGGGCGCTCGATCAGCGTCAGCGGGCCGGGCGCGCGGTCGAGCGCGAGCTGCGCCCGGCGCTCGCCGAGCACGGGATCCGCATCCTCACCCCCGAGCAGGCCTCGCCGGAGGAGCGCGAGGAGCTCGAGCAGCTCTTCGAGCGCCAGGTCTTCCCGGTGCTCACCCCGCTGGTCATCGGGCGCGGACGGCCGTTTCCATACATCTCCAACCTCTCGCTCTCGCTCGTCGTGCGGCTCCGCGACCCGGAGAAGGACAACGAGATCCTCGCCCGGGTCAAGGTGCCGAAGGAGCTCCTGCGCCGGTTCCTCTCCGTGGGCACGAACGGCGACACGCTGGTCACGCTCGATTCGCTGATCGCCGCCAACCTCGGGTCGCTGTTCCCGGGCATGGAGGTGCTCGACCACTGCGCTGTTCCGGGTCACCCGCGACACCGACTACGACGTCTCGGATCGAGACCGTGGACGTGCTGCAGGCGGTCGAGGAGGAGCTTCGCCGGCGGCGCTTCGGCGAGGTGGTGCGGCTCGAGATCGACGCCCGGATGAGCGAGCCGCTGCGCGACCAGCTGATCGCAGCGCTCGGCGTCGCCGCGGACGAGGTGTACGAGGTCGAGGGCCTGCTCGACCTCGCCGATCTCTGGGACGTGGTCGCGCTTCCCGGGCCACGACGACCTGCGCGACCCGCCGTTCAGCCCGGTGACCCCGCCGCGGCTGCTGCTCGGCCCGGAGGGCAAGGAGAGCAACCTGTTCACGGCGATCCGCGGCGGCGACATCCTCGTCCACCATCCCTACGACTCGTTTGCGACCACGGTCGAACGCTTCGTCAAGCAGGCGGTCTCCGACCCCGACGTGCTCGCGATCAAGCAGACCGTCTACCGGACGAGCGCCGACTCGCCCCTGGTCCCGAACCTGATCGAGGCGGCCGAGCGGGGCAAGCAGGCGGTCTGCCTGGTGGAGCTGAAGGCCCGCTTCGACGAGAGCGCGAACATCCGCTGGGCGAAGAAGCTCGAGCAGGCCGGCGTCCACGTCGTCTACGGGATCCCCGCCCTGAAGACGCACGTCAAGTGCATCCTCGTCGTCCGCCGGGAGGGCGACGGCGTGCGCCACTACGTCCACATCGGGACCGGCAACTACAACCCGAAGACGGCGCGCATCTACACCGATCTCGGCCTGTTCACGGCCGATGCGGAGATCGGCGCCGACATCGCCGAGATGTTCAACTCGCTCACCGGCTACGCCCGCCCGCGCAGCTACCGCGAGGTGCTGGTGGCCCCGTTCAACCTGCAGAAGGGGATCCTGGAGGAGATCGATCGCACGATCGAGTCGCACTCGCCCGAGACCCCGGGCCGGATCCGGCTGAAGATGAACTCGCTGCTCGACGCGCCGTCGATCAGGGCGCTCTACCGCGCCTCGCAGGCCGGGGTCGACGTCGAGATCAACGTCCGCGGGATCTGCGCCCTGCGCCCCGGCGTGCCCGGGATCTCCGAGAACATCACCGTGCGCTCGGTCGTCGGACGCTTCTTGGAGCACTCGCGGATCTACTCCTTCGAGCGCCACGAAGAGCCGCCGAGCATGTACATCGGCTCCGCCGACCTGATGCCGCGCAACCTCTACAACCGCGTCGAGCTCGTGGCCCCGGTCTCCGACGACAAGGTCCGGGCCGAGCTCATGGACGTCCTCGATCGCTCGCTCGCCGACAACACCAACAGCTGGGAGCTCAACTCCGACGGCGAGTGGACCAGGCGCTCACCCGGCGACGACGAGCCGCGCAACGTCCAGCGCGAGATGATCGAGATCCACAGCGAGCGCTCGGCCTCCGGCGCCACGGTCGAGACGCCGGTCGTCTGAGCCCGGGCCGCGCGCGCGGCGAGGCACACTTAGGTGATGGCGGAGCGCCACGACGCGCACGGATACTGGCTGGCGGAGGCGCCGGCGGCCGACCGTGCGCCGTCGCTGCGCGGCGACGTGACCGCCGACGTGCTCGTCGTCGGCGGCGGCTACACGGGCCTCTGGGCCGCGTGGCAGCTCAAGCGGCTGCGGCCCGAGACGAGCGTGGTGCTGTGCGAGTCGGACATCTGCGGCGAGGGGCCGAGCGGGCGCAACGGCGGGTTTGTCAACGGCCTCTGGTTCAGCCTGCCGGCGATGCGCGAGCGCTTCGGCGACCAGGCCGCGCTGGAGATCGCCCATGCCGCCCAGCGCTCGGTCGCCGAGATCGGCGCGCTTCTGCGACGAGCAGGGCGTCGACGCCTGGTTTCGCCAGGCCGGCTACCTGCAGGTCTCGACCGCCCCGGCCTGGGATTTGGCCGCCGGCGCCCGCGGCGCGGGCGTGCGCGGACCTCGGCGAGCCCGAGGCCTGCCGGCTCGTCGACGCGGCGGAGGTGCGCCGCCGCTGCGCGTCGCCGATCTTCCGCGGCGGCGCCTTCTACCCGGGCGCGGCGACCGTGCAGCCCGCCCGGCTCAGCCGCGGGCTGGCCGCCCGGGTGCGCGAGGCCGGGGTCGAGGTCTATGAGCGCACGCCCGTCCGGTCGGTGGCGGGCCGCGGGGGCGCGGTCGTCGCCGAGACGGCCGGCGGGCGGGTCCGCGCGGGCGCCGCGGTGCTGGCCTTCGGCTCGGCGCTCGCCGGGCACCGGCGCATGCGCCACCGGCTGACGGTGACGTCGAGCCACATCGCGATCACCGAGCCCGTCCCCGACCTGCTCGACGAGATCGGCTGGACCGGCGGCGAGTGCATCACCGACTCCCGCTCGATGGTCCACTACTTCCGCACCACCCCCGACGGCCGGATCGCGTTCGGCTGGGGCGGCGGCCGGGTCGTCCTCGGCGCCCGCACCCACGGCCGGGCCGAGCGCGACCCCGACGTGATCGCCGAGGTGGAGCGCCACATGCTCCGCTTCTTCCCCGGGCTCGCCGGGCGGCGGATCGAGCAGGCGTGGGGCGGCCCGATCGACGTCTCCCCGAGCCACCTGCCGGTGATCGCCGAGGTCGAGCCGCGGATCCACTGCGCCTTCGGGTACACCGGCCACGGTGTCGGGCCGTCGCACCTGCTCGGCCGCTCGCTCGCCTCGCTGGCGCTCGGCATCGACGACGAGGCCAGTCGCCTGGCGCTGATCAACCCGCCGGCCGTCCGGGTGCCGCCGGAGCCCTTCCGCTACCTCGGTGGCTCGCTGATCCGGCGCGCGATCATGCGCCAGGAGTCGGCGATGGAACGCGGCGAGCGGCCCGGCTCCGTCACCGCCGCCGTCGCCGGGATCCCGGCGCGGATCGGGATCCATATCGGGAGGTAGGGCGGAGGCGCCGCGTTGCGCGCGCCGCCGGGCTTGCTTCGGGGCCCGATTGCGGAGATGATGGCGGCGTCTTGTCTGGCCGTCGGCTCGTCCCGTGCGTCCTGCTCGCCACTGTGGGCGCGCTGTTCTGCGCGGTCGCGCCGGCACTCGCCGAGGACCCTGTCCTGAACGCCGCGAGCTACCCGGACGCGACGACCTACAACTGCCACACGGACCCGATCACGATCTATCCGGGGCAGAACCTGAACCTGTACGGGGCGACCAAGACCTGCCCGAACGCCGAGCGGGTCAGCGGCCCGGGCGACCCCGGCGTGTTCGCCGCGGGCTCGGCCGCCGAGGGCTACGTCACCCGGTTCAAGCCGAGCATGGTCGAGGTCCACCCCGACGGCTCGCTGACCACCCCGAGCGTTTGGGACCTGCACCTGCATCACGTCGTCTGGCTGGGGCCGGGCGTGGGCTACGGAACCGGCGAGGAGAAGAGCGAGTGGAAGCTGCCCCAGGGGTACGGCTTCAAGGTTCCCGCCGACCAGACCTGGGGCCTCAACTACATGATCCACAACCTGACCGCGAGGGGCGGACGCCGGGTGGAGATCACCTGGCAGATCGACTGGGTGCCCGAGACGACCCCCGCGCGCACCGACATCCACCCGCTCAGGACGGTGGGCCTCGACGTCGCCGGCACGCCCCACGTCTACCCGGTCTTCGACGCGGAGCGGGGCTTCGACACCAACGGTGACGGCCGCTACACCTTCCCTGACGAGGTCCCGACGGACGCGAACGCGCCGGGCTATGAGGAGCGCGGCAACGTCAGCAGCGCCGCCCACTGGACGGTGCCCGCCGGCGGCCGGACGCTCGTCTGGGCCGTCGGGCACCTGCATCCCGGTGGGCTCTACATGGACATGCAGGTTGCTCGCGATGGGCCCGACGCGGGCTCGACCGCGGGCGACGACCCGTCGGAGGTCAGGCCGCTGTTCAGATCGGACGCCCACTACTACGAGCCGGCGGGCGCGGTGAGCTGGGACGTGGCGATGACCGCCACCCGCCCCGACTGGCGCGTCCACCTCAAGGCCGGCGACGTGGTCTCGATCAACGCGACCTACGACGTTCGCAACGCGTCCTGGTACGAGTCGATGGGGCTCTTCCCGCTGGAGGTCAGCACGGTCAACGACGACCCGCTGGCCAAGGATCCCTTCGACGACGCGGCTGCGGTCAAGGCGATGTACGACGAGGGCGGCATCCTCACCCACGGCCGCCTCCCCGAGAACGTCGACCGCAAGGCGAGCAAGGACCTCAAGCTTCCGGACCCGCGCAAGCTCCGCAGCAAGGGCCGCCGGGTGCCGAAGGGCGGACTCGAGATCAACGGCTTCGGCTACGGGGCCGGTGGCTACTCGGCCTTCCGGGGCTTCCCGACCTCCAAGCTGCGACCGCCGGTGGTCAAGCCGGGAAGCAGCGTCACCTTCACCAACATCGACGCGCTGCCGACGATGTCGGACACCGAGCAGGTCTGGCACAGCGTCACCTCCTGCCGCGCGCCGTGCAACCGGGGCTCGGGGATCGGCTACCCGCTCGCCCAGGGGCCGATCAAGTTCGACTCCGGCCAGCTCGGCTACGGCAGCGCGCTCAGCACCGAGGTGACGACCGGCTCCAACGTCTACACGACGCCGCCGCTGACCAAGCCCGGCAAGACGTACACCTACTTCTGCCGCATCCATCCGTTCATGCGCGGATCGATCCGCGTCGCGGGCGGCAAGCCCAAGCACCGCTAGCCCAATCACAGAAACGCCGCGGCCAGGCCTGGGCCAAAGCCGTGCCCAGCGCCCGGGGCCGTGGCCGTGGCCTGGACCCGAGCCGTGGCGCCAGCGCCCGGGGCCGTGGCGCCAGCCTCCGTGGGCCGAATCGACCACCGTATGGGTGGTCGATTCGGCCCAGTGAACAGCGCGACGGCCCCGTCCCTCGCCGGATGGGGCGTGGCGACGCGGGCCGTCGCTCGAATCGTCGCCCGGGCGTCGCGAGCGCACGCAAACGGCCCGGCGGCTGGTGCCGCCGGGCCGTGGGGAGGGATGGATGTGGTTGTGGTGTACGGGTCCTGGCTACCGGGAGATCGTCTTTGAGGTGGCGGCCTTGCAGAAGCCGGGGACCTTGGCGGCCCTGGCGTAGAACTCGCCGTGCTTGTAGCCGGAGTTGCCGATCGACCACATGTACTTGGTGCCGTTGATCTCGGCGAGGTCGGTGCCGATCTTCTGGTCGACGTGGCGGTCCTGGACGGAGCCGAGCTGCTTGAAGACGGTGACCTTGCGGTCGGCCGAGCAGTTGGCCGGGTCGGAGCTCTTCACGTAGCCGTAGTAGTCGCCGTTCTGGCCCTTGATCGAGACCTTGGTGTCGTGCGAGCTGGCGGCGGCGGCGCCGGTGAGCGCGGTGAGCGCGACGGCGACGGTGCTGAGGGCGATTCCGATCTTGGTGCTGCGAAACATCTCTGCGATCTCCTTGTGTGTGGTGCGTTGACTTGCACCCTCAGAATCGCCGCAGCGGGCCTCGCCCACCAGGGGACCAAGGGTGGAAATCGACCACCCCCTGCGGCGGGGCAGCCGCCGGGCCGCGACCTACGATGGGCGCGTGGCCCGCCGGACGATCGCCCACCTCGACATGGACGCGTTCTACGTCGCGGTCGAGCTCCTGCGGCGACCGGAGCTGCGCGGCAAGCCGGTGATCGTCGCCGGCAGCGGGCCGCGCGCCGTGGTCACCACCGCGAGCTACGAGGCGCGTCCGTTCGGCGTCGGGTCGGCGATTCCGGTCGCCTTCGCCAAGCGCCGCTGCCCCGACGTGGTCCACCTGCCGGTCGACATGGCCCACTACCGCGAGCGCTCGCGCGAGGTGATGGGCCTGGTGGCAGAGCTCGAGGTCCCGACCCAGCCGGTGTCACTCGACGAGACCTACATCGACCTGTCCTCGCTTCCGGACCCGATCGCGCAGATGAGCTCGCTCGTGCGCCGCATTCGCGAGCAGCTGCGCCTCGACGCCTCGGTGGGGATCGGGCCCAACCGCCTGGTCGCCAAGGTCGCCTCGGACGCCGAGAAGCCGTGCGGGTTCGTCGTCCTCACGCGCGAGCAGGCGGCGCGCGCGCTTCGCGCCCGCGCCGCCGCGGCTGCTGCCGGGCGTCGGCCCGAAGACGGCCGAGCGCCTGGACGCGCTCGGCCTCAAGACGATCGGCGACCTGCAGGCGTATCCGGCCGACGAGCTCGTGCGGCGCTTCGGGCAGAGCCACGGCCGGTCCCTGCACGAGCGGGCGCACTTCCGCGACGAGTCGGCGGTCGCGCGCGGCGAGACGAAGTCGCGGTCGGTGGAGACCACCTTCGACTACGACATCGCCGACCTCGGCCGGCTCGAGCGGGTGCTCGACGAGCAGTCGCGCCGGCTCGCGTCCGAGCTCGGCGAGCGCTCGATGCGCGGGCGCACGATCGGGATCAAGGTGCGCCTCGACGACTGGACAACGGTCACCCGGGTGCACACGATCGAGGCGGCGACCAACGACCCGGACGTGATCGCCGCCCACGCGAGCGCCCTGCTGCGCGCGTACGCGCCGCCGCGCCCGGTGCGCCTGATCGGGGTCAAGGTGGCGGCGTTCGCGGGTCGCGACGAGGCGGCGAGCGCGGCGCCCCGAGCCGCTGAGCCTGCTCCCCGCCGCCTAGAAGATCTAGAACGCCGCGAACACGATCACGTACGCCAGGACGCCGGCGACCGAGGCGCCGATCACCCAGCCGGCCGCCTCGCGGTCGCCGCGGGAGTAGAAGAGCAGCGCCCCGACCATCCCCGCCAGGGGGAGCAGAAAGCCGCCGACCGCGGCCGCGATCACGTAGTTGCGGTACTTGCGCTCGGCTGCGTCCACGATCAGTCCGAGAGGGCCAGCACGAGCTCGCGGATCGCGCCCGGGTACCGGTATGCGATCCCGCCGTGCTTGCCGTCGAAGAGCTCGAGCGTGTGCTGGACGCCGAGCTTGTCGAGCTCGGCGGCAAACGCCGTGGCGCCGAGGTCGAGGAAGTACTCGTCGGACTTGCCCGCGTCCAGGTAGATCCGGTGCATCGAGCGCAGCGCCTCGGCGTGGCCCGCCGCCATCCGGACCGGGTCGAGCGCGAGCCACCGCTGCCAGATGTCGTCGATCAGCCGACCCGTCTCGATCTCGAACGGCACCAGCGCCTTGCCCGGCCGATCGGGGTCGGGCGAGTAGCAGGCGGCGTAGCCGTAGTCCTCGAGCGGCGCGAAGCGCTCGTAGCTGAAGTGCTCGGCCTCCGCCAAGCGGTCGAAGAACACGTCCCACGAGCCCTCGAAGTCGTCGCGCAGGATGCGCGCCTTGCGGCGGAAGTCGGCCGCGTAACAGACGTCGAACAGCGCGTCGCCGGCGTGGGAGGCGAGCGCCCCGAAGACGTCGGGGCGCATCATCGGCACGACCATGGCCCCGTAGCCGCCCGACGACTTGCCGGTGAGCCCGCGGTGGTCGCGGTCGGCGGCGGTCGGGTAGCGCGAGTCGACGAACTGCACGACCTCGTCGCAGAGGTAGTCCTGGTACGGCCCGGTGCTGGTGGAGTTCAGGAACTGCGAGCCGCCGTAGGAGGTCCAGCAGTCGACGAACACCACGATCGCCGCGGGGCAGTCGCCGCCCGCGAACATCGCGTCCACCCGCTCGACGATGTTGGGCTCCAGCCAGTCGTGCTGCCTGACCATGTCGAGCTGGCCTGTGTAGCCCTGGATGAAGTAGATGCTGGGGAGCGGCTTCGGGTGGTCGAGCTCGACCCCTGGCGAGCGGTACACGTAGAGCGGCCGGCGCGCCGGGTCGTGGAGCGGGTTGCCGGCCAGCAGGTCGGACTCGACGACGAGCTCGTCCAGCGCGCCGGCGAGCGGGCGCTCCCAGGGAGCGCCCGCAAGCTCGTCGACCTCGCGCAGACTCATCGGCCGCTCACACCCAGCGCGACGTGACGACCTTCTTGCGGGTGTAGAACTCGACCGCGTCCGTGCCGTTGGCGTGCAGGTCGCCGTCGATCGAGTCCTTCCAGCCGGAGAACGGGAACCAGGCGACCGGCGCGGCGACGCCGACGTTCACGCCCAGCATCCCGGCCTCCGCACCCCAGCGGTAGGAGCGCGCGGCCGCGCCGGAGGTGGTGAAGATCGACCCGGCGTTGCCGTAACGCGAGCCGTTGGCGAACTCGAGCGCGCCGTCGAGGTCGTCCGCGCGCACGACGGCCAGGAGCGGCCCGAAGAGCTCCTCGCGGACCAGGTCCGAGTCGGTCTCCTCGGTGACCACGATCGAGGGCCCGATCAGGGTCCCGGCCGGCCCGGCATCGCGGCGGCCGTCGAGCACCACGTTCTCGCCGGCCTGCTGCGCGGCCTCGACCGCGTCGGCGATCCGGTCGCGGGCCTCGGGCCCGACCAGCGGGCAGACCTCGACCCCGTCCTGGTCGCCCGGCCCGACGCCCAGGTCGGCCGCGGCCTCGGCGAGCGCGTCGAGCGCCCGGTCCTGCTCTGAGCGGCTGCCCACGAGCACCGCCACCGAGCCGGCCAGGCAGCGCTGACCGCCGGCGCCGAAGGCCGAGGACATGATCGCCGGGACGGTCACGTCCAGGTCGGCGTCGGGCATCACGATGAGCGAGTTCTTCGCCCCGCCCAGCGCCTGGAAGCGCTTGCCGTTGGCCGCCGAGCGCTCCGCGATGTAGCGGGCGGTCGAGGCCTGGCCGACGAACGAGATCGCGTCGATCTCCGGGTGGTCGAGCAGCCCGTTGACGGCGTCATGCGCGCCGTGGACGAGGTTGAGCACGCCGGCGGGAATCTCCTCGATCTCGTCGATCAGCTCGAACATCCGCTCCGACGGCCGCGGATCGCGCTCCGACGGCTTGAGGATGAACGTGTTGCCGCACGCGATCGCGAACGGCAGGAACCAGAGCGGGATCATCGCCGGGAAGTTGAACGGGGTGATCGCCCCGACGACGCCCACCGGCTGGCGCACGAGCTCGACGTCGACCCCGCCCGCGACGCCCTCGAGGTTCTCGCCCTTGAGCAGGTGCGGGATCGCGATCGCGGCCTCGGTCGACTCGATTCCGCGCAGCGACCTCGCCGCGGGCGTCGCCGAGCGTCTTGCCCATGTCCTCGGTCACCAGGCGGGCGAGCTCCTCGCGGTGCTCCCAGAAGGACTCGCGCAGGGCCATCACGCGCCCGGGCGCGCTTCTGCGGGGGCACGGCGCGCCACGCCGGCTGCGCCTCGCGAGCGGCACGGGCGGCGGCGTCGATGTCCGCGGCGCCGGAGAGCGGCACCAGCGCGGATAGCTCGCCGGTCGCGGGGTTGCGGTCCTCGAGCGTGCCGTCGCCGGCCGCCTCGACCCAGCCGCCGCCGATGTAGTTGCGCAGGGTTCGTCGTCGCTGGTTTCAGTTGCCATACGGGTACCACCAGTCCTTGGCTTCGATCTCGGTTTCGATGTGCACGTGTTTGGTCTCCTGGAAGGCCTCGAGCCCCTCGCGGCCGAGCTCGCGCCCGAGCCCCGACTGGCGGAAGCCGCCGAACGGGCCGGCGTCGTTGTCGGTGAGCGGGTCGTTGAACCACACCGTGCCGGCCTTGAGCTCGCGCATGCAGCGCAGCATGGTCTGCAGGTCCTCGGTGTAGACGTTCGCGCCGAGGCCGAAGCGGGTGGAGTTCGCGTACGCGATCGCCTCGTCGAGCGAGCGCACCCGCACGAGCGGCGCCACGGGCCCGAAGGTCTCCTCCGACAGCAGGGCGGTGTCGGCGGCGGCGCCGGTGACCACGGCGGGGGAGAAGAAGTGGCCGCGGTCGTGACCCGCGGCGTCACCGCCCACGACCAGCTCGGCGCCGGCCGCGACCGCCGCCTCGACCTGGTCGGCGACCTTCGCGCGCTGCGTGGCCGACACCATCGGGCCGACGTCGGTCGCGGGGTCGAGCGGGTCGCCGAGCCGCAGCGTGCGGGTGTGGTCGGTGAAGGACTGCAGGTAGTCGTCGTAGACCTCGTCGAGGACGTAGAAGCGCTCCGCGGAGGTGCAGACCTGGCCGGCGTTCAGGAACGCGGCCCAGGCGCCGCCCCGGGCCGCCACGTCGATCTTGTCGGCGACGTCGGCGCAGACGATGAACGGGTCCTTGCCGCCCATCTCCAGGTTGACCCGGGCGACCCGCTCCGCGCACACGGAGGCGATCCGCTTGCCGGTCGCGACCGAGCCCGTGAACGCGACGCACTCGATCCGCTCGTCGGCCACCAGCGGCGCGCCGACCGTCGCCGTCGCCGGCGACGACGTTCACGACCCCGGCGGGGAGGTGGTCGAAGCACGAGGCGACCGCGAGGGTCGACAGCGGCGTGAGCTCCGAGGGCTTGCGACACGGTCGCGTTGCCGGCGGCGAGCGCCGGCGCGAGCTTCCACGACAGCAGGAGCAGCGGGTAGTTCCACGGCACGATGCAGGCCACCGGCCCGACCGGGTCCTTGACCACCAGCGCGAGCTGGCTGGCCTCGATCGACGGGATCACGCGACCGGCGGAGTCCCGGCCGATCTCGGCGTAGTAGTCGAACGCCGCCGCGGTCCAGCCGATCTCGTCGGAGTTCTCGACCAGCGGCTTGCCGCCCTCGAGGGTCATCAGCTCGGCGAGCTCGTCGGTGCGCGCGCGCATGCGCGCGGCGACCTCGTGCAGCAGCTCGGCGCGCTCGACCGCGGGCGTGCGCTCCCAGCCGCGCTGGGCCTCGGCGGCGGCCGCGATCGCGGCATCGAGCTGCTCGTCCGACGCCGCTCCGACGGTCGCGACGGTCTCCTCCGTGTACGGGTTCTCGACCGCGATCTCGGCGCCCGCGCCGGCCACGCGCTCGCCTCCGATCGCAAGCCTGGTCTCGACCTCGCCCATCCGGACAAGGCTACCGTGGGCTTTCGAGCCGGATGATCGGGTAAACCACCTGTGCCTTGTCCGATTCGACGAAGAGCGAGCAGGCCGAGCAGCGCGGCGAATCCGAGGAGGAGCGGCTCGACCGCAACCTCATCGAGCTGCTCCAGGAGCTCCGCGTGGCGAGCCTCGGCGTCCAGTTCCTGTTCGCCTTTCTGCTCGTCGTCCCGTTCCAGCAGGGCTGGGCCGACGTGACCGGGTTCGAGCAGCGCGTCTACTTCGTCGACCTCCTGCTCACCGCCGGGGCCGGCATCTGCCTGATGGCGCCGGTCGCCCGCCACCGGATCCGTTTTCGCGACCAGGACAAGCAGTGGATCGTCGAGTCCTCGCACAAGTACGCGCTCGTGGGCATGGTCCTGCTCGGTCTGGCGATCAGCGGGGTGATCCTGCTCATCTCCCACGTCGTCTTCGACGACACGGTCGCGGCGCTGTCAACCGCGGGCACCCTGGCCGCGATCGGTTGGATCTGGTTCGGGGCCCCGCTCGTCCGCGACCTGCGCGACCGCTAGCCGCTAGTCCCCGAGCGGCACGACGAGCACCGGGACCTCGCTGATCTCGAGCAGCTTCGCCGGCGTCGAGCCGATCACGGCCGCGCGCAACGGCGTCTCGCTGTGGCTGCCGATCACGATCATTCGCGCCGACCGCTTCGAGGCCACCTCGTGCAGCGCGGCGGCCGGCTTGCGCCCGACCAGCTCGACGTCGACCTCGACACCGCGGCGCTCGGCGTGGGCGCGACCGCGCTCGAGCTCCTTGCGGGCGAGCTCCTCGACGGCGGCGCGCTGGGCGGGGACCTCACCGCCGCCGTACCCGCCGGGCGCCGCGCCGAAGACGATGACGATGTGGTCGCCGAACGCGGCGGCGAACTCGAGCGCCACGTCGAGGGCGCGGTCGGCGAAGCCGGAGCCGTCGTAACCGACGACGATCTCGAGCGGGCCGTCACTCATCCGACATCACCGAGGCCTCGCCGGTGACCTCGCCGGTGAGGATCCCCGGGTCCGCGACCTCGGTCTTGCGGTTGAAGAAGTCCCGGTACTTGCCGCTCAAGAGCAGCATCAGCACCCCGCCGAAGACCAGCAGGCCGACCCCGATCACATCGGCGGCGCCGATCCCGAACAGGCCGCCCGAGTAGGCCGAGTCCGCGGGCGCGTTGTCGATGAACGCCTTGACGAAGATGAAGGTCAGCATCAGGCCGCCCACGAACGGCGCCAGGCCGACCATGAAGAAGTTCTTCGCGCTCTTGAAGAGCTCGCGGCGGTAGTAGATCGCGCACGCGAACCCGGTGAGCCCGTAGTAGAAGGCGATCTGGAAGCCGAGTCCGGTGAGCGAGTCGCCGAGCACGTTGGTCGAGACGTTGATGATGATCAGCGTCCAGACGAGCGAGATTCCGCCCATCAGAAGGGTCGAGGTGCCGGGCGTCAGGTAGCGCGGGTTGATCTCGCCGAGCGCCTTGGGCGCGGCGCCGAAGCGCGCCATCGCGAGCGTCGTGCGCGCGGTGGGCAGGATCGTGGTCTGAGTCGACGCCGAGGCCGAGGTCAGCACGGCGATGATCAGCAGCTTGTCGAGTGGGGAGCCGAAGACGTCGCTGCCGAGCGCGCTCAGGACGTCGTCCTTGTTGTGGCGCAGGAAGTCCGTGCCGGCGTACGCCTGCGCGGCGTAGGCGACGACGAGGTAGATACCGACGAGCAGCAGGGTGCTCATCACGGCCGCCTTGCCGGGTCCGTTCGCCGAGTCCTTGGACTCCTCGTTGACGCAGACGCCCGAGTCCCAGCCCCAGTAGATGAAGACGCCGAGCAGGACACCGCCGACCAGGGCGCTGGTCGTCATCCCGAATGGGCTCAGCCACTCGAGCGACGGGTCCATCGATCCCGGCAGCCCGTCGCCGGCATAGGTCTTGACCAGGGCGACGACCGAGAACAGCGCCAGCGTGGCGATCTCCGCCGTCAGCAGGAAGTACTGGACCCGTGCGGAGATCTCGATCCCGACGTAGCAGATCCAGGTCATCACGACGATCCAGACCACCGCCGCGATGCTGACCGCGAGCAGGGAGTCGGCGCCCGCCTCCCAGCCGAAGAGCAGGAAGGTGTAGACGCCGGCGATGTAGGCCAGGGTCGCCATCACGACGATGTCCGCGGCGACGATCGCCCACCCGGTCAGCCAGCCCAGCCGTGGGCCCATCGCCTTGGTCACCCAGGTGAAGCTGGTGCCGCAGTCGGGGTCGGCCTTGTTCATGTAGTTGTACGCGGCCGCGATCAGCAGCATCGGGATGAACGAGACCAGCATCACCGCCGGCGCGTGCACCCCGACGCCCTTGACCGCGACCACGAACCCGAGGGTCGCGGCGAGGCTGTAGCCGGGCGCCGTCGAGGCGACGCCGATGACGAGGTTGGAGAGGTAGCCGAGCGCCCCGGACTTCAGGCCCTTGTCGCCTGCGGCCGACCCGGTGCCGACGGCCGGTGCGGGTTCTGCGACTGAGCTGCTCTCCACCTTCCGCCCGACTCCTGCTCAGCTCGCGGGGGCGGTCCCCGGGGCCGGTGGGACGGAGATCGGGACCACGACTTCGCCCTCCTGGTCCGGCCGGACGGAGGCGAGCTTCTCGGCCCGCCCCTGCTGCCAGACGGTGAACACCATCGCGACCACGGTGACGGCGAACAGCATCGCCGCGATCACGTTGACCTCGACCGGGATCCCGCGCTGGGCCGCGCCGAAGATGTACAGCGGGAAGGTGACCGTGGTCCCGGAGTTGAAGTTCGAGATGACGAAGTCGTCGATCGACAGCGCGAAGGCCAGCATCGCCGCCCCGATCAGGCCGGGCGCGAGCAGGGGCAAGGTGATTTTTCGGAAGGTGGTGGCGGCGTTCGCCCCGAGGTCCTTCGCGGCCTCCTCGAGTCTTCGATCGAAGCCGATCAATCGCGAGCGCACGACGACGACGACGAAGCTGATGCAGAACATGACGTGAGCGATCAGCAGCGTGTTGAAGCCGAGGTTGATCCCGTAGACGAGGAACATCGACAGCAGCGCGGCGCCGATCACGACCTCGGGCGTCGCCATCGGGATCACGATCAGGAAGTTCGCCGAGCGCCGGCCGAAGAACTCGTAGCGGACCAGCGCCAGCGCGATCATCGTCCCGAGGATGGTCGAGATCAGGGTGGCGAGAGCGGCCAGCTCGATGCTCTTGAGCAGCGCGTCGTTGAGGTCCGGGATGCTGAACGCGTTCTTCCAGTGGTCGAGCGTGAACCCGACCCAGGTGAAGTTGTAACGGCCGGAGGGGTTGTTGAAGGAGAAGCCGATGATGACCGCGATCGGCAGCAGCATGTACAGCACCGCGACGACGGCGAAGATCATCAGCCCGTTGCGCCGTAGCCACGCCATCAGGCCGGGGCCTCCTCCTCACCCATCAGCGCCTCGGAGCCGGCGAACTTGATGTAGATCAAGACGACGGCCATGATCCCGACCAGGAGCACGAACGAGAGCGCGGCCGCGTCGGGGTAGTTGCGCTGCGTGATGTAGAGCGACTGGATCGTGTTGCCGATCATCTTGTTGTTCGGCCCGCCGAGGAAGAAGGCGTTCACGTAGTCGCCCATCGCCGGGATGAAGGTCAGCAGGGTGCCGGCGACGATCCCGGGGGCCGTGATCGGCAGCGTCACCTTGCGGAAGGCCGTCCTGGAGCTCGCGTAGAGGTCGTTGGCCGCCTCGATCAGCCGGATGTCGACGCGCTCGAGGCTCGCGTACAACGGCAGGATCATGAACGGCAGGAAGTTGTACGTGAGCCCGGCGATCACCGCCGGGGCTGTCGCCAGGACGTGGCCGCCGTCGGCGACGACCCCGATCGTCTGCAGGAAGCTGACCACCGGGCTCTGATCGGAGAGGATCGTCTCCCAGGCGAGGGTCCGGATCAGGTACGTCGTGAAGAACGGCGCGACGACCGCGAACAGGAGCACGTTGCGGTACTTCCCGGCCTTGAAGGCGATCGCGTACGCCACCGGGTAGCCGATCAGCAGGCAGAGGATGGTGGCGATCCCGGCGTAGAGGAACGAGCGCAGGAACTGGGTGTCGTACAGCGAGAGGCTGTCGGAGAAGTTCGACCAGTCCCAGTCGAAGCTGAAGCCCGTCTCGAGCGAGTCGCCGCCGTAGAGCGAGAGCTTGCCCGAGTAGTAGAGCGGGACGACGAAAAAGACGATCAGCCAGAGGATTCCTGGCGCCAGGAGGAGGTACGGCGTCAGCTTCCTCTTACGCACCGGCCCGCCCTCAGCCGTTGACCGCCGCCTCGAAGGCCGACGTGATCGTCTGCTCCTCCTTGCCGGTGATCACCGGCGCCGTGTCGCAGGTCTTGGTGAAGCTGTCGGGCGGGAAGATGAGCTTGTTGTTGGCGATCTCCGGGTCCTTCTTGAGCAGGACTTCCTTCGTGCCGGCGACCGGCGAGACGTAGTTGACGTACTCCTCGATCTGCGCCTGGTGGACCGGGTCATAGACGTAGTTCATGAACGCCTCGGCCGCGGTCGGGTTCGGGGCCCCGATCGGGATCACCATGTTGTCCGACCAGAGCATGCAGCCCTCCTCCGGCATCCGGAAGACGATGTTCGGGTTGTCGGCCTGCAGCTGGACCGCGTCGCCGGACCAGCCGATCACCGCGACGGCGTCGCCCGAGGCGAGGTCACGGGCGTAGTCGTTGCCGGTGAACCGCCGGATCTGGCCGGAGTCGGCCGCGTCCTTGATCTTTGTGATCGCGTCGAGCCAGTCCTGCTCGGTCGCGTTGGCGAGGTCGACGCCGTTGCACTTCATCACCAGCGGGACCGTGTCGCGCATCTCGGTGAGCATCTCGACCTTGCCCGCGTACTGGGGGTCGAAGAGGTCGCAGATCGAGGTCACGTCGGGCGCCAGGTCCTTGCGCACCACCAGGCCGGTCATCCCGGTCTGCCACGGCATCGAGTAGTCGCGGTTGGGGTCGAACGGCGGGTTGGCGAGGCTCGGGACGAGGTTCTTGTAGTTGTTCTGCATCGCCGTCTTGTCGAAGTTCTGCAGGTAGCCGAGCTCGTGCATCTTGTTCGCCATCCAGTCGGTGACGACGAAGATCGAGCGGCCGCCCGACTCGCCCTGGTCGAGCTGCGGCTGGACCTTGCCGAAGAACTCGGCGTTGTCGTTGACGTCCTCGATGTACTTGACCGTGACGCCGGTGGCGTCCTCGAAGTCCGGGATCGTCTGCTTGTCGATGTAGAGCGGCCAGTTCGAGATGCTCAGCTCGCCGGTGGGCTTGCCCGAGGCGTCCACCGTCTGCACGTTGCCGGTCTGCGGACCGCCGATCACCGCCTGCTCGCAGCCGGCGAGGACGAGCGCCGCGAGGAGCGTCAGCGCGACCCCCAGCCGTCGCACCGTCGTCATGCCGCGATGGCCTCCTCCGAGGCCGGTGCTTCCTCGGACTCGCGCACGATGTGGATGTGCTCGGGAGCCCAGGACAGGCGGACGTCGGAGCCCGCGTTGGGCAACCGGGCGCGCTCGGCCTCGTCGTCGTTGGGGACCAGCACGGTCATGCGCACGCCGCCGGTGAGCTGGACCACGATCTGCGTCGCGGTGCCGAGGAAGACCGAGCTCTCCACGAGGCCCTCGACGTGGGGCCAGCCATCACGGGCGGGCGCGTCCCTGAGATCGAGACGGAGCTTCTCCGGCCGCACGACGGCGTGGCAGCGCTCGCCGGTCGTCATCCCGTCCGTGGGTGCGTCGACCTCCACCCCGGCGTCGAGCTTGACGCGGGTCCCGGCGCCGTTGGACTGGACGACGTGGCCGGGCATCAGGTTCGAGACGCCGATGAAGCCGGCGACGAAGGTGGTGCTCGGGCGCTCGTAGACGTCCTCGGGCCCGGCGCACTGCTCGATCCGGCCGCGGTTCATGACCGCGATCCGGTCGGACATCGTCAACGCCTCCTCCTGGTCGTGCGTGACGTAGACGAAGGTGATCCCGACGTCGCGCTGGATGCTCTTGAGCTCGAGCTGCAGGCCCTTGCGGAGCTTCAGGTCGAGGGCGCCGAGCGGCTCGTCGAGCAGCAGCACCTTCGGGAGGTTGACCAGCGCCCGGGCGAGCGCGACGCGCTGCTGCATGCCGCCGGAGAGCTGGTTCGGGCGCCGGTTGATCTCGCGCGCGAGGCCGACGCGGTCGAGCTCGGACTCGACGCGGCTCTTGATCTCGTCCTTGCCGATCTTCTTGCGCTCGAGCCCGAACGCCACGTTCTCGCCGACGCTCAGGTGGGGGAAGAGCGCGTAGCTCTGGAAGACGGTGTTGGTCGGGCGCTTGTGGGCCGGGAGGCCGGCGACGTCGGCGCCGTCGATCTTGATCTCGCCCGTCGGTGGGCTGCTCGAACCCGGCGATCATGCGCAGGGTGGTGGTCTTCCCGCAGCCCGACGGGCCGAGCATCGTGAAGAACTCCCCTTCGGCGATGTCGAGATCCATCTCGCGCACGGCTACGAAATCGTCGAATGCCTTGGACACCCCACTCAGGGTCACGCTGACTTCGCTCACACCCGTCCTCTCCTCATCAGACAAACCAGCAGGCGTGCGGACGCCGCTCAGGCTAAGTCGCCGTGCTTGCGGATGCAAGTGGCGAAAACCCCAAAACGTCCAACGGGACTTATACAGCCTGGCGTAACGAGGTACAAGAAGTTGAACCGAATCCCGGTTGTATTGGGACCGGTGGGTAGCTACGGTTATACGGAACGTCGAGGCTTGCTGGACGGCTGGTCACAGCCCTTGGGCCGCAAGCCGGAGGAAGTCGAAGGAGAGAGATGGCGTCAACCGATACTGCGATCACGACGGCCGCGGGCACCGACCTGCAGGAGGCGGCCAAGCGCCACCTCTGGATGCACTTCACCCGCATGGGCGGGTACGACAGCGTCAACCACGTGCCGATCATCGCGCGCGGCGACGGGGCCTACGTCTTCGACGAGAACGGCAAGCGCTATCTCGACGGCCTCTCGGCGCTGTTCTGCGTGAACGCCGGCCACGGGCGCTCGGAGCTCGGCGAGGCCGCGGCGCGCCAGGTCGAGGAGCTCGACTTCTACGTGCTCTGGAGCTACGCCCACCCGCGGGCGATCGAGCTCGCGGAGCGGATCGCCACCCTCGCGCCCGCCGACCTCAACCGGGTCTTCTTCACCATCCGGCGGCTCGGAGGCGGTCGAGTCGGCGATCAAGCTGGTGCGCGCCTACCACCTGCGCACCGGCAACCCGCGCAAGACCAAGTTCCTGACCCGCGAGGTCGCCTACCACGGCACCACCCTGGGCGCGCTGCAGGCCACCGGGATCACGTCGCTGCGCAGCGACTTCGAGCCCCTGGTGCCGGGCGGGTTCAAGGCGCCGAACACCAACAGCTACCACTGGCCCGCGGACCGCGACCCGCTCTGGGCCGCCGACCAGATCGAGGAGAAGATCCTCTTCGAGGGCCCCGAGACGGTCGGCGCCGTGATCCTCGAGCCGATGCAGAACGCGGGCGGCTCGATCCCGCCCCAGGAGGGCTACTTCCAGCGGGTGCGCGAGATCTGCGACCGCCACAACGTGCTGCTGGTCTCCGATGAGGTGATCTGCGCCTGGGGCCGGCTCGGCCACTACTTCGGCTGCGACCGCTACGGATACGTGCCGGACATCATCACCACCGCCAAGGCGCTGACCTCGGCCTACGCCCCGATGGGCGCGATGATCGCCTCCGACCGCGTCTACGAGCCGTTCTCGAAGGGGACGGAGTCGTTCATCCACGGCTTCACCTTCGGCGGTCACCCGGTGGCGGCAGCCGTGGCGATGGCGAACCTCGACGTCTACGAGCGCGAGGACCTCTGCGGCCACGTGCTGCGCAAGGAGGACGAGTTCCGGGGACTGCTCGACGGCCTGCGCGAGCTGCCGATCGTCGGCGACGTCCGCGGCGCCGGCTTCTTCCACGCGATCGAGCTGGTCAAGGACCAGGAGACCGGGGAGGGCTTCTCCGACGAGGAGTCCGAGCACCTGCTCCGCGGCTTCCTCTCCGGCGAGCTCTACCGGCGTGGGCTGATCTGCCGCGCCGACGACCGCGGCGACCCCGTGATCCAGCTGGCGCCCCCGCTGATCTGCGACACCGAGCAGTTCGAGGAGATCGAGTCGATCCTCCGCGATGTGCTCACCGAGGCTTCGGAGCGGATCGAGGGCGGCTTCCGGACCGAGGACCTCTGAGCGACGAGCTCGGGATGCGCAGCGTCCGGACCGCGAGATGCTGACCGTTCGCTCGCTCGTTGAGGACTGCGGGCTTGAGCTCGCGGCCGGCGAGACGAGCGCGGACAAGCCGGTCCGCTGGGTCCACATCTCCGAGCACGAGGATCCGACCCCGTGGCTCTCGGGCGGCGAGCTGCTCCTGACCACGGGCTACAACCTCGGCACACCCGCGCGCCAGCGACGCTACGTCGGCCTGCTCGCGGGCGAGGGGATCGCCGGGCTCGGGTTCGGGATCGGCTTCGACCACAAGCGCCTGCCCGAAGGCGATCGTCGAGGCCTCGGCCGAGCACGACCTGCCGCTGTTCGAGGTCCCGTACGAGATGCCGTTCATCGCGATCACCGAGCGCGCCTCGGCGCGGCTCATCAACGAGCAGTTCGGGGTCCTCGAGCGAGGCCGTCCAGGTCCACGAGCGGCTCGAGCGGCTGGTGATCGAGGGCGAGGGCCTCGACGAGATGCTCGCCGCGACCGGCTCCGCCATCGGCGGCGTCGCCGTCGTGCTGGACCGGTCCGGGCGCGAGCTGGCGCGGAGCGCCGGCGAGCCCGGACGACGAGGCCGTCGAGGCGCTCGGCGCCGAGCTCGCGGAGCGCGACCCGAGCTCGCCAACCGCGAGCTTCGGCCCCGAGGAGGGCCTGCTGGCGGGCCGCGCGCTCGCGGTCCCGGTTCCCGGCCGGCGGGGCGGGGTGCCGGTCGCGTGGCTGGTGGTGATCGCCGAGCGCGACGCGCTCGGGAACTTCGAGCGCCTCTGCGCCCGCCAGGCGGCGATCGTCGTCGGGCTCGAGCTCATGCGCGAGCGGATCGTCCAGGAGACCGAGCGCCGGCTCGCCGGCGACCTGCTCGCCGACGCGCTCGGGGAGAGATTGGAGGCCGAGGAGCTCAGCGGGCGACTGCGCCCGTTCGGGATCGGCGGCGAGGCCGCGGTGCTGGTCTTCGAGCTCGAGGACCCGCCGGCCTCGGAGGCCACCCTCGAGTCGGCGCTCGCGGATGCCGGGGTGCCCGCGCTGGTCGCGACCAGCGCGGCCGCCGGCCGGCCGCTGCTCTGCGCGGTCGTCGACACGGCCGCCGCCGAGCCGATCGGCACCGCGCGCCTCGCGCGCGCCGCGCTCACCGGCGGCACCGGCCGCAACGGGGTCCGCGCCGCCGCCTCGCGCCCCGCCGGCGTCGGCTCGCTGCGGCGGGCGTTTCACGAGGCCCGCTGCGCGCTCGAGGCGACGTCGCTCGCCGACGGCGAGGCACCCGAGGTCGCGTCGCACCAGGACCTGGGCGCCTTCACCCTGCTGCTCGCCCTCCAGGACGACGACGCTCTGCGCCTTTACAGCGACGGGCTCCTGGAGCCGATCGAGCGCACCGAGGGCGAGTACGGCGGCGAGCTCCTGCGGTCGCTGGAGGCATTTATCGAGAACAACGGCAACTGGGAGCGGGCCGCACGCCAGCTCTACTGCCACCGTCACACGCTTCGCTACCGGATCCGCAAGATCGAGGAGCTCACCGGTAGGGATCTGAGCCGGGCGACGGACAGGATCGAGTTGTGGTTGGCACTACGCGCAAGGGAGCTGGTCCGATGATTGTTGGTGTCCCCTCTGAGGTGAAGCCGGACGAGTACCGGGTCGCGATCACACCGATCGGCGTCCGGGAGCTCTCCGAGCACGGGCACGACGTCCTGATCCAACGCGGGGCGGGCGAGGGCTCGGCGATCGCCGACTCTGACTACGAGGCCCAGGGCGCGCGGATCCTGCCGACGGCCGAGGACGTCTTCGCCGAGGCGGAGATGGTGCTGGGCGTCAAGGAGCCACAGGCGCAGGAGATCCCGATGCTGCGCGAGGGCCAGACCCTGTTCACCTACCTCCACCTCGCCCCGGCGCCGGAGCTCACCCAGGGGCTCTGCGACTCGGGCGCGACCTGCGTCGCCTACGAGACGGTCGAGGACCGAAACGGCCGCCTGCCGCTGCTGGCGCCGATGTCGGAGGTGGCCGGCAAGATCGCGACCCAGGCGGGCGCCTTCATGCTCGAGAAGCCGCTCGGCGGGCGCGGGATCCTGCTCGGTGGCGTCCCCGGGGTCGCCCCGGCCAACGTGATGGTGATCGGCGGCGGCGCCGTCGGGATGCACGCGGCGTTCATCGCGATCGGGATGGAGGCGGACGTGTTCGTCTACGACGTCTCGCTCGACAAGCTCAGAGAGCTCGACATCGCCTTCGGCGGCCGCGCCTCGACCGTGTTCAGCTCGACGCTGTCGATCGAGGAGAAGCTTCCCGACATGGACCTGGTGATCGGCGGCGTGCTCGTCCACGGGGCGCGCGCCCCGCACGTGATCACGCGCAAGCAGCTCGGGCTGATGAAGCGCCACGCGGTCCTCGTCGACGTCGCCATCGACCAGGGCGGCTGCTTCGAGACCTCGAGGCCCACGACCCACGGCGACCCGACCTACGAGGTCGACGGGATCATCCATTACTGCGTCACCAACATGCCGGGCGCGGTCCCGATCACCTCGACCTACGCGCTTACGAACGCCACCCTGCCCTACGTGCTCGCGCTCGCCGACCTCGGCGTCGCCGAGGCAGCGCGCCGCGACCCGGGCCTGCGGCTCGGGATCAACGTCGCCGGTGGCAAGGTCACGCACCCGGCCGTCGCCGAGGGCGTCGGGATGGACTACGTCCCGCCCGAGCAGGTCCTCGACATCGAGCCGCCCGAGGCGGCGGTGCCGGGCGCCGACGGCGCCGGGGCCACGGCCTCGCACGCGGTCCCGAACGCCCCCTGACCGCCCTCTAGCAACCAGCTACTAGCAACTCCTTCCGAAAGGCCTAAGACCATGGCAACCGTTACTGGCACCGAACTACGGAACTTCATCAACGGCGAGTTCGTCGACCCCAGCGGCGGGGTCGAGGACGTCATCAACCCGTCGACGGGTGAGACCATCGCGCAGGCTCCGCTCTCGACGTCCGAGGACGTCGACCGCGCCGTCGAGGCGGCCCGCAAGGCGTTCGAGACCTGGGGGGCCAGTACCCCACGCTTCCGCTCGGAGGTGCTGCTGAAGCTCGCCGACGCGATCCTCGAGCACGGCGACGAGTTCGCCGACATCGAGTCCGCCGACGCCGGGAAGCCTCGGCAGGTGTTCGTCGACGAGGAGCTCGAGATGTGCGCGGACAACCTGCGCTTCTTCGCCGGCGCCGCCCGCAACATGGAGGGCAAGGCCGCGAACGAGTACGTCGAGGGCTTCACCTCGTTCCTGCGCCGCGAGCCGGCCGGCGTCGCGGCTCAGATCACCCCCTGGAACTACCCGCTGATGATGGCGATGTGGAAGATCGGCCCGGCCTTCGCCGCCGGCTGCACCTCGGTCCTCAAGCCGGCCGAGAACACGCCGCTCTCGACCTTCAAGCTCGCCGAGATCGCGGCCGACATCGTCCCGCCGGGCGTGCTCAACGTGATCGGCGGCCACGGCGACCCGGCCGGCAGCTCGCTGGTCACCCACCCGGGCGTGGACTTCGTCTCGCTCACGGGCTCCCCGGAGACCGGCAAGTGGATCGCCCGGGCGGCGGCGGACTCGCTCAAGCGGGTCCACCTCGAGCTGGGCGGCAAGGCGCCGGTGATCATCTTCGACGACTACGACCCGGAGACCGCGCTCGAGTTCATCGCGGCGACGGCGCTCTTCAACGCGGGGCAGGACTGCACCGCGGCCACCCGGATCCTCGCCTCGGAGGCGGTCTACGACGACGTCGTCAACGGCCTCGCCGAGCAGGCGAAGGGGTCTGTGATCGGCGACCTGGACGATCCCGACACCACGCTGGGCCCGGTGATCTCCGAGCGCCAGCGCGAACGCGTCGGCGGGTTCTTCGAGCGCAGGCCCGAGCACGCGGAGGTCGTCACCGGCGGCCAGAACGCCGACCGCCCCGGCTTCTACTTCGAGCCGACCGTGGTCGCCGACGTGCAGCAGGACGACGAGATGGTCCAGAACGAGATCTTCGGGCCCGTGATGACCGTGCAGCGGTTCGACGACGAGGCCAAGGCGATCGAGTGGGCCAACGGCACGCGCTACGGGCTCGCGGCCTCCGTCTGGACGCGGGACATCGCCCGCGCCTTCCGCGTCGCCAAGGCGATCCGGTTCGGCGCGGTGTGGATCAACAACCACATCACGATGGCGTCCGAGATGCCGCACGGCGGCTTCAAGCAGTCCGGATACGGCAAGGACATGTCGGCGTACTCGCTCGAGGACTACACGATCGTCAAGCACGTCTGCGTGAACCTCGAGACGTCGTAGGGGCCGGCGGGGCCCCCCCGCGATACTTCCGCCGCCTTGCCGACCCGGGCCCCCCGCATCCAGATCTTCACCGCCTCGATCGGCGAGGGCCATGACGGGCCCGCGCGTCAGCTGAGCGCGGCGCTCGCCGAGATCGACCCGGCCGCCGAGGTCGAGGTCGTCGACCTCTTCGACGTCGTGCCGCTCGTGGGCAAGATCGCGATGGGGGGCTCGCAGTTCCATTCCACCGTCGCGAGCTTCGTCTTCGACGGGATCTTCTGGCTCGCCAACGACGTCAGGCCCGCCACCCGGCTGATGAACTGGGGGACCGGGCTCCTGGCCAGGCGCCGGACGCTCGCCGCGGTCACGGCCTTCGACCCCGATGTGGTCGTCTCCACCTACCCGGGCTCGACCATGGTGCTGGGCGATCTCCGCGCCCGCGGCCTGCTGGGCGTGCCCGCGGTCTCGGCGATCACCGACCTGGCGGCGCTGCGCTCCTGGATCCATCGGGCGGTCGACGTGAACCTGATCACCCACCCCGAGTCGGAGGCGGAGGTTCGCACGCTGGCGCCGGCGAGCGAGATCCGCGCCGTCAGCGGCTTCACGTCGCCCGGCTTCGAGCGCGAGCGCGATCCGGCGAAAGCGCGCGCCGACCTCGGGCTGCCCGCGCAAGGGCCCGTGATCGTGGTCTCCGGCGGGGGCTGGGCCGTGGGGGACCTCTCGGGGGCGGTCACCGAGGCGCTGGCGGTCCGCGGCGCGAGCGTCGTCTGCCTCGCGGGCCGCAACGAGGAGGTCCGCGAGGCGCTCGAGCGCGAGTTCGGGGCCGAGCCCCGGGTGCGGGTGCTCCCGTTCACCGACCGGATCGCCGAGCTGTTCGCCGCCGCCGACGTGCTCGTCCACTCGACCGCCGGGCTCACGGTGCTGGAGGCGCTGATCAGCGGCTGCCGGGTGATCTCCTACGGCTGGGGCCACGGGCACGTGCGGGTGAACAACCGCGCCTTCGAGCGGTTCGGCCTCGCGCAGGTGGCCACCGACCGCGCGGAGCTGCGGGCCGCGCTCGAGCGCGCGGTCGCCGCACCCCGTCACCCGGAGCGCGCGCTGGCCGAGCTGCCACCCGCGGCCGCGACCGTCTACGAGCTCGCGGCCTGAGGCGAGCCGAGTGTCACGTTTACCGCCCTAGAGACGGTCAATGTGACACTCGACCACGGCCGGGGTCGGCACGGCGCAGGAGACGCATCACCCGGGCGCAGGCGCGGTGTCCGTCAGGTCCTCGGCCGGTTCGGCGAGCACGTCCGCCACCGCTCGGGACCCGGCGAGCAACAGCACGCCGACGCTGAGCAGCACGAGCGCGCCGATCAGGACGGCGCCGCCGAGCGGCGTCCCGGACCACGACTCGCCGCCGACGATCGGGGCGAGGGCGACCGGGATCGCGATCTGCAGCACGAGGACCGTCGGCGCCACCTTCGTGGCCGCGGCGCGCTGGAGGGCGCTCGACTCCGAGAGCAGCCCGACGAGAACCGCGACGCCCGCGGCGATGGCCCAGATCGCCGCGAGGAGGAGGGTGCCCGACTCGATCTCCTCGCTGACGATCTTGGTCACGAACGCGGCCAGGCCGTCGGCGGCGCCGGCGCCGGCGATCAGCAGCGCCACCGGCGGCGTCCCGCGCAGGCTCGCGGCGACCGGGGCGATCGTGAGCACGCCGAGCAGCCCGAGCGCGACCGCGAGGCCGGCGTCGCGCGGGACGGTGCCCGGCTCGGCGGGCGCCGCCCAGGCGATCAGCCCGACGGCGACGACGATGATCGCCACGGCGGTCCACTCGCGGCGGCCGACGTGCTCGCCGAGGAGGCGGACGCCGAGGCCCAGGAGCAGGAAGAGGCCGAGGGCCAGCACCGGCTGCACGAGGGTCAGCGGCGCCTTGGTCAGGGCCAGGACCTGGAGCGCCCAGCCCAGGATCGCGAGCCCGATCGCCGCGAGCCAGATCGGCCTGCGCACGAGGTGGACGAGCAACCCAGGGCGCATCGACTGCTCGATCGGCGCCCGCCTGGCCTCGAACGCCTGCAGCGCGTAGCCGGAGTCGTAGGCGATCGCCGCCAGCAGGGCGATCCCGAAGCCGGCGGCCAACTCCGAGTCGATCATCCCGACGCCCCCAGCCCGCGGCGGGCGTCAGCGTCCGGGGAGCCGCCCCGGACCGCGGTCAAGTCGCGTGCTCGGGCTCGGTCTCGTCGTCGGCGGAGCGCCAGCGGATCGCGGCCGTGAAGCTCGACATCGCGATCACGGCGCCGACGGCGCTGAGCAGGATGCCGTTGACGTGCGGCGCCATCAGCTCGAGTGGATGGCGGGTCTCGGGCAGCGCGAGGATGAGCGTGTAGCCGAGGGCGATCCCGCCGGCCGCGAACAGGTCCCGGTTGCTCAGCGAGCGCGCCGGGGACAGCATCATCGCGAGGGCGGAGCCGGCGAGGCTGGTGAGGGCGACGACGTGGAGCTGCGGCTCGTTGAGGTCGAAGCCGGCGCCGATCGAGTAGGCGATCACGGTTCCCAGAAGCGCGCAGAAGAGGCCGATCGCGAGGTTCCCGATGCCCTCGCGGGCCGGTTCCTCCGCGTGCCGCTCGGCCGGCTTGGCCACCGGGCTCTCGCGCAGCCAGGAGAGGTAGCCGGCGACGCCCCGCTCGAGATCCGTGCGCGCCTCCCAGCCGAGCTCGCGGCCGGCCCGGTCGTTGGAGATCTCGGCCCCGGCGAAGTCGCCGTTGCGGCCGGGGGTATGGACGATGCCCGTCTCGGCGACCTGCCGCTGGACCGTCTCGGCGACCTGCTTGATCGTCACCGTCTCCGTGCCGGCGAGGTTGTAGACGCGGCCGGCGGCGCGCGGCTCCAGCGCCCGGACGACGCCGTCGGCGAGGTCCTCCACGTAGACGAAGCGGCGTGTCTGCATCCCGTCGCCGGCGAGGGTGAGCGGCTCCCCGGCGAGCGCCTTGCCGACGAAAGCCGCGATCACGGTTGCCGGCCGGGCCCGAGGCCCGTAGGGGATGCCGAAGCGCAGGATTGTCGGCTCGAGGCCGTAGAGCTCCGCGTAGGAGGTGCAGTACATCTCGCCGGCGAGCTTGCTGGCGGTGTAGATGTGCTTCGGCAGGCCGAGCCCGGAGTCCTCGGTGACCGGGTCGTCGGTGGACTCGCCGTAGACCCAGATCGTGCTCCCGTAGACGACTCGCTTGACGTCGGCCTCCCGGCAGGCCTCCAGCACGGTCAGCGTGCCGCACGCGTTGGCGCGCTCCGCACCCGCCGGGTCGTCGACGATCAGGCCGACGTCCGCGTGGGCGGCAAGGTGGATGATCGCGTCGCAGCCGTCGAGCGCCTCGATGAGCGCCTCGCGATCGGTGAGGTCGCCGATCACGGTCTCGATCTCGTCGGCGCCGTGGTAGGGCGACTCGCGCAGGTCGTAGTTGCGGACCTCGCGCCGGGCGTCGAGCAGGGCATCGACGACGTGGGAGCCGATGAAGCCGGAGCCGCCGGTGACCAGGACCCGGCTCATCAGGCCGCCCCCACCGCCGCGGGCTCGCGCTCGCCGACGGGCGGGGGCGTAGTAGAGCGGCACGCACCAATGGTTGGCGGCGACCCAGTCGGTGTTCGGGAGGTCGTCGCCGGTGTCGAGGATCCGGTGGCACGGCTCGTCGTAGACCTTCCCGGTCGAGCGCTCGACCGGGTCGAAGACGATGTACTTGTAGAGGCCAGAAATCATTCCGTCGGGGAAGATCACACGGTTCGGGTGGGCCGGGTCGAGCACCTCGCGGGCGACACGGTTCTTTACGTCGACGATCTCGCTCATCCTGCGCGTCTGCACTATGCCGATCGCCGCGGCGAACTCGCTGATGCGGAAGTTGAGGCCGGGGACGGTGTAGTCGGGCTTGCCGTAGTTGCGAAACGCACGGGCGTGGTCGAGGAGCTCGGGATGGCGCGAGACGAGCATGCCCCCCTCGCCGGTGGAGACCGTCTTGGTGGCATAGAAGGAGTAGACGCCGGCGTCGCCGTACTCGCCCGGCCGGGTGCCGTCCCAGCTCGCGCCGTGGGCGTGGGCGCAGTCCTCGATCAGGAAGATCTGATGCTCCCGGCAGTAGGCGGCGATCCGGGCGGAGTCGAACGCGATGTGGCCGCCGATGTGGACGAGGACCGCCGCCTTCGGCGAGTGCGCCTCGGCCTTCGCCACGAAGTCGTCGAACTGCATGCAGAGGTCCTCGCGGTTGCAGTCCACGAACACCTCCTGCCCGCCGGCGGCCCGGATCGCGAGCGGGGTGGCCATGAACGTGTTCGAGGGGCAGAGCACCGGCTCGCCCTGGACCCCGCAGAAGTCGAGCGCCGCCAGCGCGCCGCCCGCCCAGCCGCCGAAGGCGACCGAGCCGAGCCCGTTGTGGGCCTCCCACTCCTCCTCGAACCGGAGGGTCATCGGCCCCTCGGTCCAGCGTTCGGAGGCGATCACCTCGTCCCAAAGCGAATGCAGAGCAGGCAGGTCTCTTCGGTCGAAGCCGATCGCGAACTGGGTGTGGTCTGGACCGGCCCCCACGACTCCGCGCGATTCTAAAGGCAGCGTCGGCCCTATGCGATCAGCCGGGGAGGCCGATCAGCAGGCCGAGCTGGCGCGACTGGGCGACGAGCGTCCCGTCCGCGGCCCAGAGCTCGCCGTCCTCGTCGAAGAAGCCGTCGCGAACCAGCCGGTTGCGGAATCTGCCGAGCAGGAGCCCGTCGGCAATCGGCAGCGGGACGCGGAAATGGACGGTCAGGTCGATCGTCGGCGCCGGGGCGAGCTCGGCCAGCCGCGGCCATGGGGCCGGGAACCAGGCGTCGGCCAGCACGGCGATCGCGGGCGCGTCGATCGGGCGCCGTTCGAGCAGGCCGAGCCAGCCCCCGACCTCGCCGCTGCCCGATCCGGTGAACGGCGGATCCCCGAAGCGGTGCTGCATCGAGAGCTTCTGGATGAACGCCGGCGGCTGGTCGCGGGGAAAGTCGGCCCGGAGCTGCCCCCGCTCGGAGGCCGGCTCAGCCGCCGGCATGGCGGGATCTCCGAGCGTCGGCCCCTGCCACGGCTTCGACCACGCGCCGACCGCGATTCCGAGCAGCTTGCCGCCCTGCTCGAGCCTCGCGCTCATCGAGGTCAGCGAGCGCCCGGCGCGCTCGATCGTCGTGCGCACCGTCACCGGCCCGAGCTCGGGAACCCGCAGGAAGTGCATCGTCGCCGAGCGCGCCGTGCGCTCGGGATCGTCGACGGCGAGCTCCATGGCTCGCACGACGATCGCCATCACGTATCCGCCGAGCGGCCCGCGCGGGGTCGCCCACCCGTCGACGATCTCGCCTTCGAACGCTCCATCCCCCGCGGGACGGATCGCGGTGTCGTCGTCGAAGCTCATCGGCCGCGGCACGATATCCGGCTCCTCCCCGGCTGACCCGCCGGACGCGGGGCTGCGAGCATGGCGGGGTGAGCACCGCCGAGCACGCAGCCCTGGACGTCGACTCGCTTCGAGCCGAGTTCCCCGCGCTTGCGCGCCGTGTCGGCGGGCGCCCGGCTGCCTACTTCGACGGGCCCGGCGGCTCGCAGGTGCCGCGCGCGGTGATCGACGCGATGGCGGCCTACCTCGAGGGCTCGAACGCGAACGCCGGCGGTGCCTTCGCCAGCTCGCGTGAGACCGACGCGCTGCTCGCCGACGCGCACCAGGCGGCGGCTGAGCTCGTCGGGGCCGAGGCGGACGAGATCGCCTTCGGCGCCAACATGACGACGCTCAACTTCCTGCTCACCCACGCGCTCGCCCGCACGCTCGAGCCCGGCGACGAGGTCGTCGTCACCCAGCTCGACCACGACGCCAACGTCAGTCCGTGGTTCCGCGCGGCGGAGGACCGCGGCCTCGTCATCCGGGTCGCGCCGATCGACACGGCCGACGGCTCGCTCGACATCGAGGCGCTGGAGTCGCTGATCGGCGAGCGGACCCGGGTGGTCGCCTACACCCTGGCCTCGAACGCGCTCGGCAACATTCCCGACGCGGTCCGGATCGCCGCGGCGGCGCACGAGGTCGGCGCCCTGGCCTGGGCCGACGCGGTGCACATGGCCCCGCACCGGCGCCTCGACCGCGAGGCGCTGGGCGCCGACGTGCTGCTCTGCTCGCCGTACAAGTTCTTCGGTCCCCACGTGGGCCTGGCCGCGATCCGCCGTGACCTGGCCGAGAGCCTGCCGGCCGACCGCGTCCGCGCCGCGGACGACCGATCCGCCGGGGCACCGCTTCGAGACCGGCACGCTCAGCCACGAGGCGCTCGCCGGCACCGTCGCCGCGATCGACTACATCGCCGGCCTCGGCGGGCCGGACGGCGACCGCCCCGCGCGGCTGGACGCCGCGTTCGCGGCGATCCGCGCTCACGAGGAGCAGCTCGCGCTGCGGTTCCTCGCCGGGCTGGCAGACATCGACGCCGTGGACCTCCACGGGATCGCCGACCCGGCGCGGGTGGGCGAGCGCACGCCGACGTTCCTGCTCTCGGTCGAGGGTCGCGCGCCGGCGGCGGTCGCGGCCGAGCTCGGCGAGCGCGGCATGTTCACCTGGGACGGCCACTTCTACGCCGTCGGCCCGGTGAAGGCGCTCGGGCTCTTGCCCGATGGGGCGCTGCGGGTGGGCTTCCTCCACTACACGACCACGGGCGAGGTCGACGACCTGGTCGCCGCGCTGGCCGAGATCGCCGCATGAGCGCCGCCGAGCGGGCGCGGAGCTGGCGTCGGACGGCCCTGGAGGCGGTCTGCGACGTCGTCGAGCCCTGGGCGCACGGCACCGTGATGAGGGCGAACCACTACCCGAGCTACTACGACTTCAACGTCGTCTGGGTCGAGGGCGATCCGCCGCTGGACGCCGAGGGGCTGATCGCGGCCGCCGACCAAGCGCTCGCGGGCCTCGAGCACCGGCGCCTCGACTTCGAGCAGGTCGAGGCCGGAGAGCGCGTGCGGCCCGACCTCGAGGCCGCGCATTGGGAGCCGACGCGCCTGCTGTGGATGCGCCACGAGGCTCCGCTTCCCGATGGGCCGGCCGTGGAGGTCGAGGAGGTCGCCTACGACGAGGTGCTCGGGCTGCGGCTGGCCTGGCACAACGAGGACTTTGCCGAGCTCGACACCGGCAACTACATCGCCAACGCGCGCGAGGTCGCGATGACCCGCGGCGTGCAGGTGATCGCGACGCGCGAGGGCGACGAGCTGGTCGGTTTCGCGCAGCTCGAGCGCTCCGATGGCGGCGCCGAGATCAGCCAGGTGTACGTGCACCCGGACCATCGGGGCTCCGGCCGCGGCACCGCGATGACGCGCGCGGCGATCGAGGCCGCCGGTGACGTCGACGACCTCTGGATCGTCGCCGACGACGAGGGCCGGCCCAAGGAGCTCTACGCCCGGCTCGGCTTTCGCCCGGCCTGGACCTCGATCGAGTTCCTGCGCGTCCCCGGGGTCGCCGGCTACACCGGCTAGGCCGAGGCCTGCGCCCGGCGCCACGGGCGCCGTGCCCGCTTGCGGTCCTTGAGGATCCGGTGCGCGGCGTTGTGGCCCGAGCAGCCGGTGACGCCGCCGCCCGGGTGCGTCCCGGCGCCGCAGAGGTACAGGCCGTCGACCGGGGTCGCGTACTGGGCCATCTCCGGATGCGGGCGCATGAACGCCATCTGGTCGAGGCCCTGCTCGCCCTGGAAGATCGAGCCGCCCTGCAGGCCGAAGATCCGCTCGAGGTCCGGCGGCGCCAGCACCTCGCGCTCGAGGACCGCGTCCTTGAGGTTGGGGGCGAACTGGGTGAGCTGCTCGACGCAGGTGTCGCCGTAGCGCTCGCGGTCGCCGGGCTTCCACTGATCCTCCTGCGAAGGCCCGTACTGGGTGAACATCGTCATCACCCACCGCCCGTCGTCGGTGAGCGTGGTGTCGACCGCCGACGGCAGCTCCGCCTCGACGTACGGATGCTCGGCCGGCTTGCCAAGGGTCGCGTCCTGCCAGGCGCGCTCGAGGTAGTCGATCGACGGGCAGATGTTCACGCCCGCGGTCCGCATCAGCTGCTGCTCCTCATCGGTCACGCCCTCGTAGACGGGCGGCTCGGAGAGCAACAGGTTCACCTTCACCGAGGCGCCGCGGGTGCGGTAACGCTCCATGTCCTCGGCGACCTCGGTCGGGAAGTTCTCCGACCCGGCGAGGTCCAGGACCGTGGTCTTCGGGTGCGCGCCCGAGGCGACGATCGGGGCGCGCAGCTCCGTGCCGTCGGCGAGCGTGACGCCGATGGCGGCGCCGTTGCGGACGTCGATCGAGACGACCTCGGCGCCCGTGCGGATCTCCGCGCCCGCGCTCTCGGCCGAGCGCGCCATCGCCTTGCTGATGGCGCCCATGCCGCCGATCACCTGGCCCCAGGCGCCCTCGATGCCGCCGCACTCGCCGAGCGCGTGGTGAAGCAGGTTGTACGCCGTGCCCGGCGTCCGCGGCCCGGCCCAGACGCCGACCACGCCGCTCGAGGCGGTCGAGCCCTTGAGCCCGTCGAGCTCGAAGTAGTCGTCGAGCAGGTCGCCGACCGACATCGTGAAGACGCGGACCAGCTCGTGGATGTCCCGCTTGGAAAAGCCGGCCATGCGGCCCGCCTCGCGCAGCAGCCCGGCCAGATCGCCCGGGGTCTTCGACCCCGGCGCTGGGGGCTCGCGCAGCATCATCGGCTTTACGAACCGCGCGGCGCGGTCCATCAGCGCCTCGAACTTCGGGTAGTTCTCCGCGTCGTGCTTCGAGTAGCGGGCGATCGACTTGGCGGTGTTCTCGACCTCGTTGAAGAAGAAGATCGGCCCCTCCTCGGTCAGCGACACGTAGGCCGGATCGAGCGGGATCGCGCGGTAGCCGAAGTCGGCCAGCCGCAGGTCCGAGACGATCTTGGGCTGCAACATCGAGACGACGTACGAGCAGCGCGAGACCCGGGCCCCGGGCCAGAGCTCCTCCGTCACGCACGCGCCGCCGAGGATGTCCCTTCGCTCGAGGCACACCACGTTGAGCCCGGCGCGCGCGAGGTAAGCCGTGGTGGTGAGGCCGTTGTGGCCACCCCCGACGACGATCGCGTCATAGGAGCGCGGCCCGAGCGCGGGCGCACCTCCGTTGGTCGAGGTTGGCGAGGGCGGGGCGGAGGTGGCGGCGGCTTCCATGGTCGCGCAGCCTACCAAATACGTGCAGTTGACTACAAGGTCAAGAGACCGGGATTTTTACCCCGCTACGAGATACTCAGCTGGCGATGTCGCAGGACAACGTCGAATTGGTGCGGCGTATTTACGCCGCTTGGGACCGGGAGGAGTCGGCTCGGAACTTCATCGCTGCGGACTTGGAGTACGTGAACCCGAGCTACGCCGTGGAGCCGGGGACCCGGCACGGGCGCAAGAGCCTCGCCGTCGTACGCGGCACCTATGAGGACTTCGAGATCGAGGTGGAGCGCATCATCGATGCGGGTGACGAGACCGTCGTCCTCGCTCATTTCACCGGGTCCGGCTCGGGTAGTGGCGTACCGGTTGCGGGTGAACACGGATACGTGTGGACCGTTCGAGATGGATTGGCCGTGCGCTTCCAGTGGTTTCAATCCCACCGAGAGGCGCTCAAGGCCGCCGGGCTCTCTCCGTAGCTACGCCCGGGCGGCCACCGCGTCCAGCGCCACCGCGCCGCCGGCGCTGACGGACACCGGGTTGAGCTCCAGGAGGGCGAGGCGCTCGGCGAGGAGGACCTCGCCCGCGCGTGCGGCGAGCTCGGCCAGGTCGGCGAGCGCCACCGCCTCCAGACCACGGCCGCCGGTGAGGAGCGGTGCTCCGCGGAGGGACCGCAGGGCGGCCTCGACCCGGGCCGGCGTCGCAGGCAGCGGGACGACCGCGACGTCGTCGAGAGCCTCGGTCCAGATACCGCCGAGGCCGACGACGAGGCACGGGACGACCGCGTCGGCGCGCGCGGCGACCACGACCTCGACCCCGGGCTCCGCCATCCGCTCCACCAGCAGCCGACTACGGCCGCCGAACGGACCGGCACGCAGTCGGTCATAGGCCGCGCGGAGCGCCGCCTCGTCGCCGAGCGCGAGCGCGAGCGCGCCCGCCTCGCTCTTGTGGCGGAGCTCTGGCGCGACCAGCTTCAGCGCCACCGGCCAGCCGATCCGCCGGGCGATCCCCACGCAACCGTCGGCGTCGTCGGCGACGCCGCCTTCCGGCACGGTCACTCCCGCAGCGCGCAGTAGGTCCTTGGCGCCGGCCTCGTCGAGCCATCCGCCGCCGCCGGCGGGTCGGCCCGTGGCGCGGGCAGCGGCGGCGATCTCGCGCAGACGCCGCGGGTCGGCCGCCGGGCGGCGGAGCGCCCGGGCGCAGAGCAGCGCCGTGCGCAGGCCGGCGATCGCAGGCAGGCCGCGGTCCGAGAGCTCGAGGGCGACCTCGGTGTCGAGCAGGTCGGGCAGGGTCGAGGCGACGATCGTCGCCGCCCTGGTGTCGCTGGCCCCTTCGACCAGGCCCTGCCTCGTGGGCTCCCAGGAGGCGTCCGCGTCGTCGGGGTGGTCGTAGCAGAGGAGCAGCTGGTCGATCGCCGGGTCGTCGCCGACCGCGGTGACGATCTGCCGCAGGCGGGAGGTCTCGGCCCAGATCATCGCCGTGTAGTCGAGCGGGTTGCCGATCGTCGCCGCGTCGGGGAGCAGCTCCGCGAGCTTCCGCTCGGTCGCCGGCGAGAGCGGCGGCAGGTCGAGCCCGATCGCGGCGGCCTGGTCGCCGGCGACGCCCGAGTCGCCGCCGGAGCACGTGAGCACGGCGAGCCCGCCGTCGCCGCGCGGTCGCGCCCGCGGCTCGGCCAGCGCCTTGGCGAGCTCCAGCAGGTCGTGGAAGTCCTCGGCCCAGGCCGCGCCCGCCTCCTCGACGAGCGCGCGAAAGACGCGCTGGTCGCCTGCCAGCGAGCCGGTGTGCGCGGCGGCAGCTCGCGCGCCGGCGGGCGAGGAGCCGACCTTGAGCACCGCGACCCCGACGCCGCGCTCGGCGCACAGCGCCAGCCCCTCGGCGAGCTTCGCGCCGTCGTCGTCGGACTCGAGGAAGAGCGCGACGGACCGCACCCCGTCGCGCGCCGGCGAGGGCCGCGAGCCAGTCGCTGGCGTCGCGCGACGGCCTGGTTGCCGGTGGACACCACCGTGTGCCAGCGGATGCCCGCGCCGGGAGCCGAGCGCGTTCACGCCGACGTTGCCGCTCTGGGTCACCATCGCCACCGGGCCGGGCTGCAGCGGCCCGACGCGATCGCCCCAGATCGCCGCGCGCGCGGCGACGGCGACGATCCCGTTGCCGTTCGGGCCGCAGACCGGGAGATCGTGGGCGCAGGGCGATCTCGCGCAGCTCGTCCTCGTGGGCGCGCCCCGACGCGACCTCGCCGAACCCGGCGGAGAGCACGACGGCGCCGCGGCAACCTCGCTCGGCGCCGGCGAGCACCGCGCCCGCCACAGCCGCCGCAGGGATCGCGACCACGAGTGCGTCTACGGGCTCGGGCAGCTCGGCGATCTCAGGCACGCACTCGCGCCCGAGCACCTGGTCGCGCTTCGGGTTCACGCCCCAGACGTCGCCCTCGTACCCCGCCCGCTCGAGGTTGCGGAGCACGTTCCCGCCGTAGGAGTCCGGCCGATCCGTGGCCCCGACGACGGCGACCGACCGCGGCGCGAGCAGCGGGCTCAGATCCATGGCGAGTGGCGAGTGGCGAGTGGCGAGTGGCGCCTAATGCAGCATCCGCTCGACACCACGTCGCTCCAGCCCTCGGGCCACGATGAGCCGCTGAATCTCGCTCGTGCCCTCCCAGATCCGGTCGACGCGCAGCTCGCGCAGGAGCCGCTCGGCGACGTTGGACCGCATGTAGCCGCGTCCGCCGAACGCCTGCACGCAGCGGTCGGCGCACCGGCAGGCGGCCTCGCTGGTGAAGAGCTTCGCCATCGACGCCTTGTGGTGGACGATCTTCGGGTCCGCGCCCGCGTCGGCGAGCTCGGCCACCGCGAAGGTCAGCAGCCGCCCGGCCGCGCCGTCGGCCGCCGAGTCGGCGAGCGGGAAGGAGACGCCCTGGTGGTCGAAGACCCGCGCTCCGCCCTGTTCGCGCGCCGCCGTCCACGACACGGTCTCGTCGAGCAGGCGCCAGATCGCGCCGCACGCAGCGGGCCGCGATCCCGAGCCGCTCCTCGGTGAACCAGGAGCGCTGCAGGTCGTCGCCACCGCCGACGCCGCCGATCACGTCGGCCTCCGCGACCTCGACGTCGGCGAAGCGGATCGTCGGATGACCGTCGGGATAGTTATGGGTGAAGGCAGGGTTGTCGACGATCTCGATCCCGGGCTGCTCGCGCATCGACCACGAACAGGGTCGGCAGCCGGTCGGCGCCGTCGATCAGATTCGCCATCACGACGTAAACGGCGGCATGGTCGCCGCCGGTGACGAACCACTTCTCGCCGTTCAGCCGGAAGCCGGCGTCGGTCCGCTCGGCGGTCGCCGCGATCTGCGACGGATCGGAGCCGGCGTCGCGCTCGGTGACCGCGTAGGCGTCCTTGAGCTCGCCGCGAAGGGCGGGGCGGAGGTAGCGGTCGATGTGGTCGTCCGAGGCGTGAGCCCAGACGTTGTAGGCCTGCGGCACGTGCCAGTGGATCGCGTTCGTGGTCCGGCCGTACTGCTCCTCGACGAGCGCCCACTCGACCCGGGTCCAGCCCTGGCCGCCGTGCTCGCGGGCGTGCATCCCGCCGTCCAGGCCGGCGTCGATCGCCGCCCGCTTGACCTCGGCGATGGTCTCCGGCGCCAGCTTGCCGCCGAGCGCCTCGGCCTCCTCCTCGAGGGGGATCAGGACGTCCTCGACGAAGCGACGCGCCCGCGCCTGCAGGTCCAGGGCCTCGGCCGTGAGGTCCAGGCCGGTCGAATCGAGCGACTTGACCTCCATCTAGCCGGGAGCGTAACATGCGATTGACTACAAGGTCAACGAAACGGTTCAGGAGGCCCGGGCGCGTGAGCACAAAGCCAAATTCGACGATCCAGCTCGACCTCGACCCGCGCGACGTGGCGCGCACGCAGCAGCCGGTCGAGCGGGCGACGATGCTGCCGCCGGCCGCCTTCGCCGACCCGGGCGTGCTCGAATGGGAGCTCGACCAGATCTTCCGCGGCTGGGTGGTCGCCGGCCACGTCTCCGCCGTCGACGAGCCCGGAAAGTTTCTCGTCCGCGAGCTCGGCACCGACAGCGTCCTGATCGTGGGCGGCCAGGACGGGACCCCGCGCGCCTTCCTCAACGTCTGCCGCCATCGCGGCGCCCGGATCGTCGAGGAGACCGAGGGCCAGGTGCGCAAGCGGCTGCGCTGCCCGTACCACGCCTGGTCGTATGACCTGAACGGCGAGCTGCGCGCGGCGCCGCACATGGACGGGGTCGAGGAGTTCGACTTCGCGTGCAACGGCCTGCTCGGCGTGCGGCTCGCGGTCGTCGGCGGGCTGGTGCTGATCGACCTCTCCGGCGTCGCGCCCGACCCGGACGACCACGTCGGCGAGCTGATCGACCACCTCGACCGCTATCGCCTCACCGAACTCCGGCGCGCCGGCGAAGCCACCTACGAGGTGGCCGCGAACTGGAAGGGCATCGCCGAGAACTACAACGAGTGCCTGCACTGCCCGGGCGTGCACCCCGAGCTCAACGCGCTCAGCGACTACATGAGCGGCGACGAGGTAATCGGCGAGGGCGCCTGGTGCGGCGGCTCGATGACCCTGCGGGAGGACGCCTCGACGATGGCGCTCGAGGATGCGGGCCACACCTCGGACCGGCCGCCGATCGAGGGCCTGACCGAAGAGCAGGCGAAGACCGTCCTGTACTTCGCCGTCTTCCCGAACGCGCTCGTCTCGCTGCATCCCGACTACGTGATGCTCCACACCCTGTGGCCGCGGTCGCCGGGTCGAGACCCACGTGACCTGTGAGTGGTTCTTCGAGCCCGCGACGATGGCCCGCGCCGACTTCGACCCGTCGGACGCGATCGGCTTCTGGGACATGGTCAACAAGCAGGACTGGTACGTGTGCGGGCTCCAGCAGAAGGGCGTCGGCACGCGCAACTACACGGCCGGCCGCTACTCGGCGGAGGAGGTAGACGTGCACGCGTTCGACCTGATGGTCGCCAACCGCTACATGGACGCCCTGCGCAGCGACGTCGAGGTGCCGGCATGAATCGGAGTGGGCGCGGAGGCAGAGGAGGACGAGGCCGATGAACGAGATCGCGGAGAAGCTCGGCGAGGTCGGGCTGCCGGAGCCGGTCAGCGAGCTCGCCAAGCGCGATTGGGACGCGATCATCGTCGGCGGGGGCCACAACGGCCTCACGGCGGCGGCCTACCTCGCCCGGGCGGGCAAGTCGGTGCTCGTGCTCGAGCGCCGCGAGCGCCTCGGCGGCGCGGCGACGCTGGAGCGGCCGTTCTCCGACGACCGCTACGTCGTGAGCCCCTGCGCCTACGTCGTCGGGCTGCTCGACCAGCTCGTGATCGACGAGCTCGACCTCCACAAGCGCGGCCTGCGCTACTGGGTCGCCGACCCCAACCTCTGGGTGCCGTTCGACGACGGCAGCTCCTTCGGCCAGTGGCTCGACGAGGCCAAGACGCAGGCGAGCCTCGAGCGGATGGGCCTATCCAAGAAGGACATCGACGGCTACTGGGCCTACGAGGAGCTGTTCGACGACGTCCGCAAGCTGCTCCGCAAGGGCGATCGCGACACGTGGGTCGGCGACACCCCGACGCGCGACGAGATCGAGGACCTGCTCGGCGGCTCGCAGGAGATGATCGACCTCGTCTTCAACGCCTCGATCGCCGACGTGCTCGACGCCTACATCGGCGACGACCGCCTCAAGACCGCGCTCTTCGGCCAGGGGATCATCGGCACCTGGGGCGGGCCCTACGAGCCCGGCACCGCGTCGATCAAGCTCATGCACTACCAGGGCGACCTCGACGGCCAGGGCCCGGTGTGGGGCTACGTCGAGGGCGGCATGGGGATGTGCTCGTTTGCGATCGCCGACGCCGCCGCCGAGTACGGCGCCGTGCTCGCCTGCGGCGTCCCGGTGTCCCGGATCACCCCGGGCGAGGGCGTCACGCTCGAGGACGGCACCGAGCTGCGGGCCGGCACCGTGATCTGCAACGCCGACCCGAAGCGGATGGCGGGCCTGCTCGCCGACACCGAGGTCGACGCGGACTTCCGCGAGCGGCTCGACGAGTGGAAGATCCGCAGCCCGGTCGTCAAGTTCAACGCCCGGCTCGACCGGCTGCCGAACTGGACCGCGGCGCCGGGCGAGAGCTGGCCGGCCCAGGCGACCGTCGACGCCACCGGCACGATGGCCGAGGCGCAGGCCGCGTTCGAGCGCTGCGAGGCCGGCGAGCCCGCGGTCGCCTTCGGCGAGATCTACATCCAGACCGGTTACGACCCGAGCCCCGCTCCGGAGGGCAAGCACCTGCTGAGCGTCTTCGGGCAGTACGCGCCGTACGACATCGCCGGGTCGAACTGGGACGCGGCGCGCGACGGCGTCGCCAAGCAGTTCATCGACCTGATCTCGCGCTTCGCCCCCGACTTCCCGCAGTGCCTGGCCGAGCACGAGGTGCTCGGGCCGCCGGACATCGAGTCGCGGATCGGCCTCACCGGCGGCAACATCTTCCAGGGCGAGGTGACCCCGGACCAGATGTGGGAGGGCAGGTTCGCCGCGCGGACCCCGGTCGATGGCCTCTACATGTGCGGCGCCGCCACCCACCCGGCGGGCAGCGTGATCGCGCTCAACGGCCGCAACGCCGCCTCGGCGGTGCTGGCCGACCAGGGCGCGTCGGTCGCGGCCGCCTAACCGGCGGGGCGGCGCGCCCGTCGATCCGGACGAGCGGTGGCATCGGGAACCGTGGCGAACGGCGCCGAGCGCCTCGAGGGCCGCTTCGTGGCCCGTCCGGTCACAGTCCGTCGTCCGACGCGCGACTCGGGTCGCGCGTCCCACGCGCCGCGCTGGCGACCACGGCCGGCGATCGACCGAGCGCCGTCGTCGAGTCAGTCGACGGCGCGGCACGTCAGCGCCCCGGCCGCGAGGCCGGCCGTCGCGGATTCGAACCCGGCGACGCGAGCGCTCTCCGTGGCGGCGCCGCGCACCGGTCAGATCCCGTCGGCGCGGTGGACGATGCGGCCGCTCACCATCGTCAGCCGCGACTTCGTCTTCGAGACCTTCTGGAGCGGCACCCCGAGGAGGTCGCGGTCGCAGACCACGACGTCGGCGGCCATCCCCGGCACCAGCCGGCCGCTGAGGCCCTCCTGGTGCAGCTGGAAGGCCGAGTTGCGGGTGTGCATCACGAGCGAGGCCCGGAGCTTGATCCGCTGGCCGCGGAAGAGCGGCTCGGGGTCGCCCGCGTAGACCTCGTCCGCCGTCCGGTTGACGGCCATCTCGATCTGGCGGAAGGGGAGCAACGGGTCGACGGGCCAGTCGCTGCCTCCGCAGACCAGCGCGCCGGCCCGGCGCAGCGAGCCTGCCGGGTAGAGGTGGCGCCAGCGCTTGCGCCCGAGGTAGTCGCGCAGGCGCTGGACGGTGTAGCTGTCGCGCTCGGCCCACTGCATCTGCATGCTCGCCAGCACGCCGAGCTCGCCGAAGCGCGGGAAGTCGTGCGGCTCGACCAGCTCGAGGTGGGCGATCGTGTGCCGGTTGTCGGTGCGCCCATTGGCGGCGATCGCCGCCTCGAACCCGTCGAGCGCGGAGCGGGCGGCGCGGTCGCCGATCGCGTGCACGTGCACCTGCCAGCCGGCGGCGTCCGCGGCCGTGATCATCGGCTTTGCGATCCTGGGCTCCCAGTAGGTCGGCCCGCGATCTGAGCCGCGCGTCCACCGCGGGTTGTCCTTGGTGCCCTTGTTGACCCGGTAGGGGCGCAGCAGCGCCGCGGTCTGGGTCGGGTACTCGATCACGCCGTCGAAGAACATCTTCAGGTTGTCGATCGCGATCCCGGGCCGGGCGTAGGTGGAGCGCAGGTCAGCGGCGTGGGCGAGCAGCGCGCCGGGGTCCACCGCGTCCTCGGCCTCGACCCAGAGCGCGACGTGGGGGCGGAGCGGCAGCGGGCCGCGGTCGGCGAGCGCGGCGAGCGCGGCCAGCTCGCGCTCGCGGGCCGACGCGTGCAGGCAGGTTGTGATCCCGGCCTCGGCCATCAGCTCGTAGCCGGCCGCGAGCGCGTCGGCGTCCTGCTCCGGGGTGGGCGGCGGGACCTTCGAGCTCACGAGGCCGATCGCGTCGTCGAGCAGGATCCCGGTCGGCTCGCGCCCCTGCCCGCGCCGGATCTCGCCGCCCGGCGGGTCGGGTGTGGAGGCGTCGATGCCCGCGATCTGGAGCGCCCGCGAGTTGGCGAGCGCGATGTGGCCGTCGAGCGAGTAGACGATGATCGGCCGCTGCGTCGCCAGCTCGTCCAGGTCCCGCTTGGTCGGCAGCCTGTCCATCGCCGTCGCGTCCCAGAGCTGGACCTCCATCCAGCCGTCGGGCTCGCGATCGGCCGTCTTCTTCAGCAGTCGCGCGACCCTGTGCTTGAACTGCTTCAGGTCGAGGATCGCGTAGTTCAGGCTCGGCTGGGTGAGCAGCGTCCCGCCGTCGAAGGGGTGGCTGTGGCCGTCGTGGATGCCCGGCATCACCGTGGCGCCCCCGGCGTCGATCGTCTCGGTTGCCGCGCCGGCGAGCGCGCGGACCTCGTCGTCCGAGCCGACCGCGATCAGCTTTCCGCCCGCCACGGCGACGGCGGTCGCCCCCCGGTACGAGGCGTCCATGGCGAGCACCCGGCCGCCGACGATCATCGTCTCGGCGGTCTGGGCGCGCCGCCGGGCGAACGCCCACCCGGGCCGCGCTGCCGCCACCGCGCCCGCGCCCGCCACCGCGGCGCCGCGTTCCAGGAACGAGCGTCGCGAGATCGCGCGCCGCGACGAGAGGGCCGACCTGCCTAGATCTCCTCCCACGGGCGGCATCTTCGCATCACTGACCACAAAGTCAACCGCCGCCGTCCCCCTCAGTAGGCTCGAACCGTGCCCTCCGACGCCCGCGCGCGGATCCTCGAGGCGGCCTGCGACCTGATCGCCTCCGACGGGATCGACGATGTCCGCATCGCTCGCGTCGCGACCAGGGCCAGGGCGTCGACAGCGCTCGTCCACCACTACTTCTCCACCCGCGAGGAGCTCCTCGAGCAGGCGCTGATCCACTCGTACGAGAACGCCGGTCAGGAGCGCTTCGCGGAGCCCCCGGAGGCGGATCCGAGCCCGGTCCGCGGCCTGGCCCGGGCGATCGAAGCCTCGCTGCCCTACCCCGGCGGCCAGGAGCGCGACTGGACCCTCTGGGTCGAGCTCTGGCTGCGCGCGGTTCGCGAGCCCGGGCTGCGCCCGCTCGCGGCCGATCTCTACGGGCGCTACCGCGAGTGGTTCGAGACCTTCATCACCGCGGGCCTGCGCAGCGGGGACTTCACCTCCGACCGCCCGGCCGAAGAGCTCGCCGACCTCGCCGTGGCCCTGCTCGACGGGCTCGGGATCCGGGCCCTCGCGCGCGACCCGGCGGTCGACGTCGAGCGGGCGCGCGCGCTGGTAGCTGCCGAGCTCGGGCGCGCCCTCGGCGTCGAGCCCGCCGCCCTGCTCGAGACGGCCTGACGCCGCCCGCGCAACCCACCTAGGCGTAGCCCTCTCACACCTGGGGGGCGCGCTCCCACACGCAGGGTCCCTGGTCGAACGGGGCCCTGAAACCGAGCATCGATCGCGAGCCGGCAAACCGTCGGCCGAGGCGACCGGAAGGACTCAAGATGCTCTCGTTCACCAAGCTCAGCGGCTCCGTCGCGGCGGTGGCCCTCTGCGCGCTCATCGCCCTGCCCGGCGCGGCGTCGGCGGCCCAGCGGTGTGCCGGAAAGCGGGCGACGATCGTTTCCGGCGCCCACCGGATCGACGGCACGAAGCACGCCGACGTGATCGTCGCGACCTCCAAGGCCGAGGTCCACTCTGGAGCCGGCGGCGACCGAATCTGCACCGGCGGCGCCGACGACGCCGTCTACGCGGGCGAGGGCTCGGACATCGTGCGGCCGGGCGACGGCCGCAACTACGTCGACGCCGGCGGCGGCGGCGACCGGGTGCGCTCGGGGGACGGGCGTGACCAGCTCGACGGCGGCCCCGGCAGCGACACGATGTACGGCGGCGACGGCGCCGACGACGTCCACGGCAAGTCCGGCGACGACCGGCTCTACGGCGAGGCGAACCCCGCCGACAAGCCCGACGACGTCGCGGGCGGGTCGGGCTCGGATGGGGTCCACGGCGGGGCCGGCGATGACGTGCTCGCCGACGGGCCCGGCGACGACCACCTCTTCGGCGATCCCGGCGCGGACCTGATCGAGCCCCAGGAGGACGACACCCCCGACGTCTACGAGGGCGGCGCCCAGATCGACACCGTCAACTACTTCGCCGACTACGACAGCTACTTCGACGACGGCGTCACGGTCTCGCTCGATGGGGTCGCGAACGACGGCACCGACTGCCCGCAGCAGTGCGAGGACGACAACGTCGACGCCGACGTCGAGAACATCACCGGGAGCGTCGGGCCGGACACGCTGATCGGCAACGACGGCGTCAACGTCATCGATGCGAGCTTCGGCCAGAACACGGTCGACGCCCGCGGCGGAGACGACCTCGTCCGCGGCGGCTGGGACGCCGACACGCTTGGCGGCGGGGCGGGCGCCGACACGCTCCGCGGCGGGGCGGGCGACGACTCGCTCGACGGCGGGCCTGACACCGACAGTTGCTACGGCGACGAGGGCGTCGACACCGCGACGTTCTGCGAGACCGCGATCGGGATCCCGTAGGGACCCGGCGGCGGAACACGGAGGCCACGATGTTCTCCCTTCATCGCGGGCCCCGCCGGGGCGCCCGCCGGGCGCGACTCGCGCTCGGTGCGGCGCTCCTGGCGGGCCTCGTCTCCTGCGGCGGCGGCACGGACCCAGGCGCCGCGCAGGCCACCGAGCCGCCGAACGTCCTCGTCGTGCTCACCGACGACCAGCCCGTGGGCATGACGCAGCGGATGCCGATCCTGAGCTCGACCCCCGGCTTCGCGCGCTTTGACTCCTACTACGACAACAACCCGCTCTGCTGCCCGAGCCGCGCCACGCTGCTGACCGGGCTCTACTCCCACCACACCGGAGTGGAGACGAATCTCCAGGCGTCGCACTTCGACGACGCCTCGACGCTCGCCACGTGGCTGGACGCGGCCGGCTATCGGACCGGCCTCTTCGGCAAGTACCTCAACAACTACCCGTGGCAGCGGCCGGCCGGCTACGTGCCCCCGGGCTGGGACGACTGGGCAGCATTCACCCCCGACGCCTCCTACTACGACTACCGGCTGGTCCGCGATCAGGGCACGGAGACGCACGGCGAGGCGCCGGCCGACTACTCGACGGACGTGCTGGCGGCGCACGTCGACGACTTCATCCGTTCCGCGCAGCAGCCGTTCTTCGCCTGGTTCGCGCCCTACGCGCCACACGCCCCGCGAACCCCGGCCCCCCGCGACGGCGATGCGTTCGCGGGCGCGCGGGTGAAGCTGCCCGCCAACTTCAACCGAGTGGCCGCGGGAGCGCCGCGCTGGTGGAAGCAGCGGCCGCGCCTGGACCGCGGCGAGGAGCGGCGGGCGACGCTCGGGCAATGGCGCTCGCTGCAGGCGGTCGACGACGCGATCGGGCGCTTCGTCGAGACGCTGCGGGATCAGGGCGAGCTCGACAACACGGTGATCGTCTTCCTCTCCGACAACGGCTACTCGCTCGGGTCGCACCGCAACCCCTGGAAGGACTGCGCCTATGAGGAGTGCGTCCACCTCCCCCTGTGGATTCGCTGGCCCGGCCACACCGATGCCGGCCAGCGGATCGGGGCCCTCGCGGGGAGCATGGACATCGCGCCGACGATCGCCGAGCTCGCCGGCGCCAAGCCAACGATGCCGCTCGACGGCACCAGCCTCGTCCCGCTGCTCACCGGCGAGCGCGCGTCCCTGGACCGGCCGATCCTGCTCCGCCACGTCCACTACCCGAACGTCGCCCCGACCTTCTGGGGTCTGCGAACCGAGCGCTGGACCTACGTCGAGTACCCGGACGGCGGGCGCGAGCTCTACGACGACAAGGCGGATCCGCATCAGCTGCGCAACCTGGCGGGCCGCCGCGGGTTCTCTCGAATCGAGCGCACGCTCCACCGCGAGCTGCGGCGGATGCGCGCCGGCTGAGCCGCGTTGCTTGCGCTCGGGGGTCAGGAGTAGTTTTCTGAACCGAGTTCAGGTTTGGGCCGCAGGGGCCCGAGGAGAGAGGAGAGGGACCGCGCCGATGAGTCCTCGGCCGCAGATCGACCATATCCGCAGACCGCAGTTGCTTGCGGCCGCGGCCGACGTGATCGCCGAGCGCGGCCTCGCCGGGACCCGGATCGCGGACGTGGCCGAGCGGGTCGGGACGAGCTCGGCCGCGATCCTCTACTGGTTCGCGTCGAAGGACGAGCTGCTCGCCGAGGCGCTGATCGCCGACGAGGAGCGCTTCGCCGACGAGCTGGTCGCCGCCCTCGCCGAGGTCGAGGACCCGGCCGCCAAGCTCATGCGGCTCATCGACGCCTGCGTGGAGGACAACAACTGGACCATGTGGATCGAGATCTGGGCCCGTGCGCGCCACGACGATCGCCTGCGCCGCGCGCGCCAGGAGCTCGACGACGACTGGCGCGCGCTGATCTCGCGCATCGTCCGTGACGGCATCGGGCTCGGGATCTTCTCGCCCCCGAACGCCGACGAAGCGGCGCTGACGCTCGCGGCCCTGATCGACGGGCTCGCGGTGCAGGTGACCCTCTCGGACTCGACGATCACCCGCAACTTCATGCGCGAGCTCTGCATCGAGGCGGCGGACCGCCTGCTCGGCGCCGACCTGCGCTCCGCCGCCGCGGAGTCGGCGGTCGCATGAGCGGGTTCTCGCGGCGCGAGCTCCTCCAGGCCGGCGCCGGCCTGGCGCTCGCCGGCTACGGGCTGTCCGGCTGCACCGTCGAGCGACCCGTCGACCGCTCGGCCGCCGGCCGGATCATCAAGCCGAAGATCGACGGCGACCTGCTGATCTACAACTGGGCCCAGTACATGGACCCGGACCTCCAGAAGGAGTTCTCCGAGAAGTACGGGGTCAAGGTCACCGAGGTCAACTACGACAACCTCGAGGCGATGGTCGTCAAGCTCCGCTCGGGCGCCCAGTACGACCTGATCTGGCCCTCCACCGAGTACGTCCCGCGCCTCGACCAGGAGGGCCTGCTGTCCCACTTCGACCGCGACCTGCTGTCGCAACAACGAAGTACGTCTCGAGCTTCTACGACGCCCCCTGGTGGGACCCGCAGGACGACCTCTCGGTTCCCTACTCCTACTACACGACCGGGATCGCCTGGCGCGACGACGAGGTCTCGGGGATGACCGGGTCGTGGAACGACATGATGAACCCGGACGCCGCGGGGCGGATGTTCATCCTCGACGACTTCGAGGAGGCGATCGGCGAGGCGAACATGCTCAACGGCTTCGACATCAACACCGGCGATCCGAACGAGCTCGAGCAGTCCAAGAACACGCTGCTTGGAGCAGAAGGAGAACGCCCGCGGCTTCTCCACCAACAGCGTCCAGAACCTGGTCTCGGGCTCCGCGGTCCTCCACCAGGCGTGGAACGGCGACATCGTCAACGTCCGCAACCAGGTCGACGACCCGAGCCTCTACAAGTACGAGACGTGCACGGAGGGCGTGCCCGGTCGGCACCGACCTGATGTGCATCCCGGTCAACGCGCGCAGCCCGGGCACCGCGATGATGTTCATGACTGGCTGCTCGATCCCCGAGCACGCGGCCCAGAACGTCGCCTGGAACGGCTACCCGATGCCGTGCGAGGGCGGCAAGCAGGAGTTCGCGAAGCTGGTCAAGGACGAGCCCTCGATCGACGTCGACCTCGAGGCGCTCGGCAGCGGCGGGCTCGAGTACCGCCTCGACGACCCGGCGGTCCGCAGGAGTGGGCGACCGACCTTCACGGAGGTCAAGGCGGCGTGACGGAGCGCGGGCAGCCGTGAGCGTGACCGCGGGCGGCTTCTGGGATCGGTTCCTGGTCCCCGGCGGCGTCTGGCTCGTCGCGCTGTTCGCGATCCCGTGCGTGCTCGTGCTCGCGCTCTCGTTCGGCTACGTCGACGACCTCGGCCGCGCCGTCTACTCGACCAAGACGAACAACTACGCGGACGCGTTCGACCCGATCTACATCCCGGTGCTGCTGCGCTCGGTGCTCTTCGCGGCGATCGACGACGCTGCTCTGCCTGGCGATCGGCTACCCGGTCGCGTACTACATCGCCCGCTACGGCGGCCGCTACCGCAACGCGCTGATCGCGCTGCTGGTGCTGCCGTTCTTCGTCAACTACCTGGTGCGCACCTACGCCTGGGTGGCGCTGCTCGCCGACGAGGGGCTCGTCAACAACGCGCTCACGAACCTCGGGATCATCAGCGAGCCGCTGCAGGCTGATCAACACGCCGGGGGCGGTCATCGGCGGCCTCACCTACGGCTACCTGGTGTTCATGATCCTGCCGGTCTACGGCTCGCTCGAGCGCCTCGACCGTCGGTGATCGAGGCCGGCAAGGACCTCTACGGGACCCCGCTGCAGACCTTCCTGCACGTGACCCTGCCGCAGACCAAGCAGGGGATCCTCGCCGGCGCCGTGCTCTGTCTTCCTGCCCTCGGTCGGCGACTTCGTCTCCGCCCAGCTGCTCGGCGGACCCGACACCTACATGGTCGGCAACCTGATCCAGGACCAGTTCTTCGCCGCCAACAACTGGCCGTTCGGCGCCGCGCTGACGGTGGTGATGATGCTCTTCCTCTCGGTCTGGATGGTCTTCTACCTGCGCTCGGCGGCGCGCGACGTGCGCGGGGCGGCGATCTAGCCCATGGAAGCCGCCGCGTTCGACAAGCCGCGCTTCCTGCGCATCTGGGCGGGGATCGTCTACCTGTTCCTGTTCGCGCCGATCGTCGTCGTGATCCTGTTCTCGTTCAACTCGATCAAGTCGCTGACCAACTTCGACGGGCTTCTCGCTGCAGTGGTACAGCGAGTTCTTCAACGACCCGTCGCTGCGCCAGTCGCTGTTCACCTCGCTCGAGATCGCGGCGCTGACGATGCTCGCCGCGACCGCGATCGGCACCGCGCTCGCGATCGGCCTCGTGCGCTCGCGCGCGCGCTGGGCGCCGGGCGCCAACATCCTGATGCTGGTGCCGCTCGTGGTGCCGGAGATCGTCACCGGGATCTCGGCCCTGCTGATCTTCAGCCAGCTCGGGATCGCGCTCTCGATCTGGACGATCATCCTCGCCCACATCACGTTCTCGATCTCCTACGTGACGATCGTCGTGCGCGCCCGCATGGCGTCGATCAGCCAGGAGGTGGAGGAGGCGGCGATGGACCTCGGGGCGACCCGCTGGCAATCGGTGCGCCTGGTGCTGGTGCCGGCGCTGTGGCCGTCGGTGGTCGCCGCCGGGCTGCTCACGTTCGCCTTCTCGTTCGACGACTTCGTGCTCTCGTTCTTCACCACCGGTGAGGACCTGCAGCCGCTTCCGGTGCGGATCTGGTCGGCGATCCGGTTCGGGCTCTCGCCGACGATCAACGCGATCGGAACCCTGATGATGGTGATCTCGCTCTCCGCGATCGCGCTCGCCGTGCTGCTGCCACGGCTGTTCGGGCGCCGCGAGAGCGGGCTCAAGGTGCTGACCGCGTCGGAGGGATAGAGCGAATGGCTGAGGCGATCCAGATCGAGAACGTGACCAAGCGCTTCGGCGACCACACGGCGGTCGACGACGTCAGCCTCACGATCGAGCAGGGCGAGTTCTTCTCCCTGCTCGGCCCGTCGGGCTGCGGCAAGACGACGACGCTGCGGATGCTCGCCGGGTTCGAGGTCCCGACCGAGGGCTCGATCCGGCTCGAGGGCGAGCCGGTCGAGAAGGTGCCGCCCTACAAGCGCGACGTGAACATGGTCTTCCAGAGCTACGCGCTCTTCGAGCATCTCGACATCGCCGACAACGTCGCCTTCGGGCTGCGGCGCAAGAAGGTCGCCAAGGACGAGATCAAGCGCCGCGTCGCGCGAGGCGCTCGAGCTCGTCAACCTGAGCGAGCGCGCCAACGCGCGCACCAACGAGCTCTCGGGCGGTCAGCGCCAGCGCGTCGCGCTGGCCCGCGCGCTCGTCAACCGGCCGAAGGTGCTGCTGCTCGACGAGCCGCTCGGCGCCCTGGACCTGAAGCTGCGCAAGCAGATGCAGGTCGAGCTCAAGCAGATCCAGCGCGAGGTCGGGATCACCTTCGTCTACGTCACCCACGACCAGGAGGAGGCGCTGTCGATGTCCGACCGGATCGCGGTCATGAACGACGGCCGCGTCGCCCAGTGCGGGGCGCCCGAGGACGTCTACGAGCATCCGGCCGAGGAGTTCGTCGCCGGCTTCATCGGGATCTCGAACCTGATCGAGGGCGTCGTCCGAGGACGACGGCAGGGTCCGGATCGCGAACGGGATGCTGCTGCCCGCCGAGCTGCCCGAGGGCGTCGAGCGGGGCGACACCGGTGAACCTCTCGGTCCGCCCGGAGAAGATCGCGGTCGAGGAGGTCGAGGACGGGATGGTCACGCCTCGACGGCACGGTCGTGTCCCGGGTCTACCTCGGCGTCAGCACCCAGATCACGGTCTCGCTCGGCGACGGCGCGAGCCTGGTGGCGCTCGAGCAGGCGACTCATCGCGCCCGCGCCGACGACCGCTGGGAGCCGGGGACGCGAGATCAAGATCGGCTGGCACCCCGAGCACTGCCTCGTCCTGCGCTGAGCTAGAGATGAGTGATCGCGCGGCGGTCATCGGCGCCGGACTGGCGGGCCTGTCGGCCGCCGACGCGCTCGTGCGCGAGGGCTGGGAGGTCGAGGTGCTCGAGGCCCGCGACCGCGTCGGCGGGCGCACCTGGTCGCGGACGCTCCCCAACGGCGCGCCTCATCGAGATGGGCGCCGAGTTCATCCTGCCGGGCAACACCGAGGTCGAGCGGCTCGCCGCACGAGCTCGGCCTCGGGGTGTGGGACAAGGGCATGCGCTACGGCAAGCGCGAGCCGCGGGGCGGGGTGGGGGTGACGGAGGCCGAGCTCGCTGAGGGCGTCGCCGCGGTCGGCGCGGCGCTGGCGGCCCTCGAGGGCAGGCCGTCCGCCCGCGAGCTGCTCGACTCGCTGCCGATCGCGCCCGGCGCCAGGGAGGCGATCCTCGCCCGACTCGAGATCTCCTCGGCGAGCCGCGGCGACGACGTCCCGGCGATCGACATGGACGGGCTGGCCCACATCGACGACGAGCCGGCCCCGAGCGTGGCCGGCGGCAACCAGGGCCTTGCGACTCGGGCTCGCCGCGCGACTGCCGGTCCCGGTGGCGCTCGGCGACCCGGTCGAGGCGGTGGACTGGGACTCGAGGGGGTTGGGAGTGCGGGTGCGGACCGCCGGCGGTCGGACGATCGAGGCCGACGGCTGCGCGGTCGCCGTGCCCGCCGGCGTCCTCGGCCGGATTCGCTTCGAGCCCGAGCTCCCGGCGGCGAAGCGCGAGGCGCTCGCCCGGGTGCGCTACGGCCGCGCCGCCAAGCTCTTCGTGCCGCTCGCCGAGCCGGCGCCGCCGAGCGCCGTCATGAACGTGCCCGGGCGCTGGTGGTGCTGGACGGCGACCGGCGCCGGGGCCGAGACGATGCCCGTCGTCAGCTGCTTCGCCGGCTCGGCGCCCGCGCTCGAGCGCCTCGAGCTCGGCGGCGGACCCGGGCGCTGGCTCGAGTCGCTCGCGGCCCTGCGCCCGGAGCTCGCGCTGGAGCCGGAAGGCGCCGTGCTGTCGACCTGGGACGACGACCCCTGGGTCGGCGCCGCCTACTCGGTCTCGCCCCCGCCCCCGGTCGCCGCCGCGCTCGCGGAGCCGACCGGCCCGCTCGCGTTCGCCGGCGAGCACACCGCGGGCCCGTACAACGCCCTGATGGAGGGCGCCATCCGCAGCGGGCGGCGGGCGGCGGCGCAGCTCAGCGGGGGCGGGGCCTGATCCGACCGCCCTCGTACATCGGCAGCTCCACCTCCGACGCGGCGCCGCTGTCGATCTGCTGCCACATGCGCGAGACGGCGGCGGTTCCGAACTCGCGCACGCGGGTGACCGCGTCGAGGTCCAGAACGTCGGTCGAGCAGCTCGTCGGTGCTCCCGGCCTCGACCTTGACCATGCCCTCGGGGTCGACGATCAGGCTGCGGCCCAGGCCGGCCGGGGCGGCGGCGTTGACGTTGACGACGTAGAGCTGGTTGACGATCGCGTTGGCCCGCGCGGTCACGAGCTCGGCGCCGCGGTCGCTGGTCGTCGTAAGCGTCGGCTGAAAGACGACCTCCGCGCCCATCCACGCGAGTTGGCGGAACACCTCGGGGAAAAAACCGTCGTAGCAAATCGCCAGGCCGGCGCGGCCAACGCCGTCGATATCGAAGACCACGAAGCGATCGCCCGGCTCGGTGCGCTCGCTCGGCTGCCAGGGGAAGGCCTTTCGGTAGGCGGCGACGAGGCCGCGCTGCGGGGAGACCGCGAGCGCCGTGTTGTGGATCGCGTCGCCCCGGCCGCGCTCGTAGACCGAGCCGGCAACGAGCCAGACCCCCGCCTCGGCCGCGATCGCCTCCAGGCGTTCGGTGAGCTCGCCGGGGATCTCCACGGCGACGCGCTCGGCGTGCCCGCGGCCGTCCTCGAGCTGGGCGGGGAGCGCCGAGAGATGGAGCTCGGGGAACACCAGCAGCTGCACGTGATCAACTGCGCGCTTGGCCGCCGCCACCTGGGCGGCGAGGCGGCTCGAGCGTCGCAGCCGGGTCGCCGGCGACCGGCGCGGTCTGCAGGCCGGCAATCGAAAGCGTGCGCACCTCGGTTCGCTATCCGTTGAGGGCCTGCTCGAAGGCCTTCGTCACCTGCTCGCCCTGCTTGCCGCCGAGCACCGGCTCGAACGTGCAGTTGCGGGTGTAGTCCTGGCTCGGGAAGATGAGCTGGTTGCGAGCCAGCTCCGGGTCGCGCTTGGCGAGGATCTGCTTGACCCCGGCGACGGGGGTGACGTAGTTGACGTACTCGGCGATGTCGGCCTGCACCTTCGGGTCGTAGACGTAGTTCATCCACTCCAGCGCCGCCCTGGGGTCGGGCGCCCCGACCGGGATCTCCATGCTCGTCGACCAGAGCATGCAGCCCTCCTTCGGCATCACGAACTTGATGTTCGGGTTGTCCTTCTGCAGCTGCACCGCGTCGCCGGACCAGCCGAGCGCGATCGCGACGTCGCCCGTGGCGAGGTCGCGGATGTAGTCGTTGCCGGTGAAGCGGCGGATCTGCCCGGAGTCGGCGGCCTGGCTGATCTTGTCGACGGCCGAGAGCCACTGGTCGGTGGTCGCGGTGTCAGGGTCGATGCCCATGCACTTGAGGGTCATGGGCACCGAGTCGCGGAGTTCGGTGAGCATCGAAACCTTGCCCGCGTACCTGGGGTCGAAGAGGTCGCAGATCGAGTCGACGTCCGGGGCGAGGTCGGTGCGGACGATCAGCCCCGTCATCCCGGCCTGCCAGGGGACCGTGAAGTCGCGGTTTGGATCGGCCGCCGGATGCTGGAGGGCGGGGATCAGGTTCCGCTCGACGTTCGGCAGGGCCGATTTGTCGAGTTCGTAGAGGTAGCCGAGGTCGAACATCTGACGTGCGAGCCAGTCGCTGACTGTGATCGTGTCGCGCCCGCCCGACTCGCCCTCCTGTAGGAGCGGCTGGACCTTGGCGAAAAAGGCCGAGTTGTCGTTGATGTCCTCCTGATAGTTGACGTCGATCCCCATGTCGCGCTCGAATTGCGCCACGGTGCCGTCCTTGCCCGGGTCGACGTACAGCGGCCACTGCGAGATCGTCAGCTCGTCGCCGGCCTCGCCAGCGGGGACGAGCTGCTGGCCGACGGTCGTGGGGGAATCGCCGGCGTCTGAGCCGCAGGCCCCCAGGCCGGCGACGACGATGGCGGCCGCCATCGCGGCCAGGCACTTCCTCGATCCCGTCACAACGCCCATACTTTGAATCTAATTCAAAGAATAAGCCGTCCGCTATCTCCTTGTCAATAGGACTTTCCGCCCATTCGCTGGATAACGTTCAGACAATGAGGCGCAAGGACCAGGCACGCAGACGCGCCCAACTCGTCGCCGCGGCCCGGGCACTGCTGCTCGAGCACGGGGCGCTCGGCCTGCGGGTCAAGGACATCGCCGCTCGTGCGGGCATCTCCTCGAGCGCGGTCCTCTACTACTACCCGGACCTCGACGACCTGATGCTGGAGGTGACGCGCGAGGCGATGAGCCGCTACGCGGAGCGCCGCGCCGCAGCGATCCGCGGCATCGACGACCCGTGCCGCCAGCTGCGGGTTGCGATCGGGCTGGGCGTCCCGACGGGTCCCGACGACGAGGACAGCCGCCTGCTCTACGAGCTCGACGCGATGACCGGCACGAGCCGCCTGTTCGCGACGCTGTCGGCTGCGTTCTTCGACCGCCAGGTGATGCTCTACGAGCGCGTGCTCGAGCGGGGCATCGAGGCCGGGTCGTTCAGGCTCGACTCCGACCCCACGACGGTCGCGCGCGGACTCGTGGCCCTCGAGGACGGGCTCGGGCTCCAGGTGGTGCTCGGCCATCCGGAGGTCGATGCCGCTGCGGGGGAGGTGGTGCTCGTCGCCTGGGCGAGCGCCGCGACCGGCGTGGACCTCGCGACGTACGAGCCGGCGCCCGCCTGAGCCGGAGCGCCTCCAAAGTGTGGGGCGCGCCCGGCCCGGGTATCTGACCGGGCGACGATGAGGACCTCACACACCTCCGCGGCCGCGCTCGCCGTCCTGGGCCTCCTGCTGGCCGCCGTGCTCGGCGTCGCGCTGGCACTGGTGCTCACGCCGGCCGGCGCCGCCACCGTCAAGCGCGAGGGGTGCGGCAGGTTCGAGAGCGCGTCGGTCTACGAGAGGGCCAAGGTGCTCGCCATTCGCGGCGTCGACTGCGGGGAGGCCCGCAGGGTGGCCAAGAGGTACGACCACAAGGGCGTCGCCAAGGGCAACTGGAAGTGCGCACTCGGCCACGGCGGACGCCGCCTCTTCTCGTGCGGGCACGGCGGCTCGAGCGGCAACCTCGCCGACTTCAAGCACGCGCTCGTCGTCAAGGGCGTCGGCAGCCCGAACCCGCGCTGACCCGGCTGCGGGCCTAGGGAACCGCGGTCGCCTCGGCCGTCGTGGTCGTTCCGGCGGCGCCCCCGCGCGCGCCCGCGCCGCCCTCGTCCTGGGTCAGGCGGTGGGCGAAATACACCGGGATGATCGAGATCACGATCACGATCAGGGCGACCACGTTGACGATCGGCAGCTGGTTGGGCCGGAACAGGTTGGTGAAGATCCAGATCGGCAGGGTCTGCTGGCCGGCGCCGATCGTGAAGTTCGTGACGATGATCTCGTCGAAGGAGAGCGCGAAGGCGAGCAGCGACGCCGGCCACCAGCGCCGTGCGCATGTTCGGGATCGTGATGTGACGGAACGTCTGCCACGGGTCGGCGCCGAGGTCGGCCGAGGCCTCCTCGAACGAGCCCGACAGCCTGCGCAGGCGCGCGATCACGTTGTTGTAGACGACGACGATGCAGAACGTGGCGTGGCCGACGATCACGGTGAACAGGCTCAGGTCGATGCCGAGGACCTGGGTGAACGTGTCGCTGAGCGCGACGCCGGTGACGATCCCTGGGAGCGCGATCGGCAGGATGACGAGGAACGAGATCGTCTCGCGGCCGAAGAACCGGTGGCGCGCGACGGCCAGCGAGGCCAGCGTGCCGAGGATCAGGGCGATCGCCGTCGCGACCAGGCCGACCTTGATCGAGGTGATGAACGCGTCCCGGGCGCTGGCGCTGTTGACCGCGTCGGTGACCCACTGAGTGGTGAAGCCGGGCGGCGGCCAGGCGAGGGTCTTCGACGAGTTGAACGCGTAGATCGCGATCACGATCAGCGGGATGTAGATGAACGCCAGCGTGATCGCCGATCGCGATCCGCAAGAGCCGCCTCGTTCCCTTCGAAAGCCTCATCGCTGCCTCATAGGTGTTGGAACGCGCCCAGCTTCCGGGCGATCAGCAGGTAGACGACCATGACCATGATCGGCACCGTCGCGAACGCCGAGGCCAGCGGCAGGTTGTTGGTGATGTTGTTGAAGACGACGTTGCCGATGAACTGGTTGTTGGAGACCAGTGACGGCGTGATGTAGTCGCCCAGCGTCAGCGAGAAGGTGAAGATCGACCCGGCGATCACGGCCGGGAAGACGAGCGGCAGGATCACCCGCCGGAAGGTGGTGAACGGCGACGCGCCGAGGTCCTCGGAGGCGCTGAGCAGCGAGTCGGGGATCCGCTCGAGCCCGGCGAAGATCGGGATCGACCATGTACGGCAGCCACAGGTAGCTCATGACCAGCCAGACGGCGACGTTGCCGTAGCCGGGGCCGTGGGCGCCGATCGGGTCGAGGATCCAGTTGAGGACGCCGTCGGTCGACAGGATCGTCCGCCAGGCGTAGACCTTCACCAGGTAGCTCGACCAGAGCGGCATCAGGATCGCCACGACCAGCGCCGCCTTCATCCGCGGCGACGCGACCTTCGCCATGTAGAAGGCGATCGGGAAGGCGAGCAGGATGTCGGTGAGCGTCACCAGGGCGGCGATCGCGATCGTGCGGCAGCGCGATCGTCCGGTAGACGGGCTCGTCGACGAGGGTCTGGAAGTTGTCGAGGCGTGAAGTTCTGGCTGACCTCGCCGCTGAGCGCGTCGACGCTCCAGAACGAGGCCACCAGCAGGATCGGCGAGCGAGCCGAGATAGCCGACGACCAGCCAACCGACCGGCCCGGCGAGCAGGGCGCCGACCTGCAGGCGGGGTCGGCCGTGGAAGAGGTCGGCGAGCCTGCGGCCCGCCGACCTCTTCGGCGCCGGCGCGTTAACGCCAGCGGCTTCCACGGACCGAGCGCTACCCCTTGATCTCGGTCCAGGCCGAGACCCAGTCGTTGTAGTCCATGCACGTCTCCCCGCGGTCGTCGCCGCAGTCGGCGAGCGGGGTGTTCCAGTAGTAGACGCGCTTCCAGAACGCCGGGTCGCCGGCGTGGTACTTGTCGCAGAACTTCGGGTCGCGTCGGTGAAGTCCGCAGGCCTTGCTGGTTGGCCGGCGCCTCGCCGAAGAACTCCGCGATCTGCGCCTGGACCTTCGGCGAGAGATGTGGTTCATCCACAGGTACATGCAGTTCGGATGCGCTGCCTACGACGCTGATCATCCACGTGTCCGACCATCCGGTCGCGCCCTCCTCGGGCAGGAAGCCCTCTGAGGCCGGGCTCGAGGCGATCGGCTGGCCGTCGCCCTTGAGGATGAAGTACTGGTACTGCCAGGTCGTCCCGACCTGGTCGTCGCCGTTGGTGAACGCCTGGATCTGCTTCGTCGCGCTCGACCAGTACTCGCCGACGTTCGGCCGCTGCTGCTTGAGCAGGTCGACCGCGGCGTTGAACTGATCCTCGTCGAGCTCGTACGGGTTGTCGATCCCGAGGTCCGGCTGGTGGGCCTTCAGGTAGACGCGCCGCGTCGGCGATGTAGATCGGGTCGTCGTAGGCGCTGATCTTGCCGCTGTACTGCGCCGCCTTGTCCGGGTCGAGCATCACGTCCCACGACGTCGGCGCGGGCTTCACGTCGTCCGTGTTCCACATCAGCAGGTTCGCCCCGCGGCCGTGCGGGATCGCCGTAGTGGACGCCGTCGAACGTGTTGTACGGCTGGTCCTTCAGATCGGGGAAGACGTCCGCGTAGTTCGGGACCAGGTCGACGTTGACCGGGTCCACGTCGCCGCCGGCGACGAGGCGGGCGGTGGCGTTGCCGGAGGCCGAGACGCCGTCGTACTGGCCGGTCCGCATCAGCTTGACCATCTCGTCGGAGGTGCCGGCCACCTTGTAGTTGACCTGGCAGCCGGTCTGCTTCTCGAAGTCGGCGTCACCCAGTCGACTTCGGGCCCGTATCGGTGCCGTCCTCGACGTAGCCGGCCCAGTTGACCAGGTTGAGCTCGCCCTCGCCCTTGCCGACCTACGGTAGGCAGGTCGGCGCTGGCGGTGGTCGAGTCATCGGAGCTCCCGCACCCGGCCGCGAACGCGACCATGAACGCGATCAGTCCTCCCGCGATCACCAGCCAAGCGAGCCGTGGCGGAACTTCACTCGGACTCCTTGCATCACTGTGTCTCCTCTCCGTGATCGCGGTCGAGACCGCGACCGTGTGCTCCGGCCGCCATCCGACGACCACCTCCCGCCCGACCTGGGCGAGCGCCTCTGCCGAGGACGTCTCCAGGTTCTGGCGGACGACTTGAAGCTCCCCGCCGGCGTCGAGGGCGACCAGGTAGCGGGTGATCATCCCGGCGTAGGCGACGTCGCCGGACCCGACCGCGCTCGGTCTGCAGCCCGTCGGTCGGACTCGCCGGCCTCGAGCAGGCGGATCTTCTCCGGGCGCGATCGGTGAACGTGCGCGCCGTCGCGCTCGAGCAGGTTCGAGACGCCGACGAAGCCGGAGACGAAGCGGATTCGCCGGGCGCTCGTAGACCTCGGCGGGCGCGCCGACCTGCTCGATCCGGCCCTCGTTGAAGACCGCGATCCGGTCGGACATCGTCAGCGCCTCCTCCTGGTCGTGCGTGACGTAGACGAAGGTGATCCCGACGTCGCCCTGGATCTGCTTGAGCTCGACCTGCATCTGCTCGCGCAGCTTCAGGTCGAGCGCCCCGAGCGGCTCGTCGAGGAGCAGGACGCGCGGCCGGTTGACGATCGAGCGCGCGAGGGCGACGCGCTGGCGCTGGCCGCCCGAGAGCTCGGCCGGCTTGCGGTCCGCCGTAGCCGGTCAGGCGGACCATCTCGAGCGCCTCGTCGCGGCGCTTGGCCCGCTCGTCCTTGGCGACCTTGCGGACCCGCATGCCGTACTCGACGTTCTCGCCGACGGTCATGTGCGGGAACAGGGCGTAGTCCTGGAAGACGGTGTTGACCTCGCGGTCATAGGGCGGCAGGTCGCCGACGTCGCGCCCGCCGAGCTCGATCGTGCCCGCGTCGGGAAGCTCGAACCCGGCGATCATCCGCAGCGTCGTCGTCTTGCCCGAGCCCGAGGGGCCGAGCATCGTGAAGAACTCGCCGCGGGCGATCTCGAGGTCGATCCCGGCGACGGCGACGACGTCGCCGTAGCTCTTGCGGACGCCGCGCAGCCGGATGTCGGAGGCCGCGCCCGGTTCGCCCTCCCCCTGCTGCTCCGGCACGGTGGCCGGACTGCTCAAGTTCTCCTCCCATGCGCGCAGGCGCTGCGCCGCTCCAAGCCTGCTGACGTTATCTCATCGAGCGGGACCCTCCAAGACGACCTCGCCTAAAAGATCGCGCGCACGAGCAGCCGTCGCCACGGCGCTGCCACCCCGACGGCCGGCAGCGTGCCTGCCCCGGCGCGCAGGGCCACCGCCGCCGCGCCGACGCCGATCACCCGGGCGTCGAACTCGTACGAGCCGCCCTCCGGCGCGCCGATGGTCTCGACCACGATCAGCGCCGCGAGCAGCGCCGGGGCGACGAGCGAGATCACGCCGCGAAACGAGGCGGGGAGGTCGCGGCCGCCGAGCACCACGGGCCCGGAGGCGCGGATCGAGCGCGGTCGTGACCGCGAGGACGCCGATCGTCACCCAGACGTCGGTCATCCGCTGCGTCCCTTCGGCGGGCGCCGCGCAGGCCGAGCAGCGCGGCGGCGGTGGCGGCGATCACCGGCACCCCCGCGGGCGTGATCGGGTGAGCACGAACGCGATCGCCGCGCCGAGCGCGGCGACAGCGGCCGGGCAGCCCGGGGCGCAGCTCGCCCTCGACGAGGATGCAGAGGAAGAAGGCGGGGAACAGCACGTCGAGCCCGAGCGCCGCGGGATCGCCGATCAGGTCGCCGGCGAAGACGCCGATCACGGTTCCGCCGACCCAGCAGGGGTAGGACGGCAAGGTCGCCCCGAGCATGAACCACGGGTCGAAGCGGCCGCCCCCGCGGCTTGCCGCCGCCCACGAGAAGTCGATCATGGCCTGACCCGTGGCGGCGCGGCGCCAGGCGTTCCCGCGCAGCGACGGGGCGAGCGCGATCCCCATCGGGACGTAGCGGAGGTTGAGCAGGATGCCGGCGGATCACCGCCGCGAGCGCGCCGCCGCCGGCGCCGAGCACCGCGGTCGACGGCGAACTGCGCGGAGCCCGGCGAAGACCAGCACCGACATCACGATCGGCGCCGACGTTGCCCATGATCGGCGCGGCGAGGACGCCGAAGGAGATCGACAGCACCAGGGCGGCGACCGCGTAGGGGACGCCGATCCGCAGGCCCATGCGCAGCCGCTCCCGCGGCGACAGGCTCAGGTGCTCGACGGCCTCCTCATCGGCGGCCTCGGCCGCCGGTCGCGGCGGCCCGTCTGAAGTCCCCTGCACAGACACGGCCCGCCATTCTGGCGGGCCGTGGCCGTACGGGTAATTCGAGTTTCTTGTGCGCTTAGAAGCCGGCCGGATGGCGGGCGACGTAGCCGCTGCTGGAGCGCATCGCCTTGCTCCAGCCCGGGCCGTCGCCGGTGGTCATCGAGGTATCGAGGCGCAGCCCGGCGATCACCGCGTAGATGTGGCCCTCGTTGGCGTAGGTGGTGATCCACTTGCCCTTGCCGCCCTTCCCCCAGTTCATGAACGAACCGGAGGGCATCGAGGCGTCGAGCAGGCCGGCGCCGGTGAGCGCGTAGCTGACCGAGCCCGAGCAGTCGTAGCAGCGTGTCGCGCCGCCGCCCGTGGCCGCCGCCCATGCAGTAGGGCTTGCCCTTGACGATCTCGTTGGCGGCTTCGATCGCGCGCCTTGACCTTGTTCGGCGCGCTCGCCGGCGGGATCGCGTAGCCGTTCTTGAGCTTCGCCTTCGGGCCGGCCGTCGTGCTGGCCGTTGGTCGGCGGCGTCGTGCCGTCGCCGCCCATCCCGATGCCGCCGCTGCCGTCGCCGGCGAACGCGGTCGAGGGGACGGCGATCAGCGCTGTCGCGGCCGCAAGTCCGAGCGCAGCGCTGAGCTTCTTCCTACGTCTCGATCCTTCAGATGTATCGGTCAACCCACCAGTCTCCTTCGTCGGCCTACGGGGTTAGCTGACGGGCTGGCGCTGAAAGAGCCTGCGCCCCCGCCGCAGTGCGGCGAGTTAGCCCCAAACATCTGGTTCCCCCGCTTCCGGCCCTACCTGATTGGGCCGGAACTCGGCTTTACCGGTTATCGAGTTGCGGCAGCGTACACAATTCGACGTCGGTTTGCAAAGACCTGCTCACGAATACGTGTAAATACGCACATACTGCGCTGACGGTGCGCTAACAGGTCGTCGCGGCTCAGGCGGCCGGATTGGCCTCGGCCCAGGCGACGATCCGCTTCGAGTCCTGGATCACCTCGCCCGAGTCGGTGACCAGCACCGGGACGGCGTGCTGACCGGTGAGCTCCTCGACCTCGCGCCGTCCGTCGGTCATCAGGTGGAAGAACCCGGGGCCGATCCCGAGCCCGTGGACCTTGGTGACCTCGGGCTCGTGGCCGGCGTCGCGCAGCGCGTGTACGCGTTCGCGCAGGGGTGCCCGCCCGGTCGCAGCGGTCGGGAACGTTCCCCAGCAGACGTAGAGCTTCATCGGGCGGGCAGCCTATTCGGTTAGGTTTGCCGGCGATGGAGCTCGCCGGCAAGACCGTGCTGTTGACCGGGGCGACCGGCGGCCTCGGGCGGGCGATCGCGGAGGCGCTCGCCGGACACGGCGCGCACCTCGTGCTCAGCTCCCGCAAGGGCGACGAGCTCGAGCGCCTCGCCGCGTCGCTGCCCGGCGGCGGCCACCGTGTCGAGGTCGCCGACCTCGCCGAGGAGGGGGAGGCGCTCCGCCTGCTCGCGGCGGCCGGCGACATCGACGTGCTCGCCGCCAACGCGGCGCTGCCGGCCTCGGGGCGCCTCGACGGCTTCTCGCAGGACGAGATCGGGCGGGCGCTGCGCGTCAACCTCGAGGCGCCGATCCGCATTGCTCGGGAGCTCGTCCCGGCGCTGCACCGCGCGCGGCTCGGGCCACCTCGTCTTCGTCTCGTCGCTCTCGGGCAAGGCGGCGACCGCCCGGGCGTCGCTGTACTGCGCGACCAAGTTCGGCCTCCGCGGCTTCGCGCTCGCCCTGCGCGAGGACCTGCGCGGGACCGGCGTCGGCGTCTCGGTCGTGATGCCGGGGATGATCCGCGACGCCGGCATGTTCGCCGACGCGAACGCCGCGGCCCCGGCGCTGACGGGGACCTCGTCGCCGGCCGAGGTCGGCGCGGGGTCGTGCGGGCGATCGAGCGCGACCGGGCCGAGGTCTCGGTCGCGCCGCTGCGGACCCGCGGCGCTCTCGGCGATCGGCGCCAATGCGCCGGAGCTCGCGGGCCGGGTCGCGGGCAGCACGGCGACCAAGGTCGCCGACAAGATCGCCGCGGGGCAGAGCCGATAAGCGTTGACGCGTCGGGTAATACATTGGAGTCATGACCGACTCCTTCTCCGCCAAGGCCACGCTGGAAGTATCGGGACGCGAGTACGAGGTCTTCCGCCTCGACGCGCTGCAGGAGAAGTTCGACGTCGCCAGGCTCCCGTACTCGCTCAAGGTCCTGCTCGAGAACGCGCTGCGGCTCGAGGACGGCGAGTCGGTGACCGCGGCGGACGTCGAGACGATCGCCTCCTGGGACGCGAGCGCCGAGCCCAGCGAGGAGATCCCGTTCCAGCCCGCGCGCGTGCTGATGCAGGACTTCACCGGGGTGCCCGCGATCGTCGACCTGGCCGCGATGCGCGACGCGATGGACGACCTCGGCTCCGACGCCGGCGAAGATCAACCCGCTCGTGCCGGTCGACCTGGTGATCGACCACTCGGTCCAGGTCGACGCCTTCGGCAACGCCGCGCGCCTTCGACATCAACGCCGACCGCGATTACGAGCGCAACCGCGAGCGCTACGCCTTCCTGCGCTGGGGCCAGCAGGCCTTCGACAACTTCCGCGTCGTCCCGCCGGCCACCGGGATCTGCCACCAGGTCAACCTCGAGTACCTGAGCCAGGTGGTCTTCAGCGCGCGAGCGCGACGGCGTCACCCAGGCATATCCCGACACCCTCGTCGGCACGGACTCGCACACGACGATGGTCAACGGCCTCGGGGTGCTCGGCTGGGGCGTCGGCGGGATCGAGGCCGAGGCCGCGATGCTCGGCCAGCCGATCTCGATGCTGCTGCCCCAGGTGCTCGGCTTCCGGCTCGACGGCGAGCTGCCCGAGGGCGCGACCGCCACCGACCTCGTGCTCACGGTCACCGAGATGCTGCGCGAGCGCGGCGTCGTCTCCAAGTTCGTCGAGTTCTTCGGCCCGGGCCTGCACACGCTCGGGCTCGCCGACCGGGCGACGATCGGGAACATGTCGCCGGAGTTCGGCTCGACCTGCGCGATCTTCCCCGTCGACCGCGAGACCCTCCGCTACCTCGAGTTCACCGGCCGCCCGACCGAGACGATCGAGCTCGTCGACGCCTACGCCCGCGAGCAGGGCATGTTCCACGACGAGGACTCCGAGGACCCGACGTTCACCGACCAGCTCGACCTGGACCTGGCACCGTCGAGCCCTCGATCGCCGGGCCGAAGCGCCCCCAGGACCGGATCGCGCTCGCCGCACGCCAAGCGCGGCCTTCATCGAGTCGCTCGCCGAGTTCGACCCGGACGCGGCCGCGGCGCTCGGCAACGGGCGCGACGAGGCGATCGAGGAGTCGTTCCCGGCCTCCGACCCGCCGGCCGAGGACCACGACGGCGACGCGGGCCGCCCGCGCGTCTTCGAGCCCGCCGGCGAGGGCGACAGCCTCGCGACGATCGCCGAAGCACGAGGCCGACCCGGTGATGGTCAAGCTCGCCGACGGGGAGGAGGTCGAGCTCGACCACGGCCGGGTCGTGATCGCCGCGATCACCAGCTGCACGAACACCTCGAACCCGTCGGTGATGATCGGCGCCGGGCTGCTGGCCCGCAAGGCGGTCGAGAAGGGCCTGCAGCGCAAGCCGTGGGTGAAGACCTCGCTCGCCCCGGGCTCGACCGTCGTCACCGAGTACCTCGAGCGCGCCGGCCTCGACGAGGACCTCGACAAGCTCGGCTTCAACCTCGTCGGCTACGGGTGCACGACCTGCATCGGGAACTCGGGGCCGCTGCCGGAGGAGATCTCCGCGGCGGTGAACGAGAACGACCTGGTCGTCTGCGCGGTGCTCTCGGGCAACCGCAACTTCGAGGGCCGGATCAACCAGGACGTGCGCAACAACTACCTGGCCTCGCCGCCGCTCTGCGTCGCCTACGCGCTCGCCGGGCCGGATGGACATCGACCTGCTCAACGACGCCGCTCGGCGAGGACGCCGACGGCAACCCGGTCCACCTCGCCGACATCTGGCCGAGCTCGGAGGAGATCAAGCGGACGATCGACGACGCGGTGCGCCAGGAGATGTTCGAGCGCAGCTACGCCGACGTGTTCACCGGCGACGACCGCTGGCGCGAGCTCGACACGCCCGAGGGCGACCGCTACACGTGGCCCGACTCGACCTACGTGCGCAAGCCGTCGTTCTTCGAGGGCATGGACCCCGAGCCGGCTCCGGTCGAGCCGATCACGGGCGCCCGGGTGCTCGCCGTGCTCGGCGACAGCGTCACGACCGACCACATCTCGCCCGCCGGGGCGATCAAGAAGGACTCGCCCGCCGGCCGGTGGCTGATGGACAACGGGGTCGAGCCGCGCGACTTCAACTCCTACGGGTCGCGGCGCGGCAACCACGAGGTGATGATCCGCGGCACGTTCGCCAACGTGCGCCTGCGCAACAAGCTGGTCGAGCGCGAGGGCGGCTTCACCCGCCACTTCCCCGACGGCGAGCGAGACGACGATCTACGAGGCGGCGATGGCCTACGCGGAGGACGGCGTGCCGCTCGTGGTGCTCGCGGGCAAGGAGTACGGCTCGGGCTCGTCGCGCGACTGGGCGGCGAAGGGGACGGCGCTGCTCGGCGTCCGCGCGGTGATCGCCGAGAGCTTCGAGCGCATCCACCGCTCCAACCTGATCGGGATGGGCGTGCTGCCGCTGCAGCTGCCCGAAGGCGAGACCGCGCAGTCGCTCGGCCTCGACGGCGAGGAGACGATCGAGATCGGCGACGTCGAGGACGGCGAGGCGAAGACGGTCGAGGTCACGGCCACGCGCGACCGGCGGCTCGAGCCCGGCGCTCGATTCGAGGCGACGGTGCGCCTCGACACGCCGAACGAGGTCCGCTACTTCCAAAACGGCGGCATCCTGCACCGCGTGCTCCGCGACCTGCGCTGAGCCGCATGAAAGGCCAAGAAGCGGGTTGACACCGGCTCGCGGGATGAGTCATGATGAGCGCGACCCTGCGGGAGGGCAGATCTCTTAAAAACTCGTCCCCGGCCAGTCCCGCCTCCGGGGGCGATCGCGTCGGCATCCCTCCCTGGCTACCGACGCGCTGGCGGTGGCGAGGGCCGTGTGGACCCCCTGCCTCCCGCGGCCCCGCCCCGCCAACTACCGCCGCCCCCCGGCGGCTCTGGGAAGTGCATCCGGACGGTTGCACGTTTCCCCTCCGATCGGAGGGGTACCAGGGATGCCATAGGGGTTAGGTAAGGGGGTCTTCTGGCATGGGGCGGGCCGCGTGACCCCCTTCGCGGTCCCGCCCCTCCTTTCTTTCCGCGCCCTGCGCCGCCGTCGCGGCAGCGGCCGGGTCGCGGCGCTCGATGTAGTGGATCGCGATCACGCTGCCGACCGGCCCGACCGGGGTCAGGGTCGCCGCGAGCAGGGTGTACGGCGCCTCGTGGCGGATCACCGCCACCCAGATCAGCAGCGCCAGGGCGACGAAGCCGAGCCCGTGGGCGAGCCCGAGCACCGAGGTCGCGCCCTCGTAGCCCGGGGCGAGCCAGACGACGATCAGGCTGGCGAACAGCGCCAGCTCGAGATAGGACGCGCGCTTGACCCAGGTGAACATCGGCCCGGGGACCGGGGTCCGGAGAACTGCCGTGGACTCGGACGCCACGGGCCGAGCGTAGCGACGCCGGCCGGCCCGACGCCGCTACTGCGGCCGGCGGGACGTGTTGGGACAATGTGTTCGTGAGACGGGGGCTATTGGCAGGGATGCTCGTGCTGCTCGCGCTGCCCGCGGCGGCGAGCGCGACCGTGCATCTCGACTCGGTCGGCAGCTTCGACGCGCCCCTCTACGTCACCTCGCTGCCGAACAACGCGGACCGGCTGCTCGTCGTCGAGCAGGGCGGCACGATCCAGCTGGTCGATCATGGGGTCGCCGGCTCTTCCTCGATCTGAAGACGCCGAGGCTGGTGCGCCGCCGGCGGCGAGCGTGGATTGCTCTCGGTCGCCCCGGCCCCGAACTATGCGGCGAGTCACCATCTCTACGTCTCGTTCACGCGCCCGGACGGCGCCCTGGAGGTCGACGAGTTCACGGCCGACGGCGACTCGGTGCCCCTGTCGAACCGGCGCCCCCTGCTCGCGGTCCCGCATCCGAAGTCCGCCAACCACAATGCCGGACAGCTTCAGTTCGGCCCCGACGGCTACCTCTACATCTCCACCGGTGACGGCGGCGGCGCCGGCGACATCGACGGCAACGCTCAGAACCTCGGCTCGCTCTCGGGCAAGATCCTCCGCATCGACACGCGTCCCTCCGGCCAACCTGCCCTACACGATCCCGCCGGACAATCCGTTCCTGGGCGGGCCCCACCCCGAGATCTGGGCCTACGGGTTCCGGAACCCGTGGCGCTTCTCGTTCGACCGCCTGACCGGGCGCTGCTGATCGGTGACGTCGGCCAGGGCGAGCGTGAGGAGGTCGATTACCGGACCCAGCCCGATCCGGCTCGCGGTGAGAACTTCGGCTGGGACTGCCGCGAGGGGCTGATCGCGTACACCGAGCCGGGCACGGCCTGCGCCGGTCGCCCCGCATCGGACTTCGTGGACCCGATCTACGACTACAGCCACGATGGCGGGGGCTGCGCGATCGTCGGTGGCTACGTCGTCCGCGACCCGAGCCTCGGCGACCTCGACGGCCGCTACCTGTTCAGCGACAACTGCGACGGGACGATTCGCTCCCTGGTGCCGGGCCAGCCGTTTGCGAGCGACGCCCGGTCGGAGGGGCTGAGCGTCAGCGGGCCGTCGAGCTTCGGAGAGGACTCCTGCGGTCGCATCTACGTGGCCGCGCTGGGCGGCGGGGGCACGGTCTCGAGGCTCGACGGCGACTCGCCGGCCAGCTGCGCGACCGGTGGCGGCGGTCCAGGGGCACAGACACCGCCCAGCTGCGGTGGCAAGCGGGCGACCAGGGTCGTCGGTGCCGGGACGCTCGATCAAGGGCTCACCGGGCGACGACGTGATCGTCGCCGACTCCCGCAACAACAGGATCAGGTCCGGAGCCGGCGACGACCTGATCTGTGCGCTCGGTGGCCGCGACAGGATCCACGGCCGGTCGGGGCGACGACCGGATCCGCGGCGGCCATGGCAAGGACACCTGCGTCGGCGGGCCGGGGCGCGGACCGCACCCGATCGTGCTGACGTAGGTTGAGGTTGTGAGCATGAGAAGGGCGCTTCTGATCGGCACTCTGCTCGCCCTCCTCGCCGCGTCCGGGGCGAGCGCGGCCGTGCACCTCGATCCGATCGGGACCTTCAACTCGCCGACGTACGTGACCTCGTTTCCCGGCGATCCCGACCGCCTGCTCGTCACCGAGCAGGCCGGCACGATCCAGCTCGTCGACCACGGCGTGGCCAGCCTCTTCCTCGATCTGAAGTCCGCGGGCCTGATCAAGACCGGGCTCGAGCGGGGCCTGCTCTCCGTCGCGATCGCGCCCGACTACGCGACCACGCACCATCTGTACGTCTTCTATACGAGGGCGACGGACGCGGCGGTCGAGGTCGACGAGTTCACGGCCGCCGGGGATTCGGTGCCGCTGTCGAGCCGCCGCCGGGTGCTCCTGATCCAGCACCCGCGGCCTCGACGAGAACGGCGGCCAGCTGGTCGTTCGGCCCGGACGGGTATCTCTACGTCACCGTCGGCGACAACGCGATGCCCGAGAACGGCGCAGGATCTCGGCGACGCTGCTCGGCAAGATCCTGCGGATCGACCCGCGACGCGTCCGGGCTCGCAGCCCTACACGGTCCCGCCCGACAACCCGTTTGTCGGCGTCGGCGGTGCCGACCCCGAGATCTGGGCCTACGGGCTCCGCAACCCGTGGCGCCTGACCTTCGATCGCGCCACCGGCGCACCTGCTGACCGGCGACGTCGGCGAGTTCACGCGCGAGGAGGTCGACTACTTGCCCCGGACCCAGCCCGGCCCGCGGGGCGAACTTCGGCTGGGCGTGTCGCGAGGGGTCGATCCCGTTCCGCTACGCACCCGACTCGTGTGCCGGCGCTGGGCCGTTCGTCGAGCCGATCTTCGACTTCGGGCACCCCGCGAACGCAGTGCGCGGCCATCGTCGGCGGCTACGTCGTCCGCGACCCGAGCCTCGGCGACCTCGACGGCCGCTACCTGTTCACCGACACCTGCGACGGCCGAATCCGGTCGCTCGTCCCCCAGCTGCCGACCGCAACCGACGTGCGCTCCGAGGGCCTCAGCGTCAACATGCCGTCGAGCTTCGGCGAGGACACCTGCGGTCGCCTCTACATCGCCTCGCTGGGCAGCGGCGAGCGTTTCGCGGCTCGACGGCGACGCGCCGGCGAGCTGCGCGTCCCCGGGCGGCGGCGGTGGCGGCGGAGGCGGGCAGGCGCCGCCCCGCTGCGGCGGCGAGCCGGCGACCAGGGTCCCGCGGCGCGGGGCGCTCGATCAAGGGCTCGCCAGGCGACGACGTGATCGTCGCCGACGGCCGCGAACAACAAGATCCACGCGGGCGCGCGGCGACGACATCATCTGCGCCAAGGGCGGCCGCGACAAGATCCACGCGGGCCCCGGCGCCGACCGCATCAAGGGCGGGTCCCGGTAAGGACGAGTGCTTCGGCGGGCCACGGCAAGGACCACCTGAAGTCCTGCTAAGCGCCCGGGGCGAGCGCCGCCACCCCGGCCGAGTGTCATCTAACCCCGGTAATGGGAGGGCAAGGTGTCACTCGGCGCTGTTTCGGGCGACGGCGCGACGCACACGGGCGATCGTTGGGATGGCGTTCAGGTCGAGTTGGCGACGCGTGACGCGGTGGACCGTCAGGCCGAGGTCCTCGAGCTCGGCGCTCTTGCGGCGGTCGCGCTCGAACGCCCAGGGCGAGGAGTGCGTCGAGTAGGCGTCGACCTCGAGGACGAAGCCCGCCTCCCGCCAGAGGAAGTCGACCTCCCAGCGCCCGATCCGGACGTTCGTCTCCGGCTCGGGCAGGCCGGCGTCGCGCAGCATCCGCAGCATCCGCCGCTCGGGTCGCGAACGCGTCCGGGCCGGGCGGTGGTCAGCCTCGAGCAGCGTTCGAAGCCTGGCCACGCCACGACGGCCGCGGGTTCGCCCGGTCGCATCGATCAGCTTGTCCCTGTTCGTCAGCCGCAACGCGAACGCCTCGGCGACGGCGCTCTCCAGCTCGTCGGGCCAGAGGACGCCCGCCGCGTCGATCAGGGTCCACTCGGGCGAGGACACGGGCACACCCTCGTGGACGTGCCGATCGCGCTCCGGAAGGGCGTGAGCGCGATGAAGCCGTATGCCCGGATGCCGCCCGCGGTGCGGGCCCACGATCGTGACGTCCCACAGGCGACCACCCTCGCGGCGCGCGAGCATCTCGTAGTGCTCCGTCGCCGAGCGATGACTCAGCCAGGCATGCGGGCCGCAGGCGAGCACGGCCGCCATCGCTTCACCGTGATCTCCCGGCATCGGCCCGAGGAGGTAGACGCCCCGGCGAACCGGGCGCGGCTTCGCCACGACCCACCATCCCCTCCACCTGCGAGACGCTGAGCCCACAACGCAGCATCTGTGATCGAGCCACGACGCCGTGCTGCGTGCGCGCGAGCGCCCAGAGCCTCCGCCGAGCGTCATCTTGACCACCCATACGGAGGGTGAGGTGTCACTCGGCGTGGGTTCGCCCCCCGGCCCGGGCGGCCGGGCGGAGGTGGCTAGCCCTCCAGGGCGGTGAGGACGATGCGCTCCTGCTCGAGGCGGTGCGCGACCGGGTAGCCCTCGCTCGGGCTCGAGCGCTGCGGGCGGCCCGTGTACTGGAGCTCGACGCCGTCGGGCAGGAGCTCGGGCAGGCGGCGGGCCATGACGCTCCAGGCGCCCATGTTCTTCGGCTCCTCCTGGGCCCAGACGACCTTCTTCAGGTTCGGGTAGGAGCGCGATCAGGCTCTGGAGCTCGTTGCGGGCGAACGGGTAGAGCAGCTCGACCCGGGCGACGGCGGCCGTGGTCGCGGTCTCGCGCCGGTCGTGGCCGTCGATGTCGTAGAAGAGCTTGCCGTTGCAGAGCACCAGGCGGTCGATCTCCTCGCGGCGGTCGACGGCCCGCGGGTCGTCGAGGACGAGCTGGAAGGCCCCGTCGGTGAGCTCCTCCAGCGACGACGCCGCCGCCTTCAGGCGCAGCAGGCCCTTGGGCGTGAACACCACGAGCGGCCGCGGCTTTGCGATCCGCGCCTGGCGGCGGAGGAGGTGGAAGTACTGGGCCGCCGTCGTCGGGTTGGCGAGGCGGATGTTGCCCTCGGAGCCGAGCTGGATGAAGCGCTCGATCCGGGCGCTCGAGTGCTCGGGACCGGCGCCCTCGTAGCCGTGCGGGAGCAGGAGGGTGAGCCGCGTCGTCTGGCCCCACTTCGACTCCCCGGCGACGATGAACTGGTCGATGATCACCTGCGCGGAGTTCGCGAAGTCGCCGAACTGCGCCTCCCAGAGGATCAGCGACTCGGGCGAGGCGGCCGAGTAGCCGTACTCGAACCCGAGGCAGGCGGCCTCCGACAGCGGGCTGTTGTGGAGCTCGAACGGCGCCAGCGCCCCGGAGAGGTTCTGGATCGGCACGTAGCGCAGGCCCGTGTTCTCGTCGTGCAGGGCCAGGTGGCGGTGCGAGAACGTGCCGCGCTCGGTGTCCTGGCCGGTGAGCCGGATGTGGGTGCCCTCGGTGAGCAGCGAGGCGAACGCCAGCGCCTCGGCGTGGCCGAACTCGATGTCGCCCTGGTCGAGCTTCTCCACTCGCGACAGCAGCGGCTTGCGCAGCTTGCGGTGGATGGTGAAGCTGTCCGGGACCTTCAGGAGCTCCTCGTTGAGCGTCCGCAGCCGCTTCTCGGAGACGGCCGTCTCGACCTCGGGGCTCTTGGTCCGGTCGAGCTCGCCGGTGCCCATCGCGGTCGAGCTCGGGTCCTCGTACTCGCCGGCCTCCATCTTCGCCCGCAGCTCGTGGAGCGTGCCCTGCAGGTGCTCGAGCCGCTCCTTGCCCTCGGTCGACCACCTCGTCCGAGCTCACGACGCCCTCGGCGACCAGCCGCTCGGCGTAGAGCTCGGAGACCGGCTTGTGGTCCTTGATCTGGGCGGCCATCCGCGGCTGCGTGTAGGCGGCCTCGTCGGTCTCGTTGTGGCCGTAGCGGCGGTAGCCGATCAGGTCGATGACCACGTCGCGGCCCCACTGCTCGCGGTAGGCCATCGCCAGGCGGGTCGCCGCGACGCAGGCCTCCACGTCGTCGGCGTTGACGTGGATGATCGGGCAGTTGAAGCCCTTCGCCATGTCGCCGGCGTATGGGGTGGAGCGGTCGTCGGTGGGGTCGGTGGTGAAGCCGACCTGGTTGTCGGTGATCAGGTGGATCGTGCCGCCGGTCTTGTAGCCGGACAGCGACTGCAGGTTGAGCGTCTCGGCGACCACGCCCTGGCCCGGGAAGGCCGCGTCGCCGTGCAGCAGCACCGGCACCGCGACGTGCGGGTTGTGGTGGAGCTTCGGGCCGGAGTGCTCGGTCTGCGCGGCGCGCGCCCCGCCGGTGACCACCGGGTCGACGAACTCGAGGTGGCTCGGGTTCGGATACAGGCGGACCTTCACCTGGTCGCCGTTGAAGCTGAACAGGCCCTCGGCGCCGTGGTGGTACTTGACGTCGCCGGTGCCGGAGTGGGGCATCGCGGTGATCGCCTTGACCCGGTCGAGCGCCTTGGCGCCCTCGAACTCGGCCAGGATCGACTCGACCGAGCGGCCGAGGTTGTGGGCGAGGACGGCGAGCCGGCCGCGGTGCGCCATCCCGATCACGACCTCCTCGGCGCCGTTCTGGCGGGCGAGCGTGGCGATCTCGTCGAGCATCGGCACGGTCACGTCGAGGCCCTCGATCGAGAACATCTTCTGGCCGAGGTAGGCCTTCTGCAGGAAGCGCTCGAACTGGAAGACCTCGATCAGCCGCGCGCAGCAGGCTGCGCTTCTCGTCGGCCGAGAGCGGCGAGCGGTGCCAGCCGGTCTCGATCATCTCCCGCAGCCACATGCGCTGCTGGTGCGAGGCGAGGTGCTCGATCTGGTAGGCGATCGTCGAGCAGTAGGCGTCGCGCATCCGCGGCAGCGCGTCGAGCAGGGTCTCGCCCTCGACGCCGATCCGCAGGATCGAGGCCGGGATCTTCGCCATCAGCTCGGGAGTGAGGTTGAGGTTCTCGGGCTCGAGCGCCGGATCGCCCTTCGGCTCGCCGCCGAGCGGGTTGACGCGGGCTGCCAGGTGGCCGTGGGTGCGGTAGGCCTTGAGCAGCGAGGTCGCGGCCTGGACCGCCTGCAGGATCTCGCGGTCGGGCTCCGCGCTGACGACGCCGCTGGCCGCCGGCGCCGCTGCGGCGCCCGCCAGCGGCGGTGCCGACGCGGAGGCAGGCATGGGCGTTGCGTGACCAGGTTCGGCGCGATCCTCGAGCGCCTCGGCGACGGACTCGTAGAAGCCGTCCTCGCCCTGGAGCAGCTGGTCGATCCGGCGCAGGAACGAGCCCGACTCGGCGCCCTGGATGATCCGGTGGTCGTAGGTGGACGTCATCGTCATCACCTTCGAGACGCCGAGCGCCTTGATCTTCTCCGCCGGGGCGTGGGCCCACTCGGGCGGGTAGGCGATCGAGCCGGTGGCGATGATCGTCCCCTGGCCGTTCATCAGCCGCGGCACCGACGCGACCGTGCCGAGGCCGCCGGGGTTGGTCAGCGAGATGTTCGTGCCCTGGAAGTCGTCGGCGGTGAGCTTGTTCTCGCGCGTCTTGGTGATCAGCTCCTCGTAGGAGGCGTGGAAGCCGGCGAAGTCGAGCCCGTCGGCGCCCTTGATGCAGGGCACGAGCAGGCTGCGCCCGCCGCGGCGCTCGACGTCGACGGCGATCCCGAGGTTGACGTGCTCGTTCTCGATCACCTGCGGCTTGCCGTCCTCCTCGACGTACGCGCGCGCCATCACCGGCCAGTCGGCGGCGGCTCGGACGATCGCCCACGCGATCAGGTGGGTGAAGGAGACCTTCATCCCGCGCTCGCGCAGGGCGGCGTTGAGCGCCTTGCGCTTGGCGTCGAGGACGTCCACGGGCAGGGTGCGGAACGAGGTCGCGGTCGGCATCGACCGGCTCTCGTTCATCGCCTGGGCGAGGATCGCGGCCGGGCCGCGCAGCGGCTTGCGCTCGCCGCCATCGACGGCCGCGGGCGCCGCGCCGGCGCCGTTGGCGGCCGCCAGGACGTCCTCCTTGACGACCTTGCCGCCGGGCCCGGTGCCCTTCACGGCGCCGATGTCGAGGCCCTTGGCGGCGGCGATGCGGCGGGCGACGGGGGAGGCGCGGCCGTTGCCGGCGTCGGCCGGTGCGGTTGGCTCAGGCGTTGGCTGATCGCCGCTCGCCGCTCGCCGCCTCGTCACTCGGCTGTGGAGCGCTCGGCGCCCGTGGCGATCTCCGCCAGGGCCTGGCCCACTTGGACGGTGTCGTCGAGGGAGACGAGCAGCTTCGTGATCGTGCCCGCGGCCGGCGGCCGGGCACCTCGGCGTCGATCTTGTCGGTGGAGACCTCGACGACCGTGTCGCCCTCGGCGACGGTGTCGCCCTCCGCGACGTGCCACTCGAGACGGTGCCCTCGGTGACCGACTCGCCCATCTCCGGCATCGCGTACGACCACGGTCTCGCCCTCCGGGCGCATCCGGGGCGGCGGCGACCTCGATCTGACCGGGCTGGGCCGATGTCGGCCTCGACCGAGTCGTCGCCCAGGTCCTCGTCGCCCTCGCCGCCGCCCATCACCAGCCCGCTCTCCTCCTTGAGCGGCGAGGGGTCGGCGCCGTTGCCGGAGCTGCCGTTGGGGTCGATCTGGGCGAGCACCTGCCCGACCTCGACCGTGTCGTCGGGCGCGGCCAGGATCTTGGTCACCACGCCGCTGGCCGGCGCGGGCACCTCGGCGTCGATCTTGTCCGTCGAGACCTCGACGACGGTGTCGCCCTCGGCGACCTCTTGGCCCTCGGACGACGTGCCACTCGAGGATCGTCCCCTCGGTGACCGATTCCCCCATCTGGGGCATCTGCAGGTCGATGATTCCGTCCGCCACGTTCTCGTTTGAGTGTATGACCTCGGCGATCTTCCCGGTCGCGGTTTTCCCGCAGAGAATGTGAGCTTTCGCCGCGGGCTCCCGCTCACCGGCGATAGCGCTCCAGCGCTTCGTCGCGAGCGCGGCCGTGGTCGACGATCGGCGCGGGATAGTCCTCGCCGATCACGCACCCCGCCTCGCGCTGGACGTCGTCCGGCATCGTCCACGGCTCGCGCAGGTACCGCTCGGGCACCCGCTCGAGCTCGGGGACGTAGCGGAGCACGTAGGCGTTGTCCGGGTCGTAGCGCTCCTGGTGGCGGGCCGGGTTGTAGATCCGCCGGAAGGCCGGCTGCGGGTCGGTGCCCACCGAGGCGATCCACTGCCAGTTGCCGTTGTTGTTGGCCTCGTCGCCGTCGATCAGCAGGCGCATGAACCAGCGCTCGCCCCAGCGCCAGTCGATCCCGAGGTCCTTGGTGAGAAACGAGCCGACCACGAGCCGGGCGCGGTTGTGCATCCAGCCCTCCCGCCGCAGCTGGCGCATCCCGCGTCGACGAGCGGGTAGCCGGTGCGGCCCTCGCACCAGGCCTCGAACGGCCGCCTCGCGTAGCTCCACTTGATCGAGCCCCGGTAGCGCGTCCTGGAACTCCGAGCGGGCGTTGCGCGGGAAGTGGTGCAGGACGTGGTGGTGGAAGTCGCGCCAGCAGAGCTGGCGGCGAAACGCCTCCGGGCCCGCCGCCGCGCGGCAGCCGCTCCTCGATCGCGCGGACCGAGATGCAGCCGAAGTGCAGGTACGGGGAGAGCCGCGAGGTGTTGTCGCGGCCGAGCGCGTCGTGATCGTCCGTGTAGTCGCGGATCGGGCCGTCGAGGAAGCGGTCGAGCGTCCTGCGCGCCGCGGCCTCGCCGCCGCGGGCGGGATCGCTGACCTCCTGCTCGAGCCCGAGCGCCTCGAGGGACGGGAGCCGCCCCTTGGCGAGCCGCGACGGCAGGGGCGGCAGCTCGCGCGGCGCCGCGAGCACGTCGCGGCGCGGCACCTCGAGCCAGCTTGCGGTGGAACGGGGAGAAGACCGTGTACGGCTTGCCCTGCCCCGTCTCGATCGCGCGCACGTCCACGGCGTTGAGGCCCGGGTGCGAGCGCAGCTCGACGCCGGCCTCGCGCAGCGCGCGGGCGACGCGCTCGCCCCGTCGGCGCGCGAACGGGCTCACGTCCTGGGTCACGTGGACCGTGCTCGCGCCGACCTCGCCGGGCGAGCGTCGGCCAGCTCGCGCTCGGGCGGCCCGCGGCGGATCACGAGGCCCGAGCCGCGCTCGCGCAGCTCGCCGTCGAGGTCGGCGAGGCACTCGAGCAGGAACTGGGTGCGCGGCCCGGACGCGTGGCGCCCGTGCAGCAGCCGGTCGTCGAAGCAGAAGACCGGGACGACCCGGTCGTGCCTCGTCGAGCGCCGCCCGCAGCGCCGGGTGGTCGCGGACGCGCAGGTCGCGCCGCAGCCAGACGATCGCCGTTTCGGTCAGTCGAGCCTCGCGACGAGGACGACCTCGTTGGCCGCCGTGTCGATCACGTTCTCGGTGAGGTAGTCGATGCGCGGGCGCCACGTGCGCGCAGAACGGGCACGCGAACTCCGCCCGCGGGGGGAGCTTGGGCGCCGGCGAGATCGGCACGCCGCACTCCGGGCAGGAGAAGGCGCCGCGGGCGAGGATCTGGCGGCCGTCGGTGACGAGGCGAGGGTCCTCGCCGACCGCCGAGCCGCCGGTGCGCCCTTGCTTGACGTCGGGCTCGCCGCGGTCGCCGGGGTCCGGTGCGATCTCGAAGGACACTTCGATCAATAGTAGGGTCACGCCTGGCGCAAGACGGTCGATCGAGGAGGATCCAGTGGGCTACTTCGTCACCGGCGCGACCGGGTTCATCGGCCGCAACCTCGTCGAGCTCCTGCTCGAGCGGGAGGGGACGATCTACGTGCTCGTCCGCGAGGGCTCCAAGGGCCGGCTCGCGGAGCTGCGCAACCGCTGGGGCGTCGACGACGAGCGCATCGTCGGCATCGTCGGCGACCTCTCCGAGCCCCGGCTCGGCGTCTCCGACGAGGACCTCGCGCGGCTCGAGGGCGACGTCGACCACCTCTTCCACCTCGCGGCGATCTACGACATGACAGGCGAGCGCCGAGAGCCAGCGGGTCGCGAACGTCGAGGGCACGCGCCACATGGTCCAGTTCGCCGACGCGGTCGAGGCCGGGCGCATCCACATGGTCAGCTCGATCGCCGCCGCCGGCCTCTACAAGGGCACGTGGCGCGAGGACATGTTCGACGAGGCCCAGGAGATCGACAACCACCCGTACTTCCAGACCAAGCACGAGTCCGAGGCGCGTCGTGCGCGACGAGTGCGACCCGCCCGTGGCGGGTCTACCGCCCGGGGATCGTCGTCGGCAACTCCGAGACCGGCGAGATGGACAAGGTCGACGGGCCGTACTACTTCTTCAAGCTGATCCGCCGGATCCGGGGCGTGGTCCCGCAGTGGCTGCCGGTGCCGGGGATCGAGGGCCGCGAGATCAACATCGTCCCGGTCGACTTCGTGGTCAAGGCGATGGACCACATCGCCCACCTCGACGGCCTCGACGGGCGCGCGTTCAGCCTCACCGACCCGCAACCCGCACACCGCCGGCGAGGTGATCGACATCTTCGCCAGCGCCGCTCACGCGCCGCAGACCTCGGTGCGGCTGCCCGCCGTGGGCGATCGAGGCGCGCGGAGCCGGTGGTGAAGGCCGCGCTCACCGTCACCCCGCTCTCCGATGCGGTCGCTCGACCGGGTCCTGGCCGACTTCGGGATCCCGCGCTCGGTGCTCGTCTACGTCAACTACCCGACCCACTTCGACTCCCGCCAGACCCAGGCGGCGCTGGAGGGCACCGGGATCAGCGTGCCGCCGCTCGAGGCGTACGCGGGCAAGCTCTGGGACTACTGGGAGCGCCACCTCGACCCGGACCTGTTCCGCGACCGGACGCTGCTGGGCGCCGCGCGCGGGCGCCTCGGGCTGATCGGCGGCCTGGCGCAGATCCTCGAGCAGCAGATCCCCGACGAGCTGCTGCGCTTCGGGCGCAACGTCGTCGGCAACGCCTCGCTCGAGGCGGCGGTCCGCGGGCGCATCCTCATGGTCACCGGGGCCTCGTCGGGGATCGGCAAGGCCGCGGCGTGAAGATCGCCGACGCGGGCGGCACGGTGCTGCTCGTCGCCCGCACGCCGGAGAAGCTCGAGCTGACCCGCGACCAGATCCTCGCCGGAGGCGGGATCGCCCACATCCACCAGTGCGACCTCTCCGACCCCGAGGACATCGACCGGATGGCCGAGGAGGTGCTGGCCGAGCACGGCCACGTCGACGTGCTCATCAACAACGCCGGGCGATCGATCCGGCGCTCGGTCGCGCTCTCCTACGACCGCCCGCACGACTTCGAGCGCACGATCCAGCTCAACTACCTGGGCGCGGTGCGGCTGATCCTCAAGCTGCTGCCGCGGATGCGCGAGCGCAAGTCGGGCCAGATCGTGAACATCAGCTCGATCGGGGTGCAGACCAACATGCCCCGGTTCTCGGCCTACGTCGCCTCGAAGTCGGCGCTCGACGCGTTCAGCCGCTCGATCGCCTCGGAGATCATCGACGACGGCGTCCACATCACCACGATCAACATGCCGCTGGTCCGGACGCCGATGATCGCCCCGACGAAGATGTACGACCGCTTCCCGACGATCACCCCCGAGGAGGCGGCGGACATGATCTGCGAGGCGATCATCCACAAGCCGAAGCGGATCGCCACGCCGATGGGGACCCTGGGGCAGATCCTCTACGCGCTCAACCCGAAGTCGATCGACTACATCCTCAACACCGCGTACCACCTGTTCCCGGACTCGAGCGCGGCCCGCGGCGACAAGAAGCCGCAAGGACGCGAGCGCCCCGCCGCCGGAGACGGCCGACGAGCAGGCCAACCGCCAGCAGATCCTGTTCGCGAACCTGATGCGCGGGATGCACTGGTAGGACCCGCGGCGGCGGCCGGCGCCGATCGGGGGCGATACGGTGACGCGCGATGCCCGGCCGCGAGCGCAAGCACTGGGGCTGGGGATACGCCGACCAGCAGCCCTCGGCCGCTGACCTTCAGGCCGCGGCGGCCGACATCCGCGAGCGCCTCGGCTTCGGCGGCGAGCCCGAGCAGCCCGTGCCGCTCGAGGCGATCGAGCTGCCCGCGCCGCGCCTGACCGCCCCCGGATCGCTCGCAGAGATCGTCACCGACGACCGCCGCGAGCGCGTCACCCACGCGCTCGGCAAGGCCTACCGCGACGTCGTCCGCGGCTTCCGCGGCCAGATCGACAACCCGCCCGACCTCGTGGCCCGCCCCCGCGACGAGGCCGAGGTGGAGGCGGTGCTGGCGTGGTGCGCCGACGCGGGAGCGGCCGCGATCCCCTACGGGGGCGGCACCAGCGTCGTCGGCGGTGTCGAGCCGCGCATCGGGGATGAATACGCCGGCGCCGTGAGCGTGGACCTCGGCGCGCTCGACCGCGTGCTCGAGGTCGATCCGGTCTCGCGCGCGGCGCGGATCCAGGCCGGCGTGCTCGGCCCCTCGCTCAACGAGCAGCTCGCCGAGCACGGGCTCACCCTGCGCCACTTCCCGCAGTCGTTCGAGTACTCGACCCTCGGCGGCTGGATCGCGACCCGTGCCGGCGGACACTTCGCGACCGTCTGGACCCACATCGACGACCTGGTCGAGTCCGTCCGCGCGCTCACCCCGCGCGGCGCCTGGGAGAGCCGGCGGCTGCCGGGCTCCGGCGCGGGCCCGAGCCCCGACCGGGCGCTGATCGGGTCCGAGGGCATCCTCGGGGTGATCACCGAGGCCTGGGTGCGCGTGCACGAGCGCCCCGAGCACAAGGCGTCCGCCGGCGTTGCCTTCGGGTCGTTCGCCGCCGGCGCCGAGGCGGTGCGCGCGCTCGCGCAGTCGGGCCTCAACCCGTCGAACTGCCGCCTGCTCGACGCCACCGAGGCCCGGATCACCAACGCGAGCGACGACGGCCGCGCGGTGCTGGTGCTCGGCTTCGAGTCCGCCCACCAGCCGGTTGACGCCCTCTTCGACCAGGCCCTCGAGCTGGCGCGCGACCACGGCGGCGAGGTGACGTCGCGAGCGACGAACGTCGAGCGACGACGAGCGGCGCCGGAGGCGGACGCCGTGGGCGCCTGGCGGCACGCCTTCCTGGCCGCTCCGTACCTGCGCGACACCTTCGTCGCCTGCGGCGTGCTCTCCGACACCTTCGAGACCGCGATCACCTGGGACCGCTTCGAGGGGTTCCACGAGACCCTGATCGAGGCCGCGCGCGACGCCGCCGGCGGCCGAGGCGAAGGTGATGTGCCGCTTCACCCACGTCTATCCCGACGGCCCGGCGCCCTACTTCACCGTCCTGGCCCCGGCGCGGCGCGGCGACGAGGTCGCGCAGTGGGACGAGATCAAGGCGGCCGCCTCCGAGGCCGTCATCGCCGCGGGGGGCACGATCACCCACCACCACGCGGTCGGCCGCGACCACCGGCCCTGGTACGACCGCCAGCGCCCGGAGCCGTTTGCGGAGGCGCTGCGGGCGGCCAAGCGCGCAGTCGATCCTGCGGGCATCCTCAACCCGGGGGTGCTGATCGACCCGAGTACCTAACCTCCTGCGCCGATGCCGCCGCTGATCGTCGCCCTGCGCCCGCAGGAGTGGATCAAGAACCTCCTCGTCTTCGCCGGCGTCCTGTTCTCGGGTCGCCTCGACGAGAGCGGGGCGCTCGGTGACGCGCTGATCACGTTCATCGCCTTCTGCGGGATCTCGAGCGCCGGCTACCTGTTCAACGACCTCCGCGACCGCGAGCACGACCGGCGCCACCCCGACAAGCGCAACCGCCCGATCGCGAGCGGGGCCGTCTCGCCGTCGACCGCCGCCGTCCTCGGGGTCGTGCTCGGCGCGGGCGCGATCGCGCTCGGCTTCGCGGTCGAGCCGGAGATCGCGGGCCTCGTGGCGCTGTACGGCGTGATCACCACCGCCTACTCGCTCGGCCTCAAGCGCGTGGTGATCATCGACGTGATGACGATCGCCTCGCTGTTCATCCTGCGGGTGGTCGCCGGGGCGGTCGCGGTCGGCGCCCACGCCTCGGAGTTCCTGCTGATCTGCACCGGGATGCTGGCGCTCTTCCTCGGCTTCACGAAGCGTCGCCAGGAAGCCATGTTGGAGGGGGCCGAGGGCGGGGACGTGGACACCCGCCCGGTGCTCGAGCACTACTCGATCCCGTTCCTCGACCAGATGATCGCGATGGTCACCGCCTCGGCGATCATCACCTACATCATCTACGCGGTCGACTCGCCCATCGCGGGGTCGAAGATGCTCGCCACCGCTCCCTCGGTCCTCTACGGGATCTTCCGCTACCTGTACCTGATCTACGACCGCAACGACACGCGGTCGACCGCCGCGATCCTCACCGAGGACCCGGGGATGATCTTCGCCGGGATCAGCTGGGTGGGGGCCGCGCTGGCGGTCCTCTACGTGTTCGATTAGCTTTCCGCGCGTGGATCTCACGCTCAGTCCTGACGAGCAGGCCTTCCGCGACGAGGTTCGCGAGTGGATCGCGGCCAACCACCCCGGCCCGTCGCCCACCGGCGGCGACCAGGCGCAGTTCGAGTTCGAGCGCGAGTGGCAGCGCCGCATGCACGAGGCCGGCTGGGCCGGGATCTCGTGGCCCAAGGAGTACGGCGGCCGCGGCGCGTCCCTGATCGAGCAGTCGATCTTCGGCGAGGAGCTGGCGCGGGCGAAGGCGCCGCGCCCCGCGAACGTGCTCGGCCTGGTGATGGGCGGCCCGGTCGTGATCGCCCACGGCACCGGCGAGCAGAAGGAGCGCTTCCTGGAGCCGATCCTCTCGGCGGAGGAGATCTGGTGCCAGGGCTTCTCGGAGCCCGAGTCGGGCTCCGACCTCGCCTCGCTCAAGACCAAGGCGGTGCAGGAGAACGGCGGCTTCAGGATCACGGGCCAGAAGGTGTGGACGACGTTCGCCCACGAGGCGAAGTGGTGCATGCTCGTCGCCCGCACGGACCCTGATGTGCCCAAGCACAAGGGCCTCACCTACTTCCTCATGGACATGGAGCAGGACGAGGTCGAGGTGCGGCCGCTGCGCCAGATCACCGGCGAGGCCGAGTTCAACGAGCTCTTCATCGAGAACGCCTACGTGCCGGACGAGAACGTGGTCGGCGGGGTCGGCAACGGCTGGATGGTGGCGATCACGACGCTGATGAACGAGCGCGCCGGGCTCGGCGCCTCGGCGGCGCTCGGGCTCGCCAACGCCCTCGACGAGCTGATCGAGCTGGCGAAGGAGCGGGGACGCGCCGACGACCCGATCGTGCGCGACAAGATCGCGCGGCTGAAGATCGCGATCGAGGGCCTGCGCCTGGGGGCGATGCGCGCGCTCACCGCGACGATGAAGGTCGGCACGCCGGGGCCGGAGGGGTCGATCGCGAAGCTGCAGTGGTCCTCGACCAACCAGGCCCTGACCGAGCTCGCCGTCGAGGTCGGCGGCATCGAGGCCCTCCCGCGCGACTCGCTGTGGGCCTATCGCTTCCTGCGCTCGCGGGCGAACTCGATCGAGGGCGGCACCTCGGACGTCCTGCGCAACATCATCGCCGAACGAGTCCTGGGCCTGCCGAAGCTGCGCTAGCAACTAGCAACTAGCAACTACTAATGGAATTCGACTTCAACGACGAGCAGCGCGAGATCAAGTCCACCGCGCACGAGTTCATCTCGGCGCGGATGAAGCCCGAGCGCGTTCGCGAGCTGGCCGAGTCCGACAGCCCGTACGACGACGAGTTCTGGGCCCAGATGAGCGAGCTCGGCTGGCCCGGGATCGCGATCGCCGAGGAGCACGGCGGCCAGGGGCTCGGCGTCGTCGAGCTGGTGATCCTGCAGGAGGAGCTCGGCTACGCCTGCGCTCCGTCGCCGTTCATCGCGAACGCGTTCGCCGGCGCGCTGATCGAGACGGCCGGCTCCGACGATCAGAAGGCCCGGTGGCTCGAGGGCATCGCGTCGGGCGAGGCCCGCGGGGCCGCCGCGCTCACCCCGGAGGCGGAACCGGTGGTCGGCGCCGCGCAGGGCGCCTCGGTGCTCGTGCTCAACGACGGCGAGCAGGCCCGGTTGGTCGAGCCCGACGCCGCCACGCTCGAGCGCCTCGACCTGATCGACGCCACGCGCGCCTACTTCCGCGTCTCCGCCGAGGGCGGCGAGCCGCTGCCCGGCGATGTCGCCTGGGCGGTCGACGTCGGCGTCGTCGCGCTCTCAGCCGAGCTCGTCGGCGTCGCCCAGCGGGCGCTCGAGATGGCCGTCGACTACGCCAAGGAGCGCCAGCAGTTCGGACGCCCGATCGGCGCCTACCAGGCCGTCTCCCACCGCCTCGCGGACATGCTCTGGGACGTCGAGGAGGCGCGCTCGCTCGTCTACTACGCCGCGTGGGCCGCCGGCGCCGAGCCGGAGACGCTGCCCCTCGCCGCCTCGATGGCGAAGGCGCGCGCGTCCGACAGCGCGACCTCGGTGACCCACAGCGCGATCCAGACCTTCGGCGGGATCGGGTTCACCTGGGAGCACGACATCCACTTCTTCCTGAAGCGCGCGCGCGTCAGCGCCGAGCTGCTCGGCACCTCGCGCCAGCACCGCGAGCGGGTCGCCTCGCTCGTCGGCCTGGACTGATCCGGACTCCCTCTCGCAGGGGCGCGCAGTCGGCGCGAGGCCTCGCCGGCGCTCCTCGCCGAACGTCACATTCACCGCCCCAGGGGCGGTCAATGTGACACTCGATCTCAGCGCGTGACGACACCCGCGCGGGATTGCGCATACGTGTGACGCGATTGACGGCCCGACGCTATGCGAGAGGGGGATCCGGACTAGTCCTCGGCCGCCAGGAGGGAGTCGAGGATCTCGCCGTAGCGCCCGTCGAAGGGCGCGGCGCCGGCGACCGTCGCCGCGGCGATCACCCGGTCGCCGAGCAGGGCGGCGCACGCGAGCGCGTGCGGCCCGCCCCCAGAGCCGCCGACGGTGAAGAAGCGCTCCGCGCCGATCGCGTCCGCAATCGCCGCGGCGTCGGCGGCGCAATCGCGGACGGCGCGCCCGCTGTGCCGGTCCGAACCCGCGTAGCCGGGGCGCGAGTAGGCGACCAGCCGCACGCCGCGCTCGACCGCCAGCTCGACGTGCGGAGGCCAGAACCCGTGGGCCGAACCGGGAGTGCCGTGATGCTGGATCAGCGGCCTGCCGTCGGCGGCGCCCGCCGCGTTCACCTCCAGCCGGCGACCGTCCTGGGCGGCCACGAAAAACCGTTCGGTCTCCACGGCGGGCACGCTATCGGGAGCCGGCACCGCCGTAGGCGGCCAGGAACGCCCGCACGCCCTCGTCGGCATAGCGGTCGAGCTCGGCCGGCGGCGGGATCTCGCCGTCGCCCAGCAGCATCGCCCGGTTGACGGGCGCCGACATCACCAGCCAGTTGAAGTGCGATGCGGCGCGCTCGGGGTCGTCGAGCTCCAGGGCCCCGCTCGCGGCGAGGCGCTCGAACGCGCTCGCCAGCGCCGCGACCGTCCGCCCCTGGCCGCGCTCGTAGAACGTCCGCCCGAGCTCCGGGAAGCGGGTCGCCTCGCCGATCACCAGCCGCCGCAGCTGCATCAGCTCCGGGCGCATCACCGCGCGCAGCTGCCGGCGTGCGAGCGCTCTCAGGTCGGCCTCGAGGTCGTCGCCGTCGGGCAGGTCCGCGACCTGGAGCTCGACCGGGTCGCCGGCCGCGTCGACCCGGCTCGTGACGATCTCGGCGAACAGGGCGGGCTTGTCGGCGAAGTGCTTGTAGACGGTCTGCTTCGAGACCCCCGCCTGCGCGGCGATCTCGTCCATGCTCGTGCCGAGGTAGCCGCTGCGCAGGAACGCGGCCGTCGCCGCCTCGAGGATCGCCCGGCGCTTGCGCGCCGATCGGGGCTCGGCCGAGGCTTCCACCGGGCAAGAGTACTAGACCGTCCAGTATCGGGTACTGTACCGTCTAGTTCCAACAAGCGAGGAGGAAGACCATGACCGCACCGAACCCGAACCCGCTGCTCACCGGCCTTCGCATCGGCGAGTGCGCGCGCTGGCACGACGGGCGCCTGTGGCTCGCCAACTGGGGCGAGGGCGAGGTTCTCGCCGTCGACGCGGACGGCCGCAGCGAGGTCATGGTCCGAATCGACACCACGATCCCGATCTCGATCGACTGGCTGGCCGATGGGCGGCTGCTGGTGGTCTCCGGCCCCGAGGGCCTGGTGCTCCGCCAGGAGCCCGACGGGTCGCTGGTCACCCACGCCGACCTCACCGGCCTCTCGCCGCATTCGTGGAACGAGATCGTCGTCGACGGGCGCGGCAACGTCTACGTCAACACGATCAACTTCGACATGATGGGCGGCGGCGAGTTCGCGCCCGGGCTGATCGCCCTGATCAGCCCCGACGGGGAGATCCGCCAGGTCGCCGACGATCTGCAGTTCCCGAACGGGATGGTCGTGACCCCCGACAACTCGACCCTGATCTGCGCCGAGTCGTTCGCCGGCCGGCTGACCGCGTTCGACATCGAGGCCGACGGCAGCCTCTCGAACCGGCGCGTCTGGGCCGAGCTGGGCGAGGGCGGCGACGGCATCTGCATGGACGCCGAGGGCGCGGTCTGGTCCCCGGCGGCAAACCGCTGCGAGCGCGTGCGCGAGGGCGGCGAGAAGCTGGAGATCGTCGAGCTGGCGGAGGAGAAGTTCTGCTTTGCCTGCGCGCTCGGTGGCGAGGACGGGCGGACGCTGTTCATGCTCGCGGCGCCGTGGCTCGGTGCCGAGAAGATGTTCGACGGGCCGCCGAGCGGCGAGGTGCGCACGTTCGACGCCCCGGCCGCGGGCGCCGGCTGGCCGTAGGCCCAGCCTCAGGTCACTCGAAGGTCGAGCCGCAGACCTGGAACGTGGCGGTGCGCTTGAGCTGCTTGCCGCCCTTCTGCTTGGCGGCGATCTTGAGCTCGTAGAAGCCCGGGTCGAGGTCGTTGGCGCCGATCTTCGCCTTGATCTTGTGGCCCTGCTTCTTCGCGATCCGCCCGGAGATCCGCTGCCCGGATGTGGGCGTGCCGAACTCGGTCTTCGGCCCCTTGAGGTAGGCGTACATGCGGCTGATCTTCTTGCCCTTGGCCTTTGCCTTCGCCTTGAACGAGCTGTTGGTGCAGCTCGCCGGCACGCCCTTGAGCTTGATCTTGTTGGAGCCGTCGAAGACCGTCGGGTAGTTCACCTGGGTGATCGACCCCACACCGGCCAGGTCGTGGTGGAAGCTGCAGCCGGTGTCGGGGATGCAGCGGAAGACGTCGACCGTCTGACCGAACGACTGGTTGGCCTGCACCGAGGCCGTCAGGGTGACGGTCGCGCCGTTGGGGACGGGTCCGAGCGCACAGTCGACGCTCGAGCCCGAGACCGTGCAGCCATCCCTGCGAGGCGACGAACGACAGGTAGGTGTTGTCGACGGCGGTCTGGGTCCCGGGGCGGGCCATCGACACGTGCGCCTGCATGTCGGCCTGCGGGTCGCCGGTGTTGGTGATCGTGGTCGTCACCGTGACGGTGCCGCCCTGGTCGACGGGGTCCGGCGAGTCGGTCTGGGTCGCCGTCGCGCTCTCGGCGGCCAAAGCCACCGGCGCGGCGATCGCCGCGACCGCCAGCGCCGCTCCTGCCCCCGCGAGCATCGTCCTGCCTCGTCCCATCGGCGAGAGCCTAGCCGCTCTCGGGCCCGGTGAAAACCCCTGGGCTACGAAGCGAGCTCTTTGCGCAGCGCGTCGGCGAGCGTCTCGCCGCGGCCGAGGTCGAGTGCGCGACGCTGAACTCCGCCCGCGTAGGCCACCGTCGACCCGTCGCCCATGACGTCGACCCCGGCGCTGCGCCCGCGCAGCAGGCGGCCGGTCGACAGCTCGAGCCGCGCCGCGACCCGGTCGCCGGGCCCGAAGTCGCGCACCATGCTCACGCCGGGCAGGCCGCCCTCGCTACGGACGACCTCGATCTCGCTGTCGAGCGCCGCCGAGCGCCTCGTCGAGGTCGGCGAACGAGCGCCGCTCGACCTTGGGGCCGCGCCGGACTGTGAGCTTGTACGCCAGCCGTACTAGGCGCCGCGCCGCTTGCGAATCGGACGGCGGACCGAGTCGTTGGTGATCTTCTCCGGGCCCTCGCGCTGGTCGATCGGCGTGTAGTCGACGTCTCGCAGCCCGGTGTAGATCTGGCGCGGGCGGGCGATCTTCGTCTCCGGGTCGTCGACCATCTCCAGCCACTGGGAGACCCAGCCCGAGGTCCGCGGGATGGCGAACATCACGGTGAACATCTCGTTCGGCAGCTCGAGCGCCTCGTAGATCAGCCCGGAGTAGAAGTCGACGTTCGGATAGAGCTTGCGCTCGGTGAAGAAGTCGTCGTCCAGCGCGCGCTTCTCGAGCTCGCTCGCGATGTCCAGCAGCGGGCTCGGCTCGGTGGCCTCGAGGACCTCCTCGACGTGCTTCTTGATGATCCGCGCCCGCGGGTCGTAGTTCTTGTAGACGCGGTGGCCGAAGCCCATCAGCTTCTCCTCGCGGTTCTTGACGCCCTCGAGGAAGCCGGGGATGTTGTCGACGGTCTCGATCCGCCGCAGCATGCGCAGCACGGCCTCGTTGGCCCCGCCGTGCAGGGGCCCGTACAGGGCGGCGACGCCGGCGGCGACCGCGGAGAAGGGATCGACCTGGGAGGAGCCGACGCTGCGCACGGCGCTCGTGGAGCAGTTCTGCTCGTGGTCCGCGTGCAGGATGAAGAGCACGTCGAGCGCCTTCGCGAGCCGCGGATCCGGCTCGTACTTGAGCTCGGTCTTCTTGAACATCATCGAGAGGAAGTTCTCGGCGTAGTTCAGGTCGTTGTCGGGATAGACGTAGGGCAGGCCGCGGTTGTGGGAGTAGGCGAAGGCGGCGAGGGTCGGCACCTTGGCGATCAGCCGGACCGCCGCCATGTAGCGCTCCTCGGGGTCGTCGATCTGCTTGGCGTCCGGGTAGAAGGTCGAGAGGGCGCCGACGCTGGAGAGCAGCATCCCCATCGGGTGGGCGTCGTAGCGGAAGCCCTCGAGGTGCTGCTTGATGTCCTCGTGGACGAAGGTGTGGTGCGTGATGTCGAAGGTCCAGCGGTCGAGCTGCGCCTGCGTGGGGAGCTCGCCGTAGACGAGCAGGAAGGCCACCTCGAGGTAGGAGGACTGCTCGCACAGCTGCTCGATGGGAATCCCGCGGTGCTGGAGGATCCCCGCCTCGCCGTCGATGTAGGTGATCGCCGAGCGACACGACGCCGTGTTCGTGAACGCCGGGTCGTACGACAGCATCCCGAACTCGTCTTCGGTGACCTTGATCTGGCGCAGGTCCATCGCCTTCACCGTCTCGTCGGTGATCTCGAGCTCGTACGACTTCCCGGTCCGGTTGTCGGTGACGGTCAGCGTGTCCCTCGTGCCCTCGGCCGTGGTCGCGCCTCCGTCGTGCGAAGTCTGCTCCTCTACCGCCATCGCCTCTCCTAGATCAGTTTGGTTCGGCGTTCATTCTCGCAGCTAGGCGGCTAGTGCCGCCCAGGTGCCGAGGCGAGCGGGGCCTCGTCGAAGTGGGTGAGCCGCCGGAAGTCCGCCAGCCGGTCCGAGATCTCGGCCTCCTCCAGGCGGCTGACCCGGTCCGTGCCGAAGTCCTCGATGTTGAACGACGCCATGACCGAGCCGTAGGCCATCGCGCGGCGCAGCGCCGCGGCGTCGTGGCCCCCGCCGACCCGGGCCTGGTCGAGATAGCCGAGGAAGCCGCCCGCGAAGGTGTCGCCCGCGCCGGTCGGGTCGCGGACGTCCTCGAGCGGGAGGCCCGGGATGGCGAACGCCCCGTCGTCGCTGAAGAGCACGGCGCCGTACTCGCCGCGCTTGGCGACGATGACGCTCGGGCCCATGTCCATCGTCGCGCGCGCCGCGGTGACGAGGTTCGGCTCGCCGGTCAGCATCCGCAGCTCGGCGTCGTTGAGGAGCAGGCAGTCGACCTCCGAGATCGCGGCGATGAGCGAGTCGCGGGCCGTGTCGATCCAGAGGTTCATCGAGTCGAGCGCCGCGAAGCTGGCTGCCGACTGGCGGCGGACGTCGCGCTGGAGCTCGGGCTGGATGTTCCCCAGGAAGAGCATCCGCGCGGCGCAGGACTCGGCCGACAGCTTGGGCACGAAGTCCGCGAACACGTTGAGCTGCGTGTCGTCCGTGTGGGCGACGTTCATGTCGTGGTCGTAGTGCCCGCGCCAGAAGAAGGTCTCGCCGCCGGCAACGTGCTCGATGTCGGCGACGTCGATCCCCCGGTTTTGCAGGAGATTGATGTGCTCGTCGGTGAAGTCGTCGCCGACGGGCCCGACCACCCTCACCTCGGTGAAAAAGCTCGCCGCGAGGGCGAAGTGGACGGCGGATCCACCCAGCATGCGCTCCCGCTCCCCGAACGGGGTGCGGACGCTGTCGAGCGCGATCGATCCGACCACTGTCAGCGCCACGGCGCGGCATAGTGACAGACTGGCGGCGTGAAAGCGATCCGAATCGAGCGCTTCGGCGGCCCCGAGGTGATGGACCTGGTCGAGCTCCCGGACCCCGAACCGGGGGACGGAGAGGTCGTGGTGGAGGTCGCCCGCGCGGGCGTCAACTTCGCCGATACGCACGCCACCCGCAACGACTACCTGGCCGAGCAGAGCCTGCCGCTGACCCCCGGCGGCGAGGTCGCGGGGCGGCTTGCGGACGGCCGCCGGGTTGCCGCGCTGCTGGCCAACGGTGGCTACGCGCAGAAGGTGGTCGTGCCCGAGGGCTGGCTGATCCCGTTGCCCGACGAGGTCAGCGACGATCAGGCTGCGGCGCTCCTGCTGCAGGGGCTCACCGCCCACGCGTTGGTCCACCGCTGCGCCCGGCTCCAGCCCGGCGAGACGATCGTGATCGAAGCCGCCGGCGGCGGGACCGGGACGCTCGCGGTGCAGCTCGCCAAGCGCGCCGGCGGGCGCGTGATCGCGCTCGCCTCGAGCGAGGACAAGCGTGCCCTGGCCTCGAGGCTGGGCGCCGACGCGACCGTCGACTCGCGCGTCGATGACCTGAAGGCGGCGATCCTGGAGGCGAACAGCGGTCAGCAGGTCGACGCCGTGCTCGAGATGAGCGGCGGCGACGCGTTCGAGGCGAGCCTGCGCACGCTCGCGCCGTTCGGCCGGATGGTCGTCTTCGGAATCGCGTCGCGAGACCAGAACGAGATTTCGACCGGGCACCTGCTGCGACACTCACGCACCGTGATCGGCTTTTGGCTCATGCACCTGATCCCGCGACGCGAGGTCGTCGCGGAGATGATCGGCGACCTGCTGGCCGCCGTCGCCTCGGGCGAGCTCGAGGTCGTCGTCAGCGACGTCTACCCGCTCTCCGAGGCGCGGCGCGCGCACGAGGAGCTCGCCGGGCGCCGTACGCTGGGCAAGCTTTTGCTGGACCCGAGCGCATGAAGACCTTCGCCGAGCTCGGTCTGGCGCCCGAGATCCTGCTCACGCTCGAGGAGCTCGGGTACACCGAGCCGACGGCGGTCCAGGAGCAGGCGATCCCGGAACTGCTCGCCGGCCACGACGTGATCGGACAGGCGCAGACCGGGACCGGCAAGACCGCCGCCTTCGGGTTGCCGCTGCTCCAGTACCTCGACGCTGCCTCCCAGGAGACGCAGGCGATCGTCCTCACCCCGACCCGCGAGCTCTGCATCCAGGTGACCCAGGCGCTGCGCGCCTACGCCGAGCACCTCGACATCGAGGTCGTCGCCGTCTTCGGCGGCGCGCCGATCGCGACCCAGCAGTCGCGGCTGCGCAGGGGCGCCCACGTCGTCGTCGCCACCGTCGGGCGGATGATGGACCTGATCTCCCGACGTTCGCTCGTGCTCACCTCGGCGCGATACGTGGTCCTCGACGAGGCCGACGAGATGCTCGACCTCGGGTTCATCGAGGACGTCGAGCGGATTCTCCGCATGTGCCCGTCGGGCCGCCAGACGGGCCTCTTCTCGGCGACGATGCCGGCGCCGATCGCGCGCCTGGCCGAGCAGCACATGTACGAGCCGGTGACGATCAAGGTGACCCCGAAGCAGCTCACCGTCGACGCGATCGAGCAGGCCTACGTCGAGGTCGAGGCGCGCGAGAAGACCGACCGCTTGATCGAGGTCCTCAAGGCCGAGGAGCCCGAGCAGGCGATCATCTTCTGCCGCACGAAGATCGGCGCCGCCCGGCTCGACAAGCAGCTCGCCGACCGCGGTCTGCGGGTGAAGGCGCTGCACGGCGACATGAGCCAGGGCCAGCGCGACGGGGTGATGATCTCGTTCAAGGAGCGCAACCTGCCGCTCCTGGTGGCCACCGACGTCGCCGCCCGCGGGCTCGACATCGAGCACGTCACCCACGTCATCAACTACGACCTGCCCAACAACACCGAGATCTACGTGCACCGCATCGGCCGCACCGGGCGGGTCGGGCGCACCGGCCGCGCGATCACCTTCGTGACCGCCAAGCAATCCGACGAGATCCCGAGGATCGAGCGCGAGGCGAAGACGTCGATCGGCGAGTGGGAGCCGCCCGAGGAGCGGATCGAGCACGCCCCGCGCCCGCGCCGCCGCGATCACTCCGCCGAGGACCGCAAGCCCCCTCGCCGCGAGCGCGAGCGGCTCCCGGCCGAGCCCGAGAAGGAAAACGGGCACGTGAAGCTGTTCGTCAACCGCGGCGCGCGCAGCGGGATCAACGAGGAGAGCCTGCGCTGGGCGCTCACGGAAGGCGCCGTGATCCCCGCCGACCAGATCGGCGACATCCGCGTGTTGGAGCGCTTCTCGTTCGTCGACCTACCGGACGAGCAGGCCAAGCTCGCGCTCGAGCGCCTCGACGGAACGAAGCTCGAGGGGCGGCAGATTCGCGTGGAGTACGCGAAGGACTGAGCCCTACGTCTCCGGCTTCGGGTCGCCCCGCGCAGCGCGGCCCTCGCGGATCAGGCGGCGGAGGTCCCAGGCGCGGAAGACGAGCCCCAGCGTGATGAAGGCGATCGCGACCGACCAGACGGTGACCGCGAGCTGCTGGCCGACCGAGTAGGCGAGCACCGCCGCGTAGGTCGGGCCGTTGAGGGCGACCACGAGCAGCGCCTGCTGAGCGCCGGCGCCGCCCGGGGTGAACGGGAGGGCGCCGGTGATCGCCTGCACGCACATCACGAGCAGCACGTTGTCGAGCGAGCCGCCGATGTGGAAGGCGTCGAGGAAGAGCCAGAAGGAGGCGAACCGCAGCAGCCAGCCGGCTGCCTGCCAGGCGAAGACCTCGCGCAGATACCGCCGCGGCTCGCGGAAGATCGCCACGCCCTGCTTGAGGTTGTGCCAGAACGACTCCACGCGGCGAGCGAGGACGGCGATGAGCGCGATCAGCCCGATCCCGGCGAGGGTGATCGTGAACAGCAGGAGCTGCGGGTGCGCGGCCCAGAAGGAGATGTCGAACGCCGGTAGCTCGGGCAGGCGCGGCGCGGCCGGCAGCAGGCCGCGGGTGATCGCGTAAGCGAGCACGACCAGTCCGATCACGGTGTCGAACGGGGCCAGGACGGCGAAGGAGGAGATGATCGCGGGGTACGCGGAGCCCTTGACGCTGCGCTTGGCGAGCACGATCTTGATCGCGTCGCCGCCGCGCGCCGGGAGGATGCCGTTCATCCCCGCGCCGACGAGGAACGCGCCGACGATGCCGCGCTCGCTGACCGCGCCGGCGGGGTAGGCGGCGCGCAGGGCGTTCGCCCATGCGTGTCCCCGGCACAGCTGCAGGGCCAGCGACAGCAACAGTGCCGCGGCGAGGTACGGCAGATCGATCCGCGCGAGGTTCTCGGCGAAGTTGCCGATCGCTTCGAAGACGCGGTCGATCTGACCGCCCAGGTCGATCGCTCCCGGCGCCATGTTGTAAAGCTAAGCCGGTTGGCCGCCGTCCAGAGCCGTTGGTCCGTTCTCGCCCCGACGCTGCTGGCGGCGGTGATCGCGGCTGCCTATCTCGCGTGGGGCCCGTCGAGCGAGGATCTCGCCGCGGCGACGTTCCGCGCCGACCTGTTCGCCGACCACGGGTTCGTGCTCTGGACCAACGCGTGGTACTCGGGCACCTACGTCCTCTCCTACAGCGTGCTCTACCCGCCCCTGGGTGCCCTCCTCGGCCCGCGCCTGGTCGGCGCGCTCGCGGTGGTCGCGGCAGCGGCCCTGTTCGCAGTACTGGTCCGGCGCCGCTTCACCGGCGACCGGGCGCTGGTGGCGACGCTGTGGTTTGCGGTCGCGGTGTCGGGATGGCTGCTGACCGGGCGGATGCCGTTCCTGCTCGCGGTGCCGTTCGGGCTCGCGGGCCTGCTCGCGGCCGACTCCGGTCGAGTTGTGCTGGGTGGACTGGCGGCCGCACTCGCGAGCCTCTCGAGCCCGGTCGCCGGGCTCTTCATCGCGCTCGCCGGGGTGGCGATCGCCCTCGCCGGGGAGCGCCTGCGCGGCGCGGCGCTCGCGATCGGCGGCGCCCTGCCAATCGCCGTCCTCAACCTGGCGTTCCCGCTCGGCGGCGAGGAGCCGTTCGTCTTCTCGGCGTTCATCGCGATTCCGATCCTGGCTGCGGGCGTGGTCTGGCTCGTCCCGCGCGAATACCGGGCCCTGCGGATCGGGGCCGTCCTGTACGCGGCGCTCGCGATCGCGCTCTACGTCGTCCCCAACTCGCTGGGCGGCAACGTCACCCGGCTCGGGACGTTGTTCGCCGGGCCGGTGGTGGCGCTCGTGCTCTGGCCGCGCGGGCGGCTGGTCGTGATCGCCGTCTCCGTGCCGTTGCTCTACTGGCAGTTCGTCGCGCCGGTGCGCGACGTGCACAAGGCCGCCGGCGACCCGTCGACGGAGCAGGCCTTCTACGCGCCGCTGCTCACCGAGCTCGACCGGCTGACGGCGACCGAGGGCTCGTTCCGGATCGAGGTCCCGCCCACGAAGAACCGGTGGGAGGCCGCGTACGTGGCCCGCGACCACCCGATCGCCCGGGGCTGGCTCCGCCAGCTCGAGTCCGAGGACCTCGATCTGTTCACGGGCGACAACCTGACCCCGGCGGCCTACCGGGACTGGCTGCGCGAGCACGGGGTCAGCTACGTGGCGGTCCCCGACGCGCGCCGCGACTACCTCTCGGAGGACGAGGTGGCGCTGATCGGCAAGGGCCTGGACTACCTGCGACCCGTGTGGCACGACGCCAACTGGCGCCTCTACCGCGTCGTGGGCTCGGACGCGTGGGGGCTCGACGGCCTCGGCGTCAGGGACGTGGAGGCCGACTCCTTCGAGTTCGACCCGGCGGCGAGGGGTCGGACCTCGATCAGGTGGACGCCGTTCTGGAGCGTCACCGCGGGCTCCGCGTGCGTGCGCGAGGCAGAGAACGGCGAGACGGTGGTCGAGCCGCGGCCCGGCAGCGGCCCGGTCACCGTGCAGGCTGAGCTAGGCGGCGACTCGTGCTCGGGATAGTCCTCGGGCTCGCCTCCAGCATCGCCTGGGGGACCTCGGACTTCCTCGGCGGCCTGCAGGCGCGGCGCATCGCGGCCCTCAGCGTGCTCCTCGTCAGCCAGCCGGTGGGCCTTGCGCTGGCAGTCGTCGTCGCGCTCATCTTCGGCGGCAGCGCCCTGAGCGGCGGCGATGCCGCGCTGGCGATCGCCGCGGGCGCGATCATCGTGGTCTCGCTCGGCGCCTTCTACCGGGCGATGGCGCTCGGCTCGGTGAGCATCGTGGCCACGATCGGCGCCCTGGGCGTGCTCGTTCCGGTGATCGCCGGGCTCGTCCAGGGCGAGCACCCGGCGGCGATCCAGCTGATCGGCGCGGTGCTCGCGATTGCGGGGGTCGTCGCCGTCGCCCGCGAGCCCGACCCCGAGTGGCGGGCGGCCGGCCGGGCATCCGTCGGCCTCGCGGCCTTCGCGGCCCTCGGTTTCGGGACCTTCTTCTGGCTGCTCGACCTGAGCGCGGGGCCGGAGCCGGCATGGACGGTCGTGCTCGCGCGGGCCAGCGGCGTCGCGACCCTGCTCGTCGCGGCGGCCTTCGTGCGCCCCTCGATGCGGATCCCGCGCGAGATGGCACCGGCGCTCGTCGCGATCGGCGTCTGCGACGTCACCGCCAACTCATTGTTCGCGGTCGCCACCAACCACGGCCTGCTCTCGCTGGTCGCGGTGGCCGGCTCGATGTACGGCGCGGTGACCGTCCTGCTGGCGCGCGTGGTGCTCGGTGAGCGCCTGGCCCGCGAGCGCCAGGCCGGCGTCGTCTGCGCGCTCGCCGGCGTGGCGATGATCGCCGTGGGCGCCTAGGATAGCTAGAGGTCTCATCGCTAGAGGTCGACGTCGAGGATCCGTTCGAGCGCGGCGATCGTGTCCGCGGGATCGCGGTGCAGGACCGCCGTCATCCCGACCGCCTCGGCGCCGGCGCAGTTCTCGCGCAGGTCGTCGACGAACACGGCGGCCGCCGGCTCGACCCCGAGCCGCTCGCAGGCGAGCAGGTAGATCTCCGGCTGCGGCTTGTGGAGGCCCACCTCGCCGGAGATGACGGCTACGTCGAAGAGCTCGGTCGAGTCGAGGCGGTCGTAGATGCCGAGCCCCCACGAGTTCGAGATCAGGCCGGTCCGCACGCCGGCCGCGCGCGCCGCGGCGACCGCGCCGAGCATCCTCGGCTCGGGCTCGAGCCCGGCGAACATCCGCGTGATCAGGCCCTCGTGCTCGGCAACCCCCAGCAGCTCGCCGAAGCGGCGCTCGAAGTCGGCGTCGGCGAGCCCGCCGGTCTCCAGCCCGCGCAGCAGGGCGATCGCCTCGGAGTCGCCGCGAAACAGCTCGCGGACGGTCTCCGGGGCGAGGCCCTCGCCCTCGCAGAACGCCGCGAACGCGGGCCAGATGCTCGTCGTCAGGACCCCGCCGAAGTCGACCACCAGGGCAATAGGCTTCCCGGCCATGGCCGAGCAGGCTATCCAGGTGCCCGAGGGCATCGACGCGGACGGGGTCGAGCGCTGGTTCGCGGCGAACGTCGGCGATGTCCAGCCGCCGCTGCGCTACGAGCGCGTCTCCGGCGGGCGCTCGAACCTCACCTACGCGGTGTCCGACGCCGCGGGCGGGCGCTGGGCGCTGCGCCGGCCGCCGCTCGGCAAGCGGCTCGCCTCGGCGCACGACATGGGGCGGGAGTTCCGGATCATCTCGGCGCTCCAGGAGACGCCCGTGCCGGTGCCGCCCGCCGTCGGGCTGAGCGAGGAGGGCGAGGACCCGTTCTACGTGATGGGCTGGGTCGAGGGGCCGATCCTGCGCACCCTGGCCGAGGCCGAGATCTTCCCGGAGCCGGGCGATCGCCGGGCGATCGGCGAGCGCGTCGTCGACACGCTGGTCGCGATCCACGACGTCGACCCCGACGCGGTCGGTATCGGGGACATGGCGCGCAAGGAGGACTACGTCGCCCGCCAGCTCAAGCGCTGGCACGGCCAGTTCGAAAAGCAGCACACCCGCGACCTGCCGCTGATCGGCGAGGTCCATGACCGACTCGCCGCCCGGATCCCCGAGCAGGGCCCGGCCACCATCGTCCACGGCGACTACCGCCTCGACAACATGATCCTGTCGCCCGCGGGCGAGGTCGCCGCGGTCGTCGACTGGGAGCTGTGCACGCTCGGCGACCCGCTCGCCGACGTCGGCCTGCTGCTCGTCTACTGGTCCGAGCAGGACGACGAGCTCATCCCGCTCCTCGAGCCGGCCACGATGGCGCCGGGCTTCGCGACCCGCGAGGAGGTCAAGGCCCGGTACGCAGAGCGCTCCGGCCGCGACCTCGGCGAGATCGACTTCTACGTCGCGCTCGGGCTCTGGAAGCTCGCGATCGTGCTCGAGGGCGTGTACGCGCGCTACACCGCCGGCCAGTACGGCGATCCGAACGCACAGGAGGGCTTTCAGCAATTCGCCAGGCTCGTCGAGCGGCTCGTGGAGGCCGCCGCTGAAGCCGAGGCGCGGCTCGGTTAGGGCGAGAAGTCGGCACGAAGCGCGCGCCTCGCGTGCGCGTTGCGGCGTCACCCTGGGGCCGTGACGTCCGACCACGACGATCCACGGCACGGGGAGAACTCTTCTGAGGAGCCCCAAAGTACCCCCGGGTACTCCGGCGGTACCGAGGGCTACTCTGCGCCGGAAGAGGATGCACCGCCACCGAAGCGCAAGTTCTGGGAGGCGCTCGGCTTCGCCAGCTTCGACGAGTACCTCCGGCACCTGAAGCGCCTGGCGACGCTGTATCAGCCGCTTCCGCGCGGAGCGCAGGTGCCGACCCCGAAGGGTTTCGAGTCTCCGGACGACACGGTGGCGCAGCTGGACGCCCGGCCGCGGCCTGAGCTGCGGCGGCGCCAGGTCAACATCAAGCTCCGGGAGGCGGAGGGCGAGGCGCTCGATCGGGCGGCGAAGATCTACGGGCTCGCCCCCGCGACGCTCGCGCGGGTGCTGGTCAATCAGGGGATCGAGGCGATCCTGAAGGAGTACGAGGACTAGGCGCGCGCCGGCTCGGGCGCCGGTGCCGGTTCCTCGGCCGCCTTCGCGGCCTTGTTGAGCTCGCGCCGGGCGATCACCATCTTGTGGACCTCGTCGGGGCCGTCGGCGACCTTGAGCATGCGCGAGAAGCGCCACATGCCCGCCAACGGGGTGTCGTCGGACATCCCGAGCGAGCCGTGGACCTGGATCGCGCGGTCGAGCACGTCCATGACGACGTTGGCGGCGACGACCTTGATCATCGAGATCTCGCGACGCGCCTCCTTCTTGCCGTACGTGTCCATCTTCCAGGCGGCCAGGAGGGTGAGCAGGCGGGCCTGCTCGGTCTCCATCCGCGACTTGGCGATGAAGTCCTGAACGAACTGCTTCTCGGCGAGCTTCGAGCCGAACGCCTCGCGCGAGTTCGCACGCGCGCACATCATCTCGATCGCCCGCTCGCAGCTGCCGATGGCGCGCATGCAGTGATGGATGCGGCCGGGGCCGAGGCGGTCCTGGGCGATCACGAAGCCCGCCTGGCGGGGACCGAGGAGGCTGTCGGCGGGGACGCGGCAGTCCTCGTAGCGGATCTCGCAGTGCCCGGGACCGCCGTCGTGGCCCATCACGGGCACCGGGCGGATCAGGTTGAAGCCGGGCGCGTCGGTGGGCACCAGGATCATCGAGGCACGCGCGTAGGGGTGGGCATCGGGGTCGGTGACGACCATCGCGATTGCCACCGAGGCACCGACCGCGCCGGAGGTGAACCACTTGTGGCCGTTGATCACCCACTCGTCGCCCTCGAGCTCGGCCCGCGTCTGCAGCGTGCGCGGGTCCGACCCGGCGACCTCGGGCTCGGTCATCGAGAAGCAGGAGCGGATCTGGCCGTCGAGCAGCGGCTCGAGCCACCGCTCCCGCTGTTCCGGCGTGCCGTGCTCGGCGAGGATCTCCATATTGCCCGTGTCGGGGGCCGAGCAGTTGAAGGCCATCGGGGCGATCGCCGGGCTCCGGCCCATCTCCTCGCAGAGAACGCCGTACTCCCAGTTGGTCAGGCCGGCGCCGTGCTCCTCGTCGGGCATGAAGAGGTTCCACAGGCCCTCGGAGCGGGCGCGGTCGCGGATCTCGACCAGGATCTCCGGGTAGGCAAGGCCGCTCTCGACCGTGACCTCCTCGTCGAGCGCGCGCAGCGCCTCGGCCTCGTTCGGATAGACGTGCTCGTCCATGAAGCCGCGGATGCGGTCGCGGAGCTCGAGCACGCGGGGGCTGAGGTCGAAGTCCACGGCAGCAGATTACTGCTCGGACGTCGAGCGCCCTGCTAGCTTCATCCAATGCGAAGGGGGGCCCTCGGACTACTTACGGCTGCGGCCGTGTCTCTTGCCATCGCCGCGGGGGCGCTCGCGGCCTCGACCAGGTTCGTCGAGGCGCCGAGCAGCCCGGAGGCGGCCGGCGACGGAGCGGCCGCGATTGCGGCGGCGGATTTCGATGGCGACGGCGACGTCGACCTCGCGATCGCGAACGGCATCGCGAACACGATCACGGTGCTTCGCAACACCGGCGCCGGAAACTTCGTCGAGCTGCACAGCAGCCCGGAGTTCCCCGGAGCGCAACCGAACTCGATCGTGGCCGCGGACTTCGACGCCGATGGCGATGTCGACCTCGCGACCGCGAATGTGTCGAGCGACAACGTGCAGGTGCTTCGCAACAACGGCTCGGGCAACTTCAAGCCCGTTCCCGCGGGCCCGGAGCACGTCGGCGACAACCCCACGTGGCTCGCCGCGGCCGACCTCGACCGCGACGAGGACCTCGACCTCGTCGTCACCAATCAGGACAGCGACGACCTCTCGATCCTGCGCAACAAGGGGAACGGCAACTTCAGCCCGGAAACTCGGATTCATGATGGCGTGGGCGACGGTCCTCGGCGGCTCGTGATCGCCGACCTCAACGGGGATCTTGCCCCGGACCTCGCGATCGTCAACAGCTTCGGCAGCACCGTCACCCTGCTGCGCAACTTCGGTTCGGGGGGCTTCGGACCCTTCTCGGAAAGCCCGATCGTGGACGCGTCGTCCCCGTCGTCGATCGTCGCGCCCGATCTCAACGGCGACGGCAAGCTCGACCTCGCCTTCACGAACGCGGGCTCGGGCACCGTGTCCGTGTTCCTCGGTCTCGGCCGCGGCAGATTCCGGGAGCGGAGCACGAGCCCGGAGGGCATCGGCGGCGGCAGCAACCCCTTCGCGCTGACCGCGGCGGACTTCGACGTCGACGGCGCTCAGGATCTCGCGGTGGCGGTCTCCGGCTCCGACCGGGTCGCGATCCTGCGCAACACCGGCGCGGGGAACCTCTCCCTGACGCCGGCCAGCCCGCTGACGGTTGGCGACTTCCCCCTCGACATCGCCGCCGCCGACGTCGACGGCGATGGCGATCTGGACCTCGCGACGCCGAACAGCATCGGCGACAACGTCACGATCCTGCGCAACCGCTGAGCCCCCGGCTCAGTCTCGATCAGCCTCAGTACGCGATCGGCACGTACTCCGCGGGGAACCCGGAGAGGCCGAAGAACCAGCTCTCGATCGCATAGCGCGGGTTGGGCATCGACGGGTCCGCCGCCGTCGAGTGCAGGTTCATCTCGTCGAAGAGAATCGCGTCGCCGGGCTCGAAGATCGGCCGCACGACGCCGGTGCGCCCGGTGACCTCGGCGACCACCTGCGGCGAGACGGACCAGTTGAAGGTCGCGCCGTCGGTGCCGGTCGGGACGATCTCCTCGAGGCGCTCGGGCACGATGTCCATACCGGGCGCCTCGTCTCCGCAGCGCGAGAGCGCGAGCCACACGTTGAGGGCGCGCACCTGGCCGAGGAACGCTCCGTCCTGGTGCCAGGCCGAGTCGCTGTCCGGCAGCACGCGGCGCAGGGTGCACTTCTCGATCGAGATCGCCGGGACCTCGTTCAGGTAGCCGTGGATCACCTGCCGCAGGCCGCAGCGCTCGAAGGCCTCGAACATCTCGAAGAGCAGCTTCGGCGAGTCGGTCGCCCACATGCCGCCGTCACCGACCCATTCGCGCGCCATCGCCAGGTCGACCGGCGGCCCCGGGTCGAACTCCTCGTAGTAGCCCTCGGCTGCGCCACCGCCGGCCGCGAGCGACTCGCGGGCCTCGAGCGCCGCCTCGATCTCCCCGGCGAGCGCCACCGCCCGGTCGCGCTCCATGACTCCGCGGACGATCAGCCCGCCGCGGTCGAGCATCGCCGCCCGCAGCAGCTCCGGGGTCAGCTCGGACGGCGTCACCTCGGGGATCCCCGGCTCGCTGGGCAGGGCGCCGTAGTCGGGTTCGGCGAACTGCGGGTCCCCGGCGCCCTGGCCGGCCAGGTGGGCGCCCGCCTGGTGGCGCAGCGCGCGGATGCGGCGCTCGAGCTCCGGATCGCGGGCGTCGCGATTCTGCGCGGAGAGGCGCTCGATCTCGGCGAACTGAGGGTCCGCTGTCCTGCGGTTGCGGCGGAGGAGTCTGATGGGCCGAAAGCTACCCGACGGGCTTCGCCGGAACCCCGACGACGGTCGCCCCGGCCTCGACGTCCGACAGCACCACCGCGTTGGCACCGATCTGCACCCCGTCGCCGATCGTGAGCGTGCCCAGCACCCGGGCACCGGTGCCGACCTGCACGTCGGCGCCGATCGTGGGGCCGACGATCGAGCCCGCAACGAGCCCGATGCTGGTGAACGGGGCGATGCGCGCCCGCGGGCCGATCTCGGTGATCCCGTCGATCACCACGAGCCCGTGGTTGATGTAGAGGCCCGGCCCGATCACGACCGGGTCGCCGATCGTCACCTGGCCGATGATGATCGCGAGCCGGTGCAGCAGCCGGGGCAGCAGGGGCACCCCCAGCGCCTGCAGCCGCGCCTTGGCCCGATAGAGCGACTGGGCGAAGAAGGCGTCGCTGGACCACATCAGCCGCAGGATCTGAAGCACGGTGTCCAGCCGGCCGTGGAACTGGCTGCGCTCGCCGCGGTAGAGGGCCCAGACCGCCGCGTCGGCCACCATCGCCTCGCGAAAGCGCGGGTGGCGAGCGCGGATCTCGCGCATCAGGGACTCGCGGGTGATCGGTTGCTCGGCGGTCGACATCGCGGCCGGAGACCCTAGATGATTGACCGACCACCAATGGCCCGAAGCCATTTCCCCACCGACCCCGACGAGAACGCGGCCTCGATCGTCAACGCGGCCGAGCTGCTCTTCGCGTGCCTCGACGCCGCCGGCGCGCGCTCGGTCGCCGAGGTGGGCGCCTTTCACGGCAAGTCCACCCGGGAGCTGCTCGGCTGGGCGGAGACCAGCGGCGCGCGCGTGGTCGCGATCGACCCCACGCCCGAGCCGGCGCTCAGCGAGCTCGCCGCCGAGCGCAGCGACCTCGAGCTGATCGAGCGGACGAGCATCGAGGCACTTGCCGACGCCGACCTCGATGTCGACGCGGTGATCCTCGACGGCGACCACAACTACTACACGCTCAGCGAGGAGCTGCGCCTGATCGCCGACCGGGCCGCGGGCGGGCACCTGCCGCTGCTGATCTTCCACGACATCGGCTGGCCGCTGGCCCGCCGCGACGCCTACTACGCGCCCGAGCGGATCCCGGCCGAGCACCGTCAGCGGCTGGTGCGCAACGTGTACCTGGTGCCCGACGAGCCCGGGCACGGTTGCAGGCGGGATGCCGTTCGCCTGCGTCGCGGCGCGCGAGGGCGGGCCGCGCAACGGCATCCTGACGGCGATCGAGGACTTCGCCGCCGGGCGCGACGAGCTCGTCTTCGCGAGCGTCCCGGCGTTCTTCGGCGTCGGCTTCGCCTGGGACCGCGGCGCGCCCTGGGCGGACGCCGTGGCCGCCGTCCTGGCGCCGTGGGATCGCAACCCGATGCTCGAACGCCTGGAGGCAAACCGCCTGCGCCAGATGGCCGAGCGCTATCGCATCACCAAGCTCCTCGACGATCTCGAGGCCCGCTCCGAGCCGCGCGATCGGCTGCTGCGGACGATGCTGGGCTCGCGGGCCATCGCGCTCGCCGAGCGCGCCTCGGCGGCGGTCCGGCGCGGCGAGCCCGCGTTCAGCCGCGAGCAGATCCGGGCTGCGCTCGACGAGCACGCAGATCGCTGAGCGCGGCCTCGAGCTCGGCCGCCGAGCTCGCGAAGCCCAGCGCCACGACCTCGTCCAGCTCCGCCGCGTCGACCCGCACCCGCCCGCGCTCGACGATCACGAACCGGTTCGAGATCGCGCCGGTGTCGGCACCGCACGCGAACGCGGCCTCGATCAGCCCGAGGCGCAGCTCGGCCGGGCCGACCTCGCGGGCGGCGCCGATCACGCCGACGTCGCGCAGGCGGGCCAGCGCGGCATCGAGCCCGCCCATGCCCGGCTCGGGCCGGTCGGCGCCCTCGGCGACCAGATCGACCAGCTCGCGGTACAGGGCGGCGCTGCGCTCCGCCTCGCGCCAGTCGATCTCGCCGCCCGGCCCGAGCTTCGAGGTGCTCGCCGAGAGCAGCCGCCGGTGGAGGTCGAAGACGACGAAGCGCTCCCCCGGCCAGGTATCGCCGGTGCCACCGAAGAAGGCGCCGAAGAAGCACGCGTTGCGGGTCGCCTCCGCGCGCTCGGCGGTGCTCAGCGCCCCCAGCCCGTCGAGCCCGGCGCCGAGCTCGACGACGCGGAGGTGCTCGCGGGCGTGCTCCGCGGACGGCTGCAGCGTCGCCGAGCCGGGGTGGCGCCGCCAGCAGGCGAGCGGCTCGGCGACGCGGATCACGCTGCCGGCCAGTCCGACGCCCATCCACATGATCAGGTCGCCCATCCAGCGCAGCGACGGGTCCCAGCCGCCGGCCCGCTCCAGCGCCCAGCGCCGGGCGAGCCCGCCGGGGCCGATGACCGTGTCGTGCAGGAGCAGGGCCGATCGCGGCGAGTACGGGATTGGGCGCACGGTGTCCTCGATCCGGCCGGCGGCGTCGATCTCGCGGTAGCCGGGATAGGCGGCGGCCGCGGCCGGGTCGGCGGCGAGCTCGGCTGCGAGCGCGGCGACTGCCCCGGGCAGCAGCACGTCGTCGTCGGAGAGATAGCCCAGGATCTCCCCGCGAGCGACGCGGTTGCCGTTGTTGATCGCCCGCGCCTGGCCGGCGTTCGCCTGGCTCAGATATCGGAAGCGGTGCTCGGGCGAGCGCCGCTCGTAGTCGCGCAGGAGCTCGACGGTCCCGTCGGTGGACCCGTCGTCGACGACCAGCGCCTCCAGGTTCGCGTAGTCCTGCTCGAGCACGCTGTCGAGGGCGCCGGCGAGCCACTCGCGGCGGTTGTAGGTCGGGATCACGATCGAGACGGCCGGCAGCGTGTCCTCGACGACGACCGCGCGCCTGCGCCGGGCGCACGCGCCGTGCCCAGCGGCGCAGCGGGCGCTCCAGCAACACGGCCGAGAGGTACGCGTACGCGAGCGAGGCCGGGATCACGATCGCCGTCCACTCCAGGACCGCCGACAGCGACCCGGTTCGCGGCAGGCTGAGCTCGGCGACCACGACGGCGATCACCGCCAGATGGATCAGATAGACGCCGTAGGAGATGTCCCCCAGCGAGCGCAGCGGCCGGTTTGCGAACACGCAGCTGCGCTCGCGCGGGCGCGAGGGCGAGCGCCACCATCGCCGTCCCGACCGCCAGCGGCAGCGCCAGCGAAACGGCCATCGACTGGCGCGCGAACAGCCCGGCCAGCACGTTGGGATCGTGCACCGCCTCGTGCCCGGCGAAGATCACGACGACGACGCTGACCGTGGCGGCGACCGCGAACACCGCGAGCGCGCGGCGGGCGAGCAGCGCGGGGTCGACGGTCTCGCGCAGGCGGACGTAGGCCCACGCGCCCGTCATCCCGGCGGCGAAGCTGAGCCCCCAGCTCGGGAACTGGCTGGCGTAGACGACGTCGAAGCGGTCCTGGGTCGCGGCGCTCGCGCCGAAGATCGAGTCGACGTGCAGCGCGACCAGCCGCCAGGCGATCAGGAACGCCGCCGCGATCACCAGCCCCACGAGCGGCCGGCGGTGGTACGCCCCCGCGACCACCGGCAGCAGGACGTAGAAGACCGTCTCGACCGAGAGCGTCCAGACGGAGGCGACGATGCCGAAGCCGAGCGCGAAGTCCCCGTCGAAGAGCGTCGCCGGCGTCTGGAGCATCGTCACGTGCAGGGCGATTGCGCCGATCCCCGGCACGCCGGGGCCGAGCGGCAGCACGGCCAGCAGCACGATCGCGACCACCAGGCTGAGCCAGTACGCGGGCAGGATCCGAGCGGCACGGCGCAGGGCGTAGTCGCCGACGTCGCCGAAGCGCCCGCCGCGAGCCGCCGTCGGCAAGAAGAGCACGAAGCCGCTGACGACGAACAGCATCACCAGCGGCACGCGCGGCAGGGTGCCGAAGACCGCGACCCCGCCGGGGGAGGTGCCGAGCGCCCCGGCGACGCCGGAGAACAGGAAGATGTGGAAGAGCGCGACCAGGAAGATCGCGACCGCGCGGTAGCCGTCGAAGGCGCCGACGATCGGGATCCCGCCCGCGGCGCGGGCCTCCTTGCCCGGGTCCAGGGGCGAGCTCAAGCGGACGGCAGCGGGCCGGTGACGATGGCGCCGACCGCGCTGCTGACGGTTGACGCCTCGTACTCGGGCGGGATGCGCCAGTCGGTCGGACGCTCGAGGGCGAGCCTGAGCGCCGGTGCGACCCCGCCGACCCCGACGCCGCTGAGGACGTTGCTGCCGCACTCGACCGTCTCCGGCCGCTCGGTGGTGTCGCGCACGGTCACCGCGGGGACCCGCATGATGCAGCACTCCTCCTGCACCGTGCCGCTGTCGGTCAGCACGCAGCGCGCGCCGCGCTCCAGCGCGACGAAGTCGAAGTAGCCGAACGGCTCGCACGGGCGCAGCGGCGGCCCGTCGAGGCCGAGGCGCTCGAGGCGCTCGCGCGTGCGCGGGTGGACGCTGAAGATCACGGGCAGCCCGAGCCCGTCGGCCGCGTCGCGCACCTCCACCAGGAGGCCCCGCAGCCGGTCGTCGAAGTCGACGGTCTCCTGGCGGTGCAGGGTGAGCAGCAGGTAGCCGCCGGGCTCGAGGCTCAGGTCGGCCAGCGCCGTCGACGCCTCGATCCGCTCGGCGTGCGCGTCGAGCACCTCCTTGATCGGGTTGCCCGTGGTCAGCACGCGGCGCGGGTGATAGCCCTCGCGCAGCAGGTTCTCCCGGCTGTTCTCGGTGTAGGGGAGGAGCACGTCGCTGGCCTGGTCGATGATCCGGCGGTTGACCTCCTCGGGGACGCGGTCGTCGAAGCAGCGGTTGCCGGCCTCCATGTGGAGGACCGTGATCCCCATCCGCTTGGCCACGTACGCCGACATGGCGCTGTCCGTGTCGCCGAGGACGAGCAGGCGATCGGGTCGCTCGCGCTCGAACACCGGGGCGATCCCGGCGAGGATCGCGCCCACGCGGGCGGCGAACCCCTCGCCCTCGATCGCGAGCATGTGGTCCGGGGCGCGGACGCCGAGCTCGTCGAAGAAGACGTCGCTGAGCGCCGGGTCGAAGTTCTGCCCGGTGTGCACGAGCGTCACCTCGCAGGCCCGGTCGAGGCCCTCGATCACCTTGCTCAGGCGGATGATCTCGGGCCGGGTCCCGAGCACGATGGCGACCTTCATCGCGTCTGCAGCAGCTCGAGGATGCGCTCGGGCGGGATGACCTCGTCGGCGGAGCAGTACTCCCGTCCGGCGAACGGCTCGCCGTCGGGCTCCGGGACGCGCAGCTCCGGGAGCAGCGGCGCGATCGCCAGATGGTCGCCGCGCGCGACCGTTCGCGGCGCCTCCTCCTCGGAGACGAGCACCTCGTGCACCTTCTCGCCGGGCCGCACGCCGACGTGCTCGATCGCGACGTCGCGGTCGCCGATCAGCGCCCGGGCCAGCTCCTCGATCCGCACGGCCGGCAGCCGCGGCACGTAGGTCTCGCCCTGCCTGCCGGCGCGCAGCGCCTCGAACACCGTGTCGACCGCCTGGTCGAGGCTCAGCAGGAAGCGCGTCATCTCCGGGGTCGTGATCGTGACCGGCCCGCCCGTGGCGATCTGCTCGTCGAAGAGCGGCACCACCGATCCCCGCGAGGCGATCACGTTGCCGTACCGGGCGACGACGAAGCGGGTGTCCGGGCAGCGGAGCCCGGCCTCGAGCAGGATCCGCTCCTGCAGGGCCTTGGTCATCCCCATCACGTTCACGGGCTTGCACGCCTTGTCGGTGGAGACGCCGACGATCGCCTCGACCTCGACCCCGAGCTCGGCGATCGCCCGGACGATGTTGCGGGCGCCCCCGACGTTCGTCTTGATCGCCTCGGTCGGGTGGTACTCGCACGTCGGCACCTGCTTCATCGCCGCGGCGTGGAACAGGACGTCGGCGCCGTCGAGCACCGAGGCCACGGCCTCGTAGTCGCGCACGTCGCCGATGCGGAAGCGCAGCCGGCTGTGACGCTCCTCGTCGTAGACGATCTCGTCGGTCGCAACGCGGCGATGCAGGAAGGAGAGGCGCATGTCGTGCTGCAGGGCCTCGCTGCGCGAGAACACCACGACCTCCGCCGGCAGGCCGGCGTCGCCCTCGAGCAGCCGGCGCACGAGCGCCTGGCCGAGCGAGCCGGTCCCGCCGGTGACCACCACGCGCTTATCGGTCAGCATTCGCAAGCTCCTCCACCATCTCGTACCAGCCCGGAGGCTCCCATCCTGTCGCCGCGCGCAGACGGGTGCTGTCCAGGCTGCGGTCGATCTCCACCGATGGGTCCGGCACGAGCTCGACCTCGAGCCCGAACGCGTCGCGGACGAGCGTGAGCAGATCGAACTTCGAGATCGGCTCCGCGCCCACGTGCCAGACGCCTTCGAGCTCCGGGTGGCGTTCGATCAGGTCGCCGATCAGGCGCGCGAGCACGGGCGTGGTGGGGCCGCTGAACACCGCCCGGGGATAGCCGCCCGCCTCGCCGCGGACGCCGAGGAACCACTCGAGCAGGCCGCTCGAGCGGTCGAGCTCGCGCCCCAGCATCGAGGTCCGCAGCGTCAGCACGCCGTCGCCCTCGGGCTCCCCGGCGAGCTTCGAGCGCCCGTAGAGGTCCGCCGGGTCGGGCCGGTCGTCCTCGGCGTAGCCGCCGCGGTCGCCGGCGAACACGCAGTCCGTCGAGACGTGGACGAGGCGCGCGCCGCGCCCAGCGCAGGCGGCGGCGAGCTCGTGGGGAAAGAGCGAGTTGGCGCGCACGAGCGCCGCCGCGTCGGCGGCCTCGGGGCGCTGCTTGACCAGCCCGATGCAGTTGACGACGACGTCGGGGGCGGCGCGGTCGAGCGCGCCGGCGACCGTGGCCTCGTCCTCGACACGCACGCCCGTGAGCGTCCGGTCGGGGTCCAGGACGGCGGCCGCCCGTCGGGGGATCCCATCCGACCGCACGGTGGCCAGGGCGTCGAACCGCTCCGAGCACTCCCCCCAGAGCACGTGGCCCAGCATCCCGGTGCCGCCGAGGACGAGCACCCTCGGCCGAGCCGGCTCCATCCTCAGGCGCGGCCTTTGGCGAGCCGGTGGCGCAGGCGCCGCAGGGGCGCGGTGATCCGCCAGCTGAGGCTGTTCTGCATCGCCTCGAGCTGCTTCCAGTGCGCGACCCGCAGGAGCTCCTCGAGCCCGCCCATCAGGCGCGCGGCGGAAGCCTCGGCCTCGGCGCGCCGCGCCCGCCACTCCCAGTCCGCGTCGCGGCTGCCGTTGTGGGGAATCTGCTCGTCCCACTTCTCGGCCACCCGCATGTACGCGTTGATCCAGGTCTCCGGGTTGTCGATCAGCCGCAGCGAGTGGTGGTGCACGACCTGCAGGTCGGCGGTGACCACCTTCTTGCCGGCGGTCCGGGCCTGCATGCAGATGTCGAAGTCGTAGCCGTGGATCTGGCCCAGCGACTCGTCGAAGCGCAGGTTGCGCATCGCCCAGGGTGAGAGCGCCATCACGAAGCCATCGATCGAGTCGACCTCGCCGAGCCGGGCGTAGGGCGGCAGGGACTCGCTGAGCCAGGAGAAGGCCGGGATCTCGCCGCCGCCCAGCTCGTCGTAGCGGTGGGTGAACGAGGCCCACGTGATCGAGCCCTCCCACCAGGCGATGCTGCGGACGTCGACCGCGCCCGCGCAGCCGACGATCGCCACCTCGGGATCGGCCAGCGCCTTGCGCACCTTCTCCAAGAACTGCGGGTCCTGGATCTCGGCGTCCTGGTGGATCAGCACGAGCGCCTCGACGTCGTCGCGGTCCTTGACCTGGTCGATGATCAGGTTGTAGTTGCGGAAGATCGAGCCGACGCTCGCGAACACGATCTGCTCGATCGTCGGGTCGGCTTCGCGCAGCCGCGCGACCCCGGCCTGGGCGGCTCGGGCGAAGACGTCGGGGTCGGTCACCGCGCTGGCGAAGACGAACATTGGCCCGGGAATCTAGATGTAGAGCGGCGGCGCCGGTGGTGAGCGGCTAGGCCGGGGCTGCGGGCGGCGTGCGGGCGTTGCGGGCGCGGCTGCGGGAGACCGCCTGTGCCCCGAACAGCGCGCCGACCATGACGCTGGCGATGCCGATCGCCGGGAGCACGATCCCAGGCGTGTAGTTCTTGGTGATCAGCGTGGTCCCGGACGCGATCAGCACGACGGCGAGCGCGTAGCGCAGGAAGCGCTGCGGGGCCTTGACCGAGAGCCCGGTGCCGATCAGCACGCCGGGGATCGAGCCGACCAGGATCGTCGCCGGCGAGCGCGAAGTCGATGTTGCCGCCGATCCAGTGGGCGATGCCGGCAGCCCACAGCAGGACCGCAGCGTGGAACACGTCGGTGCCGACGACGCGCTGCGGGGTGAGGCGGAAGATCGCGATCAGCGAGATCGCGATCAGCGTCCCGCTGCCGGCCGAGGTGAGGCCGATGACGAAGCCGGTCGTCGCGCCCGTGATCACCGCGGCGATGATGTGGCGGCGGTAGAGGTGCAGGGCCGAGCGCTCCTGGATCACGCCGGTGAGGAACAGGGAGCGCAGCAGCGTGGCAATCCCGACCACGACGAGCGTGCCGCCGAGCATCCCGAGCACGAGCGTGTCCAGGTCGTCGCCGTAGCGGTTCTGGAGGAACTCGATCACCCAGACGCCCGCGATCGCCGACGGGACGCTGCCGACCGCGAGCCAGAAGGCGAGCCCCTTGTGGACCGTCCCGAGCTTCAGGTGCTTCCAGCCGCCGAACGTCTTCGTCACCGCGGCGTAGAAGATGTCGGTGCCGATCGCCGTGACCGGCTGGATCCCGAAGATCAGGATCAGGAGCGGCGTCATCAGCGAGGCGCCGCCCATGCCGGTCATCCCGACGAGCAGGCCGATGCCGAATCCGAACAGCATGATGGTTGGGTCGATGCCCAATCCGAAGATGTGAAACCAGGGATCCATTGCGGGTGGGGGGAGGGAGTGAGTTACCCGTTACGGACTACTTATGACCTTTGTGGACCGACTTGGTCCCAAAAGGCTCGCGAGAGCCTAGCACCAAGTCAGCGCTTCAGCCAGGCCTCAGGATCGTTCAGAACGGCCTCGATTCGCCAGGGCAGATCGCCCCCGCTGATCTCGGCCAGGGTGACGCTTTCGAGCACCGAGCGCAGCGCCGCGCGGACCGCGACCCACACGTCGCGCAGGCGCTCCGCGGGCCCGCCGTAGTGGAGTTCCTCCGGGGCGTGCTCGTGGATGTTCGCGAGCGGGCCCTCGACGGCGCGGATCACGTCGGCGATCGTGATCTCGCTCGGGTCCCGGGCCAGCCAGTAGCCGCCCTTGGCGCCGCGGCGGGCCTGGATCAGGCGCGCGTGCTTGAGCTCGAGCAGGATGTGCTCGAGGAACTGCAGCGGGATTCCCTGCGCCTCGGCCAGGTACTCGCCCTTGACCGGCTCCCCGTCGCTGGCGGCGAGCTCGAGCGCCGCCCGAACCGCGTAGTCGGCTTTCGCGGAGATCCGCATGGGCCCATTGTCGCAACTCGAGTCAACAATGCGCGCTTCCCACTAAGCTCCCGCGTCCTGATGATCGACCTCCAGTCCCATTCCACCGTCTCCGACGGCCAGCTCGAGCCCGGCGACGTCGCCCGCTCGGCCGCCGAGGCCGGGGTGACGGTGATGTCGCTCACCGACCACGACGGCATCGCCGGCGTCGACGAGGCGACCCGGGTCGCGACCGAGCTCGGCATCGAGAACGTGCCGGCGACCGAGATGTCGTGCGTCCACAAGTACTCCGAGGACCTGCACATCTGCGGCTACTGGGTCGACCTCGTAAAGATCGCGCCGGCCTGCGCCAAGGCCCAGCAGGAGCGCGTCGACCGGGCGAAGGAGATCATCGCCAACCTCAACCGCCACGGGGTGGAGGTCACGTTCGAGGACGCGGTCGCCAAGGCGGGGGCCGCCGACGCGATCGGCCGCCCGCACATCGCCAAGGCGGCGGGCGCCGGGCCCGACCTCGGGCCGTTCTTCGAGGAATACCTGGTGCCGGGGGCGAAGGCCTTCGTCGCGCGCAAGTGGCCGAGCGCCGAAGAGGCGGTGGAGCTGATCCACGACGCCGGCGGGGTGGCGGTCATCGCCCATCCGTACTGGGACGTGCAGGACCCCGACCAGGTCCGCGACCTCGTCGAGAGCCTCGTGCGCGACGTCGGGCTCGACGGGATCGAGACGTTCTACCCGCCCCACACGGCCGACCAGACCAAGCACTGCCTCGAGCTGTGCGACGAGTTCGGCCTCGTCCCGACCGGCTCGTCGGACTTCCACGGCCCGACGCACAAGACCTTCAGCCGTTGGGGCGCCTACGACACCTACGGGCTCGGCGAGCCCCAGGTGCCGCCCCGGCCCTAGCCGTTCGGCGGCTCGAGGCAAGCATTGACCCGCTGGGCGTGCTCGACCTCCAGCTGCCACGGATGCGAAGCCGGCTCGGCGTGTGGCAGCGCGAGCACCCCGGTACTTGCTCCGCGCGGCCACGTGAGCGGCTGCACCGCCTCACCGGAGAATCGGCCGAGGCTCACCGCGGGGGGCGGCGCGTCCGCAGCGGCGGTGACCTGTATGACGCCACCGGGCACGGAGATCGGGCTGGCGCCCGCGTGGGCGCCCAAGGTGGAGCCGCCTCCACAACTGGAGTTGGCGAACCCGAGCGGGAAGCCGACGACGAGGACCCTGTCCGCCTGCTTTGCCAGCACCGGCGGCGCCGCGGCGAGCTCGGCGGGGTCGTCTGAGGGCAGGCCGTAGGCGTCCTTGATCGAGTAGTACGCGGGCGCGGCCAGGACGACCTTGTCGACGTTGTCCGGGTCGCTGAAGCCGAGCATCAGCGCCAGCCAGCCGGTGCTCCGCGTGAGGCTCTGCTTCTGTTCCGCCGCCCGCTCGGCGGGGCTGCGGCCGGCGCGGGAGAGGTCGAAGGCGCCGAACTGCGCCTCGACGAGCGCCGACGCGCCCCGGTAGTCCCTCGCGCTGTCGCGGAGCTGGGCGATGTTGGAGACCATCGAGATCACGAACACCGCGGCGGCCGCAGCGGCGGCGGCGATGACCGTCCAGCTACCGCCCGCGGCCGCGGGCCGCTCGGGTTCGCCGGCGCGCCGGCGACCGAGTGCGACCAGCTCGACGAGCACCAACATGGCCAGGACCGCGCCCGGGTACACGTAGCGAGCGGCGTCCGGGGTGCGGAAGCCGAAGGCGATTCCGCCGGGGGCGAGGACCGGTCCGACCAGCGCGACCGCGAGCGCGGCGAGCGCCGCGACGAGGCCGGCCGAGACCCGGCGCGCGCGGGCGACCGCGACCACGGCGCCGAGCACGGCCAGCGCCGCGACCACGTGCGAGGCGGTGGTGATGAAGTGACCGTCTTCCACCCACGGCGAGCGGAAGATGCCGGTGAGCGCGGCGCAGACGGCGATGAAGGCATCCCGGGCGAAGGTGTAGGCGTCGCCGATGGTCAGCGGCACGGCGTCGCCGGCGGGCGTGCGGAGGGTCAGCCACCACAGCGCGTACACCGCCAGCGGCACCGCCGCCACCCAGACGGTGCGCCAGCCGCGTTCGCGCCCGAACACGACGACGATCCCCGCCGCGCCGACGAACGCGAGCCCGACCGGATGCGAGATCACCGCCACGACGCCGAGCGCGCAGGCGAGCGCGTCGTCGCGCCGGTCGCGCGTGTCGAGCGCCAGGAGCATCCCGAGGCCGGCGCAGACGGCGATCTGGCCCGGGACGCGACCCGGGATCGCGACGACCTCCGCGGCCGCCCCGAAGAACAGCAGCAGGATCGCGCACCCGAGCGCCAGCGGTTCCGGGGCGCGGCGGCGCGCCAGGGCGAAGAGGAGCGCGGCCGCGAGCACCACGAGCGCCACGCCGAGGATCCGGTAGGGGAGGTACGAGCCGGCGCCGAAGACCTCGGCGATGCCGCCGTAGACGAGCGTGGGGAAGGCGATCAGGTACTTCTGCGCCGGGGGCTCGAACAGCGCGTGCCCGAGGGACTCATTGGCGACGCGGGAGAGGATCCCGAGCTCGTCGCCGGTGAACACCGTGTCGCGAGATCCGATCAGGATCACGACGATCGAGACGACCGCAGCCGCGCCGAAGACGGCCCAACCGACCGACAGCCTCTTTGCGTGGCCGGCCACCGCGGCGCGAGGTTATTCGACGCGGGTTTCTTCGGCGGCTGGGGGCTTGGGTCGCCGGCCGGCGATCGTCCGCGGGACGCCGGCGCGCAGCTCGTCGACCAGCCTCGCGGCGAAGGCGGTGTGGTCCTCGCCGGGGCGGTAATCGCCCTCGGCGGGCAGGCTGAAGCGCACGCTCACGCGCGGGCGCTTCGGAAAGCGGACGTAGTCGGTCGCGCCGGAGATCGCGACCAGCACGATCCGGCTCTCGGGCACGGCCGCGGCGAGGTGGCCGATGCCGCTGCGCGCGCGCAGCTCGCGGCCGAGCGAGCGGGTGCCCTCGGGGAAGACGCCGATACAGGCGCCGGCGCGCAGCGCCTCGATCGCCCGGTCGAGCGCGCCGCGGTCGCCCGTGCCGCGCTCGATCGGGATCTGGCCCATCCCGTCGAGGACCGGCCCAGCCCCCGCACGTCCCAGAGGGCCGACTTCGCCAGCGCGCGCACCTGGCGGCGGTGACGCGCGGCGACGCCGACCGCAACCGGGTCCATGCTGGAGTCGTGGTTGCCGGCCACCAGGACGGGGCCGGAGCGCGGCAGCGCCTCGAGCCCCTCGACCTCCATCCGCCCCCACCACGCCGCGTACGGCGCGCAGGCCGCCATGGCGACGCGATAGGTGCGGGTGAAGGGTTCCGGTTGCGAGGTGACGGCGCTAGGCCGCGACCGCCGTCGGAATCAGCTCGCGCTCCTCGAGGTACCCGAGGATCTGCAGCGCCGACTCCTCCGCCGACTGGTGCTCCGTATCGAGGACGAGCTCCGGGTTCTCCGGCGGCTCGTACGGATCGGAGACACCGGTGAACTCCTTGATCTCGCCCGAGCGTGCCTTCGCGTAGAGGCCCTTGACGTCGCGCTCCTCGCAGACCTCGACCGACGCCTTGACGTAGGCCTCGACGAAGCGGTCGCCCATCATCTGGCGCGCCTCGTCGCGGATCTCGCGGTACGGCGAGATCGCGGCGGTGATCACCGGGACCTCGTTGCGCGACAGCAGGTTCGCCACGAAGGCGATCCGGCGGATGTTGGTGTCGCGGTCCTCCTTCGAGAAGCCGAGCCCCTTGGAGAGGTTCTCGCGCACGACGTCGCCGTCGAGTACCTCGAGCTTCGAGCCGCGCTTGCGCAGCTCCTTGACCAGATGCGTCGTGATCGTGGACTTACCGGAGCCCGAGAGCCCGGTGAACCAGAGACAGAAACCCTTTTCGTCAGTGTCAGCCATTGTCGGCGTCCTCCTTGTATGCGTCGATGAGGATGTCGGCAACCTCTTCCCGGGAGAACTCGGGCGGCGGCTTCTCGCCGTTGCCCAGCATCTCCCGAACCTTGGTCCCGGAGAGGAACAGATGCGACTCCTGCGGGTGGGGGCACGTCTTCGCAGAGCCCATGCCCTCGCATTCGTTGCACCAGAACGTGTGCTCGAAGAACAGCGGGGTGATCCCGAGCTCCTCGGTGTCGATGTCGTCGAAGATCCGCTGCGCGTCGTAGGTGCCGTAGTAGTCACCCACGCCCGCGTGGTCGCGGCCGACGATGAAGTGCGTGCAGCCGTAGTTCCGGCGGATGATCGCGTGGAGCACGGCCTCACGGGGACCTGCGTAATGCATCTTGCCGGGGTTGACCCCGAGCATCACGTGGTCCGGGTGGTAGTAGTTCGCCATCAGGACCTCGTAGCACTTCATCCGCACGTCCGCGGGGATGTCGCCCTTCTTGGTCTCCCCGATGAGCGGGTGGATGTAGAGCCCGTCGCAGATCTCCAGCGCGGCCTTGGTGAGGTACTCGTGTGCCCGGTGGATCGGGTTGCGGGTCTGGAAGGCGACGATCCGCTTCCAGCCGCGATCGGCGAACGCCTGCTTCGACTCCGCGGTCGTCTGGTAGCGCTTCATGAACGCTTCCTCGTGATCCGGGAGCGCGTCGACCTCGATCGGACCGGCGATGCAGCGGGCGCCCTCCTCGCGGATGGCGGCGACGCCTGGATGCTCGTTGTCGGTGGTCCGGTAGACCTTCTCGGCCTCGAGCTCGACGTCCTTCTCGTAGATCTCCTCGACCGTCAGCCGGCCGAGCGCCTTGCCGTTCGGGGCGCTGAGCTCGATCACGTCGCCGACCTGGCACTCGACGTCCGTCGCGAGCGTGATCGGGATCGACCAGATCTCCCCGCCGGTGAGGCGCATGTCGTTGCAGACCGACTCGTGGTCGGCCTTGCCCATGAAGCCGGTCAGCGGCGCGAAGCCGCCGTTTCCGATGAGCTCGAAGTCGGATGCCTGGCGTGAGCTGAGCTGCAGCGCCAGGGCGGTCGGGGCGGATGTCTCAGGCAAGTTTCTTCGTTCTCCAAGTCGTATCGGTCTCGTCAGCGGGTCGAGGGTAGCGGCTTATGTCCAATCCTGAGCGACATGGGCAAGAAACACCTGCCACTTGTCGGTCCGCGGGTCCGTGAGACGCGCGCGCTACCCGTGGATGCCGCACTCGGTCCGGTCGGTACCGGCCCAGCGGCCTGCGCGCTCGCCGGCGCCCTCCAGGGCGACGGTGGTGCAGGGCATGCACCCGATCGACGGGTAGCCCTGATCGTGCAGCGAGTTGTAAGGGACGTGGTGGTCCTTGATGTAGCTCCAGACCTGCTTCTCGTCCCAGTCCGCGAGGGGGTTGAGCTTCCAGAGCCCGAACCGCTCGTCCCAGCCGAACTTGGGCGCGTCGGCGCGCGTCTCCGAGTCCACGCGGCGGATTCCCGAGACCCAGCAGCTCGTGTCGTTCAGGGCCGTGCGCATGAGCTCGACCTTGTGGTCGGCGCAGCACCCGTTCGAGTCGAGAGACCAGGCGTCCTGCCCGTTCGCGAACCGCTCGAACTCGATCCCGTAGCGCTCGGTGAGGGCGTCGCGCGTGTCGTAGGTCTCCGGGAACAGCAGTCCGGTGTCCACGTAGAAGTAGCGTGCCCGCGGCTCGATCCGGTGGACCATGTCGATGATCACCGAGCTCGTCTTCTGGAACGAGACCGCGAACCTCAGGTTGCCGTTGAAGCGCTCGACCGCCCAGGCGATGACCTCCTCCGCGCTCAGGAGGTCGAGATCGACGTCGACCTCGAGCTCGGGAGCGGGGGGCGCCTCCGGCGTGGGGGTCGGGATGACGAAGCCGCTCATATCGCGCACTCACCCTCGCCCCGCTCGACCTTGTAGGGCTCGGAGCGGCTCCAGTCGATGAACTCGTTCATCGTCTCCAGGCTGAACTCGGCGGGCAGCGTGAGCTCCTTGACCTCGGCCTCGAAGCGGTCGGTGCCGACCCGCTCGACGAAGTCGTTGAAGGCCTCGTCCTCGGTGCGCTCGGCCTCGTAGAGGCGCAGCCAGCGCTCGACCGCGTCGGGGACGCGCTTGGCGGGCAGCCTCGCCTTCAGCCGATGCCCGTAGACGACCTCGCCGCCCTCGTAGTTGCCGCCGAGGTGCGGGATGTACGCGGGCATGGTCCGGTCGGCGACCTTGAGCGAGGCGCCGTAGAAGCCGATGTTGGCGATGTGGTGCTGGCTGCACCCGTTCGGGCAGCCCGACATCTTGATGTGCACGCGCTTGGTCAGCGGGTCGGTGATCTGCATCGATTCCACCCGATCCTGGACGGCGCGGTTGAGGCCCATCGAGCTCGTGATCCCGAGCTTGCAGCTGTCGGTGCCGGGGCACGAGACGACGTCGGTGATCTCATCGGCCCCGGCGTCGCCGAGCCCGAGCTCCAGCAACCGGGTCCAGACGTCGTAGACCGACTCGTCGCGCACCCAGCGCAGGACGAAGTTCTGATGCACGGTGGTGCGCGCCGAGCCCCCGGTGTACTCGCGCATGATCTGGCCGAGGCCGCGGAACTGCTCCGGTGTGAGGTCGCCTCGGGTGATCTTCACCTCGACCGAGGAAAAGCCGGCCTGACGCTGGGACCGTACGTTTGCGGCCTGGAAGCGGTCGAACTCGGAGCGGTCGCCGTTCGGGCTCGCCGCGGCCGGCGGCGGCGCGGGGGCGTTGGCCTCCTCGTCGATCAGGTACACGAGGTGATCAATGGAGAAGTTGCGCTCGTCGACCCAGTCGCCCTCGAGCTCCTCCTCGACCATCTCGCGGAAGGCGTCGATGCCGACCTTGTCGATCAGCACCTTGATCCGGGCGCGGGCGCGGTTCACGCGCAGCCACTCCTGACGGTCGAAGATCCGGAACACCGCCTCGGCGACCTTGAGGTAATCGCCGTTGTCGAGCTCGACGAACTCGTAGAGGGTGGGGGCGATCCGGGGCATGATCGAGGTCCCGCCGCCAACGCGGATCTCGACCCCGCGGACGCCGTCGCGCTCGCGCGGGATGAAGCCGATGTCGTGGATGCCGGTGATCGCGACGTCCTCGTCGGTGGCCGTGAACGCCGTCTTGACCTTGCGCGGCATCAGCTGCGTCGTCGGATGGCGGACGAAGTAGCGCACGTACGCGGCCGCGTAGGGGGTGATGTCGAAGAGCTCGCCCTCGGTGACCCCGGCCCAGGGGTCGCCGGTGACGTTGCGGACGGTGTTCCCGCAACCCTCGCGCGAGGAGAGCCCGACGGCCGAGATCTCGCGGATCAGCTCCGCCATCTGCGGCAGCGGGATGTGGTGGATCTGGATGTTCTGGCGCGTGGTGACGTGGCCCTTGTTCAGGGGCGCGTAGGTCTCGACCACGTTCGCGAGCGTGTCCATCTGCTCGGGGGTGACGCCGCCCATCGGCAGTTTGATCCGGCACATCTGCACGTCCGGCTGGCGCTGGCCGTAGACGCCCTGCTTGAGCCGGAAGCCGATGAACTGATCCTCGGGCGTCTGGCCGTCGAGGAACTTGCCCGCCTCGTTGTCGAAGTCGTCGAACTCGCGCTCGATGATCGGGATCAGGTGCCCGGGGACGTTCTCGTACACCTCGGGATTGGCGAGCGAGCCGAGCTTGCCCTTGCCCTTCTGGTGCTTGGAATGGTCGACGTCGAGCTTGTGCTCGGCGGCGATCCGCTCCTCGGCGGTCGCCTCCGGCGCGGCGGTGGGCTCCATGCGAAGCGATATTACACAAATCCCGATTGGGATTCGGGTATTTAGGCGCCGGGCCGCCTGGCCCGGCGCCTGAGAGCTCCTAGCGTCTAGTCGACGTCCGTGTCCTCGATCAGGAACGCGACGCGCACGTGGGCGCGGTACTCGTCGAGGTTCTCGCCGCGGATCCCGGTCGAGACGATGTCCACTGCGCGAATGTTGCGCAGCGACGTCTGGGCCTGGGTCAGCGCCTGCTTGGCGGCGTCGTCGGTCGAGGTCTTCGAGCTGCCGACCAGCTCGATGATCTTCACTACTGCCACTTTCTCCTCCTCGCTCGTGGCCGGCGCGGGAATGCCCGGTGGCTGTGTTCTATCGCGGCGCGTGCCCCCAGGCGGAGCCGCTCACCTGGCGCGCCGCGATCCCGTCCTCGAGCGCGGCGCGCTGCCAGGCGCTCTGCCGGGCGGCGGGCGCCCGCGGGGCCGGGGCGGTGTCGGCCAGGAACTGCTCGACGGCGGCGACGATCGCGGCGGCCTCGGAGTCCGAGGCCGCCGGATGCAGCAGCTCGATCTTCGGCCGCGGTGGCCGGCGGTTGCCGTTACGGGCGCCCATCGCCGCTGAAATCTAACCTGGACGACGATGGCGGAGGCTGTGGTGTTCGATTCGGAGGCGGTGCTGGCGGCGGTTTCGCCCGCCGAGGCGATCGAGCGCACCCGGGCGGCGTTCGAGCGCCACGCGAGCGGCGACTGGGTGATGCCGGCGAAGGTCTACGTCGACGCGCCGCCCGACGGCGACTTCCGGGCGATGCCCGCACGCGGCGACGGCCTCGCGACGCTCAAGTGGGTGACCTCCTTTCCGGACAACCCCGCCCGGGGCCTGCCGGTGGTCACCGGGGCGCTGCTCGTCTCCAGCGCGCGGACGGGTGAGCTGCTGGCGATCATGGACTGCGCCGCGATCACGTCCCTGCGCACCGGGGCTGCCGCGGCGGTCTCGGCCCTCGCCCTGGCCCGCGAGGACGCCCGCACGGTGGGGGTGATCGGCTGCGGCGTCAACGGCGGCTGGGCGGCCCGCTGCCTCGCGGCCGCCGGCTACGGGCCGGGCGTGTGCTTCGACCCGCGGCCGGAGGCGGCGCAGGCGCTCGCCGCCGAGCTCGGCTGGAGCGCGGGCGGCCGCGAGGCGGCGGCGGCCGCCGACGTGGTGGCAACCGTCACCCCGGCGGACGAGCCCGTGATCGCGGCGGCCGACCTGCGCGCGGGCCAGCACCTGGCGGTGCTCGGCGCCGACGCGCACGGCAAGGCGGAGGTCGAGCTCGACGCCTTCGGCCGCTGCCGCCTGTTCTGCGACGAGTGGGAGCAGGCGTCGAAGGGGGGCGAGCTCTCCGGCCCGGTGAGCGCCGGCACCGTCCGCCGCGAGGACGTGACCGAGATCGGCGACGTCCTGCTCGACCGCGCGCCCGGGCGGCGTGACGCCGACGACGTCACCCTGTTCGACTCGACCGGGCTCGCCATCCAGGACCTCGGGATCGCGCTCGGGGTGCTCGCGGCGCACCGCGAGGGCCGGGTCGAGGCCGCGACCGTCGCGCTCTAGGTCGCCGCCGGCGCGGCCAGCTCGCGCGCGATCGCCTCGGCGAGGTCGGCCGCGCAGGCGACCGTCTTGTAACGGAGGCGGTCGGGCGTGTCGGTGGGCTGGTGGTAGTTGGACAGCCCCTTGTGGCGGTTGAGCGAGGCGAAGCACGCCGTCGGGATCCCCATCCGGCTCGGGATCACCGCGTCGGTGCTCGAGCGGGCGCGCATCCCGCGCCGCATCGGGATTCCCTCGCGGTCGGCGACCCGGGCGCAGAGGTCGCGCAGGCCGCGGTCGAAGTAGTCCTCCATCACCATCGTGCCCTCGCCCTCGAGCATCGCGAGCTCCGGCGAGCCCACGGTGTCGAAGTTGAGCAGCCAGGTCCGCTCGCGGTCGAGGTCCGCCAGATGGCGGGCGGCGAAGCCGTAGACGCCGCCCTGCAGCACCTCCTCGGCGCCGCAGGAGGCGAGGATCACCCGCAGGCCGCTGACGGGCCGCTCGCGCAGCGTCTCGGCGACGGAGACGAGCACCGCCACGGCGCTCAGGTTGTCGTTGGCGCCGGGGACCACCGGGCTGCGGGCGATGTCGGCGAGCAGCGCGGTGGAGAGCGCGCGACAACGCGACGCCGGCGGCGGTCAGGCCACGCCGCCGGGTGGCGGCGCCGGCGGCGACCATCGCGGGAGCCGCGACCGCCCCCACCACTGCGGGACCGACGTGTCGATGCGCTCGATCACGCCGGGGAACCAGTCGGTGAGCTTGCGCTGCGCGGTCTGGTCGAAGGCGACCCCGGTGCGCGCGGCGTCGTGGTGGGCCATGAGGACCAGGGTCCGGTCGGCGTCTGCGGTCGCCGAGCTCGGCGACGACGTTCCACGTCGTCTTGCGGGGCGCGGCGGCGCGCCGGGCCGGCCGCAAGCCGTTGGAGACCTCGTCGGCGATCAGCGCGGCGGCCGCCGAGCCGCCGGCGATCCCGAGCGCTCGCCCGCGCTCGCCCAGCGCAGCCAGCCCCGAGACGGCCCCGGCGGCGCTGATCGCGGCCAGCAGCGGCGCGAAGCCGTCCAGGAACTCCTCCTCGTCCACGTGGGCCTCGGCGCCCGCCGCGGTCAGCCGCGCGGCGATCCACTCGGCGGCCCGCCGCTCGTCGTCGGACCCCGCGAGCCGCTCGAGCGGCGCCAGCGCCTCGACGACCTCGCGCAGCGTCTCCTCGGACGCCCGCGTCTCGACACCCTCGGTGAGCACGGCGTTCGTTCGCATCGGGCGCCGCAGCCTACCGGCGGTGTGCGCTTCGCTGTGTGAGCGCGGTGGCCACTTCAGTCGCGACGCCGGCTGGGTCGTTTGTGAGCCGCTCCCAGGTGAATCGCAACACGGCGTAGCCCGCGAGCTGCAGACGCACGTCTCGACGGCGATCGCGCTCGAAGGCGTCGCGGTCTCCGTGGGATTCCCAGCCGTCCAACTCGACGACCAGGGCCTCGGCCGGCCAGAGGCAGTCGACCTCGAATCCCTCGACGACGACGTCCACGGCCGGGCGCGGAAGCCCGGCATCGTCGACGAGGTCGATGAAGAGATCCTGCAGCGTCGAGCGGGTCTCCGGCGGCGGCCGGTACGCGGCCAGCAGCTCGAGCAGCAGACGGCGGCCGCGGCGTCCGGGCGCGCTCGCGAGCGTCGTCAACCGAGTGACGTCGAGCAGATTGCGCCGCCCGGCGGCACGGAGGGCGTCGCGGAGCTGGCTCGCACCAACGACCGCCGCGAGATCGAGGAGCGTGCGCGACGGAGACGTCAGCGGGACGCCGTCCCTGATCCGCCGCTCGGCCGCCGGAAACCGCCGCGGGCGGTGCATGCGAATCCCGTCGCGCCCGCCCCGGCCGGTGCGCCGCACCGTCACGTCGACGAGACCGGGCAGCGCTTGCGCGAAGCCCCAGCGCTCCCCGGCGCTCGCGTGGCTCAGCATCGCCCCTGCTCCGCCCGCAAGGACGGCCGCGATGAGGGTCGCCGGCTCGTTCAGGGACGGATATCCGACCGCGTAGACCCCGTGATGCACGGCGTGGAGCTGCGCCCTCTCAACCGCACGGTCCACCCACCGACGTCCAATCCCCCGCTCCATCAACTGCCAGCGCGCCACAACCCCATGCTGGCCCGAGGCGAGCTCCGCCACAACAGCCCCGGCCCGACCTCCACTGACCCTGCGCGCCGGCGCCGCACCCCCTGGGCCGAATTCTCCACCGATACGGGGGTCGATTCGGCCCACGGAGGGAGGCTCGCGGTCGCGAGGTCGCGCGTGGCGCCGCACTCCGTGCCGAATCCGTGTCGCACGCCACGCCCAAACCGTCGCGCCGCACCCCCTGGGCCGAATTTTCCACCGATATCGGGGTCGATTCGGCCCACGGAGTGCGGCGGAGCTCGCCCGGGCCCTCGGGGAATCTGGGGCGGGTGGGTGCCCGGCCGCCGCACCGTTATTGCGAAACGAGGTTCCGATATTGTGCGCGGATGGAGCCGGGCCCCGATTTCGCGCCCCTCGACGGCATGCGGGTGCTCGACTTCACCCGGATCCTCTCGGGGCCCTACGCGACCATGCTGCTCGCCGACCTCGGGGCCGAGGTCATCAAGGTCGAGCGGCCGGGCGCCGGCGACGACACCCGCGCCTGGGGCCCGCCGTTCCGGCGGCGGGATCAGCACCTACTTCTCGGCGGTCAACCGGGGCAAGCGCAGCATCGCGATCGACCTGCGCCACGAGTCGGGCCGCGAGCTCGCCCGCCGGCTCGCCGCCGGCGTCGACATCCTCGTCGAGAACTTCCGCCCCGGGGTCGAGCGAGCGCCTCGGTCTGTCCTACGACGAGCTCGCGCGGAGCAACCCGGGGCTCGTCTACGCGTCGATCAACGGCTTCGGCTCGACCGGGCCACGGGCGGCCGACGCCGGGACCGAGGTCATCGTCGAGGCCGAGACGGGCCTGATGGCGATGATGGGCACGCCCGACGGCCCGCCGGTTCGCTTCGGCGTCGCGATGGTCGACATCGCGACCGGGATGGTCCTGGTGAGCGGCGTGCTCGCGGCGCTGCTCGACCGCGGCCGCACCGGGCGCGGCCGGCTGCTCGAGTTCCCGCTCTACGCGACCGCGTTCAGCTGCCTCGGCACGGTGATCGCGTCCGCGAGCGTGGACCCCGCCAGCCAGGGCGGGCGCTGGGGCAGCGGCCACCCGTCGATCGTCCCCTACTCGGCCTTCGAGGCCGCCGACGGCTTCGTCGTCATCGGGGCGATCAACGACCAGATGTGGGAGCGCATGTGCGAGGCCCTGGGGCTCGACGACCTGCGCGCCGACCCCCGCGCGGCGACCAACGAGGCCCGGGTCGGCAGCCGCGACCTCGTCGAGGACGCGATCGCGGCGGCGGTCGTCGGCCGCTCGGCGGCGGACGTCACCGCGAGGCTCAAGGCGCGCGGCGTGCTCGTCGCCCCGGTGCGGGCCGCGGGCGCCGCGGTGGACGACGCGCAGGTCGCCGCGCTCGGCCTGGTCGACGAGCTCGACGGCGTCAAGCTCACGCGGACGCCGCTCGCGCAGTTCAACCCGCACGGGCTGCCGCCCGCGCAGCATCTGGGCGAGGACTCCGCCGACGTCCTGGCCGAGCGGCTTGGCCTCGGCCCCGACGAGCTCCGCGAGCTCGCCGCGGCCGGCGTCGTCGAGACCGCCGGCGAGGCCGAGGGTCAGACCGTCGCCGGCGCCTGAGCCTCGGCGGGCAGCGGCCGGTTGAGCCGCTCGGCCCGGCGCTGCTGCCAGAGGACGAGCGAGAGGGCGGCGACCGCGACCGCGAACAGCATCGTCGAGAGCACGTTGACCTCGACGGGGATCCCACGCTGCGAGGCCCCGAAGATGTAGAGCGGGAAGGTGACGGTCGTCCCCGAGTTGAAGTTGGAGACGACGAAGTCGTCGATCGACAGGGCGAACGCGAGCGCCGCCGCGGCGATCACGCCCGGCGCCAGCAGCGGCAGCGTCACCGTGCGAAAGCGGGCCAGCGGGCCGGCGCCGAGGTCGGCCGCGGCCTCCTCGAGGGCCGGGTCGAAGCCGATCAGGCGCGAGCGGACGACGACGACCACGAAGCTGATCGAGAACATCACGTGGGCGATCAGCAGCGTCGTGAAGCCCCTGGCGACGTCGAGGTAGACGAACATCGAGAGCAGCGCGGCGCCGATCACCACCTCCGGGGTCGCCATCGGCACGAGCACGAGGATGTTCGCCGCCCGCCGCCCGCGGAAGCGACGGCGGACGAGCGCCAGGGCCAGCGCGGTGCCGATCACGGTCGAGATCACCGTCGACAGCGCCGCCAGCTTCAGGCTCGTGACGAGCGCGTCGGCGAGCGCCTGGTCGGCGAACGGGTTGCGCCAGTGGTCCAGCGTGAACCCCTGCCACGAGATGTTGAAGTTCCCGCTCGGGTCGTTGAACGAGAACAGGACGATGACGGCGATCGGGATCAGCATGTAGGCGATCGCGACCGCCGCGTAGGCGCCGAGGGCGTGTTCGCGCACCCAGCCGACGGCGCCGCGGGCACGCACCCTCCCGGCGCCCAGCCGAGCCCGCCCGCCCTCGGTCCGGACCTCCTCGTCGTCCCCCATCAGCGCCCCGGTGCCGACGCGCCAGAGGTAGATGACGACGACGACCATGATCAGCGCCATGAGCACGAACGAGAGCGCCGCCGCGATCGGGTAGTTGGCCAGCTCGAGGTACTGGCCCTGGATCACGTTGCCGATCATCGCCTGGTTCGGGCCGCCGAGGAAGTAGGCGTTGACGTAGTCGCCGACGGCCGGGATGAAGGTCAGCAGCATGCCGGCGACGATCCCCGGCGCCGAGAGCGGCAGCGTCACCCGCCAGAAGGCCGCGCGCGCGGACGCGTAGAGGTCGTTGGCGGCCTCGATCAGCGCGATGTCGAGCCGCTCGAGCGTCGCGTAGATCGGCAGGATCATGAACGGGAGGAAGTTGTAGGTGAGCCCGGCGATCACCGAGATCGGGGTGTCCAGGACCCGGCCGGAGGAGCCCAGGAGCCCGAGCGAGTCGAGGAAGTCGACGACGGCGCTCTGGTCGGAGAGGATCGTCTGCCACGCCAGGGTCCGGATCAGGTACGTGGTGAAGAACGGCGCGATCACGCAGAAGAGCAGGACGTTGCGCCAGCGACCGGAACGCAGCGCGATCGCGTAGGCGAGGGGGTAGGCGATCAGCAGCGCGAGCAGGGTCGCCGCGCCGCCGTAGAGGAACGAGCGCAGGAACTCCTCCTGGTGGTCGGAGATCGCGTCCGCGTAGTTGCTGAAGTGCCACGTGAACGCGAACCCGGTGTCGATCGACCCGCTCTCGAGCGAGACGATGCCCATCAGGAACATGGGCACGACGAAGAAGAGGCCGAGCCAGAGGACCCCCGGCGCGGCCAGGCAGGGCGCCGGTCCGTTTCATGCCGCTACGTCACTCAGCCCGTGACGACGTTGGCCCACGCCTCTTCGATCTCGGTCTCGTCGGCGCCGTGGAGGATCGGCTGTGTTGAGCAGTTCTTGACGAAGTCCTCCGACGGGAAGATCAGGTCGTTGTCGGCGAGGTCGGAGCCCTGCTTTTCGAACACCTCGCGCGTGCCCTCGACCGGCGTCGTGTAGTTGACGTAGCCGGCGATCTGGGCGGCGATCTCGGGCTTGTAGATGAAGTTCAGGAACTCGTACGCGCCGCCGGGGTTCGGGGCGCCGATCGGGATCACCATGTCGTCGGACCAGATGATGCAGCCCTCGTCCGGCATCCGGAACTGGATCGCGGGGTTGTCGCGCCTGCAGCTGGACGGCGTCGCCGGACCAGCCGATCGCGGCGACGACGTCGCCGCGCGGCAGGTCGTCGACGTAGTCGTTGCCGGTCATGTCGCGGATCTGGCCGGAGTCGATGGCGCCCTTGATCTTGTCGATCGCGTCCAGCCACTGCTCCTTGGTCGCGGTCTCAGGGTCGATCCCCTCGGCCTTCATCACCAGCGGCACCGTGTCGCGAAGCTCGGAGAGCAGGTCCACCTTGCCCTTGTACTTGGGGTCGAAGAGGTCGTTGATGGACGTGATGTCCGGGGCGAGGTCGGTGCGCACGATGAGGCCGGTCATGCCGCTCTGGTACGGCACGGTGAAGGAGCGGTTCGGGTCGAAGGCGGGGTGGCGAAGCTGCGGGAGCAGGTTCGCCTCGACGTTCGGCATCGCCGACAGGTCCATGTCCTGCAGGTAGCCGAGGTCGTGGTAGCGACGGGCCATCCAGTCGGTGGCGACGATGATGTCCCGCCCGCCGGCGGACCCGTTCTCGAGCTCCGGCCGCATCTTCGCGAAGAACGACTCGTTCGAGTTGATGTCCTCGAGGTACTTGACGTCGATCCCGGTCGCCTGGGTGAACTTGTCGAGCGTCGAGCCCGGGCCGTCGACGGTGCCCTGGGACTTGTCGATGTACAGCGGGCCGGTCGAGATCGTCAGCGGCTCGCCCTGCGTGGGCGTGGTCGCCGCGACGGTGGTCTCGGCGTTGGTGTCGTCACCGCTGCCGAGGTCCGTGCCGCAGGCCGCGAGCGCGAAGGTCGCCAGGAGCCCGGCAACCGCGACCAGCACCGCGACGACGCGGCTCGGCGGCCGATCGTGCGGATGAGCTCGCGCCCCCATCGCGGCCATACTATGCCAGAAAGGCGAACCGGAGTTCCATAGTTCTTTAAGGCGGCGGGAGGTCCAGGGTCCGGATGCGCTCCGGCTCGATCTCGACCCGGAACCGAGGCACCTCCTCCGGAGTCGAGTAGGCGTACGGGCGCCCCTCGTAGACCCGCGAGAGCGCGTCGATGTGCGCGTACTCGCCGTCCGGCGTAATGGCCGCCACGCGGCCCTGGACGTTTACGTGGCGAAGGATGTTCGCGGTGTCGACGACCACGAGCGAGACGCGGGGATCGCGCCGCAGGTTGCGCAGCCACAGGCCGTCGGCCGCGTTCACGGCGATCCGGCCGTCCGCCCGCTGACACCAGACGACCACGCTGTAGGGCGACCCCGTCGCGGTCGAGCGACGTCAGCGCGCAGGGGTAGGGGCCGTCCAGGAGCTCGTCGACGATCGCGGGCTGGCCGTCCATTTCGAACCTCACGTGTGCTCGAAGTAGCGGCGCAGTTCGAAGTCCGAGACCGCGTCGGGGTCGCCCCCGTTGCGATGGAAGGCGATCCACTCCCAGCGCCGCGTGCCGAGCCAGTAGTCGACTCCCTCCCGGCCGAGCAGCTCGCCGAGGCGCGTGTCGGCGCGCAGCGCGTCCGCCGCCGCCGTGATCGACGCCGGCAGCCGGGGCGCCGCGTCGGTCGGCAGGCCCCAGGCCATCTCCTGAAACGGCGCCGGCGGCTCGAGCTCGTCCTCGATCCCGATCAGCCCGCCGGCGAGGATCGCCGCCAGGGCCAGGTACGGGTTGCAGTCGATCGCCGGCACCCGGTGCTCGATCCTCGTCGACGCCGGGTCGTGGGCGACGACCCGCAGCGCCGCCGACTTGTTGTCACGCCCCCACGTGACCGTGGTCGGCGGCCCGGCGATCTCGACCAGGCGGCGATACGAGTTCACGTTTGGGGAGAAGAACGACATCGCTCCCGGCATCGTCGCCAGCAGGCCGGCGATCCACCGCCGCATCAGCCGCCCGCCGTCGCCGTCCGCGTCCGGAGCCTCCAACGCGTTCTCCGCTCCCCGCTGCAGCGAGAGATTGACGTGCATCGACGCGCCGAGATGCTCGTCCACCAGGCCCATGAAGGTCACGGTGCGCCCGAGGTCAGCCGCCACCTCGCGCAGCGCGAGCTTCGCGCGGGCGACCCCGTCCGCACAGCTGAGCGGGTCGGTCGGCGCGAGGTTGATCTCAACCTGGCCGCCGGCCGTCTCGCTGATCCACGACTCCCAGTCGATGCCCAGCGCGTCGAGGCGCCGGGTGGCCGCGTCCATGAACTCGGCCTGGTCCTGCGAGCGCGAGAGCAGGTAGGTGATCCGGCTCTCCCCGCCGAGCGGCGTGAGCTCGCGGTAGCCCTGGGCGCGCGCCTGCTGGATCGGCTCCTCGAACACCGAGAACTCGATCTCCGGCGCGACCCGTGCGGTCAGCCCGTGCTCGGCGAGCCGGGCCACCATCCGCTTCAGGATCCCGCGCGGGCAGATCGGCAGGGGCTCGCCGTCGAGGCCGACGAAGTCGCAGAGCACGGACGCGAGGCCCGCGAGCGCCGGGTCGGCGGTGAGCGTGGCGAGGTCGGGGACCACCCTGATGTCGGCCACCTCGCCCCGCCAGTCGCCCCAGTCCCATCCGATCGCGACGTCGCCGCTGAAGTCGACGCCGAACGCGGTGTCGGCCAGCATCGTCCCGCCCTCCGCGACCGATCCGAACTTGGCGGCCGAGAGGTACTTGCCGAGCAGCAGTCCGTCGTGGTTGGACGCCTGGAGGCGGACGGTCCGGATCTGCTCGGCGGCGAGCCGCTCGGCGAGGGCCGGGTCAGCCATCGGCCTCTGGCCCACCCATCCGGACGTCGAACGCCGCGCCGCTGAGCACCGAGATCTCCGGGAATGAGCCCCGGATGAGGATCCGTCGCTCGAACGCCTCCGTGATCAGGGCCGTGCGCCCCTCGAGGAGCGCGGTGAGGTCCTCGGCGCGGCCGTGGATCTCATAGGCGCGCCCGTCGGCGCCGAACCGCCGCCGCTCGCCGCCCTCGAGCTCGACCACGAGGAGAGCCTGCGGCGCCCCGGGTCGCGGTTCGAGCGCGGCCCAGAACCGCTCGGCCGCCGCGGCCCAGTCCGACGACGGCGCGAGCAGCGCCGCCAGCCAGGCGGCGAGCGCCGGATGCTCCGCGGCCGCGGACCCGGGCAGCTCGGGCTCGTGACCGCCGCCGATCACCGCGACCACCTGGGCCTCCGGGTCGACGCCGTGGACGAGGGCCACGGTCCCGTCGCCGACCGTCGCGGTCACCGCCTCCGGGGTCGACGCGTCGCGGATCGCAGCCGTCCCGCGGGCCGCGCGGGTGAGCTCGGCGAACTCCGGATCGCCGAGCCGGCGGGTCAGGTCGGTGCGGACCGCGCGCACGAGCGGCGTCGGATCGTCCTCGGTCGAGAGCAGGATTTCGCTTGGCTCGGACACCGCTGTAGTGTGGGCGAAACTTGGTTCCGACTTTACTGGCACCCGGGTTCCGCCACGATCGTGCCGGATACTGGCTCGCCGAGTGTGGACCGGTCGCCGCGCGGCCACCGCTGGAGGGTGACGTGCACGCCGACGTGGTCGTCGTGGGAGGTGGGTACGCCGGCCTCTGGACCGCGTGGGCGGTCGCGGACGCCGAGCCGGATGCGCGGGTGGTCGTGCTCGAGGCGTCGACGTGCGGCGCCGGGCCGAGCGGCCGCAACGCCGGCTTTCTGAACGGCTTCTGGCATCGCTCCCACCTGCTCTGCGAGCACTTCGGCGACGCCGCAGCGCGTGCGATCTGTCTGCGGGCCGCCGAGTCCGTCGGGGCCATCGGGGCCTGGGCGGAGAACGAGGGGATCGACGTCTCGTACCGCCGGGACGGGCATCTCAAGGTGGCGACCAGCGCGGCCCAGGACGGCGCCTGGGACGAGGCGGTCGCCGCGTGCGCGCGGATGGGATTCCCGGACGAGTGCGCGGAGCTCGACGCCGCGGCCGTGCGGCGCCGGTGCGCCTCGCCGCTCTTCCGCGGCGGCATCTGGATGCCCGGCGGCGCGACGGTCCAGCCGGCGCGCCTGGCGCTTGGGCTGCGCTCCGCCCTGCTCGCGCGCGGAGTGGCGATCTTCGAGCGCACCCGCGCGCGCCGCCTCGGCCCGCGGGCCGGCGGCGGGGTCGTCGTGGAGACCGACGCGGGCGCGCGAGTCAGCGCGCCGGCCGCCGTGCTCGCGATCAACCAGGCCACCGGCGCGATTCGTCCTCTGCGCTCGCGGCTCGCGGTGAGCGCGACCCACATGATCGTCACCGAGCCGGTCCCCGACGTGCTCGCCGAGCTCGGCTGGACCGGCGGCGAGGCGATCTCGACGGCCCGGCGCTACCTCTACTACTTCCGCACCACGGCGGACGGCAGGATCGCCTTCGGCGGCGCCGGCCGCCTGGCGTACGGCGCTCGGTTCGGCGGCCGGGTCGAGCTCGACCCCGCGGCGGTCCTGGAGCTGCGCGCGGAGATCGCGCGCATGTTTCCCGCCCTCGGCGATCGCCGGATCGACGCGGCCTGGGGCGGCCCGGTCGACGTGTCGCCGATCCACATCCCGATGATCGGCAGCCTCGGCGGAGACCGCGTCCACTACGTGTGCGGGTTCACCGGCAACGGCGTCGGCCCCGCGCACCTGAGCGGCCGGATCCTCGCCGACCTCGCGCTCGACCGGCGGACCGACCTCACCCGGTTGGCGCTGGTCGGGGCCGACCAGCCGCGGGTGCCGCCGGAGCCGCTGCGCTACCTGGGCGGCAACGCCGTGCGCGCCGCCCTGTTGCGCCGCGAGGCCCGGGAGGACCGGGGGCGGTCCGGCGGGGTCGCTCGGCGAGCTCGCGATCGAGGTGCCGCGCCGCCTGGGCATCCACCTGTGAGCCCCAGGCGCGATAGTCGAAACCTCGTTTCGGCATAATCGCCCGGCCATGGGTCGAGACGGGCAGTCGGTGATCGAAAAGGCCGCTCGAGTGCTCGACTGCTACATCGAGAGCGGCGAGTCATCCCTTGGCTACGCGGAGCTGCTCGAGGCGACCGAGATCAACCGCGCCAGCCTGCACCGCACCCTGGGCGAGATGGCCGAGCACGGGATCCTCGTCCAGGACGGCCAGCGCGAGCGCTACCGCCTCGGCCCCCTCCTGCGCTCGGCCGCGGCCCTCGCGGCGGTGGCCGGCGTGCCGGGCGCCGCCCGCCCGCATCTGACCCGGCTGCGCGACGAGTGTCGAGAGACGGTCGTCCTCGCCGAGCTCCACGACACCCACGTGGTCCCGGTGCTGCGCGTCGACGGGCTCTACGAGATCCGGATGAACCAGGAGGTGGGGCGGCGCTACCCCGCGCACGCGGGGGCGACCGGGAAGGTGCTGATCGCCAACCTGCCCGACGACGAGCGCCGCGACCTGCTCGGTCGGCTGGAGCTCGACCCGCTGACGGAGGTGACGACCGTCAACCGCAACGCCCTGCGCACCGAGCTCAAGCGCATCTCGGAGCTGGGCGTGGCCGTGACCATCGGCGAGCGGGTTCCCGACGCCGTCGCGATCTCAGCGCCGGTGTTCGACGCCGAGGGTCGCGTGGTGGCCGCGCTGACGATCGGCGGGATCGCGTCGCGCTACGAGCGCGATGCCCTCGTCGCCCACGCCCTCGCGGTGATCGAGGCGGCGGCCGGGATCTCGGCCGAGCTCGGTCACCGAACCGGCCCCGAGCAGGTAAAGACGCAGGAGCAGCTCGCGACCGAGGGCAGCCGGGCGCGCGCGGCGCTCGACGAGATGTGCGCCGAGGCCTGGTCGGCCACGACGCGGTCCTCGGGCTAGCTGCGCGCCGCGCGGCCCCCTTGCCAGGCGCGCCGACGTGGGTCAGAATGCCGCGATGACCGCCGGGGGAGAGGCGCTGGTGCTTCAGCACGAGGCCGACACGCCACCTGGTCTGCTCGCGGATTGGCTGGAGCGGCGCCGCATCGGCCACCGCGTGGTCCGGCTCGATCTCGGTGAGGAGGTGCCCGCCGAGCTCAACGGATGCCGCTGGCTCGCGATCCTGGGTTCCGAGCGCTCGGCGACGGATGTGCGGCCGACCTGGGTGCGGGAGGAGATCGAGCTCGCCCGCACCGCGGTCGAGGCAGACGTCCCGGTGCTGGGCATCTGTTACGGCGGGCAGGTCCTGGCCCGCGCCATGGGCGCCGAGATCGACCTCTCGCCGCCGCCGATGATCGGCTGGCACCGGATCGAGCCGGAGTGCTCGGAGGCTCCCGACCCCGGGCCCTGGCTGCATTTCAACTACGAGGTCTTCGAGTTCCCGGACGGCACGACCCCGCTGGCGCGCTCGGCGCAGGGCGCGGCGGCCTTCCGGCGCGGGCCGCACCTCGGCGTCCAGTTTCACCCCGAGGCGACCGTTGAGATCGTCGAGGACTGGGCCCGCACCGACGCCGCCCGCCTCGCGCGCCTCGGCATCGACCCGGCTGCGGTGGCCTGCGCGTCCGACCAGCGGCGCAGCTGGGCCCGCACCGCCGCGTTCGAGCTCTTCGACGCCTGGGCCGAGGGGTTCTAGTTCCCGCCGGCGCTGCCCGGCTGAACGTCGAGCAGGTCGACGACGAAGACGAGGGTCTCGTTCGGACCGATCGCGGGCGGTTGTCCCTGGGCGCCGTATCCGAGGTCGGGCGGCACGATCAGCTCGCGCCGCCCACCGACCTTCATCCCGGCGATCCCCTCGTCCCAGCCCTTGATCACCTGGCCCGAGCCGAGCTGGAAGTTGAAGGGCTGCCCGTTGTCCCACGAGGCGTCGAACTGCTTGCCGTCGGCGTAGTTCACCCCGACGTACTGCATGGTCAGCATGTCGCCCGCCTTCGCCTCCGGGCCCGTCGCCCTCCACGATGTCGTTGGTCTGGAGCGTCTTGGGCGGCGGTCCGTCGGGCACCTCGACCGTCGGCTTGGTCGAGGTGTCGACGCCGCTGCTGTCATCACCGCCGCCGCCGGCGACGAGGACAACGATCACGGCAATCACCGCTCCGACCGCGAGGAGGCCGAGAAAGATCAGCTGGTCGCGCTTCACAGCGGGATGTTTCCGTGCTTGCGCTTCGGCTGCTCGACGCGCTTGGTCTGCAGCGTTCGCAGGGCGCGGATCAGCTTCGGCCGCGTCTCGTGCGGCTCGATCACGTCGTCGATGTAGCCCCGCTCGGCGGCCGAGTAGGGATTGGCGAAGTGCGCCTTGTAGTCGTCGATCAGCTTCTCCCGGCGCGCCTCGGGGGTCGGCGACTGGGCGATGTCCTTGCGGTAGATGATGTTCACCGCGCCCTCCGGGCCCATCACCGCGACCTCGGCCTGCGGCCAGGCGAAGTTGAAGTCGGCGAGCATGTGCTTGGAGTTCATGACGTCGTAGGCGCCGCCGTAGGCCTTGCGCGTGATCACGGTGAGCTTCGGCACGGTCGCCTCGGTGAACGCGTAGAGCAGCTTCGCGCCGTGGCGGATGATCCCGCCCCATTCCTGCGAGGTCCCCGGCAGGAACCCCGGGACGTCGGTGAACGTGATCAGCGGGATGTTGAACGCGTCGCAGAAGCGCACGAAGCGCGCGGCCTTCTCCGACGACTCGATGTCGAGCACCCCGGCGAGGTGCTTCGGCTGGTTGCCGACGATCCCGACCGGATAGCCGTCGAGGCGGCTGAAGCCGATGATGATGTTCTGCGCGAAATGCTGCTGGACCTCGAAGAACTCGCCGTCGTCGACGACGAGTGAGACGACGTCGCGCATGTCGTAGGGCTTCTGCGGGTCCGGCGGGACGATCTCGTCGAGCGCCTCGTCCATGCGCTCGGGGTCGTCGTAGGGCTCGACCCGCGGGGGCATCTCGAGGTTGTTCTGCGGCAGGAACGACATCAGGTAGCGGATGTCCTGGAGGCACTGCTCCTCGTCGTCGGCGGCGAAGTGGGCGACGCCGGACTTCGAGTTGTGGGTCATCGCCCCGCCGAGCGCCTCGAACTCGACCTCCTCGCCGGTGACCGTCTTGATCACCTCGGGGCCGGTGATGAACATGTGCGAGGTCTCCTTGACCATGAAGATGAAGTCGGTCATGGCCGGGGAGTAGACGGCGCCGCCCGCGCACGGGCCCATGATCGCCGAGATCTGCGGGATCACCCCGGAGCACCGGACGTTGCGGACGAAGACGTCGCCGTAGGCGCCGAGCGAGACCACGCCCTCCTGGATCCGCGCCCCACCGGAGTCGTTGAGCCCGATCACCGGCGCGCCGACCTTGGCGGCGAGGTCCATGACCTTGCACATCTTCTCCGCCATCACCTCGCCCAGCGAGCCGCCGAAGACGGTGAAGTCCTGGCTGAAGACGAACACGGGCCGCCCGTCGATCGTCCCGTAGCCGGTCACCACGGCGTCCCCGTAGGGGCGCTTTTTGTCCATGTCGAACTCGTGGGTGCGGTGGCGGACGAAGGTGTCGAGCTCCTCGAAGGAGCCGGGGTCGAGCAGCTTCTCGACCCGCTCGCGGGCGGTGAGCTTGCCCTTCGCATGCTGCTTCTCCACCGCGTCCTCGGAGGCGGAGTGCACGGCCTGCTCGCGCAGCTCGCGCAGGTAGGAGAGCTTCTCCTCGAGCGTGATCGGGTTCTTCTCGCGCACCGGGGCGCGGATTCTAGGCCGCCGGGCGTATCGCTACGCCGAGCGCGCCCGCTGCAGCAGCGCCGTGAGCGCCCGGACGACCTGCGGGTCGAGCTCGGTCCCCGCGGCGCCGTCGAGGACTTCTTGGGCGCGGGCGAGCGGGCTCCGCGCGTCGCCCGGCTCGGCGGCGACGAGCGCCGTCTGGCAGACGCAGGCGGCCCGCATCAGCCGCGACTCGATCGGGACCCGTTCGCCGGCCAGCCCCTCGGGGCCGGAGCCGTCGAAGCGCTCGCGCTGGCGCAGCAGCCAGCCGCAGACCCGCTCGGGGATGCCGGCGCCGCGGGCGAGTCGGTAGCCGGCCTCGTAGTGGCCCTCGAAGGTCGCCGCCTCTGCGGCGGTCCGCGCGCTCGCCGGCTTGGAGGCGATCTCGGCCGGGACGTAGACCACGCCGATCTCGTGGAGCCTGGTCACGTCGCGGTAGAGCTCGCAGCGCTCCCGCCCGAACCCGAGCTCCACGGCGGCGATGAACGCGTATGAGGCGGTCGCGTCCGCATGCTCCTCGGCGTCGGGCACGTGCTCGGTCAGCGCCTCCAGCAGAGGCGCGCCGCGCGAGCGGACGAGGGGTCCGAGCTCGTCAGGCCGCGGCGAAGGGGCGTCGCTCTGGCGATCCGAGCTCATCGAGCAGGTCCTCGAGCGCCGCCGAGGCCTGTCCTGGGTCGGGGCGGGAGTGTTCGGCGGTGATCCCGACGGCCGTTCCGAACCCGCTCTCGGCGAGCTCGAGCGAGATCCGGGCATCCGGCCCGGGCGCCGACGCGCGCCAGGCGAGCATGCGGCCGGGCTCGCGCCCGGTCACCTCGATCTCGACCGGCTGGCCGGTGCCGACCAGGCCGCCCATCCACGACTGCATCCGCGCGAGGTCGTCGGCGAGTTCCCAGAGCTCGGGGGCCGATTTGACCAGGGTCCGCTTGGCGTTCGATTCCATGCGCGCGGGCTTCCCCGGCCCAGGCCCCATTCCTGCCCCACGTCGCCGTTCTGCAACGCAAGGCCCGGCCCCCTAGAAGAACGCGCCGCCGCGGTACTCGCCAAACACATCCCGCATCGCACCACACACCTCACCGATCGAGGCGCGGTCGGCGAGTGCGGCGCGGATCGGGACGAGCAGGTTGCCGTCGCCCTGGGCGACGTCGCGGAGCTCACCGAGGCGGCGCTCCACCAGCCCCGAGTCGCGGTCGGCCTTGAACTTCGCGAGGCGCTCGAGCTGGCGCCGCTCGGACTCCGGGTCGACCCGCAGGATGTCGACGTCGTCGACCGTGTCGGTGACGTACTTGTTGACGCCCACGACGATGTCCTGGCCGCTCTTGTAGCGCTCGTGGTAGCTGAGCGCCGAGGCCTCGATCTCGCGCTGGATGAACTCGAGCGCGTTCACCGAGCCCGCCGAGCTCGGCGACCTTGTCGATCAGCTCCCAGGATCGGGTCTCGATCTCGTCGGTGAGCGACTCGACGAAGTACGAGCCGGCGAACGGGTCGACGGTCTCGGCGGCGCCGGACTCGTGGGCGATCACCTGCTGGGTGCGCAGCGCGATCCGCGCCGAGCGCTCGGTCGGCAGGGCGAGCGCCTCGTCGAAGCCGTTGGTGTGCAGGGACTGCGTGCCGCCGCACACCGCCGCGAAGCCCTGCAGCGCGACGCGGATGATGTTCACCTCGGGCTGCTGGGCCTGGAGCGTGACCCCGCCGGTCTGGGTGTGGAAGCGGATCATCTGCGAGCGCGGCGAGTCCGAGCCGAAGCGCTCGCGCACGATCCGCGCCCACATCCGGCGCACGGCGCGGAACTTCGCGATCTCCTGGAAGACGTTGTTGTGGCAGTTGAAGAAGAACGCCAGCCGCGGCGCGAACTGGTCGATCTCGAGCCCCCGCTCGAGCGCCGCCTCGACGTAGGCGATCGCGTTCGAGAGCGTGAAGGCCGACCTCCTGGACGGCCGAGCAGCCCTTCTCGCGGATGTGGTAGCCGGAGATCGAGATCGTGTTCCACTTCGGCACGTTCTCGGCGCAGTACTCGAAGATGTCCGTGGTCAGCCGCATCGTCGGGACGGGCGGGTAGATGTAGTTCCCGCGGGCCACGTACTCCTTGAGCACGTCGTTCTGGACCGTGCCGCGCAGCTTCTCCGACGGCACCCCCTGCTCCTCGCCGACGAGCTCGTAGAGCAGCAGCAGGACCGCGGCGGGCGCGTTGATCGTCATCGAGGTTGAGACCTCGTCGAGCGGAATCTGGTCGAAGCAGATCCGGACGTCCTCGATCGTGTCGATCGGCACCCCGGTGCGGCCCACCTCGCCGGCGCAGAGCGGGTCGTCGGAGTCGCGCCCGAGCTGGGTCGGCAGGTCGAAGGCCATCGACAGGCCGGTGGAGCCGTGCTCGATCAGGTAGCGATAGCGCTCGTTGGTGTCCTCGGGGCTGGCGAAGCCGGCGTACTGGCGCATCGTCCAGAGCCGCTCGCGGTACATGCCGTCGTGGATCCCGCGGGCGAACGGGTACGCGCCCGGCTCGCCGAGGCGCTCCTCGAGGTCCGGCGCGACGTCGCCCTCGTCATAGACCCGATCGATCTCGATCCCCGAGTCCGTGAAGATGCGCTCGTCGTCGGGACCGACGACGGGGGCGACGAAGCGGTTCAGGTCCTCCGCGACGGCTTCCGCCTGCTCGGGCTCTGCCATGGCCCGCAAGTCTAGGTGCGCGGGCGCCGGGTCACGGCACCGGCTCGATCCGCTCGACGAGGTCGGCGCGCCAGTCGGCCGGCTCGTAGGCGAGCACCCAGTACTCGATCTGGCGCACGATCCGGTCGCCGTCCACGTCGCTGAAGGCGACCACGCGCGCGGCATTCTCGCCGTCGGTCACCGTGCACTCGCTCACGGCGGCGCGACCGTCGGCGACGAGCCGGTGCAGGTCGAAGCTCCAGCGGCCGGCGGCCGGGTAGCGGGCCTGCAGCTCGGCCCATGCGGCGGGGCTCTTGATGCGCTCGCCCGTGCAGGGCCACTCGATCAGCGCGTCGTCGCTGAAGTGCGCGGCCGCGGCCTTCCAGTCGTTGGCTCGCATCGCCTCCCAGAAGGACTCGACCACCTCGCGGGGCGTCATGGCCTGAGGCTATCCGCCACCTACGATGGCCGCCGTGCGCGTCGCCCTAGCCAGCTTCTCCGGGGTTCCGCCGCAGTTCGGCGACGATCGGCGGCTGGTCGAGGCGCTGGGCGAGGCCGGGGTGGATGCGACCGTGGTCCCCTGGGAGGAGCCCGGCGCCGACTGGCGGTCCTACGACGCGGTCGTGATCCGCTCGACCTGGAACTACGCTCGCCGCCGCGACGCCTTCCTGCGCTGGTGCGACTCGATCGGCGACCGGCTGCACAACTCGCCGGCGCTCGTGCGCTGGAACTCCGACAAGCACTACCTGCGCGACCTGGGCGCGGCCGGGATCCCCGTGGTCGACACGGCGTACGTGGACCCGGGCGCGCCGCTGCCAAGTATCGATGGGGAGGTCGTGGTGAAGCCCGCGATCTCGGCCGGCGGGCGCGACTCCGGCCGCTTCGGGCCGGCGGCCCACGGCCTCGCCCGGGACCTGGTCGAGTCGATCCATGCCGGCGGACGGACCGCGATGCTCCAGCCCTTCCAAGCGAGCGTGGACGAGGTGGGCGAGACCGCGGTGCTGTGCATCGACGGCGAGCCCGTGCACGCGCTGCGCAAGCGCGCCGTGCTGCGGCCGGACGAGGTGGCCCCGATCCGTGACGACGCCGTCGGCGCCGCCGAGGCGATGTACGACCCGACCCTGGTCATCGCCGGCGAGGCGGGCGACGACGAGCTCGAGCTCGCCCGGCGCGTGGTGGCCGAGGTCGGCGAGCGGTTCGGCTACGTGCCGCTCTACGGGCGCGTCGACATGATCCGCGACCGCGACGGCGCCCCGATGCTGCTCGAGCTCGAGGCGATCGAGCCAGCCTTCTACCTGGACCAGGTCCCGGCGACCGCCGCCGTCGCCGCGGCGGCGATCAGCGCCCGCGCCGGCGGCTGATCGCGGCCTCGACCGCCGCCGCCATGCCCTCGGCGGGGGCCGGGTAGGTGTACGGGGCGACGGCCTCGGCGGGGGTGGGGGCGAGGTCGCCCGTGGCCACCCGGGCCAGCGCCGCCGCGATCGCGGCCGGGTCGTCGGCGGCCACGACCTCGGCTCCGACCTCGCCGGCGACCCGGCCCGCCTCGGTCCCCGCGGCGAGGGCGAGGATCGGAGAACCGCTCGCCAGGTACTCGAACAGCTTGATGTTGAGCAGCTGCGAGCGGGTCGGCTGGGCGACGAGGAGCAGCGCGTCGGCCTCGCGCTGGAGCGCCAGGGCGCGGTCGCGCTCGAGGCTGCCGGCGACCACGATCCGCGCCGGTGAGACGTCCGTCGCGAACAGCTGCGCCTCCGCGTCGGTGAGCGGGCCGGCGATCACCAGCTCGAGCTTGGCCGCGGTGGCGCGATCGCCGCGGGCGAGCTCGGAGAGAGCGCTCACGAGCGGACGCGGATCGCGGCCGTAGCTGCCGAAGCGGCCGGTGTAGACGATCGACCGCCGGAACGGGTCGAGCAGGCCGGTGGGCCCGGCCGCCTGCGGCGCCGACTCCGGGTCCCAGCCGTTTGGAACCAGCAGCGGGGTGGCGATCCCGCGCCGGCCAAGGTCCTCGGCCGCCGGGCGCGAGACGCACACGACGGCGTCGGCCGAGCCGAGCCAGCGGCGCTCGAGCCACCCGTCGAGGCGGCGCTGGGCTGCGGTCGGGTAGTCCGGACGCAGTGGCTCGAACGTCCACCCGTCGCGCACGTCGGCCACCCATGGGACGCCGCGGCGCTGCAACGCCCGGCCCACCGCGTGGGCGGACTCGGGCGGCGACGTCGTGATCACGCAGTCGAAGTGGCGCTCGCGACGAAGCCGCAGCGCGCGCGAGCGCGCGAACGGCATCCAGGCCGCGACCAGCGCCTCGGGCACCAGCACGCGGCTCAGGGGGTGCGGGCGGCCGCTGTAGGTGGGGGAGTCGAACATCGCCCCGATCGAGTCCTTGCCCGCCAGCCGGGCCCGCCAGCGCTGGGCGTCGGACGTGCGCACGACGTCCTCGGCGGCGTCGGCCGCAGGCTCGCCGTAGGCCGACGTGGTGAGCACCGTGACGTCGTGGCCGAGTCGGCGCAGCCACTTCGCCATCGCGGCGGGTCGCAGCACTCCGGTGTCGCGGCAGGGCGGGTAGAAGTAGGCGATCAGCAGGATCCGCCGCCGCGGGCTCGCCCCGGTCATGCGGCGGACCGGCGCCGCCGGACCTCGATCGCCTCGGCGTAGGCGCCATCCATGCGCTCGACCAGCCGCGGCCAGCTCCACTCGCGCTCCGCCTTGGCCCGGCCGTGCCGGCCGAGCTCGGCCCGCCCCTCGGCACCGGCATCGTCGAGCTCGGCCAGCGCCGCGGCGACCGCGCTTGCGTCGCCCGCCGGCACCAGCAGGCCGGTCTCGCCCTCGTCCACGACGGCCCGCACCCCGGGGTAGTCGGTGGCGATCGCGGGCAGCCCGCAGGCCATCGCCTCGATCAGGACGATCCCGAACGACTCGGGCGGCTCGGTCGTGAGCAGGAACAGGTCGGCCGCCCGGAGCACGCCGGGCAGCTCCGCGTGGGGGACGACGCCGAGGAAGTGGACCCGATCGGAGACCCCGGCGGCGCGGGCGCGCTCGCGAAAGCCGTCGAGGAGCTCGCCGCCGCCGGCGACGACGAGCTCGACCCGCCGCTCGCCGAGCTCGGCCAGGGCGTCGATCGCGACGTCGAGGCGTTTGAAGTGATGGGCCCGGTCGAGGGTGGCGACGAACGCCGCCACCAGCGCGTCCGCCCCGATCCCGAGCCGCTCGCGCAGCCCGCTCTCGTCCGGCCCCGGGGCGAAGAGCTCCGCGTCGACGCCGTTCGGCATCTCGATCAGCTTCGCCGGGTCGCTCGCCCCCGTGCGCCGCAGGTAGGACACCGACTCGGCGTGGTCCGCGGACAGCACGCAGACCCGGTCCGCGGCGCGGATCAGGGCCGGCGCCACGGTGTGCTCATAGGCCTCGAAGAGCGCCCCGCGCGGGCCCTTGCCCACCAGGCGGTTCTTGTAGTGGACGAGCAGGGCCTGCCGGCGGCGGCGAGCGGTCAGGCGGCCGGCGAGCGTCAGCTCGGAGCCGAAGATGAACGGGTAGTGCAGGTGCACGACGTCGAAGCCCTCGATCCGGGCGAGCGACGGGATCAACGGAGCGTTGCCGATCGCCAGCACCGGGTCGAGGCGGTGCACGATCGCGCCGCCGGGGTCCGGCGGGGTCCCCGGAGCCGGGGCCGTGAACACCTCGACGTGGTGGCCGCTCGCAGCCTGCTCGCGGGCGAAGCGAAACGCGGTGTTGCCCGCCCCGCCCGGATACGGCGGGAAGGTCGCGGTCAGGTGGGCGATCCGCAGGCCGCCCGCGCGGCTCTCCATCGGGTCGGCGGCCGGGCCCTCAGTCCCCGGCGCCGACGAGCCGCTCGGCCCCCGCCTGCTCGATCGTCATGCGCAGGCCGTCGCGCAGGCCGACCTTCGGCTCCCAGTCGAGCAGGTCCTTCGCCCGGGTGATGTCGGGCTGGCGCACCTGGGGATCGTCCGTCGGCAGCGCCTCGAAGACGATCTCCGAGCTCGACTCGGTGACCTCGATCACGACCTTGGCGAGCTCGAGCAGCGTGAACTCGTCGGGGTTGCCGATGTTGACCGGCTCGTGGACGCCGGAGTTCGCCATCGCGATGTAGCCGGCAATCTGGTCGTCGACGTAGCAGAAGCTCCGCGTCTGGCTGCCGGCGCCGAACACGGTCAGCGGCTTGTCCTGGAGCGCCTGGCGCAGGAAGGTCGGGATCGCCCGACCGTCGTGGGGCCGCATCCGGCTCCCATAGGTGTTGAACGTCCGCACGATTCCCGTGTTGACGCCCTGCTGGCGGTGGTAGGCCATCGTCAGCGCCTCGGCGTAGCGCTTGGCCTCGTCGTAGACGCCCCGAGGGCCGATCGGGTTGACGTGGCCCCAGTAGCTCTCGGGCTGGGGGTGAACCTGTGGGTCGCCGTAGACCTCCGACGTCGAGGCGAGCACGAAGCGCGCCCGGTGCTTCTTCGCCAGGCCGAGCATGTGGTGGGTGCCGTAGGAGCCGACCTTGAGGGTGTGCAGCGGCAGCCGCAGGTAGTCGATCGGGCTCGCCGGCGAGGCGAGATGGAAGACGTAGTCGATCGGCTGGTCGATGTGGAAGGGGTCGGTGAGATCGTGCTGGACGAACTCGAACTCGCCCGAGCTGATGTGCTGGATGTTCTGAAGCGAGCCGGTGTCGAGGTTGTCGACGCAGATCACGCGGTGGCCCTCACCGAGCAGGTAGTCGCCCATGTGCGAGCCGAGGAACCCGGCGCCGCCCGTGATCAGGCATGTGCTCATCGCCGCGCGAGGATACCGGCGCGTCGGGAGCCCCGGCTGCAACCCGGCTTGTGGGCGCGCGAGTCCGCGGATAGGGTGAAACGGACAACCGAAACTGATGGAGGGGAACGTGCGTCGAACCAGGGACAGGCGTGTGGCAATCGCGGGGCTTGCGGCGGCGGTCTGCGCGCTCGTGCTCGCAGCGGTGGCGTTCGGCGCGGTGGGCGATCTGACGCCACTCGGGTGCATCGACGATCCCGACAGCGGCGCCGACACGTGCGCGACCAGCGGCGACGGCCTCGATCGCGCCGAGGCGATCGCGGTCAGTCCCGACGGCAAGTCGGTCTACGCCGTCTCGAGCAGCGACGAGGCGATCGCGCGCTTCTCCCGCAACACCACCACCGGCGCGCTCACCTACCAGGGCTGCATCGAGAGCGGGTTCTCGCCCGCGGACTGTGCGACGACGGTCCCCGGGGGCTTCCTGATCAACGCGGTCGACGTGGCGGTCAGCCCTGACGGGAAGGCCGTGTACGTGATCTCCCGCTTCGGCGACAGCGGCATCTATCACTTCGCGCGCAACACCACGAGCGGCGCGCTGAGCTTCCGCAACTGCGTGGACGACGACGACATCGCGGCGTGCGACAAGAGCATGGCCGGGATCGACGACCCGACGGGCGTCGCGATCAGCCCCAACGGCGACGACGTCTACGTCGCGGACTTCGGCGCCGACGCGATCGCGCACCTCCGGGTCAACGCCACCAACGGCAACCTGAATCCGAAGGAGTGCGTGATCGAGAACGACGGGAGCCCGTCGGATCCCTGCGGCGACGTCTCCGGCGGCCTCGCGGCAGCCGACTCCGTCGCGGTGAGCCCTGACGGCAAGTCGGTTTACGCGGTCGGGGCGTTCTCCGACGCGATCGTCCACTTCAGCAGGAACCTCAGCAGCGGGGTGATCCACCCGCAGGGGTGCGTCCAGGACCCGAGCATCAGCTTCGAGACCTGCGCCAAGGAGCAGATCGGGATGAAGCGCCCCGAGGGAGTCGCGGTGAGCCCTGACGGCAAGTCCGTCTACGTGACGGCCAAGGACGACGACGCGCTCGTGCGCTTTGATCGACTCGCCGGCGGCGGGCTGCGGCCGGAGGGCTGCTTCGTCGACAACGAGTTCCCAGAGGTCCCGTGTGGGGACAGCCCGAAGGGCCTCACGGGCGCCCACGACGTTGTGGTCAGCCCCGACAACCGCTCGGTCTACGTGGCGGCGCAGTTCGACGGCGCGGTCACGGACTTCGCCCGCGACACCACAACCGGGGCGCTCGGGTTCCACGGCTGCTTCAAGGGCGACACCGCAACCGCCAACTACCAGTCATGCAAGGACTCGACGGCCGGCCTGAACGGGGCCACCGACGTGGCGGTCACCGCTGACGGCAAGTCGGTTTACGCGACCGCCGGCTTCCCCGACAACGCGGTCATCGGCTTCTCGCGGGTCCCCGCGCCGTAACCGCTCCGCCCGAGGGGGCGCGCGCAACCCCCTCGGGCTTGAAGCAGACATGCGCAGTCCCGCGCCCGAATCCCCGGCGAGCGAGCTCGCGGGCTCTCGGCTTGCGCCCGAGCGCGTCCGCGCCGCGCTCGCGCTGCTCGACGGCCACGGCGGGGTCCTGCGCCGCATCGCACGGCGCCACTCGCTCTGTCCCGAGGACGCCGACGACGCGCTCCAGCGCGCGGCCGAGATCCTCCTGACCAAGGGCCCGGCCGTCGAGCCGGGGCGCCTGATCGCGTGGATGTCCGTGGTGACGAAGCACGAGGCGCTCGCGGTCCGGCGGGGGCGCGAGCGCCTGCTCCGCTGCCTCGCCCCGGCCCCGCCACCGGGCCAGACGCCCTTCGACCCGCTGGCGGCGGTCCCCGCCGACGCGCCGGGTCCCGCCGAGCGCGCCCAGCGGTCCGCGCAGGTGGCCGACGCCCGCCGCGCGCTCGCGGAGCTCAAGGCGAACGAGCGGCTCGCGCTCGTGCTCCAGGCCCAGGGCTACTCCTACGCCGAGATCTGCGAGCTGTGCGGCTGGACCTACACGAAGGTCAACCGCTCGCTGGCCGAGGGCCGGGCGAAGCTGCGCGCCGCCGCACGGCCTTGACCGAAGCGGGCCGGCCGACCACTCGAACTCGACTCAGTACAGCTCGTTCCCCTGCACGTTGTCGGCTTGCTCCCGCTCGGCTTCCTTGGCAGCGTTCAACTCGCTCCTGGTGCGCTTGGCGGCTTGCTCGCGCTCATCGGTCGGCTCCTCCGACTCGCCAACCGACGTCTCCTGCCCGCTTCGGCGCTTTCGTCGATCTTCCCGCCACTGTGCGAACGCTTGGCGTGCACTCATGTGTGGGCCCTTCTCGTTGTTGGCCCTCCGACCGTATCCGGATCGAGACCTACCCGTAGGCACGGGCGCATACGATCAGAGGCGATGGCTTCGGAGTGGGCGACAGTCGCGGCCGAGACCGGGCAGCGGTTCGTCTACGCCGAGGCCGGTGAGGGCCCGCCGGTGCTCCTCATCCATGGCTTTCCCGACACACCCCACGGCTGGGAGCGGATCGGCGCCGGGCTCGCCGACGCGGGCTACCGGGCGCTGCGTCCCTGGCTGCGCGGGTATGAGCCCAAGACGATCGTCGAGGGACGCGCCTATGACCCGGTCACGACCGGGTCCGACGCGATCGAATTTCTCGACGCCCTCGGCCTCAACAATGCGATCCTCGTCGGCCACGACTGGGGCGCCTCGATCGTCTACGCCGCCGCGACGCTGCATCCAGATCGGGTGCAGGCGATCGTCCCCATCGCGATCCCGCACCCCAGCCTGCTGCCGCGCGACCCGAAGACACTCTGGGCCGCGCGCCACTTCGTCACCTTGAAGCTGCCCTGGGCGGAGCGGACAGTGCGGCGTGGCGATTTCGCCTACCTCGACACCCTCTATCGCCGCTGGGCCCCGAACTGGACCGGGCCGGACCGCGAGCGTTCGCTGGCCGACGTCAAGGCGGCCTTCGGCGACGAGCGGTCGCTGAGTGGTGCCCTCGCCTACTACCGCGCGCTTTCGCCGCGGACGCCGCCGCGGTTGGCCAAGCCGCCCGTGACCCGGGGGCTCGTCGTCGGCGGGACCACCGACATCCTCGACCCCGAGCTTTGTCGAGCGCACCGCCGGGATGCTCGGCGCGGGGTCCGACTCGCTGATCGTCGAGGGCGCCGGCCACTGGCCGCATCGCGAGGACGAAGCGGCGTTCCTCACCCGGCTGATCGCGTTCCTCGGCGAGGTCCGCCCGTGATGGATGCCTTCACCCGGCTCGCCGAATCGAAGATCCGCTCGGCGATCGCGGCGGGCGAGTTCGACGACCTGCCGGGTCACGGCAAGCCACTGCCGCCCGATGCGCTCGCCCGGGTCCCGGCCGAGCTGCGGATGGGCCTCCGCATCCTGCGCAACGCCGACTGCGTGCCGCCCGAGCTCGAGGCGCGCAAGGAGGCCGCCCGCCTCGGCGCGCTGATCGCCACTGCCGGCGACGAGGAGGAGCGCACGCGCCTCTGCCGCCTGCGGGCGGACGCCGAGCTGCGCTACCGGATCCTGGCCGAGCGGCGGCGGAGCTGAGCGCGGTGCTCTGTCACGCGGTCACCTATCGGTTCAAGGACTCGGTCGGCGAAGCCGAGATCGCCGAGGTCGTCGCCCGGCTGGCGGAGCTGCCGGACGTCATCGAAGAGATTCGCTCGTATCGGTTCGGGCCTGACCTCGGGCTGACCGAGGGCGCCGACTTCGCCATCGTCGCCGAGTTCGACGACGCCGACGGCTGGCGGGCGTACCAGGAGCACCCGCGCCACCAGGAGCTGGTCGAGCTGCTCGGCGAGCTGGTCGAGGCCCGTTACCCCGTGCAGTTCGAGCTGCCTAGTTGAGCTCGTAGCTCTCGCGCGAAAGCTTGAAGCTGCCGCCGCTGCCGTTCGTGCATTCCATGTCGGCCTCGGTCGACGTGCAGGTGATCGACCCGACCTGGGACGAGGTCCCGTAGTCCAGCGTCGGCGCCTGCGGGTTCAGCGCGGTGTCGCCCGCGCACACCACGGTGGCGGGCCCGGTCGCCTTCATCGTCAGGCCCTGGCCGAAGTCGACCTGCGACGGGCAGCTCGCCGGGCGCTGCGCCGTCCACTGCTTCTCGGCGATGTCACACCGGACATCCGACGAGGACATGATGCAGCCGATGTTGCCGCTCGGCGACTGAAACGCCTTGAGCGAGACCGCCGGCGTGGTGCTCTCGGTCGTGGTCGACGACGACGTGGTCGACGAGGCGGTGCTGGTCGTGCTCGGCGTGTCGGTGACGGTCGTCGTCTGCTCGATCACGGTCGTCGTGTCGCCGCCGCCGCAGCCGGCGAGCAGGGCCGCGAGCGTGAGCGCGCAGGCGGTCGCGATCGGGAGCGTCCTCATCGGCGGCGGGACCCTAGGGGAACGGGCGCGCCTGGGGCATCGCCGTCGGCGGCGGCGGCGGGGGAGCGGGCGGATCGACGAGGTCGCGCACGCCCGGCGCGTACTGCGTCCAGCGCGGCTTGGCGAGGTGGTTGCGCAGCGCCTTCTGGGCGCCGGGATAGAACTTCAGGTTGTAGGAGTTGTCGGGGTCGACGCCGCGGTAGTAGATGAGCATCTTGACCCGGTTGTGCGCCTCGGCCCAGCGGAAGAGCCCCCCGGTGAACGAGCCGCCGTAGTCGTTGTCCCACGGCCCGTACTCGCCGATCACGAACGGCTTGTGCTTGTACTGGTGAAAGAAGCGGACGTCGTCATCGAAAGCGCCCGCGAACTTCGAGTAGATGTCGAGCCCGACCCAGTCGACGTAGCGCCCGCCCGGCCAGTAGTCGCCCGGCTGGTTGCCGGAGATGTTCGGCGATCCGAAGCTCTGCGGCACCCACATCATCGCCACCCGCGGCTGCGGCATCTGCTCCGGGATCGGCAGAGGGATCCCCCCGGGTCCGCCCGCGTAGACCGGGTCGTTCGCGGACTTGGCCTGGAGGATTCGCGGCAGCCCCATGTGGACGAGCTTGCGGTTGATCTTGTCGCGCGAGCCGCCGCGGATGATCAGGGTGAACCGGCGCCAGGCGAGCTTGAACCAGTGGGCCGAGTGGCCGCGGCGGCGGGCCGAGCCGTCGGCGTTGAAGGCCGAGTACGCGTTCCAGTGGCCGTTCATCTCCGCCATCAGACGGATGTAGACCGTCTGCCCGGTCTCCGCGATGTCGGCCGCCATGTGGGTCATGTAGCGGTCGTCCTCTCCCTTGGCGATCTGGCGCGGGGTGATCATCTCCTCGCCGGCACCGGTAGCGGTCGAGAGGCTCAGCACGCCGCGGGTGTCGGTCGCTCCCCAGCGATAGAGCGCTCCGGTCGTGAGCGGGACGCGCCAGTGGAAGAACTCCTGGAGCACGGCCGGGTGGGCGCCGACCTCGTTCGCGAAGGCGTCGAAGTCAGCGACGTCGCCGGTGTCCGAGACCCCGTGGTAGGCGTGGCCGTTGTGGGGCGCGTACGCCGCGCCACCCGGCAGCGCCGCCGAGGCCGGCGCGGCCGAGAGCGCGATCGCCGCCCAAAGGAGCCCCGCGATCGCCTTGCGTCCCATTACCTTCAGAACAAGCTAGCGGTGGGCGGGTTGCGCTTCTACACCACTCGGAGGAGGAGAGCCCTGCTCATCCCGCCGCCGCGGCGATTCGGACCAGGTCGTCCACGACCTCGCCCAACCGCCGGCTGGCGTCCAGCTCGTGGGTGCAGCCCGCGCGGAGCAGCGGCTCGATGGTCGCGATCTGCTCGAGGATGAGCGCCCGCTCCGAGGGCGCCTTGCCGTAGTCGTTCGTTGTCCTGACGGCGATGCGCTCGCCGATCACCTCGGCCGGGGCGCTGAGCAGGACGACCGCGTCGAAGTGGTCATGGAACCTGCCCTGATTTCGCACGCATCCCGAGACGAACAGCGTCCGCCCGTCGTCGTCGCGCAGGAGGTCGGCCATCCGGTCCTCGACCCAGAGGCGCTCGCCGCCGCCCGCCTCCTCGGGGACGTCGACCCACTCGCTCCACCCCGGGTCGTCCGTATCGACCACTCGATAGCCGCGCTCGGCGAGCTCGGCAAGCGCCGAGGACTTTCCCGTGCCGGACATCCCCGTGACCAGAACCCTCGTCACGCCGGCCACGGTATCGGCGCCGTTGCTCAGCGGAGGGGGTGGGATTCGAACCCACGGACCGAGAGAACCCGGTCAACAGCTTTCAAGGCTGCCGCATTCAACCGCTCTGCCACCCCTCCGGGCTGCTTCGGGAAGTCTGACGACAGTTACGCTGGCTCGATGCCGGGGTGGCGCAACTGGGCGGGCGACCAGCGCTGCTCGCCGGCGGCGATCGAGCGCCCTGGCACGCGCGAGGAGCTGGCTGCCGTCGTCCGGCGCGCCGCCGAGCGCGGGCGGACGGTGCGGGCGGTCGGCTCGGGCCACTCGTTCACCGACATCGCGCTCACCGACGGCGTCGCCGTCGACCTGAGCCGCCTCGACCAGCTCCTGGAGGTCGACCGCGGCGCGGGCCTGGTGAAGGTCGAGGCCGGGATCGTGCTGGGCGAGCTCAACCGTCGGCTCGACCAGCTCGGGCTGGCGTTCGCGAACCTCGGCGACATCGACCGCCAGACGCTCGCCGGCTCGATCTCAACCGGCACCCACGGCACGGGCGCGCGATCGCCCTCGATCTCCGCGCAGGTCGAGGCGGTCGAGCTCGTGCTGGCCGACGGCTCGTCGCTGGAGATCTCCGCCGCGACCGACCCTGCGGCGCTGGCCGGCGCTCGGATCGGCCTCGGGGCGCTCGGCCTGATCTACGCGGTCACGGTCCGCGTCGTGCCGGCGTTCACGCTCAGCCGCGTCGACCGGCCGCGACCGCTCGCCGAGACGCTGGCCGACCTCGACCGGCTCAACGAGGAGCTCGACCACTTCGAGTTCTACGTCTTCCCCCACACCGAGACCGCCCTGTGCCGGGAGACGCGCCGCACCGACGAGCCGCCGAAGCCGCGCCCGCGCGCGGTGGTCTACGCCCAGGAGGTGGCGCTCGAGAACGGGGGCGGCCAGCTGCTCGCGCTCGCCGGCAGGCACCTGCCGTCGCAGGTTCCGCGCCTCGCGCGGATCGCGGCCGCCGGGGTCGGGCGCTCGACCAAGGTCGATCGCAGCTTCCGCGTCTTCGCCAGCGAGCGACGGATCAAGTTCACGGAGATGGAGTACGGGATCCCGCGCGAGCACGCCGCGGAGGCCGTGCGCCGGGTGCTCGAGGTCGCGGCCCGCGCCCGCCCGCCGGTCGCGTTCCCGATCGAGGTCCGCTTCGCGCCGGCCGATGACGCCCTGCTGAGCACCGCCCACGGGCGTGACAGCTGCTACGTCGCCGTGCACCAGGACCGCACGCTCGACTGGCGGCCGTACTTCCAGGCGGTCGAGGCCGTCATGGATTCCTACGGCGGGCGCCCGCACTGGGGCAAGCGCCACTTCCAGACCGCCTCGACGCTCGCCCCCCGCTACCCGCGCTGGGCGGACTTCCTCGCGCTGCGCGAGCGCCTCGACCCGGAGGGCGTGTTCGTCAACGACTACGTGGACCGCGTCCTCGGGCGGTAAGTGTATGCTTACCGTAAGTGGTCACTGACCAAGGAGAGAGAATCGCCGTGCTCGGGGACGCGACCAGGCGCGCGATCTTCGAGCGGCTCGCCGAGCGCCCGAGCGCCGTGGGCGAGCTCGCCGGAGATCTTCCGGTGAGCCGCCCGGCCGTGTCGCAGCACCTGCGCGTGCTCAAGGACGCGGGCCTGGTCACCGACCGAGCGGCCGGCACCCGCCGCATCTACCAACTCGACCCGGAGGGCGTCGCCGCGCTGCGCGACTACCTCGACGGGTTCTGGAACCGATCCCTCGCCGCGTTCAAGCGGGCCGCCGAGGAGAAGGAGACGAGCAGATGACGACCCAGACGACCGACACCGCGGTCCGCACCTCGATCACCGTCGAGGCGCCGATCGACCGCGCCTTCTCCGTGTTCACCGACGAGATCGGCACCTGGTGGGACCCCGACCACCACATCCTCGAGGGCGAGCTCGCCGAGATGGTGTTCGAGACCCGCGCGGGCGGACGCGTCTACGACCGGGGCGTCGACGGCAGCGAGTGCACCTGGGCGCGAGTGCTGGCCTTCGACCGGCCCGACCGGTTCGTGATCAGCTGGGACATCAACACGGACTGGAAGCTCGAGACCGACCTGGAGCGCACGAGCGAGGTCGAGGTCCGCTTCATCGCCGAGGCTCCGGACCGCACCAGGGTCGAGCTCGAGCACCGCCACCTCGACCGCCACGGCGAGGGCTGGCAGGAGCGGATGCGCGACGCGGTCGCGTCCGACGGTGGCTGGCCGGCCGGTCTGCGGCGGTTCGCGGACGCGATTCAGACGTAGCCGAACTCGCGGGCCTTCACGCGAGCCGGTCGATGTCGTCGAGCAGGCGGATGAAGCCACGGCGCAGCGCCACGGCCATCCCGGCGGCCATCGCGCCGCCGACCACCGGCACCGGCATCGTGAAGATCGAGCGCCAGAGCACTCGCGTCCCGGTGCCGGCCGGCGAGAGCGTGATCACGCCGCCGTCGTGGTCGAGCGGCAGGTTGACCTCCCGGATCAGGTAGTCCATCCGCGTCGGTCGCTCGAACGCCGTGATCTCCTCGGTGAATCGCAGCGGCCCGGCAACCAGCCGGCGCAGGGCCCCGACGCCGTTGCGGTCGGGCGTGCCCTCGCGGACCAGCTCAGCGCGGCTGAAGCTGCGAAAGCGCGTGTACCCGGCGTGGTCGGTGAGGAGCTCGAACACGTCGTCGATCGGGGCGTTGAGCGTCTTGTCGACGTCGATCCGTGCCATCAGAGAAACGTCTTGCCCTCGCCGCGGTACGTCGGCACCTCGTCGGCGATCGCCTCGCCCTCGACCAGGAAGAGCCGGTCGAACCGCTCGCAGAGCTCGCCCGCCTTCGCGTGGCGCAGGTAGACCCGGTCGCCGACGCGCAGGTTGAACGCCGCCGCGCCGAGCACCGGCGTCTGGACCTCGCCGGCGCCCTCGGAGCGGTCGAAGCGCAGCCCGCCCGGCAGGTACGGATCCGGCAGGCGGTCGGCGGTCGCGGTCCCGGAGGCGAGGTAGCCGCCACCGAGCAGCGTGCCGACGCCTCCCACCGGGCGGCGGACGACGGGCAGGCAGAAGAACGCCGCCGGCTCGAGCTCGAGCGAGCGATAGTTGTCGAACAGCGCCGGTGCGAAGAAGCCCGAGCCCGCGGTGAGCTCGGTGACGATCCCGGCGGCGGACGTGCGCGCGAGGCTGCCGGTGCCGCCGCCGTTGACGAAGTCGAGGGGGGCGACCTCTCGCACCCCGGCGACGATCCCCGGCAGGCGCGAGCGGATCTCGCGCTCAGAGCGCGACTGCATGAACCGGATCGCGGCGCTGCGCAGGGGCTTGCCCGGGATCCGGTCGCCCACCCCGGCGATCTGGCCCTCGTAGGCCATCAGCCCCGCGAGCTCGGTCCCGGGCCGCTCGGCGATCTCCTCGGCCATCCGGCGGGCGCGGCCCGCGTCATGCACCGGCGAGCGCTTCGGCCCGATCCGCGTCCCGCGGGCGCCGAGCGGCCACCAGCCGACGTCGATCTCCAGGCACACGCGCACCGCCGAGCGCCCGCCGCCGATCGCCCCCTCGATCACGTCGAGGTGCGGGCGGTCGTCGACCATCAGCACCGGCGCGCCCTTGGGTCGCTCGGACTCCAGCCTCGCCACACGAGCGATCGCCCCCCGGTCGACGGACGGGTAGGCGACGACGATGTCCTCGAAGCCCTGGTCGGCGAGGTAGAGCGACTCCGGCACGGTGAACGCGTGCACGCCGCGGAAGCCCGGGTCGAGGTCGAGGATCCGACGCAGGATCGCCGTCGAGCGCACCGACTTCGAAGCGATCCGGATCGGCAGCCCGCCCGCCTGGTCGAGCATCCGCCTGGCGTTGCGCGCAAGCGCGTCGAGGTCGACGAACGCGAACGGAGGCACGGTCGTCGCGAAGATCGCGTCGTAACGCGCCTTCAGCGCCTCGCGGTCGATCGGGGGTGGGCTCACGGCGCGGGCGAGCGTATCTGGGACCCGCCCGGACGGCGGTAACGCATCTATCATCCGGCCGTCCCCAGGAGAGGTGGCCGAGTGGCTGAAGGCACTCGCCTGCTAAGCGAGTAGGGGGCGCAAGCTCTCTCGCGGGTTCGAATCCCGCCCTCTCCGCTGTCCGATCAGGTCGACGTGGCCACGACGGGGTGCGCGGCTACCTCGAGGACTGGCTGCGCGACTTCGAGGACCAGTGGATCGAGTTCGAGTCCTTCGACGAACTCGGCGACCGCCTCGTCGCGGTCCAGCGGGGCAGCGGTCGCGGGCGCCAGAGCGGCGTCATGGCCGACCTGCATTACGCCGTCCTCTACCGGTTCAAGGGCGACGTCGTGATCGAGGTGTCCGAGTTCCGCGCTCGCGAGGAAGCCCTCGCCGCCGCGGGCGGCTGACCGAGCCGAAACGGCCAGCGTCTGGGGCATCAGCCTGCGCACCGGCGCCTCCCTCCGAGGACCTCCCCGTTTTGTTGCCATCCCCGGGAGGCCCTCCGGGACCTACACACTGCCCGTCCTCGCTCCGGCTCAGGTCCGAATCGGGACGGTTCCGCGAGCGATCCGGCACGCTTCGTGCGCCGCTCGCGTGCCCGGATGCGGGAGGTTGTCCGCGACCGAATGTGGCGCGCGGAGCCCCGAAAATCGACCGAGGTCGCGCCGACCGGTCGCGTGCGCGAGGTGGCGGTGACCGAGCTGCGCCGGAACACGGCGGCGGTCATCGATCGGGTCCGCAACGGTGAGGCCGCGGTGATCGCCAAGCACGGGCGGCCGCTCGCGATCCTCGTCCCGTTCGCGGAGCCGGAGCGCCTCCGCCCGATCGAGCTGGCCGACGCCGACCTGGAGCCGTTCGTGGCCGCGTTCACGCGCCGCGAGAGCCTGCGCCGCGACTCCGAGCTCAGCCACGGTCGCTGGTTGAACGGGCACGGGATCCATGGGCCCTACAAGCGCTACCGGCGCGGGGACCCGCGCCGCGGCGGCAGCTAGCTCGGCGGGACGATGAAGCGATGCTCCTTCGGGAGCTTCGCCAGGATGTCGTCCGAGACGCCGAGGTTCGCCGCCAGCGTGCTCTGGGGATTGGTCGAGAGCCACTCGCTCAGGTCGATCGCCTGGTAGATGGCCGCTGTTGAAGCCGACGAGCACGCGGCAGACGTCGTCGCCGATGTTGTGGATGTAGTGGCCGGCGCCCATCGGCGCGTAGCCGACGTCGCCGGCGTCGAACTCCTCGGTCACGGCCTCGCCGCCGCTGAGGAACACGGTCATCTGCGCCTGGCCCTCGAGGAAGTACTGCCACTCGTCGGCGTTGGGGTGCCAGTGCAGCTCGCGCAGGGCGCCCGGCTCGAGCTCGAGCACCGACGCCGGCCATCGTCGTCGAGATCGGGAACTCGTCGACCGTGACCGTGCCGCTGGTCGCCGCCGCCGGGGCTGCGGCGCGGCTCCTGGGCCAAGAGCGGATAGCGGTGGGTCAGCTGGTGAGCTCGGGAGCCGGCCGCGCGGCTCAGCGCGGCGAGTCGCCGGCCGGCATCGGGCCCTGGGCGATGTAGACCTCGTGCTTCGGGAAGCTGCCGGCGAACTCGACGCTGAGACGCCCAGGTTCTTGGCGCAGCACCTCCGCCGGCGTCTGCGCCAGCCAGTCGGTGATGCTGAAGGTGGCGATACTCGGAGAAGTCGCCGTTGTCGAAGATCAGGATGAAGTGGCACTCGTCGGGCCCGAGGCCCTGGATCGAGTGGCCGTAGCCGCGCGGGAAGTACCAGACGTCGCCGGGGCCGAAGTCGTCGGTCGTCGCCGCGGCCGTCCGGATGGATGATCGTCGTGCGGCACTTGCCGCTGACGACGTAGGCCCACTCGGCGGCGTTGGCGTGCCAGTGCAGCTCGCGCATGGCCGCCGGGCTTGAGCCGCATGGAGACGCCGGCGATGCCGGTCGAGGCCGGGAACTCGCGCACCGAGGCTCCGCGGGTGACGCCCCCCGCGCCCGTCCGCGCCGGCTGCCGCTCGAGCTCGAACCGGAAGGAGGGCAGGTCGGACATCGGGCGGGAGCCTATGCGCGCCCGTCGTGTGAGGGGTGTCACACAACGCCAGCGCCGAAAGTGGGACACTCGTGCCACTCATGCACGCCGAGCACGTCGACGTCCTGATCGTCGGCGCCGGGCTCTCCGGGATCGGCGCCGGCTACCACCTGCAGACGAACTGCCCGCGGCAAGACCTACGCGATCCTCGAGGCGCGCGACGCGATCGGCGGCACCTGGGACCTCTTCCGCTACCCGGGCATCCGCTCGGACTCGGACATGTTCACGCTCGGCTACTCGTTCCGGCCGTGGACGGAGGCCAAGGCGATCGCCGACGGCCCGTCGATCCTCGACTACGTCCGCGAGACGGCCGCGCGAGTACGGGATCGACCGCAAGATCCGCTTCGGCCACCAGGTCGTGCGCGGCCGAGTGGTCGAGCGACGACGCGCGCTGGACGGTCGACGTCGAGCGCGCCGACGACCGGCGAGACGGTCGCAGATGACGCTGCGGCTTCCTGTTCATGTCTGCAGCGGCTACTACGCTACGACGAGGGCTACACGCCCGACTTCGCCGGCATCGAGCGCTTCGCCGGCGAGCTCGTGCACCCGCAGCACTGGACCGGAGGACCTCGACTACGCCGGCAAGCGCGTGGTCGTGATCGGCAGCGGCGCGACCGCGGTGACGCTCGTGCCCGCGATGGCCAAGCGCGCGGCGCACGTGACGATGCTCCAGCGCTCGCCGACCTACGTCGTCTCGCTGCCCGGCCGACGACCCGATCGCCAACGTTCCTGCGCCGCTTGCTGCCGGCGAAGCTCGCCTACGCGGTCGTGCGCTGGAAGAACGTGCTGCTGACGATGCTCGTCTTCCAGCTCAGCCGCCGGCGCCCGGAGCTCGTCAAGCGGCTGCATCCGCCGGGGCGTCGAGCGCCAGCTGCCGCCCGGCTACGACGTCGACACGCACTTCAAGCCGCGCTACAACCCGTGGGACCAGCGCCTGTGCCTCGTGCCCGACGGCGACCTGTTCGAGGCGATCAGCAACGGCAGCGCGTCGGTCGTCACCGACCAGATCGAGACCTTCACCGAGAACGGGCATCGCGCTGGAGTCGGGCGCGGAGCTCGAGGCCGACCTCGTCGTCACCGCCACCGGGCTCAACCTGCTGCCGCTCGGCGGCATCGAGCTCGCCGTCGACGGCGAGCACGTCGAGCTGCCGGAGACGATGGGCTACAAGGGCATGATGTTCAGCGACGTGCCGAACCTCGCGATCGCGCTCGGCTACACGAACGCGTCGTGGACGCTCAAGTGCGACCTCACCTGCGAGTACGTCTGCCGGCTGCTCAACCACATGGACGCGCACGGCTACGCCACTGCACGCCGCGTCGACCGCGACCCGTCGGTGACCCGCGAGCCGTTCATCGACTTCTCCTCCGGCTACGTGCATGCGCTCGATCGACAAGTTCCCGAAGCAGGGGTCGCGGCGCCCGTGGCGGCTGCTACCAGAACTACGCGCGCGACATCGTCATGCTGCGCTACGGCGCGCTCGAGGACGAGGCGATGGAGTTCTCGCGCGCCGGCGCGGCCCGGCCGCTCGCTCAAGCAGCGAGCTGATCCGCGTCCCGGAGCTCGGCCCGTCGAATAGGCTGCGCGCGTGAACGAACCGCCCGCGCACGGACCGCCCTTCGCCGGGTATCAGGCGGAGATCTTCCTCCTGGGCATGGGCGGCACCGAGCCCGAGCACCCGGTCTCGATCGCCGAGCTCGAGCGGCTGGTCGAGGAGCGGATCGACGATCCGCGGGCGGCCGCCTACGTGTTCGGCGGCGCCGGGCGCGAGGACACGATGCGGGCGAACCTCGAGGCGTTCCGGCGCTGGCGGATCGTGCCGCGGATGCTGCGCGACGTCTCGCAGCGCGACCTCTCGGTGACCGTCCTCGGCACGCGGATGCCGGCGCCGGTGGCGCTGGCGCCGATCGGGGTCCAGTCGATCCTGCACCCCGACGCCGAGCTCGCCGTCGCGCGCGCCGCGGCGGCGCTCGGCCTGACGATGACGCTGAGCACGGTCTCGTCGTTCCGCTCGAGGACGTCGCCGCGGCGGCGGGCGGGGCCGAAGTGGTTTCAGCTCTACTGGCCGCGCAACCGCGAGCTCGCGGCGAGCCTGATCGGGCGCGCCGAGGGCGCCGGCTACGGGGCGATCGTCGCTCACGGTCGACTCGTTCCTGCCCGGCTGGAAGCCGCGCGACCTGCAGGGCGCCTGGCAGCCGTTCTTCGACGGGCATCGGGATCGCCAACTACATCTCCGACCCGGTGTTCCGCTCGCTGCTCGACAAGCCGCCCGAGGAGGACCTGCAGGCCGCCGTCGGCCAGTTCGTCGCGCAGTTCTCCAACCCCGAGCTCAACTGGGACGACCTCGAGTTCCTGCGCGCGGAGACCGAGCTGCCGATCGCTGATCAAGGGCATCCTCCACCCCGACGACGCGCGCGCGGCGCGCGAGCGCGGGATCGACGGCGTCGTGGTCTCCAACCACGGTGGCCGCCAGGTCGATGGCGAGATCGCCGCGCTCGACGCGCTGCCCGCGGTCGCCGACGCGGTCGGCGACGACCTGGCGGTGCTGCTCGACAGCGGCGTGCGCTCGGGCGCCGACGTCTTCAAGGCGCTCGCCCTCGGCGCCGACGCCGTGCTGATCGGCCGCCCCTATCTCTGGGGGCTGGCGCTCGGCGGCGAGGCGGGCGTCGTCTCGCGTGCTGCGCGCGCTGCTCGCCGAGCTCGACCTCACCGTCGGCCTCAGCGGCCACACGCGGATCGCCCAGATCGGCCCCGAGCTCCTCGCCCACGAGGGCGAAACGCCGGGCTGACGGCGGCCACCCTCTACCTTGCAGGGGGAGGGATCGCGACGCTCAGCACTCGCGGCGATCGTCGTGGCCGGGGCGGTCGCGGCGGGCTGTGGCTCGTCGGCCGACCCGCCCACGGTCACGGTCAGCGTGCCGGCGCCGCCCCAGGCCGCGGCGACGCCGACGGCCACCAGCGCCGCGGACCCCGCGCAGCGCCGAGCCGCGAACGCCGGCGCCGCGTCCGTCGACGCCGCTCCGTCCGCCGAGCCGCCGCAGGCGAAGGCCTGGCTCGGCCTCCAGACGCCGCACGACGCGTACCCGGTGATCTGGGTTCGGCGGGGCCATCGGGTCGCGATGCGGACCGAGCCCGGCGGCGGCGAGCTGGTCGCCCGCCTGCGCAAGCGCACCGAGTTCGGCTCGCCGACCGTGTTCGGGGTCGTCAAGCAGTCCGGCCACTGGGCCGGCGTGAGCACGCCGATGCTCGCCAACGGCCAGCTCGGCTGGATCCGGCTCGAGCCCAAGCGGCTGCACGCCGGGTGGACAAGGACCTCGATCGTCATCGACGTCTCCGACCGGCACGCCGAGCTGCTGGAGGGCGGCAAGGTCGAGCGCAGCTTCCCGGTCACGATCGGGCGCGCCCGGCACCGACACGCCGGTCGGCCGCTTCGCGGTGACCGACACCTTCCGCGGCGGCCTCAGCCCCGCCTACGGCTGCTGCGCGCTGGCGCTCTCGGCCACCCAGCCGAACCTGCCCTCGGGCTGGATGGGCGGCAACCGGATCGCGATCCACGGCAACCCAGGGCCCGCTCGGCGTCGCGATCTCGCACGGCTGCGTCCACGCGGCGGACCCCGACGTCTCGGCCCTCGTCGACAAGGTGCCGCTCGGCTCCCCGGTCGACATCCACGCCTAGCTCAGGCCGCGGCGACCTGCTCGGTGATCGCGGCCTCCGAGGTCCGTGGCGAGCTCGTCGAGGTCGGCCGATCAGGTCCCGGTCGCCGGTGAGGCCGAAGTAGACGCCGCCGTCGTAGCTCAGGAGCCCGATCGACAGCGCGTGGCCCTGCGGCGAGAGCGGCACGAACGGGTAGATCGCCTTGATCTTCCGGCCCAGCATGAAGAGCGGCATCTGCGGGCCGGGCACGTTCGAGACCACGAGGTTCCACGTGAGCGGGCGCGCATCGCGCCGCCGAGGACGCGGTTGATCGTCGGCGGCGCGAAGCCGGTCGCCTCGATGATCAGCGACGCGGCGCTCGCCTGCTCGGAGGCCTTCAGGCGGGTCATCTCGGCGTTGACGAGCTCGAGCCGCCGGCGCGGATCCGCCTCGCCGAGCGGCAGCTTCATGAGGATCGTCGCGATCCGGTTGCCGAGCTCGAGGTCCTCGTCCGGGCGCCGGACCTCACCGGCACCAGGGCCGACGAGGTGATTCGGCACGCGCTCGCCGCGGCGCTCGAAGAAGCGCCGAAGTCCGCCGGCGGCGATGGCAGCACGACGTCGTTCACGGTCGCGCCGCTCTCGCCCCGCGCCCGCTTCAGCGCCTCGAGCTCGGCTCTCCACGAAGGCCACCCGCCGGTCGCGCCCGATCTCGCGGTTCAGGAACGTCTGCGGGGCGCTCGGCCCGCCGGCCGCGAGCGTCGTGAAGCCCTCGGCGGTGCGCCGCAGGCGCTGCGCGGTCCCGCGTGGGTGTGAGCGCCGAGCGCGTCGCGCTCCGTGCGGCGCGCAGCGGCGCGGCCAGCCGCTCCGTCGCCGCGCCCGTCGACGAGCATGCGCGGGCTCGGCTCGTCCGGCTCCCACGGCGCGTCCGGAACGGGCATCTCCGTGCCGTCGGCCGAGACGTCGACGAGGAGCGTGCCGACGTCGAGCGCCGACACCCCGTCGACCAGGGCGTGGTGGGTCTTCGAGACGTAGGCGTGGCGCTTGCCCTCGAGGCCCTCGATCAGGTAGATCTGCCAGAGCGGGCGGGTGAAGTCGAGCGGCTCGGACATGATCCGGCCGACCAGTCGCGCAGCTCGGTAGCGTGCCAGGCTTCGGCAGCGCCGCCTGGCGCACGTGCCAGCCGAGATCGAAGCGCGGATCGTCCGACCAGACCGGGTTCGCGAGCCCGACGGGCACCTTCGTGACCCGCTGGCGAAACCGCGGGACCAGGTTCAGCCGGGCGTCGACGTGCGCCGAGCACCCGCTCGAACGGCGGCGGCTTGCCCGCGACGATCACCGTGCCGCCGACGTGGACGTGGATCGGCCCCCGCTCGGCGAGCAGCGAGGACATGTCCGAGGCCGAGAGGCGGTCGTTCACTCCGGTGAGGCGGGTCGCCGGCCATGAACAGGTCGAGGTCCTGTCTGGCGCGTGAACTGGATCCGCCTGTGCACCATCGGCGTCCAGCCGAGGAAGAACCCGAGCGGTCCGAGCGCCTGGCGGGTCCAGCGATAGAGGTCGAACCAGTCGCGGTGGTCGGAGATCAGCCCGTCGCGAAACTCGAACGCCGCCTTGATCACGTTGTGGACCTTGCGCCCGTTGCGGAAGGTGTAGTCGGCCTCCCAGTGCGCCGAGCCGGTCTCGCGCGTCGGCCTCGACCTTCGAGTGCTCGATCCGCAGGTCGTTGGCCCGCCCGCAGAGCATCCGCCACATCGCGCCGACCTCCTCGCCGTGCAGGTGGGAGAACACGGGGTCGGCGAAGTGGGCGTCGGCGGTGTAGCAGGCGCCCATCGCCTCGCCGTCGCGGTGGTTGAAGGCCTCGTAGAGGCGGTCGATCAGCGCCGCGTTTGGGTTCGCCTCGCCGGACACGCCGCGATCGTATCCGCGCGGCCTAGGCTCCGGCGCGGCCGCTCAGGGCAGGTAGGCCATCGGGTCGGTGACCTGCCCGTTGATCCGGACCTCGAAGTGCAGGTGCGGCCCGAAGCAGTAGCCGGTGCAGTCGCTGATCCCGATCACGTCGCCCTGCTGGACCTCCTGGCCCGGGAGACGGCGAAGCTCGACTGGTGGGCGTAGCAGGTGGAGATCCCGCCGCCGTGGTCGATGCAGGTGTAGTTGCCGTAGCCGCCGCTCGTCGCCTCGGACTGGGTGAAGAGCACGACGCCGTTCGCCGCCGCGTGGATCGGCGTGCCGCTCGGGCACCGCGATGTCGATGCCCGGGTGGTTCTCATAGCCGCCGTATGCTGCGCGCCCGAACGGCGACACGATCGGCCCGTTGACCGGCCAGATGAAGCCGGCCGAGCTCTCGCCCTGGAACGGGCCCGGCGGGCGCGGCGGCACGCCCGCCGCCTGCTGGGCGGCGGCGACCTGCGCGGGATCCGGTCCTGGATCTCGAGACGTCGCCCTCGAGCTCGTCCGCGGTGCTCTTGGCCTGGTCGAGCGCCGCCTGGCGCTGGTCGCGGGCGGCGTCGAGCTGGCTCTGCCGGCCTCGAGCTCGCTGCGCGTGCGCGCCAGCTCGGCCTTGCGGGCGGCGATCTCGTCGCGCTCGGCGGTCACCCGCTTGACGTGTCGCGATGTCGTTGCGAAGGTCGCGGACGCGGCCGACCACGTCGGAGTCCTGGTCTCGACCCGCCTCAGGTACTCGTAGCGGTCGACCAGGTCGTCGAAGCCGTCGGATCGAGGATCACCGTGAGCAGGTCGGGCTGGCCCGACCGGTAGATGTCGACGAGCCGGGTGCGCAGCGTGTTCAGGGACCGCTGGAGGTGCTGGCGCAGCAGTCGAGCCGGTTCGCGGTCGGCGCGAAGCTCGGCCTGCTTGTCGAGCTGCTTCTGGACGATCGCCTCGCGGTTGCGCAGCACGGCGATCTGACCGATCAGCTCGTCGATCTGCTCGCCGTATCGCTGGATCGTGGTCGAGAGCACGCCCTCGCGCTGCTTGACGTGGTCGAGCCGCTCGCGCTTCTTCTGGAGCTGGACTGCAGGTCCTGGCCGGAGGCGGTCGCGCCGACAGGGCCGGGAACACGAACGCGACGACGCCCACGAGGGCGAGCTTGTACGTCTCGGCGGGTACGCATCCCGAGAACAGGGTGATGGTACGGAGGCCGGAAAGCGCCATGTGTGAGCGGTTTGCAAAGCGAATTGCCAAGCCGTGCGAGCATGGGCGCGATGAGCGAGCCCAGGCGCAGGCGCGAGATCGCGCGCGGGGAGCGGGTTTTGCCGGGGGTCTGGCGCCTGCGATTGCCGCTGCCGTGGCCCGGGGTGCCGCATTGCAATGCCTGGGCGGTGCGCGCGGACGACGGCGTGGTGCTTTTCGACACCGGCATGGCCACCGACGACGGCCTGCGCCAGCTCGAGATGGCGCTCGCCCAGGTCGGGCTGGAGCTCCACCGACGTCAGGCTGGTGGTCTGCACTCACGCACACGCCGACCACTACGGCCTCGCGGGCCCGATCGTCGACGCCCGCCGGCTGCGAGCTCTGGATCCACCCGGCCTGGGAGCACGTGCGCCGCCTGGCCGAAGACCCCGACGGGGCGCTCGACCGCCGGATCGAGGTGGCGCGGCAGAGCGGGGTCCCGGCCGCCGCGCTGGAGCTCTACGAGCAGCGCCGCGGCACCGGCACCGGCATCGCCCGCCTGGTCGAGCCCGATCACGAGCTCGTCCCCGGCGTCGAGGTCGAGACCGACCTCGGCACGTGGCAGGTGCATGAGACGCCGGGCCACGCGCCCTCCCACGTCGTCCTGCACGAGCCCGAGAGCGGGCTGCTGATCTCCGGCGACCACCTCCTGGGCCGGATCTCCCTGTTCTTCGACTACGGCCACACGCCCGACCCGGTAGAGCGAGTTCATCGGCGGACTCGACGAGGTCGACCGGCTCGAGCGCACCGGGCTGTGCCTCGCCGGCCACGGGCGCCCGTTCCGCGACGTGCCGGCCAAGGTGGCCGCCAATCGCGCCGAGCTCGACCAGCAACTCGAGCGGGTGCGCGGCGCGTTCGCCGGCGGCGGCACGCGCACCGCGTTCGAGCTCATCAGCGACCTCGTCGGGCCTGAGAACCTGACCCCGGCGACGGGAGCCTGGGGCGGCAACTCGCGCTCGCCTACATCGACCACCTGGTCGCCCGCGGCGAGCTGGTCGAGGTCGAGGGCTCGGATCCGCGCCGCTGGGAGACTGCGCATCTAACGACAACGAAGGAGCTCAAATGAGCGACACAACAACGATCGTCAACGGCACCGACTTCGTCACGCATCGCGACCGGGACTTCGAGGCCGCGGCGGCCTTCTACGGCGACATGCTCGGCCTCGAGCGGTCGAAGCGCTGGGGGACATGCCGCGGGCGAGTTCGAGACCGGCAACCTGACCCTCGCGGTGATGCAGTCCGACGCGTTCGGCATCGACTTCAGCCCGAGCAACCCCCCGATCGAGTTCCATGTCGAGGACTTCGAGGGCGCGCAGGCCGAGCTCGAGTCGCGCGGGGTCGAGTTCAGGGGCGAGACGATCGACTCCGGCGTCTGCCACCAGGCGTTCTTCCAGGACCCTGACGGCAACCTGCTCGGCGATCCACCACCGCTACGCGCCCGAGGCGGCCTAGCTCGCCTCCCGGCGGCAAGCGCTCTCGCCCCGATCATTCTCGACGACGACGAGCGACCGACGGCCAGCCGACGGACGACGGGCGCGGCTCTAGAATCCCCCGTCCGAGGGCTCGGCGGAAAGTCGGCGGCCTCTCAGGGCCCGTAGCTCAGCCGGATAGAGCGTCGGTCTACGAAACCGAAGGTCACAGGTTCGAAAACTGTCGGGCCCGCTTCAGTCGCACGCGGTCACAGCGCCGAATCCCAGCCCATACGACTAGAGTAGCCAGGGAGGGGAAGCAAGTGAAAGCGAGACCACGGCCGACTCGGGGATGCGACCCCGAACCGGCGCGGCGGGATCGTCGCGACTCTAGAGTTGCGCAGGGACGGTCCAGCCCCGGTTTGAATCTCATGTCTCACCCCAGCTTCTCGTCCGTTTACCGCGCCCTGCTGCCGCCCGCTCCGGCCTCGGCCTCCTGGCCGCCCTTCTCATTGCCTGGCCTACCGCCGCCTCCGCCAGCACCTGCACCGAGACCGGCACCGCGGGCGGTGAGACGATCACCGGCACTCGTGGCAACGACGTCATCTGCGGCCTTGGTGGAAACGACAGGCTGATCGGCGGCGGCGGCAACGACACGCTCCTCGGGGGTGGCGGCGACGACACCCTAAATGGGGGAACCGGCGACGACGCCCTGAACGGGGGAGCCGGCGACGACACCCTGAACGGGGGAGGGCACCGACACGGCGACCTACACCGGCGCGACGAGCCCGATCAACGCCAACCTCGCCACCGACGTCGCGAGCGGCCAGGGGACCGACAGCCTTCCCGGCGATGAGTCCATCACCGGCTCACGCCTGGGCGACATCCTGACCGGTGACTCGCTTGCGAACACCCTCATCGGCGGCGGGGGCAACGACACGCTCGCCGCTGGCGGCGGCGACGACACCCTGAATGGGGGAGCCGGCGACGACCCTGAACGGGGGAACGGGCACCGACACCGCGACCTACACCGGCGCAGAGCCCGATCAACGCCAACCTCGCCACCGACGTCGCGAGCGGCCAGGGGACCGACAGCCTTCCCGGCGATGAGTCAATCACCGGTTCACCCCTGGCGACACCCTGACCGGCGACTCACGTGCGAACACGCTCACCGGCGGCGGCGGCGGCGACACTGAGACAGGCTCGGGCGGGGACGACATCCTCACCGGCGGCGCGGACAACGATCAGCTCCACGGCGGCGGCGGCAACGACACCCTGACCGGCGGCGGCGGCTCGGATCAGCTTCACGGCGATCCGAACGACGACAGCCTCGACGGCGGGCCGGGGTCCGACTATCTTGATGGCGGCACCGGCACCAATACCTGCGTCAAGGGAGTCGGCGACACCCTTGAGGACAACTGCGACTCGGCCCCGCCCGTCCTCACCGACTTCTCCTTCACCCCGTCCTCCGGCGACACCTCATCGGCGGACGTCCAGATCCAGGTCAGCGCCCACATCACCGACGACCTAACGGGAGTCGATTACGCCTACGCGCGATTCTTCGGTCCGAACCAGTCGGTCCAGGGCCCAAACTTCGTGCTGACCTCAGGCAGCGCCACCGACGGCACCTACTCCGGAACCGTCACCATTCCTCGGTTCAGCCCCCACGGCTACTGGACCGCAGACGTCGTGGTTGTCGACAAGGTCACCAACGCACACGAATACGTGGTGTTGGAGCTGAGCGGGCAAGGCTGGGACTCGGTGTTCGATCAGCAAGGCCCCGGCGACGGCGAGCCGCCCTCCTCACCGACTTCTCCTTCACCCCGTCCTCCGGCGACACCTCATCGGCGGACGTCCAGATCCAGGTCAGCGCCCACATCACCGACGACCTAACGGGAGTCGATTACGCCTACGCGCGATTCTTCGGTCCGAACCAGTCGGTCCAGGGCCCAAACTTCGTGCTGACCTCAGGCAGCGCCACCGACGGCACCTACTCCGGAACCGTCACCATTCCTCGGTTCAGCCCCCACGGCTACTGGAACGCAGACGTCGTGGTTGTCGACAAGGTCACCAACGCACACGAATACGTGGCGTCGGAGCTGAGCGGGCAAGGCTGGGACTGGTGTTCCAAAACGGTCCATGACCGCTCCCGGCCCTCCGCGCTCGCGATCGGGCGTCCGTTCAAACGCCTGCAGCCGGGACGGCGGCACGGGCTTGCCTGTCGCCAGCGCGCGAGGAGCGGGGCGTCGTGCAGGGAAGGATCGCGGCGGCCAGGTTCGAATCCTGTCGGGCCCGTTTGTCTCGCACGCGATGACAGCGCCGAATCCTCAGCGCTAGCCCCCGAGCCCGCGGACCCGCGCCTTCAGCCGCTCGATCTCGGCCATCATCCGGCGTCCATCGGCGGCGCTCAGCGGCTCCGGCGCGACCTGCGCCTTCGCAGCGCTCGCGGTCCCCAGCTGACCCTTGTCGTTGACGAGGACCGGCTGGGCGGTACCGTCGATCGTCTTGCCGCTGATCCCGGCGATGAAGGTGCGGGTCTGGTCGCCCTTGGTCCCGATCCGGATCGCCTTCGACTCCCCGGCCTTGCCGACGTTGGCGATGTCGATGTTGTTTGAGCCGGTGGTCAGGTTCTGGCCGGCATCGAGCCGAGGGCCGAGGTTGTAGTTGCCGGTGGTGTTCGGGAGCAGCGGCGAAGAGCCGCCGGAGGCGACGTTGTCGCTCCCGGAGGTGTTGTTGAGCAGCGCTCTGGTGCCGCTCGCGATGTTGTCGGTCCCGTCGACGTTGGAGTAGAGGGCGAGGTCGCCGTCGGCGACGTTGTCGTGGCCGGTCGTGTTGGGGTAGAGCGCCGAGCGAGCCGGTGGCCACGTTCTGGAAGCCAGTGGTATTGGCCTCGAGCGCATGGAAGCCCGTGGCGGTGTTGTCAGCGCCGGTCGTGTTCGAGAAGAGCGCCTGGCTCCCGATGGCGATGTTGTCGCTGGCGGTGGTGCTCTTGAAGAGCGCCTGGTCGCCGGTCGCGGTGTTGTCGTCGCCGGTGGTATTGAATTCGAGCGCATCGCGCCCGGTCGCGACGTTGCGGGAGCCGGTCGTCGTGTCGACCAGCGGATTGAAACCGAGCGCGACGTTGTCGTTGCCACTGGTCAAGTTATCGAGGACTTGATAGCCCAGGCCGGTGTTGAGGCGCCGGTGAAGCTTCCATTGAAGAGCGTGTGGCCGGCGGCGGCGTTGCCGTTGGCGTCGACGTAGACGCTGCCGGTCGAGGCGAGGGCTGAGCTCGCCCCGAACGCGAGGACGGCGGTCGAAGCCGCGAGCGCGGCGGAGAGTGAACGGCGGAAACTGGGCTTGGCAGCCATGCTGACCTCCTGGGGTCTCGCGGGCGAGGCCAAGCCCTTCCCTGGTCGTTACGAGCATGTCGGCCGACCGCAGGTCCCGCCCGGGTTGAAACAGGGCGAGCCTATCGGCGGTGGGCGGTCCCTCCAAGCACGTGACGAGGCGTCGGATGAGCAGGGGTTGTCCGGGCCCTGAGACGTCGGATGAACAGGCGACATACCGGGCCTCGTTGCTGGCGGACCCGCCGGCGACTTCGGAGAGCTCGCTCCGCCAGCTGATCCGTCGAGCCCGGGTTGACAACGCCGGATCCCTAGATACCTTGCAGCCGTGCGCCGCGCTCGTCTAGCGTTTGCCGTCGTCGCATTCGCGGCTCTCGCTCTCGCCGCGCCCGCTGCGGCCTACATCTACTGGGCGGACGCCGGCATCGACCAGGTCGGACGCGCGAACGGGGGCGGCCAGGGGGTCAACCGCAACTTCATTCCCGGCGGCGCAAACAAACCTGGGGAGGGCGTCGAGGGGGTCGCGGTGGATGGGTCGTACATCTATTGGACCAACACCTTCGCCGACACGATCGGGCGCGCCAGCCTCGACGGCACCCAGGTCGACCAGAACTTCATCGCGGCCCCCGGGGCGCCCGTGGGCATTGCCGTGGACGACCAGCACGTCTACTGGAGCACGGACAATCTTGGGTCAATCGCGATCGGGCGCGCCAACATAGACGGCACCGGCGTCGACTCCAAGTTCATCACCACGGGCATCACCGATGGGTCCGGCATGGCGATCGACGACACCCACATCTACTGGGCGAACTTCACCACCAACACCATCGCTCGCGCGAAACTGGATGGCACGGAGATCGAGCCGACTTTCATCACGGGCGTCAGCGCGCCCACCGCGATTGACGTCAACGCCGGTCTGATCTACTGGGTGAACGCGGCGAGAGGGGTCTGGACTATCGGTCGTGCCAGCCTCGACGACGTTCCGAACAGCGTCGACCAGAGCTTCATCACCGGCGCCATCGGCCCCCTCGGGGTAGCGGTCAACGCCAAGCGCATCTACTGGACGAACGCCGGGAACACAGCTTCGATCGGCCGCGCCGCCATCGACGGCACAGGCGTCGACCAGAGCATCATCGACCTTTCTCCGAGGACTTTGCCCTGGGAAATTGCGGTCACCGCGGGCGCCGCCACATGCGCGGGGCGCGTCCCGACGATCGTCGGAACGGGACGCTCCGAGAAGCTCAGGGGAACGAAGGGCGACGACGTGATCGCGGCTCAGGGCGGAGACGACAGGGTGGCCGGGCGTGGCGGCGACGACCTCGTCTGCGGGGGCGGGGGCGCCGACGTGATCCGAGGCCAGGGCGACGACGACATGCTCAGGGGCGGGAGCGGCAAGGACGAGCTGCGGGGCGGGTACGGCTCGAACAGATGTCGGGGCGGGAGCGGCTCCGACAGCAAGCAGCACTGTTGAGCGACCGACGAAGGCGCTCCTGGCCCACGCGCCAGCCTGAGCGCGGGAGTACTGTCGTCGAGAGATGATCCAGCGCCTTGGCGTCATCGTCGGGATCGCTGCCGTCGTTTCGGCCGTGCTCGCCTCGACCGCGGCCGCCTCGGTGACGGTGACCGCCTCGGCCTCGGCCGACGTCGTCAACCGAGGCGCCACCGTCGCCGACACGTTCACCGTCGCCAACAGCACGCCGGGGTGTACCGAGTTCTGCGAGGGCGTCTACTCGCTCGACATGCTCCTGGTGCGCACCAAGAGCGACGCCGCCGTCGACAATCCGTTCCTCTCGGTGACGACCACGTTCGGAACGTGCCGCATCGATCCGGTCGACTCCTACGGGTATCACTACGCCGTCTGCGACTTCGGGCCGCTGAGCGCAATGCCGGCGACGATCCAGGTGGTCGCGTCGATCCAGGCGAACGAGTCTTTCGACAACTTCGCGGGGACTCGGGTTGGACGGCCAATCGATCGAGGAAACGGTGAACCCGATCACCAGGGTCATCTACCCACCCGACGTCAGCGGCTCAGGAAAGCTCCGGCTCAAGGGCCTTCCCCCCGGGTGCGCGTCCGAGGACCTGAAGCTCAAAGCGCGCGCCAAGGGCGACATCGGTCGCTTTACGGCGACGCTCGCCGGCCCCCGCGACGAGTGGGGCGCGCGCTATGCCGACAGCTTCGGGAAGACGATCGCCCGCGCTAAGGGCAAGTCGCATCTGAAGGCCAAGATCCCGGCGTCGAGGCTGACCCCCGGCTTCTACCTGATCACCTTCCAGGCGGTCAGTAAGGGTCACCCAACGCTGGCGAAGAAGGTCAACCTCCAGGTTTGCTGAGCGGTTCTGTGTAGTGGCATGCTTCACCGTTGCGAGCCAGCCGCCGACGGCGGTTGCCGCGTAAAGCGCAGCGGAGAAGTTAGGGTGAGTTCCAGTCGGGGGCCGAAGCCAAGGACGAGCCGAGGCCGAGCGATGGAACGCGTGGGCACGGACCGATCCAAATCCAAAGGGAGGCAGCGACGGCGAACGCCGTTGATCGCGGCCACGGCGATCCTCTTCTGCGCGGCGCTCGCGGCAGCGGCCTTGGCGTCCTCGACGGCGACTCCGACCAGGACCTCGCGGTCGCGAACGCCGCGAGCTCGAACGTCACGATCCTGAAGAACCACTGACTCACCACTCGGTCCAGGGAGGACACATGGGTACACGTATCCGCAATCACGTCCGCTCGAACGTTGTCGGCTACATCGCGATCTTCCTGTTTGCGATGAGCGGCACCGCGGTCGCGCTCGACGGCTCGAACACCGTGTTCAGCGACGACATCGTCGACGGCCAGGTCAAGAGCGTCGACATCGGCAATCACCAGGTGAAGGGAATCGACGTCCGCGACGCGACGCTCACCGGCGACGACCTCCTCAATCAGAGCGTGACGTCGGCCGACATCGACGCGGGCTCGCTGAACCTGGCCACTGGCACCGGGAACGCCGCCAGTTGCAACGACGACGGCGGGACCGGCTCGGCCTGCGTTTCGACCACGGTGACCATGGGGGGGATCGGGCCGATCACCATCCACGCGACGGGTACCTGGGACACGTTCAAGTTCGACGACCTCGCCGGGGCGAACTCAGCGTCCGACAACCCGAACCTCGTTCAAGGAAAGTGCAACCTGCGTTTCGACGGCATCCAGGTCGGCCCTGTGCAGGAGCTCGGCGAGGCCGACGTCTCCGGTACGGGAACCCCAACCCATCCCGCCGGCTCTGAGGGCACCGTGGCGTTGACGGCCCGCACCATCCCACTCGGCGGCAGCGGTCCCCACACGCTCGACCTCTTCTGCCAGGAGACCGACGGCGACATCGATTTCCACAACCTCGACATCACCGCCCAGGGTTCGATCGGGTAGGCGGCTCTCGCGGACCAGCTCAGACAAAGACGCGCAAGGAGGTCACCGACGATGCGCACATTCGTCGCCTACATCCGGAGCCAGTGGATGGGAGCGCTCGCGCTCTTTCTCGTACTTTCAGGGGGGATTGCGTATGCCGCGGACACGGTCGGTTCGGCTGACATCATCGACAACTCCGTCGCCTCCGCCGACCTCCGTAACAACGGCATCCGCTCGGTCGACGTGCGCGACGCGTCTCTTCCCAACGGCGGGCTGGCAGGCGTCGACATCCAAGACAACACGATCCTCGGCGGCCACATCGTCAACGGATCGCTCGGCACCAACGACTACGGCGATGACTCGGTGACCGGGACCGACATCGCCGACGAGTCGGTGACCAACGCCGACATCGTCGACGGCACGATCCTGGGCGGCGATATCTCCAACGGGTCGCTCGGCACGAACGACTACGGCGATGGCTCGGTCGACACCCTCGACATCGGCGACGACACGATCACCAGCCAGGACATCAACGAAGGCTCCGTGAGCGGGCTCGACCGCTGCCCATCCGCCACTATCCACCTCGGCCCGCTTTGCGTTTTTTCCGATGGAAGCGCAAGAGACTGGGACGCGGCGGTCGAAGTCTGCGCCGGCTCGGACCTCCGGGTTCCGACCCTGGGTGAGGCGATGCTGCTGGCCGCCGAGTACGACATCCCGAACGTCGCCGAGAATCAGGCCTTCTGGACCGACGGGTACTTCTTCCGAGACGAGCAGGGGGCGAATCCGGATCGAATGACCATTGTTCGAGACAACGAGTCCTTCGACCATTCGGCGCTTTCCACTCCTGCACGCACCGTCTGCGTCGTACCCCCGACCAACTGAGCCTGCGGCTTGTCACAGTCAGCCTGCGCGCCGGTCGCGCCAGAGCGCCAGACCGGCTGCCGCCCGCTTCATGGCCTGCGGCCGGCGTCGGGCCTCGGAGGCCTGCCAGACGATGTCGTACAGAGCGTGCGCCTCGAGGAAGGGCTCCAAGCCTTCGACGCCCGGATCGCCGTAGCCGGCGAGTAGCTCTTCCGTGACCTTCCCGCCCTGCCCACGAGCCCTCGCACTCGCCACGAGCCCTGCGATATCCCACGCGACGGGGCCGACGCAGACGTCCTCGAGGTCGTTCCAGACCAGTCCGCGGTCCGTGCGCAGCAGATTCGACATCGAGGCGTCGCCGTGAAGCGCCTGAGCGGACAGCGAGCTTTCGAAGACCAGGGGTGTCAGTTCATCCAGCTCGAAGCGAAGCCCGTCGATGTCCCGCTGGGTCAACGGGGGCGATGGACGCAGCTCGGCGAGCAGGCGCTCAAGCCAGTCCCGAATCTCGCTCAGCGGGGCCAGGTCACCCGGGAAGTCGGCGAGCGCGGCATGCAACCCGCGCAGCGAACGACCGAGTTCCCGTGGCTCCGGCGGCGGAGCCTGCTCGTCGTGTGGGACGAACTTCCACAGCGTCATCCACAACCCGTCTTGCTCGTAAGGCCCCGGCGGCAGGATGTCGGTCGGCGGAACGACCAGGTCGGTCCGCTCGGCCAGGAAGGAACCGACGGCTACCTCGCGCGCCAGCCATTGCCCGGCGTCGTCGTGCAAGCCCGCCGTCCCGGTCATCACCCGCGCGACAACCGGCGCGGGCTTCAGATGCACCAGGACGTTGCTGCCCGCCGCAATCCGCACCGCGTCGTCGCAGGCCACGCCGTGCTCACGGGCAACGGCCTGCGCAGCCGCGAGCGCCGAGGCCTCGCCATCATCAGCTTCGGTCGGTCCGTCGCTCACTGCACCTGGAGATTCTCGCGGCTCGAGGGTCCCTTTGAGGAGACCCCGTAGGGTCCGGGACGTAGTCGATCGGCGAGGAGAGCTCTGTGGAAGTGCGACCGGCGCCCCGCGGGCGCAACCCCTTCGATACCGAGGGCGTCGAGCTGGGCGCCGACGGGATCGAGCGCTACGCGGATCGCCCGCGGTCGCTGGTGGAGATGCTGAGCGACGAGCGTCGAGCGCGATGCCGACGCGGCGTCGCGGTCGCCGAGGTCGGCGGTCCGAGCGTGACGTACGGCGAGCTGTGGGAGCGCGCGTCCCGGGTCGCCGGCGGCCTGCGGGCCGCCGGGCTCGACCGTGGCGACCGCGCCGCGATCCTGCTTGCCGAAACGGCCTCGACTGGGTGCTGGCCTTCTGGGGCGCCCAGCTCGCCGGGCGTGGTCGCGGTCCCGGTCAACACGCGCTTCAAGGAGGCCGAGGTCGAGTACGTCGTTTCGGACTCCGGCGCCGCGTACGTCTTCTCCCCGGGCGCCGCGCTCCCCGACGGCGAGCCGCGTGGTCGTCGACGACCTCGGGCCCGACGACCTCGCTGCGATCTTCTACACGAGCGGGACCACGGGCTTCCCGAAGGGCGCGATGACCTCGCACGCGAACTTCCTCGCGAATACCGAGAACGCCTTCCGCTGCGTCGGCGTCGACAAGGACGAGGGACCGGAGCTGGCGACGCTGATCAACGTGCCGCTCTTCCACGTCACCGGCTGCAACTCGCCAGCTGCTGGTCATGCTCGAGCTCGGCGGCCGCGTCTTCGTGCTCCCCAACGCGCTCGACCTCGAGGGGTTCCTGCGGACCGTGAGCGAGGAGGGCATCCAGATGCTCACCTCGGTGCCGGCGATCTACCACGCGCTCACCCGTCATCCGGCCGTTCGCCGAGGCGAACCTCGACCACGTGCGCTGGGTCTCCTACGGCGGCGCGCCGATCGCCGCCGACCAGGTGCACGCGATCATGGACGCGTTCCCCGAGGCGCGGGTCGGCAACGGCTTCGGGCTCACCGAGACCTCGTCGCTGACCTCGTTCCTGCCCCACGAGGAGGCGGCCGAGCACGCCGACTCGGTCGGCTTCGCGATGCCCGTGGTCGACCTCGCGCTCGACGAGCCGGACCCGGAGACCGGTGTCGGCGAGCTGCTGGTGCGCGGGGAGAACGTCGTCGCGGGCTACTGGAACAAGCCCGAGGCGACGCGCCGAGACTTTCGTCGACGGCTGGCTTCACACCGGCGACCTCGCGCGGATCGACGACGACGGGCTGCTCTACATCGTCGACCGCGCCAAGGACATGATCAACCGCGGCGGCGAGAACGTCTACTCGATCGAGGTCGAGTCGGCGCTCGCCGGCGCGCCCGGCGTCGGCGAGGCCGCGGTCGTCCCGGTGCCCGACGACATGATGGGCGAGAAGGTCGGCGCGGTGATCGTCCCGGCCGGCGACGACTTCGACGTCGCGGCAGCGATCGCCCACGTCCGTGAGCGGATCGCCGACTTCAAGGTCCCCCAGTACGTCGCGCGTCCGCGCCGAGCCGCTGCCGCGCAACCCGGGCGGCAAGGTGCTGAAGGAGCAGCTGCGCGAGGAGACCGAATGGGGCGAGCCGCTCCGCTGAGCGCGCTGGAACGGGGGATACCTCAGCGGTTGCGGAGGATCGTGACCTTGCTGACGCCCGAGTCGACGACCGCGAGGTCCGGATCCCTCGTCGCCGTCGAAGTCGTCCGTGACCACCGTTTCGGGCTGGTCGAGGACGGTCTCCGGGCTCGTCCCGGGTTCGGCGAAGTTGCCGGCCCCGCCGTTGCGCAGGATCGTCACGTTGTCGTCGTCGATGTTGCTGACCGCCAGGTCCTGGTCGCCGTCGTTGTCGAAGTCGGCCGCCGCCGGCGGGGCGAGCGGGCGCATGCCGACCGGCTCGGGGCTGGTCGCGGGCTGGGTGAAGTTCGCGCTGCCGTTGTTCTTCAGGATCGTGACGTCGTTGGAGCCCTGGTTTTCGACCGCCAGGTCCTGGTCGCCGTCGCCGTTGACGTCGACCGCGGTGATCCCCTGCGGGAAGGTGCCGGCGGTCTCGGGGCTGCTGGCCACCTGCGTGAAGTTGCCGGAGCCGCCGTTGCTCAGGATGCTGACGTTGAAGGACTGCTGGTTGGCGACCGCGAGGTCCACGTCCGCGTCGCCGTCGAGCTTCGCCGCCGTCAGCGAGACGACCTTGTTGCCGGCCGGCTCGGGACTCGACGCGGGCTCCGTGAAGTTCCCGGATCCGTTGTTGCGCAGGATCGTCACGGTGCCGACGGGCTCCGTCGCGTTGCCGACCGCCAGGTCCTGGTCGCCGTCACCGTCGATGTCGAGCGCCACCGGCACGACCGGGATGTCGCCCGCCGGCTCCGGGCTGGACGCCGGCTCGTGGAAGCCGCCCGAGCCGTTGTTCTTGAGGATGGTGACGTCGTCGCTCTCCTGGTTGGCAACCGCCAGGTCCTGGTCGCCGTCACCGTCGAGATCGGCCGCGGCGATGCCGGACGGGAAGCTGCCCGCCGCCGGGCTCGTGCCCGTCGCGTGGAACCGGCCGGCGCCGTTGTTCTTCAGGATCGTGACGTCGCCGCCGGAGATGTTGACCGTCGCGAGGTCGACGTCGAGGTCACCGTCGAGATCGGCCGCGACATGCCCCTGCGGGTTGATGCCGACCGTCACCGGGCTTCCTGGCGCCTCGACGAAGTTGGTCGAGGCGGCGAGCGCGGCGACGACCAGGGTTGCCGACAGCGCACCCGCGGCCGCGGCCACCCAGACGATGCGCCGCCGCCGTCCAGACCTTCTCTGCCCGCCGCTACGAGACACCGCTTTCCACCCTAGCCCGGCCGGGGCGCCCGCGTCAACCGAGCGGCGGTTGACCCGGCGCTCGCCTCAGGCGCGCACGGCCTCGATGAACGTCTCGAGTTCACGGCGTATGTCGGGCCCCGCGGCTGGTAGACGATCTCCGTGACGCCCTGCTCGGCAAGCTCGGCGGCCCTCGCGCGCAGCGTCGCCGCGTCGCCGGTGAAGCTGAGGGCCTCGACCATCGTGTCGGCGCCGCCGTCCCACGCCACCTGGTCGGCGGGGTTCAGCCCGACCATGTGCTGGTCGTGGACGGCGAGATGGCGCTCGCCCTCCGGCGCCGCTTCGATCACCGCGAGCCATTCCTCGCCGCCGGGCAGTTGCGCGAGGTCGGCGTTGAGCTCGTAAGCGCCGTGGTAGACCTTCATCTCGCCCGGACCGGCCGCCGCGCGCACCCGCTCCGACCGCGGGTCCTCGCCTTCATCGAGCACGGTGCCGTCGCACAGATGCGCGACCCAGGGAAACTCGGTGGCGAAGTCCGGGACGCTCGCGACGGTGAACACGACCGTCGGCGAGCTCCTTCGCGACAGCCCGCCCCTTCGGTCCCTGCGCACCGATCAACACGGGCACGTTGATCGGGCGCGCAGGAGCGTGGCCCTCGGGGTGAAGCATCCGCATCCGCGCGCCCTCCCATTCAACGGTCTCGCCGCGCAGCAGGCCCCGGTACGCCCTGATGTAGCTCTCCATGAAGGCCCACTTGATCGGCCGTGGAACGCCCATCGCCCGGCGACCGGTCCAGCCCGTTCCGAACGCAACCGCCACCCGGCCGGGCGCGAGGGCCTCGAGCGCGGCGGTCCCGGCGGCGTTGACCATCGGGTGGCGAAGCGACGGCACCAGCACGCCCGGGCCAAGGCCGATGCGTTCCGTCCGCTCGGCCGCGAGCGCCAGCATCATCCATACATCGGGGCTCTGCTGGGGCGTGTCGTAAAACCAGGCGCGCGCATAGCCGAGCTCCTCGGCGATGGCCACGTTCTCGGGCGAGTCGAGCGTCGTCGGGGTCGCGCAAGAGACATCCACGGGCGTTGCCAACGTATCGCCTGGGCGATACTCCCCGGAGCCTTGCCCGGGTCGAATATCGAGATCGTCCGCACGTTCTTCGCCGCCTACGCTCGCGGGGATCGCGAGGGCGTCGCGGCCGCCTTTCATCCCGAGCTCGAATGGCGATCGGTAGGCGGCCCGTTGTTCGGCAGCGAGGTGATTCGTGGCCGCGAGGCCGTCGTGACCATGATGTTCGAACGAATCCCAGAGGCGCTCGCCGAATTCCGCGTTTCCTTGATCGACGCGATCGAGGTCGCCGGCGGGCAGGTGGTCACCCTCGGTCGCTACGCGGGTCGCGGCGTCGCGAGCGGCGCGCCCTTCGAGGTGACCACCGGCGGGCTCTATCGCTTCGACTCAGGAGCCATCTCATGGTTTCGCGAGTACGCGACCCGAGACGACGCCATGGAGGCGGCCACGGCGGAGTAGCCGCCGTGCGCCGCTATCTCAACGCGGGCAGCACCTGCTCGCCGAAGAGACGGATCTGCTCGCCAAGGCTCGGTAGGCCGTCGATGGCCGTGTCCGCCCAGGCGCGCAGCGTGAACGGGTCGGCAAACGAGACGAGGACGTGGTTGAAGCCAGCCGGCGCGTAGGTCCCCGTCAGATACTCGAGCCAATCGTCGGGAGTGCCGGCGACGACGAGCCGGTCCGCGAGCGGATCGGGCGTCGCCGCGAGGGCGCGCTTGACGTCGCCTGCCGCGAAGGCCTCGTTCACCGGTGCCACGTCCTCCGGGGCGATCGCATGGCGTTCGAGCAGCGCGGGCGGCATCGACGAGATGTAGAAGGCGGCGAGGATCCTCGCGGCCCGCTTCGCGACCTCCCCGTCGGTCGCGATCGCTCCGAGCAGGGAATCACCCAGGTCGAGATCGGCTCGGCTTCTCCCGGCTCGCTCGGCACCGGCCTCGAAGCAGCTCACCGTATACGCGAGCGCCTCAGGCGAGTAGGCGGCGGCCGTATGCAGCCCGTCGGCGATCTCGCCGGCGAGCTCCATCGACTTCGGGCCGCCCATCGCGCCGATCTTGAGTGGCAGGTGCTCCTGCACCGGGCGCGCGAACGTGCTCACCCCGGAGTAGCTGTAGAAGTCTCCGGCGTGGTCGATCGATCCCTGGTCGAGCAGGGTTCGCATCACCTCGTGCGCCTCGCGCAAGCGGGCGATCGGCCGGGTGCCGCGCCACTCGACCCCGTACTGCTCGAGCATGGCGATGTTGCCGATGCCGAAGACGACCTCGGCGCGGCCGCCGCTCAACTCGTCGAGGGTCGCCGCGAGCTGCGCCACGTAGGTCGGGTCCCGCATGAAGATCGGCGCCACGCACGGGCCGAGCCGCACCGACTCCGTGGTTCGCGCGGCGGAGGCGAGGAGCAGCCAGGCGTCCTTGTGGTAGATCTCGTCCGCGCTGTAGCAGGCGTAATACCCCAGCTCGTCCGCGCTCTGGATGCAGGCGAGAAGCTCCTCGGCCGGCTGTTCCGGGAAGCATCTGAAAGCTCGCGAGCATCGGCCGCCAGCCTATCCCGGCCGCTCAGCTGCCCTCGAACGGCCCGAGGTCCGGAAAGTCGCTGGTCGCGGCGACGCCGTGGATCTCGACGGTCGGCCGGCCGGCGATCAGCCCGCCGATCTTGGCGCCGAACCCGCTCGACGCTCGGAGCGGCGAAGTGGGCCCGCAGCGCCTCGACCGACTCCCACTCCTCGACCGCGATGAACTCGTCCGGCGCAGCGACCGACTCGAAGAAGCCGTAGTTCAGGCACCCGGGCTCGCCGCAGCGACTCGGTCTGCATCCAGCGGAGCAGCTCGATCAATTCCTCGCGTCGCTCGGGGTTGCCGGCGACTCGTCCGACCACGATCAGCATCGCCCCACCCTAGTTGGCCCGCGACAGGGCTCAGGCTCGGGCGAGCTCCGCCGGCCGCCGCCGCACCGCCCGCCGGCGGCTCCAGGCCTCGGCGGCGATCAGGGCGAGGGCCGGCGGCACCGTCGCCGGCAGCACGTCGTAGACCAGGAAGAGCTGGTCCCAGCACAGCGCCGTGGCGAGCATGAACAGCGCGAACGGCAACTGCGGGCGCCGCTCCGCCGCGAGGATCGCGCCGACGACGGCCGCCGCGAAGAAGTCGCCGTAGCCCATCCCGGCGCCGGCGTAGGAAGCCGATTGCAGCTGCGGCAGGCCGCCGCCCGGCGTCGCCGCGACCAGGATGTCGTTCGAATGCTGGAGGTTGCCCGAGAAGACGAGCGCTGCGTCGAGCACGGCCATGACGATCACGCCGACCTTGAGCAGGGTCAGCGGCGCGGCGCCCGCGAGCAGGCGCCCGGCCGTGATCGCCGAGCCGGCGATCAGCGCCAGCGCGGCAAGCTGTCCGAGCCGTTGATCAGGCGCTGCGATGACGACCGCGAGCAGGGGTACCGCGACGGCGGCGAGCCACGGCCGCGCCCCTCGCATCGCCCACCCGAACGCGAGCGCGCCGCCCGCGGGGACGAGGATCAGGGCGACCCAGGTGAGCGCATCGGCGGTCGACGGGATCACCGCGATTGCGCCGACGACTACGGCGATCGATAGCGGCAGCACCAGCACCCACGCGCGCCCGCGGAACCGGTTCGCCCAGCGCGGGAGGCCCGCCGCCGCCAGCGCTATGCAGCCGGCCTGGGCGACCGTGAGCACGACCGTCGCGGACGAAAACCACATGGTGGCGATCCTCGCACGCCCCTCTAAAGCGGCGGACAACCGCCAACCGGTTAGCCTGAGGGCGGATCGACAAATCAGCGAGATCGCCACGCGACCGCACGAGGACTGGAGTCATGGATGGGCAAGTACGCAGTCGTTAACCCCGCGACCGGCGAGACCGTCAAGGAGTATCCGCAGATCTCCGACGACGAGCTCGAGGCGGCGATCGCCGCGGCGCAGGAGGCCCACCGCAACTGGGGGCTCGAGGCCTCGGTCGCCGAGCGGGCCGCGATGGTCAAGAAGGTCGCCGAGTTCCACACGGAGCGGCGGGAGCAGCTGGCCGAGATCGCGGTGCGCGAGATGGGCAAGCCGATGGACCAGGCGCTGGGCGAGGTCGACTTCTGCGCCGACATCTACGGCTTCTACGCCGACAACGCCGAGAAGTTCCTCGCGGACGAGCCGATCGAGTTGCTCGCCGGTGACGGCACTGCCTTGATCCGCCGCTCGTCGGTGGGCCCGCTCCTCGGGATCATGCCCTGGAACTTCCCCTACTACCAGGTGGCCCGTTTCGCCGGGCCGAACCTGGTCCTCGGCAACACGGTCCTGCTCAAGCCGGCGGCCCAGTGCCCCGAGTCGGCCGAGGCGATCCAGTCGATGCACGACGACGCCGGCTTCCCGGCCGGCGCCTACCAGACGATCCTCGCCTCCACCGACCAGATCGCCGAGGTGATCGCCGATCCGCGGATCCAGGGCGTCTCGCTGACCGGTTCCGAGCGCGCCGGCGCGGCCGTCGCCGAGATCGCCGGGCGCAACCTGAAGAAGGTCGTGCTCGAGCTCGGCGGCTCGGACCCGTTCATCCTCCTCGGCGCCGACGACCTGGACGAGGCGGTCGAGGCAGCGGTCGCCGGCCGGCTCGACAACACCGGCCAGTCCTGCAACGCGGCGAAGCGGTTCATCGTCGCCGACGACATCTACGACGAGTTCATCGAGAAGTTCACCGCCGGGATGACCGCGGCCGAGCCCGCCGATCCGATGTCGGACGGCGCCGCGATGGGCCCGCTCTCGTCGGCCGACGCCGCCGAGACCCTGCAGGGCCAGCTCGACCGCGCGGTCGAGCAGGGTGCACAGATCGCGGCCGGGGGCGGTCGCAACGACAACTACTTCTCCAGCACGGTGCTGGTGGATATCCCGCCGGAGAGCGACGCCTACCGCGAGGAGTTCTTCGGGCCGGTCGCGAGCGTCTACCGCGTCGGCTCCGAAGAGGAGGCGGTCAAGCTCGCCAACGACACCCCGTTCGGGCTCGGCTCGTACGTCTTCTCGAACGATCCCGAGCAGGCGCTGCGGGTGGCGGACGCCCTCGATACCGGCATGGTCTACGTCAACGGCGTCGGCCTCGACGGGGCCGAGCTGCCGTTCGGCGGCGTCAAGCGGTCCGGCTTCGGGCGCGAGCTCGGCCGCTACGGCATCGAGGAGTTCGTCAACAAGAAGCTGATCCGGGTGGTGAAGTAGACAGCTCGATCGGGTCGACGCCGCTGATTCGACCCAATCAGCGCCCGAGCCAGCGGCGGCGGGTGCGACTTCGGGTTCGGCGCACCGTCGCCGCGGCGGCCTTCGCCTGATCGGGCTCGTCGGTGTCGAGCATGCGCTCGCTTCCCGTGCGATCGGGATGCATCAGCACGCTCTGGTCGGCCGGCCGATCAATGCGGGCCTCGATCCGCTCGAGCAGCTGTGAGATCCGGCCCATGCACAGACAGTCTGCCCGCGCAGACGCCCGCGATCAAGGTTCGACCGCTCCGGCCAGACGGCATACTCGGGCGGGCGATGTCGGAGGAGAACGTGGAGATCGTGCGGGAGGTCTACGCGGACCCGCGCGGGCTGATCGGCACCGCCGCCGACCGGGCCGCGCCCGACGTGGAGTTCGACTTCACGGACGTCTACCCGGACGGGCCCATCCTCAGGGGCGTTGAGGCCATGCGCCGGTTTCGCGACGATGGGCCGTGGAGTGGCTCGCCCATCCACATCGAGCCCGAAACCATCCTCGACGTGGGCGACGAACGGGTCCTGGCGCTGGTGAGGGTGAGCTCCACGGGCCGCGGCAGCGGGGTCGAGGTCGAGCTCAGGCCCGCTCACGAGTTCACTCTCCGCGACGGCCTGATCGTGCGCTTCAAGGCCTATCGGCATCGGGACGACGCGCTCGAGGCCACCGGGATGCGAGGGCGACGATAGCCCTGCCCCGGTGGCTCCGGTCGTGCGTCCGCGCTTGGTCTAGCCCAGCGCCTTGGCCTTGATCGAGTCGAACTCGCCCTGGGTGATCGTGCCGGCGTCCAGCAGCTCCTTGGCCTTGGCGATCTCGCTCGCCGAGCCGCCCGCGGTCTGCTTGACGTAGCTGTCGAAGGCCGCCTGCTGGTCCTGAGCCTGCTTGACGCTGCGCTCGCGCATCCCGTCGTGCTGGGCGATCAGATACACCAAGACGCCCAGGAACGGGATCACGATGATGAACACGACCCAGAGCGCCTTGTGCCCGCCGCCGATGTCGTGGCGTCGGAAGATGTCGATGAAGCACGTGATCGCGATCCAGATCCACGCCACCCAGGCGAAGAAGACGATCATCGTCCAGAGGACGTCGAGGAACGGGTAGTCGGTCGCTAAGAGCATGTGATTCCTTTCAGTGGCGACAAATCCTCGCGGACGCCGCGCCGCGCGTCATCACCCTGGTCGGGTGATCCGCGGAACGGGACGAGGGAGCCGCTTTCCTCGTCCCAGAGCTTCAGCCGCATCGCCGCGATGCCCCCGCTCAGCGTGACCACGGGCGTGCGGGTTCGGCTTCCCTGCCGAGGCGCGGATGTATCCGGTGCTGCCCCGGGTGCTCGGGGTCGCGCGGGTGCCGTAGGTCTGCGAGCCTGAGATCGTGAGCCACGAACGCACCACCGTCGACCAGTTCACCCGCCAGGCCGCCGGCTTCTCGTCCGCGGCGGCGATGAACGACGCCGACGCGATGCGCCTGCTCCTCGACGCCGCGCGCCTGGGCGCCGACGACGCGGTGCTCGATGTCGCGTGCGGGCCCGGGATCGTCGCTGCGGCGCTCGCCCCCGAGGCCGGCGAGCGTCGTCGGCATCGACCTGACGCCGGAGATGCTCGAGCTCGCCCGCGAGCGCTGCGCGCGGGAGGGTCTGGACAACACCAGGTTCGACCTCGGCGACGTGACCGCGTTGCCGTACGCGGACGGGGAGTTCTCACGCGTCGTCTGCCGCTACGCGCTGCACCACGTCGCCGATCCGCAGGCCGTGGTCGCGGAGATGGCCAGGGTCTGCGCGCCCGGCGGCCGGGTGGTGGTCGCCGACATGGTCGTCGGTGAGGATCCGGATGCCGCCGCGCGCTTCAACGCGGCCGAGCGCACGCGCGATCCCTCGCACGCGCGGTCGATGCCCGAGGCCGAGCTGCTCGAGTTGCTGCGCGGCGCCGGGCTCCGCGCGGAGCCGATCGGCGCCTATCGGCTGCCGATGGAGCTCGAAGCTCTGCTGGCACGCTCGGCGGCGCCCGATCCGGATGCCGTTCGGGCGGTCTACGACGCTGCCATCGACCACGGGGAGACGCTCGGGATCGGCGAGCGGCGCCAGGACGGCATGGTGCGGTTCGAGTTCCCGATCTCGGTCGTTACGGGCGACCGCGACGCGTAGGCCGGCCGGGCTCTTTCACTCGCCGGCCCGCGCCTCGGACCAGAGGTCGACGCCATGCTCGTCGACCAGATGCGAGTCGATCTCGGCGAGCTCGTCGTCGCTGAGCTCCAGGTTGTCGAGCGCGTCGACGTTCTGCTCGAGCTGCGCGACCGAGGAGGCCCCGAGCACCAGTGACGTCACCCGCTCGTCCCGCAGCGCCCAGGCGAGCGCGAGCTGCGCCAGGCTCTGACCGCGCCGGCCGGCGATCTCGTCGAGCGTCCGCAGGCGCGCGACCATCTCGTCGGTGAGCCACTCGGTGTCGAAGGTCGTGTCCGGCGCCGCGGCGCGAGAGTCCTCGGGGATGCCGTCGAGGTAGCGCCCGGTCAGCAGGCCCTGCGCGAGCGCGGTGAATCCGATCACGCCGATTCCCAGCTCGCCGGCGGCGTCCAGCAGGCCCTCGGTCTCGATCCAGCGGTTCACCATCGAGTAGGACGGCTGGTGGATCAGCAGCGGGGTGCCGAGGTCGGCGAGGATCGCCGCCGCCTCGCCGAGTGCGATCGGCGTCGTAGGAGGAGATGCCGACGTAGAGCGCCTTGCCCGCGCGCACGGCGGCGTCGAGCGCCCCCATCGTCTCCTCCAGCGGCGTCGTGGCGTCGAGGCGGTGGCAGTAGAAGATGTCGACGTAGTCGAGGCCCATCCGCTCGAGCGACTGGTCGAGCGAGGCGAGCAGGTACTTGCGCGAGCCGCCGCCCTGTCCGTACGGCCCCGGCCACATGTCCCAGCCCGCCTTGGTCGAGATCACCATCTCGTCGCGGTAGGGGCGGAAGTCCTCGCCATCAACCGGCCGAAGTTGATCTCGGCGGACCCGTAGGGAGGCCCGTAGTTGTTGGCCAGGTCGTGATGGGTGATGCCGAGGAACTTCCACGCCATTGCCCGACTGATCAGGGAGCAGGAGATCGATATCATGATCGACCTGACCGGCCACACCTCGGGCAGCCGGCTGGAAATCCTCGCGTCGCGGCCGGCGCCGGTGCAGCTTCACTACATCGGATATCCGGGCACGCTGGGTGTCGAGTTCATCGACTACCTCATCGTCGATCCCATCGTGGTGCCGCCCGATGAGCGACAGCACTACAGCGAAGCGCTGGTCTATCTGTCGCAGTGCTATCAGGCGAACGACCGGAAGCGGGCGGCGAGCGAGGCGCGGCCGGACCGCGCCGAGGCCGGCCTGCCGGCGGATGCGTTCGTGTTCTGCTGCTTCAACCAGACCTACAAGATCACGCCGGACTTCTTCGGCGCCTGGATGCGGCTTCTGGCGGCCGTGCCCGGCAGCGTGCTGTGGCTGCTGGCCGATAACCGATGGGTGGAGGACAACCTGCGGCGCGAGGCGGCGGCACGCGGCGTCGCGCCCGATCGGCTGGTGTTCGCGCCGCGCCAGTCGGTGCCTGACCACCTGGCGCGCCACGCGCTGGCAGACCTGTTCCTCGACACGTTTCCCTACAATGCCCACACCACCGCCAGCGACGCGCTGTGGATGGGACTGCCGGTGCTGACATGTTCCGGACGCAGCTTCGCATCGCGCGTGGCGGCCAGCCTGCTGCACGCCGTAGGCCTGCCGGAGCTGATCACGCACGACCTGGCGGAATACGAACGCCTGGCGCTGGCGCTGGCACGCGAACCGGTGAGGCTGGCGGCGATGCGGCACCACCTGGAGGCGGTGCGCGCAACCGCACCGCTGTTCGACATCGACCGCACGCGACGGGAGATCGAGACCGCCTACCGGCTCATGTGGGAGCTTCACCAGCGCGGCGAGGCGCCGCGGACGATGACGATCGAGGCCTGACCGGTCAGCTCGGCTCGGGGAGCAACGAACGCAACTCGCCCAGCCACGGCTCGTAGTTGCGCCAACGCTCGACCGATGTGCGGTACACCGGTTGGCGCGCCTGCCACATGCTGGCGGTCTTCACCACGCGCTGGTTGTCCTCCGGACGCAGGCAGGCGTCGTCCCAGTCCAGGCCGCAGAACTCGATCAGCCGCCGCGCGCTGGCCTCGGGATCGGCAACCACCGCCGCGTAGTCGACCTCCAGGAAACGCTCCGCCGGCAGCGTGTCGCGCCAATGCCGCATCAGCCGTTCGTATTCCCGATAGCGGAACACAAGGTCGCCGCGGTCATGGGCAAAATCCGTCCGCTGGAGGAATTGCGTGAAGTAGAGCGACAGGCAGGTATCCACGGGATGGCGGCGGCAGTGGATGATGCGTGCCCGGGGAAACACCAGGTGGATCAGGCCGAGCCACATGAGGTTGAGCGGCAGCTTGTCGGTGACGCGCAGCGAGTCCCGGCGCAATCCCTCGCAGCACAGCCAGGTAGTCCTCGGCGAGACGCCCGATCGCGCCCGGGGTCAGGCCCTCGTCCCGCTGCTCTCCCACGCCGGCCCGCGCCGCAGCCAAAAATCCAGCTCGTCGCCGCCGCCCACCGTCGGATGGCTGGAAACGACCTGCTCGATCAGCGTTTACCGGACCGCGGCATGCCCACGATGAAGACGGGCGTCTCGTCCGGCACACCCAGCCCGGCATGCAAGGCGAACCAGTCGGGCGTGCAGTGCGCGATGAGCCGGTCCACCCACGCCGTCAGCCGGTCCCGGTCGAATGTCGTCAGCCGCTTCTCGATCGCATTGGCCGCATCGAAATAGCGAATGGCCGTCGCGTAGTCGCCCAGGTCGTCGAATGCCTTGCCGAGGGCGAAGCCCAGCCTGATACGCGCGGCATCGCCCAGCGATCCGGTGTCGAACAGCGCGACCATGCGAGCGACCGCCGGCCGGTCCGCCTCGGTCAGCCGCCCGGCGAGCGCGCGCGAGGAGAACGGACCAACGGACGTCGGCGCCAATGCCATGGCGCGGTCCAGGTGCGGCACCGCCTCGTCGAAGCGGCCGAGCGAGATCAACACGGCGCCCAGCGTCCAGTGTGCGTCGCTGTTGTCGGGAGCGCGCGCGACGGTCCGCCTCAGCAGCACGACGGCCGCCTCGCGATCGTTCCCGGCGATCAGCGCCTTCGCCTGGTTCAGCCGGCCCATGACCGAATCGTCGGCTGCCGCGCGGCGAAAGCACGCGGCCGCCTCGGCCACTTCGCCGCGAGCCTCCAGCAGGTCGCCAAGCCGCGCATAGGCCTCGACGCGCCGTGCCCCGAGCGCGATGGCGGCGCGGTACGCCTGCTCGGCCGGCGCGTCGTGTCCCTGCCGTTGCAGCGCCATGCCCAAGCTGAACTGGGCCCGCCCGAAATCAGGCTGGAGGTCGAGCGCGTGGCGCAGGCTGGCGGCCGCCTCGGGCAGCAGGTTGGCCTTGAGGCAGGTGACGCCCAGGTTGAAATGCGCGACCGGATTTTCCGGGGTCAGGTGGACGGCGGCCCGATGCGCGGCGACCGCGTCCACGAGGCGGCCGGCCGCCTCGTGCTGTACGGCCTGTTGGAGATGGGCCTGCGCCGAACGCGCCCGCTGCGCCGACGCGGCGGCAGACGCCGGGGTGATCGGAGGAATCGCGGACCGTTGCCGGCCGCAGCATTGCTTGTACTTACGCCCGCTGCCGCATGGGCACGGGTCGTTGCGTCCGGTCGCACCGGCAACTGTCATGGTCGGCTCTGCCGGGGGTGCATCCGCATACGGTCTTCGGGAGGCCAGCGCACGAGTGGTTAGCGTCGACGTCCCCGTCTAAGCGGAACCCCGGCCAACATCAAGTTATTGCGAGCCATGGCCCGGCTTGCGAGATTACCGGGCCAATGAACGTCGACCTACCTCCCCCGCTCGATCAGGTCGCCGCACTGTGCGAGCAGGGCCGGCTGGACGAGGCGGCGGCGATCTGCCGGCGCACGTTGCAGGACTCGCCGCGCCACGGCGAGGCCCTGCAACTGCTCGGCCTCATCGCCCTGCAGCGCGGTGACGCCGCCGAGGCGGTGCGCCTGATCGGCGAGGCGGTTGCCGCCGCACCGCGGGAGGCAAGGTATCGCATCAACCTGAGCGCCGTCCTCGGCCAGGCGGAACGCAACGACGAAGCGCTGGCGACCGCGCGGCAGGTGGTCGCTTCGCATCCGGACCTCTCCGAGGCGCACAACAACCTGGGCTCGGCACTGGTGCGCCTGGGTCACTGCGAGGAGGCGCTGGCCTGCTACGACACAGCGATCGGACTGCGGCCCGACTACGACGAGGCGCTGTACAATCGCGGCATCGCGTTGCAGTCGCTGGGTCGGCACGAGGCGGCCGCGGCAAGCTACCGGCAGGCGATCGCGCTCCAGCCGGACTACGTCGAGGCATACAACAATCTAGGCGTCGTTCTGGCGGCGCTGATCGCTGCGAGGAGGCGATTGCCAACTACGACCAGGCGATTGCGCTGGACCCGGAGTATGACGAGGCGTTCTACAACCGCGGCGTTGCACTACAAGCGCTGGAGCGGCACGCGGCGGCACTGGCCAGCTATGACCAGGCCATCGCGCTCCGGCCCGACCACGCCGACGCGCTCAAGAATTGCGGCATGGTGCGCCAGGCGCTCGATCGCCACGACGCGGCGCTCGCCGACTATGCGGCCAGCCTCGCGCTGCGGCCCGACCATGCGCCGACCCATTTCAGCAGGAGCCTGTGTCTGCTCCAGTCGGGTGACCTGCAAGGCGGCTGGCGCGAGTACGAGTGGCGCTGGCGGATGCCGCAGTTCCAGCCGGGGTTGCGTGGCTTCGACCAGCCGCTCTGGCTCGGCGGCGAGCCGCTCGCCGGCAGGACCATCCTGCTGCACGCCGAGCAGGGAATGGGGGACACGTTGCAGTTCTGCCGCTACGCGGCGGCGGTGGCGGCGCGCGGGGCCACGGTCGTGCTGGAGGTGCCGGCTCCGCTCACGCGGCCGCTCGCGGGCCTTGCCGGTGTGGCCCGGATCGTCGCCCGCGGCGAGCCATTGCCGCCGTTCGACCTGCACTGTCCGTTGATGAGCCTGCCGCTGGCGCTCGGCACGACGCTGCCGACCATTCCGGTGACGCCAGGCTACCTGACCGCCGACCCCGCGGAGGTGGCGGCATGGCGGCAGCGTCTGGCGGCGATACCGGGCATGCGTGTCGGCCTGGCCTGGGCCGGGTCGCCGGACATGGCGCAGAACCGACTGCGCTCCGTGCCGCCCGAGGCGTTGGTGCCGCTCGCCGCGATACCGGGGTCAGCCTGGTGTCGCTACAGAAGGGTGACGCCGCGGCCGAGGCCGGCGCACCTCTCCCGCTGCACGACTTCACCGACGAACTGTACGACTTCGCCGACACCGCGGCATTGGTCGCCAACCTGGACCTCGTGATCAGCGTCTGCACGTCGGTGGCGCATCTCGCCGGGGGGCTGGGCAGGCCGGTCTGGGTGCCGCTGCACTTCAATGCCTGCTGGCGCTGGCTGCGCCGGCGCGAGGACAGCCCATGGTATCCGACGGCGCGGCTGTTCCGGCAGACCGCCCCCGGCGACTGGGACGGCGTCGTCGCGAGCGTTGCCGCGGCGCTGCGGGATCACGCGGGCGGCCGGGTCCGGGCCAGCGAGGCCCCCTCCCCCTAGCCCCCTCCCGCGAGGGGAGGGGGAGAACAGAGACAAAGCAAAGCCCAAAGCCACTCCCCCTTCCGGCAATCGTTGCGTGCCGATCTCCACCGCTCTTCGCGGGGAACGTGTATAGAGGCCTGATTGCAGTCAGTGCCGTCATTGCTTACATGACCGGCGGAGGGAATCATGGCCACGCTGACCATCCGGAATGTCGACACGGCTGTTAAGGAGCGGCTCCGCATACGCGCGGCACGCCACGGTCAGTCTATGGAGGCGGAGCTGAGATCGATCGTCAACCAGGCTCTCGCGCTGGACGAGGAGCGCACAGCTCCCAATCTCGCCGAAGCGATCCGGCGGCGCTTCGCGCCATTGGGCGGCGTCGACCTGGAGCCCCATCCGCCGGTGCCGATCGGCGACCCGCCCAGCTTCGATCGGTGATCGTCCTCGACACCAACGTCATAGCCGAACTGATGCGCCCGGAGCCGCACACCGGCGTGCTGGGGTGGGTGGCGGCTCGGCCGCGCGCACTGCTCTACACAACGACCATCAACCAGGCGGAAATCCTTTATGGCATCGCCGCTCTGCCGGAAGGACGCCGCCGCAGCCTCCTTGCCTCAGCCGCCGAGGCTATTTTCGCAGAGGAGTTCGCCGGACGCATACTGCCGTTCGGGACCGCCGCCACGCTTCGCTATCCCGGGGTTGTGCTCGCGCGGCGGTTGGCCGGCACGCCGATCGAGGGATCCACGCTGATCGCGGCCACTGCACTGGCGGCAGGCGCGAGCGTCGCCACGCGCGACATCGGAGGGTTTTCCGGTTGCGGCCTCGGGCTGGTCGATCCCTGGACGGCCAAATGAAGTGAAGCGCGGCGGGCCGGCGCAAAAGAAAACCCGCCCCACTTTCGTGGGACGGGCTTCCGGTTTAGTCGGATCTCCGGTCGGCTGTACCCCCGGGGAAAGGAGTCATTCCTGCGGCGGCGACCAGCCCGCCGACCCAACCAGGCCAGCGCCGAGCAGCGCGACCGTGGCCGGCTCCGGCGTCGGGACGACGGTGGTGTTCAGGCTGGCCGGCTCCTCAAGCGAGAAGTAAGTCGAGCCACCAGGCGCGATACCAGGCGCGAAATTCACGTCGCCGGTGGAGGTGCCGACCAGGTTGGAGAAGAACCCAACTGGGCCGCCGTAGCCACCGCTCGCGCCGTCGTTGGCGTTGGTGGTGCACGCTCCGCTGTATGGGCAGATGCCGTCGCCATCGAACCCGAAGATGTTGCTGCCCAGGCCGCCGATCAGGTGAAGCGAACTGATGGTGCCACTGGAGTTGTTGACCACGCCAATGACGTTGTCCTCGACGCCGTCATAGTTGGTGGACGCGCCCGCCGGAATGGTGGTCGTGATCGAACCGTTGGCGTTGATCGTGATGATCTCGTTGCAGTTCGTCGGGGTGTTCCCGGTGTTCGAGGGCGTCGCCGGGCAAAGCGCAGCATTCGCCGGGCCGGCGGGATTCGCCAGCCGCCCGCAATCAACGCCGCCGCTGCTACCCCCGTAAACAGTAGCTTTCTCATTTGAACTCCTTTCCAGTCGGCGCGTCCGATTTCGTCGCCAACGGATATAAAGCAATCTTCGTGCCAACTACCTATTATATTGAAAACGCTGTATTTCCTGCAATGTGACCACGCAAAATTGACGCACTTGTAAAAAATTCCAACTCGCCATCGTCCCGATCACCGGACCCGAGACCCCTCGCGCCATGGCGCGTCGCGCGCGCCGCACCGTGCGAATTGCTGTCAAAGGACGTGCTCCGGTAATACGGTGCCGGCGGGGCAACGTTCTCGGATAGGATGCATCATGGACAACATCGGCGACCCGACATCCGCCGTGACGCCGACCTCGGCCGACGCGGCGTTTGAGCAGGCCATGGCACTGCACGGCGAGAACCGGCTAGACGAGGCGGAGCGGCTGTACCAGGCCGCATTGTCGCTGGATCCCGGCCATGCCGGCGCGTTGTGCTACCTGGGATTGTTGCGACTGCAACAGGACCGGCCGGAGGACAGCGTGACGCTGCTCCAGCAGGCGATCGAGCGGGATGCCGGCGCGGCCGAGGCGCACCACCACCTTGGCGTTGCCCTCGAGCGTCTCGGCGACTACGGGGAGGCGCTGGCGTGCCTGGACATGGCGCTTGCGCTGATCCCCGATTTTGGCGATGCCCTGCATCATCGCGGGCTGGCGCTGCAGGCGCTCGGCCGCCTGCCGGAAGCGATCGCGAGCTACGAGGCGGCGCTCGCCCAGGCGCCGGACGACCCTCAACGCGAACTCGCGCTGGCGGTCGCCCTCGAGGCATCGGGTCGCGACGAAGAGGCATTCGTGCATTGCCGCAATGCTGCGGGCTCGATCCTGGCCCTGACGGATCAGTTGTCGCAGGCGCTTGGCCGCTTCGGGCAGCGCCAGCCTGCGAACGCGCAGGCCGGCATGCAGCGGCTCAACCGCTACATCGGCACCTTCCTGACCAACCAGGCCAACGCAAGGATGGGAGTCTATCCTGGCCTGGCTTCTGCCCCTACCACGACGTCGCGCGCCTGCCTGGCGCTCTGGCGCTGGAACGCAACTACGCCGCGATCAAGGATGAGGTCGAGGCCCTTGCGGCCACCGAGTTCCAGGCGGAGGCCGAAGGCCTGATGGAGCGCGGCTCCTGGGACGTGTTCCTGTTCTACGAGCGGAGCCGCAAGCACGAGGAGCACTGCGAGCGCTGCCCGACGATCACCCGCATCATCGAGGCCAGCAATACGGTCCGCACCCAGGCCGGACTGTTATATGTCTCGAAGCTCAGTCCGGGCACCCACATCCGACCGCATCGGGGGCCGACCAACCAGCGGCTGCGCTGCCATCTTGGCATCCGCATCCCGGAGGGCGACTGCGGCCTGAGGGTCGGCAGCGAGACGCGCGAAGTGGCAGGAAGCAAGCTGGATCGTGTTCGACGATTTAGCTCTGTGACGAGACGTGGAACCACACCGACGAGCCGCGCATCGTGCTGATCATCGACTTTTGGCACCCGGACCTGACGCCGGCCAGAGATCGCCTATCTGGAAGGGCTGCACCGGTTCGCATCGTTCCAGGCGGTGAGCCTGAACCGCTACTGGACGGCGAACGCCAAGTTCGCGGTCCCAGGCGCGCAAGCACCACGAATGATCGACTCCATTGGGCGACCCGCTTCAGCGCCGGCTTTCGCGGCACACGACCCCTGGGCGGAACGATCCTTGCTCCTGCGGCAGCGGCCGAAGTCCAAGCACTGTTGTGGTGTCGCACCTGCGAAGGCGGCTACCTTTCAGCCCAGCCGCTGCCCGGCATGCCACGCCCGACGCGAGACTGACCGCATTGTTGGCCCAGGCCGCGCGACTGCGTCAGGCCGGAAACTCGCCGCCTCTCTCGAGCCGATGCGGCAGGCCTCGCGCATTCAGCCCGACAGCGTGGCGATCCAGCACGACCTTGGGGTCACCTCCTGCATTGCGAGCGTGGCCCGGAAGCGGTTGCGGCGCTACGTGCGGCAGTGCTCCGCAAGCCCGACTTCGCCCATGCCTGGTGGCGGCTCGGCGTCGCACTCGAGCGGATGGAGGATCAGGCCGGGGCCGCGGAGGCGTATCGTCAGGCGGTCACTCAGCTTCCCTCTCTGGCCGAGCGCATTTCGGCTCGCCTGCCTGCTCGAAGGGCATGGTCATCGACGGGACGCGGTCCGCCATTTCCGGCTGGCGGCCTCGGCGGAGGCCAGGACCAGGCTTGGGCGGCTAGCCGAGGCACGCGCGCTGCTTGCCGAGGAACGCGACAGTGAGGCTGAGAAGGCGTTGCGGCAATGCCTCGCGCTCGAGCCAGCGAATGCGCTGGCACACGACATGCTGGGCACCGTACTCGCCGACGCCGGCCGCTTCGACGAGGCGGCCGGCTGCTACGAGCGGGCGATCTCGCTCGATTCCAGGCTTCAGCGGGAGCTGGTACGACTACGCCCGTTGCCGCAAGCTAACGGATGCGGATCGGCCGACCATCGCCCGGATGGAAAAGACTTTAGCGCAGCCCGAGCTCAACCTTACCCAGCGCGTCAGGATTCACCTCGCGATCGGCAAGGCTTACGACGATCTGGCGGACCATGCCACCGCAATACGGCACTACGATCAGGCGGACACGGTGCGGGCGCGCATCCCGCCATTCGACCGGCCCCGGTTCACCGCGCGGGTCAACGCGAAGATCGCTCGCTTCACGCCGGAACTGTTCGCGCAGCCAGCCTCGGTCGGGCTGGACGATGCGACGCCGGTGCTCATCGTCGGCATGCCGCGGTCGGGAACCACGCTGGCGGAGCAGATCCTGTCGAGCCATCCGGCGTGGCCGCCGGTGGCGAGATGCATTTCTGGAACCGCCGCGGCGCGATGTTCGAGCCGGCGGGCGCTCCGGCACCGAACCGGCGTTGATTCAGGCGTTGGCGGAAGAGTATCTCCGCTGGATCAGGGCGCGGGCGCCCGAGGACGTGACCCGCATCACCGACAAGATGCCATTCAACTTCGTCTGGGCGGGGCTGATCCATCTGGCGTTCCCGCGGGCCTATCATTCATTGCCAGCGCCGGCCGATCGACGCCGCGCTTTCGATCCACCAGACGCATTTTTCGCCGCTGATCGATTTTCCGACGGGTGGCAAGGACCTTGTATTCTATTACCGCGAATACGAGAGGGTGATGGCGCATTGGCGGCGCGTGCTGCCACCCGACCGGCTGCTCGAGCTGCGCTACGAGGAGCTGATTGCCGATTTAGAGGCGATAACCCGAAGGTTGATCGCGTTCTGTGGCCTGCCTTGGGACGATGCCTGCCTCCGCCCGGAACACAACCAGCGCGTCGTAAAGACCGCCAGCAAATGGCAGGCGCGCCAGCCGGTGTATCGCAGTTCGGTGGAGCGCTGGCGGAGGTATGAGCCGTGGCTCGGCGAACTGCGCGAACTGCTGGAACTCCCGGACTTGATCAGGCGGGGTCGGGGAGCAGCTCCCGCAATTCGCCGAGCCA
>CAWAUE010000005.1:0-186335 GCA_963785195.1 uncultured Solirubrobacterales bacterium | reverse complement strand
GTAGGCCGAGTGTGATGCAGGTCCTTGCGTTGCCGGCCGCGGCACGGGAGGGTCGGCACGTAGCCAACTCGGGGAGGAGCCCCAATGCGGAAGCACCTGACGTACGCGAATGTGGCAGCGACACTCGCGCTTGTGATCGCGGTGGCCGGCGGAACGGCCTATGCCGCCAGCACCATCGGAACCACGGACATCATCAACGGCCAGGTCAAGTCCGCCGACATTGGCACTGGCCAGGTCCAGGCCATCGATGTCGGGGACGGGCAGCTCAACGACGAGGACGTGGGCCAGGGGACGTTCGTGGACTTCACCGCGAGCATCGACCCGGGTCGCTGGCGCCGATTGCAGGGACCTTTGATGGATCAGCGGGATCAACGCACAGGGCGACCACCTGCTGTTGACCCCGGATTACGACAGCTCCAACGACTCGCTCACATATGAGATCGATTACCAGGCCAACGACCCAGCAGCGATGCTTCACGTCTGCAATCCGACTGATGCCACCCGCGACGATGGGACACCAACTTCAACCTGCTCGTGATCGACGCGCAGTAGCGGGAGACTTACAAGACGGCGTTCACGTGCTCGCGCCAGTCGGGCGAGAGCCGCTCGAGCGCGGCCTCGTAGCCGTCCGTCGGAGCTCCCTGGGCATTGGCCCAGTACGACAGCGCGCCCGGTGCTGAGGTTCGTGCGGAAAGGAGGCGTCGAAGTGGTAGCTGAGAGGGTGGTAGCAGCCGTCCAACTGGTAGCAGCGGTGTCTGAGACGAGAAGTACCGCTTCGCATTGCGGCCTCAACCGGTCGCTGCACCACCCTCGACGATTGGGATCCTCCATCCGCTTCGAGCGCTGTCGAGCGAAGGCCGTAGGCCGTAGCGAGATCAGCGCTCGGCGGGGCCGTCGATGAGCTCGGCGAGCTTCTCGGCCGGGGTCCGGAAGCCGAGCGTCTTTCGCGGCCGGCCGTTGAGCAGCTCGGCGACCTCGTCGAGGCGCTCTTGGGTGATCCCGGCGAGGCTCTCGCCCTTGGGGAAATACTGGCGAAGCAGGCCGTTGGTGTTCTCGTTGGAGCCGCGCTGCCAGGGACTTTGGGGGTCGCAGAAGTAGACGTCGACGCCGGTCTTAACGCTGAAGCGCCGGTGCTCCGACATCTCCGAGCCCTGATCCCAGGTCAGCGAGCGCCGCAGCTGGGCTGGCAGCGTGGTGACGCTCTGTGCCAGGGCGTCGGCGACCCGCTCGGCCTCCGTCCCGACGGGCAGTGCGACGAACTGGCAATAACGGGTCGAGCGCTCGACCAGGGTGGCGATCGCCGCGGGACTCTGGCGGTTTCCCATCAGCAGGTCGCCCTCCCAGTGGCCGGGCACCGCGCGGTCTTCGACCTCGGCCGGCGCTCGGAGATCATCACCATGTCGGTGAGCTTTCCTTGCCCCGGGCGCTTTGACGACTGCGAGCGGGCATAACGCCGCGAACGGCCCTTGCGCAGGTGCTTGGTGAGCTCTCGCTTTAGCCCTCCCCGCGCCTGGACATAAAGGGCGCGGTAGATCGTCTCGTGGGAGACCTGCATCGACTCATTGTCGGGGTAGGCGATCCGAAGCCAGCCGGCGATCTGCTCGGGGGAGTGGGCCTTGCGAAGGCGCCCCTGGACCAGCCGCCGAAGCTCATCGCAGAGCTCGAGCTTGGTCGGCCGCGGCCGTCGGGCCCGCCGCCAGGCCTCGCGGTCTGCTGAACGGGCGCGGTAGCGGGCCCGCCCGCCGCAGCGGTTGATCTCACGAACGATGGTGGTGTGAGAGCGGCCCAGCTGCCGGGCGATCTGGCGCACCGACTGACCGCGGGCGATCCCGCGCGAGATCTCCTCGCGCTCTGAGGCGGTCAAGCACCGCTGCGCTCGCCGGCGCCGACGCGGGCGGATGCCCCCGAGCGCTCGCAGGTAGAGGCCGACCGTGTTCTGACCGAGTCCGAGTTGTCGGCCGATCTCGCGCTCGCTGAACCCCTGCGCTCGCAGCTCCCAGATCGCTTCCTTCGTTGCCTCGCTCAGGGCGTAGCCCTTTGGCATCGCCGCACCTCCTTCGTTCGTCAGCGGGTGGCTGACTCTCTTCGGTGGTGCGGCGGTGGTTTGAATCCGCCATGGAAAGCGCAACGATTCGCGAGATACTGGGCGGGCGATGTCGGAGGAGAACGTGGAGAGGGTCAAGGAACGGGTTCGAGGCTCACAACCGCGGTGACCTCGATGCGCTGGTCGAGTTCTATGACCCGGACGTGGTGTTCGAGACGCTGCTCTTGGGGACGCACCACGGCAACGAGGCGATAAGGCTGATCTACGAGGAGAACCAGAAGACGCTGTCCGGATACGACGTCGTCCCGGTCGAGCTGATCGACGCCGGGGACAAGGTGGTGGCGGTCGCGCAGACGGTCGGGTTCCGGTCCCGTCAGCCGGATCGCCGTCGAGGACCAGTTCGCATTCGTGTTCACGTTCGCGGGGGAGCGGTGCGTGCGGGAGCAGGCCTTCCGCAACAAGGAGGAAGCCCTCGAAGCCGCCGGGCTGCAGAACTAGTGCCTTGGGCGAGGAGCGAAACGAACGCTCCGCATGGAAAGCGCACCACCCTCGTTCTGCGCCCGCCAAAAACGGGACCTCCGTTCCCCGGCGCGGTGTTAGGCTGACGGCCGTACCACTACAAGGCGGCAGGGACGCGCGTCGGGAACGTTCGTCGCCCACGGAAGAAGGCGACATGAAGATTGGACGATGGGCGACCGTGATCGTGCTCTCCAGCGCGGTATTCGCGCCCGTAGCGATGGCGAACAAGCCCGACCGCGAGGTGCTGCCGGGCATCGACACGGTGGTACCCCCGGGGCTCGCGTGCCCGGAAGCGATCGCGCCCGACGGCGTCCACCTGAAGTCCGTAGGCCCCACCTCGGTATTGCGGACCTGGGACGACGGCAGGCAGCTGTTCTCGGGCCGCCACCCCGACGAGTTCACGAACGTCGCCACGGGTAAGTCGACCATCGTCCAAAACAAGGGCAGCGCCGCATTCGTGCCGCAAGCAGACGGGAGCTTCACGGGGCGGCTGAGCGGCACGACCACCTTCAATTTCTTCCCCGGCGACGTAGGCCCGGGGGACGACGCGACTGGCCGCACCTACGCCTTCACTGGCAACGTCCGGCTGGTGCTCGACAGCTTTGGGGCAGTCATCGACTTCAGCTCCAGCGGCAAGATGGACGACGTCTGCGCCATGATCGCCTAACTAGGCCGACAGCCGGTCGTCTCGTACGAGCTCTTTTCGTAGCCCTGACGCGGCTTGGTGCGCTCAAGGCGTTCACCCCTACCCAGCCGCGGTCTTAGCCCAGCGGACGCTGAAAGCGATGAATTTGGCTGCGGATCGCGGTCTCAGCACCGTAACCAACCGATTGGAGGGGAGATGGGCAAGCTGAATCAGGTGGCCGACGGCGTCTGGGTCCGGCAGAGCGAGTGGGTCTGGACCAATTCCATCGTGGTGCGCGGTGAGGATGGCTTGATCCTGGTCGATCCCGGCATCCATGGTGCCGAGCTGGACCAGCTCGCCGATGACCTCGACCGGCTCGGCCTTCCGGTGGTTGCCGGGTTCTCCACCCATCCCCACTGGGACCACCTGCTCTGGCATAACCGGTTCGGCGACGTGCCGCGCTACGCCACCGCCGCAGGCGTGAACTTCGCCAATGAGACCCGAGCGCAGCAGCAGGAGGGGCCGGAGGAGGACGGCGCGTCCGACGTCCCTCTCGACCTGATCGCGCTCGTCACCCCGCTGCCCTCGGACGGCGGACCGGTCCCGGGCGAGATCATCGAGCACCAGGCGCACGCCGTCGGCCACGCCGCGGTCCTGCTCGCGGACCGTGGCGTCCTGCTCGCCGGCGACATGCTCTCCGACATCCTGATCCCGATCTTCGACCCTCGCCAAGACGATCAGGTGGGCGCTTACGAGAGGGCACTCGACCGGCTTGATGAGGCCGCCGGGCACGTCGATGTCGTGGTCCCCGGCCACGGCGCCGTTGCCGAAGGTCCCGAGGTGGCGGCCCGCCTCGCCGCCGATCACGCCTACATCGATGCGCTCCGGCGGGGAGAGGAACCGGTCGACGCGCGTCTCGATGCGGACTGGGTCTCCGGCATCCACGGGTCGAACCTGGAGCAGGCCCGAGGGCGGTAGGGCTTTGGAACTGACGTGCGCGTCGGTTAGCATGCGGCGCGTCGATTCGAAACTGGGGGGATCTCTGTGAAGTACAAGACCGCTGCGGCTGCCGTCGCACTCTCGGCGCTCGCGGTTCTCGCGCTCGCGGCACCGGCCGGCGCCACGCCGCTCGCCGGCGAGAACGGCCGCATCGTCCTCACGAGCTACCAGAACCTCGGTCAGGCGCGGGCGGAGCTCTTCCTGCTCCCGGTCCCGTTCTCGACCGGCGGGGGCACCCTCAGCCCGCCGATCGCCACGTCCGCCACCGAGCGTCACCGCCACCCGACGTGGTCGCCGGATCGAACCAAGATCGCCTACTCACGCGGGGTCTCGGCGGCGAACACGTACGACATCTTTGTGCAGGACCTGACGCAGCCCGTGGGCGCCGGGAATCCGGTCAACATCACGCAGTCGCCCGGCTCGAACGACGACCGGCCCGCGTGGGCCCCCAACGGCACGCACATCGCGTTCGAGCGGGACAGCGGTGTCCCCGCCGACCGCGACATCGTCGTCTCGCTTACCAACGGGGGTGGCCAGACCAACATCACGAACACGGTTGGCGCCATCGAGGGCAAGCCGGCGTGGGACCCGACCTCGTCGACCATCTACTACGAGAAGGGGAACGCACAGAACCCGGCCGTCAACACGGACATCGTCAAGCGGTCGATCTCCTTCCCTGGTGGGACCCCCACGGTGGGAGCGGAGACGCTCGCCGTGGCGGACGACGCCAATCATCCCGAGATCCAGCCCGCGATCTCTCCGGACGGCGACAAGATCTGTTACGGGACCGGTTACCCCGGCTCGCCCACTACCGACATCAAGGTTGCGGCGCTCACGGGCACGCCTGCGAGCGGATCAAAGGTCTCGATGAGCACGACCGCCTACTACTGCACCTGGTCGCCCGACAACACGATGGTCGCCTACACCGCCGGCGCCGGCTCCGCGGGGGACCTGGTGATGGTGCGCGCGGATGGCTCGAGTGGCTTCGAGATCCCGCTCGCGACCGGGGCTGACATCCAGACGAACGCCGACTGGGCGCCCGACGGGCGGCCTGAATGCCCCAACAGCACCGCAGCCACGACGAGCGGGCAGGCCGTCTCCATCCCCGTCGCCTGCGACGACACCGGGCCGGAGTACGAGCGCAGCGACGTGCGTGAGTTCATCACCGAGGAGCCGCAAAACGGCACGGCGGACCAGGAGTTCGCCGGCGATCCCGTCATCTACACGCCGAATGCCAACTTCGTTGGCGTCGACACCTTCGAGATCGGCAGTTTCGACGAGTTCGGATTCGGAAGCGACCGGGGCACGGTGGTGGTCACCGTCGCTGCCCCGCCCGGAGGCGGCGGAGGCGGAGGAGGCGACAAGACGCCGCCCGCAGGCACCCTCGCCGGCAAGGGCAAGCAGGACGTCGACAGGCTGAAGCTGACCGCGGGCTCCAACGAGGCCGCGACGGCCAGCGGTCAGGCCTCCGTGAGCGTGTCGGGCGGCAAGAAGCCCGCGACGTCGAAGACCGCGACCGCCAAGATTCCCGCCAACGGCACGGCCAAGCTGAAGTTCAAGTTCAAGAAGAAGGCGCTGAAGAAGATCAAGCAGAAGATCGGCGACGGCAAGAAGCAGAAGGCCAAGATCGCGGTCACGTTCACCGACGCCGCCGGCAACCGGGCCACCGCCAGCAAGACGGTCAAGCTGAAGGATTGATTGGGGCCCTCGGCTGGGTGGCGGGATCCGTCTGGGCTACCAGTCTGGGCCGCCAGCGCGGACCACGGAATTGGTCGAACACTGGTAGCAGGCGCGTCCCGCGGGCTCCTTCGTCGCTACTTACCCAATGACCGGGGCGGCCCGCGGTCCTGTGCCAGTAGCCCTTCCTAGCCGCGGCCCGCATGGCAGCTCCGATGTGATTCGCGACGTACTTCGCGTCGCGCCCGGCGCCGCCGACCAGCATCGATGCGAACGCGTACTGCAACGGGAGCCCGAGGAAGTAGAGGCCCGGGGAGGAGGAGACGACGCCGCGCTCCTGCTCGGGCCAGCCGTCCTCGCCGGTCACCGGGATCTGGATCCAGGAGACATCCTTGTTGAATCCGGTGCACCAGATGACGTTGGCGACGTTCAGGGCCCGGCCGTCGCCGAGTACCGGCTTCCCGTCCTTGACCTCGGTCACCTTCTCTTCGGTGCGGTGGACGCCCGCCTCGTCGAGGTCGGAGCGCTTGCACGCGGAGCAAGCGGCGCCGCCCTCACCACGCACGTGGCCGCGCATCTTGCGGCCGAGCGGAGTTCGCATCGTCAGCACGTGGTTGGCGACGAACCAGAGGCCTGGCGCACGATGACGCGGCAGGGGCGGCCCTCGATGTCGAAGGGGACCTCTCCGCGGACCGGCCCGGCGAGCGTCGTCTGGTGGTCACGTCGAAACCTCGAGCGCGATGTCCGCGCCTGAGTGAGCCCGCTCCCACCACCAGCACCGGGCCGTCCTGGAGCTGCGAGGAGTTGCGGTAGTCGTTGGAGTGCAGTTGCGTAACCGACGGATCCAGCTCGGCGGCGAGCTCGGGGACGATCGGGGTACTGAAGCCACCGGAGGCCACGACGACGTTCCGAGCCTCCAGCTGGCGACCGTCGCACTCAATCAGGTAGCGGTCGCCGTCCTTTGCGAGGTTCTGGACTGACGTTCCCGTGAGCACCGGGAGGTCGAACCTCCCGGCGTACGCCTCGAGGTAGTCCCCGACCTCGTCCTTGGTGGGAAATGCCACTGGTCCGCCGGGAACGCCATCCCAGGGAGACCGTCGTAGCGCGCGGGGCTGTAGAGGCGAAGCGAGTCGAAGCGCTTGCGCCAGACATCGCCGACCCGCTCGTTGGCCTCGAGGATCACGAACGGCCGATCCTGCTTGGCGAGGTGGTAGCCGAGCGCTAGGCCCGTCTGGCCGGCGCCGATGATCACGGTCTCGATCCGCTCCGTGCCGCTGTGCGCGTTGGTGGGGCGGTCGCTGGTCTGCGTCTGGCTGCTCATGGTTCCTCCGATCGTGTTTCGGCGACCCTACGAACGCGGCGAGCGCCCCGCATCGGCTGAATCACCCAACGTGGCGCGGCACGTTGGTGGGTAGTCCCACCCAGAGGTGAGTGACCCGATCATCCGGCGTCAGAGGAGGTGGTGTTGGTACGCGAACGCCGTCGCCGCCGCCCGGGAGGAGACGCCGAGCTTGGCGAAGATGTTGCTGACGTGCCGGTCGACGGTCCGCTCGCTGACGACGAGCGCGGCCGCGATCGTCCGGTTGGTGTCCCCGCGGCCACTAGACGCAGCACCTCCTGCTCCCGAGGTGTGAGCGCGTGCGCGTCCCGAGGCGCGTCGCCGCTGATCAGCGCCTCGACCCGGGCCAGGTCGAGGCGGGCCGCGAGCTTCGCGAACGCGGCGCGGGCAGCATCGAGCTCTATCTGCCGCAGCGTCCTCGTCATCGAGCGCGCGGCACGCCTGGCCGAGCAGTACCCGCGCCCGGGCGGCCTCGTACGGAGCGCCGAGCTCCTGCCATACCTGCGCGGCCCGGCGTAGCGCCGATAGCGCGGTCGGCGCGTCCCCCTGCGCCAGGGCGAGCGAGCCGCGGGCGCCCGCGGCCATCGCGCCGAGCATCCGCTCATCCTCACCGGCCGCGATCTCGTTGAGCTCGGCGGCAGCATCGCCCGCCTCCGCGTCGGAGCCGACCGCGAGCATGATCTCCACGCAGGCGGGGAGGAGGGCAGCGCGCCTAGGGCGCTCGCCCGTCTCGCTCAGCACCCGTCTGATCGCGGCCGCTGCCGTCTCGCGCTCGCCCTGCGCCAGGCGTAGGAGCGCCATCCCCGGCTGGGGCTCGTAGCCGCCACGGCCGGCGTCGACGTAGGCTGCCTCGGCCGCAGCGAGCTCGCCGCGAAGCCGGTGCACGTCGCCGCGCCTGTAGAGGGCCTTCGCCGCTGCCCGGGCGTTGCCCCCGGCGAGGCAGCGTTCGTGGGCGCGGAGCGCCTCCGCCACCGCACCCTGCCAGTCGCCGCGGAGCTGGAGGATCTCGGCGCGATGGACGAGGCACTGGCCGCTGAAGCTCACCATCTCGGGCTGGGCGTCGCACCAATCGCTCAGCGCCCTGGTCCACTCCTGCGCCCGGCCGAGCTCGAACGCCTCCTGGCAGCCCTCGATCGTCCCGCAGTAGACGATCCCGGTGACGATCGGCGAGAGCTCGTTCGTTGTCGCGGGGACCATCGCCTCGTCGAGGAGGCGCAGGCCCTCGGGGCTACGTCCGGCCATCACGAGCATGTGACCGCGCTCATGGGTGGCGAGGGCGAACAGATCCATGTGGCGGTGTTTCGCGCCGATATCCGCGACTCGGCCGAGAGTTTCGGCCGCGGCCTCGAAATCGCCCTCGCCGATCTCCTGGAAGGCGAAGGGAATCATCAGGTAGCCGTTCTCGATCGAGTCGGGCGGCTGGTCCTCGATCAGGCGCTGCCCGCGGCCAAGCCAGCCGCTCGCGGCGCCCATCTCGCCGCGACGGGCGCGGTTGAGGCCGATCCAGATCGCGCAGCGAGCGGCGAGCACAGGATCGCCCTCGGCCAGGTGCGCCTGGTGCTGGCGCTCCATCGTGGCGAAGTACTCGTCCTCGTCGCCGAGCATGTAGGCCGCAGTTGCCAGCAGCCTCAGGTCGTCGGCTCCCAGCCGGGATTCGCGATCGGCTGCCGAAAGGCTCTCGTGGGCGTCCGGCCACCGAAGGCCCGCGTACGCCTCTCGGCCCCGATCGAGCTCGGTCATGCCCGCGATTGTCGCTTACGGCTACGCCGAGCACATGGCGAGATTTTCAACACATCAGCCGCTTGTGATGAGCGTCCCCGGTCAGGTCACGTCAGACCGCGTCGGGCTCTTTCGTAGGCGAAGCGGACGCTGACAGCGATTCGCCCTTCGGCTGCGGTCAGCGAGCGCCCGCGCGAGCCAGGACGGCGGCGGGCACCCCGGCGCGGCCCCGATCACGGTGTTGTCCTGGAAGGAGACGTTGACCGGCGGGTAGGGCGGATAGCAGTCGTAGCTCTCGGCCGGGTACTGCCACCAGTTACCCACCCAGGCGATGTCGCCGTAGGGCCGGCAACCGCCCCAATCGTGCCCGTAGGGCCGACCGCCGGGACCGTCCTCGCCGAGTCGGGTTGTCAAACGCGGCGTTGCCGCGCAGCGTGATGTAGCGGCTGCCGCCATCGGTGTACAGGGCGTTGCCACCGTGGCTCGGCGCCTTGCCAAAGACGACGTTGCCGGCGATCAGCTCCCCGTTGTGGAGCGACGTGCCCTGCTGGCCGAGCGAATAGATGCCGCCGCCGTCGTACGCGACCTTGAGGTAGTCGGAGATCTTGTTGTAGAGGATCTTGTTGCCCTTGCTGGTGGTCGGCGTGTCATAGATCTTCCAGTTCTCGAGCGGGCAGCCGGTGCACCCTGGGAAGCGGCCCGGGTCGGTCATCCCCCAGCCCCAGCCGATCGCGATCCCCGAGTAGGGCAGGTTGGAGAGCGAGTTGTGGATGATCGTCGTGCGCGTCGTGTAGCCGACGAAGATCGCCGCGGCATCGAAGAACTCCTGGGCCGCCTTGGTGATCGTGTTGTTGGCGATCCGGTTGTCGCGCGTGACCTGTCCCGCGTCGGTCGGATGGTTGTCGACGGCATCGACGCCGCCGAGCTGGATCGCGGCCGCGGAGATGTCGTCTGAAGCCGTTGCCGGCGATGGTGTTGTGCTGACTCCCGGTGTCGAAGTCGACCGCCGACCGCGCCCAGGTGCCGGAACCTGTTGTCGCGGATCGTCACGTGATGGGCGTAGGCGAAGCGCAGGTTCCCCGGCGTCCGGGTGGTGAACTCGCGCGTGCTCGAACGTCTGCGGCTGGTCGGGCCCGGTTACGTGGAAGCCGGTCTGATCGTCTGCGTAGCCCTGGGGTCCGCTGACGCCCATCCAGGTGGCATAGGCGAACGTCAGGCCCTTGAAGCGCAGGTTGCTACCGGATGCGCCAGGGTCCCACGGGCGTTCACCAGCACCTGCGTGGCGGCGGCCTCGACGTCCTCGCGTGGCCAGGTTCTCGCCGCGGGCGGGCTTGTAGTAGATCCAGCCGGCGCACCGGTCCAGATACCACTCGCGCGGCCGGTCGAGCAGCTCGTACGCGTTTTCGATCCGCGTGGGCAGGCCCATCGCGGCCGGGTCCGACGAACACATTGGCGTTGTGCCAGCACGGCTGGGCCATCGTGATCTGGTCACCGGCGATCGAGGCCACCGGGCAGCGGAAGCTCTTCCAGCGCCAGTTCGACAGCACCTCGATGTCGCCTGGGTTGCGCCACCCGGCCATCGCCGCATTCGTCGTCGATGTAGCCCGTCGCCGTCTTCGTGAACCCGGACGGGTTCGAGCTCGCTCTGCGCGCGCACCGCGCGACGGCCGTCGACGTAGAGCTGGCGGGTGTTCAGCCCCGGTGCACGGGCGCGGTAGATGCCGCGGGCCCGGTCGAACAGCTTCCAGCCGCGTGATCCGCCGCCCGCCGCTGATCAGTCGGATGCGCGCCCGGCCGCGGCCTTGTAGACGACGTCGTGGCCGTTCCCGCCCGAGTCGCGGGCGCCGAGCGTCAGCGGACGCTTCAGCCGGTGGGTGCCGCCGAGCAGGCGCACGACGACGTCCCCGTGCAGCGGGCGTTGTACGGCGCGGGCGGCGTTGCGGGCGCGATCCAGGGTCCGAAACGGCCGCGCCTTCGTGCCCGAGTTGCGGTCGCTTCCCTCGGGGTGAGACGTAATACGACGTTGTCGCCGCCTGCGCGGCCGCCGACGCCCCGAGGGTCAGGAGGCAGGCCAGGAGGCAAGTAACGCTCGCGACGACGGCGGTCCTGCTCATCGCCGTCCTATCGGCATGGCGCGCGGCGCGCTTGAGCGTGCGGTGTGGCTACGACGGCATCGTCCGTTGACCCCCCGGAGGCCACCGGATACGGTCGGACGGCCAACAACGAGAAGGGCCCTCACATGAGTGCACGCCAAGCGTTCGCACGGTGGCGGGAAGATCGACGAAAGCGCCGTAGCGAAGGGCGAGACATGTCGGCCGGCGAGTCAAAGGAGCAGGCCGCGAAGCGGACCATGGCCGAGCTGAACGCTGCCCGAGACGCCGAGCGGAAACAAGCCAACAACGTGGAGGTCAACGAGGAGTACTAACTGGACGGGTGATATTGGGCGACGTGGCGCCCAAGCTCAGCTTCCGAAACGAAGCGCTCGCCGCAGGTCGGACAGATCACATCGGATTCGGCCACCGCTCCCCGCTCCGCCGTGTCCTCCTTGACCGCGCGGCGGCTGACCAGCAGCGCGATGACCACGCAGACCGCGACCACCACGATGAAGATGCCGACGCCAGCTGTCCACGACAAGGCGATGACTTGCATCAGGCCGGGCGCTCAGCCCCAGTCGCCGCTCTCGCTGCACCCCGGATCGCCCGGCGGATCGCACGTGCGCTCGGTAGCGCCGCCCTGCTCGCCGTCGATCGAGAACGTCGTCCCGGATGCCGCGGCGACCGTGATCGTGTACGAGCTGTCGGTCGAGACCACCTCCAGGTCGCCGGCGGCGACGCTCGGGTCGATCGCCGAGAGCGCCTGCGGGCTGGCGCCGGCGTAGGACCCGTTCTTGTCGGCGTAGGACTCGATCGCCGTCTGCGCCTTGCGCGCGGCCGTCTGCGCCGCCGTGTTCAGCGCCTCGTCGCCGCCCGAGCCTGCGCCGGTCGACGAGGTCGAGGTCTCGTCGTCGCCGCAGCCAGCCACGAGGGTCAGGAACGCAAGGACCAAGCATCAGCGCGAGCGCCTTCACGTGCTCGGAGCCTAAACCGTCTGCGCTCATCCGCGATGAGTCTCGCCGCGGTTGCCAGTCTGTATCCCCACACCCGATCAACCGCACTCGAGGAGAGCATCATGACCGCCACCTACACCTTCGACGTCTTCTCCAGCCTCGACGGCTTCGGCGCCGCCGGCGGCGACTGGGGCGGCTACTGGGGCAAGCAAGGCCCCGAGCTGCTCGACCACCGCCTCGCCCTGTACGGCGAGGAGCAGCGGATGGTCTTCGGGGCCAACACGTATCGGGCGTTCGCGCGGATGCTGGCCTCGAGCACCGAGGAGTCCGAGGTGCGTGACCCATGGGTCACCCGGATGAGGAACCTGCCGGCGACGGTGGTGTCGACCACGCTGGACGGACCCCTCGACTGGCCGGACGCGACCGTCGTGAGCGGCGACGCCGTCGACGTCGTCGCCCGGCTCAAGGAGGAGTCCGAGGTGCCGTTGCGCTCGCACGGCAGCCTGTCGATGAACCGGGCGCTGATGGCCGCCGGTCTGGTCGACCGCGTCCAGGTGACGCTCTTCCCGGTGATCACCGGTCAGACCGGGCTGGACCCGATCTTCCAGGGCGCGGCCGACTTCGACCTCGAGCTGCTCGAGAGCCGGACGCTCGACGGCGACATCCAGGAGCTCATCTACCGGCCCACCCTGCACTAGCCGACGTAGATCAGCGGCTCTTCTTCCGCTTCAGCTCGCCCTTGAGCTCCTCGACGACCGTCCCGGTGACCGTCTGATCGCCGAAGCCGCGGCCGGAGAGGTCCTCCTCCTTGCGCTCGGTGTCGCTGAGCCGTTTGCGCTTCTTGTTGAAGAGGTCGGCCTTTGAGAACAGGCCCGGGGCGTCCACGGCCGTGGAGAACCCAACCTCGCACGCGGCGTCGAGGGCCTGTAGATCGCGCGGCTGGATGTCCGGGTACACGTAGGTGGTCGCTTCGCTCAAGCCCGTGCCCCCGAGCCTCAGGGTCACGTCGAACGTCTTCTCAAACTTGCAGTCGCTCGCCGGCGAGCCGTCGAGGTGGGCCTCGTGGCTGCACCCGAAGTCCGTCTCTGAGGTCTCCGGGTCGGTGTAGTTGGTCTGCTGGTAGGTCGCGGAGCGAGACACGGTCACCTCGCCAGGCACCTCGAGCTCCACGAGGTTGCCGGAAAATCTCGGCTTGGGCGACCAGGCGACCCGCGGGTTGCCGTGCGCCTTGCTGGAAAAGGCGTAGGCGGTGATCGGCTTCGTGCCGTGGAAGCTGATCGTCTGCGTCTGGCTGAACGAACAGGACGTGAATGGCGATGGGTCGTAGACCACATCGCGGGAGCCGGTCATGCTGCCGCTGACCGAGAGCAGCTTGAACTTCGCTGAGCTGCGCGCCTGGGCCGACGGCGCGAACGCCAGGATGAGGACCACGGGAAAGCCCACGACCACGCCGAGGATCGATCGCCGAATCACGCACAGGCGAGCCTATTCGCCCACCCGCCTGAGCGCAACGGGATCAGGTCCGGTCAGTGATAGCGGCGCTCGAAGGCCCTGAAGTCCGCCTGCAGGTCTCGCTTCGCCTCGCGCTTGGCGGCGGGCTGGAGGAAGCCGTAGCGAAACGAGTCACGCGAGATGCGCTTCAGCTCCCGATAGGAGAGGTCGTACTCGCGGGTCGCGATCAGGTACTGCTCGGTCAGGTCGGTGCGGGAGACGCCCTCGTCGTCGGTGCAGAGCGCGATCGGCACCCGAAGCGGCGGTAGACGGGGAAGCGAGTTGCTTGCGACCTTCGATCCCGAGGACCTGCTCGTTCGAGGTCAGACACTGCTCCGCGAGGATGTGCCGACGGGCCATCAGGCGCAGCAACTGCTTGGCCCCGTGCTCGTGGCGGATCGAGACCCCGTGGCCGATCCGGTCGGCGCCGGCGATCCGCACCGCCGCGTTGATGTGGAAGCGAGGTCGATGGGCGGGACGAGACCGGGGGGAGCTCACCGGCGTGCAGGGTCACGTGTTCGCCGTCGTAGAGGCGTCCGCAGGAACTTGATCATCCGCATCTGAAGCCGGTAGTCGCGCAGGGCGACGAGCGCGTCCTCGGGCTGGACCAGGTTGACGCCGACGAAGCGCGGATCGGACTTCTGCAACTCGAAGCCGAGGACGAGCATCGCGAACACGACCTGTGGCGGCATCGCCCGCAGGACCTGGTAGTCGAAGCGGATGGGCAGCTCACATCCCGGCTTTGCGGCTCGGGGGTGCCGCATCCCAGGGTGGCGTCGAACTGGGCGTAGATCCCGTCCATCTCCACTGCTCGCCGCGTCGACGATCTCGTCCATCCCCCCGGCGAGCAACGCCTCGCGCGTGGCGGCGAAGTCGGAGGACAGCCCGACCTGATTGGCGAGCCGGTTGACGCGCCCGAACTGCGCCGTGTAGAGCAGCTCGAGGTAGTGCTCGCTCTGCTCGGCGGCGCGGTTTGCGACCTCGGCGAGGGCATCGCCCTTGCGCGCGCTCTGGGTGGCACCGAACTTGTCGAAGCTGGCGAAGAAGTGGTCGTGGCCACTCTCGACGCCGGGACGAAGTCGCGCATCGACCAGGCGGCGACGATCTGGTTGTAGAGGACGTTGTCGGTCAGCGCGTCGGCGATCGGACGCTGGTCAACCGTGCATGGCGGCAATGAGGAGACGAACGTCAGCGTCTCGATGCAGAGCCCGTCCGCCGCTCCCCTAGCTCGATCATCGACTCGGCGTAGACGGCGCCGCCAAGGTGGTTGTGCAGGTCGCCGCCCTTCGGCAGCTCGTGCATGAACTCCTCGAGCGCGAGCGGCGAATCGCGGATCCGGTCGAGGTAACTGCTCGTGCTTCCCCGCGGCCTGCGCTGTCGGCAAGAGGAACGCGAGCAGCGCGACGAGCAGCGCCCGGAGCATCGCGGCGAGTCTAATCTCGCCCTCGGCGGCGCAGCTCGTCTAAGACGGGCTTGGGGCGAGCAGCGCGCGCAGGTCGTCGATCGTGTCGGCCTCGTCGGCGCTCTTGTCGGGCCGGTAGCGCTTGACGCGCGCGAAGCGCAGCGCGACGCCGCCCGGATAGCGCGTCGAGGACTGGACGCCGTCGAGCGCGATCTCGACGACGAGCTCGGGGCGCACGAGCACCGCGATCCCGTGCCGGTCGGTCTCGCGCGCGAGCAGCTCCTTCGTCTGCCAGCGCGAGCAGCTCGTCGGTCAGGCCCTTGAAGCACTTGCCGACCATCACGAACCCGCCCGTGCTCGGGTCGCGGGCGCCGAGGTGGAGGTTCGAGAGCCAGCCCCGCCGGCGCCCGTGGCCCCACTCGGCGCCGAGCACGACGAGGTCGTAGGTGCGCACCGGCTTGACCTTGCGCCAGGCCTTGCCGCGGCGGCCGGCCGCGTAGAGCGAGGCGGCGTCCTTGACGACGACGCCCTCGTGGCCCGGCGCGCAGCGCCTCGTCGAGCACGCGCTGCGCCTCGTCCGGGTCGGAGGTGAGCACGCCCGGGATCTTGAGCTGCGGCGCGATCGCCTCGAGCCGCGCGGCGCGCTCGCTCGAGCGGCGTGTCGAGCAGGTCCTCGCCGTCGACGTGCAGCAGGTCGAAGAGGAACGTCACGACGCCCTCCGGCGGCGCCTCGCCGTCGATCTGCGAGACGGTCTCCTGGAACGGCGCCGGGCCCGTCGTCGCCCATCCACAGCGCCTCGCCGTCGAGCACCGCCTGCTCGACGGGCAGCCGCGCGCACCGCGGCGACGATCCCGGGCAGCGCGTGCGGTGATCTCGTTGAGGTTGCGCGTGTAGATGCGCACCTCGTCGCCGCGGCGGTGGATCTGGATCCGGATCCCGTCGAGCTTCCACTCCACCGACGCGCGCTCGAAGCTCGCGACCGCCTCGGCCACGCTCGCGGCGGTCGAGGCGAGCATCGGCAGGATCGGCCGGAAGATCTCGAAGCCGACCGCCCGCAGCCCCTCCTCGCCCTCGGCCAGCGCGATCTCGGCCGTGCGCGGCAGGTCGCCCGAGAGCATCAGCGCGCGGCGCGCGAGCGTCGCCGGGACGCCGGCCGCCTTCGCGACCGCGTCGACCATCAGCCCGGCGAGCGCGCCCTGCCGCAGCTCGCCGGTGAGCAGCCGCCGGAGGAAGTCGGCCTCCGGCTCGGTCGCGCGGCCGAGCAGCTCCACGAGCAGCTCGCTGCCGCGCGCGCGGCCGACCGCTCCCGGTCGCCGCCTCGATCGTCGGAGATCGCGCGTCGAGGTCGCGCGACGGTGAGCGACGGCTCGCCGGCCGGCGCGGGCTCGATCCCGTAGACCGTCGCGTAGCCGACGCCGACGCGGCCCTGCCGCGGGACGCCGGAGAGGAAGCCGACGGCGATCGGCACCTCGCTCGGCGTCGAGCCGTCCGCAGCAGCTCGGCCAGGATCGCGACCTTCTCCGAGCGCGAGCTCGTGGCGGCGACGCCTGCCGAGGCGGCGACGACGTCGGCGAGCAGCGTCATCGCCGGGCCGGTAGCTAAGCAACCGCTCGGCGCGACGGACTCAGACGACGGTGATCGTGCTCTGCACCGGCACCGGGTTGGCGACGAGATCGAGGACCGGGGAGTACCGCTCAACGGCCCGCTTGAGCTCTTCGTAGCGTCTCGGCCGACTCGGGTCCGGAGACCGTGACCATCATCCGCATCCGCTGAAGCCAGGGCGGACACCATCGGCGAGACCGACGAAGCCGCGCAGATCGATGTCGCCCTGCACCTGCACGCGAAGCAGGTCGATCGGGATCCGGAGCTTCTCGGACCAGTAGGCGAACGTGACCGCGGTGCATGAGCTAAGCGCGGCGAGGGCGTACTGGCTCGGAGTGGGGGCCGTTCCGCCTCCACCGAGCACCCTGGGCTCATCGGCCCTGACGACCTCGGGGTCGAGTGAGATGTGAACCGCGGTGCGGCCGACGAGCCCGCATGCACCGGCACGGTGATCTCGGGACGGGTCAGCTTCGCGACCAGCGCGACAGCGGTCTCGAAGGGCGTTTCGATCTTGGTCTGCATAGCGTTCTCCTGAGTGGTCCACTCGCCCGGTCCGGAGCGATCGACGCTGGGCGCGCCCGGGTTGCGCCGGGCGCGCCAGCGGCGTCTTGACTGCGGGCCGTCACGCTGAGCGACTCCGCTAGGCGACCGTCTGGCCGCGGCGCGGTCGGCGCCCGACGGCGACGGTGGCGCCGGCGCCGATCGCCAGCACGGCGAACACGCCGGCCGCGCCGATCCCCGCGTCGCCCAGTCGAACCCGTCCGGGGCCACCGGGGCTGGCTGGCTCCGTCGGGGATGGGCGTGTACGGCTAGTGTTGGCGGGCGCGGATAGGGGCCGAGCCCGGGTGGATCCACCGGGTACGCCGAGGCGGCGGGCGCGGCAACCGCACCGACGACGGTCGCGAGTGCGAGGGCCCGCCGCAGTTTGTGGTTTCTGCTCTTCATGAGAGCTCCTCTCGCTCGGGATCGCCGATCGCGATCCATCGCCGCCACGGTCGAGAAAGCCGCTTAAAACCTGGCTGCAACCGGTTGCAGTGGGGCAAATTTGGCCTGGCACGAACCGGTGGTAGGGTCCGTTGGAGGGCCAAAAATGGCCATCGAGTTCCGAGTTCTCGGGTCGCTCGAGGTTCTGGCCGACGAGCGACAGATCCAGCTTGGGGGGTCGAAGCAGCGGGGTGTGCTGGCGATCCTGCTCATTCACCGGGGCGAGGTCGTCTCGGCCGACCGGATCGCCGACGAACTCTGGGGCGAGCGACCGCCGGACACGGCGATCAAGACCGTTCAGGTCTACGTCTCGCGGCTTCGCAAGGAGCTCGGCGAGGGCGTGCTGGTCACCCGCGGCGGCGGCTACGCGCTCGAGGTCGATGCCGATCAAGTGGACGCCGACCGCTTCGAGCGCCTCGCCGCTGAGGGGCGTGAGGCGCTCGACCAGGGCGACCCTCGCGGCGCCGCCGAGCACCTGAGAGGAGGCGCTCGAACTTGTCGCGGGCCGCCCCTGGCCGACTTCGCCTACGAGCCGTTCGCTCAGAACGAGATCGCCCGGCTCGACGAGCTGCATCTGGTCGTAGTCGAGAACCGCGTCGAGGCCGACCTGGCGCTCGGCCGCCACGCGGCGCTGGTGGGTGAGCTCGAGGCCCTGGTCGCCGAGCATCCGACGCGCGAGCGCCTGCGCGGCCAATTGATGCTCGCCCTCTATCGCTCGGGGCGCCAGTCCGAGGCGCTTGAGAGCTACCAGGACGCGCGCCGGACGCTCGACGCCGAACTCGGGCTCGAGCCCGGTCCGGAGCTCCGCGAGCTCGAGCAGGAGATCCTGAACCAGGACCAGGCGATCGCAGCTCCGCCTCGTGGCGGGCCGGCGGCCTCGTCCCGACGTCGCCGCGGCGGGGTCCTGGTCGCGTTCGGCGGCGGGCTGCTGCTCGCCGCCGCGCTGGCGGCGATCGTCGCCGGCGGGCGACGAGGCGAAGCTCGCCGAGGCCAACTCGCTGGCCGTGATCGACCCCGCGTCGAACGCTTCGTCGACACGGTGCCCACCGGCATCGGCCCGGCCGACGTCTCGGCCGACGCCGACCACGTCTGGGTCGCAAATCGCGGCGACGACAGGTGACCGAGATCGACCCCGCGCGAAGGCCGTCGTCCGCACGACCTCGGCACGACATGAGCGTCGGGGGAGTGGCCGCCGGCGCCGGCGGCGTCTGGGTCGCCGACAGCCGGCGCGAGAAGCTCGTGAGGCTCGATCCGGCCTTCCCGTCGGTGGCGCACCCCATCCGGCTGGCGCCCGAACCCCGGCTACGACCATTCGCCGTCAACCCGGTCGCCGTTGGTCACGGTGCGGTTTGGGTCGCAGCGCCGAGGGCGCGATCGCGCGCATCGATCCCGAGAGCCTCGAGGTCGACGACACCATTTCGGTGGGCAACAATCCGACTCGATCGCAACCGGCATCGGCGGCGTCTGGACGGTGGATGCGACCTGACCAACACGGCCTTTCGCATCGATCCCGCGAGCACCAACGCGGTCGCGCCGCCGACCCCGGTCGGGCAGGGGCCCTCCGCGGTTGCCGTCGGCGAGGGCGCGGTCTGGGTCGCGAACACCCAGGACGACACCGTCTCGCGCATCGATCCTCGCACGACAGCGGTGGCCCAGACGATCCTGGTGGGAGCCAGGCCGACGGGCATCGCCGCGCGCCGGAGGCTCGTGTGGGTCGCGAACAGCCTCGGCGGCACGGTTTCGCGGATCGACCCGGAGACGAACCAGGTCGAGGCGACGATCGAGGTCGGCGAGGCCCCGCAGGGAGTCACGATCGCGCACGGTCAGGTCTGGGTCAGCGTCCAGGCCGGCGCCGCGGCCCCGGACGCACCTTCGGTCGCGGTCGGCGAGGACGTCGCACGGGTGGTGGTGCCCCGGGACACCGGGTCACCCGATCCGGCGCTGTTGTTCCCGATCGACCCCCAGATCGACTTCGCCACGAGCGCGAGCCTCTACAGCTATCCCGACCGCCCCTTCCCCGAGGGCTCTAGCTGGTCCCGAGGTGGCGGCGGGGGAGCCGCTCGTCTCGGATCACGGCCGGACCTACCGCTTTCAGATTCGGCCGGGGTTCCGCTTCTCGCCGCCCTCGAACGAGCCCGTGACCGCCGAGGCCTTCGAGCGCGCGCTGGAGCGCATCCTCAGTCCCGCGATGCACGAAGGAACCCCAAGCTACGTCGTCAGCGACATCGTCGGCGCCGACGACTACCTGGCCGGCCGCACCAAGGACCTCGAAGGCGTGAGCGCGCGGGGTCGGACATTGGTCATCCGGCTGACGCAGGCCCGCGCCGGACCTGCCCGCACGGCTCGCGATGCCTAACTTCTCCGCGGTCCCGCCGGACACGCCGATCAAGCCCGAGGGCGTCGATCTCGTGCCCTCGGCCGGCCCCTATTACATCGACTCGTACACCCCGTCCGAGCCTCGTGCTGCGTCGAAACCCCAACTACGGAGGAGAGCGCCCGCAGGGACTGGAGGAGATCCGGTACGAGTTCGGCGTCTCGGCACGGCGCGGGGTCGAGGAGGTCGAGGCCGGACGCGCCGACTATGTGAACCTCCAACCCGATGGGGCGACGCCCGTGCTCCCGCCAGGTGCGCGGCGGCTCGGCGGCGCGTTACGGCCCCGGCAGCGAGGCGGCGGACGCCGGCCGTCAGCAGCTCTTCACCCAGGCCGGACCCGCGTGGACTCCTACGTCTTCAACACCCACCGCGGCCCGTTTACGGACCCGCGCCTGCGCCGGGCGGTGAACTACGCGATCGACCGCCCCGAGCTGGCGCAGGACATCGGGTTCGGCCAGACAGGCAGACCGACCGACCAGTACATCCCCCCAGATTTCCCGGGGTTCGACGACGCCGAGGTCTATCCGTTGGACGGACCGGATCTGGCCGCCGCGCGACGGCTCGCGGGTGACGAGCGCCACCACGCCGTCCTCTACACGTGCGACTTCCCGGGCTGCATCCGAAACGCCCAGATCCTGCGCTCGAACCTGGATGCGATCGGGATCGATCTCGAGGTACAGCAGTTTCCCGGACGACGGTTCTTCGAGCGGATCGCCGGACCGGAGCAGCGCCGTGGGACGTGACGCTCCTTCGGCTGGATCTTCGACTACGCCGATCCGTACGACTTCATCAACGAGCCCGTTCGGGCCCCCGGCGGTCTACCCGGCGAGCTTCCGCGATCCCGGCCTCTGGCGGCGGATGGCGGCCGCGGCCCGCCTCATCGGGCGACGCTCGGCTGCGCGCCTACGCCCGGCTCGACCGCGACCTCGCGGAGGGCGCCGCGCCCGCCGCGCCGTTCGCCAGCCTGACCCTCAACCACTTCCTCTCGGCGCGCATGGGCTGCCAGGTGCTGCACCCGCTCTACGGCCTCGACCTCGCGGCGCTCTGCGTCCGCGACGAGGAGGAGTGAGCACGGGGCCCCCGGCCAACGAGTTCCGGCTTCTCGGCTCGCTTGAGGTCCTCGTTGAAGGACGGGAGTTGGCGTTAGGTGGGGCGACGACAGCGGGCGGTGCTGGCGATCCTGCTCCTTCACCGGCGCGAGGTCGTCTCGGCCGACCGGATCGCCGACGAGCTCTGGGGCGAGCGACCGCCGGACACGGCGATCAAGACCGTTCAGGTCTACGTCTCGCGGCTTCGCAAGGAGCTCGGCGAGGGCGTGCTCGTCACCCGCGGCGGCGGCTACGCGCTTGAGGTCGATGCCGATCAGGTGGACGCCGATCGCTTCGAGCGCCTCGCCGCTGAGGGGCGTGAGGCGCTCGACCAGGGCGACCCTCACGGCGCCGCCGAGCACCTGAGAGGGGCGCTCGAACTCTGGCGCGGGCCGCCCCTGGCCGACTTCGCCTACGAGCCGTTCGCTCAGAACGAGGTCGCCCGGCTCGACGAGCTGCATCTGGTCGTAGTCGAGAACCGCGTCGAGGCCGACCTGGCGCTCGGCCGCCACGCGGCGCTGGTGGGTGAGCTCGAGGCCCTGGTCGCCGAGCATCCGACGCGCGAGCGCCTGCGCGGCCAATTGATGCTCGCCCTCTATCGCTCGGGCCGCCAGTCCGAGGCGCTTGAGAGCTACCAGGACGCGCGCCGGACGCTCGACGCCGAGCTCGGGCTCGAACCCGGTCCGGAGCTACGCGAGCTCGAGCAGGAGATCCTGAACCAGGACCAGGCGATCGCAGCTCCGCCTCGGGGCGGGCCGGCGGCCTCGTCCCGGCGTCGCCGCGGCGGGGTCCTGGTCGCCTTCGGCGGCGGGCTGCTGCTCGCCGCCGCGGTGGCGGCGATCGTCGCCGGAGGCGACGAGGCCGCAGCTCGCCGAGGCCAACTCGCTCGCCGTGATCGACCCCGCGTCCAACCGCGTCGTCGACACGGTGCCCACCGGCGTCGACCCCGCCGACGTCGTCGGCCGACGCCGAGCACGTCTGGGTCGCAAACCACGGCGACGACACCGTGACCCAGGTCGACCCGGAGACGAAGAGCGGTCGTCGGCACGACCTCGGGACACGGCAGCGTCGGAGGGCATGGCCGCCGGCGCCGACGGCGTCTGGATCGGCGACAGCCGCGGGCGAGAGGCTCGTGCGGCTCGATCCCGACTTCCCGTCGGCGGCGCGCTCGATCGAGCTGGGCCGAACCCGCGGCTTCGACTTCGCGGCCGTCAACCCGGTCGCCGTCGGTCAAGGCGCGGTCTGGGCTGCGGGCCGCCAATGGCGCGATCGCACGCGTCGATCCCACGAGCCACCGGATCGCCGACAAGATCCCGGTCGGCAACAGCCCGACCGCGATCGCCACGGGCGCCGGCGGCGTCTGGGTCGCCGACTCGATCGACAACACCGTGACCCGGATCGACCCGGCCGAGCGCCAACGCGGTCACGACGCCGATCCCGGTCGGGCAGGGCCCCGTCCGCGATCGCCGTCGGCGAGGGCGCGGTCTGGGTCGCGAACACCCAGGACGACACCGTCTCGCGCATCGATCCTCGCTCGGCGGCGGTGACCCAGACGATCCCGGTGGGAGCCGGCCCGACGGGGATCGCCGCCGCCGGAGGCGCCGTGTGGGTCGCGAACAGCCTCGGAGGCACGGTCTCGCGCATCGACCCCGAGGCGAACCGGGTCGAGGCGACCGTCGAGGTCGGGGAGGCGCCGCAGGGCGTCACGGTCGCACACGGCCTGGTCTGGGTCACCGTCCAGGCGAGCGCGGAGGCCCCCGACGGCGCCCGCGCTCGCGGGCGGCGAGGAGACCGCGCGGGTGGTGCTGCCCGACCCCGACGGGTTTCGACGCCGCAGCGGCTATCTCGCGATTACCTATGCGACCTGCGCGCGGCTCTACAACTACCCCGACCGCCCCTTCCCCGAGGGCTCTCAGCTTCAGCCCGAGGTGGCGGCGGGGGAGCCGCTCGTATCGGATGGACGGCAGGACCTACCGCTTCCGGATCCGGCCGGGCTTCCGCTTCTCGCCGCCCTCGAACGAGCCCGTGACCGCCGCGGCGTTCGAGCGCGCCCTCGAGCGCGCCCTCGCCCCGGATGATCCCGAGCTCCGTCTTCCTTCCGCATCGTCGGCGCCGACGATTACACGGCCGGCCGCACCCGCACCCTCGAGGGTGTAGAGGCGCGCAACGGGACCCTGGTCATCCGGCTGACGAGACCGATGCCGGACCTGCCCACGCGGCTCGCATCGCTGTATCTTCTGCGCCGTCCCGCCGAACACGCCGCTCGAGGAGCCGGCCGAGTCCGTGCCCTCGGCCGGCCCCTATTACGTCGCCTCGTACGACCCGGAGCAAAGCCTCGTGCTGCGCCGCAACCCGAATTACGGGGGTGAGCGGCCGCAGGGGCTGGAGGAGATCCGGATCGACTTCGGCGTCCCCGTCGAGCGCGGCGTCGAGGAGGTCGAAGCGGGGCGCGCCGACTATGTCCCACTCCGACCGGGCGACAGGGACGCTGCCGGTCTCGGCGCGGCGTCTAGAACGGCTCGAGGCAACGCTATGGCCCCGAGAGCGAGGCCGCGCAGCGCCGGCCACCAGCAGCTATTCACGCAGGACCGTGGCCGCCATGGACTCCTTCGTCTTCAACACCCAGCAGCGGCCCGTTCGCCGACCCGCGCCTGCGCCGGGCGGTGAACTACGCGATCGATCGCCCCGCGCTCTCGCAAGGACACGGGCGTTCGGCTCGCAGGCAGGCCGACCGACCAGTTCATCCCGCCCGGGATCCCGGGGTTCGACGACGCCGCGATCTATCCCTTGGACGGGCCCGACGTCGCCGCCGCGCGACGGCTTGCGGGGGACGGGCGCCACCACGCCGTGCTCTACACGTGCGGCGGGACCGGCTGCATCCGCGACGCGCAGATCCTGCAGTCGAATCTGGAGGCGATCGGGATCGACCTCGAGGTGCGGCGGTTTACGAACACCGAGATGTACTTCCGCACGATCTCGGAGCGCCCCCCGGCGTGGGACATCGCGTACTTCGGCTGGTATCCCCGACTACTCCGATCCCTACGACTTCATCAACGCCCTGTACGGGCCCGACGCGGTCGCGGAGGCCAGCAACTTCCGACGATCCCCGCCTGTGGCGGCGGATGGCGGCCGCCGCCCGCCTGACCGGCGAGGCGCGGCTGCGCGCCTACGCCCGGCTCGACCGCGACCTCGCCCGCGCGGCGCCCGCCGCACCGTATGCCTCCAGCATCAAAACCCACTTCCTCTCCGCGCGCATGGGCTGTGAGGTGTCGCACCCGCTCTACGGCCTCGACCTCGCGGCGCTCTGCGTCCGCGGACGACGCCGAGGACGAGTGAGCGGGCGGCGCCCGGCCCGCTACAGTCGCCGGCAGACGTCCCAAGCTGCGAAAGGAGCCTCCGTGCCGATCGATCCGAAGCGCACCGCCGTGGTCCTGATCGAGTTCCAGAACGACTTCACGTCGGAGGGCGGGGCGCTGCACGAGGCGGTCCAGCCGGTGATGGACGACACCGGGATGCTCGAGAACACGCGCTCGCTGGTCGAGGCCGCCCGAGCCGCCGGGGCGACGATCGTCCACGCCCCGATCACGTTCGCGCCCGGGTACGGCGAGATCGCGCAGGAGCCCTACGGCATCCTCAAGGGCGTGGTCGACTCGACCGCGTTCGTGAAGGGTGAGTGGGGGGCCGAGATCGTCGACTCGCTGGCGCCGCAGGAGGGCGACGTGGTGGTCGAGGGCAAGCGCGGGCTCGACACCTTCGCGACCACGAACCTCGATTTCATCCTCCGCGCGCGCGGGATCGACACGATCGCCCTCGGCGGGTTCCTCACCAACTGCTGCGTCGAGTCGACGATGCGCACCGGCTACGAGAAGGGCTACGCGGTGATCACGCTCGCCGATTGCGTCGCCGCGACCTCGCCCGAGGAGCACGCCAACGCGATCCAGTTCGACTACCCGATGTTCTCGACCGTGATGTCGTCGTCGGCGCTCAGCGAGGAGCTCGGCGGCGTCCCGAGCGCTGCCGACTGAGGTCGGTACTCCGCGAGCCGGTCAGGAGCTCGCGACGGATTTCCAGCGTTCGAGCCGTTCCGCGATGAGCTCGATGCGCCGCCGATCGTCGTCCCCGTCGAGGATGGCCAGGTCCTCGGGATCGGCCCGCACATAGACCCCGGAGGTTCGTGCGTTGAGCTCGGGCGACTTGTCCGATCGAGTCGTCCAATACCCCGCCGCTCGGTCCGTGGCCTCAATGAGGATCTCGCCGGTTCCGTCGAGCCGCGGAGCGTTGGGGTCCCGAGGCCGTTCTCCGTTCCAGTAGTAGAAGACGCCCGCGGGGTCTGACCTCTCCTTCGTCGCCTCGCTCCGGTACCGCACTGAGATCGTGCCGTCCTCCTGCCATCCGCGGCCGGCCACCTCCAGAGCGCCGTCGCGGCCGCGCGCGATTCGCAGGAGGCTTACGGCCGAGGGCTCCTCGGCGCTGCGCTCCGTCACGGAGAACTGCCACCAGATGCCCTCGATCCGCGCGATCCGGCCCTCGCTCTCGATCGCCGTCCGCAACTTCTGATTGATCGTTCTCACCTCGGCGGCGGTGGTCGCCGGGTCGTAGCGAACGGAGGTGAGGCCGAGGAGGTCGCTGGGAAGCTTCGCGCCGTTCGCGTGGAGGATGAACGTCCGGCGCATTCCGAGGGCGCTGCCGAAGAGGCCGGCCTCGAAGACGACGTTGTCGCGAGGCGAGGCCTGGCCGGGCTCCCGGCATCGGGGCATGGGCGAGTCGTCGGTCGTCCAGTCGTCGCGCGCGAACACAAACGCCGCGAAATCGACCTCGTGCGAGAGGTCGATCAGCCGCTGCAGCGTCGTCGTCCCGGGATTGAACGAGGTCGTCCAGGGCTCCACCTCGGCGACGGGTTCAAGCCCCCGCGTCAGCGCGTTGAGGAGCTTCTCCTGCTTGCCTGAGGAGCCGAGGAAGATGCGCGGCTTGTCCATGCCGTCCTCTATTTCGGCGCCGCGCGCGCGGCTCACCGACGGCCTTCGCCGCGGTCACGATCCGCTCGTACGTCTCCTCCGGGTGGGAGACCATCGCGCAGTGTCCGCTCGCGACCTCGATCGTGTCGGCGCCCATCCGCTGTGCGAACTGCCGCTCGGCATCGGGTGGGATCACCTCGTCGTTCTGGGCGACCAGATACCACGAGGGCAGCGCCTTCCACGCGGGGGCGCCCATCACGTCGTCGAATGTGGACAAGCTCAGCGGCTGCTGCACGGCGTACATGACCTTCGCCTTGACCGGGTCGATGTCGGCGGCGAAGTGACCGAGGAAATCGTCCTCGGGGATCCAGCCGAAGCCCTCCGAGTCGACATCGATGTTCGCCACCCCGGGGTCGGAGGACCCTGCTGCAGCAGCGCGCCGATCGACTCGCCCTCGTCGAGCCCGAAGCCCGCGATGTAGACGAGGCCGACCACGTTCGGTGCGTCGGTGCCGAGCGAGGTGATCACCTGGCCTCCGTAGGAGTGGGCCGCGAGAACGGTCGGGCCGCTTTGGCGGTTGAGCACGCTGCGGACCCTCGCGACGTCATCCGCCAGCGAGGTCTCCGGCAGCTGAGGGGCGTGGACCTCGTAGCCGTCGGCCTGCAGGCGCTCGATTACTTCGCTCCAGCAAGAGCCGTCTGCCCAGGCTCCGTGGACGAGGACGATGTTCGGTGATCCGGCCATGCTTCGACTCCTTTCGTGGCGGGACACGGACCCTATATCGGGGTCTCTGCTCGCGGCAAGGTCCGGCTAGGATCGGATCGACAGCGAGCAAGGAGGTACCGCGATGGCGGAGAGCTCGCCGCCAAGCCGCCCCAGCACTTCTAGCCTCTCCCGCGGCGTGAGTAGCTCCGCCAGCCACCCGGCGGTTCGCGACCACTGCCTGGCGCCCGGTCGCGCCGCCGGCGGCCCGGCCTCCGGCGGCCGCTATCGCCGCCTGTTCGAGACCCTGGCGCCGCTCGAGGCCGAGGAGGCCCGCCTGCACGGGCTGGGGGTTGTGGGCGGGCCTTGCGACGGCGGCCCGTTCGAGGCCGACGGCGGCGACGACGCCTCGGTCGAGGCCGGATGGCCGTTCCTCGGCCAGTTCGTCGCCCACGACATCACCGCCGATCGCTCACCGCTCGTCGACCGCGCCGATCCCGATGCGCTGCGCAACTACCGCACGCCGCGGGCGAACCTGGAGTCCGTCTACGGCGGTGGGCCGGTTGGGTCGCCCTACCTCTACGAGCGCGACGACCCCGCCCGGCTGCTGCTCGGCGAGGGCGGCGTTGACGTCCCCCGCAACGCCGAGGGCGTGGCGCTCATCGGCGACCCGCGCAACGACAGCCACCTGTTCATGAACCAGCTGCAGGTCGCCTTCCTGCGCGCCCACAACCTGCTCGTCGATCGGCTGCGCGCCGGCGGCGAGGCCGAGTCGTCGGTGTTCGACGAGGCGCGGCTTTCGCTCACGTGGCACTACCAGTGGGTGATCCTGCACGACTTCCTCCCGACCCTGGTCGGAGCCGAGCTCGCCGCACGGTTGATCGACCGCGGGGGCGAGCGATATCGGGTCGACGGCGAGCCGTTCATCCCGTTCGAGTTCGCCGACGCCGGATACCGGTACGGCCACTCGCAGATCCGCCACCGCTACCGGATCAACGATCGACAGGCCGACCTCCCGCTGTTCCCGGACCTGATCGGGTTTGCGCCGGTGGGGCCGGAGATGGCGGTCGACTGGTCGCTGCTCTTCGACGTCCCCGAGCGCCCCGCGGCGCAGCGGGCGAAACGATCGACGGGCGCTTGCCCGCGTCGCTGATCAGCCTGCCGCACGCGATCTCCGGCGACGTCGACGACGATGCCTACCGGTCGCTCGCCGCGCGCGACCTCCAGCGCGGCCAGGCCACCGGGCTGCCCTCGGGCGAGGCGGTCGCCCGCGAGCTGGGCGTCGAGCCGCTGTCGAGCCGCCGAGTGCGGGCTCGGCGAGCATGGCTGGGACCGCGAGACGCCGCTCTGGTTCTACATCCTGCGCGAGGCCAGCGTCCGCCACGACGGCGACCGCCTCGGCGACGTGGGCGGACGGATCGTCGGCGAGGTGCTGTCGGGATCATCGACGCCGACCCGGAAGGCTTTCGCGCTGTTCAGCCGGACTGGCGGCCCACGTTGCCGAGCGCCGAGCCTGGCCGCTACAGGCTCATCGACCTGCTGCGGGCGCCGGAGCTGGAAGGGGCGTGAACGACCCACGCGGGGCCCTCCGCGACGGGGCCGCCGCCGGGGCATGGGCGGCCGTCCTCAGCGGAGCCCCCTCAACGGCGGACGCGCTGCTTCGTCGCGCCGACCCGCTGGAAGCGTCCGCGGCCGCCGGTTCGATCGTCCTCCCGGGGGAGACGCGGCGCGGGCGGCTGCTACTTGCGGCCGTTCCGGTGCACCTGGCGCTCTCGTTCGGCTGGGCGTGCGGCATCGCGTTCGTAGCTCCTCGCGGTCGCGAGGTTCCGTTCGGTGCGGCGGCCGGCCTCGCGATCGCGGGGCTGGACCTCGGCGTGATCGGCCGCAGATTCCCCAGCATTCGCGCCCTGCGCCCAGTACCTCAGGTGGCCGACCATCTGGCGTTCGGTCTCGTCGTTGGGTGGGTGCTGAGGCGGCGGCGGGCATATTCGTGAGCGATCCTCGGCGGCTATAGGGTGGGCGGGTGATCCGGTGTGCTCGCGCGGGGCTGGTGCTTGCCGGGGTCGTCGCGGCCTCACTGGTCGCGGCTGCGCCCTCGCTGTCGAGGCCGGCGGTGCTCGCGGTGTCCACCTCCGGCGCGCCGCAGAGCGTTCACGGCACCGACGGGCGCGAGCACGTCGAGTACGACCTGGTGGTCACCAACAGCTTCAACACGGACGTCGTGCCCATCTCGCTCGTCGTCCGCGGCGGCGGGCGAACCCTGCTCGAGCTCAACGACGACGCGCTTCACAACGCGACCCAATTCCTCGGCGGTGGGCGGCCCGACGGGCAGCATCCCGGCGTCGTCGACCGTCGCGATGTTCGTGGACGTCGCGATGCCGCGCGCGGCCGGGCGGAGCGTGCCGAGGCGCCTAGCGAACCGCATCAGCTTTACGCTGCCTCCGGGCACTCCGCGCCGATCGTCGGCAGCACCACCGTCCGCGCGCCGGAGCTGCGCGTGCCGCCACCCGCGCCGATCGAGATCGCGCCCCCGCTTCGCGGCGCGGGCTGGCTCTCCGCCAACGCGTGCTGCGACCCCCTGCTCGAGCACCGATCGCTCCATCTTCCCGTCGAACGGCACCTTTGTGACCGCCGAGATGTTCGCCGTCGACTACATCCGCCTCTCCGACGGCCGCTTTCTACGAGGGCGACGGCACCCAGAACGCCGACTGGTTCGGCTACGGAGCCCCGATCCACGCCGTGGCGGCCGGAAGGGTGGTCGCCGGCGTTCGACGACCGCCGGACATCCCCCCGTTCGTCCAGCCCAATCCCACCGTGCACCGCGCCCTCGCAGTTTGGCGGGAGCAACGTCGTGATCGAGGATGCGCCGCGGCGTGTTCGCCCACTACGCCCACCTGCAGCCCGGTTCGATCCCGCGTCGAGGTCGGCGATCGCGTGCGGACGGGTCAGAAGCTCGGCCTGCTCGGCAACAGCGGCAACACATCGGGAGCCGCACCTCCATTTCGCGATCACCGACGGCCGCAACCCGCTCTCCTCCAACAGCCTTCCGTTCGAGATCGACCGCTTCCGCTTCGAGGGCACGGCGGCCATCGGCCCGGCCCCCGGCGCAGCTCACGCTGTCGGGCACGCCACACGAGCTGCGCCGCGCGCACCCGCTCGCCCAGTCGGTGAGCGACTACTCGCGCTGAAACGCTGGGCGTCGTCCCTAGACTGAGCAGCGATGACCGACGCGATCCGGGTGGTCGAGGACAACCTCGAGGCCACCGAGGCCTGGAACGGCCCCCTGTACGACATCTGGATCGAGTACCGCGACCTCGTTGTCCGACGGCCTGCGCGATCACGGCGAGGCGGCGCTCGCGGCCAACCCGCCGCAGAGGGCGACCGCGTGCTCGACATCGGCTGCGGGCTCGGCGACACGACGGTTCGCCTGGCTGGGCTCGTTGGCGAGGCCGGCCACGCGCACGGGGTGGACGTCGCCGAGCGCATGATCGAGGCGGCGATCGAGGAGGCGGCCGAGGCCGGGGTCGAGAACGTCAGCTTCGCGACCTGCGACGTCGAGATGACGAAGTTCGACCAGAGTTCGACTACGCGTTCTCGCGCATGGGGACGATGTTCTTCGCGAACCCCGTGGCGGCGCTTCGCAACGTGCGCGAGGCGCTGGCCCCCGGCGGGCAGCTGAACATGGTGGTCTGGCGGCGCAAGCCCGACAACGAGTTCATGCACCGCGCCGAGTTGGTCGTCGCCGAGTACCTCGACGAGCCGGAGGAGTCCGACGTGCCGCCGCTGCGGGCCGGGACCGTTCTCGATGGCCAACGCCGACACCGTCACTGACGTGCTCAAGCACGCCGGCTACGAGGACATCCGGCTCGCCCGCCAGGACCTGCCCTACAAGATCGGGAACGACCTCGAGCACGCGGTCGCGTTCGACATGGCGCTCGGCCCGGCGGCGGAGGTGCTGCGCATGTGGGGCGCGCGGGTGGACGAGATCAGGCCGAAGATCGCTGCCGACCTGCGCTCGGCGCTCGCGGACTTCGTCGTTGACGGCGGCGCCGTCGTCGCCCCGGCGTCGACCTGGGCCGTCAGCGCGCGGGCGCCGGGTAGCGGACCTCCCGGCGCGGTGCTGCGGTTCCGGGTCGGTGACCCGCGGGCGGATCCGAGGACGCGGGTTCGGGCGTGGCTGCGGAGGCGCGGGACGCGCGGCCGTCACCCAGCCGGCGTCGCGCCGTAGGTCGGCGATGTACGCGTCGACGACGAGCAGATCCTGCGTGGCGGTCGGCGCCATCAGGCCGCCACCCGCTCGAGGCTCGCCGGCACCGGCTCCGGAGGGTGCGTCGACGGCGCGAGGCAGCGGGGCACGGCGCCGGCGCGGCACGGCGATCGCGAAGCCGAGGGCCGCGACCAGCGCCACCAGGCACATCACGAACGCGAGCTGTGAAGCCGTGGTCGGTGGGAAGCCCGGCGGCGAGGCTGCCGGCGAGCAGCGTCGCCGCCAGCTGGCCGCCGAAGGCGCCGCCGAGCGTCCGCGTGACCGCGTTCATGCCGGTCGCGACGCCGGTCTGCTCCTGGCGCACGTTCTCGACGATCAGGTTCGCCATCGCCGAGAACGAGAGGCCGATGCCGATGCCGAGCAGGCCGGCGGCGACGTAGATCGTCGACCTCGGCGCTGCGGTCGATGACCAGCAGCGCGTAGGCGGCGAGCGCGAACAGCGGCGCCGCCGATCAGCGCGCCGCGCGAGCCGATCCGCCGCTCGAGCATGCCGGCCATCTGGCCGACGACCGTGATCGCGATCGTCGCGGGCAGCAGGAACAGGCCGGCGATGGTCGCCGAGGCGCCGAAGCCGTAGCCGGTGCTGGCCGGCTCCTGGACGAACTCGGGCAGCAGGATGAACGACGAGTACATGCCGACGCCGATCAGGAAGGCGACGGTGTTCGTGGTCCAGACGCCGCGGATGGCCATCATCCGCATGTCGACGAGCGGCTCGCGCGAGCGCAGCTCCTCGCGGATCCAGGCGCCGATCACGAGCAGGCCGAGCGCGAGCAGGCCGAGCGTCTTCGGCGAGCCCCAGCCCCAGGTGCTGGTCTCGGTGATCGCGAGCAGCGTCGCCGAGATGCCGAGCGTCATCAGGCCGGCGGCGCGGTAGTTGACCTCGGCCGGCGTCTTGACGGGCGACTCCGGGATGTAGCGCCAGGTCAGCAGCGCGGTGACGGCGATCATCGCGAGCGGGAACCAGAAGAGCCAGTGGTAGGAGAGGTTCTCGGTGATGACGCCCGGCGAAGACGACGCCGGCGCCGCCGCCGATCCCGAGCAGCGAGGAGACGAGCCCGATCCCGCCGGCACCCGCTCGCGCGGGAGCTCGTCGCGGATGATCGAGAAGGCGAGCGGGAAGATGCCGCCGCCGACGCCCTGGATGACGCGGCCGACGAGCATCAGCGCCAGCGAGGAGGCGACGGCCGAGATCAGCGTGCCGATGCGCGAGCAGCACGAGCACGATCATCAGCAGGCGCTCCTTGCCGTACATGTCGCCGAGGCGGCCGACGATCGGGGTCGTCACCGAGGCGCTGAGCAGGAAGGCGGTCAGCACCCAGCCGACCGCGCTCTCGGAGGTGTGCAGGGACTCCTGGATCTGCGGCAGCGCCGGGACGACCAGGGACTGGAGGAGGGCGTACGCGATCCCGCCGAGCGAGAGGACGGCGAGGATCACGCGGGCGCTGGAGGCTGTTCGGCGCACTCACGATTCGCTGACCCTAGCAGATCGTTTGTTAGCACAAAGTATTTATATCTGGTAACTTTTGACGCATGGCAACCGAAGCCGACGACCGCCACACCCGCCGGGATCACCCAGCGATGGCCGACCCTGCTGATGATCAAGCTCGGGCGGATCACGATGCACCGCTTCACCGAGGCGCTCGCCCCGTACGGGCTGCGCCCGCGCCATCTCGCCGCGCTGATCGAGCTGCGCGACCACGGCGAGCTCAGCCAGCAGTCGCTCTGCGGCCGCCTGCACGTCGACCCGACGAACCTCGTCGAGATCCTCAACGAGCTCGAGGAGCAGGGCTACGCGACCCGCCGCCGCGACCCCGAGGACCGGCGCCGCCACCGCGTCGAGGTCTCGAAGAAGGGCCTCGCCGTGATCGACAAGGTCGGCGCCGCGATGGACGGGGTCGAGGACGAGCTGCTCGCCGACCTCGACGCCGACGACCGCGCCGAGCTCGAGCGCCTGCTCCTCGATCTGGGAGCGCGCCGGCGGCTACGAGGCCTACGCGAAGGTCCCGCCGAGGCGGACGAGAAGGCGGCCTAGCGCCGCCGACCGTGAGCCTTTCGCGCCGTTCGGGTTGAAGGGGCGACAACCCCTACGAAGGGAGCGCAACCATGCGGACCTCCATGCGGGCCCTGGCCGCCGCGCTTGCGGCCGGGATTGCGGCTCTGCTCCTGTCGGTTGCCGTCGGCGCCAGTGCCAACGGCGGCTCCGGCTCGGGATCCGGCGACGAATCGCTGCTCAACCATACCTCCCGTCGATGCCGGGCGACCCTCGTTCACGGCGTCAATCCGGGCGGTGCACCGTGGGTGCTCGACCGGGGCTCGGTGCGGCTGAGCTCGGATGACCAGCTCGACCTGCGGGTCGAGGGCCTCGTGATCCCGAGGCCGGTCGGCGACGGCACGGCCGGACCGGTGATGACGATCAGCGCCTCGCTGTACTGCGGCGCCGACAGCGACACCGTGGCGGCGGAGACGAGTCGTCAGGCCCGGCTGACGCCGGATGGCGACGCGCGCATCCGCGACCGGACGTTCGACGTGCCGGACACCTGCCTCGCGCCGGTGATCCTGGTGCATCCGAACGGCAACGCCGCGGCCTACATCGCGGTCGACGGCTGGCGCTAGGCCACCGACCATCGCGTCGTTCGGCGGCCGCCCCCGGGGCGGCCGCCGGCGTCTTCGGGCTCACGCTCGCCGAGTCGCGGCCTGGTGTAGGTTGCGGCGCAATCCCCACTAGCCCGGCGACAGGGAGGTCCCAATGCCTGATACCACCGACCCCACGTTCTATCGCTCGCCCGCTGCCGCGATCGCGGCTCCGCCCGAGAGCCTCGCCTACGTCGCGGCGTTCGACCCGGCCGGCGAACAGCGCGACGCGATGGCCGTGATCGACTGCGACGCCGACTCGGCCACCTACGGGCAGGTGGTCGGCTGGACCGAGCTCCCGACGCGCGGGCAACGAGCTGCACCACTTCGGCTGGAACGCCTGCTCCAGCGCGCTCTGCCACGAGGGCCACAACGGCGCGCTCGAGCGCCGCTACCTGATCGTGCCGGGGCTCCGCTCGTCGCGCACCTACGTCCTCGACACCCAGCCCGATCCCCGGCAGCCACAGGTGGTGCGGACGATCGAGCCCGAGGAGCTCGCCGCAGAAGGCCGGCTACTCGCGCCCGCACACCGTGCACTGCGGACCCGGCGGCATCTTCATGTCGAACCTCGGGCGCCGCCGACGGCGACGACGGGCCCGGCGGCGTGGCGCTGATCGACCACGACACGTTCGAGGTCACGGGCGCCTGGGAGACCGACCGCGGCGACCAGTACTTCGCCTACGACGTCTGGTGGCACCTGAACGAGGACGTCGCCGATCACCTCCGAGTGGGCCACGCCGTCGATGATCGAGCACGGCCTCAACCCCGAGGACCTGCTCGGCAAGCGCTTCGGCCACCACCTCGACTTCTGGAGCCTCTCCGAGGGCAGGCTGCTCAGCAGCGGGTCGATCTCGGCGACGAGCACCAGATGGTGCTCGAGGTGAGGCCCGCGCACGACCCGCGCAAGACCTGGGGCTTCGTCGGCGTGGTGATCAGCGTCGAGGACCTGTCCGCGTCGGTGTGGATGTGGCACCGTGACGGCGACCGACTGGGCGGTCGAGAAGGTGATCACCATCCCGGCCGAGCCGGCCGACGCCGACCAGCTGCCGCCCGCGCTGCAGCCGTTCGGCGCCGTGCCGCCGCTGGTCACCGACATCGACCTGTCCGTCGACGACCGCTGGCTGTACGTCTCCTGCTGGGGCACCGGGGAGCTCAAGCAGTACGACGTCGAGCGACCCGCGCAACCCGAGGGAGGCCGGCTCGGTGCGCCTCGGCGGCATCGTCGGCCCGAACCCCGCACCCGGCCGCACCCGAGCTGCCGCTGGCGGGCGCCCCGCAGATGGTCGAGATCAGCCGTGACGGCAGGCGCGTGTACGTCACCAACTCGCTCTACGCGTCCTGGGACGACATCTTCTACCCCGACGGCGTCGGCGCCTGGATGGCCCGGATCGATGCGGACACCGAGACCGGCGGGATGTCCGTCGACCCGCGGTTCTTCCCTAACGGCGACGACTTCCGCGGTCTGCGCGTGCACCAGACCCGGCTGCAGGGCGGCGACGCGTCCAGCGACTCGTACTGCTTCGTCGACTAGTATATAGCGGTGAGCGTCTCCGCGATCGACCCGGCGCGGCTCGAGGACGAATACGGCGTCCGCAACTACCACCCGCTGCCCGTGGTCATCACCCGCGGCGAGGGTTGCTGGGTCGAGGACACGGAGGGGCAGCGCTACTTCGACGCCCTGTCGGCGTACTCGGCGCTGAACTTCGGCCACCGCCACCCGCGACTCGTCGAGGCGGCTCGAGAGCAGCTCGACCGCCTGACGCTGACCAGCCGCGCCTTCCGCAACGACCGGCTCGGCGAGTTGTGCCAGGCCCTGGCCGAGGCATGCTCGCTGCAGCGGGTGCTGCCGATGAACACCGGCGCCGAGGCCGTGGAGACCGCGATCAAGGCCGCGCGCAAGTGGGGCTACGAGGTCAAGGGGGTGGGGGAGGGCCGGGCGAAGATCGTCGTCTGCCGCGGCAATTTCCATGGCCGCACGACGACGATCGTCTCGTTCTCGGACGACCCGGTCGCCCGCTCGGGCTTCGGCCCCTACACGCCCGGGTTCGAGAGCGTTCCGTTCGGCGACCTGGGGGCGCTCGAGGCGGCGATCGGCGACGACACGGTTGCCTTCCTGGTCGAGCCGATCCAGGGCGAGGCCGGCGTGATCATCCCGCCGGACGGATACCTCGCCGGGGCCCGCGACCTGTGCGACGCGCGCGAACGTCCTGCTGATCGCCGACGAGATCCAGTCGGGACTCGGCCGCACCGGGACGACGTTCGCCTGCGAGCGCGAGGGGGTGACGCCGGACCTGATGCTGCTCGGCAAGGCGCTCGGCGGCGGGATCGTGCCGATCTCCGCGGTCGTCGGCTCGGACGAGGTGCTGGGGCTGTTCCGGCCGGGCGAGCACGGGAGCACGTTCGGCGGCAACCCGCTCGCCTGTGCGATCGCCCTCGCCGTGCTGGAACTGCTCGCCGACGGCTCGCTACCCGCCGGGCCGCCGAGCTGGGCTCGCGGCTCGGCGCTCCCTCGCCGCCGCCAACCACCCCGCGGTCACCGAGATCCGCCAGCGCGGGCTCTGGATCGGGGTCGACCTCGACGACGGTGCCGCGACCGCCCGCGGCGCGTGCGAGCGGCTGATGGCCGCCGGGGTGCTGGCGAAGGAGACTCAGGAGCGCACGATCCGCTTCGCGCCGCCCCTGACAACCACCGACGACGAGCTCGAGTGGCTGCTCGAGCGCGTCAACGGAGTGCTCGCCGAGGCCTAACCGCTCACGCCGCACGCCCTCGCGCCGTTTGATGAGCATGCCGGCCCGCAACCGCGTCACGCCGATGGGGGACATCGAGGCGTTCGCGTTGCGCGGCGCCTGGACCGGGAACCGGGGGATCCTCCACCGGGGACGGGAGATCGTCCGCTTTCACGCGAGCGACCTGTGGATCACCTGCGCGCTCGAGTTCCGCGGCCGCTGGGCCGAGCAGTGGCGCCCGCACCACTTCACGTGGCTGTTCTTCCTCGACGAGGCGGTCTCCTTTGCGGCCGGGCATCGGCCGTGCGCCGAGTGCCGACGGGCGAGCTACAACGCGTACCGCGACGCGTGGGCCGATGGGCTGGGGGTCGCGCCCCCGTCGGCGAAGGAGATCAACCGGCGGCTGCACGGCGAGCGCCTCTTCCGCGGGACGCACCGCCGGCGCCTGCACGAGCTTCCGTGGGCCGAGCTTCCCGACGGCACCTTCGTGCTCGCCGAGGAGGCGCCGGCGTGGTGGTGGGCGACCGGCTGGCGCCGTGGACGCGCAGGGGCTACCGCGGCGGGTTGCCGCGCCCCGGGCGAGGCACGGCGACGGTGATCACGCCCCCGTCGACGGTCGCCGCGCTGCGGGCGGGGTACGAGGTCCAGGTCGATCCCGGCGCACTGGGGCGCTCGTAGACTGGTCGCGGGGCCGAATGGGTTGGCCCGCCCGGACGAGAGCTCGCGCCGTACCCGGCCCGACGACGGCGTGAAAGGGAGGTCTTCCGATGGACCAGGTCATTCAGGTAATCGGCTCGCTGCTGATCCTCGCCGCCTTCGGCGCCGCGCAGCGCGGGCGGCTAGCGACGGACTCGCGGCCCTATCTGCTCCTCAACCTCGTCGGCTCCGCGGTCCTCGCGGTGCTCGCGCTCCACGAGCGCCAGGCCGGATTTCTGCTGCTCGAGGCGGTCTGGGCTGCGATCTCGGCCTGGGGCCTGGTGCAAGGCCTCCGCGGTCAGCCGCCTCCGGCTCCCGGTCACTGACGCGTCGCGTCCCGCTCGCGTTCAGCAACCTCGCGACCGGTCGCGGCCCGGGCCGCCGGCGCAGCGGTCCCGGCGTCCCTTGCCGCCGACGAGGCGATCCGCTCCCGCGCCGCCGCGCAAGCGGTCGTTGCCGCCCTTGCCCCGCAGCCGGTCGCGCCCGCCCTGTCCGCGGAGCACGTCCTTGCGGCCGCCACCGATCACCACGTCGCTGCCCGGGCCCGCCTTCACGCGCGAGCGTCCGGCGAGGGTGCAGACCGTGTCGTCGCCGGGGCCGGCGTTCACGCGGTCGCGCTTGGAGGTACCGAGATCACGTCGTCACCCTCCGTCCCCTTGGTCCGTTTGCCTGGCGCGGCCACGATCGTCGCCGCGCGCCCGCTGCACGCAGGCGGCGGCGCGGATGACTCCGGTTCGCCGCCGAGCACTCGCGCCACCCCGAAGTTTTCCGGGTTCTGGCCGGCGTCGGTGATTCCGGCGGCGACGATGCGCCCGTCGGGCTGCAGAGCGATCGCGGTCGCGGCCAACCCCGCGTCGAAGGCAACCGGCGCGAACCCGCCGTTGCCGAAACCCGGGTCCGGCGTGCCGCCCGCATCGAAGCGGGCGAGGCTAAACCCGTCACCCGCCTGGGCGACGATCTTGCCGTCAGGCTGCACCTCCACGTCGCTCGACCCCTCGGAGTCCCCCGAATCCCGCGTCACCACCCCGCCCGTTCCCGAAGCTGGGGTCCAGCGTCCCGCCGGCGTCGTAGCGGAAGATCGCGAAGTCGCCGCTGCCCCCGGAGGCCGTGTCGCCGGAAACCAGGATCCGCCCGTCCGGCTGCAGCGCGACCGCGTTGGCGATCGTGACCTCGCCGAGTGCCGTCATCTGACGCCCATCGCCGCTGAAGCTCGGGTCAAGCGCCCCGGCGGCGCTGGGCGCGCGAGCGCGACGTCGTAGGACCCTCCGGTCCCCGAGGCGCCCGCGGCAACCACGGCGCCGTCGCCCTGCAGTCCATGTCGGTGGCCACGTCGAGCGCGCCGAAGTCCACCATCTGCAGTCCGTCGCCGGAAAACGAGTTGTCGGGGCTGCCGTTGGCCAGATAGCGGGCGACGGCGAAGTCGTTGCCGCCCAGCCCGGTGCTCGACTGGCCGGCGGCGACGACCCTGCCGTCGGGCATCAGCTCGACGTCGGACGCCCGCCTCCTCGCCGCCGAAGTCGGTGAACGTAAGTCCGTCGCCGTCGAAGCTCAGGTCCAGCGTGCCGTCGGGTCGGTAGCGGGCGAGGGCGAAGTTGGGCGGGCTCGGGCCGGCCGCGGTGAACCCGCCAACCACGATGCGGCCGTCGGGCCGGATGGCCACCGAGGTCGCGCTCTCGTCGGCCCCGAACCCGGTCTCGACCTGCCCGTCCCCGCCGCCGAAGCCCGCGTCCGGCGAGCCGTCGGCGTTATAGCGGGCGACCGTGAAGTCATCGGAGAAGAAGCCAACCGCGACGATCTTGCCGTCCGTTTGGACGGCGACGTCACTGGCGGCCTCATCGCCCCCGAAGTCGCTGGCCACCAAACCCCCGAAGCCGAAGCTGCGGTCGATGTCGCCGGGCCGGGCGTCGGCGGGGCCGCGTCGGGCGGCGGCGTAGAGCAGGGCCACTCCCAGTCCACGCCGAAGCCACCGCAGCCGGATGCTCGTGGCGATCGTCACGTCCCGCCCATCACATCAGACGCGGAGCGCACGCAGGTGCATGGGGGCTGTAGCCCAGGGGTGGCGGCTCGGCCTATGCTCCCGCTCGAATGCGCCTGATCCTCAACGTCATCTGGCTGGTCCTCTGCGGGTTCTGGATGGCCCCTCGGCTATTCTGCTCGCGGCGGTGATCATGTTCATCCTGATCATCACGATCCCGTTTGCCCCTCTCATGGCGCTGAAGATGGCGAACTTCGCGTTCTGGCCCTTCGGCCGCACCCTCGTCAAGCGCCCCGATGCCGGCGCGCCGTCGGCGATCGGCAACGTCATCTGGTTCCTGCTCGCCGGCTGGTGGTTGGCGATCGGCCACGTGATCACCGGCGTGGCGTTGTGCATCACGATCATCGGCATCCCCCTCGGGATCGCCAACTTCAAGCTCATCCCGGTCTCGCTCACACCGTTCGGACGTGACATCGTGCCGATCGACGAGGTCGCGCCGGGCGACGCGATCATCGTTCCCGCCGGGCGCTGAACCCCACTTGCGTTCAGGAAAACCGCGTTAGGGTGGGCGCCAATGCGGCGGCTCGGCAGGCAGGCGGCTCTCGTCCTCGCGCTCGGAGGCGCGCTCGCGCTCGCCGTGGCGGCGAGCGCCAACGGGCTCTCGCTCGGCGCCGTGGCGCCGCCGAACCTGGGCGGGTGCGGAAACTGCGCGTGTCCAGTCGAGGACCGCCCCCAACACGCCCAGGTACGCGGTGCCGGTCGGCCCGACCGGGCTGTGGACGATCACCTCGTGGAGCGCCCAGGGCGGGGGGTCCGCGACGGGTCGGGCGCGGCTACGCGTCTATCGGCCGACCGCGACGCCGGGGCAGTACAAGCTCGTCAAGCAGTCCCGCTTCCAGCTGGTGCCCCCCGACGCGCATCCGAAGTTCACCACCAACCTCAACGTCCAGAACGGTGATCTGCTCGGCCTGGAGACGATCAGCGGGCTCGCCTCCGCGTACCCGAGCACCAGCAACAGCACGGTGAAGACGGTGGCCGGCGGACCGTCGGGACCGGTCACCACCGTGGGCGCCGGGACCCCCTTCCCGTTCGGCACGCTCAACCCCGAGGCCGTCAACGTCCAGGCCACGCTCGTTTCGCGCTGACAGCGGCCGAGCTAGCCCGCGTCGAGCGCCAGTACGCGCTCGAGCTCTTCGGCGCTGCCGCCTGAGCGACGGACGGCTCCGGGAGGCACCCCGACCACCCGCTTGAAGGCGCGCGCGAACGCGGCCTCGGACCGGTAGCCGAGCGCGCCCGGCCAGTTCGGCGACGGTCGGCGCCGTCCTCACGCAGCGCGGTGCGCGCGACCTGCATGCGCCAGCGGGTCACGTACTGCATCGCCGGCTCGCCGACGAGCTCCGTGAATCGGGCGGCGAACGACGAGCGCGACATCGCCAGCTCCTGGGCGAGCGAGGCGACCGTCCAATCGCGGGCCGGGCTCGCCGTGCATCAGTCGCGATCGCCTCGCCGATCTGCGGGTCGCGCAGCGCGCCCAGCCAGCCCGCTGCGGCCCCGGGCGCGGTCTCGAGCCAGGCGCGGAGGCCTGGATGACGAGGATGTCGGCCAGCCGCGTGATGACGCGGCTCCCGCCGGGCCGCGGCATCGCGCGCCTCGGCCGCGAGCAGGCGCAGCGTGCTCTGCATGGCCTCGGCCTCGGGCCCGGAGCCGGCGTCGACGCCGGATCACGTCGGCGGAGCACGGCCACCAGGTTGTGCGCGGCCGGGTGGTCAAGCGCACCGCACCGCACATCAGGCGCGTCGGTGCCCCGCCGCCACCGTGACGCAGGACCTCGTAGCGCTCGGAGACCTGCTCGCGATCCAGTTCCAGGATCCCGGGGGCCTGGGCGTCGGGACCGCTGCGCAGCGTGTGGCCCTCCCGCGGGTGACCAGCGCGCACTCGCCCGCCTGGAGCGCGGCCCGGTCGCCGTCGGGCAGCTCGAGCTCAAACCCGCCCGCGGCGACGACGTGGAACCACAGGTAGCCCGGAAGAGCCGGAAGCTCCAGGCCCCAGGCTCGGTGAGCTCGGAGTGGCAGTAGAAGGCGCCGCTCATCCGCAGGCTCTGCAGGGCCTCGCCGAGGGGGTCGGGCGCCGGTTCGGGGAGCGCGGGTTCCATCGGCGGCGACTATACGGCCTGGAATGCCTAAAAGTCCACGCCGACTCGGACGATTGAGCATGAATTACGGCTTCTAGGCCATAGACAGTCGTGGTGTGACCGCGGAAACTGGACGTCAGGCAATGACTACGTCCAAGGAGAGCACCATGATCGCACCAGGACAGACGCTCGAGAACCCGGTGACGGGCGAGCGCTTTGAGTTCACCGAGACCGCGGCGACCACCGGCGGCGAGCTGCTCGCGTTCGAGCTCGGCCTGCGAGCCGGCGGCGGAGTGCCGATGCAGCACGTGCACCCGATCCAGACGGAGCGCTTTGAGGTCGTCGAGGGCGAGATGCGGTTCCGCGTCGGCGGGCGTACGGTCGACGCCGGCCCGGGCGCGGTGGTCGAGGTCGAGCCCGGCGTTCGGCACGGGTTCGCCAACCCCGGTGAGGCTACGCGCGGGTCCGCGTCGAGGTTCGCCCGGCCCTGGCGATGGAGGAGATGTTCGCCGAGGTGATCGCCATGGCCGAGGCCGGCCGGATGACCCGGCGGGGCATGCCGCGCAACCTGCTCGACCTCGCCCAGCTCGCCCGCACCTACGACGAGGAGGCGCACGCGCCGTTCGTCGGGCGGCGCCTGCAGCGCTTCCTGCTCGCGCCGCTCGTGTTCGCCGCCCGTCGTCTGCGGCGCGGCGCCCGGCCGGCCGCGGCCCCGGCCGCGCGGGTCGCAATGGGAGCCGGCCGTGTCTAGCGGGGCGACGGCGCTGACGATCGCCGCGGCGCTCGGTTGCGCGCTCAACGGCGGCGTTCTCTTCGGGTTCTCGTCGTTCGTGCTCCCGGCGCTCGGCCGGCTGGCTCCCGCCGAGGGCATCAGGGCGATGCAGTCGATCAACGTGCTTGCGATCACCCCGGCGTTCATGACCGCGTTCGTCGGGACGGCGGCCCTATGCGTGGCGCTGGTCGCCGTCGCGTTCACGGCCGACGACGCGCCGGCCGGGTACCTGGTCGCCGGGTCGCTCACCTATGTCTTCGGGGTCTTCGTCCTGACGAGGGCGTACAACGTGCCGCTCAACGACGCGCTCGAGCGGCTCGACCCTGACGCGGACGAGGCGGAGGCCTCCTGGCTGCGCTACCGGCAGCGGTGGGCGGTCGCCAACCACGTGCGCTCGGCGGCCGGGGTGGTCGCCGGCGGCCTGATGATCGTCGGGTTGGTGGCCGGCTGAGCCGGCCACCGCTCGCGCCTACGCCGGCGGAACCGACTGCGCGAAGCGGAACAGGTTCTTCGGGTCGTACTTCGCCTTCACGCGGCGCAGCCGCGCCAGGTTCGCGCCGTAGTAGGCGCGCTGCCACCCCCGAAGGCTCCGGTCGATGTAGCATCCTGGTAGGCCGACCCGGAGCGATACCGGCGCACCGCCTCGTAGAACCCGTCCGCCCACTCGATGTTCGCCTCGACCACGCCACGTGGGCTCTTGCCCGGCCATCGGGCCTGGTACTGGGCGACGAACAGGTTGTCGCGGTGCACGAAGGCGGTCGCGTCGGGCGCCAGCGCGTTGACGGCGCCGTCGGCGGCCTCGATCAGAACCTTGCCGATCGTGTCCGCGGTCGAGAAGTTCCGCGGGGTGAGGGTCCGGTCGCGCTGGCGGCGCTCGATCCCACTCGATCAGCGTCAGCACGCCATCGCGCGGCCAGGGATCTGAGGCCACGTCGGACTTCGAGTAGAAGGCCGGCCGCGGGAACTTTCCCGGCGCGTCTTGTCCGCGAGCGTGCACTCCTTGCGGCGCAGGCCCTTGCAGTAGAAGTCGCGCTCGACGTCGAGGAACGGCCCCGTGTCCACCGTCGCGGTGGTGGGCGCGGCGCCGGCGGCTCCCAGCAGATCGGCGACGGCCGCCCGTGCCTCCGCCTCCGTTCCCGCGTGGACGACCTCGAGCTCCAGGGACGGCGGACCTCCGCCACGCGGGTCCTGGGTCAGCAGCTCGACCGCGGTCCAGGTCTGCGGCGGGGCGGTCGGCAACCACTTCTGCCAGGCGGTGACCAGCGACTCAGTGGCGCTCCACGGGAACTCGAACTCGATCGAGGTGAAGGGCATGTCGACCGGCACGAGCTCGAAGGTGAGCGCCGTGATGATCCCGAAAGTTGCCCCCGCCGCCACCGCGGGTCGCCCAGTAGAGATCGGCGTTTCGGCCCTCGCTGGCGCGGACGACGCGACCGTCGGCGGTCACCGTCTCGACCTCAAGCAGGGTGTCGCACGTGAGCCCGTGGCGGCGCGAGAGCACGCCGAGCCCCCCGCCGGCGGTGACCCCCGGGACGCCGACGGTTGGGCAGGTGCCGCCCGCGATCGCCTTGCGGTGCGGCCACAGCGCGCGGATCGCCCGGCAGCGTCGTGGATCCGGCTCCCAGGCGCGCGCGCTGACCGCCCCGTCCCACCTCCACACCGTCGAGGCGGCGGAGGTCCACGATCACGCCGCCGCCGGTGGAATAGCCGGCGAAGCTGTGAGCGCCGCTGCGAGCGATGGGCCGCAGGCCGCGGTCGCGGGCGAAGTCGACGGTGCGCCGCACGTCGTCGGCGCTCGCGACCTCGACCACCGCGGCGGGGCGGGCGCCGTCATAACGCGCGTTCCACACCAGGCGCGCTGCTCGGTAACCGCGGTCGCCGGGGACGACCACCCGGCCGCTGATCGCGCTGGCGAGGTCGGAGAAGTCGGTCATCGCTGCCCGAGAATCCGCGTCACCGCACGCGGTGAGCACGCCCCCGCCGGCCACCGCCCCCCCCGCGAGGGCGGCGCTGCGCCGAAGAAACTCGCGTCGATCGAGCCGAGCGCGCTCCATACGGTCCCTATCGTCAACTTGGCGTTAGGGCCTCAAGTCCGCGGGCCGGCGGGGACCGGTTCGGCGGTCGGCGAGGCGCGCCGCCGAATCGGGGTCGTGAGCGACCACGTAGGTGGTGGGCGTCCGTGCTGCGAGCTCGCGGATTCGGTCGTGGGTGCGCCGCGCGACGGCCTCGTCGGGCGAGACCCCGTCGACGGCGCCTCGCAGCATCAGCGCCTCGGTGTACGAGGCGTCGCCCGCGATCAGCACGACGGTGTCGCCGTCCTCGACGGCCACGCCGAGGTGCCCCGGCGTATGACCTGGGAGCGGCACGATGCGCACATCACCCGCGCGAGTCAGCGCCATGGTCTCACCGAACGGGCCGAACGGAGCGGGGGAGAGCTCGACCACCTGCAGGTCGAACCAGCTCGGAAAGCGGTTGTTCATGTATCCGCGCATGCGGCCCGCAAAGCCGGATGCGAGGCGCAGGTCGGCACGGGAGACGAGGATCTCCGCGTCGCGGAAGTGATGCAGTCCGCCGGCGTGATCGGTGTGCAGGTGGGTGAGCACGAGCCTTCGCACCTGGTCCGGCGCGATCCCCAGCCGGCGCAGCTGAGGCCCGATCTCCTCCTCCGGCTCGACGGAGATGCGGACGCCGTAACGGTAGTACGGGTGCCAGGCCGGAAAGTAGGCCGAATCGGACGTCCGCGCCGTCTCGCCCGCGTCGACCACGATCGCCCCTTCGGGATGCTCGATCGCGAACGCGTAGATCGGCAGCGGTTCGGTCCACGCGCGGTCCAGAAGCATGTTCAGCTGCCGGCGCGCTCCGTGGCCGACCCCCTCCACCTGGCGGGTCTTGATCGCGACGGTGCCGGTCCGGATGGCGTGAATCTTCATTTCGTTGCTTCCCCCGTCGAAACTAGTCGGTCTCGTAGTCCCTCGCTTGGCCGGTGAGCGGGCGGGTAGGGGCATCCGCATGGCCTCTGCCAGCAACGAAAGGAATCGAAGATGAGCACGGTTGCGATCGTCCTGATCGTCATTGCCGTCCTGGTCGTACTCGCCCTGATCGCCCTCGCCTCGCGCCGGCGCCGCGAGCGCCAGCTCGAGGACCGCCGTCAGGTGGCGAGCGCACACCGCGAGGAGGCGTCCGCGCGCCGCCTGACCGCCGAGAAGGAAGCCGCCGCGGCCGACGAACAGGCCGCTCGCGCCCGGCGCGAGGCCGCCGAGGCCGAGGAGCGCGGCCAGGCAGCGGAGCGCGAGCGCGAGACGGCAACGGCTCACGAGGAGCACGCGCAGCGCGTCGACCCTGATGCCGACCGCCAGGCGGAGTCGACCGAGGAGGAGCGCGCCCGCGACGACGTGGCCGCGGACCGGCGCGCCTAGCGACGGTTAGTGCTCTCGGGCGTGCCTGAGCTGGAGGACGCAGTGAAGCTCGTTACGGAGCCGGCGAACTTGACCCGTTTGGGAGCGACGGGGCCGCAGGAGCGGTTCGCGGTCAGGTCTAACCGTGTCCTGCGCGCGCTGCGCGAGCAGGGTGCCGGCAAGGCCGAGGCCCACGAGCTCGCTCTCGCCGCTCTCGCCGAGGTTGGCGGCGGCGCCGAGATCGCGACCAGCAGGGCGGCCCAGCGCGGCGCGCGCGGCGACCGCGAGATCGAGAGCTGGTGGGTCCCCGCGGAGGCCGTCCACTTCTAGCGCCGCTTGCGCGGTCGCGGTCAGCCGCCGGACTTCGCCGAGGCGACGAAGCCGCGGACGTCGCCGGCCGGCTCCGGAGTAGGCGTCGCCGAGCGCCTCCTCGACCGCGCTCATGTACTCCTCGGCCCAGGCCGGGAAGTCGTAGTCGATCGCGCGCAGGAACTCGAGCGTCGCCGCCAGGCGGATGTCGGCGATCGTCGGCGAGTCGCCGCCGATGAACCTCCGCCCGTCGAGGAAGAAGCGCGCGGTAGGCCTCGAGCGGCTCGGCGAGCGCCGTCGGTCGCGTCGCGCTGCGCCTGCGCCTTGAGCGTCGTCGTCGCCTCGGAGGTCGCCACCTCGCCCGCGTACTGCGGGAAGCCGAGCGTCGGGTAGGTGGCGCGCGCGACCAGCGGATAGAAGGTGCCGATCAAATAGAACATCGCGCTGTCGATCATCGCGCGCTCGCCCGGATCGGTCGGGTAGAGGTGGTCGAGCCCGTGCTTGTTGCAGAGGTACTGCATGATCGCGCAGCTCTCCCACAGCGACCCGCGCGGCAGGCCCTCCTCCTCGAGCAGCGGCGTCAGGTGGGCCGGGTCCTTGGCCAGGAACTCCGGGGTCGTCGTCTTGCCCCAGACGTCGACCTCCTCGAAGTCGAGCCCGGCGGCGCGGACGAAGACCCGCGCGGTGAGGTTGTTGACGCTCGGCATCAGGATGCTCAGGGTGTTGGCGGCCATCTACTCCTCCTGGCTGTAGGGATCCTTGGGCGAGCGGTCGTCGGAGAGCGACTCCCGCGAGCGCTCGGTGAGGTTCTCGATCGCGTCGGCGAGGTGGACTCGGCGCGATGTTGTAGTCGCCGCGCTCGACCCGGAGCTTGTGCGCCTCGAGCAGCACCTCGGCGTGGGTGAAGCCGGCGGGCGGCTCGAAGCGGTACGAGGCGAGCTCGATCAGCAGGCCGAGCGGGTCCTCGAAGTAGATCGAGTCCATGAAGCCGCGGTCCTTGACCCCGCTGTGCTCGATCCCGCGCTCGTCGAGCCGCTCGACCGCCTGGCGGAAGGTCGCCTGCGAGACGCGCGAACGCGAGGTGGTGCACGCAGCCGGGATCGGTCGGGCGTGCGCGTCCGGGTCGGCCGTCGCGCTCCTCGTTGGTGAAGATCGTGATCAGCCGCCCGTCGCCGGGATCGAAGTAGAGGTGGCTCTCGGACTCGTTGTCGAGGTTCGGCTGCTCGAAGACGAACGGCATCCCGAGCACGCCCTCCCAGAAGTCGATCGACGTCTGCCGGCCGGCGCCGACGATCGTGATGTGGTGGACGCCCTGGCTCTGGAGCTTTCGCACTGGCCTCCTCCTCGGCTCGATCGCTCGACGAGCTTCGACTTGTACTCGCTGCGCTGCAGGCTCTGCCACGGCACGAGCTCGACCTCGGCCTGGACCACGAGCGCCTCGCGCAGCCGCCGCCCGATCGCCTCGGCCAGCTCGGCGTCGGCGGACGCCTCCGGGCCGAGCTCGACGCGCGACCGGCAGCGGCGGCTCCTGCTTGGTCCCGGCCGCCCGGGGCCGCACGAGGATCTGGCCGCTGACGCGCGGGCGCGAACCCGCCCACCACCTCGCGCACGGCGGAGGGGAAGACGTTGACGCCGCGGACGATCAGCATGTCGTCGGTGCGCCCGATGCAGCGCACCCGCGGGCCCGTGCGCCCGCAGGCGCAGGTGCCGGTGCGGAACTCGACGTGGTCGCGGGTGCGGAAGCGCAGCAGCGGCGCGGCGCGGTGGCGCAGGTGGGTGAGCACGAGCTCGCCGCTCGGCGCCGTCGGCGATCTCGATCGCCGCGCCCGATCTCGGGGTCGATCAGCTCGGCATGGACGAAGCCGCGCGCGCCGAGGTGCATGCCCGTCCTGCGCGCTCGCACTCGCCCCAGAGCGAGACGCCGATGTCGCCGATCCCCATCGCCTCGGTGACGCGTCGCGCCCCAGCCGTCCTCGAGCTGGGCGCGGAACGCGGGCTCGCCGCCGCCGGGCTCGCCCGCGACCAGCACCCGCTCGACGCTCGATGCCGGCGAGGTCGATGCCGCGCTCGGCCGCCCACTCGACCAGGTGCGCGGCGTAGGAGGGCGTCAGCGCCGCCGCCTCGGGCGCGCAGCAGCTCGACCGCCTTGCATCAGCCGCTCGGTGTTGCCGGTGCCGACCGGGATGTGGCAGAGGCCGATGCGGTCGAAGGCGCCGAGCGCCGCGCCGGCGACGAACGGGCCCGGCGTTGTAGGTGGAGACGATGCGCTGGCCGGCCGCGACCCCCGAGGCGGCGTAGCTGCGCGCCGAGCCGGTCGACCCAGTTGTCGAGGTCGCCGGCGGTCAGCGGGATGTAGCTCGGCGTGCCGGTGGTGCCGCTCGTCGAGTAGATGCGCACGATCTCGTCGCGGCGCCGCGCAGAGGTGCGCGCCGATCGGGTTCTCGGCGGTGACGGTCGCGCGCAGCTCGTGCTTCTCGGTCAGCGGCAGCGCGCGCGATCTCCGCGAGCCCGCCGGCCGCCTCGGCGTCGCCGAACCCCGCCGCGGCGAGCTTGTCGCGGTAGAAGGCGCGAGCGCTCGAACAGGTAGGCGAGCTGCGCGCGGTAGGCTGCGTCGTCGAGCGCGAGCTGCTCCGCCCACGGCCGGGTCTCGACCTCGGGCTCGAGCATCAGCCGCCGGCGTCCTCGGCGGCTCGTAGGCGACCGCCTCCTCGGCGGCTCGCGCGCCATCGAGAAGCCGATCGGCCGCTCGCGCTCCTCGGCGAGGTGCGCCAGCAGGCCGGCGGTCCGGGCGAGGATCGGCACCGCCTTCACCGCGGCCGGCGCGAAGCCGAGGTCGAGCATCACCGCCGCGATCGGCATCGAGACGTTCATCGTCAGCGGCCGGCCCCAGGCCTCGGCGGCGGCGTCGCGGAACGCGCGCGCGAGCGCGCACGTGCGGGCCGCTCACGCCGCGCTCGTCGGCGAGCTCGAGGATGCGCTCGGCGCGCGGGTCGACCGGCCTGTGCACCGGGATGCCCGAAGCCGGGCAGCCGCTCGCCGGCGTCGCGGACCGCCGCCGGCCATGTCGGCCGCGACGGCCGCCGGGCTCCTCGCCCGCGATCGACCCGCGCCTGCGCGCGCCTCGAGCAGCCGCGCGCACGCCTCGGCCGTCCCGAGGATCACGGGGCCGCAGCCGAGGATCCCGGCCGCGACCGCGCCCTGCAGCGAGTCCGGGGTCGGCCGCCAGGGTCATCCGCGCGGCGACGTTGGTGGGCATCATCCCGTGCTCGGCGATCGCGACCAGCAGCAGGTCGAGGAAGAAGCGCTGGTCCTCGGTCGGCTCGCGGCCGGTGAGCAGCAGGTGGAAGTACTCGGTGAAGGTGAGCCGCCCCATCAGGTCGCCGCAGAGGTCGCGGCCCCGGACCTCGACCCGGTCGGGGTAGGCCTGGCTGATGTGGGTGACGGCGCTCCCGCCCGGCGGCGGCATCGAGGCCGACGGTATTGCATAGGCTCGCCCCGTGCCGCCGCGCTGCTACCTGAACGCCGAGGCCGCCGAGATCCGCTTCGGTGACCTCGCCCGGCGCTATGCCGACGGCCTGGATCAGGAGGATCTCGCGGGCGCCGCCGCGCTGGGGGCCCTCGACGAGCTCGGGGCCGACGGCATCGAGCTGCTCGAGCGCGCGCTCGCCGACGGCTCGGCGGCGCTCGCCGACGCCCCTGAGGCTCTGCGCCGCCTGTTCGAGGAGATCGAATCGCCGGCGTTTACCGTCGACCAGGAGCTGATCGAGCTCGGCTCGCGGGCGATCGTGCGCCACGGCTTCGGCTACGCGGCGGCCACGCGGCAGTCGCTCTTCTGGGGCTACAGCAACGGTGCCGCGGTCAAACCCCTGGCCTGGACCGGGGAGATGCGCACGGCCGAGGCATCGCTCGGACGCCTGGTCGAGACCGGCGAATGGCTGCAGGCGGTGATCCGGCCGGGCGCCGTGCGCCCTCATGCCGAGGGTTGGCGGGCCACGATCCGCGTGCGCCTCTTGCACGCGCGGGTTCGGGCGGGCCTGCGGCGGTCCGGGCGCTGGGACGAGGCGGCGTGGGGCGCGCCCCTGAACGTCGCCGACTCGGCCTTCACCCTGCTCGAGTTCTCGTGGATGCCGCTGCGCCTGCTGCGCCGGCTCGGCTTCACCTACACCGACCGCGAGGTCGCGGGCGTCTACGCCCTCTGGCGTTGGGTCGGGCACCTGATCGGCGTCCCGGCCGACCTCAACCCCGCTGACCCGCTCGAGGCGGGCAGGATGCTCGAGCTGCGCGAGCTCACCGCCGGGCCGCCGGACTCCGACTCGCGCGAGTTGGTCCGCGCCCTGCTGGACGGCAATTTGCAGCCCGATGGAACGGCGCTGGAGCGCGGCGCGGGCCGCCTCATGCGCGCCATCGACCGCGCGATCGCGATCGACTCGCTGCCGTCCGGCTACCCCGAGGCGCTCGGGATCGAGCCGACGCCCAGGCCCGCTGGCTGCTGCCGCCCGGGATCGCCGGCGTGCGCGCCGTGGAGGCGATCCGCCGCCGGGCCTCCGGCCTCGATGCCTGGCTCACGAGCCGCAACGAGGAACTGATCCGCCGGGGCGAGAGCATGCTCAAGGAGCGGGTGGCGCTCGCCGACCGCGGCGGGCACCGCGCCTAGCCCGATCGGCGACGATTAGGGGGATGGACTTCCGGGCCGCCCAGCGCTCGATCCCCGTCGGCATCGCCGCCTCGGCCGTGGCGATCGCCCTGGTCACGGTCGCGATCTACGCGCTGCGCGAGGTCATGCCGGTGGCCGGCGCCGGGGTTCTGTACCTGCTCCCGGTGCTGCTCGCCTCCACCTCCTGGGGCCTGTCGCTGGGCGTCGCGACCTCGCTCCTCGAGCGCCGCTCGCGTTCAACTTCTTTCACCTCCCGCCGACCGGGCGCTTCACGATCGCCGACGAGGAGAACTGGGTCGCGCTCGCCGTCTTCCTGGTCGTCGCCGTCGTCACCACCAGCGCTCGCCGACGCCGCCCGCGCCGCGCCGAGGAGGCCGATCGCCGCCGGCGCGAGGCCGACCTGACCGCCGAGATGGCGCGGGTCCTGCTCGGCGGCTCGAGACCTCGACGACTCGCTGCGGATCGTCGGCCAGCGGATCGCGCAGGCGTTCGGCCTGCCCTGGGTCGAGGTCGAGACCGCGCTGGAACGACAGCGACCAGCGCCGCGCGGGCGCTGCCCGTCGTGGTCGACGGTGACCGCGCCGGCACGGTGCTGGTCCCGCGCGAGCACCGAACCCGAGGTGGTCGAGGCGCTCGAGCAGCGGGTGGTCCCGGGCCTCGAGACGCTCCTGACCGCGGCGCGGCGCGCGACGGGCTCGAGGCGCAGGTGATCGAGACCCGCGCCCTTCGGCGCTCGAACGTGGTCAAGACCGCGCTGCTGCGCTCGGTCTCTCACGACCTGCGCTCCCCGCTGACCGCGATCACGGCCGCCGCGGGCGGGCTCGGCTCGCCGACCCTCGACGAGGCCGCGCGCGCGGAGCTGGTCTCGGTCATCGCGACCGAGTCCGACCGGCTGACCCGCGCTCGTCGACAACCTGCTCGACCTCTCGCGGATCCAGTCGGGCGAGATCGAGCCGCGCGCCGGACTCGGCATCGGCCGAGGAGCTGATCGCGGCGGCGCATCGACACGGTCGACGCGCCCGCGGCGGCGTTCGACGTCGCGATCGACCCGGACCTGCCGCCGATCGACGCCGACGCGGCCCAGCTCGAGCGCGCGCTCGCCAACGTGATCGAGAACTCCCGCGCTACGCGGGCGACGCGCCGGTCACGATCCGTGCCCAGCGGGTCGGCGAGCAGCTCGCGATCCGCATCACCGACCGCGGCCCCGGTATCCCGCGGCGAGGAGCTCGAGCGGGTCTTCGAGCCGTTCCTACCGCGCGCCGGCGAGGACGGCTCCGGGTCCGGGCTCGGCCTGGCGATCGCGCGCGGTTTCGTCGAGGCGAACGGCGGCAGCCTGCGCGCCCAGTCGCTGCCGGGCCAGGGCGCGACCTTCACGATCCACTTCCCGGCGTCGAGCAGGCGCGCGAGGCGACGCCGATGACGCGCGCCCGCGGGTCCTGATCTGCGACGACGAGGCGCCAGATCCTCCGCGCGCTGCGGGTGATCCTGGGCGACGCCGGGTTCGAGGTCGTCCCGGCGCTCACCGCGCAGGAGGCGCTCGACGCCGCGCGCGGTGCAGCCGCCGGACGCGGCGATCATCGACCTCGTCCTGCCCGACGGCGACGGGGTGGAGGTCTGCCGGTCGATCCGCGAGTGGAGCGAGATGCCGATCCTCGTCCTCTCGGCGGTCGGCGACGAGCGCGAGAAGGTCCGCGCGCTCGAGGCCGGCGCCGACGACTACGTGACCAAGCCGTTCGGGCCCGACGAGCTGGTCGCCCGGCTCGCGCGGCGATGCGGCGGGCGGCGCCGGCCGCGGGGAGCCGGTGATGCGACGCGTCGACGGGTTCGAGATCGACCTCGCCGCCCCGCGGGTGCCGCGGACGGGCGAGGAGATCCACCTGACGCCGACCGAGTTCGACCTCCTGCGCCTGCTCCTGGTCCTCAACCGCGGCCGGCTGCTGACCCACCGGGCGCTGCTTACGCGACGTCTGGGGGCCGGGCTTCCAGGACGACACCCAGGTCCTGCGCGTGCACATCGCCAACCTGCGGCGCAAGATCGAGCCCGAGCCCGGTAAGCCGCGGCTGATCCGCACCGATCCGGGCGTCGGCTACCGCTTCGCCGGCTAGCTGAGCGGATGTCCTCGATGCGGGGCGACTCGGCCAAACACCCAGGATCGGCGCTTCTGCGGCTTCACGCGCGCCTCGCGGGCGCGGCTCGGCCGCTCTTGTCCGCCTGATGCGATCCCTGGGTACACGAGCCGGGCTGGGTACGCCGACCTCGCGCATCGGCTCGCCACTCGGCGTCGCGACGCACGCGACGGCGGCGAACGCGTCGAGCGCGCTCGACCGCGCGGCTGGCGCGCCGCGCGCTGCTCGCCTGCTCGCTCACCAGCGCGCGGCGCTGGCGCCGTCGCGGCGCGAGCAGCTTGGCGTCGGTCCGCGCGCCGCGCTCGCCCGCCGCGCGGTCGCCGCCGACGCGCTCGACGGCTCGCGGCGCGCCTCGCGCTCGCTCGACCGCGCGGCCGCGCCGCTCCACGCGCCGTCGCGCGATCCAGTCACGCGCGCGTAGCTCGCGGAGGCTGCGCGGCTCGTGGCCGCGCCGAGCGCTCGAGGCCTTGCCGCCGTCGGTCGCCGGCGCGAGCGTCCGCGCGCACGAGGGCGATCGCCGCTTGCGAGCGTCTGGATCCGACCCGAGCTGGCCGGCGGTAGCGCGCCAGCCTCTGCTCACCGACGGACCTGCGACGGGGGATCGTTGGACGCCGGCTTCGACGCGATCGAGCGGCGCTGATCGGGCTGGGCTGACGATGGACCTGATCTCGATCGTCATCGCTGTCGTCCTCTTCGCCCTGATGTTCGCCCTGATCGAGGGGCTCGACCGGCTATGAGCGTCGCCGAGCTCATCGGGCTGATCGTCTCGGCGCTGCTGGCGCTTACCTGCTCTACGCGCTGTTTCGCGGCGAGGGCTTCTGAGGATGACCGCGGAGGGGGCTTCAGCTCGTCTTCTACGTCGTCGTGCTGACCGCGCTCGCCGCCGCTCGGCCACTACATGGCCCGCGTCTACGAGGGCGAGCGGGTCTTCCTCGACCCGGATCCTCGGGCCGCTCGAGCGGCTGATCTACCGGATGCTTCCGCACGCCCCGGACGAGCAGGACTGGAAGGCCTACGCGAAGACGACCCTGGTCTTCAGCTTCCTCTTCTGGGTCGTCCTCTACGTGATCCTGCGCGCCAGGGCATCCTGCCGTTCAACCCGGAGGGCTTCGGCGCGGCGCCGTGGGACGTGACCTTCAACACGACGTCCTCGTTCGTCACGAACACGAACTGGCAGTTCTACGGCGGCGAGACGACGCTGCTACTTCTCGCAGATGGCCGGACTGCGGTGCAGAACTTCGTCTCGGCCGCGGTCGGGATGGCGGTGCTGGTCGCCGTGATCCGCGGGTTCGGCGGCCGCGGGGTCAACGCGCTCGGCAACTTCTGGCAGGACCTCACCCGGACGCTGCTCTACATCCTGCTGCCGCTGCGTTCGTCGGGGCGCTGATCCTCGTCTCCCAGGGCGTGATCCAGACGCTGAGCGGCTCGAGACGTCACCACGCTGAGCGGCGGCAGTCAGACCCTGGCGCTGGGCCCGGCGGCCTCGCAGATCGCGATCAAGCAGCTCGGCACCAACGGCGGCGGCTTCTTCAACGTCAACTCGGCCTTCCCGTTCGAGAACCCGACCGCGTTCTCGAACTTCGTCGAGATGCTGTTCATCCTCCTGATCCCGGCGGCGCTGTTGACCTACGGCCGCATGGTCGGCAGCCGCCGCCAGGGCTGGGCCCTGTACGCGGCGATGGCGGTGCTGATGGTCGGCGGGATGTTCGTCGCCTACGCGGCCGAGCAGAACGGCTCCCCGGCGCAGAAGGCGGCGGGCATCGAGCGCTAGCGGCCGGCGACGGGACCACGGGCGGCAACCTGGAGGGCAAGGAGGTCCGCAACGGGATCGTCAGCCAGCGACCGACTGGGCGAGGCGACAACCGACGCCTCGAATGGCTCGGTCAACTCCGCGCACGACGCCTACACCGGGATCGGGGGCGCGGTGCCGCTGGCCAACATGATGACCGGCGAGGTGATCTTCGGCGGGGTCGGCTCGGGCCTCTACGGGATGCTGCTGTTCGTCATCCTGACGTCTTCATCGCCGGGCTGATGGTCGGGCGGACGCCGGAGTACCTGGGCAAGAAGATCGAGGCGCGCGAGATCAAGCTGGTGTGGTCGGGGTGCTGGTGATGCCGATGTCGTGCTCGGGTTCACGGCGCTGGCGGTGGCCACGAAGTACGGGGCGATCCGTCGATCTACAACCCGGGCCCCCAGGGCTTCTCCGAGACGCTCTACGCCTACGTCTCGCAGGGCAACAACAACGGCTCGCGTTCGCCGGGCTACACCGGCTTCGTCCAGCCCAACGCGCCGGGCAACATCGGCTCCTACGGGATCACCTTCGCCGACCTGCTCGGCGGCGTGGCGATGTTCTTCGGCCGCTTCCCGCTGATCGCGGCGCTCGCGATCGCCGGCTCGCTCGCCGAGAAGGCGTCGCCCCGGCCGGCCCGGGCACCTTCCGCACCGACACCCCGACCTTCGTCGTCCTCCTGCTCGGCGTCGTGATCATCGTCGGCGCCCTCACCTTCTTCCCCGCCCTGCTCCTCGGCCCGATCGTTCAGGGCCTGACCACCCGACTCTTCTGAGAGACCATGAGACGAGACCTCATGGCGCTTCCGCGAATCGCGATCGTCGTCTTCACCGTGATCTTCGGCCTCGCCTACCCGCTGCTGATCACCGGCGTCTCCCAGGTCGTCTTCCCCACCAGGCCGACGGCACCGAATCGAGCGGGACGGCAAGCCCGTCGGCTCGAAGCTGATCGGCCAGGACGTTCAAAGCGCGTAGCCGCGGCGGCCCGGAAACCGCGTCCCCGACCCCCGCTACTTCCAGACCCGCCCGTCGGCGACCGGCTACTCCGCGGATGTCACGTACTTCAACAACCTCGGCCCGAACAACGCCGACCTCAGCCACTTCTTCCGGACAAGGCCGCGGCCTACCTGGCGCGCGAGGGTCCGTATGACCCGGGCTGACGGCTGCCGACGTCCCGGTCGACGCGGTGACCACCTCGGCCTCCGGCGTCGATCCGCAGATCTCCGAGGCGAACGCCCGGATCCAGGCCAACCGGGTCGCCGCGGTGCGGGGGTGCCGCTCGATCGCGTGCTCGAACTGATCGACGACAACACCGCCGGCCGCGCCCTCGGGATCCTCGGCGAGCCCGGGGTGAACGTGCTCGAGCTCAACCTCGCGCTCGACGAGGAGCAGGGGGTAGCCGAAGCAGAATCGACCGCAACGCTGGCGCTCGGCCCTCTCGCCAGCCTGACGAAGCTCGACCCGGTGTCAATGTTCGCAACCCGGTGATGTTCGTGGTCGAGGTCGGCGCCCTGTTCACCACCGCTCGGCTTCCGATCCAGCCGTTCGGCGGCGAGCCGCTCGGCGGCGGCGACGAGCCCGCCTGGTTCACCGGTCGCCGTCTGGCTCTGGCTCACGGTCGTCTTCGGGACCTCGCCGAGGCGCTCGCCGAGGGCCGCGGCAAGGCTCAGGCGGACGCGCTGCGCGCGATGCGCACCGAGACCGTCGCCAGCTCCGCGACGGCGGCAGTGGCCGGCGACCGAGTTGCGGACGGGCGACGTCGTCGTGGTCGAGGCCGGCGAGACGATCCCCGGCGACGGCACCGTGATCGAGGGCATCGCCTCGGTCGACGAGTCCGCCGTCACCGGCGAGTCCGCGCCGGTGATCCGCGAGGCCGGCGGCGATCGCAGCGCGGTCACCGGCGGCACCCGGGTGCTCTCCGATCGGATCGTGGTCGAGATCACCCAGGAGCCCGGCAAGAGCTTCCTCGACCGGATGATCGGCCTGGTCGAGGGCGCCGAGCGCCGCAAGACGCCGAACGAGATCGCCCTCAGGATCCTGCTCGCCGGCCTCACCCTGGTCTTCCTCGTCGTCGTCGTCGCCCTTCGGCCGTTCGCCACTTCGCCGCCACCGACGTCTCGATCACGACCCTGATCGCGCTGCTCGTCGCGCTGATCCCGACGACGATCGGGGCGCTGCTCTCGGCGATCGGCATCGCCGGCATGGACCGGCTCGTGCGCCGCAACGTGCTCGCGCTCTCCGGGCGCGCGGTCGAGGCCTCGGGCGACGTCGACGTCCTGCTGCTCGACAAGACCGGCACGATCACGCTCGGCAACCGCCAGGCGACGGAGTTCCTGCCGATGCCCGGCGTCAGCGAGGTCGAGCTCGCCGAGGCGGCTCAGTACGCCTCCCTGGCCGACGAGACTCCGGAGGGCCGCTCGATCGTCGTGCTCGCGAAGCAGTACGGGATCCGCGAGCACGAGTTCGCGTCCGCAATGCGACCTTCGTCCCGTTCACCGCCGAGACCCGGATGAGCGGCGTCGACCTCGACGGCCGCCGGATCCGCAAGGGCGCCGGCGACGCGATCCTCGGCTCGTGACCGGCCGGGGACAGGCCCCGCCGAGCTCGGCGTCACCGACCGGATCGCCCGCGAGGGCGGCACGCCGCTCGCGGTCGCCCGCGACGAGCAGGTGCTCGGGGTCGTCTACCTCAAGGACGTGGTCAAGGAGGGGATGCGCCAGCGCTTCGACCAGTTGCGGGCGATGGGCATCCGCACGGTCATGGTCACCGGCGACAACCCCCTGACCGCGGCGAAGATCGCCGACGAGTCCGGGGTCGACGACTTCCTCGCCGAGGCGACGCCGGAGCGAAGCTCGAGCTGATCCGCGACCAGCAGCTCGAGGGGCAGCTGGTTGCGATGACAGGCGACGGCACCAACGACGCCCCGGCGCTCGCGCAGGCCGACGTCGGCGTGGCGATGAACACGGGTACCCAGGCGGCGCGCGAGGCCGGCAACATGGTCGACCTCGACTCGAACCCAACGAAGCTCATTGAGATCGTTGAGATCGGCAAGCAGCTGCTGATCACGCGCGGTGCGCTGACCACGTTCTCGGTCGCCAACGACGTCGCCAAGTACTTCGCGATCCTGCCGGCGATCTTCGCGGCGACGTACGCCGCGGGCGCGGGCGACGGGCCGCTCGACAAGCTCAACATCATGGATCTGGGCACCCCCGAGTCGGCGATCATCTCGGCGATCGTCTTCAACGCGCTGATCATCCCGATGCTGGTGCCGCTCGCCCTGCGCGGCGTCGTACCGGGCGATCGGGGCGGCCGCGCTGCTGCGGCGGAACATGCTGATCTACGGGCTCGGCGGCCTGATCGCCCCGTTCATCGGGATCAAGCTCGTCGACCTCGTCGTCCACAACCTGTTCGGCGCCTGAGGGGGAGGACAATCCGAGGTCATGGCGCGAGCCGGCCGCGGTCGCTACAAGATCTTCCTCGGGATGGCCGCCGGGGTCGGGAAGACCTACCGGATGCTGCAGGAGGGCCAGGCCGAGGCGGAGGCCGGCCGGGACGTCGTCCTCGCCTACCTCGAGCCGCACGATCGCGCCGAGACCGTGGCCCAGGCGGAGGGGCTCGAGCGGCTGCCCCGGCGCCGGGTGACCTACCGCGACACCGAGATCGAGGAGATGGACCTGCCGGCGATCTTCCGGCGCGCGCCCGACCTCTGCCTGATCGACGAGCTCGCGCACACCAACGCGCCCGGGCTCGAGCACGCAAAGCGCTACGAGGACATCGACGACGTCCTCGACGCCGGGATCGACGTCTTCTCCACCGTCAACGTCCAGCACCTCGAGAGCCTCAACGACCGGGTCGCCGAGCTCACCGGGGTGCGGGTGCGCGAGACGTTCCCGGACACCGTGCTCACCGCGGCCGACGAGGTGGTGCTGATCGACCTCACGCCCGAGGCCCTGATCGAGCGCCTGCGCGCCGGAAAGATCTACCCGGCGGAGCGGATCGAGGCCTCGCTCAACAACTTCTTCCGAATCGAGAACCTCGCCGTCCTGCGCGAGCTGGCGCTGCGCCAGACGGCCGAGGAGGTCGAGGCGAAGAGCGCGCCGGCGCGGCCGGCCGACGCCGTCGGCACCCGCGAGCAGGTGATCGAGGCAGCGCCGCAGGCGGTCGCCGAGCGCGCGCTCGCGCTCGTCCGCCGCGCAGCGAGCTCGCAGCGGCTCGTGCGGCGGGCCTGGCGCTCGGCGCAGCGGCTGGGCGCCGACCTCGACCTGCTCTACGTGCGCCGCCCGCGCGCCCGCCGACGGCGGAGGAGCGCGAGCAGCTCGGGGCGCTCGGAAGCTCGCCTCGGTACTCGGCGCGCGCCTGCTGGTCGAGGAGGGCGACGACGTCGCCGACGTCGCCGCCGCCGTCGCGGCCGAGCGCGGCACCACCTACGTGCTGATCGGCCAGCCGCCGCCGCGCACCGGTGTTGCCCGCCTGCGCGAGTCGCTGCCCGAGCGGCTGATCCGCAGGATGCCCGGCGTCGACGTGCGGATCGTCGCCGACCGAGCGCGACTGGCCGAAGGGGAGGAGCGGTGAACCGGATCCTGTTCCCGTTCCTCGGCTCGGTGCTCTCCGAGCGCACGCTCGAGGCGACGCTGCGCCTGGCTCGGGCCCAGAACGCGACCCTGATTCCCGCCTACCTCGCGCTCGTCCCGAGGACGCTCTCGCTCGAGGCGCCGCTCGGAGCCGAGTGCGACGGCGCGCTCGCGCTGCTCGAGGTGATCGAGCAGCGCGCCGCGCGCGAGGGCGTGGCGGTGGACTCGCGGATCGTGCGCGGCCGGACCACGCGCCAGGCGATCGGCGAGCTGATCGCCGACGAGCAGTTCGACGCGCTCGTCATCCCGGCCCGCTCGAGCAGCGACGGGCTCGACCCGGCCGACGTCGCCTGGGTGCTCGAGTCCGCCCCGGCCGAGGTGCTCGTGCTGCGCCCCGAGGTCGGCCACTCCGCGACCCACGCTGTCTGACCGCCGTGAAAGCCCGCCTGCAGAGCGAGCTCCGAGGCTGCGGAGGGACCCGTGGTCCGACTACCTTGGCCGGCGGCATCGGAGCGGTGGCCTTGGGGTCGCCGCCAGTCGAAAGACAAGGGAGTGCTGATGATCCAGCTTCGCGCTCGTGGGTTCCGGTCGGTGACGGTCGTGGGTCTAATCGCCGGGGTCGCTGTGGCAATCGTGGGCGGGTTCGCCGCGCAGGCGACCGCGGGGACGTACTCGGCGCGCTTCTGCGCGGCGGGGGCGGGCAGCGGCGATCGGGGGCCGTTCGCTCGGTTCGGCAACGAGTCGGTGTTCACCCTCGCGGACGCGTGCGGCAACGCCAATGGGCTCCGGGTGAGCCACAACGGCGGCGCGCCGGCGACCGAGGGTGCGGTGGGCCGCTTCCTCGCCGAGCGCCCGTCCGGGATCAGCGTCGAGTCGATCTCCTACCGAGCCCGCGGCGAGCGCGCCGGCGGCTACTTCCCGCAGGTCGTCGGCACGACCTCGGGTGACGGCATCGGAATCATCAACGGCGACCAGGAGCTCGACGGCTCCTTCAAGGACTTCTCGGTCAGCGGCGACGTGCGCCGGTTTGGGATCCAGCTCATCTGCGAGACCGGCCAGAGCGGCTGCGGCCCCGACCCGAACTCGCCGCCGTCGGCCTCGCTGCGGGACATCACCTACACGCTGTCCGACCAGGCGCCGCCGGCAGTTTCCGCCACGGGCGGCAGCCTGTTCGAGGGCGCCGTCCAGACCGGCGCCCAGGCCGTCGCCTTCGACGCCAGCGACTCGGGCTCCGGCGTCCGCCGAGTGCTCGTGCAGGTCAACGGCAAGCAGGCGGGTGCCGCGGGGGACTGGTGCAAGCTCGACAACGGCGTCGGCCTCGCGTTCCAGCCCTGCCCGGCGTCGAAGTCCGGGTCGATCAAGCTCGACACCGCCGCGAAGCCCTGGCGCAACGGCCGAAACTCCGTCCGCGTCTGCGTCGAGGACCTCTCGGCGGACAGCCGTCGCTGCACGCCCAGCACGAAGGTCCTGGTGCTCAACGGTTGCGCCACCAATGCCGCCGCCGCGGCGACGATGTCGCTGGGATGGCACGGCAAGCGCGGCGTGGTGCGTTCGCGCCAGGGCCGCGCGCGGACCGCGGTCGTGAAGCTGTTCGGCGGCGGTCGGTGCCGGTCTCGGGGGCGTCGGTCTGCTTCTCGCGCGGCATTCCGACCGACCGCACCGGCGCCGAGCGGGTGCTCAACGGGGCCGCGGTCACGGGGGCGGACGGCGCGGCCTCGGTCAAGGTCCGCGGCCAAAGCAGCCGCTTCATCCGCGCGACGTACTTCGCCGGGCCCGAGCAGGTGATCACGAAGCGCATCCGCCTCGACGTCTCGCCGGCGATCCGCCTGGGAATCCGCCGGACGGGCACGGTCGAAAAGGGCGACAAGATCCGGGCCGTGGCCGTGCTCCGCGGCAAGTACAAGGCGCAGCGCCGCGTGTGCTTCTACTCCTCGCGGTCGGGGCACGACAAGTTCGCCTGCGACGCCACCGGCACCGGCGGCCGGGCACGGGTTGGCTACCAGACCGAGAAGAGCGGCAAGCTCCGGATCTACGCCAAGGTCCCCAACCAGCGCGCGTACCCGTACAGCCGCGGGCGCTCGGCGACCAAGATCGTGCGCGTGCGCTGATCTGAGAAACTTCCCGGCCCGTGCTGCGCTTTCGAGGCCGTCCCGTCCACGCGCTGGTGCTGCTCGCGATCGGCTTCGCGATCGGCGCGATCACGGTCGGCGGTGCGGTCGCCGCCAAGTACGTGACCGGCGGCGACACCGAGGTGACCTCGATCAAGCTCACGGGCGGCGGCCTGCCGGACCTGGGCGGCACCTCCACCTACGGGGTCGCCGAGCTCCCGACCTCGATCCGCACGCTACCACGACTCCGGCGCCTATGACCAGGACCTCGCCACCGTCGACTCGAAGGCGAAGGCGGCGCTGAAAAAGCAGCTCCGCAAGCTGCGCAAGTCGCCGGGACCCGGGCAAGTACTCGGAGTGCAACCGCAAGGGCCGCAAGTGCCACAAGGTCAAGCCGGCGATCGTGCTCGACATCGACGAGACCTCGCTGTCCAACTACGAGGGCCTCAACGCGTCCAACTTCAGCCAGGCGGGCCTGGTGCCCGGCGCGGTCTCCGGCAACGACCCGGTGATCGCGCCCACGCTCGACCTCTACCGCTTCGCCCGCAACAAGGGCCTCGCCGCGTTCTTCATCACCGGGCGGCCGGACGCCGTGCGCACGCCGACCGAGTCGAACCTCCAGGCCGTCGGCTTCGATCAGGGCTACACGCTGACGACCAAGCCCTCCGGCGCCCCGCCGACGATCGAGTACAAGAGCGGCGAGCGGGCGCGGATCGAGGCAGAGCTCGGCTACACGATCCTTGTTAACGTCGGCGACCAGGATTCCGACCTGGCGGGCGGGCACGCGCGCAAGGCATTCAAGCTTCCGAACCCGATGTACTTCATCCCCTAACGGGAGGAAGTCAGCTGGCCTGGGCCGTGGCCCAGTCGCGCAGGCGGTCCGAGAGCTCGGTTGCGGCGGCCCCGACCTCGACGATCTCGTCGGCAGGAATCTGGTTGCGCTCGGCAGCCGCACGGATCGCCTCCGGCGATGGCGCCTCATAGAGGCAGTAGGTCTTGTGCCGGTCGGCGCTCAGGAACGAGAAGAGCCACCGGACCCCCTCGTCCGCGTTGTTCTCGTCGATCTCGAGGATGTCGTCGCCGGAGATCTCGAGCTTGTCGGCAAACGTGCGCTCGATCATGTAAAGCGGCATGGTCTGCCGATCCTAGCGCCCCTCGCCCGCCTCAACCAGTCCATGGCTGTGGGCGTACGAGGCCGCCTCGGTGCGGTTTGCGCACTCGGTCTTGCGGAGGATGCTGCGGATGTGGTTGGCGACCGTGTGCTCGCTGATGAACAGGGCGGCGCCGATCTCGCGATTGCTGCGCCCGTGGGCGACCAGGTTGAGCACCTGGGCCTCGCGCGGCGACAGGCCGTCGGGCAGGTTCGGCGCAGGCGTCGCGGTGCCGAGGGCGTTGATCCGGGCGAGCAGGGCGCCCATCCCGATGCGCTCGGCGAGCATCGCGGCCTCGCCCAGCAGGACGGCGGCGGCCTCGCCGTCGCCGCGAGCGAGCTCGAGCCGCGCGTACTCGTAGGCGGTGTGGGCGAGCCACGTCGCGGCCCCCATGCGGCGGTTGAGCTCCATTGCCCGCTCGAAGTGGGCCTCGGCCCGCTCAAGCTCGCCCAGCGTGGTGGCGAGCATGCCCAGGTAGCGGTCGGCGGCGCCGTAGTAGGCGACGAGGTGGCCGATCATCACCGTCCCGCCGGCAAGCGGCTCGAGTTCGGGATAGATCTGCGCCGCCATCTCGCCGTCGCCGAGCACCGAGCAGGCGTCGGTGAGGTACGTGAGCGACGCGAGCCAGAGCGACTCGCGGAGCGCGTCGAGTCCCTCGGCGGCGATCCCGCGCAGCTCCCGCGAGGCCTCCTCCTCCATCCCGAGCTCGACCAGCACCGACACCATGCCGGGGCCCCAGTGGCCGGCGCTTCGGCCCCCGGCGGCGAGCATCCGGATCACGGGCGCAAGCTGAGCGAGACGGCCCTGCTCGCGCACGACGCTGAACATCTGGATCCCGTGGACGCCGGTCGCGTCGCGCCCCGTGAGCAGCCGGCTCCACTCGTTCGACCGCTTCGCTCGCGCCTCCGCCTCGTCCAAGCGGCCATCGCCGAGCGCGATCGCCGAGCCGTAGTGCTCGGCGACGTGGAGCATGAACGGCTGCGCCGTGCGCTCGGCGCCCTCGAGCAGAGCCGCGACCTCGCGCCGGGCGGATTCGAGGTCGGCGAGCATCACGTATGTCGGCACCGTCCAGGACATGGCCTCCGCACGGAGCTCGGTGTTGCCGAGCTCCTCGGCCAGGCCGCGGGCCTCCGTGAGCATCGCCAGGCTCTCGGTCATCGTGCGGGCGGTGGCGCCCCAGTACGCGCGCACGAGGATGGTGGCGAGCCCCGTGCGGTCGTCGATGCGGCGCGCCATCTCGATCGCCTGCCTGCGGACCACCGTGGCGCGCTCGTGATCGCCCTGGAAGTCGAGCGCGCGGGCGAGGCCGGCGAGCACGGCAACCCGGAGCTCGGAGTCGCCCTCGCCGAGCGCGACGGCGGCCTCCTCGAGCAGCTCCACGGCACCCTGGTCGGCCATCCCGGGTCGCCAGCACGCCTCCTCGTAACCGGCCGCGGCCCTCGAGAGCAACTGCGCGTCGCCGCTGTCGCGCGCGATCTCGGCGGCGGAGCGGAACGCCTCAAGGGCGTCGAGCGCGTGTCCGGCGCGGTGGAGGGCGGTACCCAGGTCCAGGTATACCTCCGCCCGGCGCGACGGGTCGTCGATTCGCAGTTCCAGCGCCGTGCGCAGCCGCGCGGCTGCCTCGTCGAACGCGAGCGACTCGATCGCCGCCCGCGCCGCGCGGACGTTGTAGTCGATCCCGCGGCGCGGCCCGCCGAGCGGCGCCGCGGCGGCGAAGTGATGCGCGAGGTCGGCGAGCGTCCGGCGCGACCGGCCCTGGTCTTCTTCGAGCGCCTCGCCAACCCGCAGGTGAAGCTCTGCCCGGCGGATGGCGCTGAGGCGGTCAAAGAGCGCCCGACGCACCAGCTCGTGCGTGAAGCGGTAGCCGAGCCCGGGAGAGGGGCCCTCCTCGATCATCCCGCTGCGCACTGCCTCCTCGAGGGCTTCAAGCAGCTCACGCTCCCGCAGTCCGGCGGCGCGCCGGACGAGGTCGAGCTCGAACTCCGCGCCGGCGGTGGCGGCGAGCTCGAGCAGGTCGCTGGTCACGGGCGCCAGCCTGGCGAGGCGCTGGCTGGCGACCTCGCGCACGCTCTCGGGGGTGCCGAGCTCGGTCGGCGCGCGCGTAAGCCGCAGCTCGCCGCCGGCCACCTCCACGTCGCGGGTCTCGACGAGCGCCCGCCACAGCTCGCAGACGAGAAACGGGTTGCCGGCCGTCAGGTCGGTGATCGTCCTCGCGAGCTCCGGTGGCCCCGAGCCGAGCTCGCCCCCAGCCGCGCCGCGCACGAACTCCGTCACCTCGTCGCCCGAGAGCCCGGCGAGGTGCAGGCGGATCACGTCGTCGGAGCGGCGCAGGTCGGCGAGGGTCTCCGAGAGCTCGGCCGGCAGCTCCGCCTCCGTGTCGCGAAAGGTGGCGACGATGAGCATGCGGGCGTCGCCTCCGACGCGCGCCAGATGGCGCAGCATGAGCAGCGTCGGCGCATCCGCCCAGTGGCAGTCCTCGAGCACCAGCAGCAGCGGGCGCCCCGGCGCTCACCCCGACCAGGAGGTCGGTCACGGCCGTGTGGAGGCGGTGGCGCTCGGTATCGGGGTCCGCGCCCACGGGGGCGGGCATGCCGACGATCCGTGCCGCGAGGTCGGGCACCAGCCTGGCGAAGCCGCCGCCGCCGCTGCCGAGCGCGGCGCTGATCTCCTGCGCGTCGACCGTCCGGGTGAGCGCCTCGAGCGCCTCGACGAAGGGCCCGTACGGCGTGCGGACGACCGCGTCGCAGGCGCCGGCGAGCACCAGCACGCCATCGCCCGTGGCCCCGTCGGCCAGTTCGCGTACGAGCCGGCTCTTGCCCGAGCCCGCCTCGCCGCCCAGCAGCACCATGCGGCGGCCCTCACCCTCGGCGCGGGGGATCAGCGCGCGCAGCTGCTCGAGCTCGGCCGCCCGACCGACGAACGGAAACGTTGAAGTTGAAGCGAGCGAACCGGCGAGCTCAGGCATGCGTGACCCCTGCGGAGGACCATAGTCAGATCTGACCATTGGCGCCCGTGACGGACCGCACAGAGGCAGCCGCGAAATGGGTCAGGTCGGGTCATGACAGGGGCCGCCTAGGGGCTTACGGTCGTCATGGGAGTCCGTCAACCACCACTCGAGGAGGAACCGTGAGCACAACCACCACTGCCGCTGAGGCCGCCCGCCGGGAGCTGACCGACTTCGGCGGCGAGCTGATCGGCCCCGAGGATTCGAGCTACGACGAGGCGCAGGCCGTCTACAACGCGATGATCGACCGGCACCCGGCCCTGATCGCCCGGTGCACGAGCGCCGACGACGTCCAGAAGGTCGTGCGCTTCGCCAACGACCACAAGCTGCCGCTCGCGGTTCGCGGCGGCGGCCACAACGGCGCCGGGCTCGGCACCGTCGACGACGGGGTCGTCATCGACCTCTCGCCGATGAAGTCGGTTGAGGTCGACCCCGAGGCGCGCACCGTGCGCGTCGGCGGCGGCGCCACCTGGGGCGACGTCGACGCGGCCACCAACCAGCACGGCCTCGCGACGCCGAGCGGGATCATCTCGACCACCGGCGTCGGCGGCCTCACGCTCGGCGGCGGGATCGGGCACCTGACCCGCTACGCCGGGCTCACGATCGACAACCTGCTCTCCGCCGAGATGGTGCTCGCCGACGGCGAGCGCGCCCGGGCGAGCGCCGACGAGAACCCGGACCTGCACTGGGCGATTCGCGGCGGCGGCGGCAACTTCGGCGTGGTCACCGAGTTCACGTTCAACCTGCACGACGTGAGCACGGTCGTCGCCGGGCCGACGTTCTGGTCGCTCGAGGACGGGGCCGAGGTGCTGAAGGCGTACCGCGAGTTCATCCTGCAGGCGCCGCGCGAGCTGAACGGGTTCTTCCTGTACGGCTCGGTGCCCCCGGGCGACCCGTTCCCCGAGGAGCTCCACCTGCGCGAGGTCAGCGGGATCGTCTGGTGCTACGTCGGCGACGACATGGACGCGGCGGCCAAGGAGATGGCTCCGCTGCTCGACGCCGTGCCCGAGCCGCTGCTGCACGGCGTGCAGCCGATGCCGCACCCGGCCATCCAGGGCGCGTTCGACGGGGTCTACCCGAAGGGCGACCAGTGGTACTGGCGCGCCGACTTTGTCCGGGAGATCCCCGACGAGGCCGTCGAGATCCACGCCAAGTACGGGGCCGAGATGCCGACCTGGAAGTCGACGATGCACATGTATCCGATCGACGGCGCGGCACACGACCCGAGCCCGTCGGACACGCCCTGGGTCTACCGGGACGCCAACTGGGGATCCGTGTTCGCGGGGGTCGACCCAGACCCGGCGAAGGTCCCCAAGATCCGCGACTGGTCCGTCGGCTACCACGAGGCGCTGCACCCCTACTCGGCGGGTGGTGCCTACGTGAACATGATGATGGACGAGGGCCAGGAGCGGGTCCGAGCGAGCTACGGCGAGAACTACGACCGGCTCGCCCAGGTCAAGGCCAAGTACGACTCGGAGAACCGCCTCCGCGTCAACCAGAACATCCAGCCGCAGGCCTAGCTGCGGACACCCGGGCCGGCGCTGGGCGCCGGCCCGGGTGGCGGCCTCGGGTCCGTTCCCGGCGCCCCAGCGTGCAGTCCTCACACACCCCCTGGTGTTCGTTCTCCATGATTGGGTACCTAGGCACCATGAGCCAGGGCTTTCGACACGAGGCGCTCTTCTACCTTGACTTGCAGAGCTTCCTCGACGGGACCCTCCCCTTCGTCGAGGCCGGGTTGGATCGCGACGAGCCGGTGATGGTCGCGGTCGACGAGCGTAAGGCCGAGCGCCTGCGCGACGCGCTCGGCACGCGCGCCGACGCGGTGGAGTTCGTGGACATGGCCCCGCTCGGCCGCAACCCCGCCCGGATCATCCCGCTCTGGCGGCGTTTCGTCACCGAGAATTCGGGCGGCGGCCCCGCACGCGGGGTGGGGGAGCCGGTCTGGCCGGGGCGCTCCAACCAAGAGCTCGAGGAGTGCGATCAGCACGAATCGCTGTTGAACTTCGCCTTCGGGGACGCCGACGACTTCCGCCTGCTGTGCCCGTACGACACCCGCAGCCTCTCCGCCGAGGTGCTCGCCGGAGCGCGCCGCAACCACCCGTGGATCGCCGACGACGCCGACGGCGAGCCCAGTCGGAGCTATGAGGCGCCCGGCGCGGACGCGCTGCCCTTCGCCGGCGACCTGCCCCCGCCCGCCGGGGAGGTCGAGCAGCTCGAGTTCGACCGCCAGCAGCTGGCCGCGGTGCGGCGATTCGTCGAGATGGCCGCCGCGAGCGCCGGGATCGACGGCACGCGCCGCAGCGACATCGTGCTCGCCGCCAGCGAGTTGGCGGCGAACAGCGTCGTGCACGGCGGCGGCAGCGGCAGGGCGCGCGTGTGGCAGGAGCCCGACGCGTTCCTCTTCGAGGTCGCCGATCACGGCGTGATCGACGACGCGCTCGTCGGCCGCCGGTTGCCGAGCCCCGACCAGCTCAACGGACGCGGCCTGTGGATCGTCAACCAGCTCTGCGACCTGGTGCAGGTGCGGTCGGACGCGCACGGCAGTGTGGTCCGCTTCCGGATCGACCTGAAGGAACAGTCAACGGCCTTGAACTGAGTTCGGCGGCGGTGTACCGTCCCGCTGTCCTTTAAGGGGTTGGTGGGGTGTCGGTGCAGATGACATGGAGGTCGCCGCGATGGGCCGTCGTTTTGGCGGCGCTCGGTATCGCTGCCGCCGTGCCCGGGGCCGCCCAGGCCGTCGGGCCGACTCAGCTTCGCGACGGTCGGTCGCTCTTCGACGCCCGCGCGGCGGCGATTGCGCGCGGTGGCGAGAACCCGGCGCCCCCGGCGCGCGCTCGGGCCGGCGAGCAACTGGCCCGCACGCTCGGCCCGTTGGGCAACGTCACGCTCGACCCGGTCACCGGGACGCCGCGCAACGTCGCCCGCATCGACGGTTTTCTCACCGCGCCCAGCGACGCCTCGCCCGCCTCGATCGCTCTCGGCTACGTCAGCGCCCACGCGGACGTCTTCGGCCTCGACGCTCAGGACCTCGCGGCGCTGCGCGTCACGCGCCGCTACCGCGACGTGCTCGGGACCACGCATCTGACCTGGGCGCAGACTGATGGCGGGGTCTCGACGCTCGACAACGGACTGCGCGCCGCGGTCACCCGCACCGGCCGGCTTGTGAACGTTCAGGGGGCGCCGGTTCCCGACCTCGCGCTGAAGTCGACGACGCCTTCGCTCAGCGCGGCCGATGCGCTCGCGGCGGCGCGCGACGATGCCGGGGTCCGGCGGCCCACGAAGCCGGCCGGAGCGGACTCGGCCGAGCTCACGATCTTCACCGGCCTCAACGGCCCGCGGCTGGCGTGGCGGCTGCGCGTCAGGAAGTCCTCGACCCAGGTCTACGACTACGTGATCGACGCGAAGTCCGGCGCCGTCCTGCGTCGGCAGAACACCGTCGACTTCGCGACGGGGCTCGCCTGGGACTACTTCCCGGGCCCGATCCCGTTCAACAACAGCGGCGTCGCCACGTCTCGCGACTTCACCGCACCCGGGTGGTTGGCCTCGAACGCGACGACGCTCTTAGGCAACAACGCCCATACCTACTTCGACGTGCTCGACGACAACACCCCGGCGGCGGGGGACGAGGTCCCGCCGTCGAGCGGCAGCAACTGGAACTACTCGCTGAGCCGCTTCAACGACGACAGCTTCTTCATCAACTGCTCGATCAACTTCCCCTGCTCGTGGGACTCGGGAACCGCGAACAGCTGGACGACGAACATGAGGCAGAACGCGACCCAGCTCTTCTACTTCGTCAACAACTTCCACGACTGGCTCAACGCGAACCCGATCGGCTTCACCGAGGCGGCCGGCAACTTCGAGGTCACCAACTCGAGCGGGCAGGGGGCCGGCGGCGACGCGGTCCAGGCTCAGGCGCTCGACGGCGCCAGCATTGATAGCGGCTTCCCCGACGGCGCTCACTTCAACACCTCGAGCATGGCGACCCGCGCCGACGGCCTGCCCCCGCGGATGCAGATGTATCTGATGTCGGGGATGAGCCCTAACGGCGGCGACGTCAACGGCGGCGACGACGCCTCGATCGTCTACCACGAGTACACCCACGGCCTCTCCTCGCGCCTGGTGATCGACAACGCGGGCAATCCGGCGCTGGGCACGCCGCAGTCGGCGTCGATGGGCGAGGGGTGGAGCGACTTTTACGCAATGGACTTCCTGGTCGCCCACGGCTATGACGCCGACAACGCCGAGGTCGGCGACGTCAACTTCGGCTTCTACGTCGGCGGCGGCCCCGGCCTCCGCAGCCAGCCGCTGGACTGCCCGGTGTCGTCCACGGACGACCCGTGCTTGAACTTCAACGGCGCCGGGGACGGCGGCTACACCTACGCCGATTTCGGCAAGGTCTCCGGCGGCCCGGAGGTGCACGGCGACGGCGAGATCTGGGCCCAGACGCTCTGGGAGTTGCGCCAGCGGCTGATCGCGAAGTACGGGTCCGCGGCCGGAGTTCAGCGGGCAGAGACCTACATCACCCGGGCCATGGAGCTCTCGCCGCCGAGCCCCTCGTTCCTCGACATGCGCAACGCGATCCTCCAGGCCGAGACGGTTGCCACCGCCGCCGGTGGGCCGTACGCCGGCACCGACGACGACGACGTGCTCTGGCGGACCTTCGCGAATCGCGGCATGGGCTACTTCGCCGGCACGCTCGACGGCAACGACCTCAACCCGATCGCCGACTTCTCGCAGCCGCCCGCACCCGGTGCGCCGCATGGGACGCTCCAGGGCACCGTCACCGAGCTCTTCTCGAGCGCGGGGGTGCCCGGGGTCCGGGTGGCCCTCGCCGGGCACAACTCCGGCTTCCCCAGCGACCTCGCGGCGACCACCAACGCCTCGGGTCACTACTTCATCGACAACGTGCCCAACGGGACGTACCCGTACGTGTTCGCCACCGGCCCGGGCTATGACCCGACCACCGGGAGCGCGGTCTCGGTCAATGGCACCACCATTCGCAACCTCTCCGCCCTGCGCAACTGGGCGAAGGCGGACGGCGGGGCCTCGGTGGACTCCTCCTCGGCGCCCGACCTGAGCGGCACCGGCTGCGGGCCCGGCGGCGCCATCGACGGCTCGCAGGCCAGTGGGTGGGGGAGTACCTCGCCGACGAGCAGCCAGGGTCCCGGCGGGGCGAAGCAGATCACGATCAAGCTTCCTCAGCCGATCACCCTCGGCCAGTACGGGATCGACCCGGGCGCCACTTGCGGTGACGACGACAACGCGTCGGTCGGGTCCTACAAGATCGAGACGTCGACGAACGGGACGGCGTTCACCCAGACGAACTCCGGCACCTTCACCGCCACCAACAACCACAAGATCAACCACCTCACCCCAAGCGGCGGCACGGCGAACGTCCGCTACGTCCGGTTCACGATGAACGCTCCGCAGTCGTCGAGCGGCAGCGGGGCCGACTGGATGGACCTGTCCGAGATCGAGGTCTACGGGACCCCGGCCGCCGACACGACCAAGCCGGTTGCCCAGGCGCCGACCGTCGCCCTGCTCGACGGTGCCACGCTCGGCACCAACGCTGCGACCGCGCTACCCGCACGGATCAGCTGGCCGGCCGGCTCGGACGACACCACGCCGACCGCCGACCTCCGCTATCGCCTGCAGGTGAGCGTGGGCGGCGGCGCGTTCACCAACGTGACGAATTTTCGCAAGGCGAAGAAGTTCGACCGGGACCTGGCGACGGGCAGCGCCTACCGATACCGCGTCCAGGCGCGCGACGCCGCGGGCAACACCAGCACCGCGGCCGCCGGGCCGACCCTCCACACCGAGCTTCGCGAGGAGAACACAGCGTCCGTCCACTACATCGGCAGCTGGCTGGCGCGCATGGCCCGCGCCAACGCCTCCGGCGGCTTCGTGCGGCCGACGACCACCGCCGGGGCCCACGCCACGAACACCTTCAGCGCCAGCGACATGGCCGTGGTGATGCCGACCACCAGCACCCTGGGCTCGGCCCGGATCTGCCTCGACGACCGCACCGCCGGCACCACTGTTCGCTGCCGGACGGTCGATCTGAGCCCGGCGACCGGAACCGGCCCGCGCCAGTTGGTCTTCGCCCAGCACGGCCTCAACGCGGCGCATACGTTCCGGCTGAGCCTCCGTGACGTCAGCGGCCGGATCGAGCTCGACGCGATCGCCCTGCTCAAGTAGCTCCGGGTCAGCGGGCCAGGAAGCCGGCGACCTCGCGGGCGCACTCAGCGCGGCGCTCGTCGAAGACGAAGTGCCCGGCGCCCTCGATCGCCACCAGGCGGGAGCTCGGGATCTCCCGCTCGAAGCGATTCGCCCCGGCAAGCGGGGCGAACGGGTCGTCGCCGCCCCAGAGCAGAAGCACGGGGACGCCAAGCTCGGCGAGCTTCCCCTGATACGGAGCGAGCTTGTCGAAGTCCATCGAGCGGTAGAAGTCCAGCGTCGCTTGCCGGCCTCGGCCGTCGGCGAACGGCGCCCAGTAGGCGTCGACGTCCTCGTCGGAGAAGGTCTCCTCGCCCGCGGAGCGCAGCAGACCCGCGAAGCCGTCGCGATCGAGCGCCGCGACCAGCGACTCGCCCTGCTCGCCACGCATCGCCTGCGCCATCCCGTGCCACTTGCCGTCGGCGAAAAAACCCGTGTCGCTGATCACCAGGGCGTCGACGCGGTCGGGGTTCTGGCACGCCCAGGTCAGGCCGATGAAGCCGCCCCAGTCGTGGACGACGAGCGCGATGCGGTCCAGGCCGAGCTCCTCGATCCAAGCGCCGAACGCGTCGAGGCTGGTCTCGTAGGTCGCCGGCAGCGGCCCGGTTGAGTCGCCGAGCGCGTAGAGATCGGCGGCAAGGCTGCGGCGTCCGGCGGCCGCGAGCGCCTCCATCGTCGTCTCCCACATCCGCGAGCTCTCGGGAAAGCCGTGGATCAGGACGACGGGCGGCGCGGTGGCGTCCGCGCCCGGGTCGAGCTCGCGATACGCGAGCTCGCCGGCGCGTTTGAGCTCGATCTCGGCCATCGACTGACCCTAATGGGTTAGCCAACCTAAAACCTCCCTAAAACCCTTTAGAGAGCCATTGACTCGCGAGGGGCGCAGTGGTGGGGTGGGGCCAAGAGGCTCCAAGCGATCAAGGGAGGGCCCATGCGCCAATTCAGCTTCAGGTTCTGGAAGTCGACGGCGGTGGTGTTCTCGCTTGTGGCCGGCGCCGCAGCGATACTCGCGGCGACGGCTCTCGCGGGCTTCGCCAACCTCGACTCGCGCGTGGACGTCGACGGCCCGGCCGGGATCTCCGGCGGCAAGGACGCCGGCGAGCTGGACGCGGTCGGCGGCACGGTGACGGCGGGAGCGCTCGCGGTGCCGTGGACTGTGTTCGAGAAGCAGACCGCGCATGAGCAGCAGATCTTCTCCAGGGCCTTCGCCGGCGGGGCGTGGGTCACCAAGGGCCATGGGACGGTCAACGGCGTCTCGAGCGCCTCGCCCACGTTCCTGAGCTCGCTCAACTTCGATCAGAACAAGGACGCCGAGGCGCCCTCCATCGACTTCGCCGGCGTCGGCCGGAACGTCCCCTGGGCCACCTGGTACGAGGAGGACACGAACCCGTTCGGCCACGAGGAGATCTTCGCCTCGCGGTTTGACCCCGAGCTCGACAAGTGGGTCTTCGCCGGTCAGGGTCGCCCGGGCGACGGGGACCCGCCGGTGCTCAACATCCGCACCAGCAAGGATGCGGAGAACCCAGAGGTCGCGGGCGGCAATGCCGCCGGTGACACCGCGCACCCGGGGCCCTGGATCGTGTGGCAGGAAATCGGCCCGACGACGGATCAGATCTTCGTCTCGAAGCCGATCGGCCCGGGCACGACGGTCTGCCCGGCCGGCACCAAGCCCGCCGGCGGCGCGCCGGTCGGTGGCTTCTGCTGGCAGCAGGTCGGGGTCGAGCGCTCGTCGATCTCCAACCCGACCGAGCCGTCGATCAACGTCGACCTGCGGCGATCCGGGATCGAGCCCGACATCACGTTCACGGGCGTCAACGATGCCGTGCCGTGGGTGGTTTGGTACGAGGTCGACCCGGGCCGCTTCGGCGTCGACAACGAGCGCGTGTTCGCGGCCAAGGCCGTCGCGGGCGGGACCCCCTCCGGGACCGTCGACGGCGGCTTCCACTGGGAGGCGGTCGGCAACGGCACCTCCGGCGGCCAGGTGCTCGACACCTCCGGCACCAATAGCGCCGGGCCGTGTCTCGAGAACAAGGCGGCGGAGAACGACTGCACGCTCAACAGCGACGTCAACGCCGACGCCGAGGATCCGAAGGTCGCCGCTGGCACGATGACCGCCGGCACCGCGACGGTGCCATGGGTCACCTGGGCGGAGGACGTCGACGGCAAGTCGCGGATCTTCGTCTCGCGGCTCGTCGGCGGCACCCACTTCGAGATCGCCAACCACGGCGACCCGATCTCGGCGCCCGGCGGAGCCGCCTTCACCCCGGACATCACGTTCGCCAAGAACACGCCGTACGTCAGCTACCGCCAGAACGTCGGCGGCACGCAAACCGTGTTCGTCGGGCACTTCAACAACCCGTCGAACCCGACGTTCCACCTCAACGGCACCGCCGGCGTCGCGAGGTCAGCGGCCGGGGCGCAGCTCGAGGTCGCACCGCCGATCTCCTCGGACTGCACGGCGAACCCGTTCAACGGCGACGGCTCTGCGTGCCAGGGCGGCGCGCTGGGCAAGGCGTTCTTCCTCTGGAACGACGGCGCAACCGGCGCGAGGAAGATCTTCGGCCGCGGACAGTAGTCGGCGGTAGGCGAACCGCAGCGGATAGCACATCGGCGCCGGGCCTCGGACGGGGCCCGGCGCGGTGTTGCTGCGCGCGGCGCGGGCCGCGGCGCGAACTGACGCACTTTTCGTCCGGGGGCCGGACACGAAATGGGTCAGTTCGGGACGTCGGCCTCGGTGGGCGCGCGCGCACCAGCCGGCGAGCACTCATCTACCCTTGCCCCGCGCGGCGCCTTGGCGGAGTGGTTACGCAGCGGCCTGCAAAGCCGTTTACGCCAGTTCGATTCTGGCAGGCGCCTTCGGCTCCAGCAAGCGAAACGGGCTTGCAAAAACAGTGTTCGCTGGGCAGCGATCTCGCTGGCGACTAGGAGTTCAGCAACTCGTCGATCCCGGGCCGAGCGAACGCCGCCTCGGACCCAGCACGAGAGCCTCTTACAGGTCTCAGCGACGGAGGCCCGATGAGGAGGTCGCGCACGCGCATGCACGAGTAGAGCGGACGCACCCGCTCGGCATGGATGATCTTGACCAGCTGCCCGCGGCTCGAGCTCACGCTGAAGCTGATCTTGGGATCGGCCAGCGAAACGGACGCGAGCAGTTCGGAGACGCTGGCAGACAGCAGAAGCTCCGATGAATCGTCTTCCGAGACGAGGATCGTGGCGATGTCTGCTTCGTGAAGGGCCTCGACGAGCAGCCAGTCTTTTTCCCAGCGCCCCTCGTTGTACGCGGAGAGCACGTCCCGCGCGACGGCCGCCGGGTTGCCTAGGCGGAGCGGCCGAAGCATCGACGCATGGAAGACGAACGCGCTCTGTCGAGAGAAGCTCACCCTGACCTGCGCCTCGGCCACCGCCGCCGCTGTCGCGCCACCTCCGACCTCGACCTTCGTACCCTTGCTCGACGTGTACTCCACGGGCTGCCCGCCTGGACTGGGCAAGGCGGTCGCCTCGATGTCGAGCTCCGCTAGGGACGAGGTCCGCCGGAAGCGCCCCCCTTCAAGTCGGCCCACGTCGCCCACATTGATCGGGTCCGCCGGAAACCAGTTGGCGAAGAACCCGAGCCTCTTATGCATTTCGCGCTGGTAGCGCTTCACGGGACTCGCCACGGCGGGGACTCTACGCCGCGGCGCGCACGCCAGCGACGTCGACGAAATGCCGCAGCCTGACGTCCGCGCGCACCAGCATCCGGGTCGCCGCCGACTGCGCGTCGCTGAACCCGAGCAGCTTTTCCCGACGCTCCGCCGGAGTCTCTGCGCCGACCGGCGAGTCCGCCTCGGTGATGCCGGTGGCCTCAATGAGCACCGCATCGCCGAGCGTCACGGCGCCGCGCAGATCGCCGATCGTCTGGCTGTCCCACGCGGGCGAGCTGCGCACCCGATAGCCGACCAGCGCGTGCGCGAAGCCGTTGCCCTCGAGCACGACGAGCAGAGGCAGCTGCTGTGAGGCTTCCAGCAGCGACGCCAACAGACAGGCGACATCAAGACAGGTAGCGGTTCGGTGGGCGACGATCTGCGTCGGCGTCCGGATCGCCTGCAATCCGCCGGCGCTCGTTGGGGCTTCCCATTCGTATGCAAAGTGATGCCGTCGCAGCCCGTCGTAGAGCACATTGCAGACCTCGAGGCTGCCCTCGCGGTCGACGATGCCGCCAAGCGCGCGATTGAGCTCGGCGCGGGCGCGCGCCGCCTCGTCCAGAATGAACCGATGCTCGGGGACCACGTGCGAGACCAGCGCGGGTCCGTCCTTTAGGTCCCACTCGTTGTCGACGCGCGCCTGCCACTTCATCGTGCCGATGGCTCGAGCGGCCGCGGGCGCAGTCGTAGCCCGCGCGAGCTCCACCGGTCGAACAAGGCCCTCGCGATAGTTGTGGAGCTGCCGGTCGAATTCGATAACCATCTCGTCGTGGGTGTGCCAGCGGATCAGCCCAGTGACTGACGGCGACGGGTCAGTGGGCTCGGTCTCGTACTGGAGGCGGACCGACGGGATGCCGTGCGCGTAGGCCATCGCGAGCGCAACATGCGTCTCCGAGAGCTGGCGGTCGAACAGGAACACACACAGCTCGGACGCCCATAGGCGCTCCAGCAGGCGGACGTCGTCGAGGCTGTCTCGCGACGCGCGCAGCTGCGTGGCGCCGTAGTCCGCTCGTCGCAGAAGCTCGGTGACGTCCTCGGCCGCGTGTAACAACTCATCGGTGTCGCCTGAGATGACGACTGCTTGGTGGCGCGGCGTGGGCTCCGTAGGGGCGTGGTAATAGGTTTCAAGACGCGCCCCGAAAGCGCGGATCGCCCGCGTGTGGACGGCCTGCCCGCCTTCGACGCTCTCGGCGTGGAACGGTACCGCGTCCTCTGGGAAGTCCAGCCGATGGCGCGTTAGCACGCGGTCATCGACGAAAAACAACCGCGGAACCCGGGATCGGCGCGCCAGCAGCAGTTCTTGGCCGATATAGGGCGAGTAGCCGCCCTGGTCTTCGTCGGTGGGCCGGGCCGGGATGATGGAGACGAAGCCCGCCGTCTCGCGCAGGTAGCGCTCGAGCTTCGCAATGCACCACACGTCCGTCTTTTGATCCGCCTGGAGCGCGATCGTCTCCTCGACAAACAGGTCGAGGAAGTAGCCGTTGATGGCGACGTCGCGGTAGCTGTGGCTGAAGTAGACGTCCATCGCTAGCTGGCTCGCGCAGCGAGCGCGCGCCCAAGAACAGATACGACGAGTACACCATGATCAGCAGGAGCCCTGAGAGGGCAGGCTGCGGGAACTTCTTCTTGCGCCTGAAAGTAGAACGCGTAACCGGACGGAGCTCACAAGGGCCTCCGGGGAGCCCGGGCGGGAAGAAAGCAGGGTGTCGCCGGTGATCGCTGAAGTGACTTCCGATAGTGGTCCGAATCCGCTCGCTCAACTGGCGTCAATGCGCATGGTTGGCGCACAGCCCCCGAATCTGGCTCAAACAAGTCAAAATCCAGGCCCCGAGTCCGACCGGAAAGCCGGTCCGCCGGTTCGATTCCGGCAGGCACCTCAGTGGGTTTGCGAGGCCTGATTGCACATTGCCCGCTGCCCCTACGGACTCCGGCTCTCACGGCAGTCGCAGTGCCGCTTATGGTCTTCGTGCTGCTGCCCCAACCGCAGCGGACGCTCTCCCCATGGCTCGCGCGATGACAAGCCCGGTGGAACCGCCCCCCGACTACGACTGCGTGGTCGTGGGTGGAGGCGCAGCGGGGCTCAGCGCAGCGCTGGTGCTGGGCCGGGCGCGGCGGCGGACTCTGGTCCTTGATGTCGGCGGGCAGAGCAACCGGGTCGCCTCGCATGTCGGCGGGCTCCTCGGGTTTGATGGCACGCCACCCGACGAGCTCTACGCGCGGGCGAGGAGCCAGATCGGGGTGTACGACTCGGTCGTGTTCGAGGACGCTGAGGTCCGGGATGCGCGCGCCGACGGGGACGGTTTCATCGTCGCTGCCGGAGACGGCGAGGTTCGGACGCGGACGCTGATCCTGGCGACCGGCATGGACTACGAGGTTCCGGACGTTCCGGGCTTTCGCGAGCACTGGGGCGGACAGGTCTTCCACTGCCCGTTCTGTCACGGCTGGGAGGTTCGAGACCGCAAGCTGGCCGTCTATGCCGACAGCGAGTGGGCGGAGCGATTGCTCACCCTGATCGGGGGGTGGAGCGACGACGTCACCCTCGTCGAGCCCGACGATGTGGCCAAGCTGCGCGTCGAGGACGGAACCGTCGAGGCCGTCGTGCTCAAGGACGGCTCAGAGGTCCCCTGCGATGCGGTTCTGCTCCACACGCCGCTGCGACGGCGCGGTCGGCTGGCGGAGGCTCTCAACCTCGACCTCACCGACGAGGGCTTGATCGCCGTCGACTCGCTTGGGCACACGAGCGTGCCGGGCGTCTACGCCGCCGGCGACGTGGCGGTCGCGCCGCAGCAGGTCGCCGTCGCGGTCGGCAGCGGGCACACCGCTGGGCTGGTCGCTGTGCGTGAGCTCTTGCTCGGGCGGCCGAGCTGAGTCGTCCGCCCGGGCGCATTTCAGTCGCTCGAGGTCGTCCGCGTGATCTGGTCGCGCGAAGCCGCGTCTTCGGCCTCGACCCCGCGAGCGCCAGCGATCACGTCGTCGATCTGGCCGTCCGGGATGACCACAGCGCCGGAGGAATCCGCGAACACGTAAGCGCCGGGGACCACGCCCACGCCGTCGAGGACCACCGGCACGTTTGCTTGAAACGGCGTCACGCTGTCGCCGCCCCAGCGCGTCGCCTCGCCCGAACAGTAGGACGCGAAGTCGTAACGCGCGAGCTCGTCGAAGTCGCGCAGGCGGCCGTCGGTCAGTACCCCCGCGCAGCCGCTCTCCTGGAGTCGCAGCAGCTTCGTTCCCCCGCCCATCGACGTGTCGGTGTAGCCGTTTGAGGCCAGCACGACCACCTTGCCGGCCGGGTCGCTGCCGACCGCCTCGTGGAAGAGGTTCGCGAGGTTGTAGCGGTCGGGGTCGAGCGAGGCGGAGCAGCTCGGGAAGTAGGAGATCGTCACCGCCGGGCCGAACAGGATTCGCCCGGGCGTGGGACTGACGAGGTCGAGGATGTGGCAGCGGTGGCGGTGCAAGCGGCCCATCGCATCGACGAGGTCGGCGCACTTGAGGCCGGTGACATCCACCTGCTCTTTCTAACCGAACGGGAGCGAAAGCGCCTCGGCGCCGCGTCCGCTATGCCACTGGCGCCGGCCCGAACCTGACGATCGCGTCGGCCACCGCGACCGGATTGTCGATCGGGACCCACGTCTTGGCGTCGGGGACGGGGACCAGCGTGGCGCTCGGGAACTCCGACGCGAGCCGTTGCGCGCCGGTGATCGGGAAGAAATCGTCCGACTCACCCCAGATCAGCACGACCGGCCGGTCGAAGCGCGGGATCGCCTCGGCGGCATCGAGGAGAAGTTCGGACGGCAACCGCCCAGGGCTGCGACGAGATCGTCGGCCACCCGTCGATCACGCCGCGCCGGCCCCAAGAACGATTCCTCGCGCTCGTGGTCGAGCGTGCTTGCGACGACGGTGGAGATGACTTTGCGCCGTGCGGTTGACGATCGAAGCTGCAGCCGAAGCAGTTCGCGGGCCAGCCAAGGGACTGTGCGACATGCCGCGGCCGCCTTGCGGAGCGCGTCCGGTGGGAACTGGTCGTAGTTGTCACAGTTGGTCAGGACGAGCCCGCCCACGCGCCCGAGCGCTGGATGACCGCTGGCGATCGACAGCAGCAGGAGCCCACCGGCTGTGTCGTTGGCGACCACCGTGGCGTCCTCGAGGTCGAGCAGTTCGAGGCAGTCGAGCAGCAGCCGGGCCAGCGAGGTGGCCGATCGGTCCGCCCCGGCGGCCAGTGGCCAAGGATGCGCTCCCAGCGGGAGATCGACCGTGATGCAGCGGTAGCGGTCGTCGAGCGCGGCGACGGCGTCGCGCCAGAGATCCCCATTCGCGAGCGCGCCGGCGAAGAAGACGAGGGCCGGCCCCTCACCGGACGATCGCCATGCCAGGGGCCCGAGCCGTGTTTCGAGTCTCAGACGATCACCTCAGAACTCGGGCCGCCAGCCCGCGGTGTCCTTGAAGCGCGCGTTCGAGACCCGCTCGCCGTCGCTGACGACGTTGTAGACGCCTCCCGGGACCTCGGCGGCGGCGGCGATCGCGCTGCCGGCGTCCTCGATCCTGAGCGTGGCGCCGTAAGCAGCCCAGTGCTCGTTGGGCGTCTCCTTGCCGATGCTCGGCCCGTAGAGGACCCCCAAACGCAGCACGACGCCGCGCCTGCCGTCGCCGTCAAACCGCGCGACGTGTTGCTCTGCGTCCAACGCCGAGAGCAGGATCTCGGGCACCACGTCCGCCACCGGCGTCGACTCGTCGACCGTCCCGCCCTCCGGATAGACGAACGCGATGCTCGGAAACAGAAACCACTCGACCGACGTCGCCAGCGCGGCGTCCACGAGGATCGGTGTCGCCTCGGTGCGGAGGCGGTCGGTGTCGCGCCAGGCTTCGCGATCGGCCAGGCGTTCGGGCGGCGGGATCCGGGTGGCGAGGTGCAGGACCGCGTCCTTGTCTGCGACCGCGGCCGCGACGGCCTCGGGGTCGAAGAGGTCGAGCTCGCTCCTGCCCGGGGCGTCGACGGTGTGGCCGGCGTCGCGCAGCAGGGGAATCGAGGCATTGCCCAGGACGCCCGATCCGCCGGTCACAAGCACGCGCATGAGCACCTCCATACCCGGCGCCGAGGTGCCTGCACCTTCGCGCGCGAGGGACGCCACAAACCCCACGAAAGCGTCACATCGGCGGGCGCCCAAACGCCGAGTCGTCGATTCGCCCCGGTATACGGCCCTCAGCGCCGACTCGGCGTTTTCTGTGGCCGTGCCTGCGCGCCCTCGATACGGCTCGGGGCCGGCGCTCCTCTAGCGTGACCGCCATGAGCAGGCCCGCCCGCAGCCGCCCGGCCGACAGCCACGAGCTGATCCGCGTGCACGGCGCGCGCGTGAACAACCTCAAGGACGTCAGCGTCGAGCTCCCGAAGCGCCGGCTGACGGTGTTCACCGGCGTCTCGGGCTCGGGCAAGAGCTCGCTGGTGTTCGGCACGATCGCCGCGGAGTCGCAGCGGCTGATCAACGAGACCTACAGCGCCTTCGTGCAGGGCTTCATGCCGACGCTCGCGCGGCCCGAGGTCGACGTGCTCGAGGGGCTGACGACCGCGATCAGCGTCGACCAGGAGCGCATGGGCGCCGACGTGCGCTCCACGGTGGGCACCGCCACCGACGCGAACGCGATGCTGCGCATCCTCTTCAGCCGCCTCGGCAAGCCCCACATCGGCTCGCCCAGCGCCTACGCGTTCAACGTCCCCTCCGTCCGCGCGAGCGGTGGGATCACCGTCGAACGCGGCGGCAAGACCCAGACGAAGAAGGCGACGTTCAACCGCCTCGGCGGCATGTGCCCCCGCTGCGAGGGCCGCGGCTCGGTCACCGACTTCGACCTGTCCGCGCTCTATGACGACAGCAAGTCGCTCAACGAGGGCGCGCTCACGATCCCCGGCTACAGCATGGACGGCTGGTACGGGCGCATCTTCCGAGGCTGCGGCTACTTCGACCCGGACAAGCCGATCCGCAAGTTCAACAAGCGGGAGCGCAACGACCTCCTCTACAAGGAGCCGACCAAGATCAAGGTCGACGGCATCAACCTGACCTACGAGGGACTGATCCCGAGGATCGAGAAGTCGATGCTGTCCAAGGACCCCGATGCGATGCAGCCGCACGTCCGCGCCTTCGTGGAGCGTGCGGTCACCTTCGCCACCTGCCCGGAGTGCCACGGCACCCGCCTGGCCGAGGAGGCGAGATCGTCGAAGATCAAGAAGGTCAACATCGCCGACGCCTGCGCGATGCAGATCAGCGACTTGGCCGACTGGGTGCGCGGCCTGAACGAGAAGTCGGTGGCGCCGCTCCTGGAGGCGCTGGGGGAGACCCTGGACTCGTTCGTGGAGATCGGCCTCGGCTACCTCTCGCTCGACCGGCCGTCCGGCACGCTGTCGGGCGGCGAGGCGCAGCGCACGAAGATGATCGGCCACCTCGGCTCGGCGCTCACCGACGTGACCTATGTATTCGACGAGCCGACGGCCGGGTTGCACCCGCACGACATCCAGCGGATGAACGACGTGCTGGTCGACCTGCGCGACAAGGGCAACACGGTCCTGGTCGTCGAGCACAAGCCGGAGACGATCGAGACGGCCGACCACGTCGTCGATCTCGGCCCCGGCGCGGGGACCGAGGGTGGGGAGGTGGTGTTCGAGGGCACCGTCAAGGGGCTGCGGCGAAGCGGCACCCTGACCGGCAAGCACCTCGACGACCGGGCCGACCTGAAGGAGACGGTGAGGGAGTCGACCGGGACGCTGGAGGTCCGCGGCGCCGACACCAACAACCTCCAGGACGTCGACGTCGATATCCCGCTCGGCGTGCTGGTGGTCCTGACCGGCGTGGCGGGGTCGGGAAAGAGCTCGCTGATCGACGGCTCGGTGGCGGGGCGCGAGGGAGTGGTGTCGGTCGACCAGGCCCCGATCCGCGGCTCGCGCCGGAGCAACCCGGCCACCTACACCAAGCTGCTCGACCCGATCCGCAAGGCGTTCGCGAAGGCCAACGACGTGAAGCCGGGGCTGTTCAGCGCCAACTCAGACGGCGCCTGCCCCAACTGCAACGGCGCCGGCGTCATCTACACCGACCTGGGGATGATGGCCTCCGTCGCCTCCGTCTGCGAAGTGTGCGAGGGCAAGCGGTTCGAGCCCGAGGTCCTGAGGTACAAGTTCGGAGGCAAGGACATCAGCGAGGTGCTCGCGATGCCGGTCGCCGAGGCCGAGCCGTTCTTTGGCGCCGGCAAGGCGGAGACGCCGGCGGCTCACAAGATCCTCGAGCGGCTCGCCGCCGTCGGGCTCGGCTATCTGAGCCTCGGCCAGCCGCTCACGACGCTTTCGGGCGGCGAGCGGCAGCGGCTCAAGCTCGCCACCCACATGGGCGAGAAGGGCGACGTCTACGTCCTCGACGAGCCGACCACCGGCCTGCATCTCGCCGACGTCGAGCAGCTGCTCGGCCTGCTCGACACGCTCGTCGACTCCGGCAAGTCGGTGATCGTCATCGCCCACCACCAGGCGGTCATGGCGCACGCCGACTGGATCATCGACCTCGGCCCCGGCGCCGGCAACGACGGCGGGCGGATCGTCTTCGAGGGCACGCCCGCGGACCTCGTCGCCGACCGCTCCACGCTCACCGGCGAGCACCTCGCGGCCTACGTCGGCGCCTGACCGGGCCTCGCCGCAGCTGAGCCCGTTGATCCCGTTCACCGGCCCTGCCCCGTGGCGGCCCTGCGGAGCCGTCGAACACGGTCGCCGCAGAACGCGGCGCCGACGTCGATGTCGTCCACGCACGCGCTCTGACCACGAGCCGGCCGCGACGATGGCGTTTGCCGGATGACGATCAGAGGGATGGATCGCGTCGGCCCGCCTTCGCGCAGCAGTTGACGCTGCGCGGCTCGATCCGGCTGCGCTTTGGAGCCGACTCGCCGGCGCGGGATCGCGCCGACGCGGCCCTACCCGTGACAGTCCATAGACGGGCGCTCCGCCTCCGACCCGCGCGGCGAGGATGCCGAGCAGCGCCAGGGGGCCAGGGCGAGAGTCAGGATCACGATCGGCAGGGCGCGGGAAGAGCTCGGTCCGACGCAGGCCTCCTTGCCGTTATGGCTGGCAGGCCACGAGGGCCGGCCCTGGGCGATCTCCTCCCGGGCTGCCGGCGTAGCCACAACGAACTCCGATGTCAGGTACCGTGGCGATCCCATGTTGTACCGGCACCCGGCGGCGCGGTCGCCTGCGGAGGGGTTTCCAGGTCGGCGCGAACCGCCCGTGCGCCGTCGTCCGATAGAGGAACACCCGCTCGAGCCCTTGCGGCCGTCGCATCGCCGGCCGCGAACGGCCGCGACGGTGGATCGCGGCCAGCCGGCCGGCGACCGCCAGGGAGGCGGATGAACTCGCCGCGCGGGCTGAGCTCCTGGATCCGGCCATGTCTGCGTGGTCGACGAACAGTCCCCGCCGGCGACGGAGCGCCGCTGCCGTCGGGTGGGCGAACGAGCCCGGCGCCGCGACTGCCCCACAGCGCGAGCAGCGCCCGGAGAAAGCTGGACGCGATCGTTCGGCCAGTCGGCGACGGACACGTTTTCGACCGGGAGCGCGTCGAGCGCAATGTGGAACTCGGTAGCGGGCTGCGCCGCCGCGCCTGCGGTGCTCTGGACTTGGTACAGCCAGCGCCCCGGGGTTCGGACTGCGGACTGATCGTGCTAGATGCGGTGAAGGCGGTGCGCCCGGTCGGGCCCCGAGGGCCTGGAAGCGGGGCGATGACGTCCAGCTCCGCGGTCAGCCATGTGCCGGACCATCCGGTGGCGCTGCCCACTCATGCTGGGAGACGCAGCCCCGGGGCGCTGGAACCATCAGTTGGCCAACCCGCCTCGGCGATCCGCGGCGACGTAGATCGGCGGGCCGCCGAAGGCCGTCTGGGCCGGAGGAGGGGACCGAGCGCGGCCGTTTGCGGCGCAGCTCGTCCGCGAGCTGCTCCGGGCTCCGAATGCTCGCGACGAGGGTTCGGCGCCGCCGGTGTCTTGCGGCGTACGTCCGGGGACGCCCTGAGCCTGCGACCCCTGCTTGGCCTGGTTGACGGACGCGACCGGCTCAGAGGGGCTCGCGGCGGCCCAGGACGATGTCGACGTTCTCGCGATGGACGGCCTCGTACGGGGCGAACCACGTGATCGCGCCGTCGGCCAGCGGCCGGGCGACCAGGTCGCGCAGAGGCGCGCGCTCGAGCTCGGGCTCGTCGCGCATGCGGATCAGCACGCCGACGTACTCCTGCGTCGCGTCGATCAGCCCAGGCCCGTAGCCGCCCGCGGCGATCACGTCGGGATCGCCGTGGTTGGGCAGGATCAGCCGCGGGCCGAGCGCGCGTAGGCGCTCGAGCTCGGCGACGTGGGTGGCGAGCTCGTCCGGCTCGGTGACGTAGGTGACGGTGTCCTCCATCGTGTCGCCGGCGAACAGCAGCGCGTCCTCGGCTCGCCACAACACGGTCGCGTCGTCGCTGTGGATCTCGCAGTGGATCAGCTCGACCTCGGTGGAGCCGACGGTGATGGTCTCGCGATCGCGAAACGTGCGCGTGGGCAGGACCAGGGGGTCGATCGCCGGCGGGCCGGACTTCGTGCCCGCCTCGATCGCCTCGCGGTGCTCGGCCATCAGCGCGGCGGTGCGCTCGTTGGCGATCACCTCGCAGTCGGCGAAGGCCTCGGTGCCGGCGATGTGGTCGAGGTGCCAGTGACTCAGAACGACGGTGAACCGTTCGACGCCCTCGGCGGCCAGCGTCTCGCGGATCGCACGCGCATGCGGGACCGAGACGTGCGTGTCATACACCAGCGCCTCGGCCCCGTCGACGATCGCGAAGCTGGCGATGCCGAGCTCGAGCGCGCCCGCGTCGACCCAGTTCTCCTCCTCGGCCCAGCGGTAGCCGGCGACGCGCCCGTCATAGAAGGCGAGCACGCCGGGGGCGGGGCGGAGGACGCGGAGGTGGTCGATCCCCGATCTCTATCGCAGCGCGCTCTAACGCGCTGCCGTCCCCAGGGCTACCGGCGGCGACGCCTGCGCTGGCGCTGGCGCCCCGGGGCGGCCGGCGCCGCAGGGGCGCCGTGGGTCCGCGGGGCCTGGTCGTACTCGGCCGTCAACCCGACGTGCTTGGCGATCGCGCGCATCTCGTCGTGCTGCTCGGGGAGGACGAAGCTGATCCCGGTGCCGTCGCGACCGGCGCGGCCGGTGCGCCCGACGCGATGTACGTAGGCGTCGTGGTCTCCGGGGAGGTCGAAGTTGATCACCCGGGCGATCCGCTCGACGTCGATCCCGCGGGCCGCGACGTCGGTCGCGACCATGGTCGCGACGTCGCCGCGCTCGAAGCTCGCGAGCGCGCGCTCGCGCTGGCCCTGGGACTTGTTGCCGTGCATCGCCACCGCCTTGACGCCCTGCTGGCCGAGGCGCTTGACGAGGCGATCCGCGCCCCGCTTGGTGCGGACGAAGACCAGCGTGCGCCCGGCCTCGCCGCGCAGCTCGTCGACCAGCGCTCCGACCTTGTCGGTGTGCTGGAGGTGGACGAAGCGGTGGGCGACGGTGCCCGTCGCGGACTCCACGGGCCGGTGGACGTGGCGGCGCGCGTCGCTCGTGTACGAGCGGGCGACCTTGCCGGCCGCCGACTCGAGCGTCGCGGAGCAGAAGATGGTCTGGCGGTCGCGGGGCGTCTTGGCGACGATCCGGTCGACGGCGGGCTTGAAGCCCATGTCGAGCATGCGGTCGGCCTCGTCGATGACGAGGACCTGGACGCGGTCGAGGGTGAACGCGCGGCGGTCGAGCAGATCCTCGAGCCGGCCGGGCGTGGCGACCACGATGTGGGCGCGTGCGGCGCGCTTGGCCTGCTTCTCGAGCCCGACGCCACCGTAGACGGGGGCGATCGACAGGGCGCGAGCGGCGGCGACCGTCCGGAGCTCGTCGACGATCTGGGTCGCGAGCTCCCGGGTCGGGACGAGCACGAGGGCCGCCGGGCGCCGCGCGTCGGCCTCGATCAGGTCGACCATCGGGACGCCGAAGGCGAGCGTCTTGCCCGAGCCGGTCGGCGATTGGACGAGGACGTCGTGGCCGCCGAGGACGTCGGCGATCACCAACTCCTGGACGGCGAACGGCGCGGTGATCCCGCGGTCCGAAAGGGCGTTCGCGACAGGGCGCGATACGCCGAGGTCAGCGAAACGTGACATTGGTGCAACTCCTTGTGAGCGGTGGGAATCCTGGACCCGGACGCACTCACGAGTGCACGGAAGAACGGAACTCCTCGGCAGCCAGGCTGGCTACCGACGCCAATGACGCTAGCAGGCTGCGTGCCGAACATTCCCGGCGACGCGGTACCGTGTACGTAGCCCGGCGGGATCTCTTCGTCTCTCTGCCCCTCGAGCAACACCCCAGAGGGATGTGAGAAAGGCATCTTGAGCGATCTCGAAGACGCGCGGCTCGAGGCCGAGGCCCGCTACGCGCGCGAGCGGCTCGAGCTCTACCGGGCGAAGACCTACGGGGGGCGCAGGCCCACCAGTCCGACCCGCCTACGCGAGCTCGAGCGCGAGGCCGTGCGGACCGCCACCCGACTGCGGCGGATCCGGACCGTGCCGGAACGCAACTGATGGCGACCGAGATCACGATCGCGGGCCTTGAGCCGGTGATCGTCGGCGGCCCGGTCGAGGAGGTCGAGAAGGCGCTGTCCGATGCGGCCCGCTCGGGCCAGTCCCGCCTCGCGTGGTTCGAGGAGCTCGAGACCCGGCGGCCCATCGGGCTCAACCCCGCACACGTGATCAGCCTCCGACCCGACTCGGCGCCCGCAGCCGCGGACGATTCCGGTGCAGAGCCCGAGTAGCCTCGGGCGCGTTCGCGCCTGGGCCCGCGCTCATCCGGGCATCGTCACGGCCGTCGGCACGACGATCGTCGTCGGCGCGCTCGGGATCGGGCTCTGGGGCAAGCGCGGCGACTTCGCCGCGGCCATCGGCGGCGCCTCGGCGCTCGTCCTGGGCGCCGCTGTCCTGCTGCAGATCTGCTGGCTGCTGCTGCGAAGCGAGGCGTGGCACGTCTGCGTCGGCGCCGCCGGCGGCCACGTCGATCGCCCCTGCCTGTATCGGGCGTCGAGCCTCGGCTATCTCGGCAACGTCTTCAACGCCAGCTTTGGGCTCGCCCTTCGGATCGCCGCGCTTCGGCGCGCGGCGCCGAGCGACAGTCCGCGGCCCTCGGTCCTGGTCGGCGCCGAGGTGCCGATCGTGGTGATCGAGGCTGCCCTCGCCGCGCTGATGTCGTTCACGCTCATCGGCCCGCTCGGGCTCGCCTGGTGGATCCCGCTCGTCTCCCTTGCGGTCGCCGCCGTCGTGATCGCTGTCCTGGCGAAGCTCGGGCGCGTCCGCAAGGAGGCGTTCTGGCACGGGCTCGCTGTGATGCAGGGCCTGCGCAGCCGCAACGCGATCATCGCCCTGGTGATCCTCGCGGTCAGCGCCCAGGTGGCCCGCAACTGGCTCGTGCTCACCGGGCTCGGCGTCGACATCTCGGTCTCGGACGCGGTCGCGCTGCTGATCGCGACCGCGGCGCTCGGGATCCTGCCCGCCGGCCCGGGGCTCGGCGCCGCCACGGCCGTGCTGATCCTGGGCGCGAACGGCACCGTCGTCGTCGCGGCCGCCGGCGCGTTGCTGACCGCGACCAGCGTCGTCGGCGCGCTCTGCTTCGCCGCCTGGGGCCTCGCCGATCGCCTGCGGCGCCCACCGGCGCCCGCGCCGCCCCCGGTACCGGCTCCTGTACCGGCCCCTGCGCCTGCCGTCGCCGGCTGAAGCTCGGTACCGCGCGAAGGGCTAGGCGTCCCGCAGCGCCGCGAGCGCTTCGTCCCAGGTGGCGAAGTACTCGATCCGGACGATCACGCCTTCCCGGAAGGTGATCACCTGGTGGTAGAGCTCGCCGTCGATGTCGATGCCGCTCCCACGGCCGCGGGTGACGTAGCGCAGCCGGGTCGCGACCCGGTCGCCCTCGTCGACGTGCTCCTGAGGCTCCAGGCGCAGCTCGGCGAAGGTCTCGTCCAGGCCCTCCCAGAACCGCCGCACCCCATCGGGCCCGCGGGCCGAGTCGGCGCTCTGGTGCGACGGCAGCACCCATTCGACCTCGGGGTCGAACCGCTCGACGGCGGCGTCGAAATCACGTCGGTTGTAGGCGGCGAGGTACGCGTCCGCCCACGCGACGTTTAACTCGGACACCGCCCGAGTATGTCGCGCGCGCGATGCGTGTCAATCGCGATACTCCCGGGTGATGTACGTCGCCGTGTTCGTCCGCCGGCTGCGCGAGGGGAAGACCTACGAGGACTTTCTCGAGGCGTGGTACCCCGACAAGGGCTTTGGCTTCGACGGCCGCGGGCCGATCACCGCGCGGAGCCTCACCGACGAGCGCGAGATCCTCACGATCGCCTTCGTCGACCTCGCCGACCGTGAGGAGCTCGACGACGCGATGGCCCGGGTTGCGAGCCAGGAGGCGGTTCGCCACGACCGCCTCGGCGAGGTGATCGAGTCGACCTCGCTGCGGGCTGTTTATGAGCAGCTCGACGTGTTCGACTTCTCCAGCGACGAGTCGGTGGCCGCGGGCCGCCCGGACTCGCTTCCCTGAACCAGGCCGTCAGGCGTCGCCGGCGATGGCGCGCTGGGCGGCGTCGGCCGAACCGAGGTCGGCCTCGATGTGAGCGGCGGTGTCGAGCAGCGGCGGCAGCATGTCGCGGCGCATGGCGGCGATTGTGCGGCGGCTCGCGTGCGCGGAGCAGTTGACGGCGGCGATCACTCTCCCGCCACGATCTCGGATCGGCGCTGCGATCGAGCGCAGGCCCTCCTCCAGCTCCTGGTCGACGATCGCCCAGCCGCGCGACCGGACCCGGTCGAGCTCGGCGCGCAGGTCCTGTGTGCTCGCCACGGTGTGCGGGGAGAGCCGCGCGAGGTTCACCCGCTCGAGGTAGGCGTCCAGCTCATCGGCAGCCAGCCCGGCGAGCAGAACCCGGCCCATCGAGGTGGCGTAGGCGGGAAACCGCGTGCCGACGTTGATCGAGACGGTCATGATGCGCGACACCGGCACGCGCGCGACGTACACCACGTCCTCGTCGTCGAGGATCGAGACCGACGACGACTCGCGGATCGCGGCGACCAGCCGCTCGAGGTGCGGCTCGGCGACCTCGGGCAGCGAGATGCTCGAGAGGTAGGCGTAGCCCAGCTCGAGCACCCGCGGGCTGAGCGAGAAGCGGCGGTCGTCTGCGCGCACATAGCCGAGGTCGGCGAGCGTGAGCAGAAAGCGCCGCGCCGCGGCCCGCGTGAGCCCGGTCTCGGTTGCCACCTCGGTGAGCGTGAGCTCGGGCCGCTCGGCGCTGAAGGCGCGGATCACCCGCAGCCCGCGGTCGAGCGTCTGGACGTAGTGCGGACCGCTCGCTCCGGCCCCGTCGGCGCGCTCCCCGGCTCAGGCCTCGAGGACAACCGCCAGCCCCTGCCCGACTCCGATGCACAGGGTCGCAACGCCCCAGCCGCCTCCGCGACGGCGAAGCTCGTGGGCGAGGCCGCCGAGGACGCGCGCGCCGGAGGCCCCGAGCGGGTGCCCGAGCGCGATCGCGCCGCCGTTCGGGTTCACGCGCTCTGGATCGAGGTCCGGCCAGCCGCCGATGCAGGCCAGCGACTGCGAAGCGAACGCCTCGTTGAGCTCGACCACGTCGACATCGTCCCACGTGATTCCGGCGCGCTGGAGCGCCTTGTTGGCCGCTTCGATCGGCGCGATCCCGAACACGTCGGGGTCGACTCCGTGCGTGCCGCGTCCGGCGATCCGGGCGATCGGCTCGGCTCCGAGACTCGCCGCGGCGGCCTCGCTGCCGATCAGCACCGCCCCGGCGCCGTCGTTGAGCGGCGAGGAGTTGCCGGGGGTGACCGTGCCGTCGGTCGCAAACGCGGGCTCGCGCCCGGCGAGCTGCTCGAGCGTGAGGTCGGCGCGGATGCCCTCGTCGCGCTGGAGCTCGGTCCCCGGCATCCCGACGACCCAGCTCTCGTAGAAGCCCGACTCCCACCCGGCGGCCGCGCGCCGGTGGCTGGCGAGCGCGAACTCGTCCTGGCGCTCGCGCGAGATCTCATAGCGCGAGGCGAGCAGCTCCGCGCTCTCGCCGAGGGCGATCGTCCAGCGCTCCGGCATCCGGGGGTTCACGAGCCGCCAGCCGAGCGTGGTCGAGTAGAAGGTCTGGGCGTCGCGCTCGAAGCCGCGCTCGGGCTTGCTCATCACCCACGGCGCGCGGCTCATGGACTCGACGCCGCCGGTGAGCACGAGCTCGGCGTCTCCGGTCTCGATCGCGCGGCTCGCCTGCATCGCGGCCTCGAGGCTCGAGCCGCAGAGCCGGTTGACGGTCGTCCCCGGGACGCTGGTCGGCAGGCCCGCGAGCAGGCCCGCCATGCGGGCTACGTTGCGGTTTTCCTCTCCGGCCCCGTTGGCGTTGCCGAAGACGATGTCGTCGATGCGCCCCGGCTCGAGACCGGGGGAGCGCTCGAGCACCGTGGCGACCACGTGCGCGGCGAGGTCATCGGGCCGCGTGCGGGCGAGGGCGCCGCCGTAGCGGCCGAAGGGGGTCCGCACGGCGTCGATGACATAGGCGTCGGGGGTCCCCATGTGCGCTCTCCGAGCATACTGTTCGCAGAGCGCACACGGCCTGGTTACGGCTCAGCTCTCCTCGGCGAGGATGCCGTAGATCTGGCGCCGGGTCTCGTCGAGCAGCTCGCGGACGCGCTTGCGCTGCTCGTCGTCGCCGGCCTGGAAGACCTGCGCGATCGAGTGGTTGAGCTGCACGAGCGAGTGCTTGAGCCGCACGACCTCGGAGTCGCTGCCGCTCGAGGCCTCCTCCCACGGCGGGGCCTCCTCGCGCTCGGCCGCGGTGGCCGTGCCCGCCTCGGTCAAGGTGAAGCGACGCTTGCCCTCGACCTCCTCGCCTGCGATCAGGCCCTCCTCCTCCAGCAGCTGGAGCGTGGGGTAGATCGAGCCTGCGCTCGGCACCCAGGCGCCCCCGGTGCGCTGCTCGAGCTCCTTGATCATCTCGTAGCCGTGCATGGGCCGCTCGGCGAGCAGCGCGAGGATCGCCGCCCGGATATCGCCGCGGCGGGCGCGGGGGCCGCCGCGCCCGTACCGCGAGTGGCGGCCGTGCGCGAAGTGCTCGCTGAGGTGTGCGTGTCGTGAACGTTGTCTGCGGTGCATTTCTCTGCCTCCGTATTGGTGTAACGCGATATATCGTAACACGTCGGCTTTCATGAATTGAGCTTCGGCGACGCGGATTGGGGTACAGCGGCCCTGACAAGGAAGTTGCCCCTTGCCTCCCGAGCGAAAGGATTCGAGATGAGCACCGTCGCGATCGTTGTGATCGTTGTCGTGGTCTTGATCGCCATCGCGGTGATCGCGTCGATCAGTCGTCGTCGGGCCCGCGAGCGTCAGCTCGCCGAGCGCCGCGACGCCGCGCAAGTGCACCGAGACGAGGCCTCCTCACGCCGGCTGACCGCCGACAAGGAAGCCGCCAGCGCCGAAGAGCAGGCTGCTCGCGCGCGCCGCGAGGCCGCCGAGGCCGAGGAGCGCGCACGCGCCGCCGCCGAGGAGCGGGACGTCGCAACCGCGCATGAGGAGCACGCCGACCGCCTCGACCCCGACGTCGATGACTCGCGCGATCAGCGCGCCGAGAGCACCGCGAGCGAGCGCACCCCTGAAACCCAAACTGAGAATCGATAGGAGAACCGCATGTCAATTGTCACGATCCTCGTGATCATCGTCCTCATCCTGCTCGCCATCTACCTGTTCCGCCGCATCGCCTAACGGCACGGCGGTCGTCCAGGCCTAGTCGTCGATGGCGATCATCACGTCGGAGGCCTTGACGACCGCCGTCACCTGGCTGCCCTCGGCCAGGCCGAGCTCGCGCACGGCTTCGACCGTGATCGAGGAGACGATCCGCTGGCCGTTGGCGTCGAGCTCGACGTTGGCGATCGCCTCGCCCTGGGTGATGCCGACCACGGTCGCGGGCACTCGGTTGCGGGCGCTGAGCTTCATCGAGCCTCCTCTGGTTCGCGGATCCTGGGGCGCCGAGCGTATCGGCGTCCGACCAGGGTCGGTCGTCGGGGCCGCGACCTATAGTCGGCGCGGTGGAACGCACGATCGAGGTTCCGGCGCGGATCGCGGGCGACCGCGTGCTCCTGCGCCCCCTGGAACGGCGTGACGTGCCGGCGTTCGCGCAGGCGTTCGAGGACGATCCGGAGCTCGGCCCCGCCTGGGGCCTCGAGGAGGACCCGGACGGCGAGTGGCTGGCCGAGCGGGTGGAGCGCGCATCGAGCTTTGCGGCCGAGGGCACCGGGGTGGAGCTCGCGATCGCCGACCGTGGCTCCGACGACCTGCTCGGGAGCGTGATCCTTCACTCGATCGACTGGCGCCACGAGCGCGGCGAGATCGGCTTCTGGCTGGCGCCCGGCGCGCGCGGTCGCGGCGTCGCGACCGAGGGTGTCGGGCTGCTCGTGAACTGGGCCTTCTCCGACCTCGGCCTGCACCGGGTCGAGATGATCACCCTGCCGGCGTTGCCGAACTTCGCCGGCGTGCTGGCGCTCGCGAAGCGGCTCGGCTTCCGCCAGGAGGGGGTCATGCGCGAGCGCAACCTCGAGCGGGGCCGGCGCTTCGACACGATGATGCTCGCCGTCCTGCGGGCGGAGTGAGCTGGTGGCAGGCCCGTGACCGCCGACCGCGGGGCGCCGCTGCCGGCGGACGCGCTGGACTTCGTCGTTCGCCTGCTCTTCGACCTCGGTAGCGCCGCCGCCGACCCGGACCCGTTTCACGACCGCATCTGCGAGGCGGTCTGCGAGCTCACCAGCCTCGAGCGCGCGGTCCTCTTCCTCTACGACCCGGCCCGGCGCCTCGTCGTGCCCGCCGGCAGCCACGGCGTCGCCCCGGAGATCCTCGCCCACACCTACGGCGGGCTCGAGGAGACGCCGATCGCCCGCCGGGCCCTCGAGACCGACGAGGTCGTCGTGGTCGACGAGCTCGCCGGCAACGTCCCCGAGCGCTACTCGGAGCTGCCGACGCTCGCGGGCATCTCCTGCACCCCGGTCGCGGCCGGCGGCCGCTGGCTGGGGGTGCTTGTTCGCCGACCGCAACGGGGTCCCGCTGGACCTGGGCGTCGACGAGCGGCGGACGATGCGGGCCCTGGGGCGCACGGCGGCCCTGGCGACGACCGTCCTCCAGGCGGCCGCCCAGCGCGAGCGCGACGTGCTGTTGCTGGAGCGGATCGACCTCGCCCGCGAGGTGCACGAGAGCGTCATGCAGCGGCTCTTCGGCGTCTCGATGGTGCTCGGCTCCGGCCGCGAGCTGAGCGGCCGTGACGCGAAGCGCACCGCGGCGGAGATCGAGGCGGCGCTCGCCGAGCTGCGCCAGGCGCTCGACCGCTCGCTGGAGCCGACCTCCCAGCCGTCGCCCACGACGCTGCGTGGCGAGCTGCAGCGCCTCGGGCGCCAGTACAAGTCACTGCCTCTGAGCGTCTGGTGGGAGGACGGGGCGGAGGTGCCCGAGGGGCTCGAGCCGCTGGCCGTCTCGGTGCTGGGCGAGGCGCTTCGCAACGCCGAGAAGCACGCCCGGCCGACCGAGGTGCGCGTTGCGATCACCACGGTCGACGGCGCCTTCGCGCTCGAGGTCCGCAACGACGGCATCGCGGGCCCGACCGGGCCGAGCTCGGGGCTCGGCCTGCGCCTCGCCGCCTACGAGTCGCTCCAACGCGGGGGAGTGCTGGAGTTCGGCCTCGACGGCGAGCAGTGGCGCGTGCGCCTGGTGCTGCCGGAGAGCGGCGCGAGCAAGGGTGGCTGAGTGGCCGAGCAGCCGCTGAGGGTGCTGATCGTCGACGACCACGCTGTTGTGCAGTGGGGCTTCAAGGTCCTGCTCGGCAGCCAGCGGTGGGTCGATCGCTGCGTGGTCGCCTCCGACCCGGAGGAGGCGATCGAGGCCGCCGGCCGCCTGCAGCCCGACGTCGCCCTCGTCGACCTCTTCCTGGGCGAGCGCTCCGGCGCCGAGCTCTGCGAGGCGATCCGCGGCGTCTCTCCGCAGACGCGGATACTGCTGATCTCGGGGATCGGCTGGATCTCGCCGGAGGCGGCGCGGACCGCGGGCGCCTCGGGCTTCGTCTCCAAGGACTGGAGCGCCGACGAGGTGGCGATGGCCGTGCGCATGGTCGGCCGCGGGATGACCGTCTTCGGCCGCCAGGAGGAGGGGCCCGCGACGCCGCTGACCGCCCGCGAGCGCGAGGTGCTCACCCTGATCGCATCGGGGGCGACCAACCGCGAGATCGCCGAGCGGCTGTTCCTCTCCCCGCACACCGTCAAGGAGCACGCGAGCTCGCTGTACCGCAAGCTCGGGGTGAAGAACCGCGCCGAGGCCGCTCGCCGCGCGGAGCGCCTCGGGCTCACCCGCTGAGCAAAACCGCCCTCCGACCCCCCAAGCCGCGATCTCCCACCCCCCGGTTGGGGGGTTGAGGGCCGTTTTGGCTTAACGAATGCCGCCGGACGGGGAAGTATCGACGCGATGCCCACCGCGATCCTCTTCCCCGGACAAGGCAGCCAGGCGCCCGACATGCGCGAGCTGGTCGAGCGCCACGAGCCCGAGCTGGCCGCGCTCGCGCTGGCCGAGGTCGGCGACGACGTCTTTGCGCGCGCCGACGACGGCACCGCCTACGCGCAGCCGGCGATCCTCTGCGCCAGCCTCGCGGGCTGGACCGCCGCCGGGCGCCCGGAGGCCGCCTTCCTCGCCGGCCACTCGCTCGGCGAGCTGAGCGCGCTGGCCGCGGCCGGCGCGATCGCCCACACCGACGCCGTCCGGATGGCCGTGCTGCGGGGCCGCCTGATGCAGGACGCCGCCGCCGACCAGCCCGGCGGGATGCTGGCGCTGCTCGGCGACGCCGCCCGCGCCCGCGCCGCCGCGACGGCCGGCGACGCCGTCGTCGCGAACGACAACGGCCCGACCCAGATCGTCGTCGCCGGGCCGCCCGAGGCGCTCGCGGCCACGCAGGAGGCCGCGAAGGCCGACGGCCTGCGGACGATCGAGCTCGCCGTGCGCGGCGCCTTCCATACCCCGGCGATGGAGCCGGCGGTGGAGCCCTTCCGCGCGGCGCTCGGCGAGGTCGCGATCGAGCCGCCGGACGCGCCCGTGTTCTCCAGCGTCTACGCGACGCTCTTCGGCGAAACCTCCGACCGGATTCGCGATCAGCTCGCGGCCGCGCTCGTGCGCCCGGTGCGCTGGCGCGAGACGCTCGAGGCGCTGCACGAGATCGGCGTGCGCCGGTTCGTCGATTCCGGGCCGGGCAAGACGCTCGCCCGCATGGTCGGCCGCGCGTTCGACGACTCCGAGGCGGACGTGCTCCGCGAGCCGGAGGGCGCCCGTGTCTGAACTCGCCACCTACCCGACCCAGAACGCCGAGGCCGGCGGCGAGCGCCTCCGTGCGGCGCTCGTCGGCGGCGTCGCGACGGCCGTTCCCCCGACGGTGGTTGACAACGCGCCGATCGCCGCGCGCCTCGGCGTGACCGAGAACTGGATCGTCAGCCGCACCGGCGTCCACGAGCGCCGGATCGCCGCCCCCGGCGAGACGGTCGTCGACTACGCGAGCCGGGCCGCCGCGGCCAGCCTGGAGACGGCCGGCGTCGAGCCGCTGGTGGTCGACCTCGTCCTGGTCGCGACGATGAGCCACGACCAGCTCAGTCCCAACGCCGCGGCGCTCGTCGCCGATCGCATCGGCGCGACCGCCGCCGGGGCCATCGACGTCAACGCAGCCTGTTCGGGGTTCGTGAGCGCCCTGGCGCTCGCCGCGGGCCAGGTCGAGGTCGGGCGGGCCCGTACGGTCGTCGTCGTAGGCGCCGACCTGATGAGTCGGATCACCGATCCCGACGACCGCAGCACCGCTGCACTCTTCGGCGACGGCGCGGGCGCGGTGGTCGTCAGCGCCGGCACGGGCTCGACCGCGATCGGACCGTCCGTGCTCGGCGCCGACGGTTCCCGGGGTGAGCTCGTCGCCGCCTCGCGTGAGGAGGCGATCCTGCGGATGAACGGCCACGACACCTTCCGCCACGCGGTCGACCGGCTCTCCGAGGCCACCGTGGACGCGGCCGCGGCCGCGGGGACGCCCCTGGACGAGATCGACCTGTTCGCCTTCCATCAGGCCAACGGCCGGATTCTCACCGCGGTCGGCGAGCGGCTCGGCCTCGCGCCCGACCGCGTCATCGACTGCATCGGCCGGTACGGCAACACCTCCGCGGCGACGATCCCGCTCGCGCTGGCCGACGCCCGCGACGCGGGCCGCCTGGTGCCCGGCGCCAAGGTGCTGCTCGCGGCGTTCGGCGGCGGGCTCACCTGGGCCGCGACCGTGGTCCAGTGGGGGCTCGGGGAGGCGGGCGCCGATGCCTGACGGCTGCGCGATCGTCACCGGGTCCGCGCGCGGGATCGGCGCTGCGACGGCGAGCGCGCTGGCGGCCGAAGGCTGGCCGGTGGTCGTCAACTACCGCTCTGACGCCGACAACGCCGAGGCCCTGGCGACAAGCATCGAGACCGACGGCGGGCGCGCGGTCGCCGTGGCCGCCGACGTCACCGACCCCGAGCAGGTCGCCGCCCTCTTCGACCGCGCCGAGTCGGAGCTCGGCCCGGTGCTCGTGCTGGTGAACAACGCGGGCATGCGCGCCGACGGGCTCGCCCCGCAGCTCAAGGCCGAGGAGTGGCAGAGCGTGCTCGAGACCAATCTCTCGGCGGCCTTTCACACCACCCGGCGCGCCCTGCGCCCGATGATCCGCGCCCGCTTCGGCCGGATCGTGAACGTCGCCTCGGTGGTCGGAACGCGGGCGAACGCCGGGCAGTCGAACTACGCCGCGTCCAAGGCGGGCCTGATCGGGCTCACGAAGACGGTTGCGGTCGAGGTCGCCCGGCGCGGGGTGACGGTGAACGCGGTCGCGCCGGGACTGGTCGAGACCAAGCTCACCGAGGGGATCACGAACGGCATCGCCGGCGAGATCCCGGCCCGCCGACCCGGCACGCCGGAGGAGGTTGCCGCCTGCGTGCGCTTCCTCGTCTCCGACGAGGCCGGCTACGTCACCGGCTCCGTCCTCACCGTGGACGGCGGCCTAAGCGCTTGAACAACACCCCTAACAACTAACAACTAACAACTAATTCGCAACCAATAGGAGAACGAAATGCCCACACAAGTAACGAACGAATCCGTCGAGAAGACGATCTTCTCCGGCCTGACCGAGATCGGCGCCGAGGGCGAGATCACTCGCGAGGCGACCTTCGAGAGCCTCGACGTCGACTCGCTCGACCTCGTCGAGCTCGCCCAGATCGTCGAGGACGAGTTCGGCGTCGAGCTCGATGGCGACTCGGTCAAGGACGTCAAGACGGTCGGCGACGTGATCGACCTGGTGGTGGCGCGAGCCTCGTGACCCGCCGAATCGTCATCACGGGCGTCGGCGCGGTGACGCCGCTGGGCGTCGGCGCGACGACCCTGGTCGAGCGCTGGGCCGCCGGCGAGTGCGGAATCGCCGACGGCGTCGGCCGCTGCGACGATTTCGAGCCGACCGAGTTCCTCTCCCGCAAGGAGGTCGCGGCGCTCGGATCGCTTCACCCAGCTCGCGATCGCGGCCTCCGACGAGGCGCTCGAGGCCGCCGGCTGGGCGGAGGAGCTCCCGTACGACGCCGAGCGGATCGGATGCGTGATCGGCACCGGGATCGGCGGGCTGGGCTCGCTCGAGCAGCAGCAGGACGTGCTCCGCGATCGCGGGGCCAAGGCGGTGTCGCCGCTGGCGGTGCCGATGCTGATGGGCAACGCCGCTGCGGCGGCGGTGGCCATGCGGCGCGGCCTGCGCGGCGGCTCCTTCGGCGTCATGTCGGCCTGCGCGGCCGGCGCGCACGCGATCGGCCAGGCGCAGCGGATGATCGCCACTGGCGAGGCCGATGCCGTCGTCACCGGCGGCTCGGAGGCGGCGCTCACGGACGTCGCAACGGCCGCGTTCGCCGCCATGGGCGCGACCTCGAAGACCGGCCGCTCGTTGCCCTTCGACGCCCGTCGCGACGGCTTCGTGATGGGCGAGGGCGCCGGCGTGCTCGTGCTCGAGGACGCCGACCACGCCGAGGAGCGCGGGGCGGAGGTCCTGGGCGAGATCCTCGGCTACGCGGCGAGCTCCGACGCCCACCACCTCACCGCGCCCGAGCCCTCCGGCCGTGACGCCGCGAGAGCGATCGAGCTCGCGCTGGCGGATGCCGGTCGCGAGCCCGGCGATCTCGACTACGTGAACGCGCACGGGACGTCGACGCCGCTCAACGACCGCACGGAGACCGAGGCGCTGAAGCTGGCGCTCGGCGAGCGGGCGACGGAGGTCCCGGTGTCGTCGACCAAGTCCGCGATCGGGCACCTGCTCGGCGCCGCCGGAGCGGTGGAGGCGATCGCCACCATCGGCTCGCTGCGGCGCGAGATCGCGCCGCCGACCGTCGGCTGGTCGGAGCGCGACCCCGACCTCGACCTCGACTACGTGCCCGGCGAGGCGCGCACGCTCGAGCGCCGCGCGAACGGCGACGGGCCCGAGCCCCTGGTCGCGATCTCCAACTCGTTCGGGTTCGGCGGCCACAACGCGGTCCTCTGCCTGTCCGCATGAGCGCGATCGCGGTCAAGGAGCGAGCGCCGGTGGCGCGCCCGGTCGAGCGGCTCGAGTCGCTGTGCGACCCGGGCAGCTTCGCGGCTGTGCGCACGGCGGTGCGCTCGACGCGCATCGGCGACCGCTCCGGGCCGGGCGACGGCGTCGTCGCCGGCGCCGGGCGCGTCGGCGGCCGGCCGGTGTTCTGTTACGCGCAGGACGCGGCCTTCATGGGTGGATCCCTGGGCGAGGCGCACGCCGACTCGATCGTGCGCGTGCTCGAGCTCGCCGGCAAGTCGGGCGTGCCCGCCGTCGGCTTCGTCGAGTCCGGCGGCGCGCGGCTGCAGGAGGGCCACGCGGCGCTCGCCGGCTATGGGCGCATCTTCAGGGCCAGCGTCGAGCTGTCGTCGCGCGTGCCTCAGATCACGGTGGTCGGCGGGGTCGCGGCCGGTGGCGGCGCCTACTCGCCGGCGCTCACCGACTTCGTGGTGATGACCGAGTCGGCGCGGATGTTCCTGACCGGCCCCAAGATCGTGGAGGCGGCGCTCGGCGAGCGGGTCTCGATGGAGGATCTGGGCGGCCCCGGCGTCCACTCGCGCAACGGCGTCTGCCAGCTCGTCGCCGCCGACGACCGCGCCGCCGCGGGCATGGCCCGCGAGCTGCTGGCGCTGCTGCCGTCGCAGTTCGGCGGTCAGCCCCCGATCGCCCCGCTGGCCGAGGCCGGCGACCCCGAGCCCGGCGCGCCGGTGCCGGCCGAGGCGCGCAAGGTCTATGACGTGCGCGCCGTCGCCGAGGCGCTCGCCGACGACGGGCGGCTGCTCGAGCTCTCCGCGGACTGGGCGCGCAACATGGTCACCGCGCTGGGGCGCATCGAGGGGCGCCCGGTGGCGTTCATCGCCAACCAGCCGCGCCGCTTCGGCGGCGTCATCGACAGCGCCGCCGCCGAGAAGGCGGCCCTGTTCGTCCAGTCGTGCGACCGGTTCGGGATCCCGCTCGTGGTCCTGGTCGACACGCCCGGGTTCATGCCGGGCTCCGGCCAGGAGCGGGCCGGGGTCATTCGCCACGGCGCCTCGCTGCTGCACGCGTTCGCCGGGGCCCGGGTGCCGAAGCTGACCGTGGTGCTCCGCAAGGCATACGGCGGCGCGGTGATCACGATGAACTCGCGCGACCTCGGCGCCGACATGGTCTTCGCCTGGCCCGGTGCAGAGATCGGGATCATGGCCGCGCGCCAGGCGGTGGGCATCGTTCACGGCCGCCGGCTCGCGGAGGCCAACGGCGACGCCGCCGACCTGCACTCCGAGCTCGAGGACGCCTACGCCGCCGAGCACCTGAACGCCGACGCGGCCGCGGCGGCCGGGTTCGTCGACGAGGTGATCGAGCCGCGGGCAACGCGCGACCGCCTCGCCTGGGCGCTGCGCTCGCTGGAGGGACGATGACCACCGACGACCCATACGCGATCATCGCCCGGACGATCGACCGCGCCCATCACGCGCGCCAGCTCTCGCTGTACGTCGCCCTCGGCGACAGCTTCACGGCCGGCACCGGCTGCCCGCCTGGCGAGGCGTGGCCCGAGCGGCTGGCGAACGGCCTGCGCGCGCGCAACGTCGGGCTCTCCTTCCGCAACCTCGCGGTCGAGGGGGCGACCAGCGCGCAGGTGCTGGAGCAGCTGCCGGAGGCGCTCGAGCTCGAGCCCGACCTGGTGACCGTGGTCTGCGGCGCCAACGACGTGCTCACCACCACCCGCCCCGACCCCGCCGCCTACGCCCGGCGGCTGGGCGCGCTCTTCGGCCGCCTGCAGCGCGCCAACCCGGCCGTGCGCCTCGTGACCGCCACGTCGCCCGAGCGCTGGGACTTCCTCGAGCTCGGGCCTCGCACCCGGGCCCGGGTCGAGCGCGGAATTCGCCGGGTCAACCGGGCCACGCGGGTCGTGGCCGAGGCCTACGAGGTCCCGTACCTCGAGGTCGCCGGCCATCCCGGCCTGTGCGAGCCGGAGAACTTCAGCACCGACGGCCTGCACCCCTCGCCGCTCGGCCACCGGCGCGCCGCGCGCGGCTTCGCGGAGCTCGTCCGCGACCGCTGCGGCATCCCGATCGCGATCGAAGGAGGAACGCCATGAACGAGTTGCTGCCCGAGCCCGGCGCAGAGCTGACCACGCGCGGGCGGACGATCACCGAGGCCGACGTGGTCTCCTTCGCCGCGCTCACCGGCGACTGGCACCCCCAGCACGCCGACGCCGAGTGGGCGGCGAAGGGCCGCTTCGGCGAGCGCGTGGCGCACGGGATGCTGGTGATGTCCTACGCGCTGGGCCTGATGCCCTTCGACCCGGACCGGGTGGTCGCGCTGCGCGGCCTCGATTCGGTGAGCTTCAAGCGCCCGGTGCGGATCGGCGACACGATCCGGGTGAGCTCGACGGTCGAGCGGGTCCGGCCGCTGGACGACGAGCACGCCCTCGTCGCGCTGGCGTGGCGGGTGCGAAACCAGGACGACCGCACGGTCGTCCGCGCCCGGGTGGAGGCGCTGTGGCGCATCGCCGACGCCGCCGCGGCGCCGTCCAACGGCTCCGCCGAGGAGCCTGTCGCGGAGCGCGAGCGGGTGCTGCTGTGATCCTCGAAGGCAAGCGCATCGTCGTCACGGGCGTCGTCAACCGCCACTCGATCGCCTACGCGATCGCCGACCGCGCTCAGCGGGAGGGCGCCGAGGTGGTGCTGACCAGCTTCGGCCGCGTGCGCCGGATGACCGAGCGGGCGGCCAAGCGCCTGCCCGAGGCCGTCGACGTGCTCGAGCTCGACGTCAACAGCGACGAGGACCTGGCGGCGCTCACCGAGGCCCTCGGCGAGCGCTGGGACCGCGTCGACGGGGCCGTGCACGCGATCGCGCACGCGCCGGCGGACGCGCTCGGCGGCGAGTTCCTCGCCGCCCCGCGCGAGAGCGCCAGCGCCGCGTTCGAGACCAGCGCGTACTCCCTGAAGGCTCTCGCGGGCGCCGTGGCGCCGCTGATGCGCGCGCACAACGGCTCGCGCGCGGGCGGCGGCAGCATCGTCGGGCTCGACTTCGACGCGTCGGTCGCCTGGCCGGCCTACGACTGGATGGGGGTCGCGAAGGCCGCCCTCGAATCCGTGTCGCGGTACCTGGCGCGCGACCTCGGCCCGGACGGAGTGCGCGTCAACCTCGTCTCCGCGGGCCCGATCTCGACGCCGGCCGCCTCGGGCATCCCGGGCTTTGAGACCCTCGCCGGCGCCTGGGCGGACGGGGCCCCGCTGGGCTGGGACAGCTCCGATGCCGGCGCGGTCGCCGACGTGGCGCTGTTCCTGCTCTCCGACCTCGGCCGGGCGATCAGCGGCGAGATCGTGCACGCCGACGGGGGCTTTCACGCCGTCGGGGTGGCGAACCCCGGCCAGCGCGCCGTCAGTGAATCACCCACTTGAGCGCCGCGAGCATCAGGCCGAGGCTGCCGGCAGCGAGCCCGGCGCGCAGCGAGATCCAGGCGGTGCCGCCGGCGACGCGGCGGACGATGGCCCCCCACACGAACAGCAGTACGACGTTGACCGCGGTCGCGGTCCACAGCGCGGTCTCGATCGAGTAGACGTCGACGAGCGCCAGGGCGACCACGGCCGAGGCGGGTAGCGCGGCCTCGACCATCGGCCACTCGTGCTTGATCCCGGCCAGGATGTCCGGGGTGTGCACCGGCTGGCGCTCCTTCGCGCTGCGGGCGAGCACGTGCGCCCAGGCGTGAGCGAGGGCGAAGACGATCGCCGTCACCAGCAGCGCCGCGATCACGATCGCCGGGCGCTCGGCGCCCGGCAGCGTGGCGATGACCGAAGTGGCGAGCACGGTGCCGTAGAGCGTCGCCGCGAGGTTCTCCCGCGGGAGCAGGGTCCGCAGCCGGCCGGCGCGCACGAGCGTGCCTAGGAGCGGTCGGGGATCGCCTGGACGGCCCAGCCGTTGCCGTCCGGGTCGCTGAAGAAGACGAAGGAGCCCCAGGGGAAGTTCTGGACCTCGCTCACCTCGACCCCGCGCTCGACGAGCTCGGCCCGGGCAGCGTCGATGTCGTCGACGACCATCTGCATCCCCCGCACGGAGCCGGGCTCCGCGTCGGTGACCCCGGTCCCGATCGTGATCGAGCACGCCGACCCCGGCGGGGTCAGCTGGACGAAGCGCAGTTCCTCGCTGACCTGGTGGTCGTGGTCGGCGTTGAAGCCGGCGCCGTCGGTGTAGAAGCGCTTCGCCCGGTCGACGTCGGTGACCGGAATCGCGATCAGCTCGAGCCGCCAGTCCATTGCGCGCCGATCGTACTAGTGGACCGGGAGGCGAGGTGGTTCATCATGGAGCCATGCTCCTGGTGCTCGCGCTTGTCGGCCTGTTCGTGCTCCCGAGCCCCTGGAACGTGATCGTCGTGGTGGTCGCGGCCCTGATCGAGGTCTTCGAGGTCTTCTTCTGGCTGCGCGTCGCCCGGCGCTACCGGGTTCGCACGGGCGTCGAGGCGATGATCGGCGAGCGCGCCGAGGTGATCGGGCCGGGGCGGGTGCGCTTTCACGGTGCGATCTGGAGCGCGCGCGGGCGGACCGTGCGCGGGGAGACCGTGCGGGTGACGGGCGTCGACGGCCTCACGCTCGAGGTCGAGCCGGACGCACCCGCGTAACCGAGCCGCAACAAGGCGGCCTGCGGCGGGAGTAGTCTCACGCACAGCATGGGCAGGCTGGGGATCGTGGTCTGGATGGTGGCGGTGGTCGCGAGCTCGGCGTCGGCGATCGCGCTCGCGGCGGGGGAGCACGGCACCGATCACGCCGACAAGCTCGTCGGCACCAAGGGCGGCGACGTGCTCAAGGGCTTGCGCGGCCACGACGTGCTGATCGGCGGCAAGGGCGCCGACGTGCTGATCGGCGGCAAGGGCCCGGACACGCTGCGCGGCGGCCCGGGGCGCGACGGCTTCAACATGCGCGACGGCGTCCAGCTCGCCGCTCCCGGGCGCGACAAGATCGACGCCCGCGACGGCGGCAACGACGAGATCAACTGCGGCGCCGGCAACGACGTGGCGATCGTCGACGCGACCGAGGACGGCGTGTACGACTGCGAGGTCGTGCGGGAGCCGAAACCATGATGCGGCGCCCGGCCGACCACAGCTCGAGGCTCGCGCGGGGCGAGCTCGCCGACCCCGAGCGCGCCGAGGCGCTCGAGCGGGCCGACCGCGACTCGATGCTGCGCCGGCGCGACTTCCTCGGCCGCACCGCGGCGCTCGCCGGCCTTGCCGGAATGGGGAGCCTGCTGCCGACGGAGACGCTGATCGCCGAGGCGGCCAAGCACGCGAGGCGCAAGCCGTTCCCGAAGCCGCGCGACCTGCCGATCGACACCTTCGTCGTGCTGATGATGGAAAACCGCTCCTTCGACCACTACTTCGGCTGGCACCCGAAGGCCGACGCGATGAACGCGGGCCTGTCCTATCCGAACCTCGACCACACGCAGTCGTTCCCGACCCACCGCCTCACGCCGGACTTCCAGGGCTGCGAGTTCCGCGACCCGAACCACGGCTGGGACGGCGGGCGCTTTCAGTACAACGGCGGCAAGCTCGACGGCTTCTACAGCGGCAACGCCGAGGGCACCGGCAGCGACGAGTACGCGCTCGGCTACTACCTCAAGGCGGACCTGCCGTTCATCCCGCACGCGGCCGCGGCCTACCAGCTCTACGACCGCTACTTCTGCTCGATCATGGCGTCGACGTACCCCAACCGCCACTACCAAATGGCCGCGCAGAACGGGGGTCAGAAGTCGAATGAGTTCCCGACCGGCGCGAACGGGTTCGAGTGGGAGACGATCTTCGACCGGGCGCTCTCCCGCGGGCCTGGAAGTCGGCTACTACGTGTCCGACCTGCCGGTGCCCGCGCTCTACGGCCAGCGCGGCCTGGGCTGGGTACGGCCGGCGTCGCAGTTCTACACCGACGCCGCCGAGGGCCGGCTGCCGCCGATCACGTTCATCGACCCGCCGTTCAAGGACGGGGGAGGGGGCAACGGGATCTCGGCCGACGAGCACCCGCACGGCGACGTTCGCCTCGGTCAGGCGTTCATGTCCGACGTCGTGCACGCGTTCATCGAGGGGCCGCAGTACCGGCGCGGCGCGCTGTTCGTCAACTACGACGAGTGGGGAGGGTTCTTCGACCACGTCAAGCCCCACCACGTGCCCGACGACCGCGGCAACCGCGACGACCTCACCGAGGACTGGTCGCTGACCGGCTTCCGCATCCCCGCGGTGGCGGTCTCGCCCTACACCCGCCACAAGAAGGGCGGCCACGTCAGCCACATGACCTCCACGCACGAGTCGATCCTGAAGCTGATCTCCTACCGCTACGGGCTCGGCTACCTGAACAAGCGCCACCGCTACGCGTCGAACATCGGCCGCAGTTCGACTTCTCCAAGCGCAACTTCGATCCGCCGGAGCTACCGGACCCGGCGGCGATCGCGGCGACGCCCTGCTCGCTGGGCGGCAGCCAGGAGCGCCCGAAGCAGCACGACCTGGTCTCGCTCGAGACCTCCGGCCTGCTCGACCGGCTCGGCTACCAGGTCCCGAACGTCACCTACGACTCGCTCTTCCGCTACCCCGACCGGGTGCGGCGCGCGTTCGAGGTCGGGAACGGAAAAGGGCCCCGATAAAGGGGCCCTTGGTTCCGAAAGGACGTTCCGCCAGCGAATCCCGCCGCCGGCTCGTCGGTCCTTCAGCTCTGAAAGCGTTATCGACGGCGGGTCGACCTACCTTAACACTGCTTTCCGGGCCTGGTTACGGTTCCCTCCCGGCGGTGAATCACGAGCGTTTGCGGGCGTTTTACCCACCCGTACAAGGCGTGTGGCGCGCCTTGTACGGGTGTGCCAACCGCCCGTGCGTGAGCTAGCGCGCGGAGAGCTCTGCCAACTCCCGCTTCAGCGTCGCGATCTCGCGATCCTGCAGGCGGACGTGGGCCCTCAGCTGCCGCTCGCTCGCGCTCCCGAGCTTGCCGGCCGATGCGGTCCCGAGCTGACCCTGGGCGTTGACGACGACCGTCTGTCCGGTCCCCGAGACGGTGCGGCCGCTGATTCCCGCGACGTAGGTGCGGGTCTGATCGCCCTTGGTCCCGAACCGCATCACCTTCGATTCCCCGGCCTTGCCGTCGTTGGCGAGGTCGATGTCGTTCGAGCCGGTGGTGAGATTCTGGCCGGCGCCGAAACCGAGGGCGATGTTGGAGCTGCCGGTGGCGTTGACGAGTGCGCCCGATCCCGCGGCGAAATTGCGGTTGCCGTGTTCGGTTGCTGAAGAGAGCACCGGTCCCCGAGGCGATGTTGTCGGTGCCGTCGACGTTCGAGAACAGCGCCAGCGTGCCGTCGGCTACGTTGTCGCGGCCAGTCGTGTTCTCAAACAGCGCGGTGCCGCCGATGGCCTCGTTTTGCGAGCCGGTGGTGTTGCTGGCGAGGGTATTGGTCCCCGAGGCCACGTTGTCGTTCCCGGAGATGTTGTCCCAGAGCGCCTGGTAGCCGGTCGCGACGTTGTCGTTGCCCTTGCGGTCCGAGAGGAGAGCCTGGAAGCCGGTCGCCACGTTGTGATCGCCGGTGTTGTTTTCCTGCAACGCCGCGGACCCGATCGCGGTATTGCGCCGGCCGGAGGTGTTGTTGGCCAGCGCGTCGGCTCCGAACGCGGTGTTGTCATCACCGGTACTGATCCTGAGCGCGTCGTAGCCGGTCGCCGTGTTGAAGTCGCCGGTTGAGAATCTGAGCGAGTCGAAGCCGGTCGCCGTGTTCCTTGTGCCGGTCGCGTTGGACAAGAGCGCCGAGGTGCCGACGGCAACATTGTCGAAGCCGGTGGTCAGGTTGGGCATCACGTTCGCCCCGAGGCCGACGTTCCCGCTGCCGGTGAGGCCCCCGCTGAAGAGGCTGTTGCCGGCGGCGGCGTTGTTGTTGGCATCCCAGTAGACGGTTCCCGTGTTGGCGACGGCGGTCTGCGTCCCGATGCCCAACGCGGCGATCGCGGCCACGGCGGTGATCACGCCGAGGCGCGGAAGGGGGAACCGTCGGCGAGAGCCGAGGCGGAGCGTGAGCATGAGGAACCTCCAGGGGTTCGGCGGGCGGCGCCAGCCTTCCCTGGCCGCCACGAGCGGCCCCCCTGGCGTACGTCCTATGGGTACTGGGCGAGCCTATCCCGAACGCTGCTCGGCCATCCGCCGTCCGAGCTCGGCGCGCGAGTGGATTTCAAGCTTCCGGTAGACGCGGGCGAGGTTGGCCTCGACCGTCTTCGAGCTGATGAACAGCTCCGCGCCGACTTCGCGGTTCGTGAGTCCGCTCGCGGCAAGCTCGGCGACGCGACGCTCGGACGGGGTCAGCTCATCGCGATTGGTTGAGCGGCGCCGCCCGAGGCGTCCCAGCTCCGCGTCGCTCCGTTCTACCCAGAGCCAGGCACTGAGCCGCTCGAAGATCTCACGCGCCCGCTCGATGGACTCGCCCGCCGCCCGCCGCTGCCGGCGGCGACGCTGCAGCCGGCCCTTCGCCAGCAGGGTGCGTGCCTGCTCGTAGGCGATCGGCTCAAGGGCGTGGGCGGCGAGCGCCGTCTCGAGCGCGTCCGCGGCCGGCCCGAGCTCGCCGCCGGCGGCGAGCGCCAGCCCGCGGCAGCGAGCCGCCAAGGCCACGACCCTGGGTCGTCCGAGCGACGCGGCGCATTCGTCGAGCCAACGCAGGATGGGCTCCGCCTCATCCACCCGTCCGAGGGCGAGCAGCGCCTCGACCGCGTCGGGGGCGATCGGCGGCATCGCCGGTTCCCCGCCTCCGGTCGCCATCACCGCCTCCATCGCCGGGACCAGAACCGCCGCAGCCGCCGCGTGGTTTTCCAGCGAGAGCTCCAGTCGCCCGAGCGCCTCGACCGTCACGAACGCCTCGCCCGGATCGCCGATCGACTCGAATAGCTGGAGCGACTCTAGTGCGCACGTCCGAGCCCGCTCGGCGACTCCCTCCCAACCGGCCACCACAGCCTCGTTGCCCAGCGCCACGGCCCGCGCGGCTTCCGTCCCGAGCTCCAGCGCTCGCCGGTTCGTGTCGGCAACCAGCTCGCGGGCACGATCGAGGTCTCCAAGATCGCAGGGGATCCGCGCTGTATTGGCGGTCAGGTGGACGAGCTCGGTCTCCATGCCGTGGTCGATACAGCGCCGGCGCGCGCGGTCGAGCGCCGCGAGCCCCTCCTCGAAGCGGCCGGTCCAGCCCCAGAGGTACGCGGCAATCAGCGTCGGGGTGAGGAGGATCGGGGTCGGGCGCTGGGGGTCCTCCAGCTCTAGGGCGCGGCCCAGTGCGGCCTCGTCGATTCCTCCGCCGACCAGGCACCGGACCATCGTCCGAACGGCAAGCGCCTCCGCCAGCAGCCCGTCCTCGCCGAGGCGCTCGGCCTCGACCACGGCGGTGGCGGCGCGAGGCGGGGCATCGCGCAGGCGCCCGGAGTTGGCGAACAGGTAGACGAGCGTCAGGGCGAGCATCACGCGGAAGGCGCCCGAATCCGCCTCGGCGCGCGCCTGTTCGAGCAGCTCAATCGCCTCCACGTAGCTGTTGTCGCGGTAGCGAATCGTGCCGAGCAGGCCGAGCGCCCGCGCCCGCTCGGGTCCAGCCTCGAGCGCGCTCACGGCGCGGCGGGCGAGCGTGTCCGCCTCGCGGACGTCGCCGGCGGCGAAGTTGCTCTCGGCGGCGGCGATGAGGCGCTCAGGCTGCTCGGCGCCGAGACCGAAGGCGAGCGCGAGCAGCTCGGCGGCATCGGCTGGGGCGCCGCGCGCATGGGCGTCCGCCGCGGCCTCGTCGAGCGCGGCGATCACCTCGGGGTCGGCATTGACGCTCGCAAGCGCCAGGTGCCGAGCGCGCTCCTCCGTGCCGTCGACGACCGCGGCCAGGCGGCGGTGGGCGGCGCGACGCTCCGCCGCCGTCGCGTTCGAGTAGACGCCGCTCGCAAGCACCGGATGGGTGAACGAGACGGCGCCGCCCTCGATCGCCACGATCTCCGCCGCTTCGGCCTCGCCGAGCAGCTCACCGGCATCGCCGGCCTCGAGCGCGCTCTGGATCGCATGGATGCGCGGCCGGGCGAGGGCCGCCGCCAGGACCAAGGCTCCGAGGACCTCGGGTTTGAGCTCGGAGAGCCGCGCCGTGACGAGCTCGCGCAGGCTCTCGGGCAGGGTGGGGGTGCCCGGGTGCCCATCCGTGTGGAGCGCGCGCGCTACCTCGAGCGCGACGAACGGATTGCCGGCGGCAATCCGGTCAATCCGCGCCAGGGTGGGCGGTGGAAAGGGCCCCCCGATGCGCTCGCGCAAGAGCTGGTGAATCCCGTCGCGGGGGAGCGGCTTGAGCCGCAGGATCCGCAATCGCTCCGCGTCACGCAGGCGCAGCCCGTCCGAGGGCGGTGGCTCGGGCGGGTTGCGCCGTGCCGCGAGCACGCAGACCGGCCCGGTCAGACGCCGCGCGGCGAAGCGCAAAGCCCGGGCCGAGGAGCGATCGAGCCACTGCAGCTCGTCAATGGCGATCATGATCGGGTCGTTCTCGGCGAGGGCCTCGAGCAGCGTCAAAAAGCCGGTGGCGACGGCGCGGGCGTCGGGCGGCGTGCCGGCGGTCGGCTCCGACCGCAGCAGGGCGACGCTGAGCGCTCGCCGCTGGGGCGAAGGCAGCGCGGAGATGGCGGCGTCATCGACGTCGGCGAGCAGGTCGGTGAGCGCGGCGTAGCCCAGCTTGACCTCGGCACCCGCCCCTCGCGAAACGAGGATCCGGAAGCCGGCCCCGCGCCCCGCCTCGAGACCGGCGGTCCACAGCATGGTCTTGCCGATTCCGGCCTCGCCCTCGAGCAGCAAGGCTGCTGGGCCGTTGGCGACCGCCCGCGCGAGATCCTCGACGACGTCCAACTCCTCCCTGCGGCCCACGAGAGCCGTGCTCATATCACCAAGAATGCCACCCGGAGCGTGTCGCGATGTAGGGAAACACCCGATGCGATGGGCGCGGCCCGTACGTACCGTGCGCCCAAAGACTCACTGGTCGACCGCGACGCTCGTGGAACCTCGCTGAGGGAGGCAATGCAATGGGTTTTACCGCCAGAATCGCCAAACACATCCGCTCCAATGTCGTCGGCTACGTGGCCGTATTCCTCGCCTTGACGGCCACGGCCGCCGCCCTGCCGGGCACGAACACGGTGGATTCCGGCGACATCATCAACGGTGAGGTGAAGACACCTGATCTCGCTCTCGGGGCCGTGAACACGGGGCGGCTCGCCCCCAATGCCGTCACCACCGGCAGGGTCGTCGACGGTGGCCTCGTCGGCGCCGACATCGCTCCGAATGCGCTGACCGGGGCGCAGATAGACGAGGCGCAGCTCGGCCAGGTGCCGGCGGCGACACTCGGCGGCCTCGGGCGGTCTGGGAGCGATCCCGATGATGACTGCGACCCCGAATCGTCGACGCTCATCGTCTGCACGACCGTCGACCTCACCCTTCCCGCCCAGGCGCGCGTGCTGGTGATCGGCCAGATCCGAGCGCGAGAGGAGGTCGACAACAACCAAGGCACCGGCACGTGTGAGCTTGGCACGAGCGTCCTCGACCTCCCCTCGACCTCGACGACGATCCACACGGGACACGACGGGGACTTCATCGACCAGACCGACAACACCACCTTGGTCGGCGTTACGCCGCCGCTCGGCCCCGGGCCGATCCAGTTCCGGATCCGCTGCGACCAGCTCGCCCCCGGCGCGATTACATACGACGAATCCGAGATCGCGGCGGTGGCGCTCTCGTCCAGCTGAGCGCTGCGACTGGCAGATGTGCCGTCCGGTCAATTCACGAGCTTGCGAAGCCGATCGATCTGGCGTTGCTGCCGCTTAACCAGATCGAGCAGGCGCTGGCCGTCCGCGGCGCTTAGCGACGGGCCGGAGGGCGAGGCTACGGGCGCGGTCCCGAGCTGGCCGTTTGACTTGACGACCACCGGCTGGGTCGCTCCGCTCAGGGCCGTGCCGCTGATCCCGGAGATGTAGGTGGCCGTCTGCGTGCCGTCGGTGCCGATCCGAATCGTCCCCGCCTCGCCGGCCTTGCCGGTGTTGGAGACGTCGATGTTGTTGGAGCCGGTGGTCAGGTTCTTGCCCGCGTTTCGGCCAATCGCGACGTTGACCGACCCGGTCGAGTTGAGCAGTGCGTTGATGCCGGTGGCGACGTTGTTGTTGCCGGCGGCGTTGGCAAACAGGGCGTTGTTGCCGGTCGCGACGTTGTTGGAGCCGGTGGCGCTGAGAGCGAGCGCCTGATAGCCGCTGGCCACGTTGTCGTTGCCGTTGGTGTTTCCGTAGAGCGCGCCCCTGCCGATCGCCAGGTTTCGGTTGCCGCTGACGTTCTCGTGAAGCGCGTCGGTGCCGGCGGCGACGTTGTCGTTGCCAGACGTGTTGGAGTGCATGCTGGCGTTGCCGGTCGCGAGGTTGCTCGAGCCGGTGGTGTTGGCGACGAGCGCCTCGACGCCGCTCGCGATGTTGGTGGAGCCCGTGGTGTTCGAAAAGAGGGCGAAGGCTCCGGTCGCGACGTTGTTGCTGCCGGCTGTGTCCGCCTCGAGCGCGCCCTCCCCGGCGCCGACGTTGTAATTGCCGCTGGTGAGGCTCGGCATCACCGTCCTGCCGAGACCGACGTTCGCGATGCCGGTGAAGCTGCCGTTGAACAGAGTCTCGCCGGCGGCAGCGTTGCCGGCGGTGTCGAAGTACACGCTCCCGGTAGACGCGACGCTCGCCGAGGCGCCGGTGCTGAGTCCGACGACGGCGGTGAGCGCGAGCGCGGTGATCGCGATGCGAAGCCGGTGGGGTGAGCACGCGGCGAACGGGGGCTTGGCGGGCATCGTGGACCTCCCAGTGGTCGACGTGGGACGGGAGGCCGGGCGGCGGGTCTCAGTCGTTCCTGATCGCGGAGATGGCCGCGAAGCGCCCGTCGGGGTAATGCCATCCGACCCTATCCGCGATGAGCGGTTGCGCCAAGGTCTTGATTGGGCAACGGACCCGACCCGGCTAGGCGCGGGCCAAGTGCCGGGGCAAGGCGGCCTCTAGACGTCGAGCGCCGCTTCGTAGCCGTCCGCCGGCGCGCCCTGCGCGTTGATCCAATAACAGCGCGCCCCGGTCCTCAGGTTCCAGCGGAACGGAGGCGGCGCGTCGATCTCGAGGTTGCTGATCGAAGCCCAGGGGTAGGACTAGGATGAGGTCGCATCGGAGATCAAGGATTGGAGGAGCGGCATGCGCAAGCTCGGGTTGGTAATCGGGGGGGCGCTCGCTATCGCCGCGCTCCCGGTGGGTGCTCCGACCGCGTTCGCCGGAGGGTCGGCGACGACGTGCACCGGCACGCTGGCGTCGGGCAGCTATCACAAGCTTGTCGTCCCGGAGGGCGCTACGTGTGACGGGACCAACGCCAACATTGACGTGAGAGGCGGGGTCCGGGTTGAGAGCGGCGCGACCTTCGTCCTCGGATTCGAAGGAGGGCCCGATACGGGAACGATCAGCGGAGGGGTCCGCGCACAATCTCCCGCATCGCTGCAGGTGCACTTCGCCAACGTTCGCGGCGGGGTCACGATGCAAGGCGGCAATGGATTCTTCTCGACCGTCGAGGACAGCGACATCCGCGGCGGGGCAACCATCGACGGGTACTCCGGCTTCTGGCTGGGCTTCATCCGAAACGACGTCCGTGGCACGGTGACTCTCAGCAATAACCAGATGGATGACCCGGACGCGAACGAATTCGTCACGAACACGATCGCGGGCAGCCTCGTGTGCCATAACAACTCTCCCGCTCCTCAGGTGGGCGATTCCGAGGGGCAGCCAAACGTCGTGACGGGGCAGAAGGTGGGTCAGTGCGCTGGCCTGTGACCTTGGATAGGTAAGCCAAGACTCGAAGCCCGCGAAGGCGCCGGGCTGCAGGAGTAGTCCCCGATCTGAGCCGTGGGTACCAATGGCACTAGCCCGCGAATCAGCTCGCGGTGCGGGCTGGAACACGGCAGTCCGCCGACCCCGGAACCCCAGTCTCCGAGCGGCTAGACTCGCCGATTCCGGGCGCTTAGCTCAGTTGGGAGAGCGCCAGCTCGACAAGCTGGAGGTCACTGGTTCGAGCCCAGTAGCGCCCATCTCCCCGGCCTCCGCGCCACATCGCGTCAGAACGCGCCACAGCGGCTCTGACAAGGGATTGGCGAGCCGTTCCTAGTGGCTGACAACCCCGCCGGCACCGTCGCCCGGATGTAGCACCCCGGCGGGCGAGTGGTAGCAAGCTGAAGCCAGAGGCCTACCCAGCGGATCAGCGCCGGCTCGAACCTGGCGTCGTCCTCGTCGCCCATCAGCAAGACGATCGCCAGCGCGTGCTCGGGCTCGACGCGCTCGAGCTCGCGGGCCGCGGCCTCCGCTTCGGCCAGGTCCCGTCGCCCAGCGCCTTGACGAGCTCGGCGTTGGGCGAGGGTGGCATCGAACGCATGTTCGCACACTGGATCGGCGCCCACGGGGCACCGGCGGACGGCTACGAGGCCGCGCTCGGTCGGCTAGCGCCCGACTGGCGCGAGCACCCGACCCTCGCCGCGCTCACGCCCTCTTCCGTCAGCTCAGAAGGCGCAAGTCGCGATCCCGGTCAGCTGCCACTCGGGGGCGCCAGAGGTCGCCACCGCCCGGACGAGCCAGGTGTGATCGTCCACCGCGTAGCTTCGCTGGATCGCCACGTTCGGGACGTTCGATCCCGCCAGGCCCGGAGATCACAAAACCGCCACCGGTGACATTGTCGCCACCGAACTCGCAGGGGACCAGGACCTCCTTAGCCGTCGTCGTGTTGCTGCCGCTCGAGACGATGATCGGATCCTCCAAGTGGTCTGGGATCGCGCCGGCCCTAATCTCGTCGTTGGCGACCGAGCCGGGGCGGAGGTCCTCGGCGGACAGCCCGCCGCCGCTGAGCGTGTCGTCGCGTACGTCGACCGACTGCACCTGGTTGTTGCCGATGTCGACGGACCGGACCTCGCCGTTGATGATGTCCGAGCTTCCGATCGTGTTCGCGGCGTAGGCGACGCCGCCCGTCAACGCACCGAAAGCGAGCAATGTCACCATCACGTTCGCGTACGTCAGATGGCTGCGCATCCGTCGCATGGTTCCCTCCTCCGTGAGTGGTCGGCCGACCTTCAAACGCTATCGCGCCGACTTACACCCCATGCAAACGGGCGTGGCCCGCTCGGTGGCGGGGCGCTCGACTCATCCGGCGGACGGCTACCGGGTCACGCTCGACCGGCTACAGCCCGACTGGCGCGGGCACCTGGCCCGCGCCTAGCGGCGCCCGTCCCGCGAGCTTTGAGCAGCCGCCCATCGCGGATAGGCTCGCCCCTACTACAACCGGGCGGGACTCTGCGGTCGTCCGACGTGCTCGTAACGACCAGGAAGGGCTTGGCCTCGCCCACGCTACCCCAGGAGGTCTGAAATGACGACCAAGCCCATCCGCCGCTCCGGCGCCGTGATCGCCCTCGCGACGACACTCGGATTCCTCGCCGTGGGACCGGCGACGAGCCTCGCCGGGGTCTACACCGACGGCAACCACAACATCGGAGTTGGCGACATCTTCTTCAACGGCAGCTTCACCGGCTTCGGCAATATCGGCGTGAGCAAGGGCGTGATGTTCGACCTGACCACCGGTTTCCAGAATGTCGGAATGGGAGACAGGTCGCTTATCCAAGACACGGCCGGCTCCTACAACGTCGCGGAGGGCGCGGACACGCTCTGGCAAAACACGACCGGCAACGACAACGTTGCGACGGGCGGCCAGGCGCTCGATTGGAACACCACCGGCTCCCAGAATGTTGCGAGCGGCTTCAATGCCCTGTACCACAACAACGCCGACGACAACGTCGCCATCGGTTATGCCGCGCTGTTCAAGAGCACAAGCGGCGCCGACGATGTCGCCACCGGGTACCGGGCGCTGTTCGCCAACACCACCGGGACCAAGAACACCGCCACCGGCGCGAACGCATTGGGGTCGAACACCACTGGCGCCGAGAACGTCGGCACGGGCGACGGCGCCCTCCAAAGCAACACGACCGGCAATGACAACGTCGCGGCCGGCGCCAGTGCGTTGAAGGCGAACACGACGGGCGCCCATAACGTTGCCAGCGGCGGCGGCGCGCTGTCCAAGAACACCACCGGCAACAGAAACGTTGCGGCCGGCGGCAGCGCCCTGCTCGCGAACACCAACGGGAGACAACAACGTCGCGAGCGGCTTCAGGGCGCTCTCAAGAACTCCCAGGCAGCGACAACGTCGCGAGCGGCACGGACGCACTTCACTCGACGTCGCTGGCAGCGGCAACGTCGCGACCGGTTTCGAGGCCCTCGGCGCGACCGGCCTCGGCGTCGGCAACACAGCGCTCGGGGACCATGCGGGTGACAATCTCCGGTAGGGCTCCAACAACGTCTACATCGCGAACCCGGGAGTCGCAAGAGAGTCGGGCACGATCCAGATCGGCACGCTCGGCACTCAGAACACCGCCTTCCTTCAGGGCGTGAGCGGGACCACGATCCCCGGCCCGACCCAGGCGGTGCGAGTGAATGCCGCCGGGCAGCTCGGCACTGCGACGGCCGCCTCGGCGAAGTCGAGCGCCAAGCCGCTCAGCGGGACCGTCAGACACCTGGTCTCCACCGTGAAGCGCCAGCAGCGGCAGATCGAGCGGCTTCGCAAGCTGGTGAAGGGAGGCTGATTGAGGACCGCCAAGACACCGCTGCTCAGGGAAAGAGGGAACGGCGCCCCGCTCGGTGGCGGGGCGCTCAGCTCATCGGCTCTTTGCCCCTCAGGCGGTCGCCGGCTGATGGCGCGCAAGGCGACCGGATCAATGGTCGAGCCCGGGGGCAAGCAACGCTCCTGGGCTCTCCGCTTCCGCGCGTACGGCAAGCGGCGATTCGTCAGCCTCGGCAGGCCCGAGGACGGATGGTCGCGAGGGCTTCGGAAGTGTCGGATCAACTGCGAAGCATTGAGTGTGTGTTAAGAGGCGAAACGAGGCGAAGTACCTTTTTTGTGCCTTCGCCCCCAAGGAGGATCGCTCGAACCGCATCTCGGCGAGATACGCGTGGTCATGAGCGTCTGCATGCCACGCAGAAGGTCACCTCTCGGGGCCGGTCGCCTCGTCCGACGCTGGCAAGGGGCACGCCTCGAGCCCGAGGGCTTGTACGAGCCGACGGCCGATGAGCAGGTGCAGTGAGCGGCGCGTCTACCCCTCCTTCCTGGCGCAGCGGTGTCTTGGCGGTCCTCAATCAGCCTCCCTTCACCAGCCTGCGAAGCCGCTCGATCTGGCGCTGCTGGCTCTTGAGCGCGTCCTGCTGGCGCTCGACGGTGTCCACCAGCTGTCGGGCGTCGGCGGCGCTCAGCGGCTCGGCCCCGCTCGCCTTCGCTGCGCTCGCGGTCCCCAGCTGCCCCTGGGCGTTGACGACGACCGGCTGGGCGGTGCCGTTGACCGTCCTGCCGCTGATCCCGGCGATGACGGTGCGGGTCTGATCGCCCTTGGTCCCGATCCGGATTACCTTCTGCTCCCCGGCTTGTCCGGCGTTGCCGATGTCGATGTTGTTCGAGCCGGTTGTCAGGTTCTCACCCGCGCCGAAACCGAGGGCGATGTTGTCACCGCCGGTATTCGCGTACAGCGCGTGATAGCCGGTTGCCGTGTTGTTGTTTGCGGTGGTGGTGAACCGCAGAGCCTGCACTCCGAGGGCCACGTTGCCGAATCCCGTGGTGTTTTGACGCAGCGCCTCGCCGCCGAGCGCTGAGTTGCCGTTGCCGCTCGTGAGGGCGAGCAGGGAGTCAAAGCCCACGCCGGTGTTGGAGCTGGCGTGATCGATGACCGGCATCACGTTCCTGGCGACTCCCACGTTTCCGAAGCCGGGATCGCTTATGCCTCCAAAGAGGTTCTCCCCGACGGCGACGTTCGCGCTGCTGTCGGTGTACACGCTGCCGACAGTGGCCTGGCTCGGCGCGGCGCCCGCGCCGAGGCCGATCAGCGCGCTGAGCGCGAGGGTGCTTACTGTGATTCGGAACCGGCGCCCGAGCGCGTGTGGCTTACAGGGGCGCGAACTGTGTTTGGCCCTATGCGCGGTGGGCGATTGCTCCAAGCTCGCGGCGGCCCGGGCGCGCTAGGCAATCGCCAGGTGCTCGCGCCAGCCCCTCTTGCACCGCCGGCCTCGAGGCGGGAGGGTTGGGCGACATCAGCTCGACGGAGGGAGACCCCATGCGCTCGTCCATTCGCTCCCGGCTCATCGCGCTCGTACGCGCCCAGTGGGCCGGTCTGCTCGCCCTGTTCCTCGTGATCGCCGGCGGCACCGCGTATGCCGCCGACACGATCGGAAGCTCGGACATCATCAACGGCCAGGTGAAGTCGGCCGACATCGGCAACAACCAGGTCAGGTCGGCCGACGTCCGTGACGACACGCTCGGGCACGGCGGCCTCACCGGGGCCGACATCGTCGAGGGCAGCCTCGCCACAGTCCCCGGGGCCGACACGCTCGACGGCAAGGATTCGAAGGACTTCGCCCGGCTCGGCGGCCTCGTCACCAGCGACGGGTCGGTCTTTCAAGGATCCGGGTTCACCGTCTCTCATCCCGCCGTAGGCGTGTACGAGGTCTCGTTCCCCGCCGGGACGGTCTCGAACACAGACTGCCCGCCGATAGGGATCGCAATGGCGTTCGCCGGCCTCATCGAGATCACGGACCGCACGTGCTTCGGCGGCGGCCAGGCGTCGCTCACGTTCAGGACGGTCGACACCGACGGCGTAGCGCACAACTTCCCGTTCGTGTTCATGGTGATGTAGAGGCGCGCCCGGCAAGGGATCAGCGCCCCGACCAGGATTCGAACCTGGGGCCTGGAGCCTCGAACTAACCAACACCGAAGAGACCGTCTGTGTGACGACTCCGACCAACTGAGCCCGATCCGGCTAGGCGCGGGTGACGTGCTCGCGCCAGTCGGGCGCCAGCCGCTCGAGCGCCGCCTCGTAGCCATCCGCCGGCGCGCCCTGGGCGTTGATCCAGCAGCTGCGGGCGCCCGTCTGCGTGTTCCAGCGAAACGGTGGCGGCGCGTCCACCTCGAGCTCGCCGAGGTCTCCGCCCGCCGTCGCGCAGGCCACGCCCCTGCCCGGCTTGCCGCTGCCTGCCCGATGAGAGAGGGTGAGCCGACAACTCAGAGAGGGAGACCCCATGCGCTCGTCCATTCGCTCCCGGCTCGTCGCGCTCGTGCGCGCCCAGTGGGCCGGCCTGCTCGCCCTGTTCCTCGTCATCGCCGGCGGCACCGCCTACGCCGCCAACACAATCGGCAGCGCCGACGTGATCGACAACTCACTGCTCAGCGCCGACCTCAAGAACAACCAGGCGGTCAGGAGCGCCGATGTCGCCAACGAGAACCTGACCGGCGTCGACATCGCCGATCAGAGCGGCGTCGACACCTGCACGATCAGCGTCCGCATCGGCCAGCTCTGCTTCAGGGCGGAGAATTCCCACCGGCTGTGGGGCGAGGCGGTCCAACATTGCGCGAACATCGACATGCGTGTGCCGACGGCCGGCGAAGCAGCGGAACTCGTGAACACGCACAACCTGCCGAACCTCGACGAGGTCGAGTTCTTCTGGACCGACGAGACGACGATGCTTCCCGGCGACGACCAAAGGCTCTGGACGTATGTGGCCGACGACCAGGGGGACTTGGCCCTCACCGCCAAGGAGGGCACCGAGGAGACCGTCTGCGTGACGACGCCGACAAACTAGGCGCAGTTCGACTAGGCGCGGGCCAGGCGCTCGCGCCAGTCGGGCTCTAGCGCGTGGCCAGGCCCCCCGGCCCCTGCATTAGGTTTCTCCCCCGAGGGGGCGAAACGGCCAAGAGGAGGAGCCATGCTCAAGCGGTTCGGAAGGCGACTTACGTTCGCAAACCTGGCCTCGGCGGCGGCCCTGTTCGTCGCGCTAGGCGGTGGGACCGCCCTGGCGATAGGGTCGAATGCGGCGCCTGCAACGAATGATCTCGCGGCGAGCTGTAGTTCGGGTGTGCTCACGCTAGAGGCCGAGCAGAGCGCCCCGCTTTGCACGGTCGGATCACTGACCATCAGCGCCCACTGCACGGTTCTTTTTAGTGACCGGGTTTTGGGGGAGATCGTGGTCGAAACCTCCAGCGACCATGCGTTCTATGCCAGCGACCGCGGGAGCGACGGCGACTTCAATCCCGCGGACCCTCCTGCCCCCATCGCGAGTACCAGCGTGAGCGTTAAGCGCTGGGTGGCAGGCGGCGGCAGCTTCAGCGTGGCCGAAGCGCTCGCTGCGGGCGGGCGCCACCTTGGTGGTAGCGCGGTCGTGCGTGCGCGGTTTACGACTGCGACGGGGCCTCCCAAGTGCCAGTTCGCGGTCGATGCTCTGACGAGCTAGTCCGCGGTCCACAACAGGGCGTTCGCCCGGTGCGGTTAGGCGCGGGCCAGGTGCTCGCGCCAGTCGGGCGAAAGCCGCTCGAGTGCGGCCTCGTAGCCGTTCGCCGAATGAGTCGAGCGCCCCGCCACCGAGCGGGGCGCCTGCCCCTCCTTCCCTATGCGGCGGAGTCCTGGCGGTCCTCGATCAGCCTCCCTTCACCAGCGTGCGAAGCCGCTCGATCTGGCGGTGCTGGCGCTTGAGCGCGTTCTGCTGGTGCGTCAGCGCCTGCTGCTGGCTCTCGACCGTGTCCACGAGCTGCCGTGCCTCGGTGGCGCGCAGCGGCGCGCCGGCGCTCGCCTTCGCAGCGCTCGCGGTCCCCAGCTGCCCCTGGGCGTTGACGACGACCGTCTGTCCGGTCCCCGAGACCGTCCGGCCGCTGATCCCCGCGATGTAGGTGCGGGTCTGATCGCCCTTGGTCCCGAGCCGCATCACCTTCGACTCCCCGGCCTTGCCGTCGTTGGCGAGGTCGATGTCGTTCGAGCCGGTGGTGAGATTCTGGCCGGCGCCGAAACCGAGGGCGATGTTGGAGCTGCCGGTGCTGTTCTCGAGCGCATTCGTTCCCAGGGCGAGGTTCTGGTTGCCGGTCGCGTTGGTCGAGAGGGCGGCGAGCCCCGAGGCGAGGTTGTCGCTGCCTGAGGTGTTGGAGAGGAGCGAGAAGTTCCCGGTTGCCATGTTGTCGGTCCCGTCGACGTTCGAGAACAGGGCCTCGCTGCCGTCGGCGACGTTGTCGTGGCCGGTCGTATTCTTGAACAGGGCGGCGATCCCGCTCGCCTGGTTCGCGGACCCGGTGGTGTTGCTCGCGAGTGCGTTCGTGCCCTCGGCGATGTTGGCGCTGCCGTCGGTGTCTGCCGTCAGTGCGTTGAGGCCGATGGCGATGTTGTCCGAGGCCGTCGTGCTGTGCTCGAGAGTCTTCGATCCAATCGCTTCGTTCTCGAAGCCGGTCGTGTTCGAGTCGAGTGCGGCGAACCCCAGCGCGATGTTGTCGTGCCCGCTGCTGTTGTTGTTCAGCGCCGCCCAGCCTATGCCGACGTTGTCGTCGCCGGTGGTGTTGTCTCCGAGCGCGAAATTGATGGCGGTGTTGTCAGCACCCGTGGTATTCCCGCGCAGCGCCTGGCGGCCGGCGGCGACGTTGTCGGAGCCGGTGGTGTTGTTTTGGAGCGCCTGGTAACCGACGGCGGTGTTATCGCCGCCGCCGGTGATGCTCTCGAGCGCCTGCGAGCCGACCGCCGTGTTCTTGGAGCCGTAGGTGAGGTGGTGCATGACGCTCTCTCCGAGCCCGACGTTGTCGGTGCCGGTGTAGAGCCCGCCGTTGAAGAAGAGGTCGAGGGAGTTACCGGCCGCAGCGTTGCCGGTTGCGTCCCACTGGACCGTGCCCGTGAAGCTGGGGACCGAGCCGAGAGCGGGCGCGGCGAGCGCCAGTGCGGCGACCGTCCCCGCCGTCGTAGCGATCGCGGCGGCGAGGCGATTCGTTGGGATGAGGTGGTTTCGGGGCATGGGTACCTCCACGTCGTGGGGGACGAGGCCATGCCCTTCCCTGGTCGTTACGAGCGTGTCGGCCGACCGCGGGGTCTCGCCCGTTGGAACAGGGACGAGCCTATCCGCGGTGGGCGGTTGTTCCAAGCTCGCTGCGGGACGCGGTCCGCTGGAACGCCCAGCGAGCGTCGGTCTTGGTCCGGCGGGATACGGTGGTCCCGTGCCTCTCCTGAGCGCCAATCCGATGTGGGAGGCGTTCGCGACGCGCGCCCTCTTCTCTGCCGTCTACGGGGGCGCCGATTTCGGTGAGTGCCAGGCGACGATGGCGCGGATCGGCGACGACGGCGACGAGGACGCCTGGTACCGCGAGTGGCTGGCCACCGCCGACAGGCTTGCCGAGGCGGCCGCGGCGAGCGAAGCCGGCGGGCACCCGGTGAGTGCGCGCGAAGCGTACGTGCGCGCTGCCAACTACTACCGGACGAGCTTCCAACCGCTGTTCGGCGCCCCGGTCGACCCGCGGCTGAGCGCCGCGTTCGAGAAGGGCGCCGAGGCGCTGGCGGGCGCGGTTCGGCTGGCGGACCCTCCCGCCGAGATGGTCGAGATTCCGTTCGAGGGTGGAGCCTGCCCGGGATCCTCGTCCGAGCCGCGGGGCGGGCGGACCCGCGCGCGGGCACGATCGTCCACACCAACGGCTACGACTCCGACCATCCAGCGAGATGTACTTCGCCCACGTCGCGGCGGCCATCGAGCGCGGCTACACGGATCCTGCTCTTCGACGGCCCCGGCCAGGGTCGCAACCTGGTCCGCGACGGAATCCCGATCCGAGGCAACTGGGAGTCGGTCGTCGAACCTGTCATCGACTGGCTCGTTGAGCAGCCCGGAGTCGACCCAGCCCGCATGGTCCTCGCCGGCTGGAGCTTCGGCGGCTTCTTGGCGCCGCGTGCTGCGGCCTTTGAGCCGCGACTGGCCGCTCTGATCGCCGATCCCGGCCAGTGGGATCAGCGCGACGCGATCGTGCGAGTCCTCCCGCTCACCGCGGAGCAGAAGGCGGCCTTCCCCGACATCGATCCGCACGCCCTGGACGAGATGGAAGCGGGGCTCGTCGGGCCGGAGGGGGATCCGATGCGGCGCTGGAGCTTGCTCGATCGCGGCCGCTGGGTCCACGACAAGCAGACCCTGTTCGAGGTGCTGGCCGAGCTGGCGACATTCAGCCTTTCCGATGTGGCCGATCGCATCGCCTGTCCGGCTCTTCTGACCGAGGCCGAAGCGGACCCGATCGCCGGGTCGGCCGCCACCCTCTACGACGCGCTCACCGTCGAGCGCAAGACGCTGATCAAGTTCGCGAGCGCGGAGGGCGCCGGCCAACATTGCGAGGCCAACGGTCGCCGCCTCTACCACCAGCGGATTTACGACTGGCTCGACGACACACTGGCCCCGTAACGGCCATCTCCCTCACGCCACGATCGCGATCTCGTGCGGCGAGTTGTTGAGGCGGCGGGCGCCGCCGTCGGTGACCGCGACGATGTCCTCGATCCGCACGCCGAAGCGGCCGGGCAGGTAGATCCCCGGCTCGACCGAGAACGTCATTCCGGGCTCGAGCGCCGGCTCTGAGCCGTCGACGATGTAGGGCGGCTCGTGGGCCTCCAGGCCGATGCCGTGGCCCGTGCGGTGGATGAAGCGCTCCCCGTAGCCGGCTTCGGCGATCACCGCTCGGGTCGCGGCGTCGACGTCCTGGCACGCGACGCCCGGGCCGACGGCCTCGACGCCGGCCCGCTGGGCCGCCACCACGAGCTCGTGCACCTCGCGCTCCTCGGCGGTCGGCTCGCCGACGTGGACCGTCCGCGTCGTGTCCGAGCTGTAGCCGCCGATGAGCCCGCCGAAGTCGAGCACGACCATGTCGCCCTCGGCGATCGTGCGATCGCCGGTGTCGTGATGCGGGTTGGCGCCGTTGGGCCCGGAGGCGACGATGGCGAACTCCACCGTGTCGTGGCCGTGGGCGAGCAGGCGCTCGCCGAGCTCGGCGGCGACGTCCGTCTCCGTACGGCCGGCGAACCTGGCCTCGCAGATGTCGCGGTACGCCGCGTCCGCGGCGGCGCCTGCCTCCGCGAGCAGCCGGAGCTCGTCGGCGTCCTTGATCGCCCGGAGCATCGGCAGCGCCTCGCTCATCGAGACATAGCGTCGAGTCGGACAGCCGGTCCTGAAGGCCGAGCACGTGCATCGCCCAGGTCGCGTCGGAGACCGCGTAGCTCCCGCCGGGCTCGAGCAGCGCCGCGGCCGCGGCGTACTGGTCGCTGCCGTCGGCCCAGTCGGTGAAGGCGACGCCGCCGGCGCCCGTCGCGGCCTCGGCGTCTGAGCGTTCGAAGCGCGGGACGATCATCGCGGGCTCGCCGTCGGCAGGGACCACGAGCATCGTGATCCGCTCGGCGATCACGACCGGCGAGTAGCCGGTGAGGTACAGCAGGTCGGGCCCGGGCGCGGCCAGGACGCCGGCGAGGCCCGTCTCCCGGGCCAGCTGCGCCGCGCGCTCCCGCCGCGCTTCGAAGGACATGCGCGCGATGTTAGGCGCGGACGCTGGCGCGTTTGTTGCCGGGAGGGCAACAAAGGCGCCACGGGTGGCTGGATAGAGTCCCGGCCATGCCCGGCTTCACACGCAAGAACCTGCTCGAGGACATCGACGACGCGGCCGCCGGGCGAGACGAGGCCGCCGGCATCGAGGCGCGCTTCGCGCGCAGCCAGCTCGACTCCGAGCAGCTCGGGGTGAGCTACTTCCGCTACGCGCCCGGCTTCCGGGCGCCGTTCGGCCACCACCACCGCGAACAGGAGGAGGCCTACGTGGTCGCCGAGGGCTCCGGCCTCATGAAGCTCGACGAGGAGATCGTCGAGCTGCAGCAGTGGGACGTCGTCCGGGTGGCGCCGGAGGTGACCCGCGCCTTCGAGGCCGGGCCCGACGGGCTCGTGATCATCGCCATCGGGGGCACCCGCCCTGAGGGTGGCGACGGCGAGCTCGTTCCCGGCTGGTGGGAAGCCGACTGAGCCTCACTCGAGGTCCCAGCCGAAATAGACCTCGGCCGTGCGCAGCCGGTCGTCGTCGCCGAACGTCAGCACCTCGGTGTTGCGGAACCGGTGCCCGTCGGTCTTGGTGAGCTCGTAGGTCACGACCACCTCGTCACCGCTCTCGATCAGGCGCACGAACTCGAAGGCCGACGTCGTGCCGGCGTTCGGCCAGCAGCGTTCGAAGTAGGCGGCGCGGTCGATGCCCGGGTCAGGCGGGCTGTAAAAGGTGAAGTCGTCGCCGATCAGGCGCTCGACGACGTCCCGGTCGCCGGTCACGTAGGCCTCGTAAACGTCGCGGGCGAGCTGCACGCGGTCGGTCGCTGGCATCGCTCCTCCTCGTTGTCAGGGGTTTCGCATGGGTAGACCCCTACCCGGGCGGCGGACTCATCGGCGAACACACGTTCGATAGGCTGAGGAGGTGCCGTGCGACTTCTGCCGCAGCCCCCGGACCAAGTGGCGGTACCCGGGCGCCGAGCGCGAGTGGCTCACCTGCGAGCGCTGCCACGAGGCGATCGCCCGCGATGACCGCCAGGCGCTGCTCGAGCGGGTGCTGTTCGCGCCGTTGCCGCGCAGCGTCTCCGACCGCTACGCGCCGCTCATCCGCGGCCGCGCCCGCGAGCTCCACGAGGGCTTCTGGGAGACGCGTGCCGGGCCGCCTTCGCCGGCATGAAACGCGGGGTTAGCGCCCCCGGCGCCGGGTACGTGGTCGCATCGAGGCCACAGGAGACGGCCCGAAAGGAGGACGACATATGTACATCGGCATCGGGACGCTGATCGTCATCATCCTGCTCATCATCTTGCTGACCTAGCCGTGCGCGACGGCCACCGCCCGACCTAGTGGCGGTGGCCGTCGAACGAAATCACCTGCTGGATCCCGCTCGGGCGGTTCGTGTAGCGCATCGTCTCCGTGAACAGGCCCGGGGCGAAGGTGATCCGCTCGCGGTTCGCGTCCGAGCGCCACTGCGACGGATCGCGCGTGCCCTGCTCGGTCGAGATCTCCGTGCCGGCGGCGGCGATCGCGCCCCAGATCGCGTCCTGGCAGGCCTTGAGGTTGCCGTTGCCGCAGTAGTGCGCCTTGAACGGCGACTTCACCTTCTTGCCCAGCAGCGCGCGGATGTCGCGGTCGAAGTACTGATACCAGCCGTCGTACTGGCCGCCCGGCGGCAGGTTGAACCGCGAGAACAGGCTGTCGAGCTCGTCGAGCTGGTCGCCGAGCTTCGGCGCCATGAACGCGTCGGCGACGTCGTTCCACGAGCCGTCCATCACCGCGGCGCCCGGGGTCGTCGATATTGCCGTCGAGGTCGAGGTCCAGGCGGCTGCCGCCGTGCTGCTTCCACGCGATCATCAGGTCGAGCATCTGCTGGGCCTGCGGCGTCGGGGCGGTGGTGCCCTTGAGCAGGCGCTTGAGCAGCGGCACGGTGTCGATCGCCCGCACGTCCTGCGTCGCCGCCGCGTTCATCGCGGAGGTCACCGACGCCAGGCTCCACTTGCCCTTCTTGGAGGCGAGCCGGTCGAGGTTCTTGTTGAGCAGGTCGACGCGCTCGACCGAGCCGTTGTGGCCGAACTCGTTGTCGGCCGCGCCGAAGCCCTTGGCGGTGGTCTGGTTCCAGTTGGTGATCGTCCCGTCCTTGGGATCCACCCCCTGCGGATGGCCCGCCTTGCCGAGGAACCCGGTCCACTCGTACTTGCCGGTGCCCAGCGTGGGCAGGCCCGGGTCGACGTGCTTGTTGCGGATCGGCAGCAGGCCGGCCGTGTACATCGCGATGTGCTTGTCGTCGATGTAGAACGAGTTGAACGTCTGCGGGGTCAGCGAGGCCGCCTTGAAGAACGACTTCGGGCTGTGGACCTGACCGTTGGAGAGCCGGCGGTTGTAGAGCAGGTCCAGCGAGTCCTTGCCGTAGGAGGAGCGCTTGGACGAGATCGCGACCTTCTCGCCGTTGACCGTCGCGTAGCCGACGACCGGGCCGTGGACCGTGGTGCGGAACGAGACCGGCTGGCCGTCGAGCGTGCCCGCGTCGAACGAGCCCATCTCGAGGCACTGGCCCTTATAGAGGTACATCGTGTCGCTGCCGTTGCAGAGCTTCTCGACGAACTGGTCGATGATGTCGCCAGAGGCCGAGGTCAGCGTGTGGGCGAAGTCCTCGCCGCGGCCGATCAGCGCGTAGCCGGGGAACGGCGCCGAGGTGGCGCCCCGCCACTGCAGGTCGCCGGCGTGCATGTCGATCTCGTAGGTGAGGCCGGGGTAGAAGTAGCCGATCTGCGGGCCGCCGACCATCAGCGGGTTGCCGGTCTTGGAATGGTCGCCCGTGATCATCAGGGTGTTCGACGCGTGCGTGGGCCGGCGGGGCGCCGTGCGGGCGAGCTTCGGGTTGGCGACCGCGGGGGTGGGCGTGTAGCTGTCGTGGTCGAGGATCACGCTGCCCTTCGGGTTATCCGGGATCGACCCGTAGGGGAAGCGGCCGTCGACCGACGTCGGCAGCTCGCGGTTCTTGAACTGGCGCAGGTCGTTGAAGACGCTTGAGGCCCTTCTTGGCGCCCAGGCGCTGCTCGAGCCCGGAGAGGAACTCGGAGCGACGCGCCTCGTCGCCGCCGCCCTGGCCGACGAACTGGCCCTTGAGCGCGTTGAGCGCGAAGACGTCGTTGCGCGCCCAGGGCGTGATGCTCGAGCCCTGCGAGGCGCGGTAGTCGTTGATGCCGGTGACGAAGACGTCGATGTCGTGCAGGACCGCCTGGCCCTCGGGGCCGGCGTCCGCGAGCACGTCGGACTGCTTGGCGACCTCGGCCTCCGTCTGGGCGCTGGGCACGAACGTGCGCAGGCCGCTGATCAGGCTCGAGCGCGTCGAGGCCGGGGGCGTCGATCGCGGCGACCCGAGCGTTGTAGCGCGCCTGCTCGAGCAGCAGGCCGCGGTCCTCCGCGGCGATCCAGCCGGCCGCCCAGACGCCGTCGTCGTGCGTGGCGCCGGTGACGTGCGGGACGTTGTAGGAGTCGCGCTCGATCGTCACGCCGGCCCGCGGCACGGCCTCGATCGTGCTCGGGGTCGACGTGTCGACGCCGAAGCGCTCGGACTTGAAGTAGGTCGTCAGGTCGGCGTTGGTGACCTGGTCGAACAGGGGCGTGAGGCCGTCGTACATCTTGGCCTGGGCGTCGGCATCCGGCGGCACCGGCAGCGCCCCCGTACTGGCCCGAGGGGATGATGTTGAGCGCGGTCGCGGCGTAGTCCTTCGCGGCCATCGCATGCGCTGGTAGCGCCAGCCCGATCACCGCACCCGCCACTGCAAACACAGCGCGTCGCATCAACATGTTCCTCCCTCTCGCCGCCGGGTCGCCGAGATCCCGGCCTGTTCAGGATGCAGAACATACTCTGGACCCCGTAGTTGCGCCGAGGGCGGGCGCATCTATGCTCGCCGCCGATGTCCGGCCTCCTGGGGACCTACGGCGCCTTCCTGGTGTGCCTCGGGGCGGCAACCGCGGTGGGAGCCGCGATCCTGGTGGCGTGCGGTCGCCGGCGCTGGTCGCGACTGGCCCCCGCCGTCGGCCTCGCGGCGCTCTGCCCGCTCGCCTGGTGGACGGTGCGCCTGCCCGGGCACGGCACGGCCGCGATCGTGGCGATCCTGCTTGCCGCCGGGCTGGCGGTCGTCTACGCCGCACCGCGGGTGGGCGACTGGCGCGGGGCGCTGCGCCGCGGGTGGCCCGTCGAGCTCGCCGCCGTCGCGCTCGCCTCGCTGCCGTTCATCGTCGAGCAGCGCTTCGGCGTGCTCGGCACCGGGCTCAACCCCGACATGTCCCAGCACCTGTTCGCCGCCGATCGGCTGGCCTCGGGCGGCAGCGAGCGGCTGATCGAGGCCGGGTATCCGCTGGGCCCGCACTCGATCGTCGTCGCCCTGTCGTCGATCGGCCCGGGCACGGTGCAGGCCTTCGACGGGCTCGCGATCGCGATCGTCGTCGCCACCTGCCTGGTCGGGCTCGGGGTGGTGGAGAGGCTGGCGCCCTCGCGGCGGATCGCCGGGGCGCTGCTGGTCGGGTTCGCCTACCTGCTCGCGGCCACCTACGTGCAGGGCGCGTTCAAGGAGTCGATGGAGGCGCTCCTGCTGGTGGCCTTCGCGGTGGCGCTGTCGGAGTTGGCCGCGGACTGGCCGCTCGAGCGCCGCCCGGGACCGCGCGTCGCGCGCGCAATTCCGCTCGCGGTGCTGGCCGTCGGGGCCGTCTACTCCTACAGCTTCCCGGGCCTCGTCTGGCTGGGCGGGGCGCTCGGGGTCTGGGCCGTCGTCGAGCTCCTGCGCAGCGCCCGGGCCGGCGGCGTCGCCCGGGCCATCGCCGGCCTGCGGGCCGCGGCGCCGACGGGGCTCGTCGCGCTGGGTGTCCTCGTCGTCCTGGCCCTTCCGGAGGCGGGGCGGATGGTCGACTTCGCGAACTTCGAGACGTTCAATCCGGCGGGCTCGGGGCTTGGCAACCTCTTCAACCGCCTCTCGCCGCTGGAGGCGCTCGGGATCTGGCCCTCGGGTGACTTCCGGGTCGAGCCCGGCGGCGGCGCGATTCCGGCGGCCGTCTTCTATCTCGGGGCGCTGGTCGCCGCCGCGGCGCTCGCCTTCGGGCTCCTGTGTGCGGTGCGCGACCGCGAGCGCGCGATCCCCGCGGCGCTCGGCGCGGCGCTGCTGCTGTGGCTCTACTCGCTCGTCGCCGGGACCCCGTACCAGGAGGCGAAGGCGCTCGTGCTGGTCGCCCCTCTGGCGATGCTGATCGCCGTCTCCGGCCTGCTCGACCGGGCGCCGACGCTCGCCCAGTCGCGTCGGATCGTCGGGCGCCGGGCGCTCTCCTACGCGTTCCCCGGGCGCGCGCGCGTGGCGCGGCTGCGCCTCGCCGCCGCGGCGCTGGCGGTGTTGTTCGTGGCCGGCGCGGGAGTCTCGAGCCTCGTCGCGCTGGCCAACGGCCCGGTCGGGCCGCGCGGCTACTCGCCCGCGCTCGCCGAGCTGCGCACGAACCTGCCGTCGGGCTCGATCGCCGTCGTCGCGCCGCACGAGCTGCTCGCCGACCAGCACGGCGCCGACTGGATCGCCTGGGAGCTCCGCGGCAACCGCATCTGCGTCGTCGACGCGGGCGACCGGCTGCCGGCCGGGACGAGCGCGACGCTCACGGTCGCGCTCGACGAGGACGGCGCCGTCGTGCCCGTCGGACCGCCCGAGCGCTCCGAAGCGCCGGCCGGCCGCGGTCACTGCCCGCTGATCCCGGACGCCGCCCGCGCCGATCCGAGCGCGGGCGGCTGACCGGGACGGGGCTCAGCGCTTCGCCTGCAGGCTCCGCACCTCGCGCTCGAGTGCCGCGATCCGGCGGCTTTGGCGGCGGTTCTGGGCAGCCAGGGCGGTCGCCACCGAGCCCCGCAGCGGCTTCGGGCCGGTCGTCGAAGTGCCGAGCTGGCCCTGGGCGTTGACGACCACCGGCGCCGCCGGCCCGGGGATCGCCGAGCCGCTGATCCCGTCGACGTAGGTGGCGTTCTGCCCGTCGCCGATGCGGATCGTCGTCGACTCGCCGGCCACGCCGGCGTTCGCGATGTCGACGTTGCCGGCGCCGGTGGTCAGGTTCGAGCCGGCGTTGGCGCCGATCGCGACGTTCGAGACCCCGGTCGTGTTCGCCGCCAGCGCCTGCTGGCCGATCGCGACGTTGTCGTCGCCCTTGGTGTTGGCATAAAGCGACTTGAACCCCTCGGCGACGTTCTTGCGTCCCGCGGTGTTGCGATTGAGGGCGTTGGTGCCTGTGGCGACATTGAAGGCGCCGGCGCGGTTTTGGAAGAGCGCCTGCAGACCTGCGGCGACGTTGTCATGGCCGCTCGTGTTCGAAGACAGGGCACTCGAACCGGTGGCGACGTTCGAGCTGCCCACCGTGTTCGTGCTGAGGGAGTTGTAGCCGGTGGCGGTGTTGTCGAGGCCGGTGTTGTTCGAAAACAGCGCGCCCGTACCGGTGGCCACGTTCTGGGTTCCGGTCGTGTTGCCGTTCAGGGCGGCGAAGCCGGTGGCGACGTTGAAGTCCCCGCTCGTGTTGAACGTGAGCGCCTTCGACCCCACGGCGACGTTGCGGCTGCCGCTCGTGACGCCATCCAGGGCCAGCTCGCCAACCCCGGTGTTGGCGTCACCCGACGTCAGGGCGGGCATCACCGCGAACCCAAGCCCGACGTTGTCCTGGCCGGTGTATGTGCCGTTGAAGAGCGTGGCGCCCGCGGCGGCGTTGTGGGTGGCGTCGTAGTAGACGCTTCCGGTAGCGGCTGTGGCGGGCGTCACGCCGAGCGTGAGAGCTCCCGCGACCACCGCGGCGAAGAGAACATGGGACTTGGCCATCAAGGCACCTCCTGCGTGGGGACGAGCTCGGACACCCCCCAAGCCGGTCCGGTGGACACGAATGAGGGACCCTAACCCGCCCGTCGGGTGCCTGACAGCGCCCTGACCGCGCCGCTTGAGGCGCGGCGCGGTCCGGTCTGAGCCGACGGGGCCTAGAAGCCGTCGCTCAGCGCGAGCTGGCCGCGCACGGCTCCCTGCGGGTAGGCCTTGCTCGTGATCTGCGCGTAGAACTTCTCCGGGGACTTCGCCATCCGCTTGAGCAGGTTGCCGTGGACGTTCTTGACGCAGCCCTCGTAGCTGCCGTCGCCGCTGACGCCCTGGCTCTTGAAGAAGGTCACCTTCGTCCGCGCAGCGTTGCCCTCGGGCGCCTTGGCGATCGTGCCGCCGGTGAGCGTGTCGAGGCGGTTCGCCTGGAAGTTGAAGCAGAGCTTCTTCTGGTTGGGCTTGAGGAAGACGTCGAGCAGCGCCTTGCCCTTTGGCGCGCCGTCGTCCGGCACGACGAACTTCCCCTTCATCTTCGTGCTCAGCTCGGTGGTGTTGTGCCCGGCCAGCGAGCTCGCGGGAATCGTCAGCGCGAGCAGCGCGAGGGACAGCAGGGCCAGGACCAGCTTCGATCGAATCATTTGCGGTGGGTACCTCCTTCGTGGGCGATTGCACGGACACCAACCCGCGGGACCGCGGGTAGCATCGCCACCTTGCCCGAGATCATCGTCAAGCTTCCGGATGGGTCGCCCCTCGAGCTCGCCGCCGGTGCCACCGGCGCCGACGCCGCCGCGGCGATCGGCCCGCGCCTGGCCAAGGACGCGCTCGGCATCAAGGTCGACGGCGAGCTTCGCGACCTCGGGGCCGAGCTCCCCGACGGCGCCGCGATCGCGATCGTCACCGCCCGCAGCGAGGGCGCCGACGGCGAGGACGCGCTGTGGCTGGTGCGCCACGACGCCGCGCACGTGCTCGCGACGGCCGTGGTCGAGCTCTGGCCCGGGACCAAGGTCTCGATCGGCCCCCCGATCGACGGCGGCTTCTACTACGACTTCGATTTCCCTGACGGCCAGCGCCCGAGCGAGGCCGACCTGGAGCGGATCGAGGCCGCGATGCGCGAGCACATCGCCGCCGACGAGGCGTTCGAGCGCACGGACGTGCCGGTCGCCGAGGCGCTCGAGCGCTTCCGCGCCGCGGACGAGCCCTACAAGGTCGAGCTGATCGAGGACCTGGTGCGCGACCAGGGGATCGAGACAGTCTCGCTGTACCGAAACGGGCCGTTCACGGACCTCTGCCGCGGCCCCCACACGCCGTCGACCGGGCGGATCGGTGCGTTCAAGCTGAACTCGCTGGCCGGCGCCTACTGGCGCGGCGACGAGCACCGCCAGATGCTGACTCGCATCTACGGCACGGCGTTCCACACGCAGAAGGAGCTCGACCGCCAGCTGGAGCTGCTCGAGCGCGCGCGGGAGAGCGACCATCGCAGGCTCGGCCCGGAGCTCGACCTGTTCAGGTTCCGCGAGGAATCACCCGGCATGCCCTTCTGGCTGCCGAACGGGACCGTGCTGCTGCGCCTGATCGAGGCCGAGGTCCGCGAGCAGCTGGCAAAGGGCGCGCTACGAGGAGATCAGGACCCCGCGGGTGCTCGACGAGGAGCTCTGGCACCGCTCCGGCCACTGGGACAACTACCGCGAGAACATGTACTTCGTCGAGCCCTCCCAGCGCGAGGGCGACCAGCGCCGGTTCGCGCTCAAGCCGATGAACTGCCCCGGCGCCTGCCTCGTGTTCGCCTCCAAGCGCCACTCGTACCGCGAGCTGCCACTGCGCCTGGCGGAGTTCGGCGACGTCTCGCGCTACGAGCGCGAGGGCGTCCTGCACGGCCTGCTCCGGGTGCGCGCCTTCACCCAGGACGACGGCCACGTCTACTGCACGCTCGACCAGGTCCAGGACGAGGTCGACTCGATCTGCACGGCGATCGACGAGCTCTACGCGCGCTTCGGCTTCGAGGCGGCGCGGGTCGAGCTCTCGACCCGACCGGAGAAGTCCGTGGGCACCGACGAGCAGTGGGAGCGCGCGACGGCGGCGCTGCGCGAGGCGCTCGAGCGCCAGGGTCGTGCCTACGACGTCAGCCCGGGGGAGGGGACGTTCTACGGGCCGAAGATCGACTTTCACGTCACCGACGCGCTCGGCCGCTCGTGGCAGCTCGGCACCTGCCAGCTCGACTTCCAGATGCCCGAGCGCTTCGAGCTCAGCTACCGGGGCGAGGACAACGCCGAGCATCGGCCGGTGATGATCCACCGCGCTCTGCTCGGCTCGCTGGAGCGCTTCGCCGGCATCCTCATCGAGCACTACGGCGGCCGTTTCCCGGCCTGGCTCGCGCCCGTTCAGGCGGCGGTGTTGCCGGTATCCGACACGCACCTCGACTACGCCCGCGCGGTTGCCGGCGAGCTCGCGACGGCCGGGCTGCGGGTGCGCGTCGACGACCGCTCGGAGTCCGTCGGGCGCAAGATCCGCGACGCCGAGCTCGCGAAGCTGCCGTTCATGGTGGTCGTGGGCGAGCGCGAGGAGGCCGACGGCACCGGCTCGGTGCGCTCGCATGAGCGGGGCGACCTCGGGGCGCTCCCGCTGGCCGAGATCCCGGCGCTGATCGCCTGATGCGCGCGGGCATGGGGAGACGCGACCAGGGCCAAGGGGTAGTCGGACCGGGCCGCGTTGCTCCCCGGGCGACCTCCCTGTCTGGCGCGCGGAACCGGATGCACCCGGGCTCCGCGCCTGCAGGCGAGCCTAGTACATGCTGACGGACGCTCGATCTGCCTCTATACTGCGCCGCAATGGAAGACGCTCAGAACCGGCCGCGGCGATAGCACTGTTGCGCCCACGCATCTTCCCATCGCTCACTCGTCACTCTCGACCGCAGGCAGCTTGAAGCTCCTCGCAAGTCTGAATCACTAGTGCCGGTCCCGAGGCGGTTCGACCGGCAGCCCCCGGAGCGCGACCAGACGCGGATCAACGAACGGATCCGCGTCGCGGAGGTGCGCCTGGTGGACGAGGACGGCAGCCAGATCGGCGTCGTCAAGACCGACCAGGCCCTGGCGATGGCAGCCGAGCGCGATCTCGACCTGGTCGAGGTGGCGCCGGACTCGCGCCCGCCGGTCGCCCGCCTGCTCGACTACTCGAAGTACAAGTACGAGCAGGAGCAGAAGGCCAAGGCCGCCCGCAAGCACCAGCAGCAGGTCAACATCCGCGAGATCAAGCTGCGGCCGAAGATCGCCGACCACGACTACGAGACCAAGAAGGGTCACGTCGAGCGCTTCCTGCGCCACCAGGACAAGGTCAAGGTCACGATCATGTTCCGCGGGCGCGAGCAGGCGCACCCCGAGCGCGGCCGGGCGTTGCTCGAGCGGCTCTTCGAGGACATCGGCGAGCTGGCGACGATCGAGCAGCACCCCCAGCAGGAGGGTCGCAACATGCACATGCTGCTCGCCCCGTCCCGGCAGGCGAGCGCGCGCCCGCGCGACGAGGCCGGCGACGGCGCCGCCGCCGCTCCTGACGGCGCCACGCCCGCCGCTCCGCCCGCCGCCCCCGCCGCACCGGAGGCGGCTTCGGGCGACGAGCCGGCAGCGGCCGCCTGAGCGCCACGCACGCCGCGCCGCGTCTGCTTCAATAGTCGGCCCGATGCCGAAGATGAAGACCCATTCGGGCGCCAAGAAGCGCTTTCGCAAGACCGCCACGGGCAAGCTCCGCGGGCGGCGCGCCTACTCGACCCACATCCTCGAGAAGAAGTCGCCGAAGCGCAAGCGCAACTTCCGCAAGCCGGTCGAGATCGCCCAGTCGGACACCAAGCGCGTCAACAGGTTGCTCGGATGAGCCGCGCCACCAACGCCGTCGCCCGCAAGCGGCGCAAGAAGAAGGTCCTCAAGCAGGCCAAGGGCTACTGGGGGCGCAAGCACTCGAGCTACCGGTTCGCCAACGAGCAGGTCATGCGCTCGGGCAACTACGCCTACCGCGACCGCCGGGTCCGCAAGCGCGAGATGCGCAAGCTCTGGATCATCCGGATCAACGCCGCCGCGCGGCGTGAGGGCATGAGCTACTCGGAGTTCATCCACGGCCTCAACGAGGCCGGCGTCGAGGTCAACCGGAAGATGCTGGCCGACATCGCCGTGCGCGATCCCGAGGCGTTCCGCCGATTTGCCGAGCAAGCCCGGGAGTCCGTGGCGGCCTGAACCACCGCCGCATCAGACTTCACCGGGCGCCCAGGGAGGCGCCCTTTTTTGTGGCCGAGCGACAAATGATCACGAGCAAGGACAACGAGAAGCTGAAGCTGATCCGCAAGCTGGCGGAGCGCAAGCACCGTCGAGCGCGAGGGGCTGTTCGCGGCCGAGGGCGAGGATCTCGTCGCAGCCGCGGAAGCGGCGGGCGCCCGAGCCGAGTTCGTGCTCCGCGCCGGGGTGGACGTTGAGCCCCAGTTGCTCGATGGGGTCTCGAGTTTGGGATCCGGCACGCGGGTGATCGGGGTGTACCCGAAGACATGGAGCCAGTCGACAGACGGGTTCACGGTCTATCTGGATGGGATCACGGATCCTGGGAACGTCGGCGCGATCATCCGCACCACAGAGGCGCTGGTCGACGCCCGGGTCGTGATCGGGCCGGGAACCGCCGATCCGTACGGGCCAAAGGCGGTACGCGCGAGCATGGGGTCGGTCTTTTCGCAGGAGTTGATGGTCGGCTCGGTCACCGATGTACCGCCGCCGGTGGTCGGCCTCGTCGCACACGGAGGCGCTGCGCCCGACGACGAGCCCGTGATGGGGATCTGTCTGGGGAGCGAACGGGGGGGACTGCCCGCCGAAGTGGTGAGCAGCTGCGACCGGCTGTGGACGATCCCGGTTCGGCCCGGGGTCGAATCGCTGAACGTCGCGGCCGCGGCGGCGATCGCGCTCGGACGGATATCGTCGGCCGCCGATGACTGAGCGGATCGACACCCTGCGCGCCGAAGCCTCGGCCGCGATCGCCGGGGCCGTCGACACCGCCGGCCTCGAGGAGCTGCGGGTCCGCTATCTCGGCCGCAAATCCGAGCTGACCGGGATCCTGCGCGGGATCGCCGACCTCGATCCCGCCGAGCGCGGTGCGGTGGGCGCCGCCGCCAACCAGGCCCGCCAGGCGCTTGAGGGCGAGCTGGACGCGCGCGAGGCCGAGCTGGAGGCCGCCGAGCTCGAGAGCTCGCTCGCGGCCGGCGCGATCGACGTCACGATGCCGGGCGCCCCGCCGGCGCCGAGCGCGGCTCAGAACCTGCTCGTGCGCACCCAGCGCGAGATCGAGGACGTGTTCGTCGGCCTCGGCTACCGGGTGATGGAGGGGCCGGAGGTCGAGCTCGACTACTACAACTTCACCGCGCTCAACCACCCGCCGGGACACCCCGCGCGGATGGCCCAGGACACGTTCTACGTCGACCCGGCGACCCTCAGCCCTGACCTCGAGATCGAGGGCTTGGCTCCCGGGCCGGAGGACGTCGTCCTGCGGACGCACACCTCGCCGATGCAGGTGCGCTCGATGGAGAGCCAGGCACCGCCGATCCAGATCATCTGCCCGGGGCGCTGCTATCGCGCGGACCCCTTCGATGCGACCCACAGCCCGATCTTCCACCAGATCGAGGGCCTGGCCATCGGGGAGGCGATCACGCTTGCCGACCTCAAGGGGACGCTCGACGCCTTCGCGCGCGCGGTCTTCGGCCCCGAGCGCGAGACGCGCTTCCGCCCTGGCTTCTTCCCCTTCACCGAGCCGAGCGTCGAGGTCGACGTCTCCTGCTTCAAGTGCGGCGGCAGCGGCAAGCTGCCCGACGGCTCGCGCGACCCGCTCTGCAAGGGCGTGGGGTGGATCGAGATCCTCGGCTCGGGGATGGTCGACCCGAACGTGTTCGGCTTCGTCGCCGAGGCGGGCTATGACCCCGAGCGCGTGCAGGGCTTTGCGTTCGGCATGGGCGTCGAGCGCATCGCGATGCTGAAGCACGGCGTTCCCGACCTGCGCAAGTACTTCGAGAACGACGTGCGAGTGCTGAGGCAGTTCCCGTGAAGGTCCCCTATTCCTGGCTGACCGAGTACTGCGACCCCGGGCTGAGCGCCGAGGAGATCGGCTCGACGCTGTCGATGCACTCGATCGAGCTCGAGCGGATCTCGCATCTGGGTGCCCCGAGCGCGGACGGGTTCGTGGTCGGCCGCGTGATCAGCGCAGAGCAGCACCCGAACGCCGACCGCCTGCGCGTCTGCGAGGTCGACGACGGCAACGGCACGCGGACGATCGTCTGCGGCGCCCCCAACGTCGCCGCCGGCCAGACCGTCGCCGTGGTGACCCCGGGAGCCCGCATGCCGGGCGGCGACAAGCTGAAGAAGGCCAAGCTTCGCGGGGTCGAGTCGAACGGGATGATCCTCTCGGAGCGGGAGCTGGAGATCGGGGAGGACCACGACGGGATCATGGTCCTCGACACCGACGCCGCGCCCGGGACGCCGCTGGCCGAGGTGCTACCGGTCGCCGAGCCGGTCATCGAGCTCGAGCCGACCTCCAACCGCGTCGACTGCTTTGGCGTGTACGGCGTGGCGCGCGAGCTCCACGCGGTCACCGCGGCCCCGCTCGCCCCGCCGCCCTGGGATGGCGACGCGGAGGCGACGGGCGAGGGCACGGCCGACGACCACGCCTCGGTGACCGTCGAGGTGCCCGACCTCTGCCCGCGCTTCTCGGCGCGGGTGTTCACGGACGTCCGGATCGGGCCCTCGCCGCCGTGGCTGAAGGCGCGGCTGACCGGGGCCGGCATGCGGCCGATCAACAACGTCGTCGACATCACCAACTACGTGATGCTGATGACCGCCCAGCCGCTGCACGCGTTCGACCTCGACCGCGTCCCGGGCGGCGAGATCATCGTCCGGGCCGCGCGCGATGGCGAGACGATGACGACCCTCGACGGCACCGAGCGCCGGTTCGACGCCGACATGGTCCTGGTCTGCGACCGCGAGGGCCCGACCAGCATCGCCGGGATCATGGGCGGCCAGGTCTCCGAGGTGAGCGACTCGACCACGCGCGTCCTGCTCGAGGTCGCGAACTGGAACGGGGTCAACATCCTCCGCACCTCCCGCAAGCTCGCGCTGCGGTCCGACGCCTCGAGTCGGTTCGAGAAGCAGCTGCATCCGGAGCTGGCGCTGCGGGCGCAGCGGGTGGCCGCGAGGCTGATGGTCGAGCTCTGCGACGCGCGCCTCGTCCCCGGGACCATCGACGTGACCGGCGAGATCCCGGCGGCGCACCGGCTGCGGCTGCGAGGCGGGCGCGCCGAGCGCGTGCTCGGGGTCGCGATCCCGTTCGAGCGCCAGGTGGACTACCTGCAGCCGGCTCGAGTTCGAGGTCGCCGAGGACGGCGCCGATCTCGAGGCGACCGTACCGTTCCATCGCCACTACGACGTCACCCGCGAGATCGACCTCGTCGAGGAGGTCGGCCGGATCCACGGCTACGCCGAGCACCTGCCGTCGACGCTGCCGGCGGAGAGCGCCGAGGGCGGGCGGCTCGACCGCGAGCAGCGCCTGCGGCGCCGCGTCGAGGACGTCACCCGCGACCTCGGCTACGACGGGATCGTCACCCTCAGCCTCACCGACCCTGGACAGGCCGAGCGGCTGCGGATCGGGGCCGACGATCCCCGCGGGCGGGCGATCGGGATCTCCAACCCGCTTTCGGGCGAGCACTCGGTGCTGCGCACGACGCTGCTCGGCGGCCTGCTCGACGTCGCCCGCTACAACCTCGCCCACGGCGCGCGCGCGGTGTCTCTGTACGAGTCCGGGCGCGTCTACCTGCGCGAGGGCACGCCGGGGGCGGGCACCCTGGGCGGCACCTTCCCGGGCCTCCGGGCGGCGCCGGCCTATGAGCCTTGGCGCCTGGCGTGCCTGGCCAGCGGCCCGCGGCCGGGCGGTGGCTGGCGCGGCGACGAGCTCGAGCCTGACTTCTACGCGCTCAAGGGCACGCTCGAGGGCGTCGCCGCCGGGCTCGGCTGCGTGGTCGACGTGGAGGCTGCGCAGGAGCCGTTCCTGAGCCCGGGCCGGGCCGGGAGCGTCCTGCTCGGGGGCGAGCCGATCGGCTGGGTCGGCGAGATCCATCCGCTGGTCTGCCGCGCCTGGGACCTGGACGCCGCCTCGGGCTTCGAGGTCGACCTGGCGCCGCTGGTGGAGGCGTCACCGGTGGGCGTCGAGCAATACGAGGACGTGATCACCTACCCGGCGATCGAGCAGGACATCGCGGTCGTCGTCGACGAGGGCGTCGAGGCGGCGCGCGTTCGCGCCGTCGTCTCAGAGGCGGGCGGCAGGCTCCTGCGGTCGGTCGAGATCTTCGACCTCTACCGTGGCGAGCAGCTCCCGGCGGGCGCCAAGAGCCTCGCCCTGAGGCTCGAGTTCCGCGACCCCGAGCGGACGCTCACCGACGAGGAGGTGGCGGCCGTCCGCGAGCGGATCACCGCGGCGCTGGCGGAGATCGGCGGGTCGCTGCGTGAGTGAGGACCCGATCCGGGTGATCGTCGCGGGCGCCTCCGGCTACGCCGGCGCGCTCGCCGCGGAGCTGTGCTGGCGCCATCCGCGCCTCGAGCTGGTCGCCGCGACCTCGCGCACCGAGGCGGGCACGCGGCTCGACCGCCTGTACCCCCGCTACCGGGTGCCGATCGAGCTCACCGAGCTCGACCTCGACCTGCTCGAAGAGGGCGACTCGGCGATCGTCGCGTACCCGCACGGGGCGGCGGCGCCGGTGGTCGCCGAGATGCGCGGGCTCGGCATCCAGGTCGTCGACCTGTCCGCCGACTTCCGGCTCGTGGACGCGGCCATCTACGAGCGCTGGTACGCGCCGCACGGCGAGCCCGAGCTGCTCGAGAACGCCGTGTACGGGCTCACCGAGCTCGACCGCGACCGGATCCGGGGCGCCGACCTCGTCGCCAACCCGGGCTGCTATCCGACCGCCGCGCTGCTCGCGCTCGCCCCGCTGGCCGAGCGTGGCGTGGTCGCCTCGGTGACGATCGATGCCAAGTCGGGCGTCTCGGGCGCCGGGCGGGACGGCGGCGAGCGGCTCTCGCTCGTGAACCTCACCGAGAACGCGTTCCCGTACGCCGTAGACGGCCACCGCCACACCCCGGAGATCGAGCAAGAGCTCAAGCGCTACGGCGCCGACGTCCCGGTGACCTTCATCCCGCACCTGCTGCCGATCGACCAGGGGCTGCTCGCGAGCTGCTACGTGGAGCTGTCCGAGCCGGTCGACGGGGTGGCGGAGCTCTACGCCGAGCGCTACGCGGACGAGCGCGTTCGTGCACGTGTCCGAGGCGCCGCCGGGCGTGCGCGAGGTGCGCGACACGAACCTGTGCCGGCTGCACGCCGCGCCGGTGGGCGAGCGGCGGGTCGCCGTCTTCGCCGCGATCGACAACCTGTGGAAGGGCGCCGCCGGCCAGGCGATCCAGAACCTGAACCTGATGCTCGGCTTCGACGAGGGGGAGGGGCTGCGGTGAGGCGCCACTCGCCACTCGCCACTCGCCGCTCGGGTTTCTTTCGGTCGCGGTGGGTGCATGTGCCGGAGGGCGTGGAGGAGCTCGATGCCGCCGTGCTGGCGCCCGGGTTTCGGGCCGCCGGGGTCGCCTGCGGGCTCAAGGGCGGCGGCGCGACCGACGTCGGGCTGGTCGCCTGCGACGCCGAGCGCGTCGACTCGGCGTTGCTCTTGACCCGCAACGCGGCCGCGGCGGCGCCGGTGCGCGTGTGCCGCGACGAATGTGACGCGGGGTCGATCCGGGCGGTCGTCGTCAACTCCGGCAACGCCAACGCCGCCACCGGCGAGCCCGGCTATCGCGACGCGCTGGCGATGCGCGACGCCGCGGCCGCGGCGGTCGGGGCCGAGCCGCGGGCGGTCGCCGTCGCCGAGACCGGGGTGATCGGCGTGCCGCTGGCGATCGACGACGTGCTGGGCGGGGTCGCGCGCGCCGCGAGCGAGCTCGCCGCCGCCGGAGGCGCCTCGTTCGCCGAGGCGATCATGACCACGGACTCGGGCCCGAAGGCGTGCACGGTGCGCGCCGGGGGCGCGACGCTCTCGGCCCAGGCCAAGGGCGCCGGCATGATGCAGCCCGGCTTCGCGACGATGCTCTGCTTCGTGCAGACGGACGCGGTGCTCGCCGACCCGGAGGCCGAGCTGCGGCGCGCGGTGGGGGGCTCGTTCGAGCGCATCACCGTCGACGGCCAGATGTCCACGAACGACACCGTCTCGCTCCAGGCGACCGGCGCGGCCGGGGTGACGCTGCCCGAGGGGCTGCTCGACGCCGTGCTGCTGCAGCTCGCGCTCGAGATCGTCGCCGACGGCGAGGGGGCGACCCGGGTCGGGCGCATCGAGGCACGCGAGGCCGCCGACGTCGGCGAGGCCGAGCGCGTCGCCCGGGCGATCGCCAACTCGCCGCTCGTCAAGACCGCCCTGTACGGCCGCGACCCGAACTGGGGCCGGATCGCCCAGGCGGCGGGGATGGCGCTCGCGGGCGAGCAACTGCGCGAGCTCGGCCCGGCCGAGATCGACGCCGAGGAGCTCGGGGGCGAAGAGGCGGAGGCCGAGATCGCGGTCCGGCTCGGGCGCGGCGCCGCATCCGCGCACGTCTACTTCTCGGACCTGAACCACGACTACATCCGGATCAACGCGGAGTACACGACGTGACGGCTTCAGCGTCGAGACGCTTCTCGAGGCGCTCCCCTACATCCGCGACTTCCACGGCAAGACGGTCGTGATCAAGTACGGCGGGGCCGCGATGACCGACGAGGCGCTGCGCGACGGCTTCGCCACCGACGTCGTGCTGCTCAAGTACGTCGGGCTCAACCCGGTGATCGTCCACGGCGGCGGCCCCGACATCACCAAGTACATGGAGCGCCTCGGGATGGAGGTCCGGTTCGTCGAGGGGATGCGCGTCTCCGACGCCGAGACCGTCGAGGTGGCGAAGATGGTCCTGCTCGGCAAGGTGAACGCCGACATCGTCATGCGGCTCAACCGCCACGGCCAGCCCGCCGTCGGGCTCTCGGGCGAGGACGGGGCGCTGTTTACGATCGCGCCGCACGCCCGCGCCGAGGAGGTGGGGTTCGTCGGCGAGATCGAGCGCGTCGACGTCGACGTGCTCAACCACATCGCCGCCGACTACATCCCGGTGATCGCGTCGGCCGGCGTCGACCCCGAGGGCCACTCCTACAACGTCAACGCCGACACCGCGGCCGGCAAGGTCGCCGGCGCGCTCGGGGCGTTCAAGGCGATCTTCCTCACCGACGTCGCCGGCTGGCTCGGCGACCCGGCCGACGAGGCGACGCTCAACTCGCGGGTCACCGTCGGCGAGGTCGAGGCGGCCCTGCCCGAGATCGGCGGCGGGATGCGGCCGAAGCTCGCCGCCTGCGCCGAGGCGGTCCGCTGCGGGGTCGGCTCGGCGCACATCGTCGACGGCCGCCGCCCGCACTCGCTGCTGCTGGAGCTGTTCACGGACGCCGGCATCGGCACGATGGTCACGCCATGACGCTCACCGAACTACAAAGCCTCGAGGGCCGCTACGCGATGGACACCTACGCGCGGGCGCCGGTGGAGTTCGTGCGCGGCTCCGGCGCGCGGATCTGGGACGCCGACGGGCGCGAGTACCTCGACTTCTTCGCCGGGCTCTCGGTCCACAACGCCGGCCACTGCCATCCCCGGATCGTCGCCGCGATCACGCGAGCAGGCGGGCGAGTTCGCCGGCAGCTCGAACCTCTACTACTCGGCGCCGGCGATGCGCCTGTCCGAGCGCCTCTCCGATTCGAGCCTCGGCGGCCGCGTCTTTCTGTGCAACTCGGGCGCGGAGGCCAGCGAGTGCGCGATCAAGCTCGTGCGCAAGCGCGCCCACGCCCGCGGCGTCGCGGAGCCCGAGATCGTCACCCTCGAGGGCGCCTTTCACGGCCGCACCCTCGGGGCGCTCGCCGCGACGCCGAAGCTCGCCCGCGACGACCTCTTCGGGCCCCTGCCGCGCGGATTCGTGGCCGTCCCGCGCGATGACCCAGACGCCCTGCGGGCGGCCGTCGGCGAGCGCACCGCCGCCGTGATGATCGAGCCGATCCAGGGCGAGGCGGGGATCTTCCCGATCGCCGACGAGGTCCTGGTCGCCGCGCGCGAGGCGTGCGACGAGGCGGGCGCCGCGCTGGTCTTCGACGAGGTCCAGTGCGGGATGGGGAGGACGGGGACGCTGTGGGCCTACGAGCAGCTGCCGGCGCGCCCCGACGTGCTCACGGCGGCCAAGGCGCTCGGCGGCGGCCTGCCGGTCGGCGCCGTGGTCACGAATCCCGAGCTCGCCGACGTGCTCGCGCGCGGCGACCACGGCTCGACCTTCGCGGGCGCGCCGATCACCGCGAGCGCCGCGCTGGCTGCCCTCGACGTCATCGACGACCCCGAGCTGCTCGGCAGGGTGACCGAGCTCGGCGAGCGCCTGGCCGCGGGCCTGGCCGCGCTCGACGCGGTCGACGAGGTCCGCGGCCGCGGCCTGATGATCGGGGTGACGCTCGCCGAGGGCCTGCAGGCGCCGGCGGTCGCCGCCGCCGCGCTCGAGGCGGGCCTGGTCCTCAACGTGCCCGGCGAGCGCATGCTGCGGCTGCTGCCGCCGCTGGTGATCGAGGAGCCCGACGTCGATCGGGCTCTGGCGATCCTCGGGGACGTCCTGCGGTGAGGCCTAGACTGCTGGCGCCGTGCACGAGGATCCAACACGCCGGATGAACGTCCCTCCGCCGGGCCAGCCCCCGGGGGGCGGGTACGGCGAGCAGCGTCCGCCCGGCATGAGCACGGGTCTCAAGGTCGTGATCGGCCTGCTGGTGGCCGTTGTCATCGGCCTCGGCGTCGCACTCGCCGTGGTTGCCTCGGACAACAACGACAGCTCAACCACGTCGTCGAGCTCGACGGTCACGACGACGCCCACCACGACGACGAGCGCAACGACAACGACGCCCACGACCACCGCCAGCACCACCACGACGGCGCCGACGAGCACCACCACGGCGCCGACCTCGACGAGCACCACCTCGACGAACACCACCACCGACCTCGGCACGATCACCGACGGCAGCGGCGGGACCGAGTCGCCCTAGGCCCTTCGGCCGTCAGCCGCGGCGAGCCACGTAGTGGAGCTCGGGAGAGTTCGTCGCGGGATCCCCTTGCTCGACGGCTACACCGCCCAGGTCGAGGCACTCCACGAGCGTGAAGCCGTGCTCCGACAGCTGGCGTTCCTGGTCGTCCCGGAAGATGTAGTAGTGGAGGATCGAGTAGCTGTGCGCGAAGTCGTTGACGATCGCGTACGCCGGGAGCGCGCGTTCGTGGGGTTCAAGCCGCCGGCGGTTCGCGATCGAGCGCGGCAGGCGAACGAGATCGCCGGCGGCGCTGCGTAGCCGCCCCGCGCGGACATTCCCGAGCAGCCGTCTGGTGGGTCCGACGACCAGCGGTGCGTGGGCGCGGTTGTGGGACGACATGATCAGCAGCCCGCCGGGGGCGAGCACGCGGGCAAAGCCGGCGAGCGCGAGCCGGCGGTCGTCGTGATCGAGGATGTCGAGGACGTTGAAAGCCGCGACCAGGGCGTCGAACGACTCGTCTTCGTAAAGGCTGAGATCGCGCAGGTCGCGCTGCACGATGGTCGCGTCAGGGAACGCGGCACGGCTGTGCTCCACCATCGCGGCGGAGACGTCGATGCCGTGGACCTCGGTTGCGATCGCGCACAGGTGTCGAGTCACCCGCCCGCCTCCGACCCCGAGCTCGAGTACGCGCCCGGAGAGCGCGTCGCGGTGTCGCTCGAACAGCGTCACCTCCACCGGCCGTAGGTCACCGCCGGCGTAGGCGTGGACGAGATCGGCGTTGGCCCAGAACTCTGTTCCCAGGTCACGTTGTGACCGGCCGTTCGAGGCCACCTTCACACAGCCGCCGTGCGCATCACTTAAGAGTACGAGGGACCCGCGCTCAGGGATCGGAACCCTCGTCCAGCTCACGGTCGAGTGCCCGCTCGAGCACCGCGTGTACGTAGTGCTGCGAGCGGATCGGGCGGAAGCTGTGGTCGTTTCCCGGGAGCTCGGCGAGCTCCGTGTTCGGCCACTGCTCCAGGTCGGCCAGCCGGCCCTCCCGTTCGAGCTCCTCGTGGAGGGGCTCGTCGCCGCCGAAGACGAGCACCATCCGCTTGCCGGTGTCGCGCATGCGCCCAAGCGCGCGGTCGAGCTCGCGTTGCCGATCGCGCCGGACGGCCGCCGCGGCCCGGGCGCGAAAGGGCGCGGTCGTGCCCGCCCGGACGATCTGGCCCATGCGCTTCGGCGAGACCTCGCCACGCAGCACCTGGCGCCATGAGGAGCCGCTCAGGACGCCGCGCATCTTGCGGGCCTCGCGCTCCTTGTCGAGCGACTCGTCCCAGATCAGCGCGCGTGGGTTGAGCAGGTAGGTGGCGACCACCCGCGGGTCGCGCAGCGCGGCGTGGAACGACCAGTACGCCCCGGAGCACAATCCGGCGAGGAGAAAGCTCGGCGGCAACCCCCGCCGCTCGAGCTCGTCCATCGACGCGAGCGCCTGGTCGACCAGGGCCAGGGTGTAGAGCGCCCCCGTGTCGGCGTACGGCGTCGGGTCGCCGTCGGCATCGCCGAGGCCCTCGAGATCGATCCGCAGCGTCGCCACCCCGCGGGCGGCCCAGTCGCGGGAAAGCTCAACCCACAGGCGCCCCGGCCCGATTCGCCGGAGGGCGCCGGCGTTGAGCAGGATCGCGGTGAGCCCGGCCGGGGTGTCGACCGGCTCGCACAGCACCCCCCAGAGCAGGCCGAACGGCCGCTCGATCGAGATTGGCGTCTCGCGGATCCGCCGGCTCGCGATGGACGAGGTCCAGCGACTCGACCGCGCCGCCCGGCGCCGCCGGGATCGCAGACCCGGACGGCGCCTGCGCGAGCCACTCCGACACCGCAGCGATCTCGGCCTCCGGCGCGCGCGCCTGCTGCGGGTGGGCCATCATCCGGCCGTACCCGGGCCCTGGCGCCACGGTCACCTCCGCGCCCGACCCCTCGAGGTGCTCGCGCAGACGCTCGTCCACCTCGATCCCGTCGCGCTCGAGCATCAGCACACGCCGCCCGCGACCGGGCCCGAGGTCGAGCTTGGTCAGGTCGAGGGACCCGAGCGCCTCGACGGTCGCGCCGTCGAGCATGAAACCGCCGACTTCGAGGGAGCCGTCCGGCAGCGGCGGCGGCTCGGGCAGCGCCGGCCGCGCGAGCGCGTCCTCGGCGTCTACCTCGGTCGCGTTCAGGCGGGCGAACACGCGGAGCTCGCGCACCAGCGCCTTGCCGCGGGACGGGACGGCCCACAACACGAGGTCATCGATCGCGGCGCCGTCGGCCAGCGCGCGGCACGCGATCAGGCCACCGAGCCCGATCCCGATCGTCGCGACGCGCGAGCGCCCCGTCGAGGCTCGCAGCCAGTCGGCGGCGGCCGTGACGGCGGTGGTCCACGCCTCCAGCCGCGCCGGGTCCTCGGGGTCACCGCCGCTGTCGCCGGTGGCGGGCAGGTCGATACGCAGCGTGGGGTGCCCGTCCGCGGCCAGCTCGTCCGCCCAGGTCAGGCGGCTGCGGTACGAGCAGAAGTCCTCCCAGCCGAACGGCGGACAGATCAGCGCCGCGGCGCCGTCGCCGTCCTCCGCCGCCGGGTGGAAGAACCCGAACGTCGAGTCCGGGGCCGTCGGGAGGTAGAGCGGTCGCATTGGCGGGGCGCCGGTCATGGCCCCGCAGCGTCGTCGGCCACGGCACGAACCCGCCCCTCCAGGTTGAGCGCCGTCAGCGCGACCCCCGCGAACTCCGTTCCTGGAACGCGCGGGCGCAGGACGAGCTCTCGCGCGCCGCCCGGCTCGATCGAGAAGGCGTCGTCGTCCGGGATGAACCCCGGCCCGTGGACGCGGACGCCGTAGGCGAGCCGGCGGCTCGACGCGCGCAGGCTCACGGTGCCGTCCTCCCGCGCGCGCGTGGTCGCCTCGAGGCCGAGACGTGCCGCCGGCTCGGCCCCGGCCGGGCGCCCGGCCGGAAAGCGCAGCGCCTGGGACAGCAGGCCGTCTCGCTCGCTCTCGAGGCTCGCGACGACCAGGTCCTGCGCCGGTGGGCCGAAGCGGTACGCCCAGGCCGCGTCGACGAAGCGACCCAGCAGCGCCTCGACGTTGCGCTCGCAGGCACCGCGCGCGGGCACGTCGAGTTCCTCGGAGGCCTCGTCGACGCGCTGCTCGCCGTCGCGGTAGAGGGCCACCCGCAGCCGGGCGCGCAGCGGCTCGGGGCGGTCGTTGGCGACGTGGACGGCGATGCCGCCGAGACCCTCGTCGGTCGTCCACACGGCGACCGGCGCGAGCGCGCGGCGGAGGTGGTGATAGGCGACCTTGGGCTCGCCACGGTCGTCCAGGAGACCCCAGCCGGCGCCCGGGACGAGGTCGCGCAGCCACAGCACGATCCCGCCGCCGCAAGCCGAACCGAGCCGCCGCCACTCGCCGAACACCTCGGCCATCACCTCACCGGTTACGGCTCGCGACAGCTCGAGGTAGCGCTGCGGATCGACGCTGCGCAGCTCCGCCGGGTCCACCCCGAACAGCCGCTCGAGGTAATGGTCGCGGACGTCGTCGAAGTCCCAGCCGCTGCCCACGTCGCGCTGCACGCCGCGCTTCCAGCGCGGGCCGCCCACGGCGCTGTCGCCGGGGGCTCGCCGAGTAGGCGCTCGAGCGTGGCCTCGCCGGGCACGTTGGCGAACGCGAGGCACTCGGACGCGAAGCGGACCTCCGCCCGGCGCGCGTCTTCGAGCGGTCGCAGGTACGCGCCGACGCCGAAGTAGTTCGCGAGGCCGCGGTCGGTGCGGAACGGCAGCTCGCCGCCGCAGGGCGCCGACGGGAAGTAGGGCGCGTCGACGTCGGCCGCCGCGACCGCGGCCGGGAGCAGCTCCCCGAAGAGCTCGCCGCGGCCGACCGCGGGATCCTGCCCGACCATCGCGGCCTGCTGTTCGACCTCGCTGTTGCCGCAGAGCACCGCGAGGCTCGGGCGGCCGGCGAGCCCGGCGAGCACGGCTCTCGCCTCCGCTTCGACCTCGGCGCGGAAGGCGTCGTCGGCGATCGGATAGTCGAGGTTCGCGAACATGAAGTCCTGCCAGACGAGCAGCCCGAGCTCGTCGCAGAGGTCGTGAAAGGCCTCGCTCTCATAGGCGCCAGTGCCGGCCAGGCGCAGCATGTTGAGGCCGCCGTCGCGCGCGCCCTCGAGCGCCGCGCGCAGCTCGTTCGCGGACGGCGCGAGGCCGATCGGGTCGACCGGCGTCCAGATCGCCCCGCGCGCGAAGACCGGCGCCCCGTTGACGTGCAGGTTCAGGCCGTCCTCGTCGGGATCGTGCTCGGCGCCGGCGCCCGGGGCGAGGGCCCGAAAGCCGACCCGCCCCGCGTCGACGACGTGCTCGCCGTCGGCGCCGGTGACCACGAGGCGCACGTCGTAGAGCGGCTGCTCGCCGTGCGTGTGCGGCCACCAGGGAGCCACGCCGGCCAGGCGCACGGTCCCGGAGGCCAGCACCCCGCCGGGCTGCGGCGTGAGGTCGAGCCGTCCCCGGGCGGCGTCCGAGGGACCGCTCACCTCGACCTCGACCGCGGTCGGCTCCCCGCCGCCGAGGGGCCGCAGGTTGGCGCTCACCGCGAGGTCGCCGTCGTCGCCGACGAGGCGCGGGGTCAGCCGCAGGGCCTCGACGACGAGGCCGCGGCGCCGTTCGAGCGTCACCGGTCGCCACGGCCCGACCGGGGCCGGGCCGGGCGCGAAGCCCGGGGCGCGCCCGAGCAGGCTGGTCCGGAAGAAGCGGAGGTTCGGCTGAGCGACCACGCGCGTGCGCCACCGCGCCCGCGGGCGGCGGCGCTCGGCGAGCAGCGGGGCGAGCGGCCGGCAGCGGATCGCAAGCTCGTTGCGGTCCCGCACCCGGCCGGAGACGTCGACCTCGTGGGCGGCGAACATCGACCCGCTCTCGAGTAGCGGCTCGCCGTTCAGGAAGGCGTCGGCGACCGTGGCGAGCCCGTCCAGCCGCAGCGCGAGCTCCTCGCCCGCGGCGGGCGGCTCGGTGGCGAACGCGGTCCGAAACCACCACTCCTCGGCGTCGAGGTCGCGGTCGTCGAGGTCGACGCCGGCGGCGGCGAGCGCGGCGGCTGCCGTGCCCGGCACCCGCGCGTCGATCCACTCGAGCCCGTCGAGCGCCTCGGGTCCCGCGGCCGCGCCGCTGGCAGCCCGCCATCCGGAGTCGAGCTCGATCGACGCGTGTCCCTGGACCCGCGCGCGCCTCCCGGGGGCCGGGGCCATGGCTCAGCCGACGGCCGCTTCGAGCGCGGTCATCGCCTCGTCCCACGCCTCGGCCGCCGATGCGGCGTAGGGCTGCGGGTCGAACTCGCGCCGGCGCGCGAGGCGCAGGGAGAGGACCTTCGAGCCCTCGACGATCCGGGTGAGCGCGGCCGACGCGGCTGCGCCTTCGTCACCGAGCAGCCAGTCGACGTGCGAGGCGGTGATCTCGAAGGCGGACCCGTACATGCGGACGGTCGCGAAGGCGTAGTCGTGGTAGGTGGCGGCGTCCCCGGCGAGGAGGTCCGGGAGGGTCGCGGCCAGCTGGGCGCCGAAGCGCTCGAACGGGTTGGTCTCGGGGCGGCGCGCGAGGTGGCCTCGCAGCAGCTCACGGGCCGCCGCGCGCAGCTCGTCGCCGCGCAGCCGCGGGCCGTCGTCGAAGCGCACGAGCTCTGTGTAGGGGGGCAGGACGTCGGGCGAGAACTCGCGCCCGAGGCGGAAGACGCCGCGGTAGTCCTCGCCATCGAGCGCGTGCAGGCTCGTGTTGTGGAAGTAGACGAGGCGCTCGGCATCGTGGTCGATCGCCTCGGCGATCACGGACGTCTTGACGTGCTCGTTGCGGTAGCTGGTCGACGCCGTGTCCGGCAGATACCAGGAGTCGAGCTCGACGATGATCGTCCGGCCGTCGACGATCTGCTCGGCGATCTGCTGCGGCAGCGGGCGGTAGGGCTGCATCTCGTGGATGTCGATGCCGAACAGCCGCTCGAGGTCCTCGGGCGGCGGCTTGAAGAACGTCCACTGGTCGCCCTCGAAGTCGATTCGGACCGTGAACCCGGCCGCCGCAAGGGGCTCGTCGCCGCGCGCGTGGACCAGCTCGATGAGGATGTCGCTGTAGCAGTTGGTCTCGGTGTAGGTGCGGTCGCCCGGCGTGTGGATCGCGTGCGGGACGTAGGTGGCGGGGTCGAGGCCGAGCAGGCTGACCATCCCGGTGGTCGCGGTGCTCATCGCGGCCAGAGCTCCGCGCGCACCTCGTCCGGCCACGTCTCCGGGTCGAGCCCGTGGGCGCGCAGCAGCGCCATCGTGATCCGCTCGAGCCCGAATCCCAGGCACGCCGTGTGCGCCACGCCGCCGTCGGCGAGCTCGATCCCGAACGCCTCGCCGAAGTGGGTCTGGTGGTAGTTGAAGGACGCGACCGCGGTCGGCTCCGGGCCACCGATCTGGACCTCGATCTCGAACTTCAGCGCCTGCTGGCGCTGGCTTGCGGCCATCATCCGGCCGCTGCGGCCGAAGAACGGGTCCGCGGCGACGTCGAAGTCGGCCTCGAGCCCGAGGCCCGCGCAGCAGGGCGACCGCCCGGTCGCGCCACACGTCGCGCCAGTCGGCGACCGCGTCGGGCTCCCCGATCCGGACGATCTCGCGCTGGTGGAACATCTGCAGCCGCGCCGGGTCCCCCGACGGCTCCGCTCGGAACACGTAGGAGCCGCCGGCGTCGACGATCACCCCGCCCGGCCCGAGCGGGCCGCGCGCGGCGATCGCGGGATACACCGGGTAGCAGGCGGCCGGGACCAGCACCAGGTCGCTCATCGTCTGGAACTCGCTCCAGTCCTCGTGGCGGCTCGCGCGGCTCGACTGCTCGTGCGCCTCGGCCTCGTCGCCGTCGAAGTCGAAGATCGTCCCGGCGAGGTGGGGGAAGGACTGCAGGTAGCCGCTTGCCTCGAACTGGGCCCGGGGCACGATCGGCGGGAAGCGCAGGCGCTCGGCCCCGTCGTCCGCCCCGACGCGGTTGACCACCCCGTCGAACGCGTTCCGCACGTCCTCGAACGCGCTGGAGCGCCCGTAGACCCCGGGCACGCCGCTCTCGATCAGCAGCCCGGCATCGAGCAGCTCGCCGAGGAAGGCCCGCTGCTCGTCGGTCGCGGCCCGGAACTCTGCCACAGGCCTAGACCTCCTTGGCGATCAGCAGCAGCCGGGCGTTGGTCTGGTGGATGCGCTCGTTGGCGACCATCAGGCAGGCGGACATGGTGTCGCGCAGGTGCCGGCCGACGCTGAACGGGGTGTCGTTCTTGAAGCCCATGATCCCGCAGACGCCGAGCGCGCCCTGGCAGACGCGCGGGGCCTGCTCGGAGGCGGCGATCTTGAGGTTGTTGAAGCGCAGCGCCGCGGCCATCGTCGAGAGCCGCTCGCGGCCGGGCTCCTCGGACCACTCGCAGAACTCGCGCAGCGCCAGGCCGACCTCGGCGCGCAGCGGCGCGAGCTCGCTCATCAGCTCCGACAGCCGGTGGGCGGACGACGGCGTCTCGCCAGGCTTGCGCTTCGCCGCCGCCTGCACGAAGGCGCGGGCGCGGTCGAACGCGTCGGTGGCGATCCCGAGCCACAGGTGCGACCAGAGGATGTGGGAGACCGGGACCATCGACTCGGCCGCGACGCGCGAGAACGGCGTCGCCAGCACCTGCTCGGCCGGGAACTCGGCTCGCACGACGAAGCCGGGCGAGCACGTGCCCCGCATGCCGAGCGGATCCCAGGTGCCGGTCTGCTCCAGGTTCAGCTGGTCCTTGCGGGTCAGCGCCATCACCTGATCGCCCGGCTCGGCGTCGGGGTTGCGGCGCAGGGTCGTCAGCAGGTCGTCCGCGTACTCGCCGTAGCTCACCGTGGGGGCCTGCTTCTCGAACGTGCAGGAACCGTCGTCGCTCGGGGTCACGGCGGCGATCGAGCGCCCCATGTCACCGCCGGTGCCGACCTCGGAGGTCACGGAGGCGACCAGGCGCTGGTCGGCGGCGATCTCGCGCAGGTAGCCCTCGAACCAGTCGCCCGGCTCGTGATGACGTGCGATCGTCACGACCTGGATCTGGTGCATGGCGAAGACCATCGCGCTGGCGCCGCAGTAGCGGCCGAGCTCGTAGCAAGCGCGGGCGAGCGCCTCGAACGACACCCCGCCGCCGCCGAGCTCCTCGCCGATGTAGGCGCCGAGCGCTCCCTCCTCGCGGAGGGCGTCGATCGACTCGCGCGGGAAGCGCGCCTGGCGGTCGACGTCGTCGGCGTTCGGCGCCGCGACCTCGGCGGCGATGCGGCTGACGGCGTCCAGAAACGCCTGGTCTCGGTCGACGGCGATGCTCATGCGGCCTCCTCGGCTTGCAGCTCGGTCAGCGCCGCTTCGATTGCGGCGATGCTCTCGAAAACGTCCCGGCGCAGCATTCGGTCCGGGAACTCGACGTCGAAGGCGTCCTCGAGGGCGAGCATCACGTTGACGCTCGCGTGCGAGGTCATCCCCGCCTGGTAGAGGTCGGCGTCCACCGCCAGCCCGTCGACTTCGACCGGAAGCCGCCCGTGCTCCGCGACGATCTGGCGGATCTCGTCAACCACCGGTCGCCCCGGTCCATCTCCGCCACCACGACCGCGGCCGCGAACTCGGCCTCGTGCGTGAGGCTGGCGGTGAGGGGGCCGATGCCGCTCTGCGGCGGCGAGCTCGGCGGCGCGGCCGCTGAACCCGACCTCGACCGCGTCCGAGGCGTCGGCGTGTCGCACCTCGATCTCGGTCCACGGGACGGCATCGTGCTCGCTCGGCCGCAGGACCTTCATCGCGGCCTCCTTGACCGCGAAGCGCGCGGCGAGGCGCTCGGCGTCCATGCCGGCGCCGGTCCGGCACTCGGCCAGCTCAGCGTCGGTGTAGACGCGCTCGAGGTAGCGGTCACCGTGCGTGCCGATGGATTCCTGCACGCCGGTTACCGAGGTCAGATCGATTCCCACTCTGATTGGCATACTCGTAAGGGCCCGGCCCGAACTGTAGTGCGAACCGTGCGACGCGCCGGGGAGCGGGGCGTGCGGCGGACGATTCCGTGCGCGTGCACGCGCAGGTGCAGGGGATTCCCGGCGCCGGATGGAGGCCGTAACCTGCGTCGGCGTGAGCGACACGCTCATCCTCTGCTACCACGCCGTGAGTGACGGCTGGCCATCTGGGCTCTCGGTCACGCCGGCGGCGCTCGAGCGGCAACTGGCGATCCTCCTGGGTCGTGGCTATCGCGGCGTGACCTTCACCGAGGCGGTCGAGGAGCCCCCGCGGGAGCGGACCATGTCGGTCACGTTCGACGACTCGTTCCGGTCCGTGATCGAGTTGGCGCGGCCGGTGCTGCGCGAGCTCGGCGTGCCGGGCACGGTGTTCGTGCCGACCTCCTTCGTGGGCTCGGAGCGGCCGATGCAGTGGTCCGGCATCACCAGCTGGCTCGATGGCCCGAACGAGAGCGAGCTGATCCCGATGTCATGGGACGAGCTCGGCGAACTCGCCTCCGAGGGATGGGAGATTGGCTCGCACACCCGCACGCATCCGCGGCTCCCCCGCCTCGACGGCGACGCGCTGCGCGAGGAGCTCGCCGGATCGCGAGCCGAGCTCGAGGAGGGCCTCGGCGGCCGCTGCCGGTCGATCGCCTATCCGTACGGCGACTGCTCGGCGAGCGTCGTCAGGGCGGCACGCGAGGCCGGATACGTCGGCGGCGGCGCGATGGCCGGCCGGGTCGAGGAGGCGGGAGCGCTCGAGTGGCCGCGGGTGCCGATCTTCCTCCGCGACGACGAGCGGCGCTACCGCCTCAAGGTCGCTCGACCGATGCGCTGGCTGCGCTCGACCGCACTGTGGCGAGCGCGCCTGCGCCTGCGGGGCCGGCTGTGAGCGACGGCGGCCCGCTGATCATCGTCGGCACGGGTCGCTGCGGCTCGACGCTTCTGCATCGGCTCCTCGCGCGCCACCAGGGGCTGGGCTGGCTGTCCACGTTCAACGAGGTGCTCCCGGGCCAACCCTGGCTCTCCGTCGCCTCCGGGCTCTACGGGTTGCCGCTGGGCGATCGCATCCGGCACCTGAAGGCCTTCCCGAAGCCGTTCGAGGCCTACCGATTCTGGGAGCACTACCTGCCGGGCTTCTCGCGCCGTGACCGCCCGCCGACCGCGGCCGACGTCCCGGTGTCGGGGATCGAGCCGGTGCGGCGGGCCACCGATCGGGTCCTGCGTTTCCAGCGGCGCCCCCGCCTGCTGGTGAAGGTCACCGGGTGGTCGCGGATCTCATACTTCGACCGCGTCTATCCCGACGCCGTGTTCGTATCGCTGCGGCGCGACCCCCGCTCGGTGGTGAGCTCGTGGATCAAGGCCGGCTGGCTCGACGTCAGCAGCCCGCCGGACGGCGCGGACTGGCAATGGGGATCCGTCCCGGCGCCCTACATGGACGCCTGGCGCGAGCTCGGCGGCGGGCCGCTCCTGTCGGCCGCGCTCAAGATCCGGCTCGACCTCGACGACATCGCGGCCAACGCGACGCTGGTCGAGGGCCGCTTCTTCGAGCTCGCCTACGAGGATCTGATCCGCGAGCCGGAGCCGACCCTCCGCGCTCTGTGCTCGGAATCCGGTCTCGACTGGACGCCCCGTTTCGAGGCGGTCGTCGCCGAGACGCCCTTCTTCGACTCAACGCGCACGTGGCGCAAGCACCTGAGCGAGGACGACGGGGAGCGCGTACTCGCGTTCATGCGCCGGACCGCGACCATGGGCGCGGTCGATGCATGAGAGCGCTGATCCTGACTCAGCACTTCGCCCCCGAGGTGACCGCGGCGCGGTTCCGGCTGGAGGCGTTCGCGACCGCGCTCGCCGCCCGCGGGCACCGGGTCGACGTCGTCTGCGCCGTCCCCAACCACCCGCGTGGGGTCATCGAGCCGGACTTCCGCGGTCGGGCACTGGTCCGCCGGAGGGCCGGTGACCTGAGCGTCGACTACGTCTGGGTGGCGACGACCCCGACGAAGACGCTCGCCACGCGGGTCGCCAACTACGGCTCGTTCGCGGCCATGGCGACCACGGTCGCCGCGTTCAAGCGCCGCCCCGACGTGATCCTGGCGAGCTCCCCGCCGCTGCCGGTCGGAGCCGTCGGGGCGCTCGCGGCGGCGCGCCACCGGGCCCCCTGGGTGTTCGACGTGCGGGATCTCTGGCCCGACGTCGCCGTGCTGGTCGGAGAGGTCACGGACCCGCGCGTGATCGGATTCGCCGAGCGCCTCGAGCGATCGCTGTACGCCGGTGCGACCTCGATCGTCACCGTGACGGAGGCGTTCGCCCAGCACATCCGCGACCGCACCGCGGACCCGGGCAAGGTCGAGGTGATCCCCAACGGCACCACACGTCGCTGGCTGGAGGTTGGCGAGGCCGACGTCGACCGGGCTTCCCTCGACCTGCCGGAGGACCGCTTCGTCTGGACCTACGCGGGCAACCTCGGCCTCTCGTTCGGCCTCGATTCCGTGCTCGAGGCGGCCGCCCTGCTCGCCGGCGAGGGCTTCCGGCTGCTGGTGATCGGGGAGGGCCCGCTCAAGGCGGAGCTCGAGGCGCAGGCAGCGATCCTCCCCGCCGGCGAGGTTGAGTTCCGCGGGCTGATGAGCCCCGGCGACGCCGGTCGTCACCTGCGCGCGTCCGACGCCCTGCTCGTGCCCCATCGCGCGCAGCTCACCAAGGTCGTGACCTCGAAGCTGTTCGACTTCTGCGCGGTCGGGCGCCCCGTCGTGCTGGCCGCCGACGGTGAGATGCCGCGGCTCGCCGAGGAGGCCGACGCCGCCCTCGCGGTACCCGCCGAGTCGCCCCAGGCCCTTGCCGAGGCGCTGCGCCGACTGCGAGCGGACCCCGCCCTCGGTGAGCGGCTGGCCGCGAACGGTCGCCGCTTCGCCGCAGCTCACCTGCGCGAGCTCGAGTCCGAGCGGCTCGCGGCCCTGCTCGAGTCGGTCGCCGCCGCGCGGCCTTTATGAGCCGCTGAACTCCGTCTGTACGCTCCCACCTGGGGTGAAGCGCTTCAGGCTGACTGGGCCTCTCGGTTGCCTCGCGCTCGTCGTCGCGACACTTGCGACGGCGCTCGGCGCCGCGACCGGGTACTCGACCACGGAGGTCGCTCGGCAGCATGCGGCAACGCACCGCAAGATCTGCGACGTGATCGCGAAGCACGACGCCAACCCGCGGCAGTTCGTCCACGGCCTGCGGCCCGGCCAGACGGGCTGCCTGCCGGAGGGCACCTACAAGTCCAAGCGCAGGCCGGTCCTCTTCATGAAGCCGCGGGTGAGGCTGATCAGCGTCCCGGGACAGCGGGCGACCGTCGTCGGGCAGCTCAAGATCAACCCCCCGGCCACCCAGGTGCAGGTGCGCGACCTCAATCTGAACGGTCGCAACCTCCACGACGCCCTCGGTCCCCTGCTCTACGCCGACGGCGCCTTGCTCCGCAACGACAACATCACCAACCACCACACGGCGATCTGCGTCCACGTCACCCGGTATCCGGGCTCGGCGATCCCGCGCGGGGTCGTGATCGAGCACAACCGGATCCACGACTGCGGCGTCCTGCCGGCGACCAATCTCGACCACGGCATCTACGTCGCCGAGGCCGACCACACGGTGATCCGGCGCAATCTGATCTACGACAACGCCGACCGTGGCGTGCAGCTCTATCCGGACGCCGACGGCAGCGTGGTCACCGGCAACGTGATCGACGGCAACGGCGAGGGCGTGATCTTCGGTGGCGACTCGCACAGTGCCTCCGACAACAATCTCGTCGAGCACAACGTGATCACCAACTCGAGCCTGCGCTACAACATCGAGTCCTCCTGGGGAGGGCCGGTGGGGAGGGGCAACGTCGCTCGCAACAACTGCACGACCGGCGGCCCGCACAGCAATCAGCAGGGTGGGATCCAGGCGCCGCCCATCGGTTTCACCGCGACGGACAACGTCGTCGCCGACCCGGGCTATGCCGACGCCGGTCGCGGCGATTTCCGCACGGATCCGCGCTCCGCCTGCGCGACCGTGCTCGGCGCCCGATAGGGACTCCTACATCCGGCCAATCGGCTCAGGCCGCCGGGGCGTTCCTGCCTGGACGCCTGTTCGATACCCACGCACGGCGGCTGGCGCGACCGCGCGGATGCACCGATCCGCAAAGGGATTGCGTTGGTGCCCCTGGTCGAAACTCCTGCCATTCGAGCGCTGCGGAACGCTTCCCGGCGCTCCCGTGCCGTGGCCGTCCTCACCGCCGCCGCGGCCGCCGTCAGCCTCTCCGCCGGCGCCGGGCCGGCGGCCGCCACCGTCAGCTGCGACAGGGTCGCCGCCGCCGGGGGCTCGGATGGCGCCGCCGGCACCGTCGACGCGCCGTTCGCGACCGCCAGCAAGCTCGTCGCCTCGCTGACCGGCGGGCAGACCGGTTGCCTGCGTGCGGGTACCTACAGCGGCGACATCTCCCTCCGCACGGCCGGGATCACACTGAGCAGCTACCCAGGGGAGACCGCGACAGTGGTCGGGCGAGTCCGGTTCGAGGCGACGGCCGACGATGCGGTGGTCGAGAACCTGAACCTGGACGGCCGCAATCCGAACAACTACCTCAGCCCGCTGATCTACGCCGATCGCGCCGTGCTCCGCAACAACGACATCAGCAACCACCACACGGCGATCTGCGTCCACATCACGGCCTCTCCGGGCTCCGCACCGCCGCGCGGCGTCCTGATCGAGGACAACCGGATCCACGACTGCGGGCGCCTGCCGGCTACGAACTACGACCACGGAATCTACGTCGCCGAGGCCCGCGACACGGTGATTCGCGACAACTGGATCTACTCCAACGCCGATCGCGGTGTGCAGCTCTATCCGGATGCCGACGGGACCCTGGTCACCAACAACGTCATCGACGGGAACGGCGAGGGCGTGATCTTCGGGGGCGACTCGCACAGCTCCTCCGACAACAACGTCGTCGAGCACAACCTGATCACGAACTCGAGCCTGCGCTACAACGTCGAGGCCTCGTGGGGCGGCCCGGTCGGAACCGGCAACGTCGCCCGCGACAATTGCAGCAGCGGCGGCGCCGGGGCCGCGGCCCAGGGCGGGATCCAGTCGCCCTCCGTGGGCTTCGCCACGACGGGCAACGTGGTCGCGGACCCGGAGTACGCGAATCGCGGCGCCGGCAATTTCGATCTGCTCCCGAACAGCCCCTGTCTCGTTGACGGCCCCCCCGCGGCCGACCCGCCCCGACGCGGGACCGGGAGCGGGAGCTGCGACCAGATCGAGAACGGCACGGACTCCTCCGACGTGCTCACCGGCACCCGGGCCCGCGATCGCCTGAACGGCCACGGCGGAAACGACGTGCTGCGCGGCCACGGCGGGAGGGACTGCCTGTACGGCGGCACCGGCGACGACACGCTGAGCGCCCGCGACGGCAGCCTGGACGTCGTCTACTGCGGCCCCGGCCGGGACGTGGTCCACGCGGACCGTGGCGATGAGCTCCACGGTTGCGAGGTCATGCGCGCCAAGCGCAAGCGCTGACCGGTCGCTCCCCTATTCCCAGACCACCGGCAACTCGGTCTCCTCGGGCTCGGGCTCGGGCTTGATCTCCGCCTCCGGGGTCTGCCTTCGCGCGGTGCGCAGGAGGCCGACGAACTCCCGGATCGCCCCGGGCGCGAGCAGATGGATGACGCCGACGTAGATCGCCACGGCCAGCAGCGCCTCCGCCACGACGAGTAGCAGGCCGAGCGCCGTCCCGTGGCTCGCGGCGTCGACGACGAGGAGCTCGAGCGGCAGGACCACCGCCGCCATCACGATCCCCGCGATCAGCGGCGGCCGGATCTCACGCCACATCGCCGCGAGCGGGATGCCCATCACCCGGTCGGCGCGGATGAACGAGTACACCGTGCGAACGACGACGGCGAGCGACGCGCCAAGGCAGACACCGACCAGTCCGAAGGGCAGGAGCGCGACCATCGCGATGACGCCGACCACCAGCTCGACGAGGTTCATCCTCACGACCACGTCGGGCCGCCCGTCGGCCTTCAGCGCCTCGACGATCAGCGACGTGAGCGCGCGCCCGGCGCAGAAGAAGGCGAGGGCCGCCGCCGCGGTGCCGGCCTCGGCCCAGATCTCGCCGAAGACCAGAGTCGAGAGCGGCCGGCCGAGCGGGATCAGGACCAGGCCGCCGAAGATCGCCATGATCGCCATCCAGCGGAGGCAGCGCAGGACGGCGGCGTGGAAGCGCTGGGACGCGTCCGAGATCCTCGCCAGCGCCGGGAAGAGGACGTACGACGCGGCGGCCATCACGGTCGAGAGCGGCAGCTGGGCGATCCGGATGCCGTACCGGAATTGGCCCAGCGCGGCCGTGCCCGAAAAGCGCCCGAGCAGGAACACGGGCACTTCCTGGCCGATTCGGATGACGGTGGTGGCGACGAGCGCGTGCCGACCGTAGGCGATCAGCTCCCGCCACATCCCGTACGACGCCAGGCGCAGGTTCGGGCGCCAGTGCACGAGCCCCCAGGCGGCGATCGCCTCGACCACGACGGAGGCGTACTGGCCGATCACGAGTCCCCATACGCCCATACCCCGCGCGGTCAGGACGACCGAGGTCGCTCCGAACGCGATCGCCGCGGCGGGCTCGACCACCAGCCGCCGGAAGAACGAGAAGCGTCGCTGGAGGAGCGCGTTCGGGACCACCGCGAGGGTGCGGAAGAACAGCACCCCAGAGACCGCGGCGGCGACCTCGCCGACGGTGTCGTCGCCGAAGTAGAGGCCGAGGAGCGGCGCGGCGGCAAGCGCGCCGAGCGACAGGACCAGTCCGGCCAGGAACGTCGAGACGACGGCGGTGGCCGCCGCCTCCTCGATCCGGTCGCGCCGGTAGACGAGCGCGGACAGCATCCCGCCCTCCGTGTAGAGGAGCGCGATCCCCACCAGCGCCATCCCGGCCGCGAGCTCCCCGAACTCGGCCGGAGTCGCCAGGCGCGCGAGCGCGATGTAGAAGCCGAGCGTGATCGCCTGGGTCAGGACGAAGCCCCCGCCGGCGAGCGCCACGCCACGCAGCACGGTCCGGGTCAGCCCCCGAGTGGAGACCTCGTCCTGGTCGTCAGGGGGTACGGACGAGTTCATGGTCGGAGACTAGATGCTGGTTTCGAGGCCCAACCCGGTGTTCGACCGCCCGCCGCGCCCCTTGCAGCGCACCCGCCGACGGCTGCTGGGCCATCGCTATAGTCGCGCCGTGGCGATCAATCGGCAGGCGATCGTCCTGTCGTTTGCCGGCGGGACGCCCTATTCCCCGCGTGCCCAACGCGCGCGGATGGTGGCGACGGCGCTCGAGGAGCTGCTCGCCTGCCCGGTCGAGCGGGTTCCTCCGGCCGGCCGCCCATACGCCGTCGACGATGGCTCGCGCCCCGCGCCGACCGTGTTCCGGAAGGCCCGGACGAAGCTGGTCAAGGACTTCGTCTTCGACGAGTGCGAGCCCCTGGCCCGCCGAACGTTCCGCGACTGGCAGCCTTCCGGGCTCGGGGCGGTGATCGTCGGGTGGCCCTACTCGCCCCTCTACTACGGCGCTCAGCGTCTCGTCGCCACAGGTGTCCCGTACGTGGTGGACATTGGTGATCCCTGGGCGCTGACCGCCACGAAGGCCACGGCGGACTGGAAGCGCGTTCCCGCGCGCGCTCGTGATGCCGAGCGGTTCATCTGGGAGCACGCCGCGGGCGGGGTCGTGACGACGGCGACTCAGGAGGACGCCCTGCAGCGGCTCTTCCCGCGACTCGCCCTGCTCTGCCGTCCCAACGGGTACTTCGAGGTGACGGCCACCGACTCCCCGGCACCGGCGTCCGGACGCCCGGCCGGGGAGCTGCGGCTCGTGCAGTACGGCTCGGTCTACCCGGTTCGGGTGCCCATCGGAGGCTGGCTCGCTCGCCTGCGCGCGGCGGGGGGCTTCGACCGGATCAGCTTCGTCAACTACGGCTCCGTCGGCGTGCCCGAGCTCCTCGAGTCGGATGATCCCGGGGTGGTCGTGGAGGTTCGGGCCCCGATCGAGTGGGACGACGCCTGGCGCGCCGCGCACGAATTCGACGCGGCGGTGGTCGTCGGCAACAAGGACCCGGCGCAGCTACCCAGCAAGGCGATCCAGTACCTGACGCTGCCGATCCCGCGGCTGGCATTGACCGGTGGCGGCCCCGGGGACGAGCTCGCCGCCTTCGCCGCGGAGGAGCCCGCGTTCTTGGCGGTCGACGTCAACGACGCCGAGGGACCGTCCAGGGCGATCGCCCACGTGCGAAGGCCATGGACCGCCGCCGAGCTGGCGCCGCCCCCAGAGCACTCGTGGCCGGCGGTGGCGCGGCGGGTGGCCCGGTTCGCGAGCGATCGCTGGCAGGAGGCCGGAGGCGATCGCGCTGAAGCCGCGCCCGCGGTGGGCGGTCGCGGGAGCGAGGGCACCGACGTTGGCTGAGTCCCGGCGCCTGCGCGTGCTCACCCTGGTCGCCAATCTCGGCCCCGTCGGTGGCGGGGCCGAGCGTCTCGCGCGCCAGATTGCCGTGGGGCTGGACCCGGAGCGGTTCGAGCGCACGATCTGCGTGACCCGCTGGCCTCCGGACGAGGGCATCTCCGAGCCCGTGCAGAAGGTGCTGGACGACCTCGACGCGGCGGACGTTCGCTTCCTCGGCATCCCGCGCCGGTCGACAGCGCATCTGCACGCCTGGCGGCCCGTCCTGCGGCTGCTGCGACCGCAGCACACCGACGTGTTGCACTCGCATCAGTACGGGTCGAACGGGTGGGGCGCGATCCTCAGTGGCCTGGCCCGCACGCCCGTGGTCGTCGCGCACGAGCACTCGTGGTCCTTCGAGGGCCGGCCCCTGCGCCGCTTCGTCGATCGCGACGTCGTGTCGCGGCGCGCCGACGCCTTCATCGCCGTCTCGAACATCGACCGCAGGCGGATGATCGACATCGAGCGCATCGACCCGGCGAAGGTCGTCGTGATCCCGAACGGCATCCCGGCGCCACCGCCGCCCAGCGGCCGCGACCTGCGCGCCGAGTTGGGGATCGACCCCGGGGTACCGGTGATCGGCACCGTGAGCGTGCTGCGGGTGGAGAAGGCTCTGCCGGTGCTCATCGAGGCCGCCGCGACCGTCCGGGAGCGGTTCGGTGACCTACGCGTGCTGATCGCGGGTTACGGTCCGCAGCGAGCCCGGCTGGAGGAGCAGATCGACGCTCTGGGCCTGAGGGAGACGGTGATCCTGCTCGGACTCCGCACGGACATCCCCGACCTGCTCGAGATCATGGACGTGGCCGTCTGCTGCTCGGAATTCGAGGGCTGCCCGCTGTCCGTGCTCGAATACATGGAGGCCGGACTACCGGTCGTCGCCACGCGCGTCGGCGGGCTGCCGGAGCTCGTGTCCCACCGCGACAACGGGCTGCTGGTCGAGCGGGACCATCCGCGCGAGCTCGCCGCGGCGCTGACGGAGCTGCTCGAAGACCCGGCCCGGGCGGCGGAGATGGGCGAGCGCGGCCGTGAGCGGCGCCGCGCCGAGTTCGACCTCGACACGATGGTGGGGCGAGTCGCGGAGCTCTACGAGCGGCTGTGCGCGGCCAAGGGCGTCGGGGTTACCCCCGCCTGAGGCGCGGGCGCGCCGCTGAGCGACTTCCGCGAGATCGCGAGCAGCACCGGGCCCATCGCGAGCAGGAGCCAGAGCAGCTTGCTGAGCTGCGCGGAGACGAAGAAGTCGGCGGCGAGGATCCCCGCCAGGGCGACGACGAGCGCCCGCGAGAGAACCTCGAGCTGAAGATCGCCGACGCGCGCGAAGTTGCGGGCGGCCAGCAGCGCGCAGACTAACGGGAAGGCGAGGATCACCAGGAACAGCAGCAAGCCCACGATCCCCAGCTCGGCAAGCGTCTCGAGGTAGGCGTTGTGGGCGACCTTGGGGCTGTCGATGATCTGGTCGGTGCGCGCGAGCGTCCCGGGCTCGAGGACGAAGTTGATCGAGGACTTCTGGAAGCTCCCGAGGCCGACGCCGTGGACTGGATTGTCCTCGAACATGCGCCAGCCGACCTGCCAGATCGTGGTGCGGCCCTCCTGCTCGGGAACCTGGCCGGGAACGGTCTGCGCGATGCGGTCGCGGATCGACACCGGGGCGAAGGCCGCGAAGAAGACGATCGCGCCGATCGAGAGCGCGAGGCCGACGACAACCGCCATCGGCCGCCAGCGCTTGCCCGCGACCAGGATGGTGGTGAGGACGACCACGCAGAGCGCGATGACCCCGCTGCGCGATCCGGTGAGCACGAAGCTGAACAGTGCGAGCGTCGCGGTTGCCCCCGCGGCGAGGCGAAGGACCGGCGAATGCCGCGCGGTGACGGCGAGCGCGATCGAGATCACGATCCCGCCGACCAGGATCGCCGCGAACTCGTTCGCGTCGCCGACCGAGCTGTCCAGGCGGGCCGCCTCGGCGGAATCGGTCGTCGGCGTGTGGATCAGGCCGTAGCCCGCCGTGAACGCGGTTCCCGCGATGAACGCGATAAAGAAGGCGATCGCGTACTCGCGGCGGCGGATCGCCGTGAAGGCGATCACCAACAGAGCGAAGTCGAGGAGGTAGCGAGAGACTGCCACGAGGGTGTCCCCGGCACTCGCCGACCAGGTGGTGCTGAGCACGCTCCAGCCGAGGAAGGCGAGCAGCACGTAGGTGATCCCGGGGTGGGCCGTCAGGAACGTGTTCTCGCGGCCCCTGGTCGTCGCTACGCGAGCCAGCCACGCCATCGCCAGCAGCAGCCCGGCGCCCTTGCTGATGCTCACTGCAGCCCCGGAGGGAAGGGCGAACTCGAGGAAGGCCAGGAAGGTGAAGACGACGAACGCGCCGCCCAGGTTGGTGAACGCCAGCAATGCGAACACCAGGCCGACGGACAGGCCGATCGCCAGCGCCGGCTGGATCCCCGCAAGCGCCCCGATGATGATCGCGAGGCCGGCGAACGCTGCGGCGCCCAGGGCACCGCCGAGCCCGACGTCCGACCGGAGCGCGCCCAAGCCGCCGGCGGTGAACCCGGCGGGGGCCGCGAGCGCCGCTCCCAACCGCCGGCGCATCGAGAGCGTCTAGCTCGGCGCCCGGTCGCCGACCTGCGGCGAGGGCTGGTCGCGTCGTAGCCTGCGTCCCTGCTCGTAGTAGTAGCCGCGACTTGCGTGCGGGCTACCGAGCAGGGCGAAGCCCGACGGGGTGATCCTGTTCTCGGCGAGCAGCTCGCCGAGCTCGTTGATCTGGCGGGTTCGCGTCCGACCGAGCAGGACGACCAGCAGCACCTGGTCCACAGAGGCGGCGAGCGGCAGGGCGTCGACGACCTCGCTGAGCGGGGCGGAGTCGATGATCACGTAGTCGGCGAGCTCGGACGCGTCCTCGATCAGATGGCGGGAGCTCGCCAGCGAGAGGATCTCGGACGCGAACGGGGCCGCTTGCTCTGCGAGCAGCAGGCGCAGGTCGGAGCCGAACAGCGGGGACTCGACCAGGGCGTCCTCGAGCTTGAGCTCGCCCAGGAGCACGCCGATCACCCCGCGGTCGCTGCTGAGCCCGAGCGTCGAACCGATCTCGGGCTTGCGCAGGTCGCACTCGATCAGGATCACCTTGCTGCCGGCGAGGGCCAGCGACTCGGCGAGGTTGATCGCGGTCGTGGTCTTGCCCTCGGACGCCGACGGGCTCGTGATCAGGATCGAGTTCGACCCGCGGGAGTCGGCGGTGCGCGCCCCGAGGGTCGCCCGCAACGTCCGGTAGGCCTCGACCGTCGGGGGTGACAGCCGGCGCGGCGAGAGCGGCCTGCCGCGGCCGCCGCCCTCCTTGGGGACGCGCGCGAGGATCGGCAGGCGGAAGGCCGCGCGCAGCTGCTCCTCCCGGCGCAGGCGCGGGTCGAGCGCCTGATAGGCGAAGGCGCCGCCGATCCCGAGGATCAATCCTGCGAACAGCCCGGCCGCAATGCTGAGCGTCTTCTTCGGCTTGACCGGGGTCGTGTTCGGCTGGGCCTGGGTGGCGACCGCGAGCGTCGGGTCCGGTCCCGCCCGCACGAGCTCAAGCTCGGCGATGTCGGCGTTCGAAGCCGCGCTGCCGGCGGCCCGAAGCTGCGACAAGCGCTCGTCGACGCGACTGTGCAGCTCGTCCGTGCGCACGGCGATCGTCGCGTCCGCGAACGCGTTCGCGATTGCCGCGGCGTCGTCCGGCGTGCCCGCGTCCGCCGTCACCGAGACGATGTTGCTCTCCGCGACCGGTGTGACCTCGACGTGCGCGAGGAGCTCCTCCGGGCTCCCCGAGGCTTCGGGGACGTCCTTGAGGTCCTGCTGGGCGCGCCGGGCGACCTCGGTCGTGCTGATCAGCCGGGAGACGGTCTCAACGGCCCGCAACGGGTCGACGGAGCTCGAGATCAAACCGACGCTGACCAGGACCTCGGACGTCTCGGGGACCGGGGTGACGAGGATGTCCGCCTCGCTCTCATAGACCTTCGAGGCCTGCAACACGTACGCGATCGAAACGCCCGTCGTGAGGACCACGGCGAGCAGCACGAGCCAGCGCCGCTCGCGAAGCGTGCGCAGGTAGCCGCTGAGGCCACGATCCTCGGATCGCGGTTGAAGCCAGGCGGCCTCGGAAGGGTCCGTGTATCTGTCTGCGCTCATCGACCGGCGGGCTGCCCCAAGCGCGGATTGTGACAGCCCATCCCGACCTCGACCCGGGCGGGAGGCGGTGCACGGAATTTGCCACCCCGCGTCGGTCCGGCGGCAAACCCCCTGGGGCTAGTCTGCCCGTCCGTGCGGCTGGCTGTGTTCACTGACTACGTTTATCGGCAGCGTGACGGCAAGCTCTATGCCGAGCGCGCCTTTGCGCTCTTCCTTGCACGCCTCGGGAGCCAGATCGACAAGCTCGTGCTCGTCGGCCGGCTCGCTCCTGATTCCGATCAGGCGCGCTACGCGCTCGGCGGCGAGCCCGAGTTCGTCGCGCTCCCTTACTACCGCAGCCTTGGGCCGGCGAGCTCGCTACGGGCACTCGGTGGCGCCGCCCGCCGCTTCTGGCGGGCCCTCGACGACGTCGACTGCGTCTGGCTCCTGGGGCCGCATCCGTTCGCGGTCCCCTTCGCCGCGATCGCCGCGCTGCGCCGCCGGCGCGTCGTGCTCGGGGTGCGCCAGGAGTTTCGCCGCTACATCGCGAGCCGCCATCCGGGGCGGCCGCTGTGGGGGGTCGCCGCGCTGGTGCTCGAGGGGAGCTTCCGCCTGCTGGCGCGCCTCAACGGCGTGATCGTCGTCGGACCCGACCTCGCCCACCGCTACCGCCACGCGCGCGCTCTGCTCGAGATCAACGTCTCCCTGGTGGCCGAAGCCGAGGTGGTCGACCCGGACGCCGCCGGGCGTGACTACGACGACGGGGTCGAGCTGCGGGTGCTCAGCGTCGGCCGGCTCGAGACCGAGAAAAACCCGCTGCTGCTGGCCGACGTGCTCGCGCGGACTGGCCGCCGGCGGGCGCCGCTGGCGGTTGCTGGTGTGCGGCGAGGGCGAGCTCGCCGGCGACCTCGAGCGACGGCTGGACGAGCTGGGTGTCGGCACCAGCGCCGAGCTGCTCGGCTACGTGCCGTTCGGCGAGCGGCTGGATGAGCTGTATCGAAGCAGTCACGTCCTCCTGCACGTCTCCCTGACCGAGGGGCTGCCGCAGGTGCTGCTCGAGGGCTTCGCTGCCGCCACCCCGGTGGTCGCCACGGACGTCGGAGGCGTTGCCGCGGCCGTCGGCGATGCCGCCTTGCTGATCCCGCCCGAAGACGCGGAGGCCGCGGCTGCGGCCGTCCGCCGAGTCGTCGAGGACGCCCCACTGCGAGGCCGCTTGCTGGCCGCCGGGCACCGCTACGCGCGCGCACACACCGTGGAGGTCGAGACGCGCCGGGTGGCCGAGTTCCTGCGTCACGGGCTGGGGTAAGGGGTTACCATCCGACCCCCGCCTCGACCAGGCGGCTACAGAAATCGGAGGATCGGTCTGCATGCGTATTCGTCGCGATAAAGACACCCCTGAGACGGAGACGGAGGTTGCCGCCATAGCTGCACAGGGACCGGGCCCAATCGACGTGCACGAGGCGCTTTCGGGCGTCACCGAGCAGATCGAGGAGATCACCACGTCGGCCGAGCGGGCCGCGAGCGAGATCCGCGCCGAGGCCGAGGCGGAGGCCGAGGAAACGCGGCAGAAGAGCCGCGCCGAGTCCGAGCGGCTGCTCGACGAGAGCAAGGCCGAGGCCGACCGCCTGGTCAACGAGAGCCGCGCCGAAGCTGAGCGAATGACCACCGAGAGCCGCACGGAGGCCGAACGCGTCACGAGCGAGAGCCGCGCCGAGGCCGAACGCGTCACCACCGAGAGCCGCACGGAGGCGGAGCGCCTCGTGACGGAGAGCCGCGCCGAGTCCGAGCGGATGGTCAGCGACGGCCGCGCGGAGGCCGACCGGGTCGCCAGAGAGCGCGAGGAGGAGGCCGACCGCAAGGTCGCCGAGCGCGAGTCCGCGTCCGAGGAGGCCGTCGCGCAGACGCGCACGGTCGTCGACCAGGTCACGGAGGCCGTCGCGGCCCTGCGCGGCCGGCTCGACGAGGTCGCCGAACAGCTGAGCTCCGCCACCGCGGCGATCGAGCGCCGGGAGGCCGGCGAGGACGAGCCCGCGGAGGAGGCAGCCGGCGAGGCCGAGGCCGGCGAGCCCGAGGCCGAGGAGAGCGCCGCCACCGCCACGAACGGCTCCGAGCCGGACGCGGCCGCGGCGGAGGCCGACGCGGAGGAGACGCTGCCGGAGGAGCCCTCGCTGACCGAGGAGCCCGACTCGCCGACGGAGCCGGTCGTAGCCGGAGCGCGCGCGGAGGGCTCGCAGGCGCGCCCGCTGGTGCGTGCCGTACAGATGGCGATGGCGGGAGCGTCGCGCGAGGAGATCGGCGACGTGCTTCGCGACGAGTACCGCGTCCAGGACCCGGCGCCGATCATCGACGAGGCGCTCGGCCGCCGCGGCTGAGCCCTCGCCGTCAGTTCCCGTTCGACAGGCTCGTGATGCGATCGAGCTTCGCGAACACGGCCCACCGCTGGGCGGCGCTGTACAGCGGGTGGCACGCGGTCAGCACGAGCCGTTCGTAGCCGACGTTGTCGACGATCTCGACCTGGCTCGGGTCGACGATCTCATGCTTCTGCACCGTGTAGACGAAGGTGCCGTACGGCATCTCGAGGGTGATCTCGTCACCGTCGGCGATGTCGTTGATCTTCCGGAACGGCGCCAGGTAGGTGGTGCGGTGCCCGGCGATCCCGATCGTCTTGCCCTGGCCCGGGGAAGGCCGGTATCCGGATAGTGGCCCGGCCCCTTCTGCAGGCTGGCCGTGTCGGTGCCCTGCACGAAGACGATGTCGAGTCCGATCGACGGGATCTTGATCCGGCCGATGCCCTTGCCGGTCTCGACGCGCTGGACGAAGTTGTCGGCGAGCCGACGCGCTCGCGCCTCGACGTCGCCCGAGTTGCCCGCCGTGTCGTGGACCTCGGCCGGCGTCGGGTATTCCCGCTGGAGCTGCTCGAGCTCGTCCGCGGCATGCCCCTGCTGGATCGAGCCGTAGACCGTCGACAGCGGCTCGCGCCAGGCGAGCGTCATCGCGACGTCGGCGGCGATCACGATGCCGGCCGTGATCAGGGCGACCGAGAGGATGTAGAGCGCCCGCTTGATGGTGGAATGATCCACCATCGCCGACCGCCGCGGTCCGCTCTAACCTACCGCCGACCGACGCGAGCCGATGGAGGCACAGCGAGGAATGTCAACGGGCGCTCCACGAGGCGCTGATCGCCCGGACGCTGGGGTCCACGAGGCGCTCTCGGGCGTCACCCAGCGGATCGAAGAGATCACGGCCGCGGCCGAGCGCTCGGCCGCGGAGCTGCGGGCGCGCGCGCAGGCCGAGGCCGACGAGCTGCTGGCCCGCAGCCGCCAGGAGGCCGAGCGCCTGGTCGGCGAGCGCATGGAGCTCGCGGAGCGGCGCGTCACCGAGCGCGAACAGGCGCTGGAGCGCCGGGTCGCGGCGCGCGAGGAGGCAGCCGCCGACGCCGTGCAGCGCACCGAGGTTGCGATCGAGCGCATGGGCGCCGCGATCGGGTTGATCCGCGACCAGTTCGAGGCGGCCGCCTCGGAGCTGCGGGCCGCGGCCGCCGAGGTCCAGCGCAGCAAGTTCGCCGGCGAGGGGCGGGAGGTCGACGCCGGGACCGAGCGCTACGACGACGGCGGCAGCGGCGCGTTCGAGTTCCCGCGCGGCGGCCCGCGCGACGTCCCGGGCCGCTCGCGGCGGCGCCGGACCGGCTGAGCCGCCGCCCGTCCCCTTCGTGGCAGACTGACGCGCCCATGAGCGAGGACTCGGCACCTCAACAGCAGCAGCCTGGCTCGGCTCCGCCTCGCGTCGCCTCCTACCAGGCCGACCCCGAGCGGATCGGCCGCGTGCTGCTGCTGTACTCCGGCGGCCTCGACACCTCGGTGATGCTGCACTGGATCCGCGAGCGCTACGGCGCCGAGATCGTCACCCTCACCGTCGACCTCGGCCAGCCGGGCGAGGACTGGGACGTGATCGTCGGCAAGGCGCTGCAGCTCGGCGCCGTCGACGCGATCCGCGCCGACGCCAAGGAGGAGTTCGCCCGCGACTACGTGCTGCCGCGCGATCAAGGCGAACGCGCTCTACGGCGGCGGCTATCCGCTGTTCACGGCGCTCGCCCGGCCGCTGATCGGAAGCTCGCCGTCGAGCACGCGCGGCGCGGCCGGCTGCGACACGATCGCCCACGGCTGCACCGGCAAGGGCAACGACCAGGTGCGCATCGACGGGACGATCGCGACGCTGGGCCCCGAGCTGCGGGTGCTCGCGCCGGTCCGCGAGTGGAAGATGGGCCGCGAGGAGGAGATCGCCTACGCGCGCGAGCACGGGATCCCGATCAAGGGCGCGAACGAGGCGGCGGCGCCCGTACTCGATCGACGACAACCTCTGGGGACGCTCCTCGGAGGGGCGCTCGATCGAGGACCTCGACCGCGCCGCCCGCCGACGACGTCTTCCAGCTCGTCACGCGCCCGGAGGAGGCGCCCGACGAGCCCGAGCTCGTCACGGCTCGGCTTCGAGGCCGGCGTCCCGGTGTCGATCGACGGCGAGCGGCTCGGGCTCGTCGAGCTGCTCGAGCGGGCCGCGGCGATCGGCGCCCGCCACGGCGCCGGGATCGTCGACCACGTCGAGGACCGGATCGTGGGCCTCAAGGTCCGCGACCTCTACGAGGTCCCGGCGGCGGCGCTCGTGCTCCCGGCGCACCGCGAGCTCGAGAAGCTCGTCTCGACGATCCACCAGAACAACTTCAAGCGCTCGCTCGAGGACAACTGGGCCTACCTCTGTTACGCGGGGCTCTGGCACGAGCCGCTGCGCGAGGACCTCGACGCCTTCATGGAGTCGGCGAACCGCTACGTCACCGGCGAGGCGACGGTGAAGCTCTACAAGGGCTCGGCCACGGTCGTCGCGCGGTCGTCGCCGTACGCGCTGTACGACCGCACGCTCGCCTCGTTCGGCGAGTCCGGCGGCGAGTTCAGCCAGGACGCGAGCCCGGGGTTCATCGAGCTGTTCACGCTTCAGAGCCGCATGGCCCACCGGGTTCGCGAGCGCGAGGGCGGGTAGGGTCTCCGAGCCATGACCTCCGCGATCTACGAGTACATCGGCCGGTTCGTCGTCCGCCTGGTCTGGTTTCGCTTCGGCGGCCAGATCAAGATCGCCGGCGCCGTGTTCGCGGCCGTTGACCGCGCTCGGCCGGCTTCGTGATCGCCCGGCGCACGCCCCCCGAGGGCTGAGCCCGCACCGCGCTACTGAGCGCACTCCCAGGCGGCGGAGCCCGAGTCCGCCCAGATCTGCGCGGCGATGTTGCGTCTGCTGCTGGCGGCGAGGCGTCCTGAGGGTCGCCCTGGCCGCCGTAGAGGTCCCAGGTCGAGGGCAGGATCTGGTAGGCGCCGCCGGCGCCCGGACGACGGGTTGACGGCGCCGAAGTTGCCGCCCGACTCGCACTGGACGATCGACTCGGGGATCGCCCAGTCGCCGAACCACTTGTCGACCTCGCTCTGGGCCTGCTGGGCGGAGATCCGCTGCAGGTGCTGGACCTGCGATCGGTCCACCCGGAGACCTGTGACTGCAGGCTGTCGATCGCGGCCTGGCGCTGGGCCCGCAGGGCCTGCAGCTGCTGAGGCGCGGGCCTCGGCCTGGGCGCGGACGGCGGAGATCTGGTCGCGCGCCGCGGCGATCTGCTCGTTGAACTCCTGCGCGCGGCTGCTGCGGCGTCCTCGACCGCGGCGAGCCGGTCCGGCGACCTGGTCGCGCAGCGAGCGCACGCTGGAGACCAGCGACGAGTCGGCCTCCTCGATCCGGCGTCAGGTACTCGGCGCGGGTCTGGAGGTCGTCCATGCCGTCCGCCTCGAAGCAGCAGCGTGGTCGGCGTCGGGCATCCCGCCGCGGTAGATGTCGACGAGGCGGCCGGAGAGCGTGTTGAGGGAGCGCCGCAGTTGGGCGCGCGCGGCCGCGCAGCTGGCCGCTTGGCGACGGTGACCTCGCCCTCGAGCCGGCGCTCGCGCTCCTCGCCGGCGGCGAGCACCGCCGAGAGCTGCGCCTCGCGCTGAGCGGCGACGATCGCCTGCTGCTGGGCGCTGGCGAGCTCGGCCGAGGTGGCGTCGATCTGGGCGCCGAGCGCCTGCGCCTGCTGGCCGCGCGCCGGCGATCTGCGAGTTGAGCTCGTCGATCGACTGGCGCCGCGAACGACGGACCGGCGCCGAGCGCCGAGGACGGCGCCGGCGCACAGCGCGACGGCGCAGGCGGCGAGCTTCGCAGCCAGGCGGCGCTGCGGGGGCGGTTTTGTCTGTTCGATTCGATTGCCCATCCGACCACGTGCCTACGGGGTTAGCTGACGGGCTCGCGCCATGGGCTGGCGCTACGCGGAACGATCCGCGATTCGCCCCTGGCGGCGAAGAGCAACGCCGCCCTCGGGTCCCCCGATTCCCGGCGTCACGGCGCCGGATTTCGGGCCGATTTGCAGGGAACTCGGCGAGGGCGGGAGACTAGCGGAGCGTTAGGGACCGGTGAGCACCGTGCCCGGAGGGCGGCCGCCTCTGCAACGGAACTTGCATCGCCGGGACCGTCGCCGCCGGGGCCCTGCTCGAGCTCCGGCGCCCAATCGGCGCGCCGCAGCGTCGCGACGGCGAGCGCGAGGACACACGAACACGCCGGCGCCGGCGACGGCGTAGCTGAGCCGCGGGCTCGAACAGCGCGGCGATCGCGCCGCCGAGCAGGAAGCCGGCGCCCGGCATCGCGCTCGCGAGCGCCTCGAGCAGCGCCAGCACCCGCGCCTGGTAGGCGGCCGCTGGTCAGCTCCTGCACCGCGGTCACGAGCGCGATCCACTGGACGCCGTTGCCGAGCCCGCCGATCACGGAGGCGGCGCAGGCGACGGCGAGCGTGGGGGAGACCGACGTCGCCGAGGTAGGCGACGCCGATCGCGAGGGTCGAGACGCAGCAGCAGCGCCGCGCAGCGGCACCCGGCGCAGCGCGCGAAGAGCAGGCTGCCGGCGACCATGCCGACGCCCCAGCTGGCGAGCAGGGCGCCGTAGCCGGCGTCGCCGGCGTCGAGGGTCTCCTTCGCGAACACGACCTCGATCGGGATCACGAGCGCGAAGAAGACGAACGCGAGCGCCTGGGCGGCGAGCAGGCGGCGCAGGGCGGCCCGGCTCGCGCACGTAGTCGAGCCCTCGGCGCAGTCGCGCGACCCAGCCAGCCGTCGCGGCGCCTCGTGCTCGTCGGGCAGCCGCAGGCCGCGCGCGGCCGCGAGGACGCAGGCGACGATCGAGGAACGAGCCGCGTCGGCGAGCAGCGCGGCCTGGATGCCGGCGCCGGCGACGACGAGGCCGGCGATCGCGGGGCCGCCGGCCGCGCCGACCGTGAACGCGACGTTGAGCAGCGCGTTGCCCTCGCGCAGCTGGCCGGCCGGGGCGAGGGCGGCGGCGGCCGCGGCGCGGGTCAGCGCTCGCGACGCCGAGGCGAGCGAGCCGTCGATGGTCGCCAGGACGAGCACCGCGATGAGCAGGAAGTCGTCGGCGAACAGCGCGAGGACCGCGAAGGCGACGCGCCTCGGCGGCGTAGAGCAGCGGCAGCGAGGCGCGCACCGGGAGCGCCTCGAGCCGCGCGACCAGGGGCGGGCCGAGCAGCGCGGGCGCGAAGTGCATGCCGCAGAACAGCGCGGCGGTCGCCATCGGGCTGCCGGTCTGGTCGAAGACGAGCACCGCGAGCGCGATCTCGCCCAGCCAGTTGCCGAGCTCGTTGACGAGGTAGGCGAAGCCGAGGTTCGGCGAAGCCCGGCAGCCGGAGAGGCCGAAGCGCTGCTGCCATGCAGCGCGAGCTTACTCGCGCGTTTGCAGGACCGTTGCAAGATCGTGACCTCAGTACAAGTTTGCTCAGGTTTTGTAAGACTGCCGTCGAGCTTCTTGCAACTTCCGATGGATCGGAGACGCGAAGGAACGGGAGCAACGACCGCATAAGGAGGGATCCGCCGATGGGCTACCGCAAGGGCTGACCAAGGACTTCGGTTGAAGACGGTGTCACGCCAGCCGAGCCGTGGGTGATCCGGCGTCTGGCCGCTACTTGCTGCGTCTAGCGGGCCGGAGGGAGAGGCGCGGGTCGCCCTCGGGGGTCGCGCCTGCACGTAGGCGTGGATCCGGCGGTCGAGCGCCAGCTCGGCCTCCAAGTCCGCGTCCTCGCCATGCCGGTAGGCGAGGTCCTTGCCCTCGAGCACCTGCGACCAGGGCCTCGACGAAGCGGGCGTCGAGCTGCGTGCCGGAGATCCGGCGCAGCTCGATCACGGCCTCGTAGGAGCTGACCGGGTCGCGATAGGTGTCGCGGGCGGTCATCACGTCGTAGGTGTCGGCGACGGCGACGATCCGCGCCAGCTCGGGGATCTCGTCGCCCTCGAGCCCGCGCGGGTAGCCCTTGCCGTCGAGGCGCTCGTGGTGGGCGAGGATGATCTCGCCGATCGGCTGGTAGCCGTCGATCTCCGAGACGATCCGGGCGCCCTCCGTCGGGTGGGTCTTGATCGCGTCCCACTCGACGTCCGTCAGGCGCCGGCGCCCGGACTTGAGGATGCTGTCGGGGAGCACGAACTTGCCGATGTCGTGCAGAAGGCCGGCGGAGTGGGCCAGCTCCTGGTCGTTCAGCCGAGCAGCCCGGCCTGGCGCGCGATCTCGCGCGAGTAGCGGGCGACGGCGGCGCTGTGGCGCGCGGTCATCCGGTCGCGCAGGTCGAGCGTGCGCAGGAGCGCCGAGAGCAGCGCGACCTGGAAGCCGGCGAGCTGGCGGGCGCGGAGCTCGAGCTCGTCGCCGCGCTCCTGCGAGACGAGCAGCGCGCCGACGAGGTACTGGAAGATCAGGATCACGGCGCCGAACAGGGCCATCGCCGCGATCCCGAGCTCGACGTAGGCGAGCGCGACCGCGACCGTGAGCAGCGCCGAGGCGAGCTCGGACGGCAGTAGCGGGACGAGGGCGCGCCGGACCTTGGTCCCGAAGCGCGAGCGCTCGACGTAGCACGAGTAGCCGGCGATCAGGACGAAGTCGATCGCCAGCGAGAGCACGAAGACGCAGAAGACCAGCAAGTAGAAGGCGTCGGAGCCGGACTCGATCGTCAACCGCGTTCGAGACCGCCTCGAAGACGAGCCCCGCCACCAGCGGGAACGCCGCGTAGGTGACCAGGTTGATCAGCAGGTAGTCGTTCGGATAGCGCTCGCGGGCCCAGCTCGCCAGGATCGTGACCACGCCGATGAGCACCGCCGGGGTGACGCCGGAGAACACCGCCGCGAGGACGATCGCCAGGAAGCTCGCCGACACGAAGATCCGGTAGGCCCGCACCTCGACTCGCAACAGGTCGCTCGCGACGCCGAGCACCAGCAGGATGCCGAGGAGGGGCAGGTTCCAATCCGCGTCCGCCGGCGCGGTAGCATGGCGACGCCGAGCACGGCGGCGAGCGCGACCAGCTGGATCGCGATCGCGAGTGCGAGTCGGTCGCTCGGTCATCGGCGAGGGCTCGCGGGGTCGGTGGTCGGTTGCTGGCTCAGTTGCTGATCGAGTTCGGGTTGCGCCCGTAGCGCGGCACCGCGCGAGCCTCCGAGCGCCGGCTGGCGCATCGAGGCGAGGAACTGCTCCAGGTCGTCGGGCGAGTAGCGCCGCTGGCCGCCGGGCGTCCGGTAGACCTGCACGATCCCCTGGTCCGACCATTTGCGAAGCGACGCCGCGCTGACCCCGAGAAACTCGGCGGCCTCGCTTACGTTGAGAAATCTCTGACTTGCTTCCATGATCCCTTCTCGGCTCCAAGATCCCCCGCAAAGGCGGCGAAAGTTGCGCTTTCCGAAGGTGGCTTGGTAGCCGTGCACGCGTCGCGACGCAACGCGGCGCGACCGCCGATGCGCAAGCGATGCGCAAGTTCCGCGCCGCAGAACCTGCAACCCCACGTGGCAACTTACGCAAACTGAGATCGAAATTGCAAACAGGAACCCGAGCAGGATCCGGCGCGCCGAGGCCGTAGGCGGAGGCGCGGCACGAGCGAGCCGCGGCGAGGGTTTCCGCGATGCGGGCTTAGAGCTCGCCCAGGAGCCCGCGCGTCGCCTCGCCCGGCTCCTCGCCGAGCGAGGGGACGCCGTCGCGGCCCGCGACCAGGCGGGCGGCGCGGTAGCCGTAGAGGCGCGGGGCCGCGCCGCCGCCGTGCGAAGCGGCCGCAGCGGGCCGCCGAGCACGTCGAGCCGCGCCTCGGAGCCGCAGATCACGACCGCCGCGGGGTCGAGCGCGCGCAGGGCGCTGCGGAAGCGAGCCCTCGGCGAGCCCGGCCGAGAGCAGCAGGACCCGCAGCCCGGCGCGGCGCAGGAAGAGCTCGAGCGCCTGGGTCGTGGACGGCCTCGACGCCCAGGGGCGAGCCCGAGTCGAGCAGCAGGACGCCCTCGTCGCGGGTCGCGCTGGCCGCCAGGCGGCGGGCGCCGTGCAGCCAGCCGGTCGCCCAGCGGCACGCGTGCTCGAGCTCGGCGTCCGCCGTTGGGCCGCCGCGCGGCGAGCTCGAGGGCGGGCAGGAGCAGCTCGGAGACGGTGCGCTCGACCGAGCGCACCGCGAGGCTCTGCTCGAGCTCGCGGTCGGCAGCGCCTCGTCGAAGCGGTCGAAGGCGGCGACCAGGCCGGCCGCGGAGGCGGGGCCGCGGCCGCGCGACGCGGGCGACCTCGACCGCGCTGGAGATGTTGTGGGTCTCGCGCAGCGCCGTCGCGCAGCGCCTCGACCTCGTCGAGCTCGTAGAGGCGGTGGTTGCCCGGGGTGCGGGCCGGCTGGGGGTAGCCGAGCCGGCGCTCCCAGCTGCGCAGCGTGCTCGTGCTGACGCCGAGCATCTCCGCAGCCGCGTTGATCCTGATCCCAGCATCATGGGACCCTCGCACGAGGGATCAGCAGGTTCTCGCAGGTTCTACAAGGTTTGCGAGCGTTGGCGCTAGCGGTCTTGCACGCCGCTCTCGGAGCCGGCGCGCGCTGCGGCCGACCGCCGCGCCCGAGGCCTTGGCGGCATAGGTCGCCTCCGCGGCGCTCTCGAGCAGCCGCTCGGCGCTGTCGCCGTCGGTCGGGGCAGGAGACGACCCCGGCGGCGATCGCGATGCGCGGCCCGTCGTCGGACTGCGAGCTCGCGACGAGCTCCGCGATCCGGCTCGCCATCGGCACCAGGCCGGCCGCGTCGGTGTGCGGGGCGAGGATCGCGAACTCGTCCTCCTCGAGCCGGAAGGCCTGGTCGACGTCGCGGAGCTGGCGGCGGAGCACCGCCGGCGACCGCGGCCAGCATCCGGTCGCCGGTCGGGCGCCCGTAGGCCTCGTTGATCCGCGCGAGGCCGTCGACGTCGACGAGCGCGAGCGCGAAGGTGTGGCCGTAGCGGCGCTGCTCGGCGAGCAGGACGTGGAGCCACTCGTCCAGCTGGACCGGGCCGGGGAGGCCGGTGACCGGGTCGGACGCGGCGCCGCCGCCGCGGCTCTCGACCAGCGAGCGGGTGACCTCGCCCTGGATCGAGCCGAAGACGTCGACGAGCCGCTCGACGGCGCGCGCGAAGTCGCCCGGCTCGCGCTCGGGGACCTCGCGGCGCACCGCCTCGACCACCAGCCCCTGCAGCGCGGCGAGGTCGCGCGGGATCTGCGACGGGCGCATGCGGGCCGTCGCGGAGGCTCGAGAGCGCCTCGGCGCGCCGCAGCTCCTCGGGCTCGAGCTCGGCGCCGGTCGCGCCCTCGGGGTCGCCCAGCGCCGCGAGGATGGTGGCGATCAGCGGCGGGGCCTCGGAGACCACCCAGGGCACGGAGAGCTCCGGAACCTCGGGCAGCGGCGTCCGCTCGATCATCCGCGAGCAGCCACTCCTTGGCGAGCACGCTCCCGCTCCTCGCGGGAGCGCGGAATCCGTCCTGCGTCCGCAGCTTCCACGGCGTCGCACGGTAGACGGCGGCCCGGTCGTCATCGCGGGGCGCCGGGCGGCGCCGGGCTCCGCTCTGCGACGCGGTTGCCAGCGCTCCTGCAACCGCGCAAGACCCTCGTCGGCCGCTCCCACGACCACTACACTCGGCGGCGCCTTGACGGGCGAGGACGACACCAGGCGGCGGCGGAGGGCTCGGAGGTCCGGCGCCCGGCGGCGGCGATCACATCATCGGCGCGACGCTCGAGGGCCTGCGCCGCGCCGCCGAGGAGGTCGAGCACGTCGCCGCGGTCGCCGAGACGCTCCAGCGCAGCCTGCTGCCCGAGCGGCTGCCCGAGCTCTCCGGCCTGACGATGTCGGCCCGCTACGTCGCCGGCAGCGCCGACGCCCAGGTCGGCGGCGACTGGTACGACGTGATCGCGCTTCGTGACGGCCACGCCGGGATCGCGATCGGCGACGTCGTCGGCCACGGCCTCGACGCCGCGGCGCGCATGGCGCGGCTGCAGAACGCGCTGCGGGCCTACGCGCTCGAGGGCCTGCGCCCGTCGCTGGTGCTCGAGCGCATGAACGGCTTCGCCCGCGAGGTCTCCGGCGGCCCGATGGCGACGCTGCTCTACGGCGTCATCGACCCCGAGGAGGGGCGGCTGCGCCTCGCGACCGCCGGCCACCCGCCGGTGCTCGTCATCGGCCCGGGCGGCGATGCCTACTTCGCCGAGGGCCCGGCCGGCAGCCCGCTGGGCGTGATCCCGTTCCCGACCTACGAGGAGTCGACGATCCCGCTCGAGCCCGGCTCCACGGTGCTCCTCTACACCGACGGGCTGGTCGAGCGGCCCGAGTCGCCGCTCGACGAGGGGCTCGAGTGGCTGCGCGGCCTGGCCGCCGGCGTGCCGGCGCACCCCGACGAGCTCTGCGGCGCGCTGCTGCAGACGCGCTTTCGCGACGCGCCGCCGCGCGACGACGTCGCCCTGCTCGCCGTCCGGCTCGAGCCGGTGCTCGGTCGAGCGCATCGACCTCACCCTGCGCGCGGAGCCCGAGTCGCTCGCGCAGGTGCGCCGCGGCGTCGGGCGCTGGCTGCGCGCCGCCGGGGCCACCGACGCCGAGACCTACGAGGCGCTGGTCGCCTGCGGCGAGGCGTGCGCGAACGCGATCGCCCACGCCTATCCGCCCGGCGAGGCCTCCTACGTCGTCGAGGGCCGCAGCCACGACGGCGAGGTCGAGCTGCGGGTGCGCGACTTCGGCAGCTGGCGCGCGCCGCGCGCCGGGTCGCAGGGCCGCGGGCCTGACCCTGATCGAGGAGCTCATGGACGAGGTCGAGATCGAGCGCGGGTCGACCGGGACGACCGTGCGCATGCGGCGCGCGATCGGCGCGCCGGAGACGCCCGGGGTGGCGGCGGATGAGGGACCGGATCGCCGGCTTCGACGTTCGAGCAGCGCGACGGCGTCCTGATCGCGGTCGGTCGACGGCGAGATCGACAGCTCGAACGCGGCCGAGTTTCGCCTCGCCCTGTCCGAGCGCCTGCCCGAGCGCGTCGAGCGCGCTGGTCCTCGACCTCTCCGAGGTCACCTACCTGGACAGCTCCGGCATCCACCTGCTCTTCGAGCTCGGGCGCCGGCTCGCCGCGCGCCGCCAGGCGCTGCGGCTCGTCGTCCCGGAGCGCTCGCCGATGCGCCGCGTGCTCGAGCTCTGCGCGGTCGACGCGGTCGCCCCGATGGACACCGAGCTCGAGCCTCGCTGCGCGCGCTCGCCGAGACCGAGATCTGAGCGCGCGGCGGCCTCAGCTGAGGCGGGGGGCGGCCGACCAGGACGCGCGGAAGCGCTCCATCGCCCGCTCGATGCGCTGGTCGACATCGCCGCCGGCGACGAGGATCTCGCCGACGCGGCTGGCGAACGCCTGCAGCAGCAGCAGCTCGCTGCGGCCGATCGGGCGGCTGATCCGGGCGACGAGCGCGATCACGCCAAGCAGCCGGCCGCGGCCGACCATCGGCGCCGCGATCAGGGTCCCGGTGCCCGAGCCGCCGGCGCCCTGCAGGAGCTGCGCGCGCCGCTCGAGCGCCGCCCGGCCGAGGGCGCCGTCGCCGAGCGCGACCTGGTCCGCGAGTCCAGGGCGATGTCGTCGGTCCCGACGGCCATCCGGCGCAGGGAGAGCCCGTCCTCGTCCGCGAGGTAGATGCCGCCGCCGTCGACGTCGTAGAGGGTGACCAGCCCGCGGAGCATGCTCTCGAGCGCGAGGTTCGGGTCCGAGGAGGTCGGCTCGGGGGGCGGGCCTTGCGGGGAGGACGTCGCCGCCTTCGGAGCTGATCTGGCGCTGCTGGAGCGCCAGCGCCACCGCCTGCGAGCGGGTGGAGGCGCCGAGCTTCGCCATCGCGTTGCGCACGTGGGTGCGGACGGTCTCGGGCGAGAGCACCAGCTTCTCGGCGATCTGGGCGCCGCTCATGCCCTCCGCGAGGCGGGCAAGGATCTCGCGCTCCCGCTTGGTGAGCGGTGGCCGGGCCGGCGCCGTGGTCGGCGCGCGATTGGTGTCGTCTGCGGCGCTGATCAGGCTTTCCCGGGCGTGGGACAACGAAGTCTAGTCCTGCTTGTCGACATCGCACCGTCATCCCCGATTTGCGGTAATGGCATTGCACTTTGTCGGTAATTCGCGCCGTATGCTTGACCGGGGGTTTTGAACCCGTGGTATCCAGGTACTCACACGCCTAGGCGGCAGGGCAGTTGCCAACGACTGCTCGCCTCACGGCAGGAAGCTCGCGGGCGAGACAATCAAAGAACCGGGGATTAGGGTGATCGATATTTCAAGGCTTCATCGGCTTCGCAATCGGACGTACCGTCGACGGGGAACGCTCGCGATCGCGGTGCTCGCGCTCGCGGTGCTCGCGTTGCCGGTAGCGGCGACCGCGCAGACCGTCGACCCGACCAGCCAGCAGTACAGCTCGCCCCTGCAGACGCTCTCGACGGGCTCCTCGGGGCATTCGGGCGGTAGCCCGTCGGCCACGAACAACGCCGGGAGCCCCACGCCTCCGGCGGCCGGCTCGCCGAGCGCAACCACCTCGGGCGGCAGCTCGCTGCCGTTCACGGGCTTGGACGTCGGCCTGCTCGCGGTCGTCGCCGGCGGCCTGTTGCTCGCCGGGTTCGTGATGCGCCGCCAGTCCAGGGAGGGCGCGGACCGGTCCTGATGAACTCGGTCGAACTGAATAGCGCCCATCGAGGCGCGCTCCATCTGGGCATGCACTCGGGCATTCGGGCGCTCGAGGCCCAGCGGATGATCGACTGGTTCACGCTCCGGCTCGGCCCCTCGGCCGCGGCCGGAGTGATCGCGTACCTGCACATGCAGAAGCTCGGCCCGGCGTTGATCGTGTTCGCCTGCATGCTCATCGCCACCCAGGCGATCGAGCGGTCCCAGCTCCCGCTGCACCTGATGCCGGCCAGCCGCGTGCTGCTCGGCCTGTTCGCCCCGGTGGCCGGCGCGGCCGCCGCCTGGCTGATCGCGCTCGCGGCCGGCGAGCTCGTACTCGGCGACCGAGTACGAGGCGGTCGTCCTCGGCGCCTGGCTGGTGACGGCGCTCGGCGCCTGGATCAAGATCCGCCTCGAGGACGGCCTCGAGGCCCGGATCGCGGTCGTCGGCCCGCGGGAGTTCGCGGCGGACTTCGTCGCCGAGCTCGAGGCGGCCGGCGTGCGCACCTACGACGTCGTCGGCTGGATCAGCCCGGAGGGCCCGGCCGAGTACCGGCGCATGCGCTGGCTCGGGACGCTCGAGGACGTGCGCGCGGCGGTCATCGCCGAGAGCATCGACCTGATCGTCTGCGCGCCCGGCGCCGGCGACGCCGGGGGCGCTCGGCTCGAGAGCATCTGCGCGCAGGTCGCCGACGACTGCCTCGACCTGCCGGTGCGCCTGATCGCCGCCAACCAGCTCTACGAGGAGATCTTCGGCCACGTGCCGGTCGGGATGATCGACGCGGCCTGGTACCGCTACATCATGCATCCGCGGTTCCGCGCCGCGGGCCCGTACTCCAAGCGCGCCTTCGACCTCGTGCTCGGCATCGATGATGGCGCATCTGCTTCGCTGCCGATCGTGCTCGCTCGCGGCGATCGCGATCAAGATCAGCGACCGCGGCCCGATCTTCTACCGCCAGCGGCGCCTCGGCGAGCCTTCGGCGAGGAGTTCGACATCCTCAAGCTGCGGACGATGCGCATCGACGCGGAGGCCGACGGCCCGCGGTGGTCGGTGGCCGGCGACACCCGCGTGACCCGGGTGGGCAAGGTCCTTCGGCGGACGCACGTCGACGAGCTGCCGCAGCTCTGGAACGTGCTCCGCGGCGACATGACGCTCGTCGGCCCGCGGCCCGAGCGCCCGGAGATGGTCGCCGAGCTCGAGCGGCGCTTCCCGCACTACACCCGCCGGCACCTCATCCAGCCCGGCATCGCCGGCTGGGCGGCGCTGCGCTGCGGCTACTCCGGCTCCGACATCGGCACCGCGTGGAAGCTGTGCCACGACCTCTTCTACATCAAGCGCCGCTCGATGCTCGCCGACGTGCTGATCCTCGCCGAGACCGGCGTCGAGGTCTTCCGCGACGCCCACCGCGCCCTGCGCGCTCCGGGCGAGCGGTTCCTGCTCGGCCAGGAGCCCAGTGGCTGAGACCGCTGCGCTCGCGGGCGCGCGTCCGACCAGGATCGCGGGCAGCCCGCAGGCGGTGCTGGTGGTCGACGACGAGGGGGCGCTGCGTCGAGGCCAGCCTCGGCGCCTGCCGGCTGCTCGGGGTCGCGCGCAGCGCCGTGGTCGGCCGGCCGGATCGACGCGCTGCTCGAGCCCGAGTCGCGGCGAGCGCTTCGCCGCCGACTGGCCGGCGTTTGCGGTCCGGCGGCGGCCAGCGCCGGGCCCGTTCGCGCTCGAGGCGCCGGCGAGCGTGGTCGAGGTCGGCGCGACGGTGACCGCGCGGATCCTGCCCTCGCGCCACCTGGTCACCCTCGACCCGGGCCGCACGCCGCGAGCGGCGGCGCTCACGGCCGCTCCGCGGGTCGGCCTGCGAGCGGTGCGCGAGCCCTCCGCCCGCGAGCGCGAGATCCTCGCGCTGCTCGCCGACGGGGCCACCGACGGCCAGATCGCCGACCTGCTCGAGCTCTCTCCGGCGACCGTGCAGACCCACGTGCGCAACGCGAAGGCCAAGCTCGGCGCCCGCACCCGCGCTCAGGCGGTCGCGATCGCGCTCCAGCGCGGGCTGATCCGGTCTAGCGGCCTGGCCGCCTCCGCCCTGCCGACCTCGCCGGTCGCCGGGTCAACCCCGAGCCGCTCGGCGAGCGCCGGATCTCGGCGTCGAGCGGGTTGAGGTCGCAGCGCCCGCTGGATCTCCGCGATCGCGGCCGTCGGCGCGGTCGGCGTTCGCCTGCAGCTCGGCGAGCAGGTAGTGGGTCGCCCATTCCTCGGGGCGCTGTCGGCTCCGCCTCGCGGAAGGCGGCGAGCGCGCGCTCGGCGGTCGCCGGCGGCGCTGCGCGATCGAGCCCTCGGCGAGCAGCGGCGGGTCGCTGAGCTGGTTGAGCGACCGCGCCCGGTCGAGGTCGTCGTAGGCGCGGCTGAGGTCGGTGCGCCAGCTCGCGTAGGCGTCGTTGACGTAGCGCTGCGACAGCAACGGCGGCACGGCGCTCAGCGCGAGCACCGCGAGCGCGCCGATCGCCGAGCCGCGGCGCCAGCGCAGGCCGGCGCGGCGCGCCTGGCGCGCGCACCGCGGGCGCGCAGGCGCAGCCGAGCAGCGCCGAGCACCGGCGCGGTGATCGCCGGGTAGGGCCAGAACCAGTCGACCGAGGTGTGGACGAGCCAGTAGCTGGCGCTCGCGAGCGCGACCGCCGCGCAGCCCGGCCGCGGAGGGCCCGAGTCGTCGGGCGCGCAGCACGCCGACGACCGCGGCGACGAGCGAAGGTCGCGAAGAGCGCGAAGCCGACGATGCCCGAGCTCCGAGAGCAGCTCCAGCTCGACGCTGTGGGCGTCGCGCAGGTTCTGGTGCCGCGACGTCGCGCTTGCGCAGGTAGGAGTACTGGAAGCCGCCGCCGCCGTCGCCGCGCAGCGGGCTCGGCGCGCGGCGTCGTCGACGCGCCACCCGCCAGACGTCGTAGCGGTTCGAGCCGAGGTTGACGACGAAGCGGCTCGAGTTCTGCGAGAGGTCCGGCGAGCCGCTGTGGCGGAACTCGTCGAGCCGGTCGGACGATCCACTGCGTCGGGCTGCCGACGGCGACGACGAAGGCGATCACGCCGACCACCGCGAGCCCGGCGAGGCCGCCGAGGACGGCCGCGGTTGCCGCGCGCGCTGCGCGCTGCCGAGGCCCGGCAGGCGGCTCTCGAAGTAGGCCGCGGCGGCGCCCGAGGGCGATCGCGGCGAGCGAGGTGATCGCAGCGGTCGAGGCGCGCGCTGCATCTCGTCGTTGACGCCGCGGAGCGTGTCGCCGGCCGTCGCCCGCGGCGTGGAAGAGGTCGGTCAGCGCCGGCACCATGCCGAGGGCGGGCAGCGCCGCCAGCGCGAGCCAGCTCAGCGCCCGCACGCGGTAGCGGCGAGGCGATGACGTAGACGACCAGGGCGACGACCATCGCCGGCACCGAGGCGCGGCTCTGGGACGAGCAGCAGCGAAGTCGATGCAGAGCGTCGTGGCGCCGAGCGCGACGGCTGCGCGAGGCGCCAGTCGAGGTCCCGGTCCGAGGCGAGCCCGAGCGCCGGGAACATCGCGATCGCGAAGAACGCCGCGTTCGCGTTGCGATAGCCGAGCGGGTAGTCGAGCGTGCCGTCGGTCTCGAGCACGTCGAGCGGGTTGCGGCGCCGTGCAGCGCGATGATCGTCGCGATCCCCGGCGAACGCGCCCGGCGAACGCCAGCGGCAGCAGCGAGAGCTTCATCCGCGGGCCGAGCAGGTTGCAGACCCCGATCCCGAGCCCGAACGCGATCGCGTACATCGCGATCCGCTGGCCGTCGCCGACCGCGATGTCCGGGCGCCGGGCTCCAGAACGCCGACAGCGCCGCCCAGCCGCGCGAGCGCAACCAGGGCGACGCCGGCGACGATCACGGCCGGCGAGAGGCGGAGCTCGATCCGCCACGGCGCGAAGCCGACGAGCAGGATCGCCGCCAGGCAGAGCAGGATCGTGCCCGGGCAGCACGACGACCGGGAAGTAGCCGCCGTCCTGCCACGCCCACCAGGCCCACACGGCGGCCAGCAGCAGGAGGCCGACGATCGCCGCGGGCTGGACTCGGGCGCGCCTCGGCTCGCTGTCCGCGCCGGCAGCTTCCGGCGACTGTGGGACGTCGGACATCGCCCGCACCGTAATCCACCGCCGCGCCCGGCGGAAGGCGTCGGACGGCGAACCGCCGGACTGCCAGCCGGATTGCACGGGGCGGAATCGAGCCCCGGCGCGCGAAGCGCGAAGCCGTGGAATCGATCATTTAGGTTGGAGATCGGCGATGGATGCAGACGGCGAGACCGGCCCGCCGCCCGACGGCAACGAGGGCGATCGCGCTCGCGACGAGCTCAGCGGGCGGCTCGCGCGCGAGGCGCAGCGGCTCGATGACGAGCTGACCGAGGTCGCGCAACGGATGGTTGAGGGCGCGCGCGAGGTCGCGGCCGAGCACGTCGAGCGCGAGGCCGATCGCCTCCGAGCGGGCGCGGACGATCTGGCCGCCGGCCTGCGCGCACAGCTCGAGGACGAGGTGGCCGGCCTGCGCGAGACGATCGCGTCGCAGCTCGCCGCCAGCCGGACCGCGGTCGGCGCCGACAACGAGCGGCTCGAGCATCGGGTCGAGGTCGCCCTCGGCGGCGCCCGCGAGCGCGCCGACGCAGCCTCGACGAGCGCTTCGCGCGGGCCGCCGACGCGCTCAGCAACGAGCTCGAGGCTCTCGCGCGCCGAGCTCGACGGGGCGATCCGCGCCTCGGTCGAGGGCTCGGTGGCGCGCGCTCGAGCGCAGCTTCGCCGAGCGGCGGCGGGAGCTCGCCGACGAGCTCGAGGCACGGATCGCGGCCGCCGAGGACGAGCTCGGCAGCGCGGGCCGAGGGCGCGGCGCAAGGCCACCGGCACCGCGCTGGAGGCCGAGATCGCGCGCGCGGCTGAAGCGGGTCCGCAAGCAGATCGACGAGCGGGTGAAGGCCGAGCGCAAGGACGCCAAGCGCCGCCGCAAGGCGGCGATCGCCTCGATCCGCGACGAGCTGCGCGCCGATGTCGCCAAGCGCGTGCGCAAGGCCCAGCGCCGGCTGGGCGAGGCCGTCGAGCGCAGGCCTCGGCGAGGCGATCGACCGCCTTGACGCCGAGTCCAGGCTGCGCAGCGCCGAGGCTCACGAGGAGCTCTGGCACACGCTTCGGGGTGCTGGCCGGCGAGCTCGCCGCGACCTGCGGCGAAGCGTGCAGCCGAGCTCGCGACCGCCGAGCGCGAGCTGGGCGAGCGGCTCGAGGCGAGCGCCGAGGGCCACGCCGAACGGCTGCGCACCGATCTCCAGGCGGCCGCTCGAGGTCGCGCGCGGCGCGCTGGACGAGCGGGTCGCCTCGCTCGACCGCGGAGCTCGGCTCGGAGCTCGACCAGCGGTTCGCAGCAGCGCTCGGGAGAGCTCGAGCAGATCGCTCGCCGACCGCGCCCACAGCACCGAGGAGCGGCTCGCGCTCAAGCTCGACGGCCGGCTCGACGAGGCCTCGGACGAGCTCGGCACGCAGCTCGCCGGCGAGCGCGAGCGCGGGCTGGAGGCGGTTAGGGCCGCGCTGGGCGGCGAGCTCGAGCGGGCGGAGGCTCGGATCGCGAGCCTGCGCGCCGAGGGTGAGGCCGCGATCGCCGCGGCAGCGCGCGAGCTGGCCGACGGCGCCAGCGCCGAGGCGCGCGGCTGCGGCCGAGCGCGCCGGGACCGAGGCCGGTGCGGCCGCCGAGCGGCGGATCAGCGATTACGCGGATCGCACGCTCTCGCGCAAGGCGCGCCGCCAGGAGCTGAGACTCGCGCGCGTCGAGCGCGAGCGCACGCATCAAGGCGGCGGAGCAGCGCATCGACCGGCGCACCGAGGAGATGGTCGGCCGCGCCCGCACCGAGCTCGAGGATCTGCGCACCGGCGAGGTCGCCGAGCTGCGCGATGAGGTGCGCCGTGCTGCGCGCCGAGCTCGCCGACGAGCGGGTCCGCGCAGAGCAGCAGATCGCCGCCTGGCAGCAGGACGCGCGAGCGTCGCCAGACGACGGCCGTGCGCAGGCTCGGCGGACGCCGCGCGCGCCGAGGAGCGGGCCAGCGGGGCCCGCGTGCGCGCCGAGCTCGGGGCGCTCATGATCGAGGCCCGCGCGGAGCTGATCACGCTTCAGAACGAGCTCGAGCGGGTCGGCGGCGACATCCGCACCGCGGCGAGCCAGGCCGAGGATCGGGTCTCACAGACCGGCAGGATCGCCGAGTCGATGGTGCTCACTCGGGCCCAGGCGGCCACGGCCGAGGCGGTCCGGGAGCTGACCGCGACGGCGACCGAGATCTCGCGCCTGATCGCCCAGGAGGCCAGCGTCGCCGAGGCGCACGAGCGGCTCGAGAGCGTGCTCGTCGCGGCTGCGCGCGACCGACCAGCGCCTGCGCGCCTCCGACGAGCGCACCCGGCGCACCCTCGGGCACCTGCGCGCGGTGCCCGACGGGCACGACGTCCCGCCGGACGGCTAGCCGTAGCTAGCTCGGCGGCGGCCGCGATCCGCTTGATCTGGGCGGGGCGAAGCAGGCTGAGCAGCAGCCTGCCGTCGAGCGCCGCGAGGCCGCCCTTCTTCATCTCCGCGTGGGCGCCGGTCGCGACCTGAATCGCCCGCGAGAAGTCGGGCTCGTGGCCGACCAGCAGCACGTTCCCGCGCCCGGCGGCGAGCTCCGCCGGGTCGAAGTCGCCGCCGCGCAGCTCCTCGACGAGCTCGGGCTCGGTCCCGAACGGCTCGCAGGCGAGCCGCGCGGTCTCGACCGCGCGCACCTTCGGGCTCGTCAGGCAGGCGTCGATCCGGACGCCCAGCGCCGCCAGCGCGGCCCCGGCGGCGCGGGCTGGCGCTCGCCCTTCGGGTCAACCGCGCGCCGCGTCGTCGACCGCGGCCTGCTCGGCGTCCCCGTGGCGCAGGAGCCAGATCATCGCCTCGGGATCGTCGCAGTTAGCGACTTGGAGGGTCGATGGCGACCGACCCGGTTGGGATGATCGGGTGGTGAGCGGGAGCACCGTCCATCTGCA
>CAWAUE010000004.1:0-36120 GCA_963785195.1 uncultured Solirubrobacterales bacterium | reverse complement strand
GCCCTCGACCGTCTCGACCACCTCGCCGTGCAGCTGCCCGTTGCGGTACGGGTTCTCGCGATCGAGGACGGTGATCGCGACGCGCGGGTCCTTCCCGATGTTGCGCGCCTTCAGCGACGAGGGCTGGGTGAAGAAGCACGGCCGCCCGCCCTCGATCGCCGCCCACACCACGGTCGCGTGCGGCGCGCCGTCCTTGAGCGTCCCGAGCGTGACGAAGTTCGCTCCGTCGAGCAGCTCCAGCACCCGGGGATCGAGATCGGCCACGCACGCGAGTTTCTCAGACGCGCCACGGTCTCGATCACCCGCCGAAACGGCCGCCCAGGGCTTGGGTTCAGGCGCGGGTCTGCCGATGCAGGTGTCGATGACGGAGGGGGAGCACGTTCCAGCGCCCGTGATGGGTAGCGCGCAGCCCACGGCAGAGCGGCGCCGGTCGACGGTCGCGCGGTTTCGCTTCGACCCGGACCCCCGACGCCTGCGCGCGCTGCTCGACCAGGTCGACGCCTGCCTCGAGTCACGCGATTCGCTCGAGCGCCACCAGGTGCAGATGCTGGTGGGTGAGATCGTCTCGCGGCAACTCGACTACCGCCCCTTCGCGCCTGTCTATCTCGACCTCGAGCTCAAGGAGAACAGCGTCCGGATCGATATCGCCCAGCTCGACGGCGGCGACGGCTTCTGGGACGCGCTGGACACCTCGGTCTTCTCGGACCTGACCACGGCCTGGGGCCAGGACCGCCGCGGCAGCGGCGGGGCGTGGTTCGAGGTCGGCTCGGTCGAGCCCTAGCTTCGCGGATCGACCATCCGCCGATCCTGGGCGCGCCCTTGCTCATGTTCATCCGCCTGACGGCCGACAAACGTCTTGATGACAAAGGGGGAATACGTCTCGGTGGCCTCTGCGGGCGCCGCGGCCGACACTGACGCGCCCGCGCTCACCAAGGAGCGGCGGCGTCCCACCGTGGCACGACTTCGCTTCGACCCAGACGCCAGGCACCTCCGGGCACTGCTCGAGGAGATCGACGCCTGCCTCGAGCTGCGCGATCCGGACGAGCGGCGCCGCGTGCGGCTGCTCGTGAGCGAGATCGTCGCGCGGCTGCTCGCCAGCCCGCACGGGGCCGCGGTGCATCTCGACCTCGAGCTCAAGCCCGAGAGCGTCAGGATCGACATCTCCGACCGCGACGGCGGCGACGACTTCTTCGAGGCGCTCGACGACACGATCTTCTCGGACCTCACGACCGGCTGGGGCCGCGACCGCCGCGGCACCGGCGGGGCGTGGTTCGAGGTCGGCCCGATCGAGTCCTGAGCTTCTCGCGTAGCGCCCGCGCCTGAGTCACCCGAGTGTCACTTCCCCGGGTTTAGGGTGGACATGCCGTCCGTCTTCCACCCGGGGAGGTACACCGTGTCACTGTCAGCATCCATTCGCAACCACGTGCGCTCGAACGTGGTCGGCTACATCGCCCTGTTCTGCTTCGTCGTCGGGGGGACGGCGATCGCGGGAGAGGAGCATCTGCAAGAAGGCGAAGCGCAACAGCGTCGTCTCGAGCTCGATCGCCAACGGCGCCGTGAAGACGAACGACCTGCACGCGAACGCGGTCGACGGCTCCAAGGTCGCCGACGGCTCGCTCAGCGCGGCCGATGTCGATCTCGGCCCTGCCGGTGGCGACCTCACCGGCAGCTATCCGGATCCGACGCTGCGCCCGGGCGCGGTCGACGGCGGGCCCGCGGGCGACATCGCCGACGCCACGATCACGGGCGACGACGTCAACCCGGCCGCGTCACTGCGGTTCGAGCAGGCGATCACCGGCGGCGGTCGCAGCGTCCAGATCGACTCAGAGGGGCTGAGAGGAGACATCAACTCGGGACACTTCGGCGCCGGATGGCGGCTGAACACGGAGGGACTCGACGTCGCCGCCGGCCCGGCGATCGGCAACGCGACGTACGGGCCCGGCCGGATCACGTTCGGGGAAGCGGATTCGTCCGCGCCCCCGAATCAGTCGAACGAGGTCGCTCTGCTCGCGCGCGACGAAGGCGACGGGGTGGAGCTGGTCGCCGTCTTCGGCGACGGCACGGAGGTGGTGCTCGCCAGCGACGCGTCGCCGTGAGCGGCTGAGCTCAGCCCGCCTCGGCGCGCTCGAAGAGCGCCACCAGCTCGGGGTCGATGAAGGCGTCCATCGCGACGACCTCGTCGGCCTCGAGCTCGAACAGCAGCACCCCGTGACCCTCGACCGAGCCGTCGTCGAGCCACTTGTGCATGACGACTGCGAGGCGGCCGTTCGCCCAGGCGGTCGAGGTGGCGGAGACCTGCGAGCCGGTCCCGCACTGGGGGCTGGAGGCGAAGAACGTCGGCGACCGCGCGGTCGCCGATGATCGAACGGGTCGGCGGCATCCGCAGCACCGCGTCCTCGCGCAGCAGCTCGACGAGGCCGTCGACGTCGGCGCGCTCCCAGGCGTCGATGTAGTCGTAGAGCAGCTCGCGCTGCGACGGCGCGGCGGCCGTGGGCGATTCGGCGGGCAGCGCGGCGTCGATCGCCGCCCGCGCCCGCTGCAGCGCCGCGTGGACGGCGCCGACCGTGGACTCGAGCAGCTCGGCGACCTCGCTCGCCGTCCAGCCGAGCACGTCGCGCAGGATCAGGATCGCCCGCTGGCGGCCGGGCAGCCGCTGGATCGCGGTCAGGAAGGCGAGCTCGATGCCCTCCTGCATCGCGTAGCGGGCCGCGGGGTCGACGACCGGGGTCTCGGCCTCGGCGAGCAGGTCGTCCGGGTAGGGGAACACCGGCTCGGGCCGGCGCGGGCGGCGCCGGATCTCGTCCAGGCACGCGTTCGTGGCGATCCGGTAGAGCCAGGTCTCGATCGACGAGCGGCCCTCGAAGCGCTCGAGCGTCCGCCAGGCGCGGACCAGGGTCTCCTGGACGACGTCCTCGGCGTCCTGAGGCGAGCCGAGCATCCGGTAGGCGTGCACCTCGAGCGCCCGCCGGTGCGGCTCGACCAGCTCGCGGAACGCCCGCTCGTCGCCCGCCTGGGCGAGCGCGAGCGCCCGCTCCCGGTCGTCGAGGTCGAAGGGGCTGCGGGTCAGGGTGTCGGCGAGCAGAGTCATCCGCACCTTTAGACGGACGCCGGCCCGAAAACTCATCGGTGAGTTCTGCGATCGCCCTACGTCTAACCGGACGATGGCACTCAACCCGCCCCCACGGAGGACGCGATGACCGACCCCACGACCAGACGGTGGACCGTGGTCCTGACCGCGATCGGCTCGGTGATGGCGGCGCTCGACACGCTCGTCGTCGCCTCCGCCCTGAACACGATCCGCGTCGACCTCGGCGCCGGGCTCGACCAGCTCGAGTGGACCGTGAACGCCTACAACCTCTCCTTCGCCGTGCTGCTGATCACCGGCGCCGCGCTCGGCGACCGCTTCGGGCGCCGGCGCATGTACGCGGCCGGGCTGATCCTGTTCGCGGTCGCCTCGGCCGCCTGCGCGCTGGCGCCGAACGTCGGCCTGCTGATCGCCGCCCGCGCGATCCAGGGCGCCGGCGCCGCGCTGGTGCTGCCGCTCTCCTTCGCGCTCCTGAGCGCCGCCTTCCCGCCCGACAAGCGCGGGGTCGCGATCGGCCTCTTCAGCGCGATCACCGGGATCGCCGTCGCGCTCGGCCCGCTCGTCGGCGGCGCCGTGGTCGAGGGCATCGACTGGGAGTGGGTGTTCTGGATCAACGTCCCGATCGGCCTCGCCGCCGCGCCGCTGGTGCTGCGCAAGGTGACCGAGAGCCACGGCCCGGCGACCGGCCTCGACCTGCGCGGCCTGGCGCTGATCAGCGCCGGCGCCTTCGGGATCGTCTGGGGGCTGATCCGGGCCAACGAGGCCGGGTGGGGGAGCGCCGAGGTGCTCGCCGGCCTCGTCGGCGGGCTCGCGCTGGTCGCCGCCTTCGTCGCCTGGGAGCGGCGCGCGCCCGAGCCGATGATGCCGCTGCACTTCTTCCGCAACCGCGGCTTCGCGGCCGGCAACGGCGCGGTGTTCTTCACGATCGCGCCCCTGTTCGCCTGCGTGTTCCTGTTCGCGCAGTTCCTGCAGACCGTGCTCGGCTACGGGCCGCTGGAGACCGGCCTGCGGCTGATGCCGTGGACGATCACCTTCATCCTGATCGCCCCCGCCGCCGGTGCGCTCGCCGACCGGATCGGCGAGCGGCCGCTGATGGTGACCGGCCTGACGCTGAACGCGATCGGCCTCGCCTGGCTGGCGCTCACGGTCGACTCGTCCGTCGCCTACACCGACCTGCTCGGCCCGTTCATCGTCGCCGGGATCGGCGTCTCGCTGGCGATCCCCTCCGGCCAGAACGCGGTCGTGCGCGGGATCTCGCTCGCCGAGGTCGGCAAGGCCGCGGGCGCGAACTCGATGATGCGCGAGCTCGGCGGCGTCTTCGGGATCGCGGTCGTGGTCGCGGTCTTCGGCGCCGCGGGCGGCACCGCCTCGGCGGCCGCGTTCGCCGACGGCTTCGCGCCCGGCGGTGGGCGTGGCGGCCGGGCTCTCGGCGATCGGCGCCGGGATCGCCACCGCGCTGCCGCGGATGAGGTCAAAGTCCGAGTCCAAACCCGAACCGCTCGATCGCGAGTCCGCGCTCGAGCCAGCGAGGAGCTGACCATGATCAGAGTCGTAGCCCGCTACCGCGTCAAGGCCGACCGCGTCGAGGAGAACGAGCGCCTGGTGCGCGACGTGTACTCGGAGCTCGCCGAGGCCCAGCCCGACGACCTGAGCTACGTGACCCTGAAGCTCGACGACGGGGTCACGTTCGTCCACATCTCGCTCGACCCCGCCGACGCCGAGCCGCTGCCCGGCTTCGACGCCTTCCAGCGCTTCCTCGCCGACCTCCCGGACCGCTGCGAGGAGCCGCCGTACGTGCGCCGGGCCGAGGTCGTGGGCTCGTACGGGTGGGACGGGGTCTTCGACTAGGAGCAGGGCCTGTACGGGCGGGGGCGGAGGCCGAAGTTCGGGCCCTTGCGGATCGAGTTGAAGCCGAGCCCCTCGGTGGTGGCGCAGAACTCGCGGCGGCTGTTCGTGTACTCGACGTGGAACACCGGCTTGCCCGCCCGCACGAACGGCTTCAGCTTGCCGCACTCGTCGTAGGTGAAGCACTCCTCGTTGATCGCGAAGTCGAAGTCACCGAGCAGGTCCTTGACCTGGCTCAGGTCGTTCTTCAGCCCGACGGCGAGCCCGTGGCGGTGGGCGATCCGCGCCAGCCCGCGGTTGTAGGCGAGCTGGTCGCGGTAGGACACCCGCCAGCCGGTGACCTTCGGGCTGCTCTCCTCGGCGGCGACGACGTCGTACTCGACCGCGTCGAACCCGGCGCGGGCGCACTTGGCGGTCCGGCGGTCCATCATCCGCAGCAGAAAGCGCCGCTGCACCTCGCCGCCCACGTTCGCCCAGCGCTCGTCCGGAAACCGCCTCGAGAATGGGTGGCCGAGCAGCGACCTCCCATGGCGGCGATGCCAGCGCACGAAGCGGTCGAAATCGGGCCGGTAGCTCTCGATGCTGCCGGCGTCGACGTAACAGATCGCGTAGCCGCCGCTCGCGTGCACGGCGCGGACCCCGCGGCGGTTCGGATGCCGGTCGACGGCGCCGCCGCGGCCGTCGCGGTACAGGTCGAAGTCGTAGACCCGCGGGTGCAGGCACGGGCCGCCGCCGCGCGGCCGGCCGCAGATGCCGACGTCGATCCGGCCGGTGTCGAAGCCGCCCTTGGCGATCGCCTGCAGCTGGTACTGAAACCGCGCGTCGGGCGGCGGCTCGATCCGGGCGCCGGCGGCGAAGGAGGGGGCGGCCAGCGCGCCGATCGCGAGGAGTGCCGCGAGCGCCCGCCTCATGCCCGCGCCTCCAGGTGGGCGCCGATGCTGCGCGCGAGCTCGACCTCCATCTCGGGATAGCCGCCGAGCCGCGCCGCGACCGGACCCAGGAGCGCGGCGACAGGATCGCCCTCGATCGCCGGCGCGGACTCGATCTCGGCCTCGACCTCGTCGGTCAGCCGGCGGCTGCGGTCGAGGAACTCGCCGATCGCCTCGCCCTCCATGGTCGGGAAGTGGGCGGTGCCGAGCCGCTCGGCGCCGAGGCCGCGGATCGTCTCGATCGTCTGGCGGTAGGCGTCGAGGTCGACGTAGGGCGGCGGCCCGGCGCGCCCGCCGTCGTGGCGATCGAAGCCCCAGCCCATCGCCGCGTCGGCGATCAGCGCGGTGCGGCCGGCGGGTTCGAACAGCCCGAGATGACCGAACGAGTGCCCGGGCAGGTGCAGGACCTCGACCGCGACCCCGCCGAGCTCGATCCGCTCGCCGGGCTCGACGGCGCCGTCGAGCTCGGTGTCGGCGCCGGCGGCGGCGCGCAGCCACTCCCATGTCTCGGGCGGGTAGTCGAGGCCATGGGCGCGATACCAGCCGTAGCGCTCGGCGGCGATCCGGTCCCAGCTTTCGATCAGCGGCCGGTCGAGCGCGTGAGCGCGCAGCCGCGCCTCGCCGAACAGCTCGCGGACCTCGGCGTTGCCGCCGTAGTGATCGACGTCGGCGTGCGACACGATCACCTCGCGCACCTCGGCCGGAGCCACGCCGAGCTCCGCGAGCGCCGGCGCGACCGTTTCGCGCACGGTCCCGGCGATCCCCGTGTCCCAGAGCAGCGCCGCGTCGTCGCCGCGCACGAGCCACTGCGAGAGCAGCCGGGTGCCCATGATCGAGTCGATCCGGTGGATGCGCGGGGCGACCTCGGTGGCGCTCATGTCCGGGGAGCGGTCATCCCTGCCACCGGCCGATCACCGCGGTCGCCTTCTCGGCCGCGTCGGCGAGCGCCTTGCGAGCGTTGGCGGCGGCCGCGCGGCTGTAGCGGGGTGTGGGCATCGAGACCGAGATCGCCGCGATCACCTTCCCGTCGAGGTCGCGGATCGGCACCGCGATGCAGCGCAGCCCGATCGCGAACTCCTCGTTGTCGAGCCCGTAGCCGCGCTCGCGGGTGCGCTCGAGCTCCTCCAGCAGCGCCGGCACGGAGACGATCGTGTGATCGGTGAGCCGCGTGAGCTCGGCGCCGTCAAGCCGCCGCGCCGCCTCGTCGCGGTCGAGCGAGGCGAGCAGCGTCTTGCCGATCGCGCTCGTGTAGGCGGGCAGCCGGGCGCCCACGCGCGAGGTCAGCTTCACCGGGTGCGGCGACTCCGACAGGGCCAGGTAGACCGCCGAGACCCCGTCGAGGATCGCGAGCTGCACGGTCTCGCCGGTGCGCTCGACCACCTCGTCCATCGGCGGCTTCATCAGGGTCCGCAGGTCGTCGACCTGATGGAAGGCCTGGGCGAGCTCCCAGATCCGGCTGCCGAGCCGGTAGCGGCGCTGCTCGTCGACCGCCACGTAGCCGCGCGCCTGCATCGTCCGCAGCAGCGAGTGCGCGGAGCTCTTCGGCAGCGCCAGCGCCTCGGCGATCTCCGAAAACGGCATCGCCCCGCGCTCGGCCACCAGGTCGAGCACCGCCATCACCCGGTCGGCCGACTTCACCGTGGCGCCGTCGGCGGCGACCCGGGAGGGGGTGGCAACGGCGCCCGACGTCATCAGCTCTCGTCCTGCGCCCGCATCGCTCCGACGATGTCGAGGTTTGCCTTGAAGGCCATGTAGCCGCTGTCGATCGGGATCACCGCGCCCGTCATCGCCGCGGCCTCGTCGCTCGCGAGGTAGACGACGAGCGGCGCGATCTCCTCCGGGCTCGGCACCGGCAGCAGGTGCAGCGCGTCGACCGCGCGGGCCGAGTCCTCGTTGGCCAGCCACTCCCGCTGCGGCTCGCTGGTGACGAAGCTCGGGCAGATCGCGTTCACCCGCACCCCGTCGCGCGCGATCCCCGCGGCGAACGAGCGGGTCATGGCGACCACGCCGCCCTTGGCCGCGGTGTAGGCGTCGAGCCCGGCGGAGCCGATCAGCGCGTCGGTGGTCGCGGTGAGGATGATCGAGCCGGAGCCCTGCGCGATCATCTGCCGGCCGGCGTGCTTGGCGCAGTTGAAGGTCCCGGTCAGGACCAGGTCGAGCATCCGCTGCCAGACCTCGTCGGACAGCTCGGTGATCCGCCCGTCCTCGTTGTTGACGAACGGCACGTCGACGGCGCAGTGAAAGAGCGTGTCGAGCGAGCCCCAGCGCTCGACCGTCCGCGCCACCATCGCCTCCACCGCCGCCGCGTCGGTGACGTCGACGACGTCGGCGACCGCCTCGCCGCCGGCGTCGCTGATCTGCGAGGCGACCCGCTCGCCGCGCTCGGGGTCGATCTCGGCGATCACGACCCTGGCGCCCTCGGCGGCCATCGCGGTCGCCCCGGCGCGGCCGATGCCGGAACCGGCGCCGGTGACGACCGCCACCTTGCCCTCAAGCCTGCTCGCCATCGCTGCTCCTTTCGCCGTCGCCCAGGATCCGGCGGGCGTTGTCGGCATAGATCGCCCGCAGGCTCTCATCCGAGAGCCCGAGCGCCGAGATCGTCCACCGCCCCGCCGGGGGCGGGACCTCGTCGCCCGCGTACTCGTAGGCCTCGTCGTCGGACTCGAGGAAGCGGAAGATCCGCTCCAGCCCCGCGTCGGTCGGTGGCAGCAGGTCGGAGCCGAACAGGATCCGCTCGCGATGGCGCTCGACGAAGCGCCGCGCCGCCCGCGGCTGGCGCCCGAGGTCCGAGACCCGGGCCGAGATGTCCACGTAGAGGTTCGGCAGGCGGTCGAGCAGCGAGCCGAGCCAGGCGAGGTCCTCGACGTTGCCCGCCAGGTGCGCGCCGACGAACACGGTCCGCGGGTGGGCCTCGACCAGGGCCTCGAACGACTCCATCAGCCGCTCGTGCGACGGGAACTCCGGGCCGCAGAACGACCACTCGGGGTGGGCGAGGAGCTCCTCGAGGCGCTCGTTGTGGCGGTCGACCGGGTCGAAGAAGGCGGGCGGGTCGGCGGTGTGGATGAGCACCGGCAGGCCGAGCTCGCCGGCCGCGGCGAACACCGGCGCCGCGCGCTCGTCGTCGGGGAGGAGCAACCGGCCGGCGGCGTCGCGGAAGCCGAGCCCGAGCGTCTTCCAGACCTTGAGCCCGCGCGCGCCGGCGGCGGCGGAGCGGCGCAGCGACTCGGCGAGCTCGTCGCCGAAGCCGTCGCCCGTGCTCGCCCGCGTCCAGTCGAGCTGGCAGAAGGTGAGAAAGCGCCCGGGGTGGGCGCGGTCGAGCCGGTCGAGGTTCGCCTCGAGCTCTGCGTCCCAGCCCCCGTCGAGGTTGATCGACGTCTCGAATCGAGTGGCGATCGCAGAGCGCGAGGTAGTCCTCGACCTCGACCGCCCAGGCGTCGTGGCGGTGCCCGGCGAGGTCGCTCTCCATCCAGTCCCCGCTCGGGTTGAGCCACCGCCCGAGGTGGGTGTGGAAGTCGATCGCGGCGAAGCGGGGGCGCTCGACCCGGGTGCGCTCGAGCCGCAGCTTGCTCACCGGCGCGTACTCGGCGAGCGGGAGCGTCGCTAGGTCGGGGGACGGGGGAGGGGCCGTTTGCATGACCTCGGGGCGGAATGTTATCGTCGTTCGCAAGGAGAGACGTGAGTTCGCATACATGAACTCAGCACCGAAGATTGCCGGGACCACCGTGGTCGTCGGCGCCGCGCAGGGGATCGGCGCCGGCATCGCGCGGCGGCTCGCGGCCGAGCCCTGGACCGAGAAGCTGGTGGTCGCCGACATCAAGCTCGACGCCGTGCGGGAGCTGGCCGCCGAGCTCGACGGAGCCGACGGCAGGGTCGAAGCGCTCGCGGTCGACGTCGCCGACCAGGCCGCCGTCGACGAGCTGGTCGGCGCGACCGCCGAGGCCGAGCGGGTGGCGATCGCCGCCGGGCAGTTCGCCCCGGCGCCGGCCCTCGAGGTCGAGCGCGACGAGTTCGCGCGGATCTTCCGGGTGAACACGGAGGGCGTCTTCTTCGTCGCCCAGGCCTACGCCCGCGAGATGGCCGCGCGCGGCCACGGCGCGATCGTCGGCGTCGCCTCGATCGCCGCCCGGATGCCGCGCATGCGCCAGGCCTCCTACTGCAGCTCGAAGGCGGGCATGCGCCAGGCGCTCCGCGTTCTCGGGATGGAGGTCGGGCCACTCGGGGTTCGGGTCAACACGGTCTCCCCGGGGCCGACCGACACGCCGATGATGCGCGCGCTCGCCGCCGATCACAGCTCGGTCGATGACCTGGCGCAGGGCTCGATCGAGGCCATGCGCCCGCGCATCCCGGCCGGCCGGGTCGCGCGGCCCGACGACGTGGCGGCGGTGGTCAGCTTTCTGCTCGCGCCCGGAAGCGAGCACGTGATGCTCGAGGACGTCGTCGTCGACGGCGGCGAGCTGCTCGGGATGTGAAGCGAGGATAGGAGAAGCCAGATGAAGCAGGGAGTACAGGGAACGACGCCGGCCGGGGCCTACTCGCCGGGGGTGATCGCCGAGGGCAGGTTCGTCTACGTCTCGGGCCAGGGTCCGCTGCGCGACGGCGAGCTCGTGACCGGGGACATCTCCGAGCAGACTCGGGCGGTGATGGAGAATCTCGGCGCTGTCCTGGCCGAGGCCGGGGCGAGCTACGACGACGTGGTCCGATGCGGCGTCTTCCTCGCCGACCTCGACGACTTCGAGGCGATGAACGCCGTCTACGCCACCTACTTCTCGGAGCCGCTCCCGGCGCGGACCACGGTCGGTGCGCACCTGCCGCGGGATCAAGGTCGAGATCGACTGCGTCGCAGTGCTGAGCGCGGAGTAGCCGTGGGCCGCCCGGTGGCCGAGCTCGAGACGCCGGCGCTGGTCGTCGACCTCGACCGGCTCGAGCGCAACCTCGGGCGGGCGGCCGAGTACGCGCGCGCTCACGGCCTCGAGCTCTATCCGCACGCGAAGACCCACAAGACCCGCGAGATCGCCGAGCTGCAGCTCGCCGCGGGCGCGGCCGGGCTGACGACCGCGAAGTCGACCGAGGCGGAGATCTTCGCCGCCGCGCTGGGCGCGCCGCTCGTCCTGCACTACCCGGTCGTCGGTGCCGAGAAGGTCGCACGCGTGGCCGAGATCGCGGGCCGGGTGCCGCTGACGATCGCGCTCGACTCGGCCGCCGCGGCCGCGCCGCTCGCCGAGGCGTTGCGTGCCCGGGGCGTCGAGGCGCAGGTGCTGGTCGAGATCGACGTCGGGCTCGAGCGCACCGGGCTCGATCCGCAGGGCGCGCTCGCGCTCGCCCGCGAGATCGACGGTCTCGGCGGCGGCCTGCGCCTGGCCGGGCTCTCGTGCTACCCGGGGCACCTGCGCCACACCGCCGAGGCGGTGGCGGCCGGGATCCGCGAGGTCGACTGGACCCTGAGCCGCGCCGTGGAGCTGTTCGAGGAGGCGGGCTTGGAGTGCGGCCGAGTCTCCGGCGGCTCGACCGCGACCCTCTTTCACTCGCACGAAACGCCGATGACCGAGCTCCGCCCGGGCAACTACGCCCTGCTCGACCGCAACGAGGCGCGGGGGGAGTTCGAGCTCGACGACTGCGCCCTGCGAGTCCACGCCACCGTCGTATCGACCGCGGTCGCGGGCGGGTTCATCGTCGATGCCGGGGCGAAGACCCTGAGCGAGGCGGGGCCGCCGCCGGGCGCAGGCGGGCACGCCGAGGTCGTCGGGCGGGAGGGCCTCGAGATCAAACGGCTGAGCGAGGAGCACGGGCATGGGGTGATCGGTCCCGGCGCCGACGCCCCGGTCGTGGGTGAGCGGCTCGAGCTGATCCCGAACCACGCCTGCACCTGCGTCAACCTGCACGATCTGCTGTACGCGGCGCGCGACGGGATCGTCGAGGCGGAGCTGCCGGTGATCGCGCGGGGCGCCGTGCGGTGAATCCGCGACGCTGCAGCGGCTACTCGCCGTACGCGTCGGAGTAGTTCCACCACCCATAGGGAGCCGTCTGCGGATAGCCCTCCGGCGAGTCCTCCCACTCCTCCTGGCGGCCGAGCGCGGTGATGTCGAGGTAGCTCCAGGTGGTCCCGAGCTGCTCGTCGCCGCGGGCGTCGATGAAGTACGTGCGGAAGATGTCGTCGCCCTCGCGGATGAAGGCGTTGGTCCCGTGCCACTGGTCGACGTCGAAGTCCTTGTCGAAGTCGTCGGTGAGCGTGTACCACGGCACCTCCCACCCCGAGCGCGCCTTGAGGGCCTGGATCTCGTTCTGTGGCGCACGCGAGACATAGGCGAGCGTCGTGTCGCGCGCGTTCAGATGCGCGAGCTTCGCGACCTGGTCGGCGCCGAACGAGCAGCCTGCGCACCCGCGTTCCGGGTACGAGCCTCCCGGCGCGAAGGTGGTGATGTCGGGCTCGTAGTAGAACCGGTAGACGATCAGCTGGCGGCGGCCCTCGAACAGGTCGGCGAAGCTCACCCGCCCGTCGGGGCCCTCGAACTCATAGTCCTTCTCGACCGCCGTCCACGGCATCCGGCGGCGCTCGGCCGCCAGCGCGTCGCGGGCGCGGGTGAGTTCCTTCTCCTTGACCAGGAGCTCGTCGCGAGCTGTCTGCCACTCCTCCCGCGAAACGATCGGCGGTGTGTCCATTGCGTGTCCTCCTTCAGGTGTTGGCGAGCGCGCGCTCGAGGTCGGCCCAGATGTCGTCCACGTGCTCGATGCCGACCGAGAGGCGGATCAGGTTCGCGGGCACGTGCTCCTGCTCGGCGGGGTAGCGGGCGCGGCGCTCGAGCAGGGTCTCGACACCGCCGAGGCTGGTCGCGTTGGCGATCAGCTCCACCGCGTCGCAGACGGCGTCGGCGGCCTCGGGGCCGGCCTCGATCTCGAACGCCACCATCGCCCCGAAGCCGCTCATCTGCCGGGCGGCGAGCTCGTGGCCGGGGTCGTCCTCGAAGCCCGGGTAGCGAACGCGCGAGACGGCGGGGTGCTCGCGCAGGCGGCGGGCGAGCTCGGCCGCGTTCTCCGAAGAGCGCTCGACCCGCAGCGCCAGGGTGCGGATCCCGCGCAGGCCGAGGAAGGTCTCGAACGGGCCCGGGCACGGCGCCGGTCAGCACGCGGCGCTCGATCAGCGTCTCGGCGCCGTCGGTCTCGCGGGCGACCACGACCCCGAGCAGGGAGTCCGAGTGGCCGGCGATGTACTTGGTCGCCGAGTGGACGACGAAGTCGGCGCCGAGGCCGAGCGTGTCCTGGAGCAGCGGGGTGGCGAGGGTCGCATCGACGGCGAGCAGCGCGCCACGCTCGTGGGCGGCGGCGGCGAGCGCGGCGATATCGGTGATCTCGAGCAGCGGGTTGTTCGGCGACTCGGCCCACACCAGCGCCGCGCCGTCCATCGCGGCGATCGTCGCCTCGGTGTCGGTCTGGTCGACGAACTCCACCTCCAGCGCGCCGGACCCGGCGCGCTCGACGAGCAGCGTGCGGACGCCGGCGTAGGCGACGTGCGGGGCGACCACGCGAGCGCCCGGCGCGAGCCCGTCGAGAACCGCCGCGCTCGCCGCCATCCCGGACGCGAAGCAGGCGGCGTGCCCGCCCTCGAGCTCGCCGACGACGCGCTCGAACGCCTCGGTTGCCGGCGAGCCGTCGCGGATGTACTCGTGGTCGCCACCCTGGCGGTAGGTGGTCGAGAGATAGAGCGCGGGGGAGACCGGGTCGCCCGCGGCGCTCCGGGTGCCCGCCTCGACGCAGAGCGTCTCCGGATGTAGGTCTCCGCTCAGAACCGGCCACGCTACCGAAGCCCGTTTTGCGTCGGGTGGCGCCGTTGGGCGATACTGAGGCCATGGGCTTTAGAGGGGGTCTCTACTGGTCGATTGTTGCTGCGTCGGTCGTCGTCCTGGCCGCCGCCTCCGGCGCCGAGGCCGCCTCGCCGGGCCCGCCCGACGCCAGCCGGATGGTGATGGCGCGGATGTATCAGGACGGCGTCTTCGTGGTCAAACATGAGACCCCGGCCGCGATGGGCACCGCGCTCGCGGGGCTCAAGCCGACCTACGTGTCCGCGCTGCTGCGGTTCAGCTCGGGCAATCACGTTCGCAACCGTCAGGTGCGCGCCTGGAACACGGTCGTCGCGGCGGTCAGGGCCGCGAGTCCCCGAGCGCAATTCTCGGTGGAGCTGAACGCGCTCCAGTACACGCGGGGGAGGCAGATCCGCCAGCGAATGGCCTCGGTCCGCAAACGCCTTCACCCCGACGGCTGGCTGCTCGACTTCTATACGCCGGCCGCGCGGCGTGTTCCGAGGGTGACGGCCGCCGCGCTCGCCAGCGCGCACCAAAACGGCGAGTTCCTCGGCGGCAACGCCTTCGGCATCGCTCGGCACCCGCGGATCCCGGCCGGCACCGACTTCGTCGATGTCCAGGACTCCGACTTCCGGATCGACCTCGACGCGGTGCGGGCGCTCACCCGGCGTGCGGCGGTGTTCTTCCACGTCGGCAACAGCCCCTTCAACAACTCCAGCGAGGGCTGCCGGTTCATCGGGAGCTTTTCGACCGGGCACCGGATCCGTTACCTGCGCAAGCGAGCCGGCCAGCAGGCCAGGTATCGCTTCCACCTCGGCTACCCCGTCTTCTTTCCCGAGTGCGAGCGCCGGCGCCACCGGTCGACGGCGACCGTCTTTACCTACGACGCCGTCCGGGACCCGCCGATGATGCAGGCGATCGCCGGCCTCATGGACACCTACTGAGCGGCCGCGGCGTCGATCACGTCGAGCGCCCGCACGCCGCCGTCGTACGCGGCGATCGCGTCCGCCATCCGCTTCGCACCGATACGGAGCTCGTCCGACTCGAGCGCGCCGCCGATCGCCGCGGCGATCTCGTCCTCGCTCGACTCGCGGTCGATAACCACGGCCGTGCCGAGCTCGGCGGCGCGCTCGGCGTTGATCGACTGGTCGCGGCCGAGCGGTAGGCAAACCATCGGCACCCCGGCGGAGAGGGCCGCCATCAGGGTGCCCATGCCGCCGTGCGTGATCACCAGCGAGGCATCGGGCAGGACGGCCGCGTGCGGGACGAAGGCGCGGACCTCCACGTCGCTGTGAAGATCGAGCTCACCCGGCTCGAGCTCGACCCCGGTGAGCACGATGGCCCGCACGTCGAAGCGGCCGAGCGCGGCGGCGACTCTCGCGAGCTCGTCCTCCTGGTGCATGTAGGTGGTGCCGAACGTGACCACGACCAGCGGGCGCTCGTCGCCGTCCGGCCAGGGCAACTCCCACGCGCCGACCGCCTCCGCCTCGGGGATCGACCCGACGTGGACCGCGTGCGGCGGCGGCTCCTCGGTCGCCCAGTCGTCGAACTCGCGCGGAAGCGCGATCACGGTCCCCGCCGCCCGGCGCGTGAGCTCGGTCGCGACCGAGGCCGTGCCGTCATCCAGCAGGTCTTCGATCCCGAGCTCCCGCCGGTACTCGTTCAGCTTGCGGAATTGCCACGGCGTGCTCCATGCGTCGTCGCCGTCCGAGTAGCGGCCGTGCCAGCGACGGCTCATATGGACGAGCAGCACGACGGCCGCGCCCGACGCCTCGGCGGCCGCGACCGTCGAGCGGAGCAGGAAGTCGACCACGACCACATCGGCAGGCTCGGCCTCGAGCTCGCGCAAGAGCAGTGCCGGGAGCCCGCCGCCGAGCGCGGTCTCGAACATGAACTCCTCCTGGTCCTCGGCCGCGCGGCCGGCGCTGGGGTCGAACTCGACCGCGGGCGGGAACGGGCGGTGGGCGCAGCCCGCGGCGGCGGCGCGGTCGGCGTACGCGGCCGGGGCGATGATCCGGACATCGTCACCCCGAGCGGCGAGCAGCCGGCCGAGGCCGAAGGCGGGCTGTGTGGCGCCGCCGCCCTGCCACGTGAAGATCACCACCTTCACGTGGCGATCCTAATCGCGCCGGGCGCTCGCTCCTAACGGCCGAGGCCGACCCAGAGAATGTCGAGCGCGAGCGTCATCGGGCCGGTCGGGTTCGCGCCGAGCGCCGCGGCCTGAACCGCGGGGAAGAGCGTCCCGGCGACGAGCGTGAGCGCGGCCGCGCCCGGGTCGAGGCCCGGGCGGAGCTCCCCGCGCGCATCGGCCTCGGTGAGCAGCTCGGCGACGATCCCGACGAGCGGCTGCGGGTGGCCCTCGTCGATCAGCGACGCGAAGCGGGCGGGGTGGGCGAACACCTCCAGCAGGGCGGCGTTGTGGAGCTCGGCCGAGGCGCCGGTGGGCTCGAGCAGCGCCGTGAAAGTGCGCTCGATCACGGTCCTGATGGCGAGGCGGCCGTCGCGGATGCCCTCGTGCGCCGCGGTGCGCACGTGCTCGCGGAAGTGGCGGGCGGCGTGCTCGATCAGCACGTCGCCCTTGCGGGGGAAGTAGCGGAAGAACGTGGCCCAGCTGACCTGCGCGTCGGCGATCACGTCCTCGATGTGGGTCGCCGCGACCCCGTCGGCGGCGAAGCGGGCGATCGCCGCGGCGTAGAGGCGGTCGCGCTTGTCGACGCCCCGCGCCTGGGTGGGCGGCGCCGGCAGCTTTGCCTCCTCGACATCGGTGCCGCGCTCGCCGTACCCGACCAGTCCGCTTCCCCTCACCGGAGGATCGACCCCCGAATCCATATTCAGTATTGTAACCAAAGAACCGATACGGAGTATGGATTTGCAGCGACGGACGGCAAGCGAGCAAGTGGGGCTTACTCATGGGGGGTGCTCCCGAGCAGGGCTTGCGTCTGCGCTCGCGGTCCTCGGGACCGTCGCCGCGCTCGGTACCACCACCATGGCCGGCGCGGCGACGCCCCGAGACCGTATTGCGATCTCCCCGGCGCCGGGCACACCCGATGCCAACCCGCAGACGCAGATCAGCATCCTGGGGGTGGACCCCGACGACATCGGAAAGGTGTCGGTGACGGGCTCCGCCAGCGGCTCTCACACGGGCTCGCTACATCGATACTCGGGCGAGCGCGGCGGCAGCTACGTCCTCGACTCCCCCCTGGAGGAGGGCGAGTCCGTCGACGCCTCGGTCCGCGTCCAGGGACAGGACCCGATCAGGTGGAGCTTCACCGTCGCCGACCTCGGGCCGACGCAGCCGCCGCTCAACCTCCCCTCCACGCAGCCCGACAAGCTCCAGCACTTCACCACCGAGCCGGGCCTCACCCCGCCGATCATCACCGTCAACCACAACTCCAAGCGCGCGCGGAGCTCCGGTGACGTGCTGCTCACCCCGCTGCCCTCGCCGGTGGTCCACCCGGAGAGCACGAATACGGTCACGATCAAGCCCGTCGGCCCCGGCGGGCCGATGATCGTCGACGAACGCGGTCGCCTGGTGTGGTTCAAGCAGCTCTCCGCGCCCGACGTCGCCGCGAACCTGCGCGTGCAGCACTACCGCGGGCACGAGCGGCTGACCTGGTGGCAGGGCACGGTCACGCCGTCGGCCTTCGGGGTGGGCGAGGGCGTGATCGCCAACCACTCCTACGAGCCGGTGGCAACGGTCCACTCCGGCAACGGCTACCCGATGGACATCCACGAGTTCGAGCTCACCCGCAACGGCGACGCCCTGTTCACGGTCTACTCGCCGATCCGCGTGCACCTCCCGGGCACGCCCGAGGGCCAGCTCTCGCCGCTGCTCGACGCGATCGTCCAGCAGGTCGACGTGCGCACCGGCCTGGTGGTCTGGGAGTGGCACTCCTACGGCCACATCCCGCTCTCCGAGTCGCACGCCACGCCCCAGAACAGCGCCTCCTACGACGCCTTCCACATCAACTCGATCCAGCCGCTGCGCGCCGGCAAGGTGCTGATCTCAGCCCGCGACACGTCGGCGATCTACAAGCTCGACCGCGCCAGCGGGCGGATCGTCTGGCGGCTCGGCGGCAGCGCCAGCGACTTCAAGATGGGCAATGGCGCGAACTTCCACTTCCAGCACGACGCCCGCTTTCTCGGCGGCCACCGGGTGAGCCTGTTCGACGACGAGGCGGGCCCGCCGCAGTTCGCGCCCTCCTCGCGCGGCCTGGTGCTGAAGCTCCACCGCCACCCGCACAAGGCCACGGTGGTCCACGCCTATCACCGCCAGGCCGACACCTCGGCCCAGAGCGAGGGCAGCGTGCAGACCCTCCCCGACGGCTCCGCGTTCGTCGGCTGGGGCGCCGAGCCGTTCTTCAGCCAGTTCTCACCGCGCGGCCGCCTGCTGTTCGACGCCAACCTGCCCGTCGACGACGGCTCCTACCGGGTCTACCGCTTCCCCTGGAAGCGCGAAGCCGAAGACCGCGCCCGCGGCGGCCGTCACCCGCACCGACGCGTCGAACGCGATCGTGTACGCGAGCTGGAACGGGGCCACCGAGGTCGCCAGGTGGCGGGTGCTGGCCGGGGACTCGGCGGACGCGCATGGCCCCGGTCGCCACCGTCAGCCGCCAGGGCTTCGAGACCCCGATCCAGGTCTCGAGCTCGGCGACGACCTTCGCCGTCCGGGCGCTCGACGCGGACGGCCACGCCCTCGCGACCTCCCAGGCGGTGAGCGCCCCATGAAGCCGCCGAACATGGTGCTGTTGATCACCGACCAGCAGCGCGCCCCGCGCCACTGGCCGGACGAGCCCGGCTGGCTGGCGGAGCTGATGCCCAACGACGCCGAGCTGGCGCGCACGGGCGTGACCTTCACCAACGCCTTCTGCGCCACGGCGATGTGCTCGCCGAGCCGGGCGACCCTGTTCACCGGGCCGCTATCCGGCCGACCACGGGGTCGAGCTCACGCTGACCGCCGCGGACCTGCGGCCCGACCCTCGCAACACGCCCGCGGTGGCGGCGACGATGGTCGACATCCTGCGCCGCTCGCAGGCGCCGGCGGGCCGCGTGCTCCAGCAGTTCGCGCGCGGCGCCCTGCGGCTGGGCCCGAAGACCGGCGACGAGCCGGTGCTGCCGGTCGGGATGGCGAACCTGGCCAAGCTCCTGGCGGCGGCCGGCTACCACGTCGCCTACAAGGGCAAGTGGCACCTCTCGCACCCGTCCGGCGGCGAGGGCTCGCTGCTCGGCGGCTGGACCCCGCGCGACGCCGAGATGATCGACCGCGACTACGGCTTCACCGAGTGGGAGGCCCCCGACGCGGGCGAGAACGCGAAGGCGGAGCACTTCGGCGGCGGCAACGCGGGCGCGGGGGAGGGCTGGGACGAGATCTACACCCGCCAGGCCGAGCGCTGGCTGACGCAGGGCGAGCTGCCCGAGCCCTTCTGCCTGGTCGTCTCGCTGGTCAACCCGCACGACGTGCTCGGCTACCCGGCCTCCTACCTCGCCGGCGGCTATGCCCCGGGCGAGTTCCGCGACCTCGACGTCGGCCTGCCGCCGACGATCGAGGAGGACCTCTCGACCAAGCCCGCGGTGCACTCGCTGATGCGGCTGGGGATGGCCGCGTACCTCGGGCCGCTGCGCAACCGCCAGGCCCAGCTCGACTACGTGAACTTCTACGCGCACCTGCACCGGGTCGTCGACGCGAAGATCGGCCGTCTGCTGACCGCGCTCGGCAGCGCCGACGACCCGGGCAGCCTGCGCTCGCGCACGGTGGTCGTGCGCTGCGCCGACCACGGCGAGATGGGGCTCTCGCACGGCGGGCTGCGCCAGAAGTGCTTCAACGTCTACGAGGAGACGATCAACGTCCCGCTGGTGGTCTCGAATCCGGTGCTGTTTCCGCAGGGCGCGCGGACGGACGCGCTCGCGTCGCTGGTGGACGTGCTGCCGACGATGCTCCGCCTCGGCGGCGCCGAGGCGCCTGAGGCGCTCGCCGGGCACGACCTGACGCCGATCCTCGCCGACGCCGCCGAGCCCGAGCGCGAGGCCGCGGCGCGCGCCGAGGTCGACCTGAGCCCGGTCGCCGACCACGAGGCGCCCGCGCCATCGGTGCGGGACTCGATCCACTTCACCTACGACGACCACCAGGCCGGCACCGCGATGCAGAACGCGCCCGGGCAGCCGAACCGCGTGCGCGCGATCCGCACGCGCGACGCCAAGTACGCCTACTACTTCGACCCGCGCGGCTCGGCGGGGAGCGAGTACGAGCTCTACGACCTCGAGCGCGACCCGACCGAGGTGGACAACCTGGTCGGCGTGCGCACCGGCACCCCGGCCTCGTCCGCGGCGCGCGCCCTGCGCGAGGAGCTCGCCGAGCGCCTCGACCAGGCGATGGCCGAGTCGGGCACGACGCCGGTCACGACTTCATCAGGGTGACGTAGAAGGGCCGGTAGCCCTCGCGCTCGTAGAAGCGCAGCGCGTCCTCGTTGGTGTGGGCGACGCCGACCACGAGCGCGTCCGCGCCGGCCTCGGTCGCCACCTCGTCCACGGCGTCCATCAGCGCCTTGCCGACCCCGCCGCCGCGCTCGGACTCGAGCACCGAGAGTGTCTCCACCTCGGCCCATCGGTCGCCGACGTCCCAGGTAGCCCCGGCGCCGCCGATCGAGACGACCGCGTAGGCGATCGGCTCGCCGTCACGCTCGGCGAGCAGCAGCGTGAATTCGTCCTTCGGCAGCCACTCGCGGTACTGGCCGCTGCGGATCTCCCAGGCGGCCTCCGCCGTGCGCGTCGGGCCCATGTCGGGCAGGGTCACGTGGTGCGACCACAGCGCGCGGAACAGCGGTTCCAGCCGGTCCACGTCCTCGGCGCCTCCGCGCCTGACCTCGAAGTCGACCGGCGCGGTCAGAACTTCTTGGGCTTGTAGGTCCAGCCGGCGCCGGTGACCGCGTCGATCACCGGTTCACGCAGGTCCGACCAGGAGAACTTGTAGCCGGACTCGTCGGCGCCGCCCTCGGTCTCGTGCGGGCCGAGCCAGGCGATCACGTGCATCGACTCCGAGCCCATGTGCTGGCCGCGCTCCCAGTCCACTGAGCCGGAGAAGTCGCCGCCGATGGTGAGCTCGGCCTCGCTCGTGGCCTTGGTCCCGATGCCCTCGGCCTCGTGGTCGGACTCGTCGAGCTTGATGCGCAGCGCCCGGTACAGACACTCCGTGTCGGCGCTGCCCATGCCCGAGCCGCTCACCTTCGCCGACCACGCGACCACGATCTCGCCGTCCTCGACGCCCGTCTGGATCCCCTTGCCGGAGATCGCCAGCAGGCGGTCGCGGACTTCGTCGGCCGACTGCGGCTCGACGCCGTCCTCGGGCTTCGCCGCGGTCATTACGCCGCGGCCCTTCTCCTTCAGCTTGTCGAACAGGCCCATGCGACCAATCTAGCTGCGCGGCTACGCCGCCACTCGGCGCAGCCCCTCGTCGTCGAGGACGATGATCCGCCGGCGCTCGGTGCGGATCAGGCCGAGCTCGCGGAGCTGATGCAGCGCCTTGGCCGCCGCCTCGCGCGATGCCCCGGTCCAGCCGGCGAGCTCCTCCTGGGAGATCGGCAGCGTGATCGCGATCCCGTCGGCGTGGGGCTCGCCGTGGCGCTCGGCCAGCTCACACAACCGCGACGCGACGCGCCCCAGCGTCTGCGCGGAGGCGAACTCGATCCGGATCCGGTCGGCGTCGCGAAAGCGCCGGACGAGATTGCGAAGCAGAGCCATGGCGATCCCGGGCCGCTCGGTGAGCAGGGCGAGGAAGTCGGGGGCGGAGAGCGCGAGGGCCTCCACGGGCTCGAGCGCCTCGGTGGTCCCGGAGCGGGCCTCGCTGTCGATCACGGCGAACTCGCCGATCAGATGGCCCGGGCCGCAGAAGGTGAGCACGACCTCGCGGCCCTCGTCGGTGTCGATCGAGACCTTCGCCCGCCCGCTCAGCAGCACCAGCACCTCCGACCCCGGGGCGCCCTGGTGCGTGAGCGTGGCCCCGGGCTTGAAGCGCCGGCGCCCGGCCCGCGCCTCGAGCGCCGCTCGGTCGTCGTCGCCGAGCAGGTCGAGGAACTCCCCGGGCGCCTGATGGCTCTCCGCGGACACGGGCCAACGCTATCCGCGGAAGTGCAGAACTGCACGTTCGGGGTGTTCCGGAGTCCGTGGAACGGGCCTTTCTCCGCGCTTACGGTCGGTACATCCAATCGACCGGCAGGAAAAGGAGCCCCCAATGACCACCACTCATCACCCCAAGATCATCGTCGCGGCGATCGTCTCTGGCGCGCTGGCGCTGGCGGCCCCGGCCGGCGCATCGGTTCTCAACCCGATCACCGACAGCTGGAACGCCGGCGGTTCCGGCGTGCAGACCGTCAACTCGACCTACCAGCCCTCCAGCAACCAGAACGGATCCGGCAACACCCTCGCGTCGGCCCCCGCCGACCCGAGCAACGTCGCCGGCTTCCAGCGCTCCAGCGTGAGCACTTCCTCCGGCGACGGCGCCGTGACCACAGCCGCGGTTCCGATGCACGGCCTGTCCTACGCCGCGGTGGCGACCACGCAGCCCTCGCAGCCCTCGAGCGGCGGCGACGGCTTCGACGTCGGATCGGCGGCGGTCGGCGGCGGCGCCGTGTTGCTCCTCGCCTGCCTGGCGATGATCGGCTCGTCGGCGATCGGCGGGCGGCGTGACAGCCACCCGAAGCCGGGGACGGCCATCCAGGCCGCGTAGCCGGGGGAAGGGCGGCAGCGGCCATCGGTCGCACGCCGCTCGGAGCGGGACCAGCCGGCCCGGGGCAAACGCCCCGGGCCGGTCCCGTGCTCGGGGGCGGGCGTGGTCTGCGGCCTCTGTGTGCCGAACGGCACATTCGGTGTGTGACGGAGTCCGTGGTCGGGACCTCACTGCGCTCCTACGGTGGACACATGAGATCCACCGGCAGGAAAAGGAGCCGTCACATGAGCACCACTCGTTACACCAAGACCATCGTCGCGGCGATCGTCACCGGAGCGCTTGCGGTGGCGGCCCCGGCCGGGGCCTCCGTCCTGGAGCCGGCCACCGCCGCGCACAACTCGTCGCCCAGCCAGGGGCCGACGATCAACCCGACCGCGCAGCAGCCGAGCGGCCAGGGCGGCGGCTCGAGTCAGTTCACCGCGCTGCGGCGCGATGGCTCGAAGGCCGAGCCGTTCGTGGCCAGCGTCGCCGGCACGCCGGTGGCGGGTCAGACGGCCAACCCAACCGTGCAGCAGCCGACCAACCAGGGCGGCGGCTCGAGTCAGTTCACCGCGCTGCGGCGCGACGGCTCGAAGGCCGAGCCGTTCGTGGCCAGCGTCGCCGGCACGCCGGTGGCGCACAGCGGCGACGGCTTCGACGTCAGCGACGCGGCGCTGGGTGGGCTGCTCGTGGCCGCCGTGCTGATGCTCGGCGCGGGCGCCATCCGCAAGGGCACCAGCTCGAAGCCCGGGGGCGCCGTCTCACAGGGGGCCTAGCGCACAACGGCGGGCGGGTCTCTCATCCCTGCCCCTTCCCGCCGACGCGACTGGGGAGAAACCGGCCCGGAGCCCACGGCTCCGGGCCGGTCCTCGTCCGGGCTCAGTTCTGCGGGTTGCGCGACTCGAAGCGCGGCAGGCCGTCGTCGGGGAGGACCTCCCAGCCGGCCTTCGAGCCCACGAAGCTGTGGTAGCCGGGGCCGACCGAGGGCTCGCCGTCGAGCGCCCCGAGCCGCACCGACACCTCCGGCCCCTCGGGCCAGGTGCCGCCGAAGAGGCTCGAGCCGCAGCGCTCGCAGAACGCCTTCGACATCCCGCCCTCGGGCCGGTGGACCCTGATCAGCTCGGCGCCGGCGAGCAGGCGAAAGCCGTCGCGCGGCACCCGGCCCTGCGCCATCGCGGCGCCGCCGGACGCCTTGCGACAGCGCGAGCAGTGGCAGTAGTTCGCGCGCCGGAACGGCGCCGTGAGCTCGAAGCGCACGGCGCCGCACAAACAGCTGCCCGGCAGGGGCCGTTCGGGCGAGGGCTCGGTCGGGCTCGGCTGCGCTTCGTCGCTGGGCAAGCTCTGCCGAGCGTACGCGCTGGCGCCCGCGCGCCCGGCGCGTGGCGGTACCTTGGCGAGCCCGATGGCCGCCGATGAGCGAGAGCCTGACCGCGACCAGCGCCGCCGCGAGCAGCAGCGCCGCCGCGACGTGAGCCGCCGCCGGTTGGTCGCCGTAGGCGCGTTGGCCGTGCTCCTGGTCGGCGTCGTCCTGCTGATCTCGCGGATCGGAGGCTCGAGCACCGAGGCCGCCGAGCCCACCGCGGGCACCGCGCCGAAACCGACGGCGCTCGAGCGCAGCCGCGCGACCCGCGACCGCCAGGACGAGGCGCTCGCCCACGTCCTGCGGCTACACGCGCTTCATCCACGAGGGCCGGCCGCGCAAGCGCCAGGTGGCGCTGACCTTCGACGACGGGCCGAGCCCCTACACCGACCAGATCCTCCACATCCTGCACCGCCACGACACCCCTGCGACCTTCTTCGTGCTCGGCAACATGGTCGACGAGCGGCCCGACGTCGTCCGCCGCGAGCTCCACCAGGGGCACGCGGTCGGCGGGCACACGTACGACCATCCCGCACATGGCGCTGCTGCCGCTCGGCGACCAGATCCACGAGTTCGACGACCTCGACCAGGCGATGGAGGACAACAAGCTCCCCCGGCCGCAGCTCTTCCGCCCGCCCTACGCGTCGTTCAACGCCGACACGATCGAGCTCCTCGACCATCGCCGGCTGCTGATGGTGCTCTGGAGCATCGACACCGGCGACTACCTCGACCCCGGCTCGGAGGTGATCGCCGAGCGCGCCCTCGACGGCGTCGGACCGGGCTCGGTGATCCTCATGCACGACGGCGGCGGCGACCGCGCCGAGACGATCGCGGCGCTGCCGAAGATCATCGAGGGCCTCCGCGAGCGCCACCTCCAGCCGGTGACGATCCCCGAGCTCCTGATCTCCGACCCGCCGCCTCGCGACCAGTCGCTCGAGCAGCTCTCGGGCATCGCGACCGAGACCGAGGCGCCGCCGGCGCCGATCGTGCCGTAGCCATGTCCAAGCCGTTTGCGATCGCACCGGTCCGTGGGCGCGATGCGCCCGACCACATCGACCTCGAGGGCTTCGTGTGGATCGACCTCGCGCTCTCGGAGTTCGACGCCTGCGCGACCGCGATCGGCGAGCGGCTGGCGCTGGGCCCGGACGCGATCGAGGCCATGCGCACGATCGCGGCTCGCCCGACCCAGGTGCGCAAGCCGGTCGTGCACCCGAACTCGGTGACCTTTCCGGTCTGGGCGTGGAACCCCGACGTCGGCGAGGACAACGACGACCCCGACATCTACCAGGTGAACGTCCTGATCGCCGGCTGCGCGCTGATCACGGTCGCCGACGACGCCAACCACCCGCCGAAGATCGACGCCGACGGCCTCCCGGCCTACTCCGAGGCGCACGCCGTCTACCTGGTGCTGAGCGCGATCTTCGACTCGCACTCGGCCGAGCTCGGCCGGATCCTGGAGCAGATGGGCGACCTCGAGGATCACAGCCAGCAGGGGCTGTTCTCGCGCCTCGGCGGCCAGAACGCGATCGCCCGCCTGCGCGGCGACCTCACCGAGCTGCGCAAGGCCGTCGGGCCGGAGCGACGGCTGTTCGATCGGCTGGGGGTCGAGCTCGAGCACGTCGAGGGCCTCGACGACGACCACGCCGCCCACATCGAGCGCATCCAGGAACAGCTCGACCACATCGACGACAGGATCGACGGGGTCTCGGGGGCGCTCAGCGACCTGATCGGGCTGCGGATCTCGGCGATCGGCTTCTCGCTGACCGCGCTCGCGACCGTGCTCACGCCGATTGCGGTGATCACCGCGCTCCTGGGCGTCGACTGGGTCCACAGCCAGTTCGACACGACCGAGGCCGGGATCGCGCTGGTGGTCGTGATCGTGGCGCTCACGGTCGCGACGCTGCTGTGGATCCGGTCGATGTGGGCCGCGGACCCGACCAACCCGAGCCATCGCCGCATCAGGCGGCGATCGGCCGATCCCCCGGCAGCGCGCTAGGAGTCCTGCTCGGAGCTCGGCGGAGCCGGCGCGGGCTCCTCGGCGGGCGCGGGCTTCGCGGCCGCCGCGGGCTTCTCGGCCGGCGCCGGCTTCGCGGCCGGCTCGGCTGCGGTCGCGGTCTCCTTGCCGGTGAGCGCGTCGCGAAACTCGCGCGCCTCGCGCACGCCCTTGCCGGCGGAGCGCGCCAGATTCTTCGGGTTCGCCTTGTCGCCGACGACCTCCTCGACGCCCTCCTTCAGGTCGCGCGCCCCGGTCCCGGCCTTGCGGCCGATAAACGGCAGGTGGCGGTGGAAGACGATCAACAGGATGATCGAGCAGGATCGCGATCTCGGGTAGCCCGATCACCGCACCGAGGGTAGTGGCGCGGGCGGGTGGCTACATTCATCGCGTTGGAGACCATCGCTGACACGACTCCCCCGAAGGCGCTCGACATCGAGGGCCTGGAGAAGACCTACCCGACCGGGGTGCAGGCGCTCAAGGGCGTCGATCTCGAGATCGAGGACGGCGAGTTCTACGGTCTGCTGGGGCCCAACGGGGCCGGCAAGTCGACCCTGATCCACTGCACCACCGGGCTCGCGCAGCCGACCGGCGGCGAGATCCTCGTCTTCGGCCACGACGCGGTCGCCGACTACGGCGCGGCGCGCCAGGCGGTCGGGCTGGCGCCGCAGGAGCTCAACCTCGACTGGTTTCTCACCTGCGAGGAGTCGCTCGACTACCACGCCGGCTACTTCGGGATGCCGAAGAAGGAGCGCAAGGAGCGCACCGCCGAGCTGCTCGAGACCTTCTCGCTCTACGGCAAGCGCAACGAGCGCACGCGCACCCTCTCCGGCGGGATGAAGCGGCGGCTGATCCTCGCCCGGGCGCTGATGCACCGCCCGCGCCTGCTGATCCTCGACGAGCCGACCGCCGGGGTCGACATCGAGCTGCGCCTCGAGCTCTGGCACTACGTGCAAGCGGATCAACGAGGAGGGGACGACGATCCTGCTCACGACCCACTACCTCGAGGAGGCCGAGCAGCTCTGCGATCGGATCGCCTTCATCAACGAGGGCGAGATCGCCGCGCAGGGCACGGTGAGCGAGCTGTCGTCGCGGTACGGGGTCGGCACGCTCGAGGACGCCTACCTCGAGCTGGTCGGGCGCAAGGAGCTCTCGCGCTCGCGGGTCGAGGTCGAGGTCGAGGAGTTCGCGTGAGCGCGATCCCCACGCCCACCCGCCGGGGCTTCGCGATGACCACCGGCCAGATCCGCTTCTTCACCCTGTGGCGGCGCGAGATCAACCGCTTCATGAAGATCAAGAAGCAGACGATCGGCGCGCCGCTGCTCGAGACCTTCCTCTACATCTCGGTCTTCGGCGCCGCGCTCGGCACCCGGATCGACACGCTCCACGGCTTCAAGTACGTGACCTTCGTCGTCCCCGGGCCTGATCATGATGGCCTGGGCGATGAACTCGTTCTCGAACAACGCGTCGTCGATCCTCCAGCAGAAGTTCCAGGGCGCGATCCAGGACCAGCTCTCCTCGCCGGCCTCGCCGATGGAGCTGCTGACCGCGTTCTCGCTCGGCGGCTTCACCCGCGGCCTCGTGGTCGCGGTGCTGACCTTCATCGCCGCGGCGCTGCTGATCGACCTCCCGGTCGAGCACGTCCTGATCCTGATCCCCGGGCTCTTCCTGGTCGGCTTCTTCTTCGGCCAGCTCGGGCGTGCTGATCGGCGTCCGCGCCGAGCAGTTCGACGACGTCTCGGTCGCCCAGACCTTCGTGCTCACGCCGCTGATCTTCCTCGGCGGGGTCTTCTACTCGGCGTCGCTGCTGCCCGAGCCGTGGCAGACGCTGACCCACTTCAACCCCGTCTACTACATGATCAACCTCGTCCGCTACGGCTTCCTCGGCTACACGCGAGGCCTCGATCGCGCTGTCGCTGCTGGCGCTCGCCGGGGCGACGCTCGCGCTCTTTTACGCGAACCTGCGCCTGTTCCAGCGCGGCTACAAGCTGCGCGCGTAGCCTAGCCGAGCTCGGCGACGATCTCCCGCAGCCGGACCGGGTCGGCGAGGATGTCGATCTCGACGATCCGCCCGCCGCGGACGGTGAACGCACCGAGCGACAGCGGGCGGCCGTCGCGGACCACGAGCGTGCCCGGCGGCGCCGTTGACGACCACGGGCCGTCCGTAGGGCGCCAGCTGGCCGCGAACCGCAGTCGCCTGCGAGGCGACGTTGCTCGGCCCCGTGGATCTCGGTCGAGAGCAGCGGCTGGCCGGCGCCGGCGTCGACGCGAAGGACGATGTCGGGGTCGAGGACCCGCGAGCAGGGCGTCGAAGTCGCCCTCGCGGGAGGCGGCGACGAACGCGTCGACGACCTCGCGCTGGGCGGCGAGGCCGACGTCGGGCTCGGGCGCCTGGCCGCGCACCCGCCGCCGGGCGCGGCTGGCGAGCTGGCGCGCGGCCTCGGGCGAGCGATCGACGATCGGCGCGATCTCGTCGAACGGGACGCCGAACATGTCGTGGAGGACGAACGCGAGCCGCTCGGCCGGGGTGAGCGTCTCCATGACCACGAAGAGGGCCATGCCCACCGAGTCGGCGAGCAGCGCCTCGTGCTCGGGGTCGAGCTCGCCCTCGGGCGCGACCAGCGGCTCGGGCACGCTGACCAGCGGCTGCTCGCGCTCTGCCTTGCGCGAGCGCAGCATGTCGAGGCAGACGCGGCCGACGACCGTCGTCAGCCAGCCGCCCGGGTTCTCGATCGAGCCGGCCTCGGCGCGGCTGAGCCGCAACCACGACTCCTGGAGCGCGTCCTCGGCCTCGGTCTGTGAGCCGAGCATCCGGAAGGCGACCGCCCGCAGATGGGTGCGGTGGGCCTCGAACTCGGCCTCGAGTGGATTGCGTTCAGCCATCGGTCATCGCATTGACGAATCCCGGTGGCCGAATGTGACGAATTCAGCCGCCGTCGTGCATCCAGGGCGCGTAGGAGATGCCGACGATCAGGCCCTCCGGGGAGAGGATCCGCGCGACGGTCTGGCCCCACGGCTCCTCGCGAGCCTCGTGGATGAGCTCGTAGCCGGCGGCCCGCAGCTCCTCGGCGGCCGGGCCGACCGCGGCCGCGTCCGCGACCTCGAACTCGATCGAGGCCTGGGGGACGGGGGTGTCCTCGGGCCAGGTCTTGGTCCCGAAGCAGGCCTCGGCGGCCTGCTCCAGCGGCCAGACGCCGAAGTGCTTGGCGCCATCGAGGCTCTCGGTGTGGATGTACGAGGGTTCGGACTCGGCGCCCTCGAGCGGCAGGCCGAGGGTGTCGAGGTAGAGCTTGCGGCTCGTGGCCGGGTCTGGGGCGATCGCGGCGAAGCCGGAGACGGACTCGATCTTCATTGGTTCCTCCTGACGGGTAGGCGTGCCGGCGAAGGTAGTCCTCGCCGGCCGGCCGCGACTAGGAAAAAACGGTCATCCGAGCAGCGCGTGCGGCGTGGCGCCGGCGAGGTCGCGGACGTCGCTCGCCATGTGGGCCTCGTCGAAGTAGCCGTGCTCGGCCGCGGTCCGCGCCCAGCTCTCGCCGCGGCCGTCGCGGAGCACCCGCTGCATGCGGGCGATCCGCATCAGGCGCTTGGGGCCGTGGCCGGTCGACTCGGCGATGCGGCGCCGCAGCTGGCGCTCCGAGTAGCCGCTGTCGCGGGCGAGCTCGCGCACGTCGCCGGCCGCCCATGCGGCGGCGGCGAGCGGGTCGGGGCGCTCGGCGTCGGCGGCGAGCCGCCGCAGCGAGGAGAAGCGCGGCAGCACGTCCACGACCGGCACCCGCAGGCCGAGCAGCTCGCTGGCGGGGACGCCGAACAGCGCCGGGAAGCCGCCGGGGTGAAAGCGGATGCCCTCGGCGACGTCGCCGGCCGCGAAGCGCACCACCTCGGGCCCGGTGAAGCTGCCGACCACGTCGCCGCGGATCAGGTCCATGCAGCCGTCGGGCACGATTCGCAGCTCGGCGTCGGCGCGGGCCCGGATGCGCCACGAGACCGCGATCCACGGCGCGAGCTCGGGCGGCGGGGCGAGCTCCTCGTAGGCCAGCTCGGGTCCGCCGAGGAAGGCGACGTGGGTGGGGCGGGGACGGCGGCGCACGTCCACCATGATCGCGCCCCGGCGCCTCGGGCTATTGCTCCTGCGTTCGGACGAGCGCGCGGCGGGTATCAGGGCCTCGTTGATCGCGACGTGGCCCGGAGGAGCCGAGCCGCTGGACTGATCGTAGCCGATCGCGTCGGCGACGTGCGCTCGGCCTCGAGCCGGCTCGGCCGTTGTGCGGAGAAGCCGCGTCCTTGATCGGCGTCGAGGAGCTCACTCGCGGTCTTTCGGTTCTCGTCGGGGACCGGAGATGCTCGGTCGCTGACCGCGCCCGGCCCGATCAGCGAGACGCGCGGACGTGGCCGAGCCCGACCTCGAGCCTCCTGTCGCAGCCACTCGCTGAAGGCGCCGACGGCGTGCTTGGTCGGCGTTGTAGACGCGCGCTGCCTACTGGCGCGCCGACGCGGTCGGGCCGCGGGCGACCGACGGAGATGATGTCACCAGGTCCGCGACCCGCGCGGGGCTCGCCGTCCGCGGCCTCGAGGAGGTGCGGGATCGATGCGCGGGCGACGTAGAGCAGCCCGAGGAACGTTGACGGTGCACCATCGTGTCCCACTCGCTCGATCGGCGCGTCGAGGATCGGGCGAGCAGCATCACGTCGGCGTTGTTGATCAGCGCGGTCGACCCGGCGAGCTCGGCGACCGTGCGCGCTACGGCGGCCTCGCCACTCCGGTCGCCGATGACCTGGCCTCTATCACAGCGCCCGCCGCCCGCCGACTCGATCTCGCCGACGAGCGATTCGAGCCGGTCGGTGCGTCGGCGGCGATCGACAGCGAGGGCCGCGGTGCGCAGGCTCCGCACGATCGACCGCAGTGGAAGGTCGAGCGTCCACGCCGCGGTCGAGGCCGGGGTGATCGACTTCGTCTTCGTCTGCGACCAAGACGACCCGGATCAGCCTCTCGCCGCGCGCTACCTACCGCTCGAGCGCGGCAGCCGCGCTCTTGGCTCGTCGATCGCTATCGGAACGCGGCGGCGTGCGCCTCGGCCCAGGCGCGGAAGGTCCCGGCGGGGCGGCCGGTGACCTCCTCGACCGTCGGCAGCACGGTCGTCTCGTCGACGATCCCGTCGGCGAAGAACTCGAAGAACGCGTCCACGTAGGGCTCGGGCATCTTCGCGCTCATGTCCGCCCGGGCCTCGTCGTCCGTGAACCCGTCGAAGCGCAGGTCGCGCCCGAGGACGTCGCCCAGGATGGCCACGCGCTCGTCGAGCGTGATCGCCTCGGGACCGGTCACGCGCAGGGCCTCGCCCTCGTAGTCGGCCGTCGTCAGGGCGACCGCGGCGACCGCGGCGACGTCCGCGGGGTCGTTCGTCGCAATCGGGACGTCGCCGAAGGAGTCGCGCACGACGTCGCCGTCGCGCAACTGCTCGCGCCACCCCAGCGCGTTCGACATGAACGCGTTCGGGCGCACGAAGGTGGCGGCGACGCTCGAGGCCTCGAGCGCGCGCTCGGATTCGATGTGGTACCTGGCGACCGCGTTCTCGAGCCTGCCGGTCGGGGCGGCGCTGGAGGACAGCAGCACGGCCCGTGCCACGCCGGCGCGCTCGAGTTCGGCGACGATCCCCGCGTCGTCGTAGCCGCTCAGCAGGAAGACGCCCTCGGCGCCGGCGAAGGCGTCGCCCAGGGTCGAGCCGTCGGCGAGGTCGCCCGTGACCGCCTCGGCGCCGGCGGGGACCCGGGCGGCTCCGGCCTCGCCGCGGACCACCGCCCGCACGCTCCTCGCCGCGCTCGAGGAGCTGCGCGACGAGCTCGGAGCCGATGTTGCCGGTCGCGCCGGTGACGACGAACACGGATTCAGTCTTCCAGGTCGGTCTCAGCGCACTCGCCCGCGTTCGGTCCGCGGCGCGGCCCGGGTACGCGGGTGCTCCGATGGAGCGCGAGCAGATCGAGCCCGGAGGAGCTCGAGCCGCTGGAGCTGATCGAGCTCCGCGACCTCGACGTCACGCGCGACGAGCGACGACTCCGGCCGGCCGCCGTTCATCGGCTCGGCCTCGGCGGTCGTCCGGCGCGCCGACCACGTGTACGTCGTCGGCGACGAGGAGCTCGACCTGGCGGTGTTCCGGATCTCCGCCGGCGAGCCGGGGCGAGATGCGCCAGGCGCTGCCCGGCGACCTGCCGGACGCCGAGGAGGAGCGCGCGAAGTCCAAGCCCGACCTCGAGGCGCTCTCGGTCCTGCCGCCCTTCGAGGGGGCACCCTTCGGCGGCCTGCTCGGGCTCGGCTCGGGCTCCGGCCCGGGCCGCGACCGCGGCTTCTACTGGGAGCTCGACGCGGCCGGGGCGCTCGCGGGCGAACCGTCCGTCATCGACCTCCAGCCCGCTCTACGACCTCCTCCGCGAGCGAGCTCGGCGACCTCAACATCGAGGGCGCCGCGGTGCGCGGCGACCGCTTCCTCGTCTTTCATCGCGGCAACGCCGACGGCGGCCACAACGCGATCGCCGAGCTCGACCTCTCGCGGGTCGTCGAGTCGATGACCGGCGATCGCTCGATCGATGTCGACGAGCTCGCGCGACCTGCGCGAGTACGACCTCGGCGAGCTCGGCGGCACCCGGCTGTGCTTCTGCGACGCGACCCCGGTCGCCGACGACCTCGTCGTCTTCACCGCCTCGGCCGAGGCCGATGACGACGGCGACGAGGAGATCCGCGGCTCGGTCGTGGGCACGATCGACACCGAGGGCCGGGTGCGACGCCTGCGCACGATCGACCGCAGGTGGAAGGTCGAGGGCGTGCACGCCGCGGTCGAGGCCGGCGTGATCGACTTCGTCTTCGTCTGCGACCAGGACGATCCCGAACAGCCCTCGCCCCTCTTGAGCGCCACGATGCCGCTGGAGGGCGGGTTCGAGCGCAGCTGAGTCCGCGGCCCCGTGGCGGCACCGTAGGATCGGTGCATGCCCTACTCCCGCGTGAGCCGCTTCGGCTTCGTCAACAGCTACCTCGTCGAGGACGAGGGCGGCCTGACCGTGATCGACACGATGATCCCGGGCTCGGCCAAGGGGATCGTCGCCGCGGCCGAGCGCCACAAGCTGCCGATCGCCCGGATCCTGCTCACCCACGCGCACCAGGACCACATCGGCTCGCTCGACGCCCTGCACGCCGCCGTCCCGGACGCCGAGGTGATCATCGGAGCGCGCGAACGGCGGTTGCTCAAGAAGGACAAGAGCCTCGACCCGGGCGAGCCGGTCGACAAGGTGCGCGGCGGTTACCCGGGGGCCGAGGTGGAGCCGACGCGCACGCTCGAGCCCGGGGAGCGGGTGGGGGCGCTCGAGGTCTACGCCGCGCCGGGCCATACGCCCGGTCAGCTCGCCTTCCTCGACACGCGCGACGGGACGCTCTTCTGCGCCGACGCCTACTCGACCCTCGGCGGGGTCGCGACCTCGCGCGAAGGCGAACTGGCGCTTCCCGCTGCCCTACTTCGCCACCTGGCACCGGCCGACGGCGCTCGCGACCGCGCGGGCGCTGCGCGCGCTCGACCCGAAGCGGCTCGCGCCCGGGCACGGCAAGGTCGTCGAGGCCCCGGGCGACGCGATGGACGAGGCGATCGCGGCCGCGACGTAGCGCGGGGGCGCGCTATGCCCGGGGCGCGGCGCCGGGTCTTGCAGTGAGGGGTAGGAGTGTGTGGCGACGCGCGCCGATGTGGCTGATTCCGCGCTGATCTGTCGCGCGAGTGGGACGCCGGCGGCCGATCGAGCCCCTCCCAACGCCGAGTGTCACCTTGACCGCGCCCTGGACGGTCAACGTGACACTCGGCGAAGAGCGGCCAGCCAGAGCGCGCGGAAGGCACGACGAACGTCACGCAAGGCGCGCGATCCCACCCCCTTCACTGCCGATCCACCTGCGCGGCCTGCGCGCGGCCGCGGTTAGTTCGGGATGACCGGGCCCGCCGCGTGGCGGACCGTGACCCCGCTCCAGCCCCCGCGGAGCGTGTCGAGATCGACGTCTCCGTCGATGCCGGCGACTCGGCCGTCGCTCGCGTGCTGCCAGACGCGCCAGCTCTCGCCGCCCCAGTCGGACGCCGGGACCTGTGGCTTGCGGACGTGCCAGTTCGCCACCCAGAGGGGGTAGCCCTTGTGGGCGAAGCTCCGTGGATTGCCCAGCGCGCTCCAGCTCGACGCGTTTGTGTAGATGATCGGCTTGACGCCGAACGCGTCGTGGACGTCCCGCAGCCAGGTGCGGGCCCAGACCCGCAGCTCAACCGGGTTGAGGTCGCCGAACGGCGTCTCCATGTCGAGGGCGGGTCGCAGGTCGCCGGGGCGCAGCGCGCCGACCCGGTCGATGAACACCTGGGCCTCGGCGCGCGCGTCGGCCTTCACGCCGGGCCGCTGGTGCCCGCCGACGAAGGCCCGGTGATACGGCCCGACCTTGACGCCGGCCTCCTGGGCCTCGGCGTAGTTGGCCGCGTACCGGCCGTCCGGACCGCACCGATCCGGGCGCACTGTGCAGTCGTCGCCCGACCCGCGGCTCGCCTGCACGAAGGCGAACTCGACCCCGTCCTCGACGACCTTCGACCAGCCGATCTCGCCCTGGAAGCGCGACACGTCGATGCCCTCGACACGGCTCGCCGAGGCGACGCCGGGGACGAGGACGCCGAGGATCGCTGCTGCCAGCGCTACGCGCTTTGCCCTGCCAGGCACCCCAAAAAGCCTAGGGAGTAGGCCCGCGGGCGGTAGTCAGGCGATCGGGCCCTGGGCGGGATCCAGCGGGTGGAGCTCGGAGCGCGCCAGCGCCTCGGTCCGCAGGTGCGCGATCTCGAGGTATTCGGGCGAGGAGATCATCTCGAGGAACGCGCCGCGCGTCGGGTACTCGACCACCGCCACCGCATCCCAGCCCTCGGCGCCGATGAGCGCCTCCGAGCCCAGGCCCGAGACGACGATGCGCCCGCCGGCACGCTCGAGCAGCGGGGCCACGGCCCGCGCGTACGCGCCGTAGCGCTCGGCGCCACCGTCAGGCTTGAACGCCAGCAGGTTGAGCATCAGCACCGGCCCGGCGGTGATCCGCTCGCGCAACTCCGCGAATCCCCGCTCGTTCAGCCGCTCGCCCGCCTCGCTCACGACGCCACCGTATCGCCTCACGCCTCGGTGCCCGCGCCCGTTTAACTAGGTAGTGATGACGCTCCGCAACACCACCGCGTTCTGGCTGCTGGCCTCGATCCTGACGGCGCTGCTGTTCGCCTCGGCGGTGCCCTCGCCGCTCTACGTCGTCTTCCAGGACGAGTGGGGCTTCTCGTCGATCACGCTCACGAGCGTCTTCGCCGTCTACGCGATCGCGCTGCTGGTGGCGCTGCTCGTGGTCGGCTCGATCTCCGACCACATCGGCCGCCGGCCGACGCTGGCGGCGGCCCTGGCGCTGGAGATCGTCGCGATGGCCGCGTTCGCCGGCGCCCAGGACGTCGGCTGGCTGTTCGCGGCGCGGACGCTGCAGGGGATCGCGACCGGAACGGCGATGGGCGCGATCAGCGCCGCCCTGATCGACCTCCAACCGGCGAATCGCCCGACGCTCGGCGCGCTCATGGGCGCCGTCTCGCCGCTGACCGGCCTGGCGCTGGGCGCGCTCGCCGCGGGCCTGCTGGTCGACTACGGGCCGGACCCGACCCGGTTCGTGTTCTGGATCCTGATCGGGGCCTTCGCGGTCGCCCTCGTCGCGTGCTCCGGATCCGGAGACCGTCGTCCCCGACGGCGCGCTGGCGGGCCTCCCTGCGCCCGCAGGTGGCGGTGCCGGCGAGCATGAAGAGCGCGTTCGTCGCCGCGCTGCCGTGCCTGGCGGCGAGCTGGGGCTCGGCGGTCTGATCCTGTCGCTCGGCGCCTCGCTGACCGCCGGCGTCCTCGGCGAGCCGAGCCACCTCTCCGGCGGGTTGCCGATCTTCGTCATGGCGGGCCTCAGCGCCCTGGCCTCGATCTGGCTGCGCGACGTCGCCCCGCGCACCACCGCCCGCGGCGGGCTCGTGGCGCTGATCGTCGGCGTCGGGGTCGCCCTGGTCGCCCTCGCCCAGGGCTCGAACGCGCTCTTCCTCCTGGGCGGCGCGATCGCCGGGCTCGGCTTCGGCCCGGCGTTGCCGGCGTCTTCCGCGCGCTCAGCCTGCGGCGCCCGCCGACGAGCGCGCCGCGCTGCTGTCGGCGGTCTTCGTGGTCTCCTACCTCGCCTTCAGCGTCCCGGCGATCATCGCGGGCGCTGCCGTCAGCCAGGCTCGGCCTGCAGGACACGGCCGAGATCTACGGGGCGGCGCTGATCGGGATCGCCGCCGTTGCCCTGGCCATGTCGGGCAACCTCGACGGGCCGGAGCGCGAGCCCGGCCCGCCCCGTCGCTTGCGACGCCCGTCAGCGAGGGCGCGCGCGACTG
>CAWAUE010000003.1:0-161890 GCA_963785195.1 uncultured Solirubrobacterales bacterium | reverse complement strand
TCGGCGTCGATCGCGCACAGCGACGTCGCCCAGTACGGGAGGTCCGCGGCCGCGTTGCTCGATCCGTCGACCGGGTCGAGCACGACCGTGATCGGCGTCGACGGACCGGTGCGGCCCGACTCCTCGCTCAGCACCGCGAGCCCGGTCCCGCGAGGATCGGGAGCGCGACGGCGTCGGCCACGAGGTCGATGTGGTACTGACCGCTTCGCGGTGCGCTCGCGGCGCGCCGCCCGCGTGATCGGCAGGAGCGCGGCGCGGATGTCGTCGCCGATCCGCTCGAAGAGGCCGAGGAGCTCCGCGGGCGTCATCGCGCGCTCGATCTCGACGACGGTGTTGTAGTCGGGCACACCCGACGCGGCGTCGCGCCGGCCGCCCGGCAGCAGCACGTTGCCCTCGGGGAAGAACACCTGGACGTTGCCGGGCCGCATCGGCGCGACGTGGACCCGGGCCGCCATCTCGCCGTGCTCCGACCGGACGACGACCGCGTCGCCGTCGGCGAGGCCGAGCTCCGCGGCGTCGTCGGCACGCGACGAACAGCGCGTCGCGCTCGCGCCGGTGAGCGGATCCGTTCGCGCGTGCACCATCGAGTTGAACTGCTTGCCCGCGGCGGGTGCTGAGCAGGAACGCGCCCTCGGGCACGCTCGCGCTCGGCGGGCGCGACCGCGGTGAAGCGCGCCTTGCCGTCGGGCGTCGGGAACGCTCCGCCCTCGCACAGCCGGGGCCCGCCCCACTGCACCGCGTCGCCCGTCTTGGCGCAGGTCTCGATCCCCGCGTACGACGGGCACGACCCGGCGATCTCGTCGCGGATCTGCTGCCCGCTCGTGAAGTCGACGAGGTCGGCGCGCCCGGGATCGACGTGTGCGCGCGAGGTCGACGTAGATCTCCCACTCGCCGCGCGCCTCGCCGATCGGCGGGCCGGCGATCTGGGGGCTGAACGCGATGCGGCGCTCCGTCGTCGTCTCGGTGCCGCCGTCGCGCTGCTCGTAGCGGGTCGCGGCCGGGAGCAGCAGCACGGCCTCGCCGGGATCGACGAGCATCTGGCTCGACACGACGATGTCCTGGTGCACGCGCAGCGGGACGCGCTCGAGCGCGTGCGTCGACGAGCTCGGGGTCGGGCAGCACGTCGAGGAAGTTGCCGCCGCTCGACCACAGCACGTCGATCTCGCCGCGCGGCGCCGGCCTCGACCATCTCCTCGGCGGAGAGGCCCGGGTCGGGCGCGACCGGGAACCCGTACGCTCCGAGAGCTCGGCCGCGCGCTCCGGCGTCGATCGGCGACCCCGCCGGGGAACGCCGTCGCGTACGCGCCCATCTCCGACGCCGCCCTGCACGCCGGAGTGACCGCGGATCGGCATGAGCCCGGCGCCCGGCCGGCCGACGTTGCCGCGGGCGAGCGCGAGGTTCACGATCGCGGAGACGTTGTCGACGCCGTGCTCGTGCTGCGTGATCCCCATCGACCAGACCAGCACCGCGGCTCGCGCCGCCGCGTAGATGCGCGGCGAAGCGCTCCATGTCGTCGCGCGACGCGCCCGACGGCGCCTCGAGGGCGTCGAACGACTCGCGCTCGAGCTCGGCGAGCAGCTCGTCGAAGCCCGTCGGTGTGCTCGCGGACGAACTCGCGGTCGATCGCCGCCCTCGGCGAGCATCACCTTCAGCACGCCGTTGACGAACGCGACGTCGCCACCGATGTGCACCGGGAAGAAGTCGTCGGCCATCTTGGTGCCGAACATCGCGCTCTCGACGTTGCTCGGCACCCAGTAGCGCTCGAGCCCGGGCTCGCGCAGCGGGTTGACCACCACGACCTTCGCGCCGCGCTTGCGGGCGAGGTAGAGGTACTTCATGAAGACCGGCTGCGCGTTGGCGACGTTGGCGCCGAACAGCACGATCAGATCGGAGTCGATCACGTCGGTGTAGGAGCAGGTCGTCGCGGCGACCCCGATCGTGCGCTTCAGCGCGGTCGTCGACGGCGCGTGGCACACGCGCGCCGCGTTGTCGACGTTGTTGGTGCCGAGGAACCGCGCCGACCTTCTGCGCGACGTAGTACACCTCGTTGGTGATGCCCGCGCGCGGTGAGGTAGAACGCGATCCGGTCGGGCGTCGCCGCGCGGATGCGCTCGGCCGACGAGGTCGAGCGCTTCGTCCCACGAGACGCGCGGAAGCCCGCTCGCCCGCGCGGCGCAGCATCGGGTACGGCAGCCGGCCGAGCTCGCGGAGCTCCGCGCCGTCGAGCGCGCGCAGCGCGCGCGACGTCGGCGAGCACCTTCGGGTCGAGCGCCGTCCATCGTGTTCAGCTTCAGCAGGTTGAGCCGCGGTCGTGCAGAGGTGCACGCCGTCGAGGCGTCCAGTCGTGGAAGCCGGCGACGCCGAGCGCGCAGCCGTCGCAGACGCCCTTGCGGAGGATCCGCCACGCGTACGGCAGGTGGCGGCGGTTCTCCCACACGACCTTCGCCATCTCCGCGTAGTGGTTCGGCTTCGTCTCGCCCACGCCGTACGGCTTGAAGCCGACCCAGAGGTCGCGCTGCGCGCGCTTCGGCGCCTTGATCTGCGCGCGAGTCCTTCCATGCCATCGGCCTGCTGACGCTCACGGTCGAGGTCGAGGCGGTCGGGATGGGTGTACACGTCGACCGGCTCGCCGCGGAGGAAGCCGACGACGGTCTGGCCGAGCCGCTCGCGCCGCCGCGACGGCGAGGCTCGACGGCGCCGACACCGCGCACGACCACCGGGATCCCCGCCACCGCGGCCTTCTGCACGATCTCGAAGCTGACCCGGCCCGAGACGAGCGAGCACCGACGTCGGCGAGCGGCAGCTCGTCGGCGAGCAGCGCGTGGCCGACGACCTTGTCGAGCGCGTTGTGGCGGCCGACGTCCTCGCGCAGCGACCCGAGCTCGCCGTCGGGCGCCGAACGCGGCCGCGGCGTGCAGCCCGCCGGTCGCGTCGAACACCGTCTGGGCGGCGCGCAGCCGGTCCGGGCAGCGCCGCGAGCACCGATCGGGCGACGACCGGGCCCGTCGCCGAGCGGCGCGCAGTCGACCTCGACCTGGTCGAGGGTCGGCTTGCCGCAGAGCCCGCAGCTCGCGTTCGCGACGAAGTCGCCGCCGTGGCCTCGAGGTCGACCGGCCGCCGCAGGTCGACGGTGACGACGTTGTACTCCTGCTCGCCGTCGCCGTCCGAGGCAGTACGCGACGGTCGGCGAAGTCGGCGCGCGCGCTCGATGATCCCCTCGGTCAGGCAGAAGCCCGCCGCGAGCTCGAAGTCGTTGCCCGGGCGTCCGCATCGTGACCGCGAGCGCCGCCGGCTCCTGGCCCGGCGCGTGGACCCGGATCTCCATCGGCTCCTCGGTCACGAGCCGGTCGGGGCGCTCGAACGACTGGTCGCCCGTCGAGCGCGCTCACGCGACGGCGGTGGTCGGCGGCGTGCGGATGACGTCGTGCACGCGCCAGGCTACCGGGGCAGCTCAGATCCGAATCGCCGGGCGTCGGCGGGCGTGTCGACGTCGGCGAACGCGTCGGGGCGCGACGGCGAGCCAGGCCTCCTCGTCGAGAGCGTCCCACGGGACCGCGGCGTCGAGCAGCGCCCGCAAGGACCGCCCGCCGCTCGCGGCGATCCGTTCGGCCTCACGGCACGCTCCGGCCGAGTACCGCGGGACAGCGGTTGCGGGACCCCGCCCGGACACCGGCACGACGGTCGACTCGACGGGCGAGTGCCGCGGCGCACCCGGTGAGCAGCGGCGGTTCGACGAACGGGAGATCGACCGCGAGGAGCAACAGCGCGCCGTCGTGGCCGCGCTCGCGCAGCGCGCGGGCGCCCGCCACGAGCGCGACGAGCGGCCCGGAACCCGCGTGGGGTTCGACCACATGGTCCAGCGCGCTCGGCGCCGGGCCCCACCTCGAGCACCGGGTCGCACACCTGTGCGATACGGTGGCGGCACGGTCGGCCAGCCGGTCGCCGCCGCGCCGGATCTCGGTCTTCGCGACACCCATGCGCGAGCTTGCGCCGCCGGTCAACAGCAACCCCGCGACCCGATCCACGGCGAGACGGTACCTTCACGCCTGTGGACCCTGTGATGGCTCGGACCCGACTCGGGGAGGCCCGCGTCGGCGAGCTCGCGACGGTCCGCGCCACCGACGCCGAAGGGCGATCGGCGCCGCACGTCGTACCCGTGTGCTTCGCGCTCGACGGCGACACGGTGGTCACGGCCGTCGACGCCAAACCGAAAACGACCGTGGCGCTGCGCCGCCTCGACAACGTTCGCGACATCCGACGCGTCGCTCCTCGTTCACGTGTACGACGACAAGGACTGGACCCGGCTTTGGTGGGTGCGCTTCGGCCGCCGGGCCGAGGTCCTGACCGGGGGCCCGGAACGCGACGCGGCGATCGCCCGCCTCGTCGCCAAGTACGCCCAGTACCGAGACCAAGCGCCCCCAGGCGCCGTCATCCGCCTCACCATCGCCCGCTGGGCATCCTGGGAGTGGACCACCCGACTCCTCCGGCGTGCCTACCCGCGGATTCCGCAGATTTTCCAGGCCAACGCGGAGGAGGGCGGTCAGACGGGCGGGGGACGTCGGGCTCGAGCTGGTAACCGACGACCAGCCACTTGCCGGAGCGCTTGGCGAGGTGGATCTGGTTGTGCACGACCTCGCCGTCGCGCAGCACGACGTTGGTGCGCACCACGGCGTGGGCCGTGCCGCTCACCGCGTCGTCGATCGTGACGTTGTGGGCCAGCCGGCCGAGCTCGGGACCGAAGCGTACGCGGCGTGCTTCGCCGAGATGAACGACTTGCGGTCGAGACCGTCGTGCAGCTCGGTCCCCGACAACGCCCAGAGCGAGTCGAAGTCGAGGCGGTCCCACGCGAGTTTGTACGCCAAGGCGACCTCGTCGGGACGGGGGCCCGGGTCCCGGGTGACGGCGATCACGAGCGCGACGCACAGCAGCAGGATGATGCCGCCCACGACGGCGAGGATCACGGCCGCTCCGGATTCCGGACGCGCCCTCGATCCCGCCCGCCAGCTCGAGGTCGGCGGCCGTGAGCCCGCCGGAGTCGTGCGTGCTCAGCGCGACGCGGACCTTGCGGTAGCGGATGTCGAGGTCGGGTGGTGGTCGGCCTCCTCCGCGAGCGCGGCGATCCGGCCCACGAAGTCGATCGCCTCCATGAACGTCGGGAGCTCGTAGACCTTCACGATCTCGTCACCCTCGCGACCAGCCCGGCAGCCGGGTCAGTCCGTCACGCACCTCGTCGTCGGTCAGCTTCGGACGCGCCACGCCCCTATTGTCGACCCAACCGCATGCCGGATCCAACCCGCCCAGACCCAAGCCGGCCGGATCCGTCTTGCGAACCGAACACCTGTTCGGTTACGGTCGCCCCGTGAAGGCCCGCCCTGAGACGGTCGGAAAGCTGCGTTGGGCACCCGACGCGGCGCCGACCGAGCCCGATTCGGGTAGCTCCCCCTCTTCGACCGGCCCGGACCGCGAGATCGGCAAGGGCGAGTTCCGGGGCCTGGAGTTCGTGCACGTGCGCGCCCGGCACGATCGTCAACCGGGTCGACGCCCGCTCGCCGATGCCCTTCCGCTTCACGATCAACGCCTACCGGGGCTGCAGCCACGCCTGCACCTACTGCTTCGCCCGGCCCACGCACGAGTACCTCGGCCTCGACTCCGGCGACCGACTTCGACCGGGCATCGTCGTGAAGGTCAACGCGGTCGACCGGCTCCGGGCCGAGCTCGCCCCGAGCCGCTGGCAGGGCGACCCGATCGCGATGGGCACGAACACCGACCCGTACCAGCGTGCCGAGGGCAAGTACCGGCTGACCCGCGGCATCGTCGAGGTCGCTCGGCGAGGCCGCAACCCGTTCTCGATCCTCACCAAGGGAACGCTCGTCCTGCGCGACCTGGACGTGCTCACCGAGGCGAGCCGGCGCACGCGAGGTGCGATGAGCTTCTCGATCGGCACGCTCGACGAGGACGTCTGGCGCACGACCGAGCCGGGCACTCCGCACCCGCTCAAGCGGGTCGAGGCGGTCGCGCGGCTCAACGAGGCCGGCATCCCCTGCGGGGTGCTGGTCGCGCCGATCCTGCCCGGCCTCTCGGACCGCCAGGACCAGCTCGACGCCGTCGTGCGGGCCTGCGTCGAGGCCGGCGCGACCTCCATCTCCCCGGTGCTGCTCCACCTCCGCCGCGGGGTGCGCGAGCACTACCTCGCCACCCTCGCCGACACCCGGCCCGACCTCGTCGAGCTCCACGCGTCTCCTACGCCCGCGGCGCCTTACGCGGCGGCCGAGGAACGCGAACGGGTGAGCCGGCTGGTCCACGACCTCGCCGCCACCACCGGGCCCGCTCCTGGCGGCGGGACCGCGCAGCGCGGCGGCGACCGAGCCCGGGATCAACCCGTTGAGACGCCCGGCCGGATTCACCGCGCCGATCCGGCTCCGGAACCGTAACCTTGCGCTCATGCAGTGCCCCGCGTGCGGCACGACGGCCCCGACGGATGCCCGGTTCTGCCCCTCGTGCGGGCACGGCCTCGTCGCCCGGCCCGACGAGCGGCGCGTCGCCACCGTGCTCTTCGCCGACCTCGTCGGCTTCACCGGCTCTCGGAGACCGCGGACCCCGAGCACGTGAAGAACCTCGTCGACCGCTGCTTCGAGCGGTCTCGGCCGACGTCACGCCTTCGGCGGCCAGGTCGACAAGGTCATCGGCGACGCGCTCGTCGCGCTCTTCGGCGCGCCCGTCGCGCACGAGGACGACGCCGAGCGCGCGGTGCGCGCCGGCGCTCCGGATGCAGGAGCGCCTCGCGCAGCTCCACGCGCGAGCGCCGGCATCGACGTGCACATGCGCATCGGCGTCAACACCGGCGAGGTGCTCGTCGGCGCGCTGCGGGCCGGCGGCGACTACACCGCGATGGGCGACGTCGTGAACACCGCCAGCCGGCTCCAGACCATCGCCGAGCCCGGCCAGGTCGTCGTCGGCCCGCGCACCCACGCGGCGCACCCGGCGCGCGGTGCGCTACGAGCCGCTCGGCTCGCTGAGGTGCAAGGGCCGCGAGGAGCCGGTCGACGCCTGGCGGGCGGTCGCGGCCATCGCGCCGCCCGGGCCAGCGGCACCGCCGCACCGGCACGCCGCTCGTCGGCCGCGACGACGAGATCGCGTGCTGCGCACGCTCGCTCGACACCGCGGTCGCCCGCCGCCGCGCGCACTTCGTCATGTGGTCGGGCGAGGCCGGGCGTCGGCAAGAGCCGCCTCGCGGGCGAGCTCGGCGACGAGGCGGTGCGAGCAGCCACGACGCGACGCGTGCTCGACCGGCCACTGCATCCCGTACGGCGAGACCGACGTCTGGTGGCCGATCGCGCGATGGTCGCCGCGGCGCGTGCGACGTCGACCTCGACGACGACGCCGACGCGCCGCAGCGCGTGCACGACCGACGCGGTCGCCGCGTGCTCGGCGGCGGACGACGACGCGGCCGAGATCGGCGCATCGTCGAGGGCCTGCTCTACCTGATGGGCGAAGCGGCGACCTCCGAGGGCGTCGACCCGAGCCGGCCCGCGAGGACGCGCTGCGGGCCGGGCTGGCGTTCTTCGCCGGCGCTCGCGAGCGACCGGCCGCTCGTGCTCGTGCTCTCGGACCTGCACTGGGCCGACGACCTCGTGCTCGACTTCGTCGACCGCCTGCTCGACCGCCTCGCGGGCCTGCCCGGTCGTGCTGCTCGGCACGGCCCGGCCCGAGTTCGCCGAGCGCTGGCGCCGCGCGCCCGGGCGCCACAACACGGTCACGTGACCTCGACCCGCTCGACGCCGACGACACCGACGCGCTGGCTCGCCGCGCTGCTGGCGCGAGACGCCGAGCCGAGCTCGTCGCCGCTCCTGCGCGACCGCAGCGGCGGCAACCCGTTCTTCGTCGAGGAGCTCGCCGCGATGCTCCGCGAGTCGCGCGGCGACGGCCGGCCGACGCGCTCGGCGGCCCGACCCGGCGAGCTCCCGCCACCCTGCACGGCCTGGTCGCCGCCCGCCTCGACCGCCTCGAGCCGGCCGAGCGGCGTGCTCGAGGACTGCGCCGTCGTGCGGCACGACGGCGCCGCTCGAGCGGTCGCGAGCTCGCGACGGCGCGACGACGCCCTCGACGCCCGACCGTCGCTCTCGACCTCCTCGCCGAGCGCGACCTCCTCGAGCTCGGCGACGACGAGTACGCGTTCCGCCGAGCTCACCCGCGAGGTCGCCTACGGCACGCTCACCAAGGCGCGAGCGGGCCCGCCGCCACGCGGCCTCGCCGACTGGCTCGCCGGCGAGCGCACCGCCGACGACGAGGCAAGGTCATCGACCGCCTCGCCTACCACTTCAACCGCGGCCGCGCCTCGCTGCGCGAGCTCGGGCACGATCGAGGGGCTGCCCGACCGACGTCGCGGCGCGGGCGCTGTCGCGTCCTCGCGATGGCCGCCGACGCAGGCCCGCAACGCCGAGATCTGGCGCAGCGCGCAAGTCCTCTACGACCACGCGCTCCCGCTCCGCCGGCCGACCGCGGCCGACCGTCGACGCGCGGCTGGCGGCTCCACCTCGGCCGGGCCCGGCGCGCTGGCCGAGCAGCGCGACTCACGCGGCGCCCGGCACGACCTCGACGACGTGCTCGAGGATCGCCGACGACGAGCGCGGTCACGCGCGCCGGCGCGCCACGCTCCTCGGCGACGTCCAGTACAAGGAGGGCGACCTCGCCGGGCTCGACCGACGACGCTCGACGGCGCGGTCGTCGCTGTGGCGCGGGCTCGGCGACGCCGCACGGCCTCGCCGACGCGCTCCGCTTCCGGGGCCTGACCGCCTGTTCCGGCGGCAACATGGCGACGGCCGAGGCCGAGATCGACGAGGCGCTCGAGCTGTTCCGCTCGGTCGGCGACCGCCGGGGCGAGGCGTGGGCGCTGCAGAACCTGGCCTGGATCGCGTTCATCCAGGGCGAGTCCGACCAGGCCGAGGCGCGGCTCGGCCTCGGCCGCGAGCGTTCGGCGAGCTCGGCGACTGGGGCGGCGTGAGCTGGGCGCTCGGCCTGCTCGCGTGGGTCCGGTTCATGCAGGGCCGCCTCGAGGAGGCCGAGGTGCTCGCCTGAGCGGATCCCCGAGAGCGAGGCCACCGGCAACCGCTGGGCCGCCGGCGATCATGCGGTGCTGCTCGCCAACGTCGCGCTCTGGCGCGGTCGAGCCGGACAGGCCATCGAGCTACGCAGCGAGGCCGTCGCGGCGTTCCAGGAGCTCGGCGACCCGTGGGGCGAGCACCAGTCCCGCAGCATCCTGGTCCGCGCCCCTCGCGGTGGCGGGCCGCGGTCCTCGACGAGGCGCTCACGACGGTGGACGCTGCGCTCGACGGGCCGCGCCAGACCGTCGAGGGCCGCAAGATCAGCGTGCTGGTGCGGGCCCAGGTGCTGGTGCACTGCGGCGATGCCGAGCCGCTCGCGGCGCCTGCAACGCGGCCGGCCCGACGACCGGTGGACGCTGCAACCCAGCACGAGTACCGCATGGTGCTGAGCACGGCGCTCGTGCAGGCCGGCCGTACCGGTGAGGCGATCGCCGAGCTCGAGGACGCCCGCACCACGATCGCCGAGGACGCCGGGCCCGGATCGGCGAACAACGCACCCGCCGGGCGATCGCGTACCTGGTCGCCGGCCACACCGCCGAAGCGCGCAAGGCCGCCGACAACGGGATCGACCGCGGCACCTACCTCGACCAGCACCAGTGCGCGGTGGCCGGCGTGTTCCGCGTGTCTCCAGGACGGCGAACCCGACGCGATCGTCGTCGACGCCGCGGTCGCGCGGATTGACCGGACCGAGGCACGGCTCGACCAGGCCGGCGTCCGGGTGGCGCGGGCGCATGCGCTCGAGGCGCTCGGGCATCCCGACGCCGAAGCGGCCCGCCGCGACGCCGATGCGCGCCCTCGCCGGACTCGAGATCGAGATGCCGGGGTGGGCAGCTCGCCCTTCGCCCCTCGCGGCGGGTGGCGGCGCGGCCCGGAGGCGGACGCCCGCTAGTCGGCGAGTCGGCCTGCGTTCTTTGCACGCTGGACGGCAATATCCAGAAGCTGTGGCACAAGGGCGAGACCTCGGGCAACGTGATGCGCCTGCGACGGCTGCGCTACGACTGCGACGCCGACGCGCTCGTCGCCCTGGTCGAGCCGGCCGGGCCGGCCTGCCATACGGGCGAGCGCACCTGCTTCTACCGCGATTTCGAGGGCGATCGCGAGCTCGCCCCGCACGAGGCGCTGGCGACGCTCGAGCGAACCGTGCGCGAGCGCCGCGACGAGCGGCCGGAGGGCTCCTACACGGCGGCGCTGCTCGACGACCCGGATCGCATCGGCGAGAAGGTGCGCGAGGAGGCCGACGAGGTCGCCCGCGCGGCGGCCGGGGAGTCGGACGAGCGGCTGGCGGAGGAGGCGGCCGACGTCCTCTACCACCTCGAGGTGCTGATGCAGTCGCGCGAGGTGCCGCTCGCCGCGGCGCTCGAGGTGCTCAATGAGCGTCGCCGCTGACCCCCGCCCGGGGCTGGACCGGGTCCGCGAGCTCGCCCGGACCGCGAACGTGATCCCGATCGCCTACCGGTTCGTCGACGACTGCGAGACCCCGGTCTCCGCGTTCCTCAAGCTGCGCGAGGCCTTCCCCGGGCCGTCCTTTTTGCTCGAGTCCGCCGAGCAGGGGCGGCTCGGCCGCTACTCGTTCCTCGGCTTCCGCCCGCGGGTCGAGCTCCGCTGGGCGGACGGCACCCTCACCGAGACCCGCGACGGCGAGGTCGTCAAGAGCCCGGCGGAGGACCCGTACGGGGCGGCCGCCGACATCCTCGGCCGGTTCGAGCTCGCCGAGCCCGAGCAGCTGCCACCGTTCGCCGGCGGGGCGGTCGGCTTCTTCGGCTACGACCTCGTGCGCACGGTCGAGCCCCTGGGCGACCCCAACCCGGACCCGCTCGGCCTGCCCGACATGGCGCTGATGGTCTGCGAGCTGATGCTCACCTTCGACCATCTGAGGCACGAGGTCACCGTGGTCGGCTACGCGTTCTGCGAGAGCGAGGAGGCCGCGTCGGTCGCCTACGACCACGCGGTTGGGCTCATCGACGAGGCGCGAGCCGCGCTGCGCGGCCCGGTGCCGCCGCCGCCCGAGCGCCCCGCCCCGCCGGAGGTCGAGCCCCTGCCAGGCTCGTTCGCGCCCGAGGGCGTCGACGGCCCGTGGCGCTCGAACCTGGCGCGCGAGCATTTCGAGGCCAACGTCGCGCGGATCGTCGAGTACACGCACGCGGGGGACGCCTTCCAGGTCGTGCCCTCGCAGCGCTTCTCGGCGCCGGCCGCGGTCGAGGCGTTCTCGATCTACCGCGGGCTGCGCACGGTGAACCCGTCGCCGTACATGTACTTCCTGGAGTTCGGCGACTTCCAGATCGCCGGCGCCTCGCCCGAGCCGCTGGTGAAGGTGATCGGCGACCGCGCCGAGACGCGGCCGATCGCGGGCACGTACCCGCGCGGCGCCTCGGAGGAGGAGGACCGCCGCCAGGCCGAGGCCCTCCTCGCCGACCCGAAGGAGCGCGCCGAGCACGTGATGCTGGTGGACCTCGGGCGCAACGACCTCGGCCGCGTCTGCGCCTACGGCACCGTGTCGGTCGACGAGTACATGGTCGTCGAGACCTACTCGCACGTCTTCCACATCGTCAGCCAGGTCTCGGGCCGGCTGCGCGACGGGATCGGCGCGCTCGACGTGCTGCGGGCGACGCTGCCGGCGGGGACGCTCTCCGGGGCGCCGAAGGTGCGCGCGATGCAGATCATCGACGAGCTCGAGCCCCACAAGCGGTGCTCCTACGGCGGCGCCATCGGCTATCTGAGCTTCACGGGCGACCTCGACACGGCGATCCACATCCGCACCGCGGTGGTCAAGGACGGCCAGGTCCACGTGCAGGCGGGCGGCGGCACGGTGGCCGACGCGAAGCCCGACTACGAGTATCGCGAGAGCGTCGCGAAGGCCAAGGCGATGTTCGCAAGCGGTGGCGCTGCCGAGTGCCAGCCGGAGTGGGGGTGACCGCACGTGCGCGTGCTCGTCATCGACAACTACGACAGCTTCACCTACAACCTCGTCCAGTACCTGGGCGAGCTCGGGGCCGAGGTGGAGGTGGTCCGCAACGACAAGGCAACCGTCGGCGAGCTGCTCGAGCGCCGGCCCGACCGGCTGGTGATCTCCCCGGGCCGTGCACCCCGGCGGAGGCCGGGATCTCGATCGAGGCCTCGCGCGCCTTTCCCGAGGACGGGATCCCGACGCTCGGCGTCTGCCTCGGCCACCAGGCGATGGTCGAGGCGTTCGGCGGGCGCACGATCCGCGGCGACCCGATCCACGGCAAGGACGCGGAGGTCGAGCACGACGGCGCCGGCCTGTTCGCCGGCCTGCCGAACCCGCTGGTCGCCGGCCGCTACCACTCGCTGATCGCCGCCCCCGAGCTGCCGCCGGACCTCGAACGCACCGCCACCTACGGGGACGTCGTGATGGGCGTCCGCCACCGTGAGCTGCCCGCGGAGGGAGTCCAGTTCCACCCGGAATCGGTCCTCACCCCGGACGGCAAGCAACTGCTCGCGAACTTCCTCGCAAGTAGCAACTAAGAACCTCCCCATGCCGAACGACATCCTCACCCGCGCGATCGACGAGCTCGCGGTCGGTAGCCACCTCACGGCCGACCACGCCTCGGCGGTCCTCGACGAGGTGATGGAGGGGCGCGCGGGCGAGGTGCAGACGGGCGCCTTCCTGATCGCGCTGCGGGCGAAGGGCGAGACGGTCGCCGAGCTCGTCGGCCTCGCGCGCACGATGCGCCGGCTCTCGTCCTCGGTCGAGACCTCGCGCACCGACCTCGTCGACACGGCCGGCACGGGCGGAGGGCCCTCGACGTTCAACATCTCGACGGCCGCGGCCCTCGTTGCGGCCGGGGCCGGCTGCAGCGTGGCCAAGCACGGCAACCGGTCGTCCACCAGCCGCTCCGGCTCGGCCGACCTGCTCGAGGCGCTCGGGGTGCGGATCGACCTCGACCCGGACGGCGTCCGCCGCTGCATCGAGGAGGTCGGCTTCGGCTTCATGTTCGCCCCGCGCCACCACGCCGCGATGAAGCACGTGGTGCCGGTCCGCAGGGAGCTCGCCGTGCGGACGATCTTCAACTTCCTCGGCCCGCTCACCAATCCCGCGGGGGCGAGCCGCCAGCTCCTCGGCGTTTCCGACCGCCGCTACCAGGAGACGATCGCCGAGGCGCTCGTGGGGCTCGGGTGCGTGCGCGCCTTGGTCGTCCGCTCCGAGGACGGCGTCGACGAGATCAGCTCCGCCGATCGCACCCGCGTGATCGAGGTCGCCGACGGCGGCACCGAGGAGTGGTTCGTCGCCCCGGAGGACCTGGGCATGGCCAGGGCCGAGCTCGCGGACATCGCCGGCGGGACGCCGGAGGAGAACGCGGCCGTCGTGCGGTCGGTGCTCGCGGGCGAAGCGGGTCCGGCGCGCGACGTCGTGCTGCTCAACGCCGGCGCCGCGATCCTCGCCGCCGGGGCCGGGGAGGACCTGCCGGCGGCGGTCGAGCGCGGCCGGGAGGCGATCGACTCGGGCGCCGCGCAACGGGTGCTCGACGGGCTCATCGAGCTCACCGACGAGCTCGCGGCGTCGCCCTGACCGCTTCCGGCTCGTCTACCCTGCTGCGGGCATGAGCAAGCTCGAGCAGCTCGTGGGGGCAGCGCGGGAAGACGTGGAGCGGCGCAAGCAGCGGGTTCCGATCTCGGACCTGCGCGACGCCGTCGGCACGCTCAGCGGATCGCGCCCGTTCAGCGAGGCGCTGGTGCGGCCCGGGCTGTCGCTGATCGCCGAGTTCAAGCGCAGCTCTCCGAGTCGCGGCGAGATCGCGGCCGATGCCGACGTCCGCGAGGTCTGCGCGGCGTACGAGCGCGGCGGCGCGGCGGCGCTCTCCGTGCTCACCGACCGACTCAACTTCGGCGGCTCCCTCGACGACCTGCGCTCGGCCAGGGCCGCGAGCGGCCTGCCGATCCTCCGCAAGGACTTCATCGTCGACACGTACCAGCTTTACGAGGCGGCGGTCAACGGCGCGGACGCGGTGCTGCTGATCGTCGCCGCGCTCGACGCCGACGCGCTCAGCCTGCTCTACGAGGAGTCGAGGCTGCTCGACCTCGACTGCCTGGTCGAGGTCCACGACGAGGAGGACCTCGATCGCGCGCTCGAGCTCGGCGCGGACGTGATCGGGATCAACAACCGCGACCTCACCGACCTCAGCGTGGACCTCGAGACGACGCCCGAGCTGCTCACCGACGTGCCGGCCGGCAAGACGGTGGTCTCCGAGTCCGGCTACGAGAACGCCGAGCAGCTGGCCGAGCTGGAGCGGATCGGCTGCGACGCGGTCCTGATCGGCGAGGCGCTGATGCGGTCGGGCGACCCCGAGGGGGCGGTCCGCGAGCTCACGAACGACGAGGAGTTCGCGTGGGATCGGTACGTGGACGCCCCAGAACCGCTTGCTGACGCGGATTCAGATTCTTAAGCGCGCTTACGGTTCGCGTTAGGGAGCTTTAGACAGGCCGGGTCACCCTTCCGGCCATGAAGAAGCTGATTCGCACTCCATTTGCCTCCGCAATCGCGGGGGGTCTCGTCGTGGCGGTGGTCGGGCTGGTTGCGATCGGCACCGGTCTCGTCGACTCCGGCTCGTCGACGACAACGGTAACTACGACACTTCCGGCCGGTTCCACGCCGGAGACCGCGCTTGCCTCCAACCCCGGCAAGGCCGAGACCGTCAACCAGATCTACACGCAGGACGCGCCGGGCGTCGTGTTCATCACGGCCCAGCAGAAGGCGCAGACGTCCCCCTTCAACCCGTTCGGCCAGTCCCAGGGCGGGACCGCGACCGGCTCCGGGTTCGTGATCGACAACGACGGCCACATCCTCACCAACAACCACGTCGTCGCCGGTTCCGACAACATCACCGTGCGCATCGGTGGCGATGACGGTCAGACCTTCGACGCGAGCGTCGTCGGCACCGACCCGTCGACCGACGTCGCCGTGCTCAAGGTCGACTTCGGCTCCGACCAGCCCGAGCCTCTCGCGCTGGGCTCCTCGGCCGGCGTGAAGGTCGGCGACCCGGTCGTCGCGATCGGCAACCCGTTCGGCCTCGACCGCACCGCGACGGCGGGGATCGTCTCCGCGGTCCAGCGCCAGATCGACGCCCCGAACGGGTTCACGATCACCAACGCGATCCAGACTGACGCGCCGATCAACCCCGGCAACTCCGGCGGTCCGCTGATCGATTCCGAGGGCAAGGTGATCGGGATCAACTCCCAGATCGAGTCCGGCGGGCAGACCGAGGGCAACGTCGGGATCGGCTTCGCCGTCCCGATCGACACCGCCTCGGAGATCGCTCAGCAGCTGATCGACCACGGCTCCGTCGAGCACGCCTACATGGGAATCTCCGGCGGAGATCTGACGCCCGAGATCGCCCACGTCCTCAACCTGAACGTCGACCACGGCGCGCTCGTCGAGTCGGTCGTGCCGAACAGCCCCGCCGACAAGGCCGGGATCCAGGCGGGCGACGCCCAGGTCTCGATGGGCGGTCAGCAGATCCGCGCCGGCGGCGACGTGATCACGGCCGTCGACGGCCAGTCCGTGGCCGGCATGGACGACGTGGTCGCAGCGGTCGATGCGAAGAAGCCGGGCGACGACCTCCAGCTCACCGTTCTCCGCGACAACAACCAGCGGACCGTCACGGTCACGCTCGCGGAAAGACCTGCCCAAGCGGGCAGATAAACACAGCACCCCCTCCCAGGGGCCCTCCGATGCAGACGACCCCGCGAAAGCGGGGTCGTCGCATTTGAGCGGCCCGCGAAAGCGGGGTCGTCGCATTTGAGCGGCCGCTTTGCTCAGGCGGTGCCGCTCTCGGTCTCGAGGCCGTGGCGCATCGTGTTCTCGCTGACCACGCGGGGCTCGGTGAACTGGAGCAGGTAGTCCGGCCCGCCCGCCTGCGAGCCGACCCCGGAGCGCCGATTGCCGCCGAACGGCTGCCGGCCGACCATCGCCCCGGTGGTGGTCGAGTTCACGTAGAGATTGCCCACCGGGGTGCGCTCGCGGACCAGGTCGATCGTCCGCGGGTTGCGCGAGTAGAGCCCGCCGGTGAGCGCGACCGGCAGCCCCTCGACGATCTCCAGTGCCTCCTCTATGCCGGCGACCGCCTCGACCGTGAGCAGCGGCCCGAAGACCTCGTCGCGCAGCAGCGCCGAGCCAGGCTGAACGTCCGCTGCGACCGCGGGCGGGCAGAACCAGCCCGTCGCCGGCATCTCCCGGGCGGCCGTGAGCAGGCGGCCCTCGGCGGCGGCGAGCTCGCGGTAGTCGTCGATCCGCTTGCGCGCCTCGCGCTCGATCACCGGCGGCACGTCCGTGGCGAAGCCCTCCGCCTGGCCGACGATGAGCGTGTCGGCCGCGCCGGCGAGGCGCTCGAGCAGCGCGTCGGCGATCGCCTCGTGGGCGAGGACGCGCGCGGTGGCCGAGCACTTCTGGCCGGCGTAGCCGAACGCCGACGCGACGATCGACGGGATCGCGTCGTCGAGGTCGGCGTCGGAGTCGACGATCGCGCAGTTCTTGCCGCCCATCTCGGCGATCACCCGCTTGACGTGGCCCTGTCCGTTCGGCGTGTCCGCGGCCGTGCGGATGATCTCCAGCCCCACCTGGCTCGACCCGGTGAACGCGATCAGGTGCACGCGCGGGTCGCGCACGAGGGCCGCGCCGGCCTCGCCGTAGCCGGGCAGGAGCGCGAGCGCGTCGGGCGGCACCCCGGCGTCGTGCAGCGCCTCGACGAGCATCGACGCGCTGGCCGGGGACTGCTCGGCGGGCTTGAGGACGACGGCGTTCCCGGCCGCGAGCGCGGCCGAGGTCATCCCGGTCGGGATCGCGAGCGGGAAGTTCCACGGCGCGATGACGGCCGCGACCCCGCGCGGTACGCGGCGCATCGAGTTGCGCTCGCCTGGCACCTGGACGAGCTCCGAGCCGCGCTCGAGCGCGACGGCGGCATCGGCGTAGTAGCTCAGGAAGTCGATCGCCTCGCAGACGTCGGCGTCGGCCTCCGCCCACGGCTTCGCGCACTCGCGCACCTGGACGGCCGCGAGCTCGTGGCGGCGGCCGCGCAGCGCCGCGGCCGCCCGGTCCAGGATCTCGCCGCGCTCGGCGGCCGGGCGCGAGCCCCACTCGCGCGCCCCGCGCTGAGCCGCCTCGACGGCTCGGGCCGCGTCCGCGGGCGTGCCGGCGCCCGCCGTGGCCACGACCCGCTCCGGGTTCCCCGGGTCCGTCGACTCGATGCCCGACGTCCGCGCCGCGCTCGCCGCCGACCAGGACCGGCACGCTCAGCGGCAGGCGCCGGTCGAGTTCGCCGAGCGCCGTCGACCAGCCGCCGCGCGGGCGTCGGCGCGGCGCAGCTCCAAACGTGGGCTCATTCGCGCGAACGGTCGCTTCGCTCCGCGTCACGGCGCCGCGAGCAGCTCCTCGACCGGGACGCCCTTCGCGTGCGAGCTGAGGAACGAGTCGTTCGAGGTGTTCTCGAGCAGCCGGCGGACGAGGTAGGCCATCCCCGCCACGAGGTCGCCGACCGGGCAGTAGGAGCGCACCCGCAGCTGCTCGGAGCGCAGCGCCTCCGCGAGGTCGTCGCCGAGCCCGCGCAGCACCTGCAGCTCGAGGTCCGCGTCGCTGCCGCCGCGAAAGGCGGTTGTAGGCGATCGCGTGAGCGACCGAGCGCAGGTTGTGCGAGCCGACCTTCACCCGCACGAGCGGGCGCGCGTCGAGCAGGCGGCGCGTGAGCTCCTCGAAGTTGCGGTCGCAGTCGGGCTTGTGCTCGAACACCGGCGGGCTCCAGCCGTGCTGGCGCGCCTCGACCACCTCGTGGTCCCAGTAGGCGCCCTTGACCAGGCGGACGACGAACGGCGAGCCCGCGCGGGTGCGCGCGCGCCCAGTCGAGCAGCCGTGTCGAGCTGAGCGGGCGAGTCGCGCAGATAGGCCTGCAGCACGATGCCCGCCGACGGGCCGGCGGCGAACTCGTCCTCGGCGAGCAGGCTCGAGGACGAGATCCGACGTCGTCTCGAGCGAGTCGACCGACTCCATGTCGACGTGCAGGTGGGCGCCGCAGGTCGCGCGCCCGGCGCAGCAGCGGTCGCATCCGCGTCGCGGCGTCGTCGCGGCCGAGCTCGGGCGCCTCGCGGCCGCATCAGCGGCGTCAGCGCCGTGACCTTGACCGAGAGGTTGACGCGCGGGATCGGCCCGGCCGAGTCGCGCTCGAGCCACTCGCGCTCCGGCCAGTCGAGCCGCGCGCCTGCCGAGAGCTCGACCAGGGCCTCGTCGCAGCGCTCGGCGTAGCGGTCGGCCTCCGCCGTGGTCACCGTCGCCTCGCCGAGGAGGTCGACCGAGCGCGGCGATGCCGTCCCTCCACAGGCGCGGAGATCGTGTCCAGAGCCGCGCGCGGCGACTCGCCGACGATGAACCGGTGGGCCATGTGGCGCACGCCGGCGGCGGTCGGCCGCGCCGAGCGCCTTGCGCCCGGCGGCGTTGCCGGCCATCTTCATCGCCACGTCGAGCGACGGCGGGCGCTCGGGAACGTCGCGGAGGTAGCCGACGAGGTGCGCGGCGAGGTCGTCGAGCGAGCGGCAGGCCGGGGTCACGTCGACGAGCCGGAAGATCGCCGCGCCCGAGCCGTGCGTCCTCGGTGGTGAGCTGCATCGCCCGCTTGTCGAGCGAGCGCACGGGATGGCGGGCCGGGCCAGGGAAGGCGTCGGCGAGCTCCCGCCCGATCCGCTGCACCTCGGCCTCCAGGGCGGCGTCGGCCACCGCGGGCGGAGCTGCTGCGCGATCTCCCATCCGCCCCAACGCTACTCCGCGCCGGGCCGGCCGGGCGTGTCTACCATCGTGTCGCGATGCGGGTCAAGTTCTGCGGCATTACGAGGGTCGAGGACGCCCGCGAGGCGGTCCGACTCGGCGCCTGGGCGATCGGCCTCAACCACTGCGCCGCAGAGCCCGCGTCGCTGCGACCCGGCGACCGCGCTCGCGATCAGCGCCGAGCTGCGGCGCCAGGCCGAGATCGTCGGCGTGTTCGTCAACGCGACCCTGCCGGAGATCGCCACGGCGGTCGAGGACGAGCAGCTGACGATGGTCCAGCTGCACGGCGACGAGGGACCGTCCTTCTGCCATGGAGGCGGCGCGCCGCACCGGCTGCAAGGTGATCAAGGCGCTCCGCGTGCGCAGCGCCGCCGACATCCAGGCCGCCGAGGCCTTCCGCACCGACTTCCACCTCTTCGACGCCCACCGACCCGGGACGCCGGGCGGCACCGGGGAGAGCTTCGACTGGGAGCTGCTCGCCGGGCGGCGCTCGGACGTGCCGATGATCCTGGCCGGCGGGCTCGACGCCCGACAACGTCGCCGAGGCGATCGCGGTCGCGCGACCCGTACGCGGTCGACGTCGCGAGCGGGATCGAGTCCAGCCCCGGGATCAAGGACCACGAGCTGATGGCGGCGTTCGCCGAGGCCGCCGGCGTCCCCGCTCCCGCGGCGCAGGCGGCGCGGCCGTGAGCGCCGACGCCCGCGCCCGCGGTCGAGGAGCGCTTCGGGCCCTACGGCGGCCGCTTCGTCCCCGAGGTGCTGATCGCGGCGCTCGACGAGCTCACGCTCGCCTGGGCCGAGGCGCGCGAGGACGCGGGCTTCGGCGCCGAGCTCGCCGTGCTCCTGCGCGACTTCGTCGGGCGCCCGACGCCGCTCTACCGCGCCGACCGGCTGTCCGAGCGCGTCGGCCGCCGCGTGTACCTGAAGCGCGAGGACCTCGCCCACACCGGCGCGCACAAGATCAACAACGCGGTCGGCCAGGCGCTGCTCGCGAGCCGGATGGGCAAGACGCCGCGTGATCGCCGAGACGGGCGCCGGCCAGCACGGCGTCGCCGTCGGCGACCGCCTGTGCGCTGCTCGGGCTCGAGTGCGTCGTCTACATGGGCACCGAGGACATGCGCCGCCAGGCCCCGAACGTCGAGCGCATGCGGCTGCTCGGCGCCGAGGTGGCGCCCGTCGAGGCCGGCGCGCGGACGCTGAAGGAGGCCGTGAGCGCCGCGATCCGCGACTGGGTCACGAACGTCGCCACGACCCACTACATCATCGGCTCCGCGGTCGGGCCCGGCGCCCGTACCCGGCGCTCGTCCGCGACCTGCAGCGCGTGATCGGCGACGAGGCGCGCGAGCAGGCGCTCGCCGCCGAGGGCGCGCTGCCGGCGCGGGTGATCGCCTGCGTCGGCGGCGGCTCGAACTCGATCGGGACCTTCGTCCCGTTCCTCGACGACGAGGTCGAGCTGATCGGGGTCGAGGCCGGCTGGCGAGGGCCTCGACAGCGGCCGCCACGGCGCCTCGCTCACGGCCGGGCGCACCGGCGTGCTCCACGGCGCGCTCTCGTCGGTGCTCGCCGACGACGACGGCCAGATCCTCGAGGCGCACTCGGTCTCCGCCGGGCTCGACTATCCCGGGCGTCGGCCCGCAGCACGCCCAGCTTCGCGACAGCGGCCGGGTCCGCTACGTCGCGGTCACCGACGACCGACGCCCTGCGCGGCGTTCGGCGAGCTCGCGCGGCTCGAGGGCATCATCCCGGCGCTCGAGCCTTCACACGCGATCGCCTGGCTGCTCGAGAACAGCGGTACGGCGGGACGGCTACGACGTGCTGACTCTGAGTGGCCGCGGCGACAAGGACCTGGCCGAGGTCGTCGCCCGAACGACGAACGACGGATGACGAACGACCCGATCGCCGCGGCCTTCGCGGCCGCGAAGGCCGACGGCCGCGCCGCGCTGATGCCGTACATGATGGGCGGCTTCCCGGACCGCGAGACCGCCGACGGCGGTGGCCGACGCCTACGCCGACGCGGGCGCCGACCTGGTCGAGCTCGGGGTCCCGTACTCCGATCCGCTCGCCGACGGCCCGGTGATCCACGCAGCCGGGACCCGCGCGCTCGCCGGCGGGCGCGACGCTCGAGTCGGTGCTGCGCCGACCTGCGAGCGGCTCGCCGCGCGCCTGCCGGTGGTCCCGATGGCCTACGCGAACATGATCCTGGCCCGCGGCGCCGGGGCGTTCGCGCGGCTGCTCGCCGACGCGGGGGCGGCCGGGCGCGATCGTGCCCGACCTGCCCCTCGAGGAGGGCGGCGAGATCGCCGCCGAGCTGCGCGCGGCCGGCCTCGCCCTGATCCCGCTGGTCGCGCCGACGACGCCGCCGGAGCGCCGCGCGCGGATCTGCGCCGAGGCCGAGGGCTTCATCTACCTCGTCTCCGACACCCGCACGACCGGCGAGCGCGACCGGCTGCCGGAGGCGCTCGGCGAGCTGATCGCGGCCACCCAGGCCGACTCGCCGGTGCCCGGTCGCGGTCGGGTTCGGCATCGGCACCCCGGAGCAGGCGGCGCAGGTCGGCGCGGTGGCCGACGGGGTGATCGTCGGCACCCGGCTCGTGCGCGCGGTCGGCGAGGCCGCCGACGCGGCCGGGGCCGCGAGCGCGGTCACCGACTTCATCGCCGCGGCCCGCGCCGCGCTGGAGGCGTAGAACGGTCGTCCGGGCGCGCTCCGCCACCCTCGTGGGCCGAATCGACCCCAAATGCGGTGGAAAATTCGGCCCAGGGGGCTGGCGGAGCTCGTCCGGGCGAGCTCCGCCGGCATGAGTGGGCCGAATCGACCACCGTATCGGGGGTCGATTCGGCCCACGGGGGGCGCCGCGGGGCTCGTTTGGGGTGGCGCAATGACGGCGTGAACGGGTAGATTCCCGGCCGTGCGGCTGCTCGTCTTCAGCGTCGTCGGACTGATCGCGCTGCTCATCGCCTACGCCTTCTCGCTCGGGGGCACGGTCGGCGGCGCTGATCTTCCTGTTCATCCTCTTCAACGGGGTCCTCGACCGCTGGGCGAAGCCGCTGCTCGAGTGGATCGCGCGCGCTGACGTAACGCCTCCGCGCCCCGCCGGACTATGCCGCGCGATGGAGTCCGGCGCGAGCGAGGAGGAGCGATGAGCGAGTCGCACGACGGGCGTCGAGCTCGAGTGGCATCGGGTGCTGGGCGAGGCGGAGCTGCCCGAGGGGCGGGTGACCACCGTGCACGCCGGGCTGCAAGGAGCTCGCCCTGGTCCACTACGACGGGAAGCTGGGCCGCGCTCGACAACCGCTGCCCGCACCAGGGCGGCCCGCTCGGAGAGGGGTCGATCGAGGAACGGGCTCCTGCGCTGCCCCTGGCACGGCTTCGACTACGACCCGCTCACCGGCGGCTCGCCCGGCGGGTTCGTCGACGAGGCGACCTGCTTCCCGCTCGAGGTTCGCGAGGACGGCGTCTACGTCGGGGTGGCCGCCGCCGACGGTGCACGAGCGCACGGTCACCGACGTCATGGCCGAGACGATGGTCAACTGGGGCGTCCGCCACGTCTTCGGGATGGTCGGTCACTCGAACCTCGGCCTCGCCGATGCGATCCGGCGCCAGGAGGAGGCCGGCAACCTGACCTACATCGGCATCCGCCACGAGGGCGCCGCCGCCTTCGCCGCCTCCGCCTACGGCAAGCTCACCGGCAGTCCCGGCCGCGTGCCTGACGATCGCCGGGCCCGGGGCGACGAACCTGCTCACAGGGCTCTGGGACGCGAAGGTCGACCGCTCCCCAGTCCTCGCGCTCACCGGTCAGGTCGACGAAGCAGGTGCTCGGGCCGGGCGCCTTCCAGGAGGTCGACCTCGCGGCGCGCCTTCGGCCGGTCGCCAACTGGAGCCAGACCGTGCTGCCTTCGTCAGCAAGCACGCCGAGCTGATGAGCTCGCGTGTCAAGAACGCGATCCGTGCGCAGCGGGCTCGCGCACCTGATCTTTCCCGACGACGTGCAGACGATCCCGGCCGGCGATGCGGAGGCCTCGGGCGCCGGAGGGCCGGTTGACGCCGACGAGCGATCACGCCGCCCGCCGCCGCGATCGACGATGCCGTCGATCGCATGCTGGCGACCGCGAAGCGGCCCGGTGCATCATCGTCGGCCACGGCGCGCGCGAGCGAGATGGAGGCCGTGACCGCGCTGGCCGAGCGCCTGGGTGCTCCGGTGATCACCACCTTCAAGGCCAAGGGCCAGATCCCCGACGACCACCCGCTCGCGTGCGGCGTGCTCGGCCGCAGCGGGACGCCGGTGGCGAGCTGGGTGATGAACGAGGCCGACCTGCTGCTCGTGCTTCGGGGCCTCGTTCGCCAACCACACGGGGATCTATCCCGGGCCACCCGATCATCCAGGTCGACTTCGACCCGATGCAGCTCGGGCAAGTTCCACCCGGTCGCAGGTCCCGGTCTGGGGCGAGGTCGGGGTCACGGCGCGACTGCTCGCGGACCGGCTTGCGGGCGCCGAGCTCGCGGCGACGGATCAGGCGGCGGACGTCGCCGAGCGCAAGGCGATCTGGGTCGAGCGAGAAGGCGCAGCCGGCGAGACCGACGACCGCGGCGCCGGGGTCGCCTCGGCGGCGGTCTTCGCGGCGCTGACGCCGCACGGCGCCCGACGACGCCGTGATCGCGGTCGACGTCGGCAACAACACGTACTCGTTCGGGCGCTACTTCGAGTCGCGCGGCACGCCAGCGGGTGCTGATGTCCGGCTACCTCGGGCTCGATCGGGTTCGGGTATCCGGCGGCGATCGGAGCCTGGGCGGCGACCGGCGGCGAGCGGCCGATCCTCGCGGTCACCGGCGACGGCGGCTTCGGCCAGTACATGGGCGAGCTGCTGACCGCGGTCAAGCACGGCATGAACATCACCCACGTGCTGATCAACAACGGCCAGCTCGGCAAGATCTCGAAGGAGCAGCGCGCCGGGCGCCTGGGACGTCTGGCAGACGGAGCTGCACAACCCGAACTTCGCCGAAGTACGCCGAGCTCTGCGGCGCGCTCGGGATCCGGGTCACGGAGGCCGGGCAGCTCGACGACGCACTCGAGCGCGCGCTCGCTCACGATGGCCCGGCGATGGTCGAGGTGATCGCCGATCCGGAGCTCGTCTGATGGGCGCTCGCGCCGCTGCCCGCCGGCTTCGCCGCGCACGCGCGACGCGCTGCACCGCGTCGCCGAGCTGATCGTCGCGCCGGCCCGCAAGCCGCGACAACGAGATCGCGCTGCCCAGACGCCCGGCGGCTTCGGGACGCCGCCGTTCGAGTTCTCGGGCCGGGCGCTCCAGGTGCGCGTCGACGGCCGCCGAGCTGGTCGTCGCCGAGGACGGCACCGAGCGCCGCGAGCCGCTGCGATCGGTCGCCGAGGCGGCCGCGTTCGTCGGCGCCGACCTGTTCCCGGACGGCGTCCCCGACGACGACTCGACGCTGCGAGATCGATCCTGATGCGGCGCCGCGTGCTCGGCGAGTTCTACGCGTTCGCGCGCCGAGGCGCTGCAGGCGCCTGCTCGCGACGACCGCGCCCGCCGACGAGTCCTCGCCGATCAACCTCTGGCCCGAGCACTTCGACATCGCCTTCGAGTCCGGGCCGCGAGGCGCTCGGCCGGCGCGCCAACTACGGCGCCTCGCCGGGCGACGACGCTGCACCCGGAGCCCTACCTGTACGTCGGGCCGTGGCAGGACCAGGGCGGGGGAGAGCTCTGGAACGCGACGGGCTTCGCCGGCGCCGAGCTCGACTACGCGGAGCTGGTCGCCGCCGACGACCCGGCGCGCTCGGCGGTGGAGTTCTTCACCGTGCGCCGCGAGGACGCTCGCCGACTGACGAACGTGGCCCGGCGCGGGCCTCGGGTATCTTGCGCCGGGTGCGATTCGGGGTCCTCACAGGAGGCGGCGACTGCCCCGGGCTGAACGCGGTCATCCGGGCGATCGTCCGCAAGGGCATCGACGTCTACGGCCACGAGTTCGTCGGCTTTCGCGACGGCTGGCGGGGGCCGCTCGAGGGCGATCAGGAGACGCTGACGCTCGAGTCGACGCGCGGGATCCTGCCGCGCGGCGGCACGATCCTCGGCACCTCGCGCACGAACCCCTTCAAGCGCGACGACGGCCCGGCGCTGATCGCCGAGAACATGGCGGCGCTGCGGCTCGACGGCCTGATCGCGATCGGCGGCGAGGACACGCTCGGCGCCGCCAGCCGCCTGCACGGCGAGCACGGGCTCAACGTCCTCGGCGTGCCGAAGACGATCGACAACGACATCGGCGCCACCGACGTCACCTTCGGCTTCGACACCGCGCTGCAGGTCGCGACCGAGGCGATCGACCGCCTGCACACCACCGCCGAGTCACATCACCGGGTCATGGTGGTCGAGGTGATGGGCCGCCACGCGGGCTGGATCGCGCTCTACTCGGGGCTCGCCGGCGGCGGTGACGTGATCCTGATCCCCGAGCAGCCGTTCGACATCGAGCAGGTCTGCGGCCTGATCCGCCGCCGCCACAGCCGCGGGCGCTACTTCTCGATCGTCGTCGCGGCCGAGGGCGCGATGCCGGCCGAGGGGACGATGGAGGTCGCCGGCGGCGAGACGGACGAGTTCGGCCACGAGCGCCTGGGCGGGATCGGCCAGCGGCTCGAGCACGAGATCGAGGAGCGCACCGGCTTCGAGACCCGGGCCGTGGTCCTCGGGCACATCCAGCGCGGCGGCACCCCCACCGCGTATGACCGGGTGCTCGCGACCCGCTTCGGCGTCGGCGCGATCGACGCCGCCCACGAGGGGCGCTGGGGCATGATGCCGGCGCTGCGCGGGACGCGGATCGAGCTCGTCGCGCTCGCCGAGGCGGTGGCCGAGCTGCGCACGGTGACGCCCGAGGAGTTCGCCGTTGCGGAAGCCTTTCTCGGCTAGCGCGCGCACTCGCGCTGGCCGCCTGCGCCGTCGCGGCCGCCGGGTGCGGCGGCTCCGACGAGCCCAACGCGGACGCGACCGCGACCGTCTACGTGAGCCTGCCGCTGCGCGGCCCCAGCGGCCCCGACGGGCGCGACGCCGCCGACGGCGCGCGGATGGCGCTCGCCGACGCCCACGACGAGGCCGGCGGGGTCGGGGTCGAGGCCAAGTACCTCGACGACACCGCAGGGGGCCGGGCCGCGCGCGCGGTGGACGCCGGTCCAGGCGGCCGCGAACGCCCGGCGCGGCGACCCAGGACTCGACCTCGATCGCCTACCTCGGCGACTTCGAGTCCGGCGCCACCCGCGCCTCGCTGCCGGTCACGAACAGCGCCCGCCTGCTGCAGGTCTCGCCCGCGAGCTCGGCCGCAGGACCTGGTCGAGTCCTTCCCCGGCTCCGACGAGGTGCCGGAGAGCCAGCCGAGCGGCGACCGCACCTTCGGGCGCGTGATCCCGGGCGACACGGCGCAGGGCGCGGCGGGTGCCGACTGGGTCGGGCAGCTCGGCCTGCGGCGGGTCGCCACGCTCAGCGACGACACCGCGTTCGGGCGCTCGCTGGTGGCGGGCTTTCGCGACGGCGCTCGAGCGGGCGACGGTCGAGCGCTCGCGGATCCAGCTCCTCTACTACGCCGGTGCGCCGGCGGCCCAGCCGGCGTCGCTGGCGCGCAGCGCCCCGCGGCTGATGGTCTCCGACGCCGAGCTCGGCGCCGCGGCCGCGACCGAGCCGGCCGGGAACGCTCGCCACCTCGGCCGCGCTCGACCCGACCCAGCTGCCGCCGGCCGGGCGCGCCTTCGCCCGCCGGTTCCGCGCCGAGTACGGCCGCGCGCCCGGCCGCTACGCGGCCTACGGCTACGAGGCGATGGCGGTGATCTGCGACTCGATCGACCGCGCCTCGGACCCGCTGGACCGCTCGGCCGTCGTGGATGCGTTCTTCGCCACCGCCGACCGCAACTCGATCCTCGGTACCGTACTCGATCGACGATCTGGGTCAGACCACGCTCGATCGGATGACCGGCTACCGGCTCGGCGGGGGTCGCCCCGAGCCGGCCGTGGAGCTTCGGGCCGGCGGCTAGCATGACCGCCTGGTGCGACGAAGGATCGGATGCGCTGTTGCGCTCGCCGCCTGCCTGGCGAGCGCGGTGTCGGGGGCGGCCAGTGCGGCCGACCGCGCCGGCGCGGGCGCGAACGGCTACATCGTCGTCTACCGCGACGGCGTCGCCCGGCCCGGGGCGGAGACGACCGCGCTCGGAAACCGGCTCGGCTTTGACGTCGCCTATCGCTACTCAGCGGCTCTCGACGGCTACGCCGCGCAGCTGACGCCCGCCCAGCTCGCCGCCGTCCGCGACGATCCGGACGTCGCCTTCGTGAGCCCGAACGGGCGCGCGGAGGCCGCCGGCTTCGTGCCGGTCGCGGCGGGCGAGTCGGTGCCGACGGGCCTGCGGAGGATCGGGGCGGCCACGCGCCGCAAGGCACGCGAGGCGAGCACCACCAACGTGGCCGTGCTCGACACCGGCATCCGGCTCTCGCACCCGGACCTCAACGCCGTCCGGGGCACGAACTGCGTCGCCCCGGGCACGGTGCCCAGCGACCGCTACGGCCACGGCACCCACATCGCGGGGACGATCGGGGCGCTGAACAACGGCTCCGGCGTCGTGGGGGTGGCCCCGGGAACGAAGATCTTCTCCGTCAAGGTGCTCGAACGACGCCGGGCAGCGGCAGCTTCGCGGAGATCATCTGCGGGATCGACTGGGTGACCGCCAACCACGTCCAGAGGCACATCGGCGTCGCCAACATGAGCCTCATCGCGAGCGAGTCCATCGACCCGACCCAGCCGTGCGCGACGACCACGTCCGCGATGCACAAGGCGATCTGCAACTCGACCGCCGCGGGCGTCACCTACGTGGTCGCGGCCGGCAACGACACCTCCTACTTCGACGACCCGAGCTATCCCGTACATCCCGGCTGCCTTCCCGCAGGTGCTCACCGTGACCGCGATGCAGGACCACGACGGCCGGCCCGGAGGCGCTCGGCGGGACCGAGCTGTTACCCGTACGGCAGCGACGACTCGAACGCGGGCTTCTCCAACTACGCGTCCGTCGACCGGGGCGCCGAGCACACGATCGCTGCGCCCGGCGTTTGCATCGAGTCGACCTTTCACCCGCCCGGACTACGCGGTCGAGTCGGGGACGAGCGTCGCCAGCCCCCACGTCGCCGGGCTCGTCGCCCTCTGCATCGGCGAGGTCAACTCGGGCCCGGGTCCGTGCGCCGGCAAGTCGCCGGCGCAGGTGATCCAGATCATGCGCCATCAGGCGTCCGTGTACGCGGCCGCGCGCCCCGATGCGGGCTTCTGGGGCGATCCCGACGATCCGCTCTGGCCCCGTTACTACGGCTACGTCGCCCGCGCGCGGGCGCCGGTCCCGGCGCCGTAGGGCTCAGCCGACCAGGTCGCGCAGCGCCGCGTCGAGCTCGGTGAAGCGGAACGCGTAGCCGAGGTCGAGCGCCCGGCGGGGGATCACCCGGTAGCTGCCGACGATCTGCTCGGTGAGCTCGGAGCCGCGCAGCGCGACCAACGCGAGGCGGGGCACGGGCATCACCGCCGGCCGGTGCAGCGCCCGGCCGAGCGCTTTCGAGAGCTCGCGGTTGGTGACCGGGTTCGGCGCGGTCGCGTTGAGGACCCCGTCGACCTTCGGATTGTCGAGTGCCCAGAGGATCAGCCCGACCTCGTCGTCGCGGTGGATCCACGGCATGTACTGGTCGCCTCCCGCGATCGGCCCGCCGACGCCGAGCTTGAACGGGAGCATGAGCTGCTTGAGCAGGCCGCCGTCCGGGTCGAGCAGAAGCCCGGTGCGAAAGACGGCCACCCGGACGCCGCCGCCCGCCGCACGCAGCGCCTCGTGCTCCCACTCGACGACGAGCTGCGCCAAGAAGCCCTCCGCCGGCGGGGTCGACTCGTCGACGATCGCCGCCCCGCGGTCGCCGTAGTAGCCGATCGCCGACTGGCTGACCAGCGTCGCAGGCGCCGGCGAGGCCGCGAGCATCCCGTCGACGAGGTTCTTCGTCGCCCGGCCGCGGCTGGCCCGGATCCGCTGCTTGGCCTCATCGGTGAGCCGCTGGTTGATGTTCTCGCCGATCAGGTTGACGACGGCGTCCACGCCCTCGAACGCGGCCTCCGGCGGCCGCTCGTTCGCCGGGTCCCAGGCGTGCCAGGAGACGGTCGGGTTGGTGCTCCGCGCCCGCGCGGGGTCGCGGCTGAGGCCGACGACCTCCTCGCCGCGGGCGAGGAGGGCATCGCAGACGGCCGGACCCGATCAGCCCGCGTCGCGCCGGTGACGAGCACGCGCATGACCGTTTCCTACCCTCGCCGCCCGGGGCTACTCGATCGTGGAGAAGGTGCCCGTCTCCTCGGAGACGCGGGCGATCCCGCCCCGGCGGGCCTCCTCGACGACCGCCTTCGCGACCGCCGGGGCGACGTCGCGGTCGAACACCGAGGGGATGATGTAGTCCTCGGAGAGGTCCTCGTCGGCGACCACCTCGGCGATGCCCTTCGCGGCCGCGAGCTTCATCTCCTCGGTGATGCGCGGAGCGCCGGCGTCGAGGGCGCCGCGGAAGACGCCGGGGAAGGCGAGCACGTTGTTGATCTGGTTCGGGTAGTCCGAGCGGCCGGTGGCCATGATCCGCACGTAGGGCTCCGCCTCCTCGGGCATCACCTCGGGGGTGGGGTTGGCCATCGCGAAGACGATCGCGTCGTCGGCCATGCGGGTGAGGTCGTCCGCGCCGATCAGCCCGGGGCCAGAGAGGCCGACGAAGAGGTCGGCGCCCTCGATCACCTCCGCCGGCGTGCCGAGCCGGTGCTCGGGGTTCGAGTTCTCCGAGTACCAGCGCTTGATCTCGGTCATCTCCTCGAAGTCGTCGCGCGTGGTCGAGAGCGCGCCCCTGCGGTCGCAGCCGATGATCTGCGTGACGCCGGAGGCGAGCATCATCTTCGTCACCGCCACGCCCGCGGCGCCGAGCCCCAGCATCAGCACGCGCAGGTCCTCGATCGGCTTGCCGACGATCTTGAGCGCGTTGAAGAGCGCCGCCATGGTCACGATCGCGGTGCCGTGCTGGTCGTCGTGGAAGACCGGGATGTCGATCTCCTCCTTGAGCGCGATCCTCGATCTCGAAGCAGCGCGGGGCCGAGATGTCCTCGAGGTTGATGCCGCCGAAGGTCGGCGCGATCAGCCTCACCGCGTCGACGATCCGGTCCGGGTCGTTGGTGTCGAGGCAGATCGGGAAGGCGTCGATCCCGGCGAACTCCTTGAAGAGCATCGCCTTGCCCTCCATCACCGGCATCGCCGCCTCGGGGCCGATGTCGCCGAGCCCGAGCACCGCGGAGCCGTCGGAGACGACCGCGACCGTGTTCTTCTTGATCGTGAACTCGAACGCCTTGTTGCGGTCGGCGGCGATCTCCATGCAGACCCGCGCGACGCCGGGCGTGTAGGCCATCGAGAGGTCGTCGCGGGTCTTCAGCGGGTGCTTGTTGTGCTGCTCGATCTTGCCGCCGCGGTGCATCGCGAGGGTCCGGTCGACGTAGTCGAGGACCCGCGCCCCGCGGGTCGAGCCGATCGCGCGCAGGATCTCCTCCCAGTGCGCCTGGTCGCGGGCGTCGATCGTGAACTCGCGCACGCGCTTGCCCTCGGCGCCGGCACCGGGAACGAGGTCGACGCCCTGCAGGGCGCCGCCCGCCTCGGCGATCTTCGCCGTGAGCTTGCCCAGCGGCTCCTGGCGCGCGTCGAGCTCGACGCGCACGGTGACCGAGAACTGGGCGGAGACGCTGGCCATGCGGCGCTCGATTGTAAGCGCGGCGAATCGCGCACCCGCGAGCCCGGGGTCTGGCCGAAAACACGGGTTGACTTTTGACACCGTGCGCGCCTAGTGTTGTCACAGGCGCAGGGCGCGTAGCCGCGTGCGCGATTTCAACCCCCGGGGGGAGGCCCTCTGTGAACTGCATCAGGCGGATGACGGTCGTTGGAACGGTGCTGCTCGCGGGCGCGATCGCCGCCGGTGCGGCGAGCGCCGCAGTCGTACTCCAGAAGCCGGCCGCGGGAGAGACGCTCTCCCCGCGCCTGCTCGCCCTGTCGCAGCCCACCCTTCGCAACGCGCCGCGCGCCGACCAGGCGCAGGCGCTCTCGCTCACCGCCTCCGGGCCCGGCTCGCTGCTTCGTCAGAACCGCCGGGTCGTGGTCGAGGTGCGCTTCGACCGGCCGCTCAGCGGCGATGCGGACGCCGTGCGCCGCGCCGGCGCGACCGTGACCGGCGTCCACCGCGAGTACCGGAGGATCACCGCCGCGGTCGACCCCGCCCATCTGCGCGCGCTCGGCGACGTCAAGGGCGTGGCCTCCGTCACCGAGGAGCTGACGCCGCTGATTTCCGGGATCGGCGACGGCCCGGTCGGTCGCGCCGCCCCGTGCACCGGCGCCGCGACCTCGGAGGGCGACGTGCAGCTGCGCGCCAACCTCGCCCGCAGCTCGTTCCGCGTCGACGGGACCGGGACCAAGGTCGGGATCCTCTCCGATTCGTATGACCGCAACACCGCGGACACGCGCAGCGCAGCGCAGGACGTCGCCAGCGGCGACGTGCCTGGGCCCGGCAACCCGTGCGGGCACACGACGGCCGTCCAGAAGCTCGACGACACGGACGCCAGCGGGCACGACGAGGGCCGCGGGATGGCGCAGATCGTCCACGACCTCGCTCCGGGCGCGAACCTCGCGTTCGCGACCGCGTTCAACGGCATGCTCGACTTCGCCGACAACATCCGTGCCCTGAAGGCGGCCGGATCGAAGGTGATCGTCGACGACGTCAGCTACTTCGACGAGCCCTTCTTCCAGGACGGCCCGGTCAGCGTCGCCGTCAACCAGGTGACCAACCAGGGCGTCACCTACTTCTCGTCGGCGGCGAACAACAACATCATCTCGGGCGGTAAGGACGTGACCTCGTTCGAGGCGCCCGCGTTCCGCCCCGGGGCGTGCGCTGCTCCGTTGGGCGGCTCGGGGTGCATGGACTTCAATCCAGCCGGCCCCGTGGACTCGACCTATGCGCTCACGATCCCCGGCGGGCACTCGCTGCGCATCGCGCTGCAGTGGGCGCAGCCATGGAACGGCGTGACCACCGATTTCGACATGGCCCTCGTTGCCGGCGGCAGCGTCGTCGCGTCGAGCGTCAACGACAACCTGACGACCCAGGAGCCGTTTGAGTTCCTCGGGGTCACCAATAACGGCTCCAGCGCCGCGACCGTGCAGCTCATGATCCAGCGCTTCACGGGCGACGGGGGCGACACCGCGAACCCCCGCCTGAAGACGATCATCATCAACAACGGCGATCAGACGGTGCGGCCGACGGAGTACACGACCTCGACCGGCGGCGACATCGTCGGCCCGTCGATCTTCGGCCACAACGGCGCCAAGAACGCGATGAGCACGGCGGCGGTGCCGTTCGACGACAGCTCGACGCCCGAGGCCTACTCGTCGCGCGGGCCGCTGAAGCTCTACTTCGGGCCCGTGAGCGGCTCGACCCCCGCGCCGCCGCTGGGCACCCCGACAACGCTCAACAAGCCCGACATCGCAGCGACGGACGGCGGCGCGACGACGTTCTTCGGCCAGAACGTCGGTGGCGTCTTCCGGTTCTTCGGGACCTCCGCGGCGGCCCCGCATGCCGCCGCGGTGGCGGCGCTGGTGCGCGACGGCGATCGCACCGCCACGCCCGCCCAGATCAAGGCGGCGGAGATCAACACGGCGGTGGCCGTGGGCAGCTTCGACCACACCGATGTCGGTGCCGGCCTGATCGACGCGCGGGCCGCGGTTTCGTCCCGCCTCCCGGGGTTGAGCATCGCCAACGCGAGCACGACGGAGGGGAACTCGGGCAACAAGAACCTCAACTTCGCGGTGACGCTCAGCAAGGCGAGCGCCACGGCGACGAGCGTGCACTTCACGACCTCGGGCGGCACGGCGACCGCGAACACCGACTACGTCAAGCAGACGAACGTCGTCAAGTCGATCCCCGCCGGGGCGACCACGGCGACGATCACCGTTCCGATCAAGGGCGACACGGCGGTTGAGCCGGACGAGACCTTCAACGTGAAGCTCACCGCCCCGACCCGGGTGAAGATCACGGACACGACGGGCGTCGGCACGATCCGCAACGACGACTGACCCGAAGGCCGCCAGGCCCGGGGTCGCGGCAGGGGGCGAGATTGCGCTCCCTGGCGCCTTTGTTGCTCGGTGGGCAACGAAGGCGCCAGGCTTGATCAGCAGATCGCACGGGTCGCCGGGAGTCAGCACGGCGTTGTCACGACGGCCCAGCTGAGCGCGCTCGGGCTCGGGCGCTCGGGCGTTGCCCGCCGCGCGCGGGCCGGGCGTCTGCACCGGGTACACCGTGGCGTCTACGCGGTCGGTCACCGGGCGCTCGGCGAGCATGGAACGTGGATGGCCGCCGTGCTCGCCTGTGGCGCCGGCGCCGCGCTCAGCCACCGGAGCGCAGCGATGCTCTGGAAGCTGCTGCCCTGGAGGGCGGGGGCGGTCCACGTCGTGGTCCCGGCCGTCGGGGGCCGACGTCGGCGGGATGGCCTGGTGATCCACCGCCGGCAGTGGTTGCCGCCCTCCGCGTTCACCGTCCGTGACGGTGTCCCGGTGACGACGGTGGCTCGCACGCTCTCCGACCTGCGCGGGTCGGTGCCGAACTTCGAGCTGCGCCAGGCGACGCGCCAGGCCGAGTACCTCGGCTACTACCTCGGCGAGATCGAGACCGACCGGACGCGAAGCGACCTCGAGCGAGCGTTCCTGCGCCTCTGTCGCCGACACGACCTGCCGACGCCGGAGGTCAACGTCCGCATCGGCCGATTCACAGCCGACTTCGTCTGGCGCGAGCAACGGCTGATCGTCGAGACGGATGGCTTCGCGAACCACCGCGGCCGGCAGGCGTTCGAGGACGACCGCGCGCGGGAGCTCGAGTTCGCGTCGCTCGGGTTTCGCACGCGACGCTTCAGCGACACGCAGGTGGGGGCCGCGGCCGCCGCGATCGGGACGAGCCTGCGCGCCGACCTCAGCCGGTGATGGCGCGTTTGTTGCCGCGGGGGCGACAAAGTCGCCAGGGCCGTCCATAAGATCAGGGCGTGGCCAAGGCGAAGCAGAAGACGGGCGAAGAGCTCTTCCTGATCGACGGGAACTCGCTCGCCTATCGCGCGTTCTTCGCGCTTCCGGAGTCGATCGCGACGGCCGACGGGCGGCCGACGAACGCGATCTACGGGTTCGCGTCGATGATGGCCAAGATCCTCATCGACCACTCGCCGAAGGCGGTGATCGTCGCCTGGGACAAGGGCTGGTCGGGGCGCGAGAAGGTCTACGCGGAGTACAAGTCGCAGCGCAAGTCGCGCCCCGACCTGCTGAAGGAGCAGTGGCCGGCGCTGGCGCCGCTGGCCGAGGCGTTCGGCTTCCGCAACGTCGACGTCGAGGGCTACGAGGCCGACGACGTGATCGCGACGCTCGCCCGCCAGGCGAGCGACGCAGGCGTGCCGGTGATGATCGTCTCCGGCGACCGCGACGTCTACCAGCTGGTTCGCGACGGGATCCGGGTGATGACCACCTCGCGCGGGGTCACCGACACGAAGATCTACGACCGCGACGGCGTGGTCGAGCGCTACGGCGTGCCGCCCGAGCTGGTCACCGACTTCATCGGCCTCAAGGGCGACACCTCGGACAACATCCCCGGCGTCCCCGGGATCGGCGACAAGACCGCCGCCCAGCTCCTGCAGCAGTTCGGCGACCTCGAGGGCGTGCTGGGCTCGGTCGACGAGATCTCGGGCGCGAAGCGCAAGCAGAACCTGACCGAGCACGCCGACGACGCGCGGATCTCCAAGCAGCTCGCGACGATGGTCGAGGACGTCGACGTGCCGATCGAGATCACCGAAGACGGCTGCGGTCGACCCCGGACCGCTCGAAGCTCCGCGACGCGGCGAACGAGTTCGAGCTGCGCGCGGTGATCCAGCGCCTCGATGACGAGTGGGACGAGGTCGTCCCCGGGCGGATGGTCGAGGAGACGATCGAGGTCGAGGCCGAGGAGGGCACCCCCGCCGACCTCGCCGACGGCCCGATCGCGATCGCGATCGCCGGCGGGCGCTGGGCCGCCAGCGACGGCTCGAAGGTGGTCGCCGGCGACGCCTCCGACCTGGCGGCCCTGGCGGCGGACCTGCGCGCGCACCCGCTCGTCGGCCACGACGTCAAGGAGCTCGGCGGCCACGGGCCCCGCAGCCTGCTCTCGGCGGCGCGTCCCGAGGGCCTCGACCTCGCGCACGACACGATGGTCGCCGCCTACCTGATCGACCCGGCCCGGCGCACCTACGAGCTGCACGAGCTCGCCGCTGACGCGGGGCTCGCCGCGGCGCCGGCCGGGGCCGAGGAGGGCCAGCTGAGCCTCGCCGCCGAGGAGGGCGACGCGGCCGGCGACCCGGCTGTCGATGCGCGGCTCGCCGGCGAGCTCGCCGAGCGCCAGCGCCCGCGCCTGGTGGAGTTCGGCGTCGAGACGCTGCTCAACGAGGTCGAGATGCCGCTGATCGAGGTGCTTGCGGAGATGGAGCGCGTCGGCCTGCGGCTCGACACCGAGCGCCTGGCCAAGATCGGCGCCGGGATGGAGGAGCAGATCGACGAGCTCGAGCGCCAGATCTACGAGGACGCCGGGCACGAGTTCACGATCGGCTCGCCGCAGCAGCTCGGGATCGTGTTCTTCGACGAGCTCGGGCTGACCAAGAAGCGCCGCGGCAAGACCGGGTTCTCCACCGACGCCCGCGTCCTCGGCCAGCTGCGCGACGAGCACCCGATCGTCGAGCGGGTCGAGCGCTGGCGCGAGCTCACCAAGCTCAAGAGCACCTACCTCGACTCGCTCCCGGGGCTGGTCGACGAGGACAGCCGCATCCACACGACGTTCAACCAGGTCACCGCGGCGACCGGGCGGCTCTCGAGCACGAACCCGAACCTGCAGAACATCCCGATCCGCTCCGACGTCGGGCGGCCCGTCCGCGCCTGCTTCGTCGCCGAGCCGGGCAACATGCTGCTGTCCTGCGACTACAACCAGGTCGAGCTGCGCGTGCTCGCGCACGTCGCCGGCGAGGACGTGCTGCGCGAGATCTTCGCCTCGGGCGAGGACGTCCACGCGGCGACGGCCGCCGGGATCATCGGCGCCGACCCGAATGCGATCACGCCGGCCGAGCGCTCGAAGGCGAAGATGGTCAACTTCGGGATCGCGTACGGCCTCTCGGCCTTCGGGCTCGCCGACCGGCTGAACATCGACCGCGACGAGGCAGCCACGTACATCACGCGCTACTTCGAGCGCTTCCCGGCGGTCAAGCGGTTCATCGACGAGACGATCGCGACGGCGGCCGAGCAGGGCTACGTCCGGACGCTGATGGGCCGCCGGCGCAACATCCCCGAGATCCGCTCCGGCAACCGCCAGCGGCGGCTGCTCGGCGAGCGGCTGGCCGTCAACACCGTGATCCAGGGCACCGCGGCGGACATCATCAAGGTCGCGATGGTCCGCTGCCACCGCGCGATCACCGAGGCCGGGCTCGCGACCGAGCTCGTCCTGCAGATCCACGACGAGCTCCTCTTCGAGGGCCCCGAGGCCGAGATCGAGCACGCCGCCGAGATCGCCCGGCGCGAGATGGTCGCCGCGTTCGACCTCGATCCGCCGCTGACGGTCGACGTCGGCATCGGGCCCGACTGGCTCGCGGCCAAGTAGGCCGCGGCGGCGCTCAGCCCGGGCCGCTCGAGTCGGAGCCGTCGGAGCCCGAGTCGTCCGAGCCCGGACCGCTGTTGTCGGTCGTAGTCGGTGGTCGTCGGCGTCGTTGTCGTCGTGGTTGTACCGCTCGGCCCGGGGCCGCTCGAGCTGGAGTCGGTCGACCCCGAGCCGTCAGAGCTCGAACCGGGTCCCGAGTTGGACGAGTCGCTGCCGCTCGAGCCCGAGCCGGAGCCGGAGCTGGTGGAGCCGGGGCCGGAGTTGGATGAGCCGCTGCCGGATCCCGAGCTGGTCGATCCCGGGCCGGAGTTGGGGGAGCTGCCACTCGTGCTCGACCCCGACCCGCTCGAGCCGGAGCCCGAGGTCCCCGAGCCCGAGCTGGTCGAGCCCGAGCCGGAGTTGTCGGTGGACGTGGCCGCGTCGCCGCCGGAGCCAGGGCCGCTCGAATCGCCGGACCCGGATCCCGGCCCGCTCGACCCCGAGCGCCCGCCGTCGTCTGAGCCGGGACCGCTGTTGCCGCCGTGGTCGTCGCCCGGCTCGCTCTCGCCGGAGCGGCCACGGTCGTCGCCGACCGCACCGGCCGACGTCTCGGCCACCTCGGTCGTCGTGCCGCCCGCGCCGGCATTACCCGACGACCCGCTGGAACCCTGGGACTGCTGCGAGCGATCCGACCCGCCCGCGTCGGAGGCGCGCTGGATCGCCACGCCGGAGCCCGCCGCGACCACGCCGATCGCTGCCACGATCGCTGCCTTGCCGGCGAGCGAGATCCCGCCGCCGGCGCCGGCCGCGGCGATCCCGCCGGCGGTCGCGGTCCCCGCGGCCGCCTCGCCGGCCGCGCTGTGCTCGAGCAGCGTGCGCACGAGCGGCAGCGGGATCAGAGCGCCGACGCCGTGGCGGACCGTGAGCCGGGCGCGATAGATCAGCTGCCGCACGGCCCCGGGTGTGGCGCCGATCGCCGCCGCGATCTGGTCGTGCGTCTGGCCCTCCAGCGCGGAGCGCACGAGCGCCTCCCGCTGGGCGCCCGGCAGCTCGCCGACCGCGTCGACGGCCCGCCGGAGCTCGTCGTTGGTGAGCACGATGTCCGCGGGCTGCGCGACCCCGTCGAGGTCGTCGGGCAGCTCCGCGTGCGGACGGTTGTCCCGCTTCGCGTTCAGCGCCCGGTTGCGGACGATCGTGTAGAGCCAGGCCTTCAAGTGCATCTTTCCGCTCGATTCGCGCAGCGCGCCCCAGGAGCGCACGAGGCTCTCCTGAACGACGTCCTCGGGGTCCGGGGGGCCGTAGGCGGCGGCGAAGGCGACGAGGCTGGGGCGGTACCGGCGCACGATCTCCTCGAACGCTGCTTCGCGGCCCTCGCGTGCGAGCGACACCAGGCGGTCATCGGACTGCGCATGGAGAACCGCTCGCGCTAGGGGCTGCAGGCTCGAGGTCTTCGTCGTCGACTCCTTCGTCACACCAGGTACTACGCGCGAGGGCACCCGCGGGTTCGCCTGGCGGCGAACTCCGCGGGATGCCCAACGCTGCGTCCCTGCCGCTCAGCGCAGCTCGACCTCCTCGTAGACGAGGCCGTTCGGGCCGATTTCGAGATCGGCCTCGGAGACCGCGCTCCCTGCCGTGAGGTCGTCGGGCGAGCAGTTGCCGCGCCGGCCGCTGTGGCCGTGCTTGGCGGAGCGACGGTCGCCGCCGTGATCGTCGCTGCCGTCGTGGCCCGGCCCGCTGTGGCCGTGATCGTCGCCGCCGTCGTGGTTCGGACCGTCGTCGCCATTGTCGTGGTTCGGACCGTCGTCGCCGTTGTCGTCGTCGGCGTCCTCGCGCTCGCAGTTGATCTTGGTGCGGTCGTTGACCATCCCGCTCACGTCGTCGCCGCTCGTGGGCGTGATCACCAGGGTGCCCGTGTCCGCGTCGAAGGACTCGATCGTGCCGACGGTCGCGTGATGGTCGTCGCCACCGTGGCGGTCGGCCGCCGAGATCGCAGGCACCGCGACCGCGATCGCCGCCAGCGCCGCCGCGGCGCCGAGCAGGCCTCGGAGCCGGATGTTTGATCTGTTGTTCATGGCTTCCTCCTCGAAGCTGTCCGCATTGTCTGGTCCTTGAACACGACCGGCGCGCGACCATCACGCGCGACCTGCGGACGGGATTTCGGGCGTGGTTAGAGTCCGCGCCATGGACCGAGGCGTCGCCGTGCTCTTGATGGCCCTCACCGGGGCGCTGATCGCGATGCAGCCGGCGATCAACGCCGGCCTGGGCAAGGCAACCGGGAGCCTGCCCGCGGCGCTGGTGTCGTTCGGCGTCGGCACCCTGCTGCTGGCGGTGATCGTGGTCCTCAGCGGGAAGGCCGGCGGGCTCAGCTCGACCTTCGACGTGAGCTGGTACTACCTGCTCGGCGGCGTGCTGGGAGCGGCGTATGTGTTCGCGGCGCTGAGCACGGTCGGCTCGATCGGCGCCGGCGGCGTCGCCGCGGCGACGATCACAGGCCAGCTCACGATGGCCGTGGTGATCGACCGGCTCGGGATCCTCGGCCTCGAGCAGACCCCGATCACAGCCGCCCGGGTCGTCGGCGTCGGGCTACTGCTCGCCGGAACCCTCCTGATCGTCCGCTAGCGCTTGGCTATGCGGCGATCGGGGCCTCGGCGCGAGCCGGCGCCGGGCCCGGGGCCGCGCCGGCGAAAGCCGGGGGCGCGATCCGCAGGTAGTGCTCGAACGACCAGTCGAGGAAGCTCTTGCGCTCCATCCCGCGCAGGGCCGCCGCGAGCAGCCGCGGTGGCACCCGCGGCACCAGCCGCTGGGTGCGCAGCATCCACCTGAACTTCCGCTCGTGTCCGGCGGAGAAGGCGCCGTAGCTGCGGAGCGCCGCCTCGGCGCTGGTCCGGCCCTCGACCACTCCGCGCAGCTCGCGGCCGCAGGCGATGCCGAAGTAGAACGCGGTGCGGATGCCCTCGGCGGTCAGCGGCAGGCAGTGACCCGCGGAATCGCCGACGAAGAAGATCCCGTCCGCGGTCGCGGGGCGCAGCTTGTGGGGGATCCAGTTGCCCTGGTAGCGGACCGCCTCCGAGTCGAGGTCCTCGGCGAGGCGCACCGTCGGCTCCTTGACGTGAAACCGCGGGTCGAACGAGCCGACGCCGATCCGCACCTCGTCGCGGGCCGGGAAGCTCCACGCGTAGCCGGCCGGGACGTAGCCGCGGTCGATCCAGATCTCGAGCTCGCCGGAGGCACCGTGGGGATGAACCTCGAGCCCGCGCGAGAGCGGCGCGTCGGGCGGCTGGTACTCGTTGCCGGCCAGCACCCGCTTCCAGCCCAGGGCATCGACGACCAGCGGGGCGCTGATCGGTCGCCGCGGTCAGTCTCGATCCGCCGACTCGCGCCGCTCGCCGCTCGCCGACTCGGCCCTCGACCTTTGCCGTCTCGAAGGTGGCGTCGCACTGCTCGAACAGCAGCCCGCAGAGCTCGCGGTAGTCGAACGTCGAGAAGGTCCACGGGAGCTGGAAGTCGACCCTCGTGTGGGGGGTGTGGACGACGAGCGTGTCGAAGGTCTGGCGCATCGACGTCGGCGACGCCCATCGCCTCGAGCCATTCGGTCGGCGCGGCGCAGGCCGACGTCTGGCGCTCGCCGATGTCGTAGCGGTCGAGGATCAGCGTGCGGGCGCCAGATCCGGCGAGCTCGCGCGCAACGGCAAGCCCGGCGAAGCTCGCCCCGCAGATCAGCACGTCGTACTCGCCGCCGAGCGGCGTCCGGGCCTCACCCCGCTTCGTCGCACGCTGTGGCATCGGCTCGCCACAGTACCGTGCGCCCCGATGGAGTACGCGGCGACGACACCGCCCGCCGTCGCCACCAGCGACGCGCAGGCATTCCTGGCCAAGGTCTTCGGGTGGATGTTCGTCGGCCTCGTGCTCACCGGCGTGGTGGCGGGCGTGATCGGAGCCAACGACAAGCTCCTGACCACGATCACGGAGAACCCGTGGATCTTCATCGGCCTCGTCGTGCTCCAGCTCGGGCTCGTCCTCGCGATCTCGGCGGCGATCAACCGGCTCTCGCCCGCGGTCGCGCTGGCGCTGTTCTTCCTCTACGCCGCGAGCGTCGGCGTGCTCTTCGCGTTCGTGTTCGAGCTCTACACGACGCAGTCGATCTTCACGACGTTCCTGGTCACAGCCGCGATGTTCGGCGCGGTCGGCGCCTGGGGCTACGTCACCAAGCGCGACCTGTCGACGATGGGGACGGTCATGGTGATGGCGCTCGTCGGGCTGATCCTGGCCACGATCGTCAACGCCTTCTGGGCCAACGAGACGCTCTACTGGATCACCACGTACGCGGGCGTCGCGATCTTCGCCGGGCTCACCGCCTACGACATGCAGAAGATCAAGGGCTACGCCCACGAGGGCCTCGAGGGCGATGCCGAGCAGCGCGCGTCGATCCTCGGCGCGCTCGCCCTCTACCTCGATTTCATCAACCTCTTCCTGTTCCTGTTGAGGATCTTCGGGCAATCGCGCTGAGCCGGGCTCGCGCGCGTAGCGCTTTTCCCTATCATCGGCCGTCGTGTCCGCGACCGACACAACGACCGAGGCTGCTCCGGAAGCGCCCGCGAGCCCGCCGCCCGCCGCCGCCAACGGGGGCTCCCGCCGACCTCCTGATCGAGGTCGACGGCAAGCTCGTCCCCAACTACGACGCGACGATCAAGCCCTTCGAGGAGGGCGATGTCGTCGCCGGCGAGGTCGTGCGCATCGACAAGGACGAGGTCCTGGTCGACATCGGCTACAAGTCCGAGGGCGTCATCCCGGCCAACGAGCTGTCGATCCGGCGCTCGGTCGATCCCTCGGAGGAGGTCGCGCTCGGCGAGCAGGTCGACGCCCTGGTGCTCACCAAGGAGGACCAGGAGGGCCGGCTCGTGCTCTCCAAGAAGCGGGCCCGCTTCGAGAAGGCCTGGCGCAAGATCGAGGCTGCGGCCGAGACGGGCGAGCCCGTCGAGGGCAGCGTGATCGAGGTCGTCAAGGGCGGCCTGATCCTCGACCTCGGCGTCCGCGGCTTCCTGCCCGCGTCGCTGGTCGACATCCGCCGCGTCCACAACCTCGACGAGTTCAAGGGCCAGACGCTGGAGTGCAAGGTCATCGAGCTCAACCGCTCCCGCAACAACGTCGTCCTCTCGCGGCGCGCGGTGCTCGAGGAGGAGCGCAAGGAGGTCCGCGAGCAGATCCTCGGGCCGCCTGCAGCCCGGCATGGTCGTCGAGGGCAAGATTTCCAACATCGTCGACTTCGGCGCCTTCGTCGACCTCGAGGGCATCGACGGCCTGATCCACATCTCCGAGCTCTCGTGGAGCCACGTCAACCACCCGTCGGAGGTGCTGTCGATCGGCGAGACGGTGCGCGTCAAGGTGCTCGACATCGACCGCGACCGCCAGCGGATCTCGCTCGGCCTCAAGCAGACCCAGGAGGACCCCTGGCAGACGGTCCTCAACGAGTACAAGCCGAACGACATCCTCGAGGGCAAGGTCACGAAGGTCGTCGCCTTCGGCGCCTTCATCGAGATCGTCCCCGGCGTCGAGGGGCTCGTGCACATCTCCGAGCTCGCCGAGCACCACGTCGAGACCCCCAGCGAGGTCGTCCAGCCCGGTCAGGAGACCTGGGTGCGGATCCTCGAGATCGACGAGGAGCGCCGCCGGATCTCGCTCAGCGTCAAGCGCGCTCAGCGCAACGACAATCTGCCACTTCGAGACCTGATTCCCGCCCGAGCTGCAGCCCGGTAACGAGGCGCCGCCGGCGCCGGAGTCCGGCGTCCCGGACCTCGACCTCTCCGAGGAGGTCTTCTCCGCGCCGCCGGCCGAGACGGCTGAGCCGGCCCCCGAGGCTCCGGCCCCTGAGGCCCCGGCCGCCGCCGACCCGCCGCCGCTCGCCGAAGCCGCGGACCCGCAGCCGCCGGCCGAGCAGGTGGTCGAGGAGGCCGCGCCCGATGCCGACGCAGCCGCGCCCGAGACCGACGCACCCGCGGCCGAGACGCCGGCCGCGGACGCGGACCCCGGCGAACCCACCGACCCCGCCTGAGCCCCGCGCGGTGGCCGCCGCGCAGCGGATTCCGGTCGTCGGCCTCACGGGCGGGATCGCCGCCGGCAAGTCGGAGGCCCTCGCCGCGCTCGACCGCCTCGGCGCCGCGACGCTGTCCGCCGATGCCGTGGTCCACGAGCTGCTCGGTACCGACGCCGTGCGCGACGCGCTGGTCGAGCGCTGGGGCGGCGACGTCGCACCCGGTGGCGCCGTCGACCGCGAGCGCGTCGCCGCGATCGTCTTTCGCAGCCCCGAGGAGCTCGGCTGGCTCGAGCGGACGCTCCACCCCCTCGTCGGCGAGCGGATCGTCGCCTGGCGGGCCGGGCTCGGCGACGGCCCGCCCGTTGCCGTCGTGGAGGTGCCGCTGCTGTTCGAGTCCGGGATGGAGGACGCGTTCGACGCAACGATCTCGATCGTCGCTGCCGATGCCGTGCGCGCGGAGCGCGCCGGGGTGCGGGGCACGCTCGAGCTCGAGGGCCGCGAGGCGCGCCAGCTCTCCCAGGAGGAGAAGGCTCGCCGCGCGACCTACGCCGTCACCAACGACGCCGGGCTCGAAGAGCTCGAGCGCGAGCTCGAGCGGGTGATCGATCAGCTCGTCTCCGCGCGGAAGGCCGGATGAGGCGCGCGCGAGTCGTCGTGATCCTGATCGTGGTCGGCTTCGCCGGGGCGCTGATCGCGGCGAAGGTCGACGTCGCCAGGGCGATCCTGGCCGTCACCCTGCCCCTTCAGCACGAGGACATCATCCGCCAGCAGGCCGAGCGCTTCGAGATCGACCCGGCGCTGATCGCTGCGATCATCGACCAGGAGTCGGGGTTCACCGACACGACCTCCTCGGCGGGCGCCCGGGGCCTGATGCAGATCACCCGGGACACGGCCGACACGATCGAGACCCTGAGCGGCGGCCAGACCTTCGTGTACGACGACCTCGCCAACCCGGACCTGAACATCCGCTACGGGACCTTCTACCTCAACCACCTGCTCGACCGGTTCGACGGCAACGTCGTCGCAGCGCTCGCCGGCTACAACGGCGGCCCCGAGAACGTGGAGAAATGGGGCGGCTCGGGCCTGCGGATCGAGGACATCCCGTTCCCGGAGACGCGGTCCTACGTCGAGGACGTGCTCGCCAAGCGCGAGGAGTACCGCGACAAATACGCAGACGAGCTCGGGCTCTGAGGCACAGGTCTAGGTGGACTTGATCGTCGCCTGGCTCGTGTTCCCGGCGCTGATGCTGGCCCTGTGCGCGGGCTGCGGGCTGCTCGTCGAGCTGCTCGCGAAGCGACGCCTGGCGACTCCCGCTGGTGCCGATCGCCGGCTTCGCCGTGATCGTCGTCGTCGGGTCAGCTCCTCACCCTGGCCGACGCGACCGCCGCGCTTCGCCGCCCCCGTGGTGGTCGTCGATTGCCGTCGCCGGCCTCGCGCTGGGCCTCAGGGGGCGCGGGACGCCGCTCGAGTGGCCGCGCGTTCGTCGCCGCCGCGGCGGTCCTCGTGCGTCTACGCGGCGCCGATCGTGCTCTCCGGGCGAGCCGACGATCGCCGGGTTCATCAAGCTCGACGACACCGCCACCTGGCTCTCGCTGACCGACCGGATCATGGAGCACGGCCGCGAGCTGGTGGGGCTCGCCCGTCGACCTACGAGGCGACGCTGCACTTCAACCTCGCCGATGGCTACCCGGTCGGCGTCTTCGTGCCGTTCGGAGTGGGGGCCGAGCTGCTCGGCACGGACCCGGCCTGGCTGATCCAGCCGTATATCGCCTTCGCGGCGGCGCTCCTCGCGCTCGCCCTCTGGGCGCTGGCGGTGCCGCTGGAGCGCTCGCCGTGGCTGCGGGGGCTGGCGGCGTTCGTCGGCGCCCAGCCGGCGTCTGCTCTTCGGCTACTACCTCTGGGGCGGGGTCAAGGAGGTGGTCGCGGCCGCGCTCGTCGCCGGGTTCGCCGCGATCGCGATCCCGCGCGCTGGGGCGCGCCTCGGATCGCGGCGACGGTTGCGGGGGCGCTGCTCACGGCCGCGGCGCTTGCTCGGCGTGCTCAGCGCGGGCGGGCTCGTCTGGCTGGTGCCGGCCGCTGGCCGTGGTCGCGATCGCCGCGGTTCGCGGGCTCGGCCCGCTGCGCGGCCGGCGGCCCGGGCGCTCGCGCCTGGCGGCGGTGTTCGCGGTGCTCATGCTGCCGATGATCGCGTCCGGGGCGCTGCTGCCGCCGACCTCCTCGCCGCTCACGGACGCCGCTGCTCGCGGCAACCTCGCCGGGCCGCTGGCGCCCGCGCAGGCCGCCGGGATCTGGCCCGCCGGCGACTTCCGCTTCCAGCCCGACGCGCGAGCTCGCCGCATACGTGCTGATCGGCGTCGCGTGCGCGGCCGCGATCGCGGGCCTCGCGTGGTGCGGGCGGCGCAGGCGAGCTGCGCCCGGTCGTCTACGTGCTCGGGGCCCTCGCGAGCTGCGCCGCGCTCGTCGCGATCGGCTCGCCCTGGGTCGGGCGGCAAGGCGCTCGCGACCGCCTCGCCGGCGATCCCGTTCGCGGCCGTGCTCGGGGCCGGTTGGCTCGCCGGCAAGGGGCGGCGGCTGGCCGCGGCCGCCGTCGCGACGGCGGTCGCCGGCGGCGTCGCTGTGGTCGAACGCGCTCGGCTACGGCGGCGTGAACCTCGCGCCGCGCGACCAGCTCGCTCGAGCTCGAGCGGATCGGCGAGCGCATCGCGGGGCAGGGCCCGACGCTGATGACCGAGTACGAGCCGTACGGGGCGCGCCACTTCCTCCGCGACGCCGACACCGAGGGCATCTCGGAGCTCCGCCGCCACACGGTCCCGCTCCGGCGACGGGAGCGTCGTCGCCAAGGGCGAGTCCGCCGACACCGACCGCGTCGACCCGGCGGCGCTCGCGTTCTACCGGACGCTCGTCGTGCGCCGCTCGCCCGCGCAGAGCCGCCCGCCCGTCGGCCTACCGGCTGATCTGGCGCGGCGACTACTACGAGGTCTGGCAGCGCCCGCCCGGCCACGGCGCTGATCGCGACCGCGGCTCCCGCTCGGCGACCGCGACGACCCGTACGGCGTGCCCGCCTGTCGGCGCGTGCTGCGCGCTCGCCCGGCGCGGCGACCTGGTCGCGGCCGCCGGCGACCCGCCGCGTGGTCGTCGCGCCCGCCCGGCCGCATACCGTCGCCCGGCGGCGCACGCCGTCCGCGATCGAGGCGCAGGTCCGCGTCCCGCGGCGCCGCCGACGTACGAGCTCTGGCTCGGCGGCTCGCTGCGCGCCGGCGCCCGGGCTGTCCGTCGACGGCCGCGCGCCGGCGAGGTCGGTCGCGGCGAGCTCAACAACCTGGGCGAGTACGTGCGCCTCGGGTCCGCTGCAGCTCGATCGCGGGCGTCCACGAAGTCGGACGTGCGGATCGACGGGCCCGACCTGCACCCCGGCAGCGCCGGCACGCAGGGCGCGCTCGGGCCGCTTGCGCTGAGCTCGACCGACGCCGCCGACACCACGCTGGTCCACGTGCCCGCCGCCCACGCGCGGCGGCTCTGCGGCCGCGCGTGGGACTGGATCGAGGTCGCGTCGTGAGCGCCGACGCCGAAGCGGCTGCGCTGGGCGCTCGCGCTGGCCGTCGGGTCGTCGTCCTCGCCGACTCGTCGGTCGTCGTGCTCGCGCTGCCCGAGATCTACCGCGAGCTCGACGTCTCGGTGACCGCGGTCACCTGGGTGCTGGTCGCCTTCAACCTCGTGCTCGCGCTCGCGGCGCTGCCGGCGGCCGGCGCCGCGCGCCGCTTCGGCGCCGGCACGGGTCGCGCTCGCCGGGATCGCTCATCTTCGGCGCCGGCGAGCCTCGTCTGCGGCGCTATCCGGCTCGATCGGCCTGCTGCTCGCGGCGCGCTGCGTGCAGGCGATCGGCGGCGCCGCGGCGGTCTGCGCCTCGCTCGAGCTGCTGCCCTCGGTCGGTCGGGTCCGAGCGGCGGGCGGCGACCGTCTGGGCGGCGTCCGGAGCGCTCGGCGCCGCGCTCGGGCCTGGGATCGGCGGCCTGCTCACCGAGCTGATCTCGTGGCAGTCGATCTTCTTCGTCCAGGTGCCGGTCGCGATCGCGTGCGGCGCGGTCCTCGCTCGGCCCGGCCCGCGCTGGAGCGCTCGCCGCGAGCAGGCTCGCCGGCCGAGCTCGAGCCCGCCGGCCGTCCTCACCTGGCCGCCAACGCCGCCCTGGCGCTGGTCTCGGCGGCGCTGGCCGCGGCGCTCTTCCTCATCGTGCTGCTGCTGATCGAGGGCTGGCGGCTGAGCCCGATCGGCGCGGCCGCGGCGGTCACCGTGATGCCCGTCTGCGCGCTCGCGGCGGCGCCGCTCGCCAGCCGGGTCGAGTCGGCCGCCGGCGCGCGCGGCGGCGGGGGTGATCCTGATCGCCGGCGGCCTTGCCGGCCTCGGCCTCCTGCCGGACGCCTCCGTGTTGCTGACCCTGCCGCCCCAGGCGCTGGTCGGCGCCGGGCTCGCGCTGACGCTCTCGGCGCTCACCGAGGCGGCGCTTGCGGGGCGCTCGCCGCAGGCGATCCACGGCGGCTGGACGATCGCCGCGCGCCACGCGGGCGTCGTCGTCGGGCTGCTCGTGCTCACACCCGTGTTCACCGCCGATCTGGAGACCGAGCGCGCCGACGCCGAGCAGGCGGGGATCGCCGCGCTGCTCGACTCCGCCGTGTCGCCCGGGGTCGAAGCTCGACCTGGCGACCGCGGATCGCCGACCAGATCGTCGGCGGAGGGCGACAAGGTGCCCGTGATCGGGCCGGCGTTCGACCCGCTTGCCGACGGATCCGGCCGAGCGCGCCGCGACCATCGACCTGCGCGACCAGATCGAGTCGGAGGTCGACAGCGCCGCCACCGCACGCGTTCAGCGCCTCGTTCCTGATCGCCGCGGCTTCGCGCTCGCCGCGCTGATCCCGATCGCGCTGGCCGCCAGGCGGCCGGCAGGAGCTGGAGCTGATGAGCGCGCGCGAGCCGCTGATCGTCGGCGCGATCGTCGGCCTCCGTCGCTGCTGGTCGGCGCCTACCTCGCCGCCGGCGGCGGCGGCTACGAGCCGACGCCGGTCGCCGACCCGTGCGCGCCGCGCGAGTGGACCTCGCCCGCAGGGCGTCGAGGAGGTCGCCGCAGCAGTTCTTCCTCTCGGCGCTCGACGGGGCGGCCTGCGAGCTCGGGCGTCAGCCGCGAGACGCTCGCCGCGGCGCTGGCGACCGACGAGTCGCGCCAGGCGTTCGCCGCCGAGCATGGAATCGACGCGACCGAGCTCGAGACCGCGGTGCGCGCCGGGGTGATGCGCGCGATCGACGACGCGGAGAACGCCGGCGCGATCAGCGCACCGCTGGCGTCCGGTCTGCGCGCGTTCGCCGCGCGGCTGCCGGTGGACGAGCTGCTCAACCTCTTCCAGGACGCCGGGCAGTACCTCGGCGACGCCGGGGGCCTGCTCGGGGGACTGCTGCCGTGAGCTACTCGGTGGCGCGCCAGGCCCAGCGGGCGAACAGCCCCTGGACCGGCAGCCGAGCCCACAGCAGCCAGCGCGGGATGCGCTCGGCCGGCACGCCCTTGGTCGCCACGTCGGCTGGGTCGACCGCCATGTGGACGTTCGCGGGGAACACGGCGACCAGCACGCCGAGGATCCACCAGCGGCCGAGCCGGCGGGTCGCCGCGGGCAGCACCGCGAGGCCGCCCGACGATCTCGGCGTAGCCGCTCCAGCGCACCGCGTCGGACGGCCGAGAGCGGCATGTAGTCGGGCACGATCGCCTCGTATTCGCGCCGGCGGATGAAGTGCATCGTCCCGGCGAAGATCCAGAACGCGCCCAGGAGCTTGCGGGAGCGGCTCATGGCCGGATCGTCTCAGGTCAGCCCGGGACCTGCGCCACCGCCGTCCGCACGCGCGAGCCCGCGGTCCGGCGCGAAGGCCAACGCCGCGTCGCGGTCGCGACCGGCGAGGGCGACGTAGCCGCCGTCGACGCGCCAGACGCGCTGTCCGGCCGGCGTCGCCCGGAGCCCGCCCTCGAGGTAACCGGGCACGGCGCGGTCGAACTGGTTCGCGTCGCGCGTCGGTGTCGAACCTCCACTTCGCCACGAGCACGAGGTCGGCGCGGCACGGGTACTCGCAGTCGCCGGGGGCCACGTCGCGCCGCCAGAGCTCGTAGCGGTCCCCGTCCCAGCCGGCGGCGGCCGTGCGCGCGGCCGGGTGCTCGATCCCGAGCTCGAGCAGCTGGGACGTCGGCAGCTCGCCGAACACGCTGCGGTCGGCGCGCCGCCAGCCGCGGTCGCGCAGCGGGGCGCCGTCGATGCGGACCGGCGACGGCAGCTCGTCGTGCACGTACTTGCGGGGGTGCAGGATCTGCTCGGTGGTCGCCGGCGGTCGCGAGGCGAGCGCGTAGTCGACCAGCTTCCAGCTCCCCGCCAGCGCTCGCAGGGCTGTGATGAACCGCAGGCCGCCGAGGTAGGCCCAGGTGAGCTGGTCGACGTATGCCTTCGGCACGTCGCCGGTACCGGTGTCGATGCCGTCGGTCGACGACGAGCAGCTCGAGCGGATCGAGGTTGCGTGCCGCGTAGTCGACCATCACGGAGGTCGCCGAGCCCTCGATCAGGGCGGTCTCGGCGAGCGCGCGGTCGTCGTTGACCCCGTCTGAGCCCGGCAGCCCGAAGCGCTGGTCCTCGAGCGCATGGTCGAGCTCGTGCGCGAGCACGAACTCGACCAGGGCCTGGTTCGCGACCACGGCGTCGGAGACGACGTACAGCCGCTTGGTCTCGGGGTCGTACGCCGCCGCGGCGAGGTCGCCCGTCGACTCGTACGCCGCCTCCAATCGCTCGTCGGGGCCGAGCAGGCCGATGATCTGGCCGAAGGCATCGTCGGCGCCGACGCCGAGCCCGCCGGGCCCGCGTTCGGCCTCCCGCAGCCCGAGCCGGTTGAGGAACTCGCTGCTGACCACCTCGGGCCGCGGGATGCGCTTGAACTGGAGCCGGCGGATGCGCTCCACCCGGCGCGCGACCCGCGGTTCCGAGGCGCGGCTGATGCGCACGAGCTCGGCCCGATCGAGCTCCGACCCTGAGCCCTTCGCGGCGCCGGGCTGGGCGGTCGCCGCCTCCCCGCCCGGCCCGGACAGCGCCAGTGCAGCGGCGAGCGCGACGAGGATCAGCCCCGCGAACCCGAGCTGCGCTCTCACCTATTCAGCAAAGCCTCGAGCTTGTAGTAGCAGTCGCTGGCGCGATCGACCACGTCGACCTCGACGGTGCCGTAAAGGGGATCTCCGGACAGGTCCGACGAGTAGGAAAAGACGACGTGACTGGCGCGCTCCTGACCCGTGGGGGCGGCGACCAACTGAAACTCGCCCTGGCCGAGCTCCTTGTAGACGGCGTTGTCGGCGAACGAATCGTCGGTCACCACGTCCATCAATCCCGGGGCGAGGTTCGTGAACTGCAGGACGCCGGTGCCCGGCCCTGGGTCGCAGGCGAGGTTGACCGAGAAGCGCCCCTGGACCGTCGTTGCCGGAGTGGTCCCGGCCTCGGCGTCATAGACGGTTCGGCCGCTCGCCAGCCCGTCAAATGCCGACGTGTCGAGGTCGGCGGCCCCGATCGTGCCGTCGCGGACCTTGGCGCTGCTGACGGCGTTCGCTGCCAGATCGGCTCCGGTGACGCCGCCGTCGACGATCCGACTCGAGCTCACCGACTCGACCCCCAGGTCCGCCGATCTCACGGCGCCGTTGACGATGTCGTCGGTGAACACCGTGTTGCTGCCGTCGAGCGCGTAGGCGCTGCCGCCTGCCAGGACCAAAAACAACGCTATCAGGCCGACGTGTTGCTGGCGGATATAGGCACTGATTCGCGCGGACAAGCGCATGAGGTCTCCTTCCCTGCCGCCTGACCCTACCGCTATCTTCGATCGATGCCAGAGTTTGAGCTCAATCCGGCCTATACGTCCACCGCCGACCAGCCCGCGGCGATCGACTCGATCGCGGAGGGGCTCGGGGCGGGCGAGGAGTTCGTGACCCTCCTGGGCGCGACCGGGACCGGGAAGACGTTCACGATGGCCGGGGTGATCGAGCGCGTCCAGCGCCCAGCGCTCGTGATCGCGCACAACAAGACGCTGGCCGCGCAGCTCTGCAACGAGTTCCGCGAGTTCTTCCCCAAGAACAAGGTCGAGTACTTCGTCAGCTACTACGACTACTACCAGCCCGAGGCCTACGTCCCGGCGCAGGACCTCTACATCGAGAAGGACTCGTCGATCAACGACGAGATCGACCGCCTCCGGCACGCCGCGACCGCTTCGCTGCTCGCCCGCCGCGACGTGATCATCGTCGCCTCGGTCTCGTGCATCTTCGGGATCGGCTCGCCGGAGCTCTACCGGCGCCAGATGCAGCTCTTCAAGGTCGGCGAGTGGGTCGACCGCCACGACCTGTTCCGCAAGCTCGTCGGCATGCAGTACACGCGCAACGAGACGGCGCTCACCCGCGGCACCTTCCGCGCCAAGGGCGAGATGCTCGAGATCTTCCCCGCCTACGCCGAGTCGGCCTACCGGGTGAACCTCTTCGGCGACGAGATCGAGTCGATCCATCACTTCGATCCGTTGACGGGCGAGATCTTCGACGAGATCGACCACGTCGCCGTCTGGCCCGCGAGCCACTACGCGACCGAGGAGGACACGCTCGAGCGCGCGGTGCTCGAGATCAAGGCCGAGCTCGACGAGCGCCTCGCCTGGTTTCACGAGCGGGGCAAGGAGCTCGAGGCTCACCGGCTGATGCAGCGGACCCAGTACGACCTCGAGATGCTCAAGGAGCTCGGCTTCACCTCGGGGATCGAGAACTACTCGCGGATCCTCGACGACCGCCCGGCCGGGGTCGCCGCCGCACACGCTGATCGACTACTTCCCGGACGACTTCGTCGTCTTCGTCGACGAGTCCCACCAGACGATCCCGCAGATCGGCGGCATGTACGAGGGCGACCGCTCGCGCAAGCAGACGCTCGTCGACTTCGGCTTCCGCCTGCCCTCGGCGATGGACAACCGGCCGCTCAAGTTCGACGAGTTCCTGCCCCGGGTCGGGCAGCTCGTGATGGTCTCGGCGACGCCGGGAGATTTCGAGCGCGGCACCTCGTCGCGGATCGTCGAGCAGATCGTCCGTCCGACCGGGATCGTCGACCCCGAGATCGAGGTGCGCGAGACGCACAACCAGATCGACGACCTGATGAACGAGGTCCGCCGCCGCGCCGACCGCCAGGAGCGCACCCTGGTCACGACGCTGACCAAGAAGATGGCCGAGGACCTGACCGGCTACCTGCTCGAGCATGGCCTCCGGGTCCGCTACCTGCACTCGGAGGTCGACACCCTCGAGCGGATCCAGATCATCCGCGACCTGCGCCTCGGCGAGTACGACGTGCTCGTCGGCGTCAACCTGCTGCGCGAGGGCCTCGACCTTCCCGAGGTCACCCTGGTCGCGATCCTCGACGCCGACAAGGAGGGCTTCCTGCGCGGGGAGACGAGCCTGATCCAGACGATCGGCCGCGCCGCCCGCAACATCAACGGCCAGGTGCTCATGTACGCCGATCGCGAGACCGACGCGATGCGCAAGGCGATCTCCGAGACCGACCGCCGCCGCGAGATCCAGGTCGCCTACAACCTCGAGCACGGGATCACCCCGGAGACCGTGCAGAAGGGGATCTCCGACATCTCCGAGTTCCTCTCGATGGAGACGCGCGCGACCCCCGACCGGCGCCGCCGTCGGCCGCGCTCGGGCGACGGCGAGCCGATGACCCGCGAGCGAGCTCGAGCGGGTCGTGGTCGAGCTCGAGGAGGAGATGCTCGCCGCGGCGGAGGACCTGCGCTTCGAGGAGGCGGGCCGGATTCGCGACGAGCTCAAGGAGCTGCGCCGCGACCTCGAGGGCCTCGCCGCCTAGCTCAGCTCAGCCGCCGAGGCCCCACTTGGTCTTGAACTTGACCTTCCCGGCGCAGCCCTCGAGCCTGAACGAGCCCTCTGCCTGCTTCGGCGTTCTGAACCTGCCCTTGAGGTTGACCTGGACCCTGGCGGCCCCGCCGGTGTTGAGGTTGTTCGTCATCCCCCTGAACTTGAACTTGCCGTGCCTGACCTTCATGGGCTTCGTGATCTGGAAGCCGGCGTAGTAGCCGCTGGGGTCCCCGCACTTCGGGTTGGAGCCCGTCACTGCCGACAGCCGGCCGTGCTCGGAGGCCTGGATCGTGAGCACGGTGAACGGGCTGCCGCCGACGTTCTCGACGTCGGCGTGGAAGCCGGGCTTCGGCGTCGCCGCCTGGGCGACGGTGCCGGTGACCGCGACGAGCGCGATCCCGGCGATCACGATGAAGCGTGTGGTGACTGGCGTGGCCCGATCCTACCCGCGGCCGGGTCACCCGCTGCGCTGGACGAGCTCGCGCAGGTGCGCGAGGGCCGTCGTCACCGAGTCGGGCGGGGGCTCGACCTCGGCGACGATCGTGGTGGTCCGCCCGCCGGTGGCGACGGACTCGACGAAGCAGTCGGCGCAGGAGCTCGGGCCGGACGTCGTGACGGCGCCGAAGTCCGCTGCATCGAGCTCGGCGCTGAGCTCCTTGAGCTCGGCGTCGGAGAGTCGGAAGCTCGAGTGTGCCGGCTCGACCCCGCCGGTGCTGACCGACGCCGAGCCGTCGCGCTCGACGTCGAGCTTCTCGTCGACGCCGGCGATCCCGCCCGAGCGCTGGTAGACGACCAGCGGTCCCGCCAGGTCGGGGTCGGTCGTCGTCGTGGTGTCACCGCTGCCGCAGCCCGAGACGGCGATCGCCGCGACCGCAAGCGCGACGGAGGTCATGCGCGCGGCTCCCATTCAGGGAATCTACGCGCGGGCGCGGCCGCCGTCACGCCGCCGCTCGGGAGAACCGTCGTGTCGAGGCTCGTCCACCGGTAATCTCGCCCTCATGGACGCTGAGCAGTACGTGCACGACTTCGCCGACCGCATGCGGAAGATGCTCACCGAGGCCGAGGACCGGGCCGCCGAGATCGTCCGCAATGCCGAGGCCGACGCTAAGCGAATCCGCGAGGACGCGGAGACGGAGTCGCGCGAGCGGATCAGCGCCGCGCGCGACGCGTTCGCCGAGCTTCAGAAGAAGCTCGGCCTCAGCGACGAGGTCCAGCCCGGGCCGGTGCCGGTCCCCGAGCCGGAGCCTCCCTCGGTGCCCGAGCCGACGCCGCCGCCACCTGCACCTGCGCCGGAGCCGCCGTCCGAGCCCGAGCCGCCCTTGATCCCCGAGCCGGCGCCACCCCCGGACGAGGGCACGCCGCCGCAGATCTCCATCGTGCCGGACCCCGTCGAGCCCGCCGCCGCAGACGGCAAGTCCGACGACGCCGGGGGCGCCCGCCTCGTCGCCCTCAACATGGCCCTCGACGGCGCCTCGCGCGAGGAGATCGAGGCCAAGCTCGCCGAGGACTTCGCCCTTGCCGACAGCGCGAAGCTGGTCGACGAGGTGCTCGCGGTCGCCGGCAGCTAGCTGATCACTCATCCAGGTCACTGAGGGCCGCCCGCCGCGTCCTGCGCATTGGGGGAACATCCGTTCGCCCTCGTACAATTGATCGCCGGTGGCCGCCTCCGACCAGATCGTGATCTCGGGCGCCCGCGCCCACAACCTCAAGGGCATCGACGTCGCGCTGCCGCGCGACGCGCTGGTCGTCGTCACGGGGCTCTCGGGCTCGGGCAAGTCGAGCCTCGCCTTCGACACGATCTACGCCGAGGGCCAGCGCCGCTACGTCGAGTCGCTCTCCGCCTACGCGCGCCAGTTCCTGGGCCAGATGGAGAAGCCCGATGTCGACTCGATCGAGGGGCTCTCGCCGGCGATCTCGATCGACCAGAAGACGACCTCCCGCAACCCGCGGTCGACGGTCGGCACGGTCACCGAGATCTACGACTACCTGCGCCTGCTGTGGGCGCGGATCGGCAAGCCTCACTGTTATGCCTGCGGCGAGCCGATCGCCGGGCAGTCGATCGAGCAGATCACCGACCGCGTGATGACCCTTCCGGAGGGAACCAGGTTCATGGTCCTCGCCCCGGTCGTCCGCGGCCGCAAGGGCGAGTACGGGAAGCTGCTCGAGGAGATGCGCGCGCAGGGCTACGCGCGCGCGGTCGTCGACGGCGAGCTGCTCCGCCTCGACGAGAAGATCGAGCTCGACAAGAAGTACAAGCACGACATCTCGATCGTGGTCGACCGCCTGGTGATGAAGGAGGGGCTGCGCAAGCGGCTCGCCGAGTCGATCGAGGCGGCCAGCCAGCTCGCCGAGGGGCTCGTCGAGGTCGAGCTGCTCGACGAGGGCGACGCCAAGCGGGTCGCGAACGGCGACGACGCCCCCGGGGCCAAGGTCCTCAGCGGGCCGAGCGCGGGCAAGCGCGGCGAGGTCCTGGTGTTCAGCGAGAAGTTCGCCTGCCTCAACTGCGGCGCCTCGATGCCGGAGCTCGAGCCGCGGATCTTCTCCTTCAACTCGCCGCACGGCTGCTGCCAGCGCTGCCACGGGCTCGGCTTCCAGCGGGTGATCGACCCGGAGCTGATCGTCCCCGACCCGACGCTCTCGATCTCCGAGGGCGCGCTCGAGCCGTGGACGAAGGCCGCCTCGGTCTACCACCGCCGGCTGCTCGAGGCGGTCGCCGAGGCGAACGGGATCGACGTCGGCAAGCCGTGGCGCGACCTGCCCGAGCGCGACCGCGAGCTCCTGCTGGAGGGCACCGGGGACGACCGCCACTCGATCTCCTACCGCAACCGGTTCGGGCGCCTGCGCCGCTACACGGTCCGCTTCGACGGGCATGCTGCACAGCCTTCAGCGCCGCTACGAGAACACCGACTCGGAGAACACCCGCGAGCGGATCGAGGGCGCTGATGGCCCTGCGGCCCTGCCCGGCCTGCCACGGCGCCCGCCTGCGGCCGGAGAGCCTCGCGGTCACGGTCGGCGGGCTCAACATCTACGAGTACACGCAGCTGTCGGCGCGCGCGGCGCTCGAGTGGATCGAGGCGCTCGAGCTGACCGAGACCGAGCGCGCGATCGCCCGCCTGGTGGTGCGCGAGATCGCCGAGCGGCTGCGGTTCCTCGACTCGGTGGGGATCGGCTACCTCTCGCTCGAGCGCACCGCGACGACGCTCTCCGGCGGCGAGGCGCAGCGGATCCGGCTCGCGACGCAGATCGGCTCCAGCCTGGTCGGCGTGCTCTACATCCTCGACGAGCCCTCGATCGGGCTGCACCAGCGCGACAACGAGAAGCTGATCGGCACGCTCGAGCGCCTGCGCGATCTCGGCAACACGGTGATCGTGGTCGAGCACGACGAGGGCACGATCCGGGCGGCCGACCACGTCGTCGACCTCGGGCCCGGGCGCCGGCGAGCACGGGGGAGAGGTGGTCGCCGAGGGCACCCCGAAGGAGATCGAGCGCCAGCCGGGCTCGCTGACCGGGCCAGTTCCTCTCCGGCGAGCGGCAGATCCCGGTGCCGCAGGAGCGGCGCAAGCCGCGCGGCGAGCTGGTCGTGCGCGGCGCCCGCCAGCACAACCTCAAGGGCGTCGACGTCGCCTTCCCGCTCGGCGTGCTTCACTGCGGTCACCGGGGTCTCGGGCTCGGGCAAGTCCACGCTCGTCAACGAGATCCTCTACCGCGCCGCTCGCCAACCGCCTGCACCGGGCGCGGATGCGCCCCGGGGCACACGACCGGATCGACGGGATCGAGCAGCATCGACAAGATCATCAACATCGACCAGTCGCCGATCGGGCGCACGCCGCGGTCGAACCCGGCGACCTACACGGGCGTCTTCGACCACATCCGCCAGCTCTTCGCCGGCACCCGCGAGGCGCGCGCGCGCGGCTACAAGCCGGGACGGTTCTCCTTCAACGTCAAGGGCGGGCGCTGCGAGGTCTGCCGCGGCGACGGGCAGATCAAGATCGAGATGCACTTCCTGCCGGACGTCTACGTCCCGTGCGAGCAGTGCCACGGGCGCCGCTACAACCGCGAGACGCTCGAGATCCGCTACAAGGGCAAGTCGATCGCCGACGTGCTCGAGATGTCGGTCGGCGAGGCGGTCGAGTTCTTCGAGCCGATCCCGAAGATCGCCCGGCGTCTGCGGACCCTGCACGACGTCGGGCTCGACTACCTCCGGCTCGGACAGCCGGCGACCCAGCTCTCCGGCGGGGAGGCGCAGCGGGTCAAGCTCGCGACCGAGCTCTCGAAGATCGCCACCGGCGACACCCTCTACATCCTCGACGAGCCGACCACCGGCCTCCACTTCGCCGACGTCGAGCGGCTGCTCGAGGTCCTCGACCGGCTGGTCGACCAGGGCAACACCGTGGTCGTGATCGAGCACAACCTCGACGTGATCAAGTCCGCCGACCACCTGATCGACCTCGGTCCCGAGGGCGGCGACGCGGGCGGCGAGATCGTCGCCGCCGGCACCCCGGAGCAGGTCGCGGGCTCGCCGACCTCCTACACCGGCCGCTTCCTGCGCGACCTCGTCGAGGCCGAGGAGCCGGCGCCGAAGCCGCGCCGGACCAGGCGCAAGCGCGAGCCCGTCGCGGCCTGAGCGCTCGCGATCGCTCTGCTCCTGTGGAAGTGCGGGCGTGAGCGCTCGCCTGCCTGGCGCACCTGGTGGGCCAAGCGCGCGCTGGTACGAGCGCAACTCGGCGCCTGCGCCGGCGCTGCGCGCTCAATCGCCACATGGCCCGCGCGGCGCCTTCATCCGCTACCCGGTCGAGGGCGAGGTGCTGGAGGCGCTCGACTCGGGCCGGCTGCGGATCGGCGAGGCGACCCTGCTCGAGCCGGGCTGCTGGCTCACGCTCGGGCCCGAGGCCGAGATCCGGATCGGCGAGGGCTGCTTTCTGAACCGGGGCACGATGCTCGCCGCGGTCGAGCGGATCGAGATCGGCGACCACGTGATGTTCGCCAACGGCTGCTTCGTCGGCGACGCCGACCACCGCTACGACGACCCCGACATGCCGATCACCTGGCAGGGCTTCGTCGCCCGCGGGCCCGGTGCGGATCGGCGACAACGTCTGGTTCGGGGTCAACTGCGTGGTCACCGGCGGGGTCGAGATCGGCGACCGGGCGGTGATCGGCGCCAACTCGGTCGTCACCCGCGACATTCCCGCCGGGACGATCGCGGCGGGCGCCCCGGCGAAGGTGATCCGCGAGATCGAGTTCAAGCCGCCGCCGATGGGTAGCCTCGGCCCGATGCGCGCGACGCCTGATCGCCGCGCTCGCCGCTCGCGCTGCTCGTCGGCGCGGGCTGCGGCGACGATTCATCCGATCCCGCACCGTCGACGGTCTCGGTATCCGTGCCGACGTCGTCGACCACCACGGCGACCGGCGAGCGAGGCGGCGCCCGTCGCGCCCGACGACAGCGCCGGCGATCCGGCGGCCGCCGACGACCCGGGCGCCGACCGCCCGCGCTCGGTCGAGGACGCCGTCACCGCGGTGCTGACCGCGTCCGAGGACGCCGGCAGGCATCTGCGACCAGCTCGTCACCGACCACTTACGTCGAGACGGCCTACGGCGACCGCGCCGAGCTGCCTCGCCGCGCAGAGCCCCGGCGCGCTCGCGAATCGGTGCGGTCGGCGTCCAGCGGCGTCCGGGCGCCGCCGAGCGCGACCGCCGTGCCGGCCGGGAGGCCCTACGACGGCGCCGACGTCAGGTCGAGCTCGTCCGCGACGGACCTCGGCGACGCCGGGTCGACTCGCTCCTCGCGCACGTGCCCGCGGGTCCATGAGCGTCCGCACCGGCACCTACTCGATCGTCGCCCGCGACCCCGACACCGGCGAGCTCGGCGTCGCGGTGCAGTCGCACTGGTTCTCGGTCGGCTCGATCGTCACCTGGGCGCGCCCGGGCGTCGGCGCGGTGGCGACGCAGTCGATCGCCGAGCCCGCCTACGGGCCGCGGCTGCTCGAGCGCCTGGCGGCCGGCGAGCAGCCGGCCGACGCGCTGGCGCCGAGCTCGCCGCGGACTCGGCCGCGGCTTCGCCAGGTCGCGGTGGTCGACGGCGCCGGCCGGACCGCCGTCCACACCGGGCGCCGGCTGCATCGACGCGGCCGGCCATCGTCGAGGGCGACGGCTTCAGCGCGCAGGCGAACATGATGGCCGCGGCCGACGGTCTGGCCGGCGATGGCGGCGGCGTTCGAGGCGGCCGACGGCCCGCTCGCGCGCCGGCTGCTCGCGGCGCTCGAGGCCGCCGAGGCGGCGGGCGGCGACGTGCGCGGACGCCAGTCGGCCGCGCTGCTGGTCGTCCCGGCCGAGGGCGAGCCGTGGGCGCGCCAGCTCGACCTTCGGGTCGAGGACTCGCCCGAGCCGCTGGCCGAGCTGCGCCGGCTGCTCGACCTCCACGACGCCTACGAGCTCGCCGACCGCGCCGATGCGCTCGCCGGCGAGGGCGAGCACGATGAGGCCGCGCGCTCTACCGCGGCGGCGGCGGCGCGCGCCGGACAACGTCGAGCTCGGCTTCTGGGCCGGGCTCGGCATCGCCGCGCCGGCGACGTGGACGCGGGCGGCGGGGTGCGGAGGCGATCGACGCAAGCCCGGCCTGGGGCGAGCTGCTGGCGCGCCTCGAGCCGAGATCGCGCCGTCGCGGCGGCCGCGTGCACTCGGATCGCGGCTGGGCCGCGCGCCGTCTCGAGCTCGCCGGGTGCCGACGCTCCGTAACGCCGGGCTCAGCGCCCGGCCGTCCTGCACGCGTTCGGCCCGCGTCAGACGCCGCGCGGGTGCGGCCCCTGACCGAGATGGAAGGCTCTTCCATCAGCCTCGGGACCAGATCAGGCCGGAGACGCCGAAGACGACGTAGATCGACGTCGGTGACCGTCCCGGTGCCGAACACCTCGGTGATCACGTTGGTGTCGAAGCAGGGACGATGATGCGCCCAGTTGAGGGCCGCCGATGATCATCAGGAACAGAGCCAGCGGCTCGAATCTTCTTGCACGATCTCCATTTGCACCACCTCGCTTTCTGCGAAGCCGGTCCGCACACCAATAAGTGCGGATAGTTACGAGGATTTACACCGCTCGCGCGAGGCGGTTACCCGTGCAGCGCGGCCCTCAGATCTCGGTCGCCGACCAGTCGCCGCCGAACGCCTCGCCCTCGCCAGGCGCTCCTGCTCGAGGTAGCGCCGGAACGCATCGAGCTCCTCGGCGTCGACCGAGTAGACGTGCTCGGGGCCCGGGAAGCGCGCGCGCGCACCTCGCTCGCGTACTCGCCGACGCGCCGACCATCTCCTCGCGCACCTCGGCGTAGCGCTTCACGAACTTCGGCGTGTGGCCGCCGTAGATCCCGAGCAGGTCGTGGAAGACGAGCACCTGGCCGTCGGTCGCCGGCGCCGGCGCCGATCCCGATCACCGGGATCGTCGAGCTGCGGCATCAGCGCCTCGGTGATCGCCGCCGGGACCGCCTCGAAGACGATCGCGAAGCAGCCCGCCGCCTGCAGCGCGAGCGCCTCCTCGGCGATCTGCGCCGCCTGGCCGGCGGTCTTGCCCTGGGCCCTGAAGCCGCCGAGCGCGGTCGCCGTCTGCGGCGTCAGGCCGACGTGGCCCATCACCGGGATCCCGGCGCGGACGATCGCCCGCGCGCGCTCGACCGAGGAGCCGCCGCGCTCGAGCTTGACCGCGTCGCAGCCGGCCTCCTTGACGAACCGCTGCGCGTTCGCGATCGCCTGCTCGTTCGAGCTGCTCGTAGGAGCCGAACGGCATGTCGCCGACGAGCAGCGGCGTCCGCAGCCCGCGCCGGACGGCCGCCGCCAGCATCAGCATCTCGTCCATGCCCGACCGGCGACGGTCGCGTGTAGCCGAGCACGGTCATCGCGGCGGTGTCGCCGACGAGGACGATGTCGACGCCGGCCTCCTCGGCGACCTGGGCCGAGGGGTAGTCGTAGGCGGTCACCATCACGATCGGCTCGCGCGTTGAGCTTCATCTCGGCGAGCGCGGGCAGGCGTCACCGGCGTGCGCTCGGAGTCGCGCCGGCGGCTCTCGCTGCGGATGCTCGATGCTCGATCGGCATCTGTCCTCCTCATCGGCGCAGCGTTGCCTCGATCCCGATCACGTTGTCGATCAGCCGCGCGCGGCCGACCCGCGCGGCGACGGCGACCAGCACGGGCCGCCCGTTGAAGCTCTCGCGCCGGCGTCAGGTCTCGGCGTCGCGCGCCTCGAGGTACTCGGGCTCGATCCCGGCCGCGTCGAGCTCGGCCGCGGGCCGCCGCGAGCGCCGCGGCGGTCGCGGTCTCGCCGCCGGCGACGCGCCTCGGCGGCCCGCAGCGCGCGGCTCAGCGCCGGCCGCGCGCTCGCGCTCGTCCGCGCTCAGGTAGGCGTTGCGCGAGCTCATCGCGAGCCCGTCGGGCTCGCGCACGGTCGGCACGACGACGATCTCGACCGGGAAGTCGAGGTCGCGGACCATGCGCCGGATCACGACCGCCTGCTGGGCGTCCTTCTGGCCGAAGAACGCGACGTCGGGGCCGACCGCGTTGAACAGCTTCGCGACCACCGTCGTGACGCCGCGGAAGTGCCCGGGCCGCGCCGCTCGGGGTCGCCGTCGAGCACCGTCGGTCAGCCCGCCGCCGACCTCGACCGCGGTCGCGAAGCCCGGCCGGGTAGACCTCGTCGGCCGCGGGCGCGTAGACGAGGTCGACGCCCGCCGCCTCGGCGAGCTCGAGGTCGCGCGCCTCGTCGCGCGGGTAGGCGTCGAGGTCCTCGCCGGGGCCGAACTGGGCCGGGTTGACGAACAGGCTCATGACCACGACGTCGCAGCGCTCGCGGGCCGCCGCGAGCAGCGACAGGTGGCCGTCGTGCAGGGCGCCCATCGTCGGCACGAGGCCGATCGAGCGGCCCGTCGCGGCGCGGCGGCGAGCGCGGCGCGGAGCTCGGCCTTGGTGCGGACGACCCTCATCGCGGCGCCTCCTCGGCGACGGCCTGCGGCGGCGCCGGCGCCGCTCGGCGAGCGCCTCGTAGAGGGCGAGCAGCTCGGGAGCCGGCTCGCGCAGCGCCTCGAGGTGGCGCGCGACGGTCGCCTCGTCGCCGCGGGCGATCGGCCCCGTGAGCGCCGTCGGCGCCGCGCTCGGACCAGTTCGCGGCGGTGCGCAGGACGAGCGGCGCGAGCAGCTCGCGGGCGTCCTCGACCCCGGCGGCGTCGAGCAGCTCGGCCGCCGACTCCTCGAGCGCGACGAGGAAGTTGGAGGCGATCGCAGGCGGCGGCGTGGTAGGCGGCGCGGTCGGTCCTCGGCGACCTCGAACGGCCGCATGCCGAGCGCGCTCGGCGAGCCCGCGCGCGAGCGCCGAGCGCCGCCGGCGTCGGAGCCGGAGATCGCGCACGGGGCGCCGGTGAAGTCGGTGGCGCCGTCGGGGACGGTCTGCAGCGGGTGCAGCGAGAAGGTCGCGGCGCCGGCCGCGCGCAGCGGCGCCAGCGCGTCGAGCGCCGATCGCGCCGCTCGTGTGGCCGGCGAAGCGCGGCGCGGCCGCGCCGGCGCGAGCGTCGCGGCGGCCTCGGGATCGCCGTCGTCGGGCACGCAGAGCAGCACCACCTCGGCGCTCGCGGCCGCTCGAGCGGCCTCGTCGCGGCCCGCCAGCGCGACCTCGAGCCCGGCGCGCGCGGCGGCCGCGGCGAGCGAGCCGCCGACCCGGCCGGCGCCGACGATCGCGAGCGCCGGCACGGCGCCGGGCGCTCGGTGGCGCGTCGGCTGTGGTCGGGAGGTCCCGTTCCAGTTCTCGCATCGGAGATACCAGACGGCTGAGTCGTTTGTCGGATCGGTGCCGGCGCTGGCCCGGCGCCGTCGTCCACGCCCTCGCGGGTCGCGGCGTGCGCAAATGTTAGCGACGCCGGCGGACGATCGCCGGCTCGCGGCGCGCGGCTACCATCGCGGCGTGCCGATCTACGAGTTCCGGTGCGACGCATGCGGCGAGCGCTTCGAGGAGCTGGTCGACGCCGGCACCGAGCCGCCGAGTGTCGCGCTCTGCGGCGCCGCGGGCGCCGAGCGCGTGCTCTCGGCCCAGGCGGCGCCGTTCGGACTGGTCAAGACGCCGGGCGCGGCGCGCCGCGCAGGAGCGCCGCAACGCGCAGCTTCGCGAGCGCACGAAGGCGGACTTCAAGGCGCGCCGCGCAGCGCGCGAGCCGCGACGCGGGGCGGACGGCGCGTGAGCGCCGCCGCCGAGCGCGGCGCGAGCGGCTGATCGAGCTCTACCGCGAGGTCTCGGAGTGCACCCGGTGCCCGCTGCACGCAGGCGCGCACGAAGGCGGTCTTCGGCGCCGGCAACGCCGACGCCGACCTGATGTTCGTCGGCGAGGCGCCCGGGCGCCGAGGAGGACCGCCAGGGCCTGCCGTTCGTCGGCCGGGCCGGGCAGCTGCTGAACCAGCTGCTCGAGGAGATCGGGATGAAGCGCGAGGACGTCTTCATCGCCAACATCCTGAAGTGCCGCCCGCCCGGCAACCGCGACCCGCAGCCGGACGAGATCGAGGCCTGCTGGCCCTACCTCGAGCGCCAGATCGAGCTGATCGAGCCGCGCGTGATCGCCACGCTCGGGCAACTTCGCGACCAAGAAGATCACCGGCAGCCAGACCGGGATCACGAGGGTGCGCGGCACGCCGCAGGTCCACGAGCTCGGCGGTCGCACGGTGTTCGTGTTCCCGCTCCTGCACCCGGCGGCCGCGCTGCGCACGCCCTCGCTGGTCGACACGCTGCGCGAGGACTTCGCCAAGCTCCCGGCGCTGCTCGCCGAGCCGCTGCCCGAGCTCGAGCGGCCGCGGCCGACCGCGCGAGGCCGTCGAGGCGCCGAGCGCCGGCCGACCCCGACAGCCAGCTCGACCTGTTCGCTTGACGCGTCGAGCGTCAGCGACGGGCCGGCCGCGACCGAGGCGTCGGCGCGCGGCTCGCCGCCGGCCTGCGCCCGGCGACGTGGTGCTGGTCAGCGGCGAGCTCGGCGCGGGCAAGACGACCCTGGTCCGCGGCGCCTGCCGGGCGCTCGGGCGTGACCGAGCCGGTGGTCTCGCCGACCTTCACGATCGGGCGCCGCTACGCGGGCGCGGGCCGGTCTCGCACCTCGACCTCTACCGGCTCGACGGGCTCGACGCGAGGAGCCGGGCCTGCTCGACGACTACCTGACCCCCGACGCGATCGCGTTCGTCGAGTGGCCGGAGCGGCCGAGCCGCTGCTCGGCGACGGCGTCGGTCGCGGCGCGGTCGAGCTCCGCCATGCCGGCGGCGACCGGCGCGAGATCGACCGTGCGCGACGAGCCGTCGGGCGGCAGGTGACGCGGATCGCTCGGCTTCGACACGGCGACCGCCGACGTCGGCGGTCGCGCCTGACCGCGGCGGCGGCGAGCTCGTCGACGAGCGCACGCTCGGCCGCGGCGCCGGACGGGCGGCCCGCGGCACGCCGAGCGGCTGCTGGCGGAGGTCGAGGCGGTCGACGGCGCGGCCGGGCGGCTGGGAGGCGGATCGACGCTGATCGCGGTCGGGGTCGGCCCCGGCACGTTCACCGGGCTGCGGATCGGGATCGCCACCGCGCGGGCGCTCGCCCAGGGGCGCGGGCTGCCGCTCGCCGGCGTCGGCTCGCTGGCCGCGCTCGCGCGCGGGATCGCGGAGCGGCGCGGCCGAGGCGCGCGCGGCTGGCGCTGATCGACGCGCGACGCGGCGAGGTGTTCGCCGCCGCTGTACGACGCCGACGGGCGAGGAGCTCGGCGGCGCCGCTCGTCGCCGCGCCCGGAGGAGCTCGCCGAGCGCGTTGCGCGCGCTGGCGAGCGCGCCGCTGGCAGCCGGGCGACGGCTCGCTACGATTTCGCGAGCGAGCTCGAGGCCGCGGGCGTGGAGGTGCTCCCGGACGCGGACCCGGCGCACCGGATCGCGGCGCGGCACGTCTGCGCGCTGGCCGCGAGGTCGAGCCGGGGCTGCCGGACGACGTCAACCCGGTCTATCTGAGACGACCCGACGCAGAGGTTTGGCGTGAGCAACGAGATCGCGACGCCGGAGCCGCTGAGCCGGCGGCGAGCTGCGCGTCCGCCGCCTCGTCTACGGCGACCTGCCGGCGGTGCTGGCGATCGAGCGCCGCTCGTTCCAGACCCCCTGGTCGCTGGCGATGTTCGTGCTCGAGCTCTCGAAGCCGTCGGGCATCTGCCTCGGCGATCGCCGACGGCGAGGCGCTCGTCGGCTACCTGGTCTGCTCGCGCTACGCCGACGTCTGGCACCTGATGAACGTCGCGGTCGACGCCCGAGCGCCGCCGCGAGGGCATCGCCACGCGCGCTGATCGAGCGCCTGTTCGAGGCGGCCGGGCCCGACGCCCGCTTCACGCTCGAGGTGCGGACCTCGAACGCGGCCGCGATCGCGATGTACGAGCGCTTCGGCTTCCGCCCGCCGGGCACCGCCGCCGCTACTACCACGACAACGGCGAGGACGCCCTGATCATGTGGCTCGAGCCGGCCGCGGTCCGGCGCCTGAGGCCCCGGACGGCTCGGGCGTTGATCCTCGCGCTCGAGACGTCCTGCGACGACACCTGCGCCGCGGTCGTCGACGGCGCGCGGATCCGCTCCAACGTGATCTCCTCGCAGGCCGCCGCGCACGAGCGCTACGGCGGCGTCGTCCCCGAGGTCGCCTCGCGCCACCACCTCGAGCTGGTCAACCCGGTCGTCGACGCGGCGCTGGCCGAGGCCGGCGTCGAGCTCGCCGACGTCGACGCGCTCGCGGTCACCCGCGGCCCGGGCCTGATCGGCGCGCTGCTGGTCGGCGTCAGCACCGCCAAGGCGCTCGCCGCGGCGACGCGCAAGCCGCTGGTCGGCGTCGACCACCTGCACGGCCACGTCGCGGCGAACTTCCTCGAGCCGGAGCCGCTCGAGCCGCCGTTCCTGTGCCTGATCGCGAGCGGCGGCCACACGCTGCTCGCCGGCGTCCGCGACGCACGACGGCTTCGAGGTGCTCGGCCAGACGCTCGACGACGCGGCCGGCGAGGCGCTCGACAAGGCGGCGCGCCTGCTCGGGCTCGGCTACCCGGGCGGCCCGGCGATCGAGCGCGTGGCGGCCGACGGCGATCCCGAGGCGTTCGACTTCCCGGTGGCGATGACCCGCGACCCGCGGCCTCGACTTCAGCTTCAGCGGCCTGAAGACGGCGCTCCTGTACGCGGTCCGCGAGCTCGGCGCACGACGAGGCCGACGAGCGCCGCGCCGACCTCGCGGCGAGCTTCCAGGCGGCGGTCGTCGGCCAGCTGGTCGCGAAGCTGCGAGCGCGGCGCGCTGCGACGCGCGGCGACGTGGGAGGCGGTGGCGCTCGGCGGCGGCGTCGCCGCCAACGCGCTGCTGCGCGAGCGGGTCGGCGAGCTCTGCGAGCGAGCGCGGGCTGCGCGCTGAAGCTGGTCGCCGCGCGAGCTCTGCACCGACAACGCGGCGATGATCGCCTCGGCGGCCCGCTTCCTCGAGGCCGCGCCGTATCCCGAGCTACCTGGGCTGGGACGCCGCTGGCATGACCGGCTGAGGTCATCGCTCTACAGCGCGGCCCGGCTGCCACCTCTGCGACGAGGCGCGCGAGGCGACTCGGGCGCTGCGCTGCCGGCCGCCGGCGTTCGAGCTGCGGGAGGTCGACATCGAGCCCGACGACGGCCTGCTCGCGGCGATACCTCGAGCGGATCCCGGTGGTCGAGGTCGACGGCGAGGTGGTCAGCGAGCTCGAGTTCGATCGCGACGCGCTTGCGCGCCAGGCTGCGATACTGTCGCGGCCGTGACCGACGCGCGACCGAGATCGACGCCGAGCGACCGCCGGCCGAGGCCGCCGCGCCGGACGGCCCGGTCGCCGACGGCGACCGCCTCTCGCTCGGGCGTCGCGGCGCGGCTGTCGCGCTACCTGCAGGTGCTGATCCAGGCCCGCAAGATGGGCAAGGAGACGATCTCCTCGCAGGAGCTCGCCGAGTACACGCACATCAACTCGACCCAGATCCGCCGCGACCTCTCGGGCTTCGGCAAGTTCGGCAAGCGCGGCGTCGGCTACCGGGTCGACTCGCTGGTCGGCGAGATCCGCAAGATCCTGCGCACCTCGGGCCAGCACAACATCGCCCTGTTCGGCGCCGGCAACCTCGGCCAGGCGATCGCCAGCTCGGACATCTTCGCCGACCACGGCTTCCGGATCGTCGCGATCTTCGACGTCGACCCGAAGCTGGTCGGCGAGCGAGTTCGGCGGCGTCGCCGGTGCGCGCGCTCGCCGACCTCGAGCAGGTCGTCGAGCGAGGAGGAGGTCGTGGTCGGGGTGCTCGCGGTCCCGGCGGCGGCCGCCCAGGAGGTCGCCGACCAGCTCGTCGAGGCCGGCGTGAAGATCATCTTCAACTACTCCGAGCAGCTGCTCCAGGTGCCGCCCGAGGTGACCGTCCACACCTCGAGCCCCGCCGTCGACCTGCTCTACGCGCTCTACTTCTACCTCGCCTGAGCCGATGACCGGGCTCGGCCGAGGCGCTCGGAGAGCCTCGACCTCGACGCGCGCCCGGGAGGTCTTCGAGGCCTCGACCGACTTCACGTCGGGCTCGAGGAGGAGTTCGCGCTCGTCGACCCGGACAGCCTCGAGCTCGTGCACCGCTTCGAGGAGCTGTACGCGGCGCTGCCATGACGGACGAGCTCCTCGCCGAGTCGGTCGCCGGCGAGCTGATCGACACCGAGATCGAGATCCGCTCGGGCCGCGGCGAGACCTTCGCCGAGGCGGTCGAGCTGCAGCGCGAGCGCCGCGCGCCGGCTGTTCGCGCTCGCCGACGCGACTCGGGCATCGGCGCTCGCCGCGACCGGCACGCACCCGTGGGCGAACTACCTCGACCAGCGGATCATCGACACGCGAGCACTACAACCGGCTGCGCGAGGAGCTGCGCTGGGTCGCGCAGCGCAACAACACCTGGAGCCTGCACGTCCACGTCGGCGTCCGCGGCGCCGACCGCGCGATCGCGGTCTGCGACCACCTGCGCGCGCGTGCTGCCGCCGCTGCTGGCGCTGTCGGCGAACTCGCCGTTCCTCGACGGCCAGCGACACCGGCCTGCACTCGGTGCGCACGCGAGATCTTCACCCGCACCTTCCCGCGCTGCGGCGTCCACGAGCCGTTCGGCGACTGGGCGGCGTACGCCGACTTCATCGACCTGCTCGACCGCGACCGGCTCGATCGTCGAGTCGACCCAGCTGTGGTGGAGCGTGCGCCCGCACCACGCCTTCGGCACGGTCGAGCTGCGGATCTGCGACGCGCAGACGCGCGGCGACGGAGTCGTTCGGCGCTCGCCGGCGCTGATCACCGCCTGCATCGCCCAGGCGGCGCTCGACTACGACGACGGGCGGCCTGCCGGCGCCGCTGCGCCAGCGCGAGATCGAGGAGAACCTCTGGCGGGCGATCCGCCACGGCCTCGACGGCACCCATGATCGACTTCGACGGCGCGCCGAGGTGATCGCGACCGCGGCGGCGGTCGAGCGGCTGCTCGAGTGGACGGCGCCGGCCCGCGACGCGCTCGGCCTCGACGTCGAGCTGCCCGGAGCGGAACGGCGCCCAGCGCGCCCGCGCGGCGCTCGAGGAGGGCGCCTCGCTCGAGGAGGTCTACCGCGAGGCGGTCGCCGAGACGCGCCGCACCTACGCTGCCCGACGAGCGCGGTCATACGACGAGTGAGCCAGCAGCGACGCAGCCGAGCCACGCAGGCGCAGCCGGCGGCAGCAGCCGCCGAGCGAGGAGGAGCTGCAGCGGCGCGCTCGAGGAGCAGCTCGCGCAAGGTGCGGGTCCAGGACCTGCTGCTCGAGAGCGTGGTCAGCATCCTCAACCTCGCCGCGCGCCGGATCGCGCAAGGAGGACGAGCGCGACCTCGAGCAGGCGCGGGTCGGGATCGAGGCCGTGCGGGCGGTCGTCGACCTGCTCGAGCCCGAGCCCGCGCGAGCAGGTGCGCGAGGCGCTCTCCGCAGTCCAGATGCTCTACGCGCGCGAGGCGCAGGGCGGCGGCGAGCGCGGAGCCGGAGCCGAGCGGCGCCCGGCGACGGGCGGCCGAGCCCGCCGCCGGCCGCCGCAGACGCAGCGGCCCGCAGCGCGGCCGCGAGCCGCCGCCGCGGCTCTGGACGCCGCCTGGCGTCGTCGTAACGCCGACTCCTCGCTACAGCTCCCGCGCGCCTCGGCGGCCGGACGCTGCCCGGCCGCTTCTGCTGACCACAAGCCCTCACGGAGGACCGAGTCTTGACCGATTTCCTGACCGACTACGGCGTTGTGATCGCGCTCGTCTGCGCCGGCGCCGCCGTCGCTCTACGGCGCGCTCGTCACGCAGCGGCTGCTCGCGCCGCTCGCCCGGCAACGAGCGCATGCAGGAGATCTCGGGCGCCGTCCAGGAGGGCGCCAAGGCCTACCTGAACCGCCAGTACATGATCATCGCCGTCGTCGCGGTCGTCGCTCGCGATCTCTGATCGCGCTCCTCCAGGACGTCGACACCGCGATCGGCTTCGTGATCGGCGGCGCGCTCTCGGGCGCGGCCGGGTTCATCGGCATGAACCTCTCGGTGCGCGCCAACGCCCGCGTCGCCGAGGCGGCTCGCGGCGGCGTCCCGCCGGCGCTCGACGTCGCCTTCAAGGGCGGCTCGGTCACCGGGCTGCTCGTCGTCGGCCTGGCGCTGCTCGGCGTCGCCGGCTACTTCGGGATCCTGCGTGCTCACCGACCAGACCGACAAGGAGGCGGTCGACGCGCTGATCGGGCTCGGCTTCGGCGGCTCGCTGATCTCCGTCTTCGCCCGGCTCGGCGGCGGCATCTTCACCAAGGCGGCCGACGTCGGCGCCGACCTCGTCGGCAAGGTCGAGGCCGGGATCCCCGAGGACGACCCGCGCAACCCGGCCGTGATCGCCGACAACGTCGGCGACAACGTCGGCGACTGCGCCGGCATGGCGGCCGACCTGTTCGAGACCTACGCGGTCACCTCGGTCGCGGTGATGCTGCTCGGCGTGCTCACCTTCGCCGGCGACTTCGCCCGCGAGGTCGCGATCTACCCGCTGGTCATCGGCGGCGTCGCGATCCTCGCCTCGATCGTCGGCGCGCTCGTCGGTGCGGACCACGACCGGACAACGTCGAGGGCGCGCTCTACCGCGGCCTGATCGTCTCCGGCGGTGATCTCGGCGGCGGCCTTCTACCCGATCACCGACTGGCTGATGAGCGACCCGCTCGCGCTCGGCGTCCGATCCCGGCAGCGCCCTGGCCGGCGCCTCAGCGTCACCGACCTGTGGCTCTGCGCCCTGATCGGGATCGTCGTCACCGGCGGCCTGTTCGTGATCACCGACTACTACACCTCGACCCGGTTCCGCCCGGTGAAGACGATCAGCCAGGCCTCGGTGACCGGGCACGCGACGAACATCATCCAGGGCCTCGCCCAGGGCTTCCAGTCCACGGCCGCGCCGGCGCTGCTGATCGCGCTCGCGATCCTCGGCGCCAACGAGCTCGCCGGGATCTACGGGATCGGCGATCGCCGTGATGGCGCAGCTCTCGCTCTGCGGCCTGATCGTCGCCCTCGACGCGTTCGGCCCGATCACCGACAACGCCGGCGGCATCGCCGAGATGGCGGAGCTGCCCGAGGACGTCCGCAACGTCACCGACCCGCTCGACGCGGTCGGCAACACGACCAAGGCCGTCACCAAGGGCTACGCGATCGGCTCCGCCGCGCTCGCCGCGCTGGTGCTGTTCAGCGCCTTCAAGATCGAGCTCGGCGACGAGGCGCCGGCGGGCTTCGACCTCGACGGCTTCTTCAACCTCGACGACCCGGCCGTGCTGATCGGCCTGCTGATCGGCGGCATGATGGTCTACCTGTTCGCCGCGTTCGCGATCGAGGCGGTCGGCCGCGCCGGCGGCCAGGTGGTCGAGCAGGTGCGCAAGCAGTTCCGCGAGCACCCGGGGATCATGGAGGGCACCGAGAAGCCCGACTACGCGGACACGGTCAGCGATCGTCACCGCGGCGGCGCAGCGGGAGATGATCCTGCCGTCGCTGATCCCGATCGTCGTCCCGGTGATCGTCGGCGCTGATCAGCGTCGACGCGCTCGGCGGCCTGCTGATCGGCGTGATCGTCGTCGGCCTGTTCATGGCGCTCTCGATGACCGCCGGCGGCGGCGCCTGGGACAACGCGAAGAAGCTGATCGAGGACGGCGCCTTCGGCGGCAAGGGCTCAGAGGCCCACGCCGCGTCGGTCACCGGCGACACGGTCGGCGATCCCTACAAGGACACCGCCGGCCCGGCGATCAACCCGATGATCAAGGTCGCGAACATCGTCGCGATCCTGATCATCCCGATCGTCCACTTCTAGTAGCACTCGCGACTGACGCTAACGACTAACGAGCTAGCGCTACTTCGCTCGATCAGCTCGATCCGGTACTCATCCGGATCGCGCACGAAGCAGAGCCGCGAGCCGCCCTCGCGGATCGTGTACGGCGGCCTCTCGGGCTCGATGCCGTCGGCGGCGAGGCGCGCGAGCGTGGCGTCGAGGTCGTCGGCCGTGATCGCGATGTGGCCGTAGCCGGTGCCCATCTCGTACGGCTCGTCACGGCCGTGGTTGTGGTGAGCTCGAGCCGCGCGCCGTCGCCCGGCAGGCCCATGAAGACGTTGGTCGCCTCGTCGCGGATCGGGATCCGGCGCAGCTCCTCGAAGCCGAGCTTCTCGTAGAAGGCGACCGACCGGTCGATGTCGTGGACCCGGTAGCAGGTGTGGATCAGCTCGCCCATGGGCGCAGCGTAGCCACCGCGCCGGTTTGCCGCCGTCGATCGGGGGAACCACCTTCGCGATGAGCGCGCCGATTCGATCGCTGGCCCTGCTCGGCACCGGGATCATGGGCGGCGGCCATGGGCCGCAACCTGTTGCGGGCCGGGTTCGAGGTGCGCGCCTGGAACCGCAGCGTCGAGAAGGCGGAGCCGCTGGCCGCGGACGGGGCGCGAGCTGACCCCGACGCCGGCCGAGGCGGTCGCGGGCGCCGACGCGGTGATCACGATGCTCGCCGACGGTGGCGCCGTGCACGAGGTGATGGCGGGCGACGACGGCGCTGCTGGTCGCGATGCACGACGACGCGCTCTGGCTGCAGATGAGCACCGTCGGCCTCGTCGCCGCCGCCGAGCTTCGCAGGTCGTCGCGGCCGAGGCCGGGCGTCGAGTTCGTCGACGCGCCGGTGCTCGGCACCAGGCAGCCGGCCGAGGATGGCAAGCTCGATCGTGCTCGCGTCCGGGCCCGCGGAGGCGCTCGAGCGCGGCGCGCCCGGCCTTCGACGCCGTGGCCGCGAAGGTCGCCGAGCTCGGCGAGGCGGGCGCCGGCAGCCGCATGAAGGTGGTCGTGAACAGCTGGATCCTCACCCTCACCGCCGGCCTGGCCGAGACGCTGGCGCTGGCCGAGGTGCTCGACGTCGAGGGCCGCGACTTCCTCGAGCTGATCGCCGGCGGGCCGCTCGACGCCGCCTACGCCCAGATGAAGGGCGAGGCGATGCTCGCGGGCGAGTACCAGCCGAGCTTCCCGCTGCGCCTGGCGGCCAAGGACGCCGGCCTCGTGCGCGAGGCGGCAGCGGAGAGCGAGCTCGAGGTCGAGATCGCTGCCGCGGTCGAGCGCCGGTTCGCCGCGGCGCAGGATCTCGGCCACGGCGACGCCGACATGGCGGCCGCCTACGAGGCCGCCCAGCCCGGTGCGGCGCTCGCGGTCCGCGTAGGCGCCCGCGCGGCGCCATATAGTCGCGCCGTGCCCGAGCCCGAGCCGCTCAACGTCGCCGACTACGAGCGCCTCGCCGGCCGAGCGGCTCGAGCCCGGCGTCCACGGCTACTTCGCCGGCGGCGCCGGCGACGAGCGCACGCTGCGCGACAACGTCGCCGCGTTCGCGCGCCGCACGCTGCACCCGCGGGTGCTCGTCGACGTCGGCGAGGTGACCACGGCGACGACGGTCCTCGGCACCGAGGTCTCGATGCCGCTGCTGGTCGCCCCGGTCGCGTTCCAGCGGCTCGTCGATCCAGACGGCGAGGTGGCGATGGCGCGCGCGGCGGCCGCGGCCGGGACGATCATGACGCCTGTCGACCACCGCCACCTCGCACCCCGCGGAGATCGCCGCCGAGGCGCCGCCGGCGCCGCGCTGGTTTCAGCTCTACTGCTTCAGCGACCGCGGCGTGACCCGGGCGCTGATCGACGAGGCGGTCGAGTCGGGCTTCGAGGCGATCGCGCTGACCGTCGACGCGCCGCGCGCGGGCCGGCGCGAGCGCGACCTGCGCACGGGCTTCGCCGTCCCGGCGGACGTCACGGCCCCGGCGGTCGCCGCGGCGGTCGGCTCCGAGCGGCCGATCACGACCGAGGAGGTCTTCGAGCTCGTCGACCCGACGCTCGACTGGGACGACCTCGAGGCGCTCGCCGCGGACTGCTCGCTGCCCGTCCTGCTGAAGGGCATCCAGACCGGCGCCGACGCGGCGCTCGCCGTCGAGCACGGGGCGGCGGGGGTGATCGTCTCCAACCACGGCGGGCGCCAGCTCGACGGCGTCCCCGCGACGCTCGACATCCTGCCCGAGGTCGTCGAGGCCGTCGGCGGGCGCTGCGAGGTGCTGATGGACGGCGGCATCCGCCGTGGCACCGACGCGCTGACCGCGCTGGCGCTCGGCGCCCGCGCCGTGCTCGCCGGCCGCGCGCCGCTCTGGGGGCTCGCGGTCGGCGGCGAGGACGGCGCTCGCGACGTGCTCGAGATCCTGCGCGCGGAGATCGAGCTCGCGCTGGTCGCTGCTCGGCTGCGCGTCACCGGCGGAGATCAGCGTCTCGAGCACGTCCGCCGCCGCGGCCGTAGATTCGGAGTAGATGGCGGAACGGCACCCACGCGAGGCGGCGCTGCGCCGGGTCCACGGCCCCGGCGCGCTGTTCGCGGCCGCCTACGGCAACGTCGGCTCGTCGATCTACTACGCGCTCGGGCTGGTCGCGCTCTACGCGCTCGGGCTGACCCCGGTCACGTTCATGATCGCCGGCGCTGATCTTCGCCTTCACGGCCGCGACCTACGTCGAGGCGACCGTGCTCTACCCGGAGGCCGGCGGGTCGTCGAGCTTCGCCCGCCACGCCTTCAACGAGTTCGCGTCCTTCCTCGCGGGGTGGGCGCAGATGCTCACCTACATCGTCACGGTCGGCGATCTCGGCGTTCTTCGTCCCGCACTACCTGGCGGTCTTCTGGGAGCCGCTCGGCCACGGGCCCGGCGGACGTGATCTTCGGGATCGGCCTGCTCGTCTGCCTCGCGCGCTGAACGTCAAGGGCACCGAGGAGTCGGCGCGCCTGAACCTGGTGCTCGCGATCGCGGACCTGGCGACGCAGGTCGTGCTCGTCGTGATCGGTCTGCGTGCTGGTCCTCAACCCGGACCTGCTCGTCAACCAGGTCCAGCTCGGGACGGCGCCGACCTTGGGCAACTTCCTGCTCGGGATCGCGGTCGGGATGGTCGCCTACACGGGGATCGAGACGATCTCGAACATGTCGGAGGAGGCGCGGTCGCCGAACCGGTCGATCCCGCGCGGGACCGCGGCCGTGGTGCTCGCGGTGGTCGGGATCTACGCGTTGCTGCCGTCGATCGCGCTCTCGGCGATGCCGGTGACCCAGGACGCCGCGGGTCGACTTCACGACCGAGCTCGGCGACCACCTTCGCCGACGACCCGGTGCTCGGGATCGTCGAGAACCTCGGCCTCGTCCAGCGGGCTCACCGACGTCCTGCGCGTCTACGTCGGCATGCTCGCCGGCGGTGATCCTGCTGATCGCCACCAACGCCGCCCTGATCGGCCTCTCGCGGCTCACGTTCTCGATGGGCCAGCACCGCCAGCTGCCGGAGATCCTGCGCGCCGTCCACCCGCGGTTCAAGACGCCCGTACGTGGCGATCATCGTCTTCTCGGCCATCGCCGCGATCGTCATGGCTCCCGGCAAGACGACGTTCCTGGGGACGATCTACGCGTTCGGCGCGACGCTCTCGTTCACGGTCGCGCACGTCTCCGTGATCAGGCTGCGCAAGCTGCGCCCGCTCTCCGAGCGACCCACGGGCAAGGACGGTGAGCGACCCTGGCGGCCGCCGGGGAACGTCCGGATCCGCGGGGTCGAGGTGCCGATGCACGCGGTGATCGGCGGCATCGGCACCTTCGGCGCCTTCGTCGTCGCGATGGTGCTCGACCCGGTCGTGCTCGCCACCGGCGGCGGCTGGATGATCGCCGGGACGCTGCTGTACATCGTCTACCGCCGCTACAAGGGCCTGCCGCTGACGCGAGACCGTGAAGGTCGAGGCGCTGACGCCGCTCGGGGTCGAGGAGGTCGAGTACCGAAGCGTTCTCGTCGCCTTCGACGAGGACGACCCGTTCTCGAGCCGAGGCGGTGATCGACCGCAAAGGCGCTGGCGGCGCGCCGCCGCCGGGCGATCCACGTGCTGTCGCCTGGTCGAGGTGCCGTCGAACCTGCCGCTCGACGCCGAGCTCGCCGGAGCAGGAGGGCGTCGCGCGGACGAAGCTCGAGCGAGCGAAGCTGATCTGCGGGCAGCGGGTGAGCGGCAGCGTCGAGCACGTGCGCCTGGGCGGCGCCGGGCAGGCGATCGTGGACGAGGCGAAGAGCGATCAACGCGGCGGCGATCGTGATGCCGCTGCGCTACCGCGGTGGCGCCCCGCTGTACGGCAAGACGCTCCAGACGGTGCTCGCGAAGCGGCCCTGCCGGGTGATCGTGTCCGCGAACCCGAGCGAGTCGACCGAGGGCCAGGCGACGATGCGGCGCCTGGAGCCGGCGGCGACATGAGCGCGAACGGGCGCGACGACGTCTACCGGGCGGTCACGCAGGATCTTCGCGATCGTCATCCTCGGCTTCGGGGTGGCGATCATCGTCGTCACCCTCGCCCACGGCGGCGGCGTGACCTCGAGCGGCCTGTGGCTCGGGCTTGGTCTTCGTCGGCCTCGGCGCCGGGCGCCTCTACCTCGCGCTGCGGAGCGAGGATTGATCGACCCGCTCCGTCGGGGGGGCGAGCACTCGCCGATCACCCGCCGCTGGCTGGGGGTGCCGCTGCTGTTCGCGGTCGCGTACTCGGCGGTCGGGTTCTCGCTCTATTTCGCCCTCGGGCTCGTCGCCGAGCGCGGGCTCGGGCTGACGCCGCTGATCTTCCTCGGGGTCGGGATCGTCTTCGTCCTCAACACGCTGACGTACGTCGAGGGCGAGGCGATGGTGCCCGAGCGCGGCGGCTCGGCGACGTTCGCCCGCCACGCGTTCCGCAACGAGCTCGTGAGCTTCATCGCCGGCTGGGCGATCCTCATCGACTACGTGATCGTGATCGCCCTCGCGGCGCTCTCGGTCCCGCACTACCTGACGCCGATCTGGTCGGGCTTCACCGACACGGCGGGCGAGATCGTCACCGGCGGCCTGGTGATCGCGGGCACGGCCGTGCTCACGATCGTGCGGGTTCACCGGTGCCGGGCGGCCGCGGCTGCTGACGGCGATCGCGCTCGCCGGGGTCGACGCTGCTGATCGCGGTGATCGTCGTCGGCGCTCTTCACGGTCGTTCGACATCTCGGCGATCACCGACCAGCTCGACCCGTTCACCACCCCGACCATCGACGACGTGATCTACGCGGGCGTGATCGCGACGGTCGCGTTCGCGGGGATCGAGGCGGCTGCGAACCTGGCGCCCGACATCGAGACCGGCGCCGGGCGACCTGCGCAAGCTGGTGGTCGTCGCGGCCGCTCTGGTGCCGGTGATCTACTTCGGCATCTCGGTGATCGCGCTGATGGCGGTCCCGGTGGTGCCCACGCCCGACGGCCCGCAGACGGCGCTCGGCGGCGACCTTCATCGAGAACCCGGTGCTCGGGGTGGTGCAGAGCTTCGAGCCCGGCTGGGTGTCGGACGTGATGCAGGTGGCCGTGGTCGCGATCGTGCCCGTCGGCGCTGATCTGGGCGGCGAACACGGCGATGCTGGGCCTGTCGCGCCACGTCTACGTGCTGGCCACCAACCGGCAGATCCCGAGCTGGCTGGGCAAGCTCAACCGCCGCTACCGCACGCCGCACGTGGCGATCATCGGCGCCGCGGTGTTCGCGTTCGGGCTGATCGTGCCGACGGACATCGCGCTGCTCGGCGGGCCTGTTCGCGTTCGGGGCGACGATCGCGTTCACGATCGCCCACCTCTCCGTGATCAAGCTGCGCATCGACCGAGCCGGACGCGCGAGCGCCCGTTCCGGGTCCCGTTCAACGTCCGCTATCGGGGCGCGCAGATCCCGCTGCCGACCGTGGTCGCCGCGGTGCTGACCGCGCTCGCCTGGCTCAGCGTGATCGTCTACCACGACACCGCGCGCTGGGTCGGCGGCGGCTGGATGGTCTTCGGGCTCGTCGCCTACGTGATCTACCGCAAGGGGATCGAGGGGACGACGCTCACGCGAGCGGGTCGAGGTGCCGGCCGAGGCGCTGGTGAAGAGCGGAGCCGGACGGCGGAGTACGGCGACATCCTGGTGCCGGTGTTCGGGACCGAGCTCGACGACGACATCGTCGGCACCGCCGGCCGGCTCGCCGACGCCGCCGACACGCCGGGAGAGACGGCGCCGAAGCTCGAGGTGATCTACGTCGTCGACCTGCCGCTGACGGTGCCGCTCGACTCGCCGCCGCCCGCCGACCGCGCCGAGGCGGCCAACCGCGGCGCTCGAGCGGGCCCAGCAGGTCGGCGAGGAGTACGACACGGTCGAGGTGCACCCCTCGGTGGTCCGGGCGCGGTCGGTCGGGGGCCGGGATCGTGCAGGCCGCGCGCGACCGCAACGTGGAGATGATCGTGATGGGGGCCGAGCCGCCGACCCGGATCAAGGGCGGCGCGGTCCTCGGCGGGATCGGGGGCTCGCGCCCGGCGGAGATCGGGCCGGTGACCGAGTACGTGCTGCGCCGGGCGCCCTGCCGGGTGCTCGTGACCGCGCCGCGCAGCGACGGCTCGCAGCGCGCGCCCGCCGGCTCGCCCGACGTCTCGGCCGACGAGGCCGTCGGCCGGCGAGGGGTCGCTGCCCGACGCCGGAATAGCGCGCCGCGACCGCGGCGCGTAAGATCCGCCGCCATGTTCGTCCTCATCGTCGGGGCGGGCCGGGTCGGGTCCTCGCTCGCGCGCCGGATGCTGGCCGAGGGCCACGAGGTCTCCTGCCTGGACGAGGACCCGGAGTCGCACGCGCGGCTCGAGATCGGGCTCGACAAGCCGTGGGAGGACCTCGGCGGGCACTTCACGGTCGGCACGGCGCTCGAGGTGGAGGCGCTGACCGCGGCCGGGATCGAGCGCGCCGACGTGTTCGTCGCCTCGACCGACGGCGACAACACGAACATCGTCATCGCCCAGATCGCCAAGCGCCGGTTCGACGTGCCGAAGGTGATCGCGCGGATCCTCGACCCGTACCGGGCCAAGTGGTACGCCGACCAGGGCCTGGACACGATCTGCCCGACCAAGGTGGCGATCGAGATGCTCGAGCGCGAGATCCGCGAATCCGCCGAGCGCGGCGGGCGGGAGCGCCCGGCCGTCGGGCGCGGTCGACCACGAGGACGCCGACCTCTGAGGGAGCGCGCGCTGATGGCCGAGCGCCAGTACATCATCATCGTCGGCGCCGGCAAGGTCGGCTGGAACCTCGCCCGGGAGCTGATCGAGAAGGACAACGAGGTCACCCTGATCGAGTCGAACCGGGAGCGCTACCTCACGGTCGAGCAGGAGCTCGAGCACAACATCCAGTACGGCGACGCGTCGGAGCTCTGGGTGCTCGAGCGGGCCGGGATCTCGCGCGCCGACATGGTGATCGCGGTCACCGGCGACGACGAGGACAACATGCTGATCTGCCAGGTGGCGAAGGAGAAGTACCTCGTCGACCGGATCATCGCCCGGGTCAACAACCCGCGCAACCGCGAGCACTTCGACCTGCTCGGGATCAAGCCGGTGGTCTCGGCGACCGACCTGATCCTGCGCCTGATCGAGCACGAGGTGCCCGAGTACGGGCTCGTGCACCTGCTCGACCTGCCCGAGCAGCGGCTCGAGATCATCGAGATGGAGCTGCCCGACGAACTCGCAGGGCGGCCGGGACGCGGGTCGGCGACCTGGCGATGCCCGAGGGCAGCCTGCTGATCTCGGTGCTGCGCGAGGGGACCGGGTTCGTCCCCAACGCCGAGACCGTGCTGCAGGCGGGCGACGAGATCCTCGCCGTGCTCGACCCGCGCGTCGAGGAGGACCTCACCGCCTACTTCGGGCCCGACGGTTCGCGGGCGGATGACCGGGTAGGCGGCGCGCGATGGCGGCCAGACGGTCGACTTCCTGATCGTCGGCGGCGGGCTGGCCGCCGCCTACTGCGCGTCCGAGCTGCGCAAGCAGGGCGCCGACGGGTCGATCCTGCTCGCCGGGCGCGAGCCCGAGCCGCCGTACGAGCGCCCGCCGCTGTCGAAGGAGTACCTGCGCGGCGAGGCGTCGCGCGCGGACGCCTACGTCAACCCGGCCGACTGGTACGAGGAGAACGACGTCGAGCTGCGCATCGCGGACGAACGTGATGGCGCTCGATCCGCAGGCGCGGACCGCGAAGCTGCAGGGCGGGGAGGAGGTCGGCTTCGACAAGGCGCTGCTCGCCACCGGCGCGAACGTGAACATCCTTCGCGTCGAGGGCGCCGAGCTCGAGGGCATCCACTACCTGCGGGCGTTCGGCAACTCGGACGCGATCCGCGAGCAGGCGGAGGCGGCCGAGCGGGTCGTGATCATCGGCGGCAGCTACATCGGCTGCGAGGTGGCCGCCTCGCTGAAGGCCCGAGGGGACGGAGGTGAGCGATCGTGATGCTGGAGGACGTGGCGCTCTCGCGCACGCTTCGGCGACGAGGTCGGGCCGCTGGTTCCACGATGTGCTGCGCCGATCACGGGATCGAGATCTTCGGCGGCGAGGAGCTGGAGGCGTTCGAGGGCGACGGCGACGTGGGCGCGGTGGTGACCAAGAGCGGGCGCACGGTCGAGGGCGACATGGTCGTCGTCGGCGCGGGGGTGCGCCCGGACGTGATGCTCGCCGAGCGCGCCGGGCTCGAGGTCGACAACGGGATCATCTGCGACGCGAGGCTCGAGAGCTCGGCGCCGGGGATCTTCGCCGCCGGCGACGTGTGCTCCTACGACAGCGTCGATCCACGGCCGCCGGCTGCGGGTCGAGCACTGGGACGTCGCCCTGCAGCAGGGCCGCCACGCGGCCAAGGCGATGCTCGGCTCCGCCGAGCCCTACCGCGAGGTGCCGTACTTCTTCAGCGACCTCGCCGACTGGGCGTCGCTCGAGTACGTCGGCCCCGCCGAGGAGTGGGACGAGGTCGTCTGGCGCGGCGACTTCGACGGGGGCGAGTTCAGCGCCTGGTATCTGAAGGACGGCGCGGTGCAGGGAGCGCTCTCGGTCGGGCGCTCCGAGGACCTCGTCCACGCCCGCACCCTGATCGAGACCGGCGCGGACATCTCGGCGCACAAGGACGCCCTCGCCGACGCCGATTCAGAGCTCGAGTCGATCGGGCGCTAGGGCCGCCGCGGCGCGTGTCTCGCCGCTACGCTTCGCGTGACGAATTCGATGGGGATTGGTGTAATTGGCAGCACGCTAGTTTCTGGTACTAGTAGTCGAGGTTCGAGTCCCTGATCCCCAGTGTCTTAGGTTCGAGGCACGACCTTTCTCGCCCTCGTTCCGTCCGATCGATGTGCGAACATATGTTCGTGACTGCGGGATCGGGCGGCAACGGCGAGACGGAAGGCTTGAGAGCACTCGGGACGCGGTCAAGCGGCTCCGCGAGTGCGGGCTGAGTCAGGCCGCGATCGCCCGCGAGCTCGGGATCACGAAGAGCACCGTCGCTTACCACTTTCGCAACCTCGGCTCCGAGCCCGACGCCCGGTTCGCGCGGCGCTACGACTGGGAGGAGATCCAGCGTGCGTACGACAGCGGCCTGTCGGTGCGCGCAGTGCGCGGAGCGCTTCGGGTTCAACCTTGCGACGTGGTTCCAGGCGCGCGGCCGCGGCGACGTCCAGGCGCGGCCTCGAGCGATGCCCATCGAGGAGCTCCTGGTGCCCGACCGGCCGCACACCAGCCGGACGCATCTGAAGGCGCGCTTGCTCGACGCGGGCTTGAAGGAGAACCGCTGCGAGCGCTGCGGGATCTGACCGAGTGGCACGGCGAGCCGCTCAGCCATCGCAGCTTCATCACGTCAACGGGACCGGCACGGACAACCGGCTCGAGAACATCTCGCGCTGCTGTGCCCGAACTGCCACGCCCAGACGGTGAACTGGGGCGGGCGAAACGTGCGTCGGAACGGGTCCGCGGAGCCGTCCTAGGCGCGAGCGCCGACCCGCTCATTCGGCCCCCTGTGATGAAAACGCCCTGCCCAGGGGTAGTTATGCCTGTAGATCCGGGTTATCCCTTTGTTACTTTGGGCACAGCATGGACGTCTATCAGCGTAGGCGCCTCGTCGCGCTGAGCGCGCTCGCGGCTGTCTTCATCCTTTTCGTGCTCCTGATCAAGAGCTGCGGCGGGGGCGACGACAGCACCGATGCGACGCCGCTCGCGGGCGCCACCGGCGCCGCAGGCGCAAGCACGGTCACCCAGGCCGACTACGTCGACCAGGGCGACGCGATCTGCCTGGACGCGAACACGCAGCTCGCCAACGTCGACCAGACCGACCCGGCGAAGGCGGCCAAGGACGAGGCCAACATCGTCGAGGGCGAGCTGCAGCAGCTCCAGAGCCTCCCGCAGCCCGACGACGGGACGACCAAGCTCGGCAACTACCTGAACGCGCTCGAGAAGCAGGCTGCGGCCTACCAGGACCGCGCGACCGCGGTCGAACGCGGCGACGACGCGACCGTGAGCGATCTCGAGTCGACGATCAGCAAGGCCGGCGACGAGGCCGCCGAACGCCGCGAAGAACTTCGGCTTCGCCGCCTGCGGCAACCCGGACAAGGTCGTCCGAGTCCAGCGGCGGCTCGGGCGGCGGTGGCTCCGGCGGCACCGGGGCGACCACGAGCACCGACACGGGCGGCACGGTCACCCCGACGACCACCACGGTGCCGATCCCGACCACCACGACGACGCCGATCCCGACGACGCCGACCACCCCGCCGGCGGACACCGGCGGCGGCGCCGCCACGCCCCCGCCGACCGGCGGCGCCACCGGTGGCGACAGCGGCGGGACCTCGTCGAGCGGCGGCGTCAGCCCCTAGCGACTCGTCTAGGCCGCCGCCGCCTCCGCCCAGGTCCCGTAGAGCTCCGCGTAGCGCCCGCCGGCCTCGATCAGCTCCTCGTGCGTGCCCATCTCGACGATCCGCCCGTGCTCGAGGACGACGATCCGCCCGGCTCGCCTGATCGTCGACAGCCGGTGGGCGATCACGATCGCCGTCCGCCCGGCCAGCAGGCGCTCCAGCCCCTGCTCGATCACCCGCTCGGTGCGCACGTCGACGTTCGACGTCGCCTCGTCGAGGATCAGGATCCGCGGCTCGGCGAGCAGAGCGCGGGCGAAGGCGACGATCTGCCGCTGTCCGGCCGAGAGGGCCCCGCCGCGCTCGCCGACCTCGGTCTCGAGCCCGTCCGGAAGCCGGTCGATGAACGCGTCGGCGCCGACGGCGCGCGCGGCGGCGGCGATGTCCTCGTCGCTCGCGTCGGGCCGGCCGAAGGCGATGTTGTCGCGGATCGTGCCGGAGAACAGGAACCCCTCCTGGGGCACGATCCCGAGCTGGCTGCGCAGCGCCTGCGCGCGCAGCTCGCGCAGGTCGTGGCCGTCGACCAGCACCCGGCCGCGCTGCGGGTCGTAAAAGCGCGCGACCAGCTTCGCCAGCGTCGACTTGCCGGCGCCGGTCTCGCCGACGAGCGCCACCGTCTGCCCGGCCGGCACGTGCAGGTCGACGCCCTCCAGCGCCCAGCCCTCGGCGCCCGTGACCAGCTCGCCCGCCTCCGCGTCGCCGCCGCGCGCGTAGGAGAACCAGACGTCGTCGAGCTCGATCTCGCCGCGGATCGGCCCCGGGTCGATCGCGTCGGGCTTGTCGACCATGTCCGGGCGCGTGTCGAGCAGGTCGAAGATCTTGTCGAGCGCCGCCATGCCCTGCTGGTAGGTCGTGTACAGCTGCGAGATCTGCTGGATCGGGTCGAAGAACGCCGCCAGATAGCCGATGAACGCGACCACGACGCCGATCTGGATGTCGCCGTCGATCTAGCGATAGCCGCCGTAGAGGAGGATCACCGCGGTGCCGATCGCCGAGAGCAGCTCGACCGCCGGGAAGTAGGCCGCGTTCAGGTAGACGGTGCGCATGTTCGCCTCGGCGGTTCTCCTCGTTGAGCTCGTCATCCGCGCGACGTGCCGTTCCTCGCGGCCGAAGGTGCGCACCACCCGAACGCCCGAGAGCGTCTCCTGCAGGTAGGCGGTGATGTTCGGCGATCTTCTCCCGCGTCAGCCGGTAGGCGCCCGCGGACGCGATGCGGAAGATCACGCTAGGCGATCGCGAGCAGCGGGAAGGTGATGAAGGTGACCAGCGCCAGCGGGACGTCGAGAGGAGCAGGATCACGACCACGCCGACGCAGCGTCAGCGTGCTCGAGAACAGGGTCACCACGCCGTCGGTGACCAGGCTGTCGAGCGCCTGCACGTCGTTGGTCAGCCGCGAGATCAGGACCCCGGGCCTGCGCCGGGTGAAGAACCCGATCGACATCGTCTGCAGGTGCGAGTAGATCCGCGAGCGCAGGTCCTGCAGCGCCCGCTGCCCGACCCAGCCGACCAGGTACGTCTGGGCGTACGTGGCCACCCAGAGCACGGACACCGAGGCGATGAAGACGAGCACGATCACCGTGAGCGCGCTCTCGTCGCAGGCCTTGATCCCCTTGTCGATCGCGGCGCCGGCGAGCGCCGGGCGGCGCCAGCCCCGCGGCGGTCGCGATCACCAGCGCGACCATCATCAGCACCACCTGGCGCCGGTACGGGCGCAGCAGGCCGAGCATCCAGCGCACCTTCCGCGCCCGCTGGTCCTCGCCGCGGAGCAGCCGCCAGATATCGCGCAGCATCAGCAGCGTGCCCGCCAGCCGGCCCGGCTGGTTGGCCTGGTCCTCGGTCTCCGCCGCGACCTCCGACCGCTGCGTCTCGGGATCGCCGCTCGGTGACGGAGTCCGTCGAGTGGCGAGTCGCGGGTGGCGAGCGGCGCCTCACAGCCCACCGCCACTTCCGCGCTCCTCCAGGTCGCTTCTGCAGGAACAGCACGTCCTCGCACCCGAACTCCGCGATCTCCGCGTACAGCGGGCGAGCGCTCGAGCAGCTCCTCGTGCGTGCCGCGGTCGACGATCCGCCCGGCCTCCATGACCACGATCTCGTCGGCGAGCGAGATCGTCGAGAGCCGGTGGGCGACGACGAACGTCGTCCGGCCCGCCATCACCTCGCGCAGCCCGTCCTTGATCGCCTCCTCGGTGCGCGCGTCGACCGAGGAGGTCGCGTCGTCGAGGATCAGGACCCGCGGCTCGGCGAGCAGCGCCCGGGCGATCGCGACCCGCTGGCGCTGGCCGCCCGAGAGCGTCAGCCCGCGCTCGCCGACCACGGTGTCGTAGCCGTCCGGCAGCGCGGAGATGAACTCATGCGCCTGCGCCCGCCGCGCGGCGAGCTCGATCTCCTCGCGGGTCGCCTCGGGCCGGGCGTAGGCGATGTTCTCGGCCGACCGTGGCCGAGAACAGGAAGCTGTCGTCGGCGACGAAGGCGATCGAGCGGCGCAGCGAGGCGACGTCGACCGTGCGCAGGTCGGCGCCGTCGACGAGGACCGCGCCCTCGGTCGGGTCATAGAGCCGCGCGATCAGCGCCACGAGGCTGGTCTTCCCCGAGCCGGTCGGCCCGACGAGCGCCACCGTCCGCCCGGCCTCGACCTCGAGGTCGATCCCGCTCAGCGACGGGCTCGGCGCCGTCGTAGCGTCAGCCCGACCGACGCGGAACTCGACCCGCCCCGGGCCGTCGGGCAGCGGCGGGGCGTCCGGCGGGCTGGTCGACCCGCGGCTCGCGGTCGAGGATCTCGAACATCCGGTTGCCCGAGGCGACCGCGCGCTGGGCCATCCCGAGCGACATGCCGAGCATCCGCATCGGGCCGATCAGCATCACCAGGTAGGTGTAGAAGGCGGTGAAGTCGCCGAGCGACAGGTTGTTCTCGATCACCTGGCGCCCGCCGACCAGCAGCACCACGGCGAGGCCGAGGCTGGGAATGAAGCCGAGCAGCGGCGAGTAGAAGGCCCGCAGGCGGGTCGAGTAGACGTTCTGGTCGAAGACCCGCGAGACCTGGTGGCGGAAGCGCTCGAGCATGTGCTCCTCGCGCGCGAACGCCTTCACGACCCGGATCCCCGAGACGCTCTCCTCGGCCTCGGCCGTGAGCTCGGCGATCCGCTGCTGGACCTCCTGCACCGCCGGGCGCGAGAGCCGGCTGAAGCGCGCGGCGGTCAGGACGACGATCGGCACCGGGAGCAGGGCGAGCGCCGCGAGCCAGGGCTTGATCGCGAACATGACGGCGCTCGCGAGCACGATCGTCAGCGCGTTCTGGGTCAGGAAGATCAGCCCGTAGCCGAGGAAGAAGCGGATCGACTGCAGGTCGACCGTCGCCCGCGACATCAGCTGCCCCGTCTGCTGGCCGTCGAAGAAGCCGAGCTCGAGCAGCTGCAGGTGCGCGTAGATGCGCTCGCGCAGGTCGAACTCGACCTCGACCGAGACCTTGCCCGCGATCAGCCGCCGGACCACGGTGAGGCCCAGGCGCAGAAAGCCGGCGCCGACGATCGCCAGCGCCAGCGGGAGCAGGCGCGACTCGTCCTTGTCGTTGATCGCGTCGACCGTGCTGCCGATCAGCAGCGGGATCAGGATCGTCATCCCCATCGCCAGCCAGGCGAAGACGAGCGAGCCGATCACCTGGCGGCGATACGGCCGCAGAAAGCCGAGCAATCGCCGGAAAGTGGCCACGGGATCACTATACAAAGTGAAGTACCGACTCCGTTCGGCCCGATCGCGAGCGCGATACTGGACCCATGGCGCGCCCGCCCGCCGGCCTCTGCGACACCTGCGCCCACCAGCGCCTGATCCACAACACGCGCGGCTCGACCTTCTCGCTCTGCGAGCGCTCGCGAACCGAGCCGGACTACCCGCGCTACCCGCGGCTGCCGGTGCGCGAATGCCCGGGCTGGGAGCGCCGCGAGGGCCCGCCGCCCGAGTGAGCCCTGCCGCGCTGTACGCGGCGGCTCAGCAGTTCGGGAGTGCCCGCGCGTCGCCCTGGCAAGCGAGCCCGCTCTCGGCGGACTTCGGCGACGCGTACCACTCCTCGACGAACGGTCGGATCGCCGACGTGTCGACCTGCGTGCACTTCTGCAGCGCGCCCCAGGCGCTGAGCGCGAACGGCACGTCCATGTCCGGGTTCTCGACCGTCGCAAGCTGGTAGTAGCCGTCATTGGCGATCTTTTGAACTCGTCCTCGACCGCCTGCTGATCGTCGCTCGGAGAGGCCGTTGGTCCAGCCGATCACGGCGCCGTGCTCGAGCAGGTGCACCGCCTGGCCGAGCGGCGGGGGTGAGGTGTAGAAGCGCCCGGCCGCGAGCGGGACGGGGTTGTGGTCGCCGCCGGCCGGCGGGTTGGTCTCGTAGTCGGCGGCCGTGAACTCGCGGTCCTCGTGCTGGCCGCTGAGCGGCACGTCGACCTCCTGGATCTCGCAGCAGGCGCCTCCGGCTGCCGCCGTGGTCGTGCTCGAGCCGGCCGTGTCGGCGGAGGTGTCGTCGCCGCCGCCGCATGCCGCGAGCGCGAACGCGGCTGCGGCCAGCAGCGCGCAGAGCGATCGGGCGGACACGCGGGCATCGCGGGCGAACCTACCGACTCGCCCGCTACCCCTCCGCCGGCGGAGGCGCGGTGCGCAGGGCGCCGGCGCTGGCGACGACGACCAGCGCGATCGCGACGAGCTCGAGCGTCGAGAGGTCCTGGCCGAGCGCGATGAAGCCGATCGTCGCCGCGACGGCCGGCTCGAGGCTCATCAGGACCCCGAACGTGCCCCGCGCCAGGCGCCGCAGCGCCTCGAGCTCGAGCGAGTAGGGGATCGCCGAGCTCAGGATGGCGACCGCGAACCCGATCGCGAGCAAACCGGAGATCGAGCAGGTCCGAGCCGCCCGCCGCGATCCCCGGCACGAGGATCAGCGCGCTGGCGACCACCATCGCAAGCGCCAGCCCCTGCCCTCCGGAGAACGCCTGGCCGATCCGCGCCGTGAGCACGATGTAGGCGGCCCAGAAGCCGCCGGCGACCAGCGCCAGGACGACCCCGAGCAGGTCGAGGTCGCTGCCGGGCGTGGGGGAGAGGAGCACGATCCCGGCACCGGCGAACAGCGCCCACAGCAGGTCGAGCCGGCGGCGGGAGGAGGCGATCGCCACGCCGAGCGGGCCGATGAACTCGAAGGTCACCGCGATCCCCAGCGGGATCCGGTCGAGCGCCAGATAGAAGGTCGTGTTCATCGCCGCCAGCGCGACGCCGAACGCGATCAGGTCGGCGGCGTGGCGGCCGCGCAGCGCGCCGAGGGCTGGCCGCCAGATCAGCATCAGGACGACCGCGGCGAAGACCAGCCGCATCATCACGGTGCCCACCGGCCCGACGTCGTCGAAGAGCTTCGTCGCGGCCGCGGCGCCGCACTGGACCGAGATGATCCCGCCGAGGACCAGAGCGATCGGCGTCGCTCGCCCGCTGTCGCCGTTCATGGCGCGTACCGTATGGGCCGCTCGGCCGCGGCTCAGCGCGACGCGTTGATGCGGAAGTGGACCTTGCGCGACGCGACTGGTGTTGTTGGCGGTGTCGGTGGCCCGCAGCTCCGCGACGTAACGGCCGGGCTGGGCCTTGAAGTGCTTGCCCCGGCGGCCGAAGCGGATCTCGTTGAGGCCGACGTAGCCCTTCCACTTGTCCCAGCCCGCGAAGCTTCGCCGGCCCTTTCGATCGATCCGGTAGTACTCGCCGTCGAGCTTCGAGCGCTCGCCGATCGAGAAGTGCAGCTGCGCGCCGCGGCCGCGGAAGGTCTTCGGGTCGAGCGAGATCTGGCGGATCTCCGGCGACTTCACATCGACGTTGTTCTTCGGCACCGGCTGAGCGGGCTCGCCCTCCGGGTTCCCTGGCGTGTCGGAGACCGTGACCGTGCCGCGCACCCCGGGGTGGAGCTTGCAGCGGAAGGGGTAGACGCCTGGCCGAGGGAAGTCGACGTCGAAGCTGTCGCCGACCGGATGATCGGGAAGCGGGTTACCGGGGTCGGAGTCGATCGACGCGTCGTTCGGCGCGTCGCCCGTGACCGAATGGACCACGTCGGGACCCGTCCAATACCAGGTCACGTGCTCGCCCAGGTCGATGTGGATGTCCGGGATCGACCACTGGTAGTTGGAGATCGCGACCCGCTGGTTGGTGGCCTGGGCGGCCGGGGCCCAGATCAGCGCGCCGGTCAGTGCGAGCGCGACGCCGAGGGCGGCGCGAACGGTCAATTGACGATGTACCAGCCGTTCATCCCACTGCTGATGTGGGACCACACGTGGCAGTGGTAGAGCCAGCGGCCGGGGTTGTCCTCGATGAAGGAGGCCGTCATCGAGTCGCCCGGTCCGAGGGTCTTGTTGTCGACCACGGTCCCCGACTCGTCGACCCAGCGGTGGCCGTGGATGTGGAAGGTGTGGAAGTCGTTGTCGATCGCGAAGACGTGAAAGGCGACGCTCTCGCCGACGTTCGCCTGCGCCGTCGGCGTGTTGCCGGCGTACGCGTAGCCGTTGATGCATGAGAAGGCGGTCGGGAGCCCCGTCGCCGGCGGCTGAAACGAGTGGAACGCGATGAAGAACTCGCGGTTGGCGGGGGTCGATCCGGTCGGGCGAACGATCAGCGGTCCGAACAGGCCCTTGTAGACGGGCATCGGCTCCATCGGCCCATGGTCGTGGTAGAGCCACGACCCCTCGGTGCCCGGCGCCGCGTCCCACACGTATTGGAAGATCTGCTTGCGCTGGACGAAGCCGCCGGGGTCCGTGTGGCGGCCCTTGTAGGCGCCGTCCATCTCCTGCGCGTAGAAGATCCCGTGCGGGTGGATGGTCACCGGCGAATCGACCATGTTCTGGAAGTTGACGACGACGGTGTCGCCGATCTCGCAGTCGATCGTCGGACCCGGGATCGTCGGCGGGCCGATCGGGGCCTCGAAGTTCGCCGAGTACGGGCGGTAGGCCCAGGCGGTGAACTTCGTCTTGCCCTTGATCTTCTGGTCCATCATCGCGTCGCGACCCGTCGGGACGATGTTCCACTTCGCCTTCTCGGCGCGGATCCAGTACTCGCGCCGGGTGCCGCCGGCGCGGGCGAGGAGGGACTGGGAGGCCGCCCCCGTCGTCCCACTGGCCTCGGCCGCGGCAACCTTGGGCGGGACGGGGACCTCCGCGGACAGCTTGCCGAGGTCAGCCTCGCCGCGGTCCGCGAAGATCTTCTGGCCCGCGATCGTGCAGAGGAAGAGCCCGCCGGTGCCTGCGAACAGCTCCCTGCGCCCGAAGGGCTCGAGGTCCACGGATGGCCCCCGAGCTACTTCTTGACCTTGACGTCGATCTTCATCACCGACTTGTGGTACGTGCAGATGAAGGCGTACGTGCCCGGCACCTTGAACTTCTTCTTGAACTTCGCGCCCACGGAGTAATCGCCGGACGTGAAGTCCTTCGGCTTGACGTTCTTCGGGTGCTTGCTGGTCAGCTTGACGTTGTGGGTGTCGGTGTTCGCCGACGACCAGACGAACTTCACCTTGGCGTTCTTCTTGACCTTCAGCTTCACCGGGACGGTCCCGGTGCACTTGCTGCAGGAGTAGTAGTCGTCGCCGACCGTGACGTTGGTCGTCGACCGCTTCGCCTCGGTGCCGCCGAAGGCGGGCATCGCTACCACCGCGACGGCGGTGGCGGCGATGGCCGCGCAGATGAGTGCTTGCCGCCTCACGGGCACACCGGACCCGGCGTGATCTCAACCGGCGTGAAGTCCTGATACGCCGGGTGAGAGTGCATCGCCCACGAGCATTGCTGCTTCTCGGGCGGGGTCGCTGCCACGTAGCTGACCAGCTCGCCGACCTGCTGCGGATCGCCGGTGCTGGTGCCGCTGCCGCCGGTGCCGGCCGGGGCCGGGCATCCGGGATACAGCTGGGAGGTGGGCACGTTCGGGGTCGGATCGAAGCTCGAGCTGACGTTGCCCGAGTAGCAATTGGCGCTGCCGGCGCCGTCGGTGAAGAAGTCCACCTGGTTGGTGTCCGTGCCGTTGCTGCCCATCTGGTTGTTGAGGAACTGGTTGTTCTTGGAGATCGCGTTATCCCCCTCGTTGAACGGATCCGAGACCACCCAGGCCCCGGCCTTGAAGTTGCCGAAGATCTGGTTGTTCTGGATGACCCAGCCATCGGCTCCGAGCAGCACCACGCCGACTCCCGTCGGGTACTGGATCGTGCCGATCCCCGGGATCTCCCCGAGGCCTCCGTTGCCGACCGTGGCGACGCCCGAGTTGGGCAGGAAGTAGTTGAAGTTGTTCCAGAAGATCGCGTTGTTCTCGATGATCCCGGTCGCCGCCGGCTCGAACTCCTCGCTGTCGAGGGTGTTCGGCACGACGCCGACGCCGTTGTTGTAGAAGTTCGACTTCGTGATCTTCACGTACTTCGAGTTCGTGCCCGAGTAGCCGAGCACGTTCTCGTGGCCGTCGAGGTGGTCGAGCTTCGTCCACTTCGGCTTGCTCTGGGGCGGCGTCTCGCCGACGTAATACGCCGAGTCGCCCTGGCCGAAGCCGACCGAGTCGGTCATCCGCCCGCCCTTGCAGTTGAAGGCGAACAGCCCGTAGCTGCGGTTGTGGTCGGCGACCAGGTTCTTCATCAGGTAGTTCTTGCAGTCGACGACGTGGAAACCGTTGGCCAGGTAGTTGGCGGCGGTCATGTTCTTCAGCGTCACGTCGTCGACCTTGACGGTCTCGATCCCGTTGTTGGCCGGCTGGTCGTCGGGATCCTTGGCGTTCTTGCCCTGGAGGAGGACCTTCTTGGCGTTCTTCTTGGTGCCCTTGATCGTCAGGCCGTCGTAGCGGTGGCCCTGGGCGACCACGCCCTCCTTGTAGGTGCCCGGCTTGACGTTGATCGTCGCGTTCTTCTTCACGTGATCGACCGCAGTCCTGGATGGTGCGGTACTTGCAGCCGTGCTTACAGACCTCGACGGTCTTCCCCTTCTTCGCCATCGCCGCTGCCGGCATGGCGGTGAGGACTGCGACCAGCGCGAGCAGTCCCGCGATACACCAACGATTCATCCCTGAGCCTCTCAGTCAAGTTCCTTGTCGCCCTACAGACCCTACAAGCACGCCTCGCAAACGCAAGTTGCGGATCGGGGCCCGACGCCTGCAACCGAGCGTTGCGAAGCTGGCGGCGCTTTCCGCTACACCGATGTGTATGCTGCCCCGCGTTCTTGGACCCGTTGCCTAATTCCTGTCCGTAAGCGGGCGGGAAGCGGGGGAACCAAGTCGTTTGGGGCTAACCCACCGCCGTGGTGGGGGCGCTGCTTCTTTAGCGCCAGCCCGTCAGCTAACCCCGCAGGCCGAAGAAGGAGAGCGGATTTTGGTGCTCAGGTCAGCGTTCGCACGCAAGCCCGCGATGGCCGCGGTCACCTGCGCGGGTGCGCTGGCGCTCGCCCTGCCCGCCACCGCATCCGCCGGCAACGGAGGCGTCGGCTCCACCGACGCGCCGCCGCCTCCGGTCAAGGGCAGCGAGGCGAAGCTGATGCCGAGCGGCGAGGCGCGGGCGCCGAAGAACGCCCCGCAGGAGGTCCAGGACGCGATCGCCGCCGCCAACCGCATCGACGACGCCGGCTACTGCACCGGCGGCGGTCACGGCCGCTGGCGCTCGAGTTGCTACGACTGCTCCGGCGCGGTCAGCTACGTGCTCGGCCCCAAGGGCGCCGACATCCTCAAGACCCCCGAGGACTCCCGCACCTTCGCCCGCTGGGGCGAGCGGGGCAAGGGCACCTGGATCACGGTCTTCACCAACCCGGGTCACGCCTACGCGGTGATCGCGGGGCTGCGCTTCGACACCTCGATCCCCGACGACGGCCAGGAAGGGCCCGGGTGGTCGAAGGACGTCAAGGCCGGGCTCGTCAACGGCCCGTTCCAGAAGCGCCACTTCCTCGGGCTGTAGGGCAACGCAGCCGGTAGCTACGGCGTCGAGGCCCAGTACGGGTTGGCGTCGACGCCCGACCGCCGCGCCTCGGTCAGCTTCTCGCGCTGCCCGCCCAGCGCCGGGATCACGAACAGGCCCGAGCCGCCGCCGTCGGCCGCTTGGCCCCCGTAGACGATCTTGTTGCCGCTGGGCGAGTACGCCGGCTCGCGGTCGTTGTTGTCCTCCCCGGAGGTCAACCGCAACTCGTTCGAACCGTCGGGCTCGATCGAATACAGCGACTGCGGAGCGCTCGAACGCGATCCGGTTGCCGTCCGGCGACCAGGTCGGATGGTCGGACGAGAAGAAGTTCGATGACGTGAGCTGGACTCGATTGGAACCGTCGGAATCGATCTTGAGGATCTGTCGAACGCCCGGGTGGTTGAAAGCACGGACGAAGACGATCTTGTTGCCGCTCGGCGAGTAGGAGGGACTGAAGTCCGGCTGCTCGCTCACGGTCAGGCGCTCGCGATCGCTACCGTCGCCTCGGATCGACACGATGTCGCCGCCGACGCCGTTGCGGCGATCGGTTGCGAAGACGAGTTGGTTGCCGTGCGGCGACCACGACGGCGTCCGCTCGACGATCGGGGTGTCGGTGAGCTGCCGCTCGTCGCCGCCGAGCTTGTTGCTCAGGTAGATGTCGCCGCGGCGGACGAAAGCGATCACCCTGCCGTTGGGGGACACGGCGGGCTCCTGGCCCTGTGTCACCTTGGTGCGGTCGCCGCCCTGCGGGTCGACCGAGACGATGTCGCGTCCCGGGCCCCCGGTGTCGAAGAAGATCCGGCCGTTGGAGCCTGGGAAGGCGCCGTAGACAGCGGCTGGCGCAATCAGCGCCGCGAGCACAGCCGTGATGCCTGCCACCCGTCGTCGGTTCATCACGGGGCGAGCCTCCCACACTGACGCGACCGCGTCCAGCCCGCCCGGGTCAGGCGTTGAGGCGGACCGGCAGCGTCTTCAGCTGGTTCAGGAACAGCGAGCGCGCCTTGGCCGGCTCGCCGGCGAGCTCGATCTCGGGGAAGCGCCGCAGCGTCTCGGTGAGCAGCGTCCTGATCTCGAGCCGCGCCAGCGCGGCGCCGAGGCAGAAGTGCCGGCCGCCCGCGCCGAACGCCTGGTGGTCCGGCCGGCGGGTGACGTCGAGGCGCTGGGGGTCCGCGTAGACGGACTCGTCGCGGTTCGACGACACGTACCAGAGCAGGACCTTGTCGCCCTCGCGGATCGTCTGGCCGTGAAGCTCGACGTCGCGGGTGGCGGTGCGGCGGAAGTGGGCGAAGGCCGGGTACATCCGCAGGAACTCCTCGACGGCGCCTTCGATCAGAGTCGGGTCGTCGCGCAGGAGTCGCAGCTGATCCGGGTTCTCGAACAGGCCGAGCATCCCGTTGGTGAAGACCGAGCGGGTGCTGTCGTTGCCGGCGGCGCCGAGCAGCCCGAGGCCCATGAAGATCTCGGTGTCGGAGAGCTGCTCGCCGTCGACCTCGGAGTGGACGAGCACGTCCATCAGGTCGTTCATCCCCGGGTTCGCGCGGCGCTCGGCGATGTACTCCATGGTCTCGTTCCAGGCGCGGGTCATCATCTCGACCACGGCCTCCTCGGTCGGGCGCAGGTCCTCGTCGCCGAACCCGAGGACCATGTTGGTCTCCTCGACGTGGCGCTGGTCGTCCTCCTCGGGGGTGCCGATGAAGGAGCCGATCACCCGCGAGACGACGGGGGCGGCGACCTCGTTGACGAGCTCGACCTCCTCGCGGTCGGCGACGCGGTCGAGCACCCGGTTGACGATCCCGCGGATCCGCTCCTCGTGCTCGGCGATCCGCTTCGGCGTGAAGCCGCGCTGGAACAGGGCCTTGATCCGGTCGTGGCGCGGCGGGTCCATCGAGATCATCTGCTGCTGCTGGCCCTCGAGCGGGATCCCGAAGTCGTCGAGGACCATGATCCCGCCGACGTAGGAGGAGAAGGTCTCCCAGTCCAGGCTCACGCGGCGCAGGTCCTCGGCCCGGGTCAGCGACCAGAAGCCGGCCTCGTCGGGGTAGTCGTCGAGCGGGCTCCAGTGCACCGGCGCCTCGCGGCGCAGGCGGGCGAAGAGCTCGTGCGGCGGGCCGTCGGCCCAGAGCTCGAGGTCGCCGAGGTCGACCTGGTCCGAGCTCGCGCAGCCGCCGATCACGCTCATGTCGGGCATACTACAGATGTAGTGCCGACGACGCCGACAGCTCCGATCGACCGCCGGGCGGCGATCGCCGACGCCGCGCTCGAGGTGCTCGAGGCCGAGGGCGGGCGCGGCCTGACCCACCGCGCGGTCGACCGCCGCGCCGGGCTTGCCGGAGGGCTCGACCAGCAACTACTTCCAGACGCGCGAGGCCCTGCTGACCGCGGCGCTCTCGCGCCTGGTCGAGCTGGAGCGCCCGTCGGTCGAGGCGATGAAGGCGCTGGTCCCCGACGGGCCGTACGAGCCCCACCGCGCGGCGGAGCTGGTCGCCGACCTGGTGCGGAGCTGGCTCACCCCGGACCGGGCCGGCCTCGCCGTCGCCCGCTACGAGCTCTTCCTCGAGGCGCGCCGCCGGCCCATGTTCCAGCTCGCCCTCGACGAGGTCCGGCGCGAGTACCTGCTGCTCGTCGAGCAGCTCCTGCCGACCGCGGGCTGTCGCGACCCGCACCGCCACGCGCCGCAGCTGCTGGCGCTGCTCGACGGCCTGGTGCTCAACCAGCTCCTGCAGCCGGCGACCGAGCTCCCCGACGACGGCCTCGTCGACCAGCTCGAGCGCTTCTTCGCCTCCTGCTGACCGCGGGCGATCGGGTACGGTTGCCCGCGGCTCGGAGGGTCCCGCGATCGACGAAGGAGAAGATCGGGATGGATCCCATCAACAAGGACGGACTCGAGGTCACGCGTCTGACCTCGAGCACCAGCGACGACGCCGAATGGGTCGGCGGCTTCTTTGCCCACGGCGGCGACGGGGCCGAGAGCTCGACCGTGATCTGGTTCGCGATCCCGCCGGGCAAGCGCTCGGTCGCCATCCGACACCGCCGAGGAGACGCAGTTCATCCGCGCGGCGGCGAGTTGCTTGGACTCGGGCTCGAGCCGGTGCGCGCCGGCGACGTCGTGGTCCTCGCCGTGGGCGAGGCGCACGACCTGCACAACAGCGGTGCGAGGACCTCGAGGTGATCGGGTTCTTCTCGGCAGCGGCGGTCGAGCAGCAGTGGACCGAGGAGGTCTGGCAGCCTGGCGACCTGCGCGTGACGGGGAGTCCGACCGACTAGCGGAAGCAGGTGGAACGTGAACCGGATCAACATCGCGAACCCGGAGTTCGAGTACGACGAGGACGACCCGGACGGCTTTCGCAGCGGCATGCACCGCATCGGGCCGAAGCTCGGCGCGAAGCAGATGGGGACCAGCGTCTACGAGATCCCGCCCGGGCAGGCGCTGTGCCCGTACCACTACGAGTACGCCGAGGAGGAGTGGCTGCTGGTCCTGATCGGCCACCCGACCGTGCGCGACCCCGACGGGGAGACCGAGCTCGAGCCGTGGGACGTGGTGATGTTCGAGACCGGGCCGAAGGGCGCTCACGGCATCTACAACCGCACCGACGAGCCGGTCCGGGTGATGATGTACTCGACCGTCCTGCACCCGGCGGCGACCGTCTATCCCGACAGCGACAAGATCGCCGTCTGGACCGGCAACCGCGACGACGACGCGATCGTCGAGCGGTCGAGCAAGGTGGAGTACTTCCACGGTGAGGTCTAAGATCCGCCGCGTGCGGGGCAGGCTGGGTATCGGCGGCGCGGTGGGGACGGCGATCCTGGCCGCGTGCTGCCTTGCGTTCCCGGCCGGGGCCGCGGCCAAGGACGACACGGTCTGGCTCTGCAAGCCCGGCCTCGCCGACAACCCGTGCAAGCCGGGCCTCGCGACCACGCAGATCTCGCCGACCGGCGAGGTGCTCGGGACGTCGCAGCCGAAGCAGGTCAAGCACCCGAAGGTCGACTGCTTCTACGTCTACCCGACGGTCAGCGACGACCAGACCCGCAACTCCGACCTCTCGATCGACCCGGAGGAGCGCTCGATCGCCCTCTACCAGACCGCGCGCTACTCGCAGCGGTGCCGGGTCTTCGCGCCGATGTACCGGCAGATCACCCTCGCGACGCTCTTCAGCGACACGCCCCCGACCGAAGAGGAGCGCGACCTCGCCTACGACGACGTGGTCCAGCGCCTGGAAGACCTATCTCCACAAGTACAACGACGGTCGCGGGATCGTCCTCATCGGGCACTCCCAGGGCACCTTCGTGCTGCGCCAGCTGATCACGGACCTGGTCGACCGCAAGCCCGGCGTTCGCAAGCGCCTCGTCGGCGCCTACCTCTACGGCGGCAACGTCGAGGTCAAGGAGGGCAAGCTGGTCGGCGGCGACTTCAAGCACATCCCGGGCTGCGAGGCGCCGAAGCAGACCGGCTGCGTGGTCGCCTACTCGACGTTCAACGCGCCCGTGCCGGCCGACGTCGCTCTTCGGCCTCGGCGCCGGCCGCGGCCGCACCGCGACGTCCTCTGCGTGAACCCGGCCGCGCTCGGCGGCGGGCCCGCACGAGCTCGACTCGATCTTCCCCAGCGCGCCGTTCGCGCCCGGGACGACGATCGGCATCGCGACCCAGGCGGTCGGCGTTCCGCAGCCCGACGTCAGCACGCCGTGGATCGAGTCGAAGGGCGCCTACACCGGCGTCTGCGACTCCAGCGACGACGCGGACGTGCTGGAGATCGCCAGCCTCGGCGGCGCGCCGGTGCTCAACCCGGTGCCCGACGCGACCTGGGGCCTGCACCTCGTCGACGCCAACATCGCGCTCGGCGACGAGGTCCGCCTGCTGAAGAAGCAGGCCAAGGCGTACGCGAAGGCCCACGGCTAACCCGCGGGCCCGATGCCCGCGGTCATCAAGCCCAAGCCAGAGTGCCGTCACTGCGGCGCCGTACTGCCGCACTCGCTGAGCAGGTGCCCGCGGTGCGGGAAGCGGTCGTGGCTCAACCTCATCCTCGGTCGCGGCGGCCCGGGCCAGCGCTACTAGACGCGGCCGCTGCCGGCTGGCGGTATGGTCGGCAGGACCCAGAGAGGAACGAATGTCCGCTTCCGTGCTTTCGCGGAACGGGGTTGGGGTCGGGGTGATGGACGGCTCGCGGGGGCCGGTCGAGCCGCCGCGGACGGCGGTCCTCTGCGGCATTGCGCTCGCGGGCGTCGCGGCCGCCGTCTGCACGGTCGTGCTCCGGCTGAACAGCGGCCACGGCGGCCCGGAGCCCGGGCTGCAGGCCGCCCTGCTCGACTGGATCGTCTGCTCGTACATCCTCAGCGGGCTGATCGCCTGGTGGCGGCGACCCGAGAGCCGTCTCGGGCCGCTGATGGTGGCCGGCGGCTTTTTGACCGCGCTCTCCAGCCTCTCGTCGGCGAGCGCCCCGTTGGCCTCCACGATCGGCCAGGCCGCCGACCTCGTCCCGTTTGCCGTTTTCCTGCACGTCTACCTCGCCTTCCCGACCGGGGTGCTCGCGGGTCGCCTGGAGCGGGCTCTGGTGATCGCGAGCTACGCGGTCGCCGTCGGCCTGCAGTTGCTCGGGCTGATGCTCGGCGGCTTCGATCCACAGAACGTGCTCGCGGTCGTCTCCGAGCCCGATGCCGCGGCGACCGTGGCGCAGGTCCAGCTCGCCGCCCTCGCCGCCCTGTTGCTCTGCGGGGTCGGGGTGCTCATGGCTCGGCGAAGGGCCGGCGCGCGCCCGCTGCGCCGCTCCGCCGCGCTGCTCGTCGACTCCTTCTCGCTCGCCCTGGTGATGAGCGCGGTGCTCTTGATCACCGGCGCCTTCTTCCCCGAGGAGTCGTTCTTCCTCCCGGTCCAGCGAGCGACGTTCTTCGTCATCGGGCTCGCGCCGATTGCCTTCCTCGTCGCCCTGCTCGACGCCCGCCTTGCCCGCTCCTCGGTTGGCGAGTTGATGATCGAGCTGCACGCTCAGCCGACGCCGATCGACCTCGGCGAACCGCTCGCCAGGGCGCTTCACGATCCGTCGCTGAGAATCGCCTATTGGCTGCCCCAGTACGCGATCTGGACCGACGCCGAAGGCAGGCCCGTGCGCCTGGCCGACGACGATGACAATCGGGCCACGACCCTGATCGAGCGCGAGGGCGAGCCGATCGCGGTGCTCGAGCACGACGTCGCGCTCAACGACGAGCCCGAGCTCCTCGACGCGGTCAGCGCCTCGGCCGCGATCGCGCTCGAGAACGGCCAGCTGCAGGCCGAGCTCCGGGCCCGCCTCGAGGAACTGCAGGGATCGCGCGGGCGGGTGATCGAGGCCGGGCAGCGGGAGCGCGAGCGGCTCGAGCGAAATCTCCACGACGGCGCCCAGCAGCGGCTGATCGCGCTCTCGCTCGAGCTCGGTCGCCTCCGTGCCCGGCTCCGCGACGACCCCGACGCCCAGGTGCGGATCGCCGAGGCGCGGCGCGAGATCGCGGTCTCGCTCGACGAGCTGCGGACCGTGGCCCGCGGTCTGCACCCGGCCGTGCTCACCGCCCACGGTCTCCCGGTCGCGGTCGAATCGCTTGCGGCCACCTCGGCGGTCCCGGTGCGACTCGAGATCGCGCTCGACCACAGGGTGGACGAGCAGGCCGAGGTCGCCGCCTACTACGTGATCAGCGAGGGCCTTGCGAACGTGGGCAAGCACGCCCAGGCGGCGTCCGCGGCGGTCGAGCGTCGCGCATGAGAACGGCGACCTCGTGGTCGAGGTCCTCGACGACGGCGTCGGCGGCGCCGACACCGAGGCCGGCTCCGGCCTCCGCGGCCTCGCGGACCGCGTCGAGGCGCTCGGCGGCAGGCTGCAGGTCTGGACGCCGCACGGCGGCGGGACGCGGGTGCGGGCGCAGGTTCCATGCGGGTAGCGATCGCCGAGGACAGCGTCCTGCTGCGCGAGGGGCTCGCTCGGCTTCTCGACGAGGCGGGGTTCGACGTGGTCGCCCAGTGCACGACCGCCGACGAGCTCCTGTTGAAGGCCAACAGCTATCCGCTCGACGTCGCGGTGGTCGACATCCGCCTGCCGCCCACCCATCGCGACGAGGGGTTGCGCGCCGCGCTCGAGATCCGCGCCGACCACCCGGAGGTCGGCGTCCTGGTCCTCTCGCAGTACGTCGAGCTGGGCCTGGCGATGACGCTGCTCGCCGACTCGGCCGAGGGCGTCGGCTATCTGCTCAAGGACCGGATCGGGGATGTCGACGCCTTCATCGGCGCCGTACGGCGGGTCGCGAACGGCGGCTCGGCGCTCGACCCGATCATCGTCTCGACCCTGGTCTCGCGGCGCCGCAGCGACGACCCGCTCGACGAGCTGACCCCGCGCGAGCGGGAGGTGCTCGAGCTGATGGCCACCGGGAGCTCCAACCAGGGGATCGCCGACGAGCTCGTGATCAGCGTCCGGGGGGTTGAGAAGTACGTCTCCACGCATCTTCGGCAAGCTCGGGCTGCCGTCGACCGGGAGCGAGTCGCGCCGCGTGCTCGCGGTGCTCATGTTCCTGCGCTCCTGAGCGGCCGCCCGCGCCCCGGATACCAGAAACCCGACCCCCGAATCCGGGTGATTCCCGGCTTCCCCGGCGCGCGTCGCCGGTGGAGGCTGGACCTGTCCACGACGCGAGGGAGCGGCGATGAAGTCACGGGTGATTCAGGACGAGCCGGATCGGTCCAACGGCGGGACGTCCCCCGCCGACCCGCCTGGCCGTGCCCGGCAGGCGATGAACCTCCCTGCGCGCGCCGCCCGCTGGAGCGGACGCCACCGCAAGGTCGCGATCTTCGGCTGGCTCGGCTTCGTCGTGGTCGCGTTCATGCTCGGCAACATGATCGGCGCCAATCAGCTCACCGGCGTGGATCAGTACACCGGCGAGTCCCACGATGCCGAGCAGGCGCTCGACGACGCCGGCCTGCGGCCGATCGAGGAGGTCGTGCTGCTGAAGAGCGACACGCTCACCCTCGACGATCCCGAGTTCCAGGCGGCGGCCGAGGACGTCACCGGACGCCTGGCGAAGGTCCCGTACGTCGAGGACCTGAAGTCGCCCCTCGACGGGCACACCGAGGTGACTCCCGACGGCCACGCCGCCCTGGTCAACTTCACGATCGCCGGCGACTCGATCGAGGCCAAGGACAGGGTCGATCCGACCCTCGCGGCAACCGCCGCCGTCCAGGCCGAGAACCCCGACATGGTGATCGAGCAGTTCGGCGGCGCCAGCGCCGAGAAGGCGATCAACGGGACGATCACCGACGACATCGGCAAGGCGGGGATGCTCTCCCTGCCGATCACGCTGATCATCCTCACGATCACGTTTGGCTCGCTCGTGGCCGCGGGCGTGCCGCTCCTCATCGGTCTCACATCGGTGCTCGCAGCCCTCGGCCTCGTGGCGATCCCGAGCCTGGCGCTGCCGCTCGACGCCAACGTGAACGCCGTCATCCTGATGATCGGCCTCGCGGTCGGGGTCGACTACTCGCTCTTCTACCTGCGGCGCGAGCGCGAGGAGCGCGCCGCCGGCCGCGACGAGGTCTCGGCGCTCGAGGTCGCCGCGGCGACCTCCGGGCGCGCGGTGCTGATCTCTGGCCTCACCGTGCTCGTCGCGATGGCCGGGATGTTCATCAGCGGCGACAAGGCGTTCATCTCCTTCGCCTACGGGACGATGATCGTGGTCGGCATCGCGATGTTCGCCTCGCTCACGGTGCTACCGGCGATCCTCTCGTGGCTCGGCGACCGCGTCGAGAAGGGGCGGATCCCGTTCCTCGGCCGTCGCCGCCGCCCAGGAGGGGAGTCGCGCTTCTGGACCGCGGTCATCGATCGCGTCACCCGCCGTCCGTGGCTGTCGATCGTGCTCGCCGGCGGCGCGCTGGTCGCGCTCTCGATCCCGGCGCTGCACATGAAGACCGTGATCAGCGGCGTCGATGACCTGCCGCAGGACCTGGCGGTGATCAAGACCTACAACCAGGTCAAGGCCGTGTTCCCGAGCGAGGGCGTGACCACGACCGTCGTGGTCGAGGCCGACGACGTGCGCTCAGGCGATGTCGCCACCCAGATCACCGCGCTCAAGGATCAGGTCAAGGCGTCCGACTCGTTCCTGCCCGGGACCTCGGTCACCTACAGCGACGACGGCACGGTCGCCGAGATCGACATCCCCAGCCAGGGCAACGGCACCGACGCCGCCTCGACCAACGCGCTCGACGAGGTCCGCAACCAGATCGTCCCGGCGACCGTCGGCGGGCTCGACACGACCACGGTCAACGTCAGCGGCGATGCGGCGCAGTCGCAGGACTCCCGCAGCCAGTCCAACAGCAGGCTGCCGCTGATCTTCGCCTTCGTCTTCGGGCTCGCCTTCCTGCTCCTGCTGGTCACGTTCCGCTCGATCGTGATCCCGATCAAGGCGATCGTGCTCAACCTGCTGTCCGTCGGCGCCGCCTACGGGGTCGTGGTCCTGGCCTTCCAGGACGGTCACGCCGAGTCGCTGCTCGGCTTTAACTCCAACGGAGGCGTCGCCTCGTGGCTGCCGCTGTTCCTGTTCGTGATCCTGTTCGGGCTCTCGATGGACTACCACGTGTTCATCCTCTCCCGGGTCCGCGAGGCCTACGACTCGGGGATGAGCACCGGCGACGCGGTGCGGAGCGCGATCTCGTCCACAGCGGGGACGGTGACCAGCGCCGCCGCAGTGATGTTCGGCGTCTTCGCGGTCTTCGCCACCCTGCAGTTCATCGACCTGAAGGAGCTCGGCGTCGGCCTCGCCGCGGCCGTGCTGATCGACGCGACGATCGTTCGCGGGGTCCTGCTGCCGGCGTCGATGAAGGTGCTCGGCGACTGGAACTGGTATCTGCCGAGCTGGCTCGAGTGGCTGCCGCGGATGGGCTCGGAGACGCCGGACCTGCCGCCTCCGCCCGCCGAGGCGCCCGAAGCCGAGGAGCCCAGCAAGCCGACGAAGCCCGAGCCGGTGGCGGTCTGATGGCGCTGATCGAGGTCGAGCACCTGACGAAGCAGTTCGGGCCGGTGCGGGCGGTCGAGGACCTGAGCTTCACGATCGACGCGGGCACGATCGCCGGCTTCCTCGGGCCGAACGGCTCCGGGAAGACGACGACCCTGCGCTCGCTCCTGGGGCTGGTGACGCCGACCTCCGGCACGGCGACGATCGCCGGTCGGCCCTACGCGGAGCTCGAGGACCCCCTGCACGAGGTCGGGGTGATGCTCGAGGCGAGCGCGCATCCGGGCCGCAACGCCCGCAGTCACCTGAGGATCGCGGCCGCCGAGGCGCGGGTGCCGCGCTCGCGCGCCGACGAGCTGCTCGAGCTGGTCGACCTGCAGGGCGCGGCCGAGCGGCGCATCGGCCAGTTCTCGCTCGGGATGCACCAGCGGCTCGGCCTCGCCACCGCCCTGGTGGGCGATCCGGAGATCCTGATCCTCGACGAGCCCGCGAACGGGCTCGACCCGGAGGGCATCCGCTGGCTGCGCGGATTCCTCCGCGGGCTCGCTGCCGAGGGCCGGACGATCCTCCTCTCCAGCCACGTGCTCGCGGAGGTCGCCCAGACCGTCGAAGAGGTGGTCGTGATCAGCGCCGGCAGGCTCGTCGCCCACGCTCCGCTCGAGGAGTTGACCGCGAACGGCCACACGGGCCGGGTGCGGCTGCGCTCGCCGGAGCTCGCCCGGCTGACGGCCGTCCTCGCCGCGGGCGGAATGCAGACCCACCCGAACGGAGACGACGTCCTCACGGTCACCGGCGCGAGCCAGGAGGCGATCGGGCAGCTGGCCTTCGACAACCGCATCGTGCTCTACGAGATCACCGGGGAGGGCTCGAGTCTCGAGGAGGTCTTCCTCGACCTGACCACCCCCGACGAGGAGGTCGCCCGATGACCGCCCTGATCCGCTCCGAGCTGCTGGCAGTGCGCACGCTGCGCACGACCTGGATCCTCCCGGTGGCGCTGCTGGCGCTGGTCGGCCTGATCGTCGGCGCCTCGATGGGCGATGCCGGCAAGCCCGGGACGATCACGCCGGATCAGCTGCGCGAGCCGCTGGCGATCACGGCCGGCATCATGAGCGCGGTCTTCGTCGCCGTCTTCGCCGTGATCCGCGTCGGCGGCGAGTACCGGTACGAGACGATCAGCCAGCGCTTCCTCGCGGGATCTCGAGCGCGCGTGGTGGCCGCCAAGCTGCTCACGTTCGGCGGCCTCGGAGCCGTGCTCGCGGCGCTCTCGATCGGCCTGGGGCTCGCGATCGCGGCGCCCATGATCGCCTCGAAGGACCTCACCCTCGACTACTCCAGCGGCGATGTCGTCCAGCTGGTCGCCAGCGTGCTGCTCGGGGCGGTCCTGTTTGCCGGGCTTGGGGTCGCGATCGCCTTCATCTGTCGCAGCCAACCCGTGGCGCTGCTGGTCGTGATCGGCCTCTTCCCGGCCGAGAAGGTCGCCGGCATCGTCCTCGACGAGAATGCCTCCTACATGCCATACGGCGCGCTGCAGTCACTGCTCGACCAGGGCAATGCGCCGCCCGCGGTGGGCGCGGCGGTGCTCGCGGCGACCACGATCGCGTGCTGCGCAGTGGCCTGGGTCCTGGTCCGCCGACGGGACGTGACGTGATGCAGGACACCGAGTCAACGACACCCGAGCCGGTTCCCGCGCCCGCCTCCCCGCCGCCGTCGAACTGGACCGGCGGGCGGGTGGTGGGGATGATCGCCACGAGCATCGGCGCGCTGTTCGCGCTCGCCCTGCTGCTCGGGGGACTCGCGCTGATCGCGGTCAACTCCTTCGCCCGCGATGACGACGGCTTCCTCAGCACTAACAACAAGCCCCTGCACAGCGCCGGGTATGCGGTCAGCACCGACCAGATCGATCTCGGCATTGATCCCGGCGGACCGACTCCTGACGATCTGCTGGGCAAGGTGCGGATCACGGTCCAGAGTCCGGACTCGCGACCGCTGTTTCTCGGGATCGCCCGCACGGCGGCGGTCGACCGCTATCTCGCCCGTGTGGCCCATTCGCGGCTGACCGATTTCGTCCACGGCGCCGCACGCTACGACGAGCTTCCCGGGGGCCCGCCCGCCCGCCCGCCCGGGGCCGAGCGGATCTGGGCCGCGCGCAGCCAGGGCCCCGGCGAGCAGCGGGTCGACTGGGATGCCGAGTCCGGGGTCTGGTCGGCGGTGGTCATGAACGCCGATGCCAGCCGTGGGGTCTCGGTCGAGGCCGACGTCGGGGCCAAGGTCGACTGGTTGCTCTGGGTCGGAATCGGGCTTGCGATCGTGGGTGCGATCGGCGTCGCGATCGCGATCTGGCTGATCATCGTCATCAGCCGCCGGGCGGCCGCCGACCCTCGGCCGGGGTAGGGCGCGCCCCGCATATCCTGGTTCCGTGCGGCTGCTGGTGGACGGGATGAACGTGATCGGAAGCCGGCCCGACGGCTGGTGGCGCGATCGCGACGCTGCGATGGCCCGGCTGGTCGACCGGCTCGAGCGCTGGTCGGCGGAGAGCGGCGACGACGTCACCGTGGTCTTCGAGCGCAAGCCGCGCCCGCCGCTGACCTCGCCGCTGGTCGAGATCGCGCACGCCCCGAAGCCGGGGCCGAACGCGGCCGACGACGAGATCGTCCGCCGCGTGCGCGCCGACCCCAACCCACGCTCGATCCGCGTGGTCACCTCCGATCACCTGCTCTCCGACCTCGTCCACGGGCTTGGCGCGACCGTCGAGCCGTCGTCCGGCTTCCGCGACCGGATCGACCCGCGCTAGGTAGCTCCTAGAGGCCGAGCGCGGCGACGCCGGGTTCGTCGTAGCCGAGGTGATGGGCGACCTCGTGGCGCAGCGTGCGCTCGACCTGCGCCGCGAGCAGCCTCGGGTCGAAGCCGAAGTCGCGCTCGAGCGTGTCCTGGAAGATCACGATCCGGTGCGCCGCGCGGTCGCGTGCGATCGTCGCCCCGTAGTACTGGCCGTAGGCGTGGACCTCGGCGCCGCGGTGGGAGACGACCACCGGCACATGCTCGATGACGCCGACGAATTCGTCGGGCAGCCGGTCGATCGCGTCGGCGACGAGGCGCTCGAACGGCGTCAGCTCGCGGCTCTGGTGGCGGTGGTTTCGAGCGAGCGCCTCGCTGTGCTCGATCAGCGCGTCGAACTCCTCGTTCGTCATCTCCGACGGCTGGCGCCGCCCGGGCACGCAGCGTCCGGGGAGAAAGTCGTGCGACATCGTCCGTGGATGATCGCATCGCGACGCCGTCGGCCGTTCACGTGGGCAGGACGGAGCTAGGCTGAGCCGATGGCCTGGTTCGACACCCGGCTCGCGGGTCTGATCGGCACCCGCTACCCGCTCATTCAGGCGCCGATGGCGGGCGTCAACACCCCGGAGCTCGTCGCCGCGGTGTCCAACGCCGGTGGCCTCGGGTCGCTCGGCGGCGCGATGCTGAGCCCTGACGCCCTGCGCGAGCAACTCGCCGCGGTCCGCCGCCTCACCGACGAGCCGTTCGGCGTCAACCTCTTCGCTCCGCTGCCGGCGGTGGAGGACGCCGCGGCCGTCGACGCGATGCTCGAGCGGATCGCCCCCTGGCGCGAGCGGCTTGGACTCGGCCCCGGCACCGAGCCCCCGTCCCCGCCACGCCGGTTCGAGGCGCAGCTCGAGGTCCTCTTGGCCGACCCGCCTGCGGTGTTCAGCATCACCTTCGGGCTGCCGCCGGCCGAGGCGCTCGCGGCGCTCCGTGACGCGGGCGTGGCCGTCGTCGGCACGGCCACCACGAGCGCGGAGGCGGCGGCGGTCGAGGCGGCGGGCTGCGACGCCGTGGCCGCTCAGGGCAGCGAGGCCGGGGGACACCGCGGCACGTTCGACGGGGAGTTCGAGTCCGCGATGGTGGGCACGATGGCGCTGGTGCCGCAGGTCCGCGACCGCGTCGACGTGCCCGTGATCGCGGCCGGAGGGATCATGGACGGGCGCGGGATCGCGGCCGCGCTCGCCCTGGGGGCGGACGGCGTGCAGATGGGTACGGCCTTCATCGGCTGCGACGAGACGCGCGCACCCGCGCCCTACGTCGACTCGCTCGCGGCGTCAGCGGACGGCGACACGGTCGTGACGGCCGCCTTCACCGGCCGCCCCGCCCGGGCCGTGCGCACGGGCTGGGTGCGCGACCTCGAGTCCAGCGGCGCCCGGCTGCCTCCCTATCCACTCCAGGCGATGTTGCTCGCCGAGCTGCGGGCCGCGGGCTTGGAACGCGGCGAGCTCGAGATCGTGATGCGCCTGGCGGGCCAGGGCGCGCCGATGCTGCGCCGCGGCCCGGCGGCCGACCTCGTCCGCGGCCTCGTCACCGAGACCGACGCCACGCTGGCGCGCGTCGCCGGTTAGCCGTCGAACAGCGTGAGCGGGCCGTCGCCGTGGCGCCGCTCGATCGCGAGCAGCCGGCGCTTGGTCTCGGTTCCGCCCGGCGCCGAGAAGCCGCCCAGGCCGCCGTCGGCGGCCACCACCCGGTGGCACGGGACGACCAGGGGGAAGCGGTTGCGCCCGAGCGCTGCGCCCACCTCGCGCGCCTCGCCGGCGGCGCCGATCCTCGCCGCGAGCTCGCCGTAGGTCACCGTCTGGCCGGGGCCGACGGACCGCGCCGCGACGGCGACCCGGCGGTCGAACGGCTCGACGCCGCCGAGGTCGAGCTCGATGCCGTCCAGGTCGCTCGGCTCGCCGTCGAGCAGGGCGACGATCCTGTCGATCGCCTCGCGCACGAACGCGGGCGGCGTGCGCTCGTCGGCCCCGGGCGCGCGCCGGCGCAGCTGCTCGCGGGTGCGCTCGTCGCGAGAGTGGGGAAGTGAGATCGCGACCAGTCCGTCGCCGCCCCAGGCGATGCCGCAGCGGCCGATCGCCGTCTCGAACAGCACCATGCCGGTCTCGGTCTGCGTGGAAGCCATACGACCCAGTAAACGTCGCCGGGCGGACGTTTGTGAGCTACAAAACCCGGACGGTGAGCGGGCGGGAAGAAGAGATCCTGAGGCGCGCGCGGGCGATCCCCGCGGGATTCGTCACGAGCTACGGCGATCTGTCCCCGGGGGCGCCGCGCGCCGCCGGGCGGGCGCTCTCGGTCTGCGAGGACCCGGGCGTCCCCTGGCACCGGGTCGTCCGCGCCGACGGCTCGCTCGCCAAGGGCGCTCGGCAGCGGCGCCTGCTGGAGGCCGAGGGCGTGCCGTTCGCCGGCGCGCGCGTGGAGATGGAGCTGGTGCGGGTCCCGGCCGAGGCCCTCGACGAGCTCGTTTGCGAGCCGGGCTCGGGGGGTGGCTAGAATCGCGGCCCTGATGAAGGGGGGTACGGGGTCAAGCGCTCGGCCGATCCGCCGTTGGCTCGTTGCAGGCGTGGTGATGCTCGTCGGCGCCGTCGCCGCGCCGTCCGCGTCCGCGGCCATCACGACCGTGCCGGTGGGCACGTTCGATCACCCGATGTACGTCACCGGAGCTCCGCGCAGCGGCAACCTGCTGTTCGTGGTCGAGCGCCGCGGCGTGATCCAGGTGCTCCGCAACGAGGCGCCGACCGGCGCGCCGTTCCTCGACATCTCGTCGATCGTCCTCGGCCCGCCCGACCCCGGAACGAGCATCGAGCAGGGGTTGCTCTCGGTGGCCTTTCCGCCCGACTACGACACTTCAGGGCGCTTCTACGTCTGCTTCACGAACGTCAACGGGGACGTGGAGGTGGACGAGTTCCGCCGGTCGGCGACCGACCCGACGAAGGCGCTGCCCGGCACCCGCCGCCCGGTGCTAGTGGTGCCCCACCCCGACACCCCCTACCACAACGGCGGCCAGCTCCAGTTTGGGCCTGACGGCTACCTCTATCTCTCGACAGGGGACGAGGCAACCGGCGGCTCCAACGCGCCGGACCTCAACGTCCTGCTCGGCAAGCTCCTGCGGATCGACCCGCGCGCCCACGGCGCGAGCGCTTACCGGGTGCCGTCGAACAACCCGTTCGTCGGCAAGCCGGGCCGCGACGAGATCTACGCGTACGGCTTCCGTAACCCGTGGCGCTTCTCCTTCGACGGCGGCCGGATCGCCATCGGCGACGTCGGCGAGACGATGTTCGAGGAGATCAACTACCTGCCCGTCACGGCGGCCTCGGGCGCGAACTTCGGCTGGCCGGAGTACGAGGGCTTCCACGTCTACGACCCGTCGTTCCCGGGCGCGCACCCGGTCACCTTCCCGGTGCTCGTGTACGGGCACGCCAACGGGAACTGCGCGGTCATGGGCGGCTACGTGGTCAGGGACCCGAACCTCCCCTCGCTCCGCGGGCGCTACCTGTACGGGGATTACTGCCGCGGGTGGCTGCGCAGCTTCGTCCCCCAGGTAAACCCGCCCGCCGCCGTCGACAACCTGAACGTGAGCGTCGCCCGTCGGCCGGAGCTCACCAGCCTCGGCCAGGGGCCGTTGCACCAGATCTACCTCACGCAGTACGACGGCGAGGTCTCGCGCCTGGTCGAGACGCCGTAGGCCCGCGGCTAACCAGCGGGCGGCTTGGGGCGCAGCGCCGGGTCGTCCTCGTGCGCGCGGAAGAAGTCGACCATCGCCGGGGCGTACTCGCCGAACTTCGGTGGCACCAGACCGTGAGGGGCAAGCAGGTCGACGGTGCGCCGGGCGTCGTAGACCACGGGGTGGTTTAGGTAGGCGATCGACTCCGAGGGGATCCCCTCGAAGAGCTCCCGCACCTTTTGCACGCGCAGCGAGCGCTCGACGAGCCCGGCGGGCACCCGGCCGCGGGGGGCCCGGCCCGCGTAGGCGCGCGAGAGCAGGTCGACCAGTTCGTGGGCGGTCAGCGGGTCGGGGTCGACGAGGTGCAGGGTCTGGCCGAGCGTCGCCGGGTCGTCGGCGGCAGCCGTCATCGCGGCGACCACGTAGTCGACGGGGACGACGTTGAAGGCCGCCTCGGAGCGGCCGAACTGGGGCATCGGCCTGCCCATGCGCTGGGCGCGGGAGAGCGCGCGCAGGATGTAGTACGGGCCGTCGAACTTCTCGGTCTCGCCGGTGCGCGAGTCGCCCACAACGATCGCGGGCCGCAGGATCGTGGTGGGGACCTCGTCGAGCAGGTCGCGAACCCAGACCTCGGCCTGGAACTTCGTCGACTCGTAGTGGTTCTTGAACGCCTGCCCCATGACCAGCTCGTGCTCGTAGACGATCCCGGTCCGCAGGCCGGCGACGTAGGCCGTGCTGACGTAGGCGAGGCGCTCGAGGCGCTCGGCGGCGCGGCAGAGGTCCAGCACGTTGCCCGTGCCGTCGACGTTCACCCGTTGGGCGAGCTCGAGCGGAACGGCCAGGTCGTAGATCGCGGCGAGGTGGAAGACGCGGCGTACCTCCGCCCGGAGGCGCTCGTAGTCGTCGGGCTCGAGCCCGAGCCGGCGATCGGTGATGTCACCGGCGAGCAGCTCGATGCGGTCGGCGTCGAGCGACTCGGCGACCGTCTGCGCCGTCGCGAGCATCCGCGGCTCGACCAGCGCGACGACGCGAGCCCCGTCGTCCGCGTCGAGCAGGGCTGCGATCAGGCGCCTGCCGATAAACCCGGGGAAGCCGGTGACGAGATCGGTCATCGCGGCGGGATCATGCCTGGTCAGGGCTCGCCCTGCGATCCTCATGTAAGTGGACATGCCCGCCGGCGAAGACCACGAGACCAAGGACGCGTCGCGCCGCACCTGGCTGGCGCTCGAGCGCACCCAGCTCGCCTGGTGGCGCACCGGGCTCACCGCCCTGGCGGTGGGAATCGGCATCGGCCGCGTGGTCCCGGAGCTCCAGCACTCGGAGACCCAGTGGCCGTTCGTGCTCGTCGGGGTGGCGTTTGCGGTCTACGGGATCACGCTGATCGTCTACGGGGCCGCGCGCGAGCGCTATCTCGCCGCGGACCTCGAGCGCGGCGCGAACCGGCTCTCGCATGCGAGCTTCGATCTGCTGCTCGCCGGCTTCGGCGCCGCGCTCGGGATCGCGACCGCGCTGCTGATCGCCTTCGCTTAATAGCTCAGTGACTAGGCGGCGTCGTAGACCGGCTCGCCGCGGGCGGAGTCGTGCTCGGCCTCGTGCCCGGACTCAGGATCGGCCTCCGACATTTCGGCCTTGGCTTCCCGCTCGGGCTGCAGCACCGTCGCCGCGACGGCGATGGCGGCGACGACCAGCGCCGCGCCGATCCAGAAGGCGAGGTGATAGCCGCCGGTCTGCGCGGCCGCCTGCGCCTGGCCGTCGGCGAGCAGATTCTCGGTCCGCGTTGTCGAGAGGGTCGCGAGCACCGCGAGGCCGATCGCCCCGCCGATCTGAGCCGAGGTGTTGACCAGCCCGGAGGCGAGTCCGGCGTCGGCCCCGGTCGCGCCCGACATCGCCAGCGACATCAGCGCGGGGAAGCAGACCCCGATCCCGAAGCCGAGCAGGATCATCACCGGCAGCACGTCCGACACGTAGCTGCCGCCGACCCCGGCCTGCGCGAACAGCGCCAGCGAGGCCGCGACCAGCACCATGCCGGAGATCAGCGAGCGGCGGGCACCGAAGCGCATGATCAGCGGCTCGGCGTAGCGCACCGAGAGCGTCGCCATGATCAGCGTCGCGGGCAGGAACGCGAGCCCGATCTCGAGCGGGTCGTAGCCGAGCACCTCCTGCATGTACAGCGAGCCGAGGAAGAAGGTCCCGAACATCCCGGCGACGAGCAGCGCCTGGACCACGTTGGCGCCGGAGACGTTGCGCGAGCGGAAGATCCGCAGCGGCATGATCGGGTTCGCGGCCTTCGCCTCGCGCACGATGAAGCCCACCAGCAGCGCCAGGGAGACGGCTCCGAGACCGAGCGTCTGCGGATCGGTCCAGCCCTGATCCGCCGCGGGCTTGACGATCGTGTACACGCCGAGCATCAGCGAGGTGGTGATCAGCAGCGCGCCGGGAGTGTCGGCGCCCTTGTCGAGGCCGATGCCCTGGTCGCGCTCGATCAGCCTCGTGGCGAGGAACGCGGTCGCGATCGCGATCGGGACGTTGATGAAGAAGATCCAGTGCCAGCTGATCGCCTGGGTGAGGACGCCGCCGGCGAGCAACCCGATCGTGCCACCGGCCGAGGCGACGAAGGCGTAGACGCCGATCGCCTTCGCCTGCTCGCGCGGCTGGGGGAACATCGTCACGATCATCCCGAGGATCACCGCCGAGGTCATCGCGCCGCCGATCCCCTGCACGAACCGGCCGCCGACGAGCATCCCCTGGGTCTGGGCCGCACCGCAGGCGACCGAGGCGATCGTGAACAGCGCCAACCCGGCCATGAACACGTTCTTACGGCCGATGAGGTCGCCGAACCGCCCGGCGAGCAGCAGCAGGCCGCCGAAGGTGATCAGGTAGCCGTTGACGACCCAGGCGAGGCTCGACTGCGAGAAGCCGAGATCGTCCTGGATCGACGGCAGCGCGACGTTGACGACGGTGACGTCGAGGACGATCATCAGCATGCCCGCGCAGAGCACGTAGAGGGCGATCCAGCGCTTGCGTTCGGCTTGCTTCTCGTTCTCGGTCATCGTCGCTCCTCGTCCTCGTCTTCGCTTGCCTGTCGATCCATAAGACCAACTCAGTTGGACGAAACTCATCGCCCTTCTGTGACGCTCGTGCGGCCGCCGCGTCAGCGACCCGGCTTGGGCTGCCAGAAGGCGATCTCGCCGCCGGCCGGCGCCGCCACGACGCTCCGCCATCCCGCCGGCCCCTCGCGGGGCTCGAGCAACACCGAGGCCCCCAGGTTACGAGCCCGCTCCGTCGTTTCGTCGATCTCGGAAACCTCTACGTAGGGCAGCCAGAGGGGGCGGCCGGTCGCGCACTCGACGATTCCGCCGCCGAAGCCGTTTCCCATCTGCAGGGCCAGGTAGGAGGCGGCGCCGGCCCTGACGCGCTGCGCCCGCCAGTCGCAGAGGCCCTCGTAGAACTGCTGCGCGGCGGGCAGGTCGCCCGTGTGGAGCTCCAGATGGACGACTGGCTTCGATCGCGGGGGCATTCGCATGCTGTGGGTAAGACTGGGACAGGCGTCCGAACTCATCGGTCGGGCGCGATGAATCCGCGCCGGCGCGCCGGTCTTTACTGTGAGTGCCGATGAGCGTGATTCCGGAAGTCGAAGAGCGCGCCCTGCTCGCGGCCGCCCGCGGCGGCGACGAGGGCGCCTACCAGCGGCTGGTCGAGCCGCGGCGCGGCGAGCTCCAGGCGCACTGCTACCGGATGCTCGGCTCGGTCCACGACGCCGAGGACGCCCTCCAGGAGGCGCTGCTGCGCGCCTGGAAGGGGATGGCGCGCTTCGAGGGGCGCAGCTCGCTGCGCTCGTGGCTCTACCGGATCGCCACCAACACCTGCCTCGACTCGATCCAGCGGCGCCCCAAGCGCGTGCTGCCGGTCGACTACGGCCCCGCCGCGGACCCCCACGGCGGCCCCGGCGAGCCCGTGGTCGAGTCGGTGTGGATCGAGCCGCTGGCCGACGAGCGCCTGGAGATCGAGGACGGGCTGGCCGGCCCCGAGGCTCGCTACGAGCAGCGTGAGGCGATCGAGCTCGCGTTCATCGCCGCGCTGCAGCTCCTGCCGGCCAACCAGCGAGCCGTGCTGATCCTGCGCGAGGTGCTCGGATTCTCCGCCAAGGAGGCGGCGGACATCCTGGAGACCACGACGGCCTCGGTCAACAGCGCCCTGCAGCGCGCCCGCAAGACGGTCGACGACCGGCTGCCGGAGCAGAGCCAGCAGCAGACGCTGCGCGCGCTCGGCGACGACGGGCTGCGCGAGCTGGTCGACTCCTACGTCGAGGCCTGGGAGCGGGGCGACGTCGAGGCCGTGGTCGAGATGCTCACCGAGGACGCCGCCTTCACGATGCCGCCGCTGAAGACCTGGTTCGGCGGCCGCGAGGAGATCGCCATCTTCCTGGCCCGCTGGCCGATGTCCGGGACCTGGCGCTGGAAGCCGCTGCTGGTGAGCGCCAACGGCCAGCCGGCGCTCGCCTTCTACTCCTGGGACGACGACGAGGGTGCGTATCATGCCGTTCGCGCTCAACGTGCTCACCCTCCGCGGGAACAAGATCAGCGAGGTCGACGCCTTCATCACCCGCGAGCCGGTCGATCCCGAACCGGAGACGATCGCGCGCATGCCCGAGCAGCCCACCGACGCGCGCAGGCTCCAGGCCGCGTTCGGCAACTTCGGCCTCCCCGAGCGCCTCGCCACGTAGGTCGGCAATGACGCGGCAGGACGCCGCGATCATCGACGCCCGAGCTCGATCCGCAGGGTGATGATCTCGAACGGCCGGTATTCGACCACGATCCCGTCGCGGCCGAATTCGACCTCGGGGCCGCGGTCCTCGAGCGCGGTGGCGCGGGTCGCACGCTGAACGTCGGCGGCGACGCGGACGCGGGCCGTCCCGCGGCCGCCGTGCGATTCGTGCAGGCGCAGCACCAGCGCCTCGCCGTCCTCGCCGCACTTGACTGTGTCGAGGGTCAGGTCCGGCGAATCGATGCGCGCGAACGGCTCGCCCGGGCGCGCGCCGGCGACCCAGGCGGGCAGTGACCCAAGCGCGGTCGCCTCACGGGCGACGCCCGCGTCGCGCCAGTCGCCGCGATGCGGGAGCAGCGCGAAGGCCAGCTCGTGCTCCCCCTGATCGGCCTCGGGATCGGGGTCGGTCGGCGAACGCAGGAGGCTGAGCCGCAGGGCGTCGTCCGTGGCGCTGAAGCCGTGATTGGTCGACGACAGCACGGCGACGCCGAAGCCATGCTCGCCGAGGTCGGCGAAGCCGAGCGCCGGGACCTCGAAGTGGGCCAGGTCCGCGTCGGTGTTGCGATGCGTGCTCAGCTCATGGACGCCGAACTGGGCACCGTAGGTCGCCGACGCGGTACGGACCCGGAGCGGGAAGCAGGCCTTGAGGATGCGGTGGCGCTCGCGCCAGTCCACGCGGCAGCGGAACTCGAGCCGGCGTGAACCCGCGTCGAGCCTGACGCGCTGCTCCAGCGTGCTCGCGGTGCCGATCCGGCGCGCGAACGCGACCTCGACGCGCAGCGGATCCTCGACCACCACCTCGACCCGCTCGGCCGGAGGGCACTCGGCCCGCGTCTCCTCGTGATACGGCTCGAGCTCCCAGGCGTCGAAGGCCGTCGGCCGGTCCTCGTAGAGCTCCAGATCCGCCGGTCCGGAGAGCGTCTCGCGCCCATCCGCAAGCCGCAGGCTCAGCGCGCGCCCGCCGCGGTCCAGCAGAGCGGACAGGACGCCGTTGTCGAGCCGGAGATGATCCCCGTCTCGCTCGACCCGGACCTGGCTCTCCGGCTCGCCCTCGGCGCCGAAGCCGAACGGCGGACACGAGTAGATCGCGAGCCCGCCCGACGGCGCCTCGAGGACGTCGCGGCGCTCGAACCCGTCGAGGTTGAGCGGCGCTCCGTCCCCGGGGTCGGCCGCCGCGAGCGCGACGGTCGCCCGGTCGCGGAGCTCGGTCGCGGCCTCACGGACCGAGCGCTGCTCGGCCTCAGCGGTCTGGTGCACCTCGCCTAGCGAGGTGCCCGGGAGGATGTCGTGGAACTGGTTGCGCAGCAGCACGGGCCACAGCTGCGCGAGCTCGGCGGCCGGGTACGCGGCGAGGCCGCGGGCCCAGGCGATCGCCGCGGCGGCCTCGGCCTCGTGCAGCGCGCGCTCGCCGGCGCGGTTGCCGAGCTTGGTCTGCGACTGGCTTGTGTACGTGCCGCGGTGGTACTCGAAGTAGAGCTGCCCGCTGATCGTCGCCAGCTCGTCGCCGCGCTCGGCGACGGCATCGAAGAAGAGCTCGCTCGTCGACTCCTCAACCAACGGCAGGCCGCGAAGGTCGGCGACCCGGGCCGCCGACTCGAGCATCTCCGGCGTCGGCCCGCCACCGCCGTCGCCGTGGCCGAAGAGGATCAGGCTCGCATCGCTGCGATCGTGATCCCGAAAGGTGGCCACCGCGCGCCGCAGCTCGGCGGGCTCGAGCTCGGCGTTGTAGGTGCCGACCGGCGGCAGGTGGGCGACCACCTCCGAGCCATCGATGCCGCGCCAGCGGAAGCTGTCGTGCGGCGGCCGGGTGAACTGGTTCCAGGAGAGCTTCTGGGTCACGAAGCGCTCGATCCCACACTGGCGCAGGATCTGCGGCATCTGCCCGTTGTGCCCAAAGGTGTCCGGGCTCCAGTAGATCGTGCAGCGGCGGCCGAAGCGCTCCTCGAACCAGCGCTGGCCCACGAGCAGCTGGCGGATGAGCGATTCCCCGTCGGGGAGGTTGCAGTCCGGCTCGACCCATGAGCCGCCGACGACCTCCCAGCGCCCTGCCGCGACGGCCGCGACCACCCGCGAGAAGAGTTCCGGATCGTCCTCCTCGAGCCATTCGTAGTGCTGCGCCGAGGAGGCGGCATAGCGATAGCCGGGATAGCGGTCGATGAGCGCGAGCTGGTTCGCGGCGGTGCGGACGAGTTTGCGGCGGGTCTCGGCGAGCGGCCACACCCACGCCGTGTCGACATGCGCATGACCGACCGCGAACGCGCGGTGGCGCGGACGCGGGCCCGGACGCGCAAGCAGCTCGGCGAGAATCGCCCCGGCCCGCCCCCACGTATCGCGCTCGGCCGCCTGCCAGAGTTGCAGAACCGATTGAGCTCGCCGAGCAGGGTGCCCGCCCAGTCCGGATCGAGGCCGCGCGCGCCCTCCGCCTCGAGTCGCCGCAGGGTCTCGAGGTCCCAGAGCAGCCGCCAGGCGTCGGGGTCGAAGCGCGCGAGCACGCAGCGCTCCAGGCGCGCCCAGCCTGTGGGGGCACGCGGCGGCGCCTCGCCCTCGCTCCAGTTGCGCCCGAGCCGGTAGCGCGAGGCCAGGCCAGGGTCGACCCCGGGCGCCGGATCCGGGTCGTCGCCCGCCCAGCTGTTGCACGCCATCTCGACCGCGAGCTCGACCGGCTCTCCGCCGGTCGCCGGCTCGAGCACCGGTGCGACCGTACGCAGCGCGCGCCAGCCCGAGTACAGGCCCTGGAGCACCTCGCCGTCGCGCCACAGGGTCGCCTCGCTGCCGCTGTCCCAGAGCAGGTCCACCCGCGCGCCGCCCCACGTCTCCGGCGCCGTCGCCTCGATCCGGAACCAGTAGGTGGCCCACTCGGGGCCGAACTCCTCGCCGAGCTCGGCCGGGCGATAGGTGAGCCGGAGCGCAGCCTCCCAGCCCTCGCGGCCGGCGCGCTCGCTGACCGTGAGCGAGTCGGGAGCGATCGACTCGGGGTGGACGAGCGACCGCAGGCGACTCGCCGTCTGGGCCAGCCGCCTCCGGGTCTCGTCCGGGTGGCGGGCCACGTCAGCTCCAGGGCGGCGTCAGGCCGCCCGCTCGAACCGGGGGAGGTAGGCGGCGTTGGCGGCGAGCATCTCGTCGAGCATCGCCTCGGTTTCGTCGAGGTCGAGCTTCGATTGGGTCATCGGGTCGAGCAGGAACGCGTGCAGGAGGTCGCGCCGCTCGCCGCTCAGCGCGGCCTTGACCATCTGCTTCTGCACGGCGACGTAGTGGCGCAGGTGGGCTGCGAGCGCCTCGGGCAGCGCCCCCGCGCGCAGCGGCATCACCCCGTGGCCGTTTACCTCGGCCAGCACCTCGACCACGGCGTCGTCGGGCAGGTTCGAGATCGCGCCGTCGTTGCGGGCGTTGACCACGTGCACCTCGCTGCGGTTGGCCACGATCGCCTCCATGATCGCGATCACCTCGATGCCCTCCTCCTCGTCGCCGAACGGGAGGTCGGCGAGGCGGATGGCGCTCGCGCCGGGGGCGGTCCAGGCGCCGGTCAGCTCGGCGAGCTCGTCGTAGCGGGCGCGCTGCTCGTCCATGTCGTGCATGGTGATCCCGTACCGCATGGCGAGCCCCTGGGCGCGGCCCTCGTAGTCCTCGTCGAGGCGCTGCATCTGCGGGAAGAACTCGGTCCAGTGCGGCCAGCAATACGGGAGCACGCCGTAGGTCTCGAGCGCGAACTTCACGATCGGCTCGCTCGTGCGCTCGCGTGCCAGGTCGAGCCCGTCGCGGCCGTCGCGAAGGCGTAGCTCGGTGACCCCGGCGCAGTGATTGATCCCCGCGACCAGCGGCGGCATCTCTACCAGGTCCGGCTCGACGCCGGCCTGGCGGGCGAGCCAGTCGACGCTCGCCGGGTGGTGCGTGCAGGAGCAGAGTGAGGTCACCTGCGCGCCCGCAACGGTGAGCATCGCGAGCGCCTCGACCGGCGCCGGGTTCGTGTAGTTGAAGATCCGCGCGCCGGGCGCCACCTCGGCGACGTCGCGGGCGACGCTCTCGAGCACGGGAGCGTTGCGCAGGGTGCGGAAGATCCCGCCCGGGCCGACCGAGTCGCTGACGTTCATGAAGATCCCGTAGCGGCCCGGGATCTCGATGTCGTCAGCCCAGGCTTCCATGCCACCGACCGAGATCGCGGCGATGACGAAGTCGGCGTCGCGCAATGACTCGCGCTGGTCGAGCGAGCCAATCACTCGCAGCGGGCTCGACTCGGACTCGATCAGCTTCTCGCCCAGCTTTACCATCGTCTCGAGGCGACCGGCGTCGACGTCCATGAGCGTCAGCTGTGAGTCGCCGAGCTCCTCGGACTGGATGAACTTCCGCAGCAGCGGCGGCACGAAGCTCGCCGCGCCTCCGCCGATCATTGTGACCTTGACCGGCATCAGCCCATCGAGTCCTCGGCCATCGGCAGCACGTTCATCTCCAGGATCCGCTGGGTCCGCGGGCGCTCGAGCGCATAGGCGACGGTCTCGGCAACCTCTTCGCCGCTCATGAAGTTCGCCAGGTCGGGATCGTCCGGCGTGCGGCCGTGCCCCATCGCAAAGTCGGTGGCCATTCCGCCCGGGCAGATCGTCGTGCAGCGCACGCCGCGGCTCCACAGCTCATGGTCGAGCGACCGCATGAAGCCGACCTGTGCGTGCTTGGCCATGGCGTAGATCGCCTCCCCCTCGGGGGCTCGCTGGCCCGCGATCGAGGCGACCACCGCGAGCTCGGCGGCGTCGCTCTCGAAGAGCAGCGGCAGGGTCGCGCGGACCGTGTTCAGGAGGCCGTTCACGTTGACGTCGATGATCTCCTGCGCGAACTCCGTGTCGAGGTCGAGGAACCCGCCGTAACCGCCGACCCCCGCGTTGGCGACGACGATGTCGAGCCCGCCGAAACGCTCGACGGCCGCGGCCACCAGCGACTCGACCTGGGCCGGGTCGCGGACGTCGCACGGCGCAGCGACGGCGCCGCCGATCCCGAGGTCGTCGCCGCTGCGCGAGGCGAGCGCGAGCTTGGCGCCGCGGCCGTCCAAAGCCCTCGCGATTGCGGCGCCGAGCCCGCGGCTCGCTCCGGTGATCAATGCAACGCGGCCGTCGATATCGCTCATGCGCTCAGTCGCCTCCTCCGGCGGGTTCAGGTTGATGACGGGGAACCGGTGGCGGCACGTCGAGCGCCGGGTTGCGGTCGAAGAAGTTGACCGGCTTCAGTGCGAAGCCGATCGTCGCCACCGGCATCACGGGCCAGTCCTCGGCCCGGGGAACGTGGTGATGTCCGAACGTGTACCAGACGACCAGGTCCCGATCGACGATCGGCCGGTCGGCCGCCGTCCACTCCGGCAGCCCGGCGCCGCCGGGGTGCTGGTTCGGATACTCGCCGGCGGCATAGCGCTCGTCCGGTTCGTAGGGAGTCACCCAGAGATGCTCGCCGATGAAGCCGGCCCGCTTCATCACCGCGGCCTCGAGGTCGGCGAACGGGCGCGCGTTCTCGCCCGGTATCAGCCGGTAGCCGACGGGGGCACCCAGCCGGTGGCGGCGATTCGGGTTGACGATCTCCCACCAGCGTGCCGACGCCGGATCGACGCGGCGTCGAGCCTCGACCTCCGTCCGCAGTGGTTCGCGCCGCACCTCGAACGCGTTGCCGTGGGGGTTGGCCGGCCCCGGGGGCGTCGACTCGGTCGAAACCTCGACGACCGAGTTGTCGCGGCCGTCGACATCCAGGTCGAGCCGCAGGTTGAAGTAGTGCTGGTGGACCATCGCGTTCAAACCGGGCGCCACCAGGACGCCGTGGCGGGGCCGCTCGCCGGGCGCGACCGCGCCGGTCGAGAGCACCCCGGTGAGCTTCACCTCGTAGTGGATCGAGCCGTCCTGATGCAGGTACCAGAAGAAGCCGTAGTCGTAGTTGCCGATCGCCGAGAACGATGAGACGACGAGCCGGCGGCCGCGGCGCACTTCCCCCTCGCCGCTTCGCCATTCGATGTGGCGCCAGAGCACCCCCGTGTCCTCCTCGTGGATGCAGATCGCGTTCGGGATCTCGACCGGCTCGCCGTCGCCGTTGGCGACCGCTGCGTCCAGGTAGCGGATCTCGCCCAGGCAGTCGCACCCGAAGGTGAGCGGCGAGGCCGCGATCCCGACCCCGTTCTCGCCCGCGTCGAAGGCGTTCTTGAAGAAATGCGTCGGGCTGGGGTCGCCGTAGGGGACGACCATCTCCGAGAGCGAGGCACTGAAGAGGATCGGCCGCCTCCGTCCCTGGTCGTGGTAGGCGACCTGGTTCAGAACCAGCCCTTCGCGCGGGGTGAAGCCGACGTGGAGCTCCCAGTTCTGCCAGCGCAGCACGCGCCCGTCGAGCTCGAAGCTCGGTCCCTCCGGCTGGGTGATCTCGAGCGGGCGGATGTCGCGGCGCAGCTCGCGGCCGCCCGCCGTAGCCGCCTCGACGTCGAAGTTGCCTGACTCCTCCGGGATCGGGACCGCACCGTGGTCGTCGATCCGCAGCACCTCGAGCGCCGTCAGGTCGACGAGCACGATCAGCCCGTCCACGGGGTGCGCCCATTCGCTGTCACCGGGGCGCGGGCGGATGAAGGCGAGGCAGCGGGCAAGCCGTCGGTCCTGCTCTTCGGGGGCGCCGAAGTTCCCGGCGGGCCAGGCGTCGACCTGCACCGCCTCGAAGTCGGTCACGCCGCGCTTTGCGAGCGCCCGCTGAAAGCTCGGGTCGCGCTTGACGAGCTCCTCCGCCTCGGCGAGCTCCTCGACCACGGCCAGCGGCTGCACGCCCTCGAGGTGGTGCCAGCCGGCGATCGCTCCGTCGACGAGGTCGACGATCACCTCGTGGGTCGACCCGTCACCGCGGTCGAGCAGGACGACGTCGGCCTGGCGCGCGATCTCGGGCATCGGGTCGCCACGGTCGACGGCCTGTGCGCGGGCCTCGAGCGCCGCCTTCTCCGGGAGTCGGGTCTCGACCGTGATGAACCTGGCTCCGCGGGACATCGCCGCGTGCTCGGGGGCGGCGAGGATCGACTCGCGAACGAACGCGATCTCCTCAGGGGTGAGCGGATCGAGGGGGTGAACGGCGGACATCCGGCGGATCGTTTCAGGCTGCAGCCGCCAACGTCGGATATACGATGCCCCCATCGGGGACCGGGTGATCGACGAACGGTCCTAACCGGGGCAAGGAGGCAAGCGAATGAGAACGAGCAAGCTACGGATGGCACTCGCCGTCCTCATGGGCGCCGCCGCGCTCGCGCTATCGGCCTGTGGGGGCGGTGACTCGTCCTCGAGCGGTTTCACCGACGCCGGCGCCGCCGACCTCCAGGGCCAGGAGATCAAGGTCCTGATGCCCTACAAGGTTCCGCAGGAGTTGCTCGACCAGTTCACGAACGAGACCGGAATCGACGTCCAGTACAGCACTGGCGCCTGGGATGGGATCGCGTCGAAGCTGGTCGTCGCGCACCAGGCCGGCACCTACATCGCCGACGTGACCGAGTTCGATTGGTCGTTCACCGGCCAGTTCGGCGGCAACGGCTGGTACGAGCCGCTCCAGGACGCCCTCGACCCAAAGGTGCTCGACGACCTCGGGAACACGAAGGCCTCGTTCACCAGCGGCGGGAACCTCTACGCCGCCTGCTACAGCAACGACTTCAAGCTCTCGATGTACAACTCGGCGATGTTCAAGCAGGCAGGGCTTGACGGCTTCCCGAAGACGTTCGACGACCTCGACCAGGCGCTCGACACCCTGAAGGCGAAGGGCGTCGCGGACTCGCCGATGACGATGCCGATGGCGGCGACCGAGGGCAGTGTCACCCCGTGGTACCTCCTGACCCTGGCGATGGGCGGCCAGCTCTTCGACGAGAACAACCAGCCGGTCTTCAATGCACCGGGATCGGCCGGCGTCAAGGCCCTGCAGTGGCAGGTCGACGCGCTCAAGAACGGCTGGGTCTCACCCGGCTCGGTGACGCTCGACGATGGGCCCGCGCTGGAGCGGTTCACCGGCGGCGCGGCGGCGGTCGCGATCTCGGCGGCGCCCGGCAACCTGCCGGAGGCCAACGACCCGAAGGCATCGAGCATCGCGGGCGACGCGACGGCGGCGCTGGTCCCCGGTGAGACGGGGCCCGGCGGGTCGTTCGGCCTGCAGGAGGGATTCGGGATCCCGACGACCGCTGAGAACAAGGACGCCGCGAAGGTGTTCATCGACTGGATGCTGAAGCCCGAGAATCAGGTCGCGCTCTACAAGGGTGCGGGGTTCTTGCCCTGCGGGAAGACCGCCCTGGACGACCTCGCGCAGAGCGGCGACCTCGCGGGCGGCGACGTCATCACCGAGGAGTTCGATCACCTCCAGCCTCTGTTCCCGGGCGGGGCGCCCGCGTGGTACTCGCAGTTCAGCACCGAGGCTCAGGGGGTGCTGAACTCAGCGTGGAAGGGCGACCTCTCCGTTCAGGACGCGCTCGATCAGCTCGCCGCGAAGGCGACGGAGCTGGCCCAGTCGGAGGGCTAGCCGAACAGGCGGCCGGCCCCGGGTGACGGAGGAGCACAAACCCGGCACCTGGGGTCGCGTTCGTCGCGCGTTCGGCTTCGGCCTCACGGGCGCGGCCCGGGAAAACGCCTGGCTCGGCCGCTGGCTGGTGCTCCCGGCCCTCGCGTTCACGGCGGTTCTGGTCGTCTATCCGATCCTCGTCGGCCTGAGCACCAGCGTGCACGGGGCGACCGCCACGCTCGGCACGCCGAGCCCGTTCGTCGGGCTCGAGAACTACCGCGACGTCCTCGAGCAGCCCTCGGTCGGCGACTCCACCGTGCAGACCATCTGGTACGTCCTCACGGCCCTGGTGCTGGAGATCGGGCTCGGCCTGGCGATCGCGGTGCTGCTCCACCGGACCTTCCGCGGGCGCGGTCTCGTGCTCGCGATCCTGATCCTCCCGTGGGCGCTCCCGTCGGTCGTGAGCGGCGTGCTCTGGCGGCGGATCTTCGACCCGGACACCGGCCTGCTCAACAGTTTCCTGGTCCAGACCGGCATCATCGACCAACCCCACGTCTGGCTCGCCGACCAGGGCTGGGCGACGCTCTTCATCACCCTCGTCCACGTCTGGGGCGTGTTGCCGTTGGTCACCCTCGTCTTCATCGCCGGGCTGCAGGCGATCCCGGACGAGGTCTACAGCGCCTCGGCGGTCGACGGAGCCTCCCCGTGGCGGCAGTTCCGCCACATCACCCTGCCCCTGCTGAGGCCGTCGCTGGTGGTCGCGCTCGTGGTGGGCACGGTCAACGCAATCAACATCTTCGACGAGATCTACGTCCTCAACGGCACCGCGCTGAACACCCGCTCGATCCTGATGGAGGTCTATACGACTACGTTCTCTAACGGCGAGTTCGCGCAGGGGATCGCGCTCGCCTTCATGGTGGCCGCGGCGACCGCGATCCTGGCCGCCTTCTACTCGCTGGTCCTGCGCCGGAGGACGGTGTGAGGCCGTCGCGAGCTGCGCTCACGGTGCGTGCGCTCGGGATCGCGCTGCTGATCGCCTGGTCGCTGGGGCCGATCCTGGTCGGTGTGATGACCAGCCTCGAGACCCAGAAGGAGGCCCAGCAGGTCCCCGCGCGCTGGGTCCCCTCGGACCCGAACACCGAGTACTACACGGCCCTGTTGGGCGGCGATCAGACGAACGGCGGGCGGACGACCACCAGCGACGCCGCGTCCGACGCAACCGCGTTCCCGCGCGCGCTTCTCAACACGACCCTGCTGACCGTGGCCTCGACCGTCATCGTGCTGCTGATCGCGGTGCTCGCCGGCTACGGTTTCGCCCGCCTGGAGTTCAAGGGGGGCAGGCAGCTGCTCTGGGTCGTACTCGCGACGATGGTCATCCCGGTCTTCACCCTCGTCGTCGCGCTCTACCGGCTGCTCGCCGAGTTCGACCTGATCAACACTTTCCTCGGGATGATCCTGGTCTTCGTCAGCACCACCGCGCCACTGGCGATCTGGCTCTTCTACAACTACACCCGTGAGCTTCCGCAGGAGCCCGAGGAGGCCGCGCTGATCGATGGCTGCACCCGCTTTGGGGCCTTCCGCCGCGTCGTCCTGCCGCAGATGACTTCGGGGATCGCCGCGCTCACGGCGATCGTGATGCTCGCGGTCTGGGGCCAGTTCCTAATCCCGCTCCTGCTCACCTCCACGCAGGAGACGAAGCCGGTGACTGTGGTGATCACGGAGTTCATCGGTAAGTACACGACGAACTACCCGCTGCTGACCGCGGCCGGGGTGCTGGCCATGTTGCCGCCGGCGATCGTCGCCCTGATCCTCAACCGGCACATCCGGGGAATGCTGAGCGCGGGTGGCTGAGGGCATCCAACTCGAGCGGATCCGCAAGGAGTTCGCAGGCGGCGTGGTCGCGGTCGACGACCTCTCGCTCGAGATCGCCGAGGGCGAGTTCATGGTCCTCGTCGGCCCTTCGGGGTGCGGCAAGAGCACCACCCTGCGGATGGTCGCCGGGCTCGAGGAGGTGACCTCGGGGTCGATCCGGATCGGGGGCGTCGACGTCACCGAACTGCCGCCGCGCAAGCGCGACATCGCGATGGTCTTTCAGAGCTACGCGCTCTACGCGCACATGTCGGTGCGCGACAACATCGGCTTCGGCCTGAAGATGTCTGGAGTCCCGAAGCCGGAGATCAAGGTCAAGGTCGCCGAGGCGGCTGAGGTGCTTGGGATGAGCGACCTGCTCGATCGCAAGCCGCGCCAGCTCTCCGGCGGCCAGCGCCAGCGGGTGGCGATGGGTCGGGCGATCGTCCGTGAGCCGACGGCCTTCCTGATGGACGAGCCGCTCTCGAACCTCGACGCCAAGCTCCGGGTCGAGATGCGGGGGGAGATCACGAGCCTCCAGCGGCGAATCGGCACCCCGACCCTCTACGTCACCCACGACCAGACCGAGGCGATGACGATGGGCGACCGGGTCGCGATCCTGCGCGACGGGGTGCTCGAGCAGCTCGGCACCCCGGCGGAGCTCTACGAGCGGCCGGTGAACATGTTCGTCGCATCGTTCATCGGCTCGCCGGCGATGAACCTGATCGAGGGGACTTGTGAGGTCGACGCCGGCGCCCCGGTGATCCGCTTCGGCGACTCCCGTCTGGCAGTCCCCGATGCGGTCGCCTCACAACGCGCGGAGCTCCGCGACTTCGTCGGTCGCGACATCTGCGTCGGCATTCGTCCGGAGGACTTCCTGGCCGCGACCGGCCCAGAGGCCGACGACGCGATCGAGGTCCATGTGACCCGGGCCGAGTCGCTCGGCTCGGAGCTGTTCGTCTACTTCCGCACCGTGGGGACCACGGCGACCCCCGGGATCGTCGGCGAGGAGCTCGGCGCCGAGGTCGACACGCCGGCGCTCGCCCGGGAGGCGCTGACCGCCCGCCTCGACCGGGGATCGCACGTCGAGCCAGGAGCGCGGGCCGGGATCACCGTCGACACCGCGCGCCTCTACTTCTTCGACCCGGAGACGGGAAGGGCGCTGAAGTGAGCGCGTACGCGGCGGGAGCCGGTCAGCCGGCCGAGGAGGCGGTTCGGGACGGGCTCGGGATCCGGAAGCGCCCTGTCCGCGCCGGGGTCGTCGGAACGCTCGGGACCGCGGGCTCGGGACGCGCCAAGGGCGGCAGCGGCTCGGGGCGGAGCCGTGCGCGCAGGCGGTCCACCGATGCGGTGAGGCCGTTGCGCGCGCGCCGGCCGAGCTCGTCGGCGAGCGGCTTCGGGTCGTCGAAGCTGAAGACCGCGTTGGCGGCGCCGAAGAAGGCGCGGGGCGGGATGCTGCCGGCGACACGGCCCGCGCGGCGCCCCGCCCACCAGGCGCGCAGGTCCGGCACCGGGTGGACCCACGTGCGCCCGACGTGGTAGTCGCCGCCGTCGGCGAACGGCAGCCCGAGCGCGTCGCGGTAGGCCATCAAGCAGAGGTCGAGGCCGGAGGCGGCCGCGATCTCGAGCTGCCACCAGGGCCGCGCGTTGACCTCGAGCACCTTGAACTGCCCGTCGCGGTGGTCGTACTTGAACTCGGCGTCGAAGAGGCCGTTGTAGCCGATGCCCGTGAGCAGGCGCCCGAGGCTCTCGACAGCAGGGCCGGCCTGGTCGAGCGGCATCGTCACCGACATCGTGCTGTTGCCGAACTCCGGCGGGTACATCCGCAGCCGGCGGCGCGCGAGGCACGCACGCATCACCCCGCCGCGGTCGACGTAGCCGTCGAGGAAGATGTGGTCGGTCGGCGGCCCCGGGATGTATTCCTGGAGCAGGACCTCGAGCCCGGCATCGTCGACGCGGGCGAGGAGCTCGATCGCTTCAGCACGCCCGCGCGCCCGCATCGCCTTGACGCCAAAGCGCCGGGAGAAGAGCTGCGAGTTGGTGGGCTTGAAGAAGAGCGCGCTGAGATCGGCCTCCTCAAGCGCCTCGAGGTCGCTGGGGCATGACGCGCGCACGGTGCGCGGGGTGGGCACCTCGAACTCGCCCGCCGCGGCGGCGAACCGGGCCTTGTCGACGAGCGCCCGCAGGACCCGCGCCGGGGCGACCGGAGCGCTGTGGTTCGCGGTCGTCTCGGGCGGCAGCGAGGCGAGCGCGCTCGCCCACTCGTCCGAGCACGGGAAGAGGACCGTGCGCTCGAACGGCAGCCCGCGCAGGTACGCGGCGACCCGCTCGCCGTCGGACGTCTCCTCGATCGCCCCCCCGGGGGCGCGCATGTGCCAGCGCGAGCGCCCAACCAGCTGATCGCGGTCACCAACGCCATAGACGGGAATGCCGTTGCGGCCGAGCGCGCGCACGACGGCAAGGCCGGTGACATCGGCCCCGAAGACGAGGGCTGGAGGCATGAATGTAGGTGACCGCATGAGCCCGGAACGCCCTTCCTGTCTACCCCTGCGCTCAGACGGCAAAACCAGCCCGCCCCGCACCATGGACGCTGCATGATAGGTCGCGATGCGCGAGTCGCGATCCCGGAGATCCGAGCTCCACCTGGTGCCGCCGACGGAGGACCGGCGGGCGCAGGTGCTGGGGGCGATGCGGCGCAGTCGCGATCTGCACCGGCCGTGGGTGTACCCGCCCGTCACCGACGCCGGCTTTGACCGGTGGCTCGCGCGCCAGGCGACGGACGAGTTCGAGGGCTTTCTGATCCTGCGCCGGTCCGACGACGAGCTCGTCGGGATGAGCAACCTCAGCCAGATCCTCGGCGATCCGCTGCGCGGCGCCTACATCGGCTTCGGCGCGGTGGAGGGCTACGCCGGGCGCGGCTACATGCGCGCTGGGGTCGGCCTCGTGCTGGGCGAGGCGTTCGGGCGCCTGCGCCTGCACCGTGTCGAGGCCAACATCCAGCCTCAGAACGCGCCCTCAAAGGCGCTCGTGCGCGCGCTCGGGTTCGTGTGCGAGGGCTATTCGGAGCGCTACCTCAAGGTCGGCGGGCGCTGGCGCGACCACGAGCGCTGGGCGATCCGGGCGGAGCTCTGGCGAGCGCATCGATCGGCCCCCGGGGCTGTTTAGGCAATAGGACACCGAAGGGTGGCCCCGATGAAGCTGCGTGGACACAACAGACCCGCGGCGCGGCGCCGGCCGATTGCGGCGCTCGCCGTCCTCGCCTGCGCCCTGGCGGTCGCACCCGCGACCGCGGACGCCGCCCGCCGACAGCAGCCCCCGACCGCGCCGACGATCGCGGACGGGTCCGCCTTTCGCGGCGACGGGATGTGGATCTGGTACGTCTCGAAGGCCCAGGGGGGTGATCCGGCCCGGATCGCTTCCCGCGCCCGCTCGCGGGGGATCGACACGGTCTTCATCAAGTCAGGCGACGGCGACGACAACTGGAGCCAGTTCACTCCGGGGCTCGTGGCGGCGCTGAAGCGGGGCGGCCTGCAGCGTCTGCGCCTGGCAGTACGTGTACGGCTCCGACCCGGTCGGCGAGGCGAAGGTGGGCGCGGCGGCCGCGGCCGACGGGGCGGACTGCCTGGTGATCGACGCCGAGTCGGAGTACGAGGGCCGCTACTCGCAGGCCCGCACGTACGTCAACCGCCTGCGCGCGGCCGTTGGCGACGATTTCCCGCGTCGGGCTCGCCGGCTTCCCGTACGTGCACTACCACCCGGCATACCCGTACTCGGTCTTCCTGGGGCCGGGCGGGGCGGAGTTCAACCTGCCTCAGGTCTACTGGAAGGCGATCGGCGACAGCGTCGACGAGGCGATGACGACCACCTACACCTATAACCGCGTCTACGGCCGGCCGATCAGCCCGATCGGCCAGCTGTATGACAACCCGCGCGGGCGCGAGGTCCGCCGCTTCCGCCAGATCGCGAAGGCCGACGGCTTCGCCGGCACCTCCTGGTGGTCCTGGCAGCACGCCTCCAAGCGCGGCTTCCGCTCCGCCACCAAGCGGCACATCGGGCGCGCCCGGGGCTACCAGCCGCCCTCGAGCTACCCGAAGCTCGAGAAGGGCGCCCAGGGCGACCTCGTCGTCTGGGCGCAGGAGCACCTCGCCGCGGGCGGCTTTTTCCACGCCGACATCACCGGCAACTACGGGATCCTCACCTCGCGCGGGGTCCGCGAGCTTCAGGGTCAGGTCGGGCTCGCCCCGACGGGCGTGCTCGACGCGGCGACCTGGAAGGCGATGCTCGCCGACCTCGATCCGGTCGCCCCGAAGTGGGGCAGCCGCGCGCACGGCCGCGGTGCGGCCGCCAAGCCCGTCCCCGAGGCGCCGCGGTCCGCCCGGCTCCCTGCGCGCGAGAACGAGCTGCGCTGAGCGATCGGGGCTGCGCCGCGCGTCGGAGCGCAGGACGCGCTGCCGGGCCTGGTATATGAAGCCCACTGTGTTCGCGCGGGGATTGATCGGTGTCGCCTGCGTCGCCGCGCTTGCTGCGGGGGTCGCGTCGGCGTCGGCCTCCGCTCCGGCCGTCGACCGCCCGGCCGCGGCGATTCCGCCCGGGCCGCCCGGCTTTCCGGCGGCGCTCTCCCGGGTGGTCTCGTCCCGCGTCTACCACACGCGCCTGCACGTGGTGCGCAACAGCACCTCGAACCGCATTGGGCGCTCGCTCGCGTCGCTGCACCCGACCTGGGTCACCGGGCTCTTGCGCTACGCGCGCGACCAGTACCCGACGCACGGCGAGGTCCGCGCCTGGCGCCAGATTCGGGCCATTGTCCGGCGCAGCAGCCCCAACGTCCAGTTCGACGTGGTCCTCAACGCCGCTCAGTACCGGACTCCCAAGGCGGTGACGACGACGATGCGCCGGCTGAGCGCGAAGCTCGGCAACGAGGGCTGGTTCTTCGACTTCCTCTCGAGCGCCGCCCGCCGGCACCCGAAGATGGTCAAGGCCGCGATCGCGTGGGCCCACACCCGCGGACAGTGGATCGGCGGCAACGTCTTCGGCCTCGCGCGCGAGCGGGCGTTCCCGGTGAACGCCGACTTCCTGAGCGTGCAGGACGACGGCTTCCATCTCAACCTGCCCGCCGTGCAGCGGATCTCGGCGCGGGCCCCCGTCCTCTACCACCTCAACAACGACCCGGACGACAAGGCGAGCGGCGGCTGCCGCTTCATCAAGGACTTCAACACCTCCCGCCGGCGTCAGCTGATCCGGCGGCGTGCCTCGGCGCAGCTCCGTTACGGCTTCCGGATGTCCTACCCGGCGCTCTTCCCCGAGTGCGTACACCCGCGCCCGCGCGGGCCCGGGACGTTCCTCTCCTCCTACAACGCCTTCCGCGACCCGCCGATGGCCCACGAGATCCGCGCCCTGCTCGACCGCTACGACTACGACCCGAGCAACTAGGCCGGCGCGCCCCTCTCAACGCCGAGTGTCACGTTAACCGCCTCCTGGACGGGCAACGTGACGCTCGGCCGGCGGCGGGCGTGGTCATCCTGTCCGCATCACCTCGATTGCGCGGCGAACGCGGGGGCGCACGAGGACAGCTCGCCGCCGCCCGGCATGTGGCGCCGGAGCGACAGGAAGGCCTGTCCGCCGGCGATCAGCGGCAGCCAGAACAGGATCAAGCGGTAGGCGAGGACCGCCGCGGCCGTTCCCGCGGCCGGGACGCCGTAGACGATCAGGGTTCCGATCAGACCCCCGTCGATCCCCCCGATCCCGCCGGGGAGCGGCAGCAGGCCGCCGAGCTGGCCGATCAGATAGCCCATGAGCACGACGGTCAGCGGGGGGCTGAGGCCGACCGCGTGCAGGGTCGCCCAGAGCACCGCGTTGTCGAACGCCCAGTAGCCGACGGCGCCGAGGATCACGCGCAGATTTCCGGACCGCAGGATCCCGAAAGCCTCACGCGTGCCGTCGATCATGGCGCGGCGCGTCGCGCTGAGCCAGCGCCGCGCCCGCGAGGCGTCCGGGGCGGGCGGCTCGCCCGGCCCGAGGCGCGGGAGCGCGGCGACCAGCGCAAGGGAGAGCGCCGCCAGCGCCGCGGGAAACGCCGTCAGCCACAGCGATAGCGACGGGCCGGCGAGGCCGAGGGCCATCACCGCCCCGATCACCGCCACCGCGACGAAGTTCACCCCGCTCTTGATGAGGAAGAAGGCGACGGAGCGCCTGGCGATCCGCTCGCCGTCCATGCCGCCCCGATGAAGGATCCAGGCTCCCAGCGCGAGCCCGGCTGCGCCGCTGGCCGGCACGATCGAGCCCATAGCCAGCTCGGACCCGCCGATCTGCCAGCTCCGCTGCCAGCTCAGGCCGGCGCAGAAGACCGGGCCGAACATGACGACGTACGACGCGCACGAAAGCCCCTCGAACACCACCCCCAGGGCGAGCCACGCGGGGTCGGCGTCGGCGAGCGCGTCGCGCGCCTCGCCGAGGCCGGGCGTGAGCAGGATGATGGCCACGAAGACGCCGAGCGCTGCGATCGCCTGCAGGCCCCGGCGGCGAAGCGACCGGGTCTGGAACTCGCTCGGTAGCCCGGTGGCGGAATCGGAGGACACCTACCGATTGTGACGCGGGTTCCAGCGAAGCCGGACCCGGGTAGCAGGAGCGCCGTGGCCGAAGTCAGCCCCGACTCCTTCTCCGTCGTCGCCGCCGACCAGATCTCGAACCCGTATGAGGGCAGCGACGTACCCGGCGAGTTCCGCAGCCTCACCGAGGCGCTCGGCGCCGAGCAGCTCGCGATCACCCTGATCCGCGTCCCGCCGCACAGCGACTTCGAGCAGGGCACGGGCCATCGCCACGACACCACCGAGGAGCTCTACCTCGTGTCCCGGGGGACGCTGACCATGCGCTTCGACAGCGAGATTCGCCGCGTCGGCGCGGGCTCGGTCGCCCGGGTCGCCCCGGCGACCGTGCGCTCGCACCGCAACGAGGGCGACGAGCCAGTCGAGCTCTGGGCCATCTCGCGGCGCAGCGAGCACAACGACGCCACCAAGGTCGACGACTTCTGGGAGGCTTCGCCGGAAGCGGCCCAGCGTTCCAGCGGCGACCGCGCGGAAGCGGGCTGAGGCCGCCGGCTCAGCCCGGATCGCCGTTGCGGTTCGAGCGGCCGGACCGGAACGAGCCGAACATGTAGCGGCTGAGCTCGGTCAGGCCGTCGGGCTGGGCCCGACCGTCCGCTGATTGAACCCGCCCGCCGCCGGCCCGCTTGGCCTCGCGCATCATCCCGTCGGCCTGATCGAGCAATTTGAGCGGCGAGCTCTCGCCGTCCCACTCCGTGATCCCGGCTGAGGCGTCGACCGGGACGCTCGTGGTTGCGCGGACCGCCGGACGGAGACTGGCCAAAAAGCGCTCCGCGATCCGCTCGCCGTCGCGGTTGGCGGTTTCCGGCAGCACGACCATGAACTCGTCCCCGCCGAAGCGTCCGACGGCGTCATATCTGCGGGCCGCGGTGCGGAGCGCGGCACCCACGGCGCTCAACACCCGGTTTCCCTCGAGGTGCCCCTGTTCGTCATTCACGCGCTTGAACCCGTCGAGGTCGATCATGCACGCGGACAACCGATGTCCCCGACGATGGGTTCGCTGCATCTCCGCCCTGAGCACCTCCACGATGGCGCCGTAGGTGAGACAGCCGGTGAGCGGGTCGAAGCTCGCCGATCCGAGCGCGGCTGCGAGCGTGAGGTCGTCCCGTGACATGCACAGCCCGGCCAGTCGCGCGTAGGAGTCCGCCATCCAGAGGAGCTGGGCGCGCGTCGCACGGGACGGCGGCTCGAAGCTGGCATAGATTGCGCCGATCATCTGGCCTCCAAAGACCACCGGCGCAGCCGCCGAAATCGGCCGGTCGCTGCCGGACCCGTTCGTCTCGAGTACCGGCCCGCCGCTGTCGAACGCCCGTCCGAGGATGTCGTCGGAAGCAGGGCCGGCCACCGCCCCGTCCCCTTCCCGAACCCAGGTCGCAAGCGCCTGGTTCCCCGGGGTCGGCCGGCCCCCGATCAGGACCGCCCTGTCGGCCCCGATCGAGTCTGCAAAGCAGTGCACCAGAACGGCGAGCGCTCGGCCCGTGACGCCCCGCTCCACACGTGACCGCAGCTCACGCTCATGTTCTCGCGCAGGAGGTCCGGTCATCGCGCACCTTCCAGTAGCTCGACGTTCCCAAGTCGAAGCTCCAGGCCAGTTCGTACCCTGACCCTCGGCACGCCGTGCGGGATAAATACGCAACACCTGAACCGCCGGTGGCAGCCCAGTGTGCCGCTGCGCCGAACCTTACCAGTGTGATTTCAGTCGAGCAACTCCTTGTACAGGTCCAGGTCCGCCTCGGTGGCGAGGAACCGGTCGCGCAGCGAACGTCCCTCGTCCTCGATCGTCTGCGCCAGCCGGCGCAGGTCGGAACCGATCACTCCGCGGTCCTCGCCGTTCGCAGACAGCACGGCATCCCCTCCGCCTGTGATCAACTCGGCCAGCTCCCGGGAGGAGTTGGTGAGTTCGGTCGCGGCTCCGACCATCTCCTGGGCGCTCTCACACCACCGTCGCGCAGTGGACATCCATGCCTCGAACTCGCGGGCTTCGCCCTCGGTCAGCATTACGTACCTCCGGGCTGCCGGCTTCGGGCGGGTGGCGCGTGGATGAGTCGACAGGGAGATCCGCGCGATCAAACTTCCCAGCGAAGGGTACTCGGTTTAAGGTGTTCGCCGAACGCACCCGAGGAGGATCGATGGGCGACGAATCTCAACAGGCGCCGGGGGAGGGGCTGAGCGGGGGGACGCTGCTGACCGCGATCTCGAACCGGATCGTCGGCATTTTGCGCGAGCACTACGGCCGGGGCCCGATGCGCGCGAAGACGTACGTTCTCGACGATCTGATCGTCTGCGTGCTGCGCGACGGATTCACCGCGATCGAGAAGACGATGATCGACACCGGTAACCCGGAGCGTGTGGTCGAGATGCGCCACGAGTTCCAGCAGATGATGGGAATGCCGTTCAAGCAGGCGATCGAGGAGCTCACCGGATCCCGGGTGGTCGCCTTCCTCAGCCAGGCACACGTGGAGCCGGACATCACGCTCGAGGTGTTCTTCGTCGACCCGCCGATCGACGGCTTCGGCATCAGCGAGATGGTGGCGCCGAAGCGGATCGACGGCGAGGGAGAGGAATAGGCCTAGGCGCGCTTGACGGCGATCGGAGCGCGCTGCGTCGATCCGGTTGGCGATGTGGACCAGGCCGAGCAGCGCGAACGGGAAGTCCCGCTCGGTCATCAGTCGCATCGCCAGCGGGAAGCCGAGCACGTGCGGGTAGGTGGGCGGAAGCTCGTCGCGAAGCGAGAAGCCGCAGACGCGCGCGTAGTCGGCGAGCCGGTCGGCGTCGATCTCAACCGCCGTTACGGCGTAGCGCGTGATCGGGCAGTTCGTCGCCGCCGCCCGGCAGCGGCAGCGAGCCGAGCGCCGCCTTCGCGTACAGCGGGCCGAGGGCCGGAGCCGACTCCGAGCTCGCGGGTCTCCACCGACTACGCCCCGATCAGGGCCTGGCCGCAGACGCGGACGACGTTGCCCGTGATGCGCACCTGACGCCGGGCTCGCGAGCCAGGCGATCGTCTCGGCGACGTCGACCGGCTGGCCGCCCTGGAGCAGGCTGTTCGTGCGTCGGCCGGCCTCGCGCGACGCCGATGGGCATCGCCGCCGTCATCTTCGCTCTCGATGAAGCCGGGGGCCACCGCGTTCACGGTCGCGCCGGCGTCGGCGAGCAGCGGCGCGAGCGCCCCGACCATCCCGATCACCCCGGCCTTGGTGCGTCGCGTAGTTGGCCTGGCCGCGATTGCCGGCGATGCCGCTCACCGAGGAGACTCGAGATCACGCGGCCGCCGGCGCTGAGCAGGTTGCGGTCGAGCAACGCGCTCGTTCAGTCGCAGCTGCGCTGGCGAGGTTCACGTCGAGGACCGCGTCCCACTGCTCGGGATCCATCTCGGCCGATCGTCTTGTCGCGGGTGATCCCGGCGTTGTGGACCAGCGACGTCGAGCTTGCCGTGGCGGTCGTCGACGTGGTCGGCGAGCCGCCCGGGCGCATCGGCGGCCGTGATGTCCAGCTGTAGTGCGGTGGCGCCGAGGCGGTTGGCGACCGCGTCTCAGATCGGCCCGCCGCGGCGGCACGTCGATCGAGGATCGAGCTTCGGCGCCGTCGCGGCCCAGCGTCGCGGCGATCGCCTCGCCGATCCCCCTGGCCGCGCCGGTGACGGCGCGCCACGCTGCCCGTCGAGTGGGCGCTCCCAATCGGCGGGCTCGACGACCTCGGTGGCCTCGACGCGCCGACCTCGATCTACCTGCCCATCCACGTAGGCGGACTTGCCGGGAGAGCAGGAAGCGCAGGGTCGACTCCGATGCCGCGGCCTCACCGCCGGCGGCGACGCAGCACGAGCTGCGCGGTCGAGCCCTTGGCGCCGTATCTCCTTCGCCAGCGATCGGGTGAAGCCCTCGATCGCGCTGCTGGGCGATCGCCGCCTCGGGCGATGCCTGCTTCCTCCGGGACGCCGGCGAGCACGACCACCCGGCCGTTCGCGCCAGGCCGCGGATCAACGGGTGGAAGAACTCGTACAGCGAGCGCAGGCCGCGCGGGCTGGTCGATCGCGCTCGCGTCGTAGACGAGCGCAGCGGGCTCGGCCGTATCGGCGAGCCGGTCGCCGGGTCGGTGACCACGGCCGCCTCCAACGAGCGCAGAGCACGCTCAAGCGGCTCGCTCGAGCCGCGCCGCCCTGAGCTCCGCCGAGCAACGACCGGACCGGCAGACGACCGGGTCGCCCGGGCTGTGGCGGAGCGAGCATCGGCGGCGTGCGGCAGCCCGATCCTGCTGGTCTACGGGCGCCCTAGCGGCGAGTTGGTGAGCGCTCTTGGTAGCGGTCGCTCATCGTCGCGCCGCTCCAGGATCGCGCAGACGCCCTGGCCGCCGGCTGCGCAGATCGAGATCAGCCCGCGACCGGAGCCCGCTCTCGGCCAGCAGCTTCGCCAGCGTGGCGACGATCCGCCCGCCGGTGGCGCCGAACGGGTGGCCGGCCGCCAGCGACGAGCCGGCGACGTTGATCTTCGCCGGGTCGATCGCTCCCAGCGGCTCGTCGCAGGCCGAGCCGCTCGCTGCAGAACTCCGGGTCCTCCCAGGCCTTCAGCGTCATCAGCACCGTGCGAGGCGAACGCCTCGTGGATCTCGTACAGGTCGAAGTCCTGCAGCGAGAGGCCGTTGCGCTCCAGCAGCCGCGGCACGGCGTAGAGCGGGCGCCAGCAGCAGGTCGTCCTCGCCGCTTGACGAAGTCGACCGCGCCGGTCTCGGCGTCGACGATGTGAGCCAGCGCGCGGCAGCTTCCTGCGCGGCTGCCCATTCGTCGCTGGCCAGCAGCACCGTCGCCGCGCCGTCGGAGAGCGGGGTCGAGTTGGCGGCGGTCATCGTGGCGTCCGGGTCGTCGAGGCCGAACACCGGCTCGAGCTTCGCCGAGCTTCTCGATGGACGAGTCGGGGCGCAGGTTCTGGTCGCGGTCGAGCCCCAGGTACGGGCGTCAGCAGGTCCTCGAAGAAACCGCGGTCATAGGCGGTGGCGAGCTTGCGGTGGCTGGCGACAGCCCAGCTCGTCCTGCTCGGCACGCCCGATCCCCCAGTCGACGGGTCGAGATCGCCTGGTGCTCGCCCATCGAGAGCCCTGTACGTGGCTCCTCGTTGCGCGGGATGTCGCGGCACGACCTGGCCCGGGCGCATCCTCTTCGCGCTCGCGGCCCGGGACGAGGTCGTCGGTGAGCCGCTGGATGATCTCCCGGGCGGCGCTGCGCTCGACCACCGTCTCCCAGGCCTGGGCGGCGACGAAGCCGGCGGTCGCGATCGGGTTCGAGGTCGGCGAAGTCGTCGCGGTAGCCGGTCAGCAGCGACTTGGCCACGAGCTGGAGCAGGATCGTGTTGTCGCCCTCGAAGTGGTGAACACGTCCGTGTCCGCCCGCAGCTCGCCGAAGCGGTTCTCGCTCAGATAGCCGGCGCCGCCGCAGGCCTCGCGGCAGGTCTGGATCGTCTCTGTCGCGTGCCACGTCGCCTAGCGCCTTGAGCCCTGCGGCGCGTGACTCGAGCTCGCGCCGGCCAAGCTGCTCCTCGTCGCTCTGCTCAGCGCTGCCGTCGTCGGCGCCGAAGATCCGGGCGAGCTCGTCGACGACGCCCTCCTGGGTGAAGTGCAGCGCGTAGGTGCGCGCCAATCGCCGGCAGCAGGCGCCGCTGATGTACGCGGAAGTCGAGCAGCGGCAGCTCCTCGTCGGAGTCCGGCGGCGCCGAACTGTCGTCGGCGGTCGCCGTGGCGCACGGCGATCGTCAGCGCCGCCTTGGTCGCGCTGATCGCGGCGCCGCCGACGCTGATCCGGCCCTGGATCAGCGTGCCGAGCATCGTGAAGAAGCGCCGGTCCTCGTTTCTAGATCTCGGGCTGTAGTACTCGCCGTCGCTCTGTGATCTGTCCGTAGCGGTCGAGCAGGTTCTCGCGCGGTACCCGGATGCCGTCGAACCAGATCCGGCCGTTGTCGACGCCGTTGAGGCCGAGCTTCGTGCCGCAGTCTGCGATCCGTACCCCGTCGACTACCGCGCCGTCGTCGTCGCGCAGCGGCACCAGCACGCAGTGCACACCGCGTCTCTCGCCGCCGACCACGAGCTGCGCAGAACACAGCCGCCAGCCGGCCGTTCGCGCGCGGCGTTGCCGATGTAGTCCTTGCGAGTCGTCGTCCGTCGGGCGTCTCGATCTACGTCGGGGGGCTGGCCTCCAGGGCCGGATCTTTACATCATTCGGTGTAACGGTTGCGCCGGTAACGGGCGCTTGCCATCGTCGGGGCGTGGCTCGACCTGGCCGCACCGCCCTCCTGCTGGCGGCCGCCGCAGCGGCGGTGGCTGTGGCGGCGATCTACTCGCTCGGGGGCTCCGAGCCCGCCCCGACCGCCGCGGCGCCGCCAGCTGTGCCGCGCGAGCGCGCGGTGCTGGCCGCGCGCGCGACCGCCGCTGCGATCAGCCCCGACGGGCGGCGCTGCGTGACGCTCGACCGCGGCGGAACCGCGAGCCTCTGGTCGTGCGGCGACGGGAAGCGGCTCGGCCGCCGCGCGGGCCTCGCCCCGGGTACCGCGGACCCGGCGGTCGCCTTCACCAGGGACGGGATCGGGGTCCTGGCCACCGGTGGGGCCGTCGCCAGGGAGCTCGACCCGACCGATCTCCGCAACATCGCCCGCGTGCGCGGGCGCAGCGAGGCGCTGGCCCCGGTGATCAGCCCCTCGGCCGAGCGGGCCTTCCGGCCGCGGTCGAGGCACGTGGCCGAGATCGTCGACACGAGGAGCGGCTCGGAGGTCGCCGCCGTCCACCACGTTCCGGACCTCGCGCGGGCGCGGGTCGTGTTCTCCCGCGACGACAGCAGCTTCGCCGTGATCCTGCGGCCGCGCTCATGGGTCAACGTCTTCAACGCGGCGTCTGGCGAGCTCATCAACTTCTTCGGCCTCGAGGCGGGCCGCGCCGACGTCGATCTCAGCTCCGATGGAGCCAGGGTGCTGATCGCCAACGGCCCGACGGTCCGGATCATGGACGTGATCACCGGCGTCGAGCTCCAGCGATTCACGGCCCCGGACGCGATCTCGACCGCGGCGTTCGGGGCGGACGAGCGTCTGGTGGTCGCCGGCGACGTCAATGGACGGGTGCGGGTGTGGGACACGACGAGCGGTGCCGAGGTCGCCGAGTACGCCGGTCACCCGGGTCCCGTCTCGAGCGCGGCGCTCGCCGCCGACGGGCGGCTGCTCGTCACCGGGCCGAGCCGCGCGCCGGTCGTGCTCGAATGCCCGGCCTGCGCTCCCGCCGCCTGAGGCGACGGGTTGCTTCGCGGCCGCGGGCGGGGTTAGGGTGAGGCGTGTAATGGCGACAGCGGATGGGCCTTCAACGCCCCGGATCGCGGATCTCCACTGTCACTATCCGATGCATCTTCCGTCGGCGGCCGATGAGGCCCCGGCGCCGCCCGTCAATCGCGCCCTCCACGAGCTGACCCGGAGCCCGAAGGAGGCCGCGCCTCATGCGACCGGTCAGACGCGGCGGCGCCCGAGATGGGTGGACCGGCTCCGCCTGGCGCTGCTGCGGTGGGCGGCGAAGGTGCTGAGCGACGAGACGCCGGAGTCCGGCTGGCGCGTCGATTTCGACCGCGTCCGCTCGGGCGGCGTGCGCTTGGTCTTCTCGGTCCTCTACCAGCCGTTCGCCGAGATCGACATTGGCCGATGGCCAGAGGGACGGCCGGAGAGCGGGTATGCCGCGGACGTCTGCGCACAGCTCGAGACCGTCAACGAGGACCTCCGCACGCAGCACGGGGGCGCCGAGCATGTGGTCGTCAGACGTGTCGCGGATCTGGACCCGGAGGTCCTGGGCGACCGGACCGCGTTCGTCCACTGCATCGAGGGCGGCTTTCACCTCGGTGCCGACCCGGATCAGGTCTCCGAGAACGTGAAGGCGCTCGCCGACGCCGGGGTCGTGTACGTGACGCTGGCGCACCTGTTCTTCCGCCAGGTGGCGAAGAACACCCCGGCGCTGCCGTTCCTCCCCGACTGGGTCTACAACGCGATCTTCTGGCAGTGGGGCCCGGCGCTCACGGACCTCGGGCGGGCCGCCGTGGAGGCGATGTACGAGCACCGCGTACTGATCGACATCAGCCACATGCGCGAGGACGCGATCGACGAGGTGTTCGGGATCATCGAGGACCTCGACCGCGCACGCGGCAATCGGCCGGAGGACTACCCCGTGATCGCGACACACGGGGCCGTGCGCCTCCACGGGCAGCAGTACAACCTCACCCGGCCGACGATCGAGCGGATCGCGAAGCGCGGGGGAGTGGTCGGGCTGATCCTCGCCAAGCACCAGCTCGTCGAGAAGCCGAAGCGGCCGTACCCGGAGAACCTCGACCAGTCCGTGGAGGTGCTCATGCGCCACATCGACGCGATCGTCGAGTACACGAAGGGCTATGAGAACGTCGGGATTGGCTCCGACCTCGACGGGTTCATCCGCCCGACGCTGACCGGCCTCCAGGACATCGACAACCTGGCGCTGCTGCACGACCGCCTCGAGCGGGCGTACCCCGGGCACGCGGCGGCGATCCTCCACGACAATGCGCTGCGCATCGCGCGGACGGCCTTCCGTGGTCGTCCCGAGCCCTCTGAAGGGCCCGGCTCGTGACCGCGTCCGCCGACGCCCCGGGTGCTCCGATCGTCCCCCCGCCGCTCGTCGAGGAGGTGCGGGTCGCGATGGCGCTCAACGGCGGTGTCAGCCTTGCGATCTGGATGGGTGGGTGTGCGGTCGAGCTCGACTGCGCCCGGCGCGCGCACCTCTCGCCTGAGCTTCCGGCCGACCCGAGCGCGGCGGGGTCGCCGGAGCCGCGGCGGCTCTATAACGCGCTCTGCCAGGCGTTCGGGCGCGAGCTCGTCCTGGACATCATGAGCGGGGCGAGCGCGGGCGGCATCAACGGGGCCCTCCTGGCGGCGGCGAGCAAGGCCCGGCGCCGGCTCGACGTCGGGTACGTCCGCGAGCGGTGGATCGACCTCGGGGACTTCATGAAGCTCCTTCACGGCGAGAATGAGTCCGACCCAGCGGCGCTCATGGACGGGAACAGGTTCCACTCGGAGCTGCTGCGGGTGTTCCGCGCCGTCGTCGGGGATCCGGGCGCCGAGGACGAGGACGCCAAGCGGGTCGCACTCCCCGGGGGGCAGGCGGACCTCGAGTCGCGGGTCGTCGCCCTCGATGTGACGACCACGGACCTCGCCGGGGCGCGTCACTCGTCCGCCGACCGATGGGGAGGGTCCCTGGACGCACGGGAGTTCCGCGCCCGGTTTCGCTTCCGCGGCGCCGGCGACTACGCCGCCGACAACCTTGCCGAGGCCGCCCGCGCCTCCGCGTCGTTCCCGCTCGCGTTCGAGCCGTGGCCGATCGACGGCGAGGGGGCGCGGCGCCTGGTCGGGTTCGGGGAGCGGTCGCAGCGGTGGGTGGTCGACGGTGGCCTTCTGGACAACGCTCCGATCAGCGCCGCCCTCGACCTGATCCCGATGCAGCCGGCGTCGCGCCAGGTACGGCGCTACGCCTGTTACGTGAACGCCGACCCACCGGTCGAGTCCCCGCCGGCGGCCGACGAGGATCGGCCGCGGCAGCCGACGACCACGACGATTCTCGGGGACGTATTCGGGCTGCCACGGCGCGCCCCGTTCGTGGACCAGCTCTACGCCGTCGAGAACGCTCGTCATCGCGCGGCGATCGCCGACCATTCCAAGCAGGCGCTCCTGGGCCTTGGGTCGGATCACCTTCAGGCCGTCGCGCAGACGCTCTTCCCGGGCTACCAGGCGCGACGAATGCTCGAGTCGCTCGAGGATCTGCTGGCCGAGCCCTCGGTCGCGATGCTGCTCTTCGGGCAGTTGGAGGGGGACGGCGAGGTGCTCCCCTGGGTGCCCGAGCAACTGGCGAATCCCGGCGAGGGTCGGTGGCGGTGGGGCATTCGCACGGCCGAGCGCGCGCTGCACCTGTTGCTCGATCTGATCCGCGATGCCGCCGCCGGCGCCTCGACGACCCAGCGCCTGGAGCTGTTTGCGGCGCGGGCTGCGATCGGCGAACAGCTCGTGGCCCTGGCCGCGTCGCGAAGCGAGCTGCTGGCTGACAAGGCGCTCGTGGCCTGTCTCGTCCAGATGGTCTCCGTCGACGACGTCTCGAGCCAGATGGCGGCCCTCCTGGATCTGACGCAGGAGTCCGCGGCCTCGACTCGTGAGGCACTCGCCGCCGGGGTCGCAGCCGCCGTACCTGTTGCCGGTTTGCTCGATGTCGCCGCGGAAGGCAAAGCGCCGCCCTTCTCAGAGGCTCTGTTCGGGCCGCCGGAGGAGCGGGCGGATGCGGCCGCGACGTTCACCCGGTTTCTCGACCGGGCGCTGGCGATCGAGGTCGTGCGCCGCTCGATGGTCGTCACCGGCGACATCGACAGCGGTCAGCAGGTCGAGTTCACACAGCTCACGCCGCTCGCGCCGGGACTGATCTTCTCCGAGCGCCCGTTTCACGAAGGGTCGGCCCCCGCGTCCCCGGCAGCCAAACTCACCGGGATCGAGGTCGGGCACTTCGCCGGCTTCTACCGTCGCTCCTGGCGCGCGAACGACTTCATGTGGGGGCGCCTCGACGGCGCTGTGGCCGTCGTTCGGATGCTGGTCGACGCCGCGCGGGCCAGGGAGTTGGGTCAGACGCCGGAGGTCCGCGACCGAATCGTGGGCACGCTGACCGACGTGCTGCTTCCGGCCGGCGACGAGACCCGCGTTTGGCTGGTGGATGAGGCGCTTGCCGACTGGTTCGCGATCCACCCGGCAGCGACCGCGGATCCACCGGCCGACACACGCGCGAAGCTCGCCGGCGTCCTCGCAACCGATCTGTTCGATGGCGACGGCGAGTTCACCCAGCGCGTGTGCATTCGCGCAGCGCAGCTCGAGGTCGTCGCCGACGAGCTCCCGATCCTCGACGTCGAGTCGACGGGCGACGCCAATCTCGGGGCGTCGAGCCGGCCACTCGCGTGGCCGATCGAGGCTGGGCTGAAGGCGACGATCGAGGCCGCTCGCGACGACACGTCGCCGGGCCCGGGCGGACCGGGAGGACTGCCGCAACGCTTGGGCCGGACTCCCGAGGAGCTTGCGAGCACGCTCGCGCTGCGGACGATGACCCGCGCCGGCCTGGTGGGCGTAGGGGTCGCCCGCGCTGCGGTCCCGCCGACCTCCCCGGTGCTGGCGCCGATCAAGGCGGTGCTGCTGCCGGTCGCCGGTGTCGTCGCCCACGGCAAGTGGGTGCGGGCGACGGCTGCGCTCGCCTTCTGGGCGGCAGCCGTCTTCATCGCCAGCCGCGTCGTGACGACCGACCCGAACAAGCCGGCAGAGGTACAGCTGCTGTGGTCGCGGGCGGCGCTCGCGATGGTGGTAGCGCTCCTGGTGGTCGGCGGGGTGGTGCTCGTGCCCTTGTTCCGCGCCTATCGCACGCGCCGTGCGTCGATGCGCCTGGTGCAGGCGGTGTGCGCGATTGGCCTGCTTGCGGTCGGCGGTGTCGGGGCGCTGATTCTCGGCTGGTGGCCGGGTCCGCTCGCGGCCCAGGACCTGATCGTCGCCCCGGGCTCGAGCAACCCACCGACGATCCTCACCCTGGCGGTGATCGCGCTCGGCCTGGGCGTTCCGATCGCCTCGGTGCCGGTGCTCGGCCGGCCGATCAACGCGTTGATCGCCAAGCCGTGGGCCGGGCCGGTCGTGATGGTCGCGATCGTGCTCGCCTCCGTCGGCCTGATCGTCTGGTCCGTGTTCGACTGCGGCTCGGCCATCTGGGGCGAGGCGTGGTGGAAGACGGTGGCCTGCGCCCTCTCGCTCTTCGTCGCGCCCGTCGCGATCCTCGTCTACCTGTTCCTGCCCGCCTTCCAGGTCAGAGCTGCCGCTCGGGCGGCGTCCGCCGGGGCCGGAATCGCGGCGAAGGTCGGGCTCTCAGCAGGCTAGGGATCCGGCATGTAGCATGGGAATTCGGGAAGGGCTTCGGCCCCGGGGAGTTCCTGATCGAGAAGTCTGCGCACCCGACGCGGTCGCCCAAACGGCCGCGTCCCGGACGCCGGCGGAGTTGCCGATGGCCGAGCGAGCGCAGAGATGAAGCTGAGCGAGTCTTCCTCGACGCACCAAGACCCAGTGTCCCATGGGGGGCATGGGACCTCCGGCGTGATCGAGGGGGCAGGCGGGTAGGCCGACGGATTGGCCCCTGCCTGGGATCGCGTCACCCCTAACCCCGACGCGGTCTAACCCCGCGGCCCCGCGCGAGACACCCCGCGCGGGGCCGCACCAATTTCCGGCCCGGATATGCGGCGAGCAACGTCGGTGTTAACGTCCTGGGAACACGCGCAAAAAAGGGGAACTTCTGAGCTCAGCAAATCCGATCGATGCGCCCGCCGCGCCGCCCTCCCAGGCCGGGCCCGGCGCGCCGCCCGAGTGGATCTCGGGCTCGGACCTGCTCGGCGCCGCGTACGCGCTCGCGGTCGAGGCGCACGGCGACCAGTGCCGCGCAACCGACCAGGCGCCGTTCCTCGACCACGTCGTGGAGGTCGGGCGGCTGCTGCACGAAGCGGGCTTCGACGATGAGATCGTCGCCGCCGGGCTGCTGCACGACGCGGTCGAGCGCGGCACGCTCAGCGAGGCGCGGCTGCGCGCCGAGGTCGACGAGGAGATCGCCGCGCTCGTGCTCGCGCTCACCGAGGACGCGGCAATCGACTCCTTCGCCAAGCGCAAGGAGGCGCTGCGCGACCAGGTGCGCGCCGCGGGGAGCGGGGCGATCACGATCTTCGCGGCCGACAAGCTCTCGGACATCCGTGGCCTGCGCCGCGGCATCGACGGGGAATCCGGCTCGATCGAGGCGCGCATGGGAACGACGGTCGGCGGGATGGCCGGCCACTACTCCGAGAGCGTCGCGATGATCGAGGCGAGTGAGCCCGACTCCGAGTTCGTGCACGCGCTTCACGCCGAGCTCGACGCGCTCGCCGACGCCGCGGCGGCCGCCAGGGCGGCGTAGCACGGCCGCCGAGCCCGGAGACGGCCCGGTCACGCTGCCGGGTGTCGAGGAGTCGGAGGCGTTCACCCCGGCCGAGCTCCGCCTTGCGACCCGCAATCACGGTCTGCCGCTCGAGGCGCTCGCCTACGACGTCACGCCGCCCGGATTGCACTACCTGCTCGTCCATTACGACGTCCCGGTAGTCGACGGGCCGAGCTGGCGGTTGGCCGTCGGCGGCCTGGTCGAGCGTGAGCTCTCGCTGTCGCTCGACGAGCTCCGCGACCGTCCGGCGACCACCCTCGCCGTGACCATGGAGTGCGCCGGCAACGGGCGCGCCCGCCTCGAGCCCAGGCCGCTCAGCCAGCCCTGGCTGCTCGAGGCCGTCGGCACCGCGGAGTGGACGGGCGTCCGGCTCGCCGACCTGCTCGACGAGGCCGGGGTGCAGGGGTCGGCCGTCGAGGTGCTCTTCCGTGGCCTCGACCGCGGGGTCGAGGGCGGGGAGGAGCAGCAGTACGAGCGCAGCCTCACCCTCGACGAGGCGCGCCGCGACGAGGTGCTGCTCGCCTACGCGATGAACGACGCGCCGCTGCCGCCGCAGCACGGCTTCCCGCTGCGGCTGGTGGTTCCCGGCTGGTACGGCATGACGAGCGTCAAGTGGCTCGAGGCGGTGACGCTCATCGACCGCCCGTTCGCCGGCTATCAGCAGGCGCGCGGCTACCGCTTCCGCCAGACGCCCGACGAGCAGGGCGAGCCCGTCGACCGGATCGTGCCGCGGTCGCTGATGGTCCCGCCGGGGATCCCGGACTTCGCCACGCGCGAGCGCCGGCTGGAGCCGGGGCCATGCACGGTGCGAGGCCGCGCATGGTCGGGATACGGCCCGATCGAGCGGGTCGAGGTGAGCGCCGACGGCGGCGCGAGCTGGAGCGACGCCCGCCTCGGCCCGCAGCCGTCGCGATGGTCCTGGGTCGGCTGGGAGTGGGACTGGCGGGCGGATGAGCCCGGCGCGTACGAGGTGTGTTGCCGGGCCACCGACGCACTCGGCAACCGACAGCCGCTCGAGGCCCCGTGGAACCTCGGCGGCTATGCCAACAACGAGGTCCAGCGCGTGCCGGTCATCGTCGGCTGACCTTCGAACGCAGGGTCGGCTCCGCGGCCCGGTTCCAGCCACAATCCCCGCGTGAGCGATCTCCAGCTCATCATCGCCGCGCTCTTCGTCTCGGCCGCGGGCCTGAACGCGCTCGCGAACTGGCTCCAGATCCCGTATCCGATCCCGCTGGTGATCGGGGGGCTGCTGCTCGGGCTGGTGCCGGGGATCCCCGAGGTCACGCTCGACCCCGACTTGGTTCTGCTCGTGTTCCTGCCGCCGCTGCTCTACTCGGCCGCGTTCTTCGCCGACCTGCGCAGCCTTCGCGACGGCGCGCGCCCGATCGCGCTGACCGCGATCGGGCTTGTGCTGGTCACCACGGCCGTCGTCGCGGTGGTGGCCCACGAGGTGATCGGGCTCCCGTGGGCAGTCTCCTTCGCGCTCGGCGCGATCGTCTCGCCGACCGACCCGGTGGCGGCGACCGCGATCCTGCAGCGCGTCGGCGCGCCGCGGCGAATCGTCAACATCATCGAGGGCGAGAGCCTCGTCAACGACGCCACCGCCCTGGTCGCCTACAAGGTCGCGGTCGCGGCGGCCGTTGGGGCGAGCGTCTCGGCCAGCCACACGGTGCTCGAGTTCTTCGGCGCGGTCGCGGGCGGGATCGCGATCGGCCTCGCCGTCGGCTACGTCACCGCCGAGATCCGCCGCCGTATCAGTGACCCGATCACCTCGGTCACGATCTCGCTGTTCACCGCCTACGGGGCGTTCATCCCGGCCGACGCGATCGGGGCCTCGGGCGTCCTCGCAGTGGTCACCTGCGGCGTCTACCTCGGCTGGCGGGCGCCGGAGATCGTCAACCCCGAGGCCCGGATGCAGGGGTTCGCGCTCTGGTCGGTGCTCACGTTCCTGCTCAACGCGACCCTGTTCATCCTCATCGGCCTGCAGCTGCCGATCATCGTCGACGGGCTCCAGGGCGAGCCGATGGGGCAGGTGGTCGGATACGCGGCGCTGATCTGCGCGGTGGTGATCGGGGCTCGGTTCGCCTGGGCGTTCACGGTTCCGTACCTGATTCGCGCGATCGATCGTCGCCCTGCGCAACGCGCGCGCCGAAGCAGCGCCGCCTCGCGGGTGGTGACGTCGTGGTCCGGGATGCGCGGCGCCGTCTCCCTGGCCGCCGCCCTGGCGCTGCCGCTGACGACGGACGCCGGGGCCGCGCTGCCGGGGCGCGACCTGATCCTGTTCATCACGTTCGCGCTGATCCTGGTGACGGTCGTCGGGGAGGGGCTCACGCTGCCGTACCTTGTCCGCCGACTGGGCGTGGTCGAGGACGGGACCGAGGAGGAGAGCGAGGAGCTGCGGGCGCGCCTCGTCGCCGCGCGTGCCGCGCTCGAGCGGATCGAGGAGCTCGAGACGGAAGAGTGGACCCGCGACGGAACGATCGAACGGGTACGCAACCTCTACGTCTTCCGCCAGCGGCGGTTCAAGATCAGGGCGGGGAAGATCGAGGACGAGGACGGGCTCGAGGAGGGCTCGATGCTCTACCAGCGGATGATGCACGAGGTCTACACGGCTCAGCGCGCGGCGTTGATCGAGCTCCGCAACAGCCGCGCGATCAGCGCCGACGTGATGAGGCGGATCGAGCACGAGATCGACCTCGAGGAGACCCGGCTGGAGGTGTGAGCCGCGGCGCTCGGCCCGGCGCCGTGCCACCGCCCGGCGCGGCGGCTCTGCGGGCGAGGTGCCCGGCGGATGCCGCGAAACGGGCCTCCGCTCGCTCAGCGCCCGCGCTCGGCTCGATTGCGGACGAGCCTGATCGTGCTGATGGTCAGGTCCGGGTCGTTGAGCTGGACATAGTGGTCGCTTCCGGTGGCCAGGATGTGCGGCGTCTGCGGCTCGAGCGGGACGAGCGCGGCCTGCACGCGAGGCCAGACCTCCTCGAGCCGGCTCGTGATCTGCGGCGGGACGGTCGGGGAGGTCGCGAACGGCTCGGTCTTGCTCATCACGGCGAGCGGGACGGCGGGCAGCGCCGGCGCCGCGAGCACCGAGTCGATCGCGCCGTCGATGTCGAAGGTCTCCCAGTTCGGGTCGGAGTCGAGCGCGGTGCCCGGGTAGTTGAGGATCTGGCGGTACTGGGGCCAGAGATCCCCGAAGAGGTCACGGACGTTCGTGTTGAACGAGTCGACGAGGACGAGGCCGGCGACCTTGGAGGGATACGTCTGAGCGAAGAGGCGGACGATCATGCCGCCGAACGAGTGCCCGACGAGCACGAACGGGGCCCGGAGGCCCGCCCGCTTCAGCAACGTCCGCAGGTCGCTCGCCATCCCCGGGAGCGTTCGCGGCATCGGCGCGGGCGTGCTCCGGGTCGTCAGCCGTGGCGGGTCGGTGTAGCGGATCGTCCCGGGCCGGTCGTACCGACACACGCGCGCGAACTTGGCGACGCCGGGGAAGACCGCGGGACCGGGGGGGACCGGCGGCTGAGCGGCCGACAGCTTCCAGGGGTCAGACGAGTCGTGGATCCCGGATTCGAGGACGACGGTGGGGCTGCCCTTGCCGCGGCATCGCAGCCACAGCTTCCGGCCGTCACCGACCGAGATTCGACCGGCGAAGTTGCCGTGCGCCGGCGTGGCTCCCGACTGGCCCGCGGCCGCACGGGCCACGTCGGCCGTCGCGAGCACGGCCGGCGTGGCCGTGATCGCGATCGCGATCAGAGCCACGCTGATCGTCCGTACATCGACCCCCTGCACTCGCGGAACTGTAGTGAGGGGCGTGGGGCCGGCCGCTTGGCCGGCCCCACGTCACGAACTAGCGCTTGGTTGGAGTTCCGCCGTCGACGCGCGCCGCGGTCAGCCTGAGGTTGGTCCAATCGAGGTCGCCGTCCAGCTCGCTGCAGAACAGGTCCACCGTGTGGGTCCCCGCGAACATCCGGTCGGTGAGGTCGGTGAGCGCCAGCGTCCCATCGGACAGCGACGGGTGTACCGGACCGTCCGGCGAGGACTCGCCCATCCGGGTGGACGACGAAAACGACGAGCCGTCGATGCGAAGCGAGCACGCTCCGTTGACGGCAATCGGGTTGTCCGCATCCGAGCCTGGGCCGGTGCCGTCGTTGAGTGCGGCCGTGTGCCAGTTGCCGGTCGCGTTCATCAGCACCCGGCCCGGCCTCTCGAGCTCGAAGCTCGACGACGCACAGGAGACGCCGGTGTGATTGTCGTCGTTGCACGAGCCGCTGGCCGCCGTCGCGGAGAAGTGGTCGTCGAGGACGAGCGTGCTCTCGTTGATGTCCGTGCCGGTGACATTGTCGTTCTTGATGTCGTTGCCGGCGACGGAGTTGGCCGCGATGTCGGCGCTGGCGATCGAGTTGTCGGCGACGTCGGCGCCGGTCAGCGACTCATCCCGCACGTCGACGTTGCGGACGTCGTTGTTCTTGAGATCGACGCTCGCTAGCGAGTTGTCGATGACGTCGGCGCTGCCGACGGTGTTCGCCGCGTAGGCGACTCCGCCGCCGACGACCAGGACTAGGCACAGGGTCGCGACGACGTTTGCATAGGTCAGGTGTTTGCGCATGGATCTCCCTTTCTCGTTTCCCCTCCGGAAGGACCCTCGCGGACGTGGCCGCCTCCTGCATCCGTAGTTCGCCGCACATCGCGCGGACACGGCCCAGGGCGCGGGGCCTATCCGGCGAGGGACGGGGCCGGTGCGTTGTCCCCTGGGCCGAATCGACCACCGTATGGGTGGTCGATTCGGCCCAGGGAGGCGGCTCGCGCGCGGATTACGTCGGCCTGGTTGCAGGTCTTCAGGCTCCGCTTAGGAACCTCTGGATCATCTGTCGTGGATTTCCACCGAGGAGGTGCTCGTGCATCCAGCAGCCCTGGCGACCGGGATCGCCGCCATCGACACGCTCATCGCCGGCCAGGCCGTCTACGCGGTGCGCCGCAGGGACCGCCGCACGCGCCGAGATTCAGGCGCAATCCGGAATTCGGGGAAGGGCGAGGCTCACTGAGTCGCCGCGACCACGTGCGGGCTTGAGAGCCTGAGGTCTACGGCCGGCCGAGCATGCTGTGCTCGGCGGCCATGAGCCGCTCGAACTCGCCGGGGTCGAGAAAGATCCCGTGGCACTCGGTGCACTGGTCGATCGGGACGCCGTTTCGCAGGTGCGTCTGCATCCGCCCGCGGCACCGCGGGCAAACGAGATCGTCGCCCGGCTGACGGAACTCGTCGCGCTCGATCACGCCGCTCAAGATAACCGCTCCCGTAAAGAACTTCGTAAGCCGAGGCCCGCGGCGACCACTAGGCGGTGCCAGGCCGCTCGATCAGCTCGACGGTCACGCCGTCCGGATCGGTGGCGTAGAAGGCGCGGCTGCCGTTCCAGGCGCCCGGCGCTTCGATCGTCACGGGCTCGGAGCGGCAGTCCGCACCCGCATCGCGCAGGCGTTCGTGGACGGCGGAGGCGTCGGCTACCAACAGCGAGATGTGGGTGGCGCCCGGGTCATTCGGCCGCGGCCTGTGCGGCGTGCCCGGCGGGTCCACGAACTCGATCAGCTCCAGCACCCGGCCGTCGCCGAGGATCAGATCAGCCCAGCGCACCTTCGGGTCCTCGATCCCCGTGATCGCGAACTCGCCGCCCTCGGCGTCGCCCCGGGCCCGCACCTCGATGCCGAGTAGGTCGGAGTAAAAGCCCAGCGACGCGTCGAGGTCGGCGCAGGTGATCGAGACGTGGTCGATCCCCGCCGGCCGCCAGCCATCGCCGTCGCCTTGCCGGCGCAGGCGCTGCGGGATCACGTCGCGGGCGAAGACGTCGGCGAGGGTCTCGTGCCGGCGGATCAGCTCGGCCTCCGAGCCGCGCACGAGCACGGTGCCCGGCCGCGGTAGCGCGTTGAAGTTCGAGGCGCCGGCCTCCTGGTAGGCGCCGGTGTCGAGAAACGCGAGCACGTCGCCCGCGCGCACCGGCGGCAGGGCCGCGTCCGGAACGATCACGTCGAGCGCGCAGGTACGACCGGTGACGTCGGCGGTCACCGTTGCCGGCGCGTCGGCGTTGCCGGCGGGCAGGCAGGTCCATCGATTGAGCTCGAGGTTGACGTCCGGGAGATAGGCGTCGGAGGAGTCCGTCTCGATCCAGGTCAGCTTGGTCGGCAGGCGCTGCTGCTTGACGTTGCCGACCGTCGCCAGGTGGACGCCGGCGTCCGCGTAGAGCCCGCGCCCCGGCTCGACCTCGAGCCGGACGCTCGCCGGTGCGACCCCGATGCCCTCGAGCTCGCGGGCGAGCGACGCGCAGATCGTGTCGGCATATCGATCGATGGAAGGGGCGTGGTCGGGGGCCTCGGCGCGCTTGGGATCGAGCCGGCCGAACGGGTCGCGGGGTGCGGGGTAGCCGCCGCCGACGTCGAGCTCGCGAGGGGTCCAGCCGCCCCATCGCGACCGCAGGCCGGCGAGCAGGGCGCCGAGCGAGGCCACGGCCGCTTCCCAAACACCCGGATCGGCCGAATGGCGGCCGACGTGCATGTGGATCCCGCGCAGGTCCACGGCCGGATCCCGGATCTCCGCCTCGTCGAGGGCGAGGATGTCCTCGGTCGGGATGCCGGCCTTGTAACGGTCGAGCGCGCCGCGCACGGAGAGCCCCGCCGGGGACATCTCCGAGGGCTCGTCGCGCCCGACCAGGTCCGGGCGGAACCGAAGCCGGATCACGGCCTGGACGCCGATGCGCGTCGCGACGTCGCGTGTTCGCTCGAGCTCGGCGACGCTGTCGAGCGTGATCCGCACGCCCGCCCTGATCGCGCGCTCGAGCAGGGCCTCGTCCTTCATCGGACCGTTGAGGGAGATCCCGGACGGGTCGGCGCCGGTGCTCAGGGCGATCTCGAGCTCGCCCGGGCCGAAGACGTCGCACCCCGTGCCCTCCTCGTTGAGGATCGCGCGCAAGGCCAGCGACGCGTTGGCCTTGATCGAGGGAAGGAGCATGAACTCGCCGGGCCAGCGCTGCGAGAAGGCGGCTGGAGAAGGCGCGCGCGTTGCGGCGCAGCTGGTCCTCGGAGACGACGTACAGCGGCGTGCCGAACCGCTCGGCCAGGCTTCGCGCGCTCACGTCCTCGACGAAGAGCTCGTGATCGCGAATCGAGAGGCTCGCGTCGATTCGCGTCTGCTCAACCGTGCTCATGCCGGGCTCGCCTCGGCCGCGCCCACGGCGATCCGAGCGGCGCGCTCGCCCGTCTCGGGCGCGAACTGAAAGCCCTGCCCGTTGCACGCGGACACGACGACGACCGGCCCGTGGCGTCGGATCACGAACCGCTCGTCCGGGGTGCGGGTGTAGAAGCACCCGTCGACGCCGGCGCTCGCGTCGACGACGCCCGGGTACGCCCGCCGGGCCCAGCGCTCGAGCTCGACGACGGCCGCCGGCTCGATCTCCGGCGGCCCGCCGGCGTCGCCGGCGTCGAGCCCACGAGTATGGAAGGCGACCTTGAGGCCGTACTCGGGATCGAACAGCCCGTACGGCTCGTCGCCATCGAAGTCCATCAGCGCGATCGGTATGCGCGCTCCCTCACGAACGCTGAGGTAGGCGATCGTCTGCGCGCTCACCGTCGCCTCGAGCTCGATCCCCGCGGGGGCGAGCAGGGCACGGCTCCACGGGCCCGCGGCGACCACCGCCGTCTCGCATCGGTAGCGGACGCGCCGCGTCGTGACCGTCACCCCGGTCGAATCCGGCTCGATCGCGATCACCGGCTCGCCGTGGCGCACCGCGGCTCCAGCCTCAGCGGCCAGCCCGAGCATCGCCTCATGGGCGCGGGCGGCGTGGATGACGCCCGCCTCGGCTTGATGGAGCGCGCTCCGGCCGTCAGTGTCGACGCCGAACCGCCGCCGGGCATCGTCGGCGCTGAGGAGCTGCGCGGGCTCCCCGGCAGCGCGCAGAGCACCCGCGGCTCGCTCGACGAACCGGCCGGTGGTCAGCGCGCCGGTGCGGACGAGCAGTTCCCGCCCCGCCTGCGACTCGATCGCGCGCCAGCCCTCGAGGGCTCGCAGGCCAAGCTCGAGATAGGACTCGTCGGGATACGGGGCGGGGCAGAAGATCCGTGCGCTGCCCTTGCTGGAGCCCTGCGCAGGCCCTGCGGCCTCGCGCTCGACCAGGGCGACGCCGGCGCCCCTGCGGGCGAGCGCCAGGGCGGTCGCGGCGCCGACGATGCCGCCGCCGATGACCACGACGTCGGTCTCGATGCGCTCACGCTGTTCGTCAGGCCCCGACAAGTTGGTGTACGATCGTACAGTACATATGTCCGCCGAAGCCGCCACCGTCAAGACCTCGCCGACGCAGGACGTGGACGCGCCCGGGCGGGGCGCACGCCGTCTGCTGCTCCTGCAGACCACGCTGCGCCTGATCGCCGACGACGGGATCGACGCGGTCACGCACCGCTCGGTGGCCGAGGCGGCAAACGTCCCGCTCGGCTCGACCACCTACTGGTTCTCGTCGCGGCAGGAGATGCTGCGCGAGGCGCTGGAGTACTTCGCGAGGCTCGAGATCGAGACGCTCAACGAGCGCCTCGACGCCGTCCTCGGCAAGCGCCTGTCGAGCCGCCAGCTGGTCGACGAGTTCGCCGACCTGTTGATGGCCCAGCTCGGCGAGCAGCGCTGGCGCACCGTCGCTCAATACGCGCTGCTCGGGGAGGCCGCCCGGCGCCCCGAGCTCGAGGCCGTGTGCCGTGAGTGGAGCGAGGCCTGGGAGCTCGCGCTCGCCGGCCTCTTCGACTCCCTGGGCAGCACCGATCCACGACTGGAGGCGCAGATGTTCCTCGCGATGCTCGACGGCCTTCTCCTCGGCCAGCTGGCGGCGCCCGACCCGCAGTTCGAGCACGACGTCCTGCGGCCGGCGCTGCGCACCTGGTTCGGCCGGATCGAGGCGGGCCGATGATCATCCGCCGGCTCACCCTCGCCGCGCTCGCGCTCGCGGGATCGGTCCTGCTGGCGGCATGCGGCTCGAGCGGCGGCGACGAAACGGGCGGGACGACCACGGTCCCGATCGCGACGGCGAGCGGCAAGCCCAGCGGCGACCTCACGATCTCCAACTGGGCCCTCTACATCGACAAGCAGACAGTCCCGGACTTCGAGCAGCAGAGCGGGATCAACGTCGACTACGTCGAGGACATCAACAGCTACGACGAGTTCTTCGGCAAGATGCAGCCGCTGCTGACCAAGGGCGAGTCGGGTGGGCGCAGCCTGATGGTCGCCAACGACCCGCTCGCGCGCCGGATGTATGACCTCGGCTACCTCCAGCGCCTCGACCACGACGCCCTCGCGCCCGCCTTCAAGCACCTGAACCCGATCGCCTCGCAGGGTTCCGACGCCGCCCACGACTACTCGATTCCCTGGCAGGGCGGGATGACCGGGCTGATCGTCAACAAGGACCTCGCGCCCGACATCCACTCCATCAACGACCTCTTCGACCCCAAGTACCACGGCAAGGTCGAGATGATCACCGAGCTGCCCGAGGTGATCCCGCTGGTGATGATGGCCGAGGGCAAGGATCCGCTGCGCGCGAGCAAGCAGGACTGGCTCGACACGATCGCCAAGATCAAGAAGGCCGCGGACGACGGCCAGATCCGTCGCTTCACCGGCGGCGACTACGCGCGCGACCTCGCCAGCGGCGACGCCGTCGCCGTAATCGGCTGGGCGGCGGACGCGTTCCAGCTCCAGGCCGACAACCCGAGCCTGAGCTGGGTGATGCCGACCCAGGGCTGCATCCTGTGGTGGGACAACTGGGTCGTCCCGGTCGGCGCGCCCAATCCGACCGCCGCCTACGACTGGATCAACTACACCTACGCGCCGGAGCACCAGGCCCAGATCGACGCCTGGACGGGGGCGGTGACGCCGGTGACCGGCGTCAAGCCGGTCCTCCAGCGCACCGACTCCGACATGGCGCACAGCGAGCTCGTCTTCCCGAGCAAGCAGTACACGCACAACTGCTCGCAGCCCCTATCGCCGCCGGGAACCGACGCCGACAAGGCCGACGTTCAGAGGGCCTGGTCCGAGGTGACCGGCGTCTGAGTCAGACGCCGGTCTTTACGCGTCGGGCTACGCCAGGCGAACGTTGGCGGCGCGAGGGCCCTTGTCGCCGCGCTCGGCGTCGAAGGTGACCTTCGTCCCCTCGGCGACGGTCTGGCCGTCGGGCAGCGCGCTCTGATGCACGAAGAGGTCGGCGGAGCCGTCTTCGGGACTGATGAACCCGAACCCCTTCTCGTCGTTAAACCACTTCACGGTTCCGTCTGGCATGTGAATTCCTCCACGTACTGTGCGAGCGGGCGCGGAGGATGCGCTGAGGCAACCGACTGCGACGCGGGCACTGATTCACGCCACGCTCTAATGCGCGACTGCCGAAACCGTAGCAGCGCGTGCGGCAGCAGGGTCCCGAGCCGATGATGGGTCCGCCGAGGCCTCTCTCGACGAGCTCGGGGTTAGGCGCCTATGCGGAGGGAACTGAATAGGTGTGACCAGCCGACCGTTCACGCTTCGTCTCCCAGCACGGCCGGACTCAGTTCCGACGGCTCGGCATGAGCTCGCCAAGATCGCTTACGGCTGTGGGGCCGACCGCCTGGCCGTTGCGTCTGTCGTCAGCGAGCTCGTCGGCAACGTGGTGAAACATGCCTACCCGGATCGGGAGAACCCAGGGCCGGTCCTCATCACGGCCATTCCCGAGCCCGGGCGACTGCTGATCACGGTCACCGACGATGGCGCAGGTCTGCGTCCGAATCTCGCCAGCGATGGCCTCGGCCTCGGGCTTCCGCTGGCGGGCAGGCTCACCAAGGAGCTGCGCATCGAAACCGACGATCACGGAACCACCGTCTTCGCCCGCTTTACGGCCTCGGGCGTCCCGGCCACGTTCCCGTGGCGGGCAACGGTCGCGGTCTAAGCGCCGCCTGGTTGGAGCGTCGTTCGGCGGGCGCAGGCCGAACCGCTTTCGCTCGCCGGGCAGAGCGTGTCGCTCCGTCATGAGCGTTGCCGCTCGGGCGCCTCCTCCGTCCACGGCCGCAGCCGTGGACGCCAGCGCGGGACCGCGCGCCTGTAGGTCTCGTATTGCTGGCCGAATGTGCGTGCGAGGACCGGCTCTTCGTAGCTGTGCACGAATCCCGTGACGACGAGGACGAAGATCGCCGCGTAGGCAAGCAGTACCGCCTGGCCGAGCAGCAGGCCTTGGCCGACGATCAAGGCGGCCACTCCCAGGTACATCGGGTTGCGGACGTACCGATACGCCCCGGTGACGACGAGCCGCTCCGTCGGTGCGACTGGGGCCGGTGTCCCCCTTCCGTCGATGGCGAATCGGACGAAGGCGGGGAGCAACAGGGCGAGCCCAACTGCGATCGTGGCCGCGCCGAGGAGGCGCAGCGGGATCGGCCAGTCGTGTGCCGACCAATCGGTCAGCAGCCACGGAACCAAGCCGGCTACGACCCCGGGTGCGACCAGCAAGAAGACGAGGCTCCCGATTGCCGCGCGGAGGCTGTCCATGGGCTCGTCTAGGGCGAGAAGTGGCGCTTCTCGGCCAAGGCGGCGGTTTCGTTACCGGTCGCAGCTGATCCGCGGGATCTCGGTGCGACTCCACCACCGCGCGGATCAGTTCCACGTTCTCCTGAGACATCCCGTCGAGTATCTCCGAACCGCGGCTCTCGATGCACCGAAAACGACCGGTCTGGCGTTCGCTGGTACCAATCCGCCATGGATCAAAGCCAACGAAGAACGCGACGTCGACCTCTTAACACACTGACGATCGGGGGCCGGCCGTGAGCTCGGTCGGATCCTGGGCTTGGGCTGAAGAGACCAATGGCCGTCTGCGCCGCCGCGACCGGGCCGAGCTGCTGCGCCAGGGAATGCTGGCTCGCCTGACGCTGCTGCCGGGGCCGTGGCGGCGAGCGGCATTCGGCGACCGCCCGCCGGCGGCGATTCCGGACCCGCCCGATAGCGCCTTGGCGGTCGAGGCCGAGGAGAAGGTGCGCGCGCTCTCGAGCGCGCCCCTCTACGCCCACTGCCTTCGAACCTGGGCCTTCGCCGCACTCTTTGCCGAGCGCGACCGGGTAAAGCATGACCGCGAGTTGTTGTATCTGGCCTGCGTCCAGCACGACCTCGGCCTGACCGAAGCGCACACCTGTCAGGACAAGACGGCGCAATGCTTCGCAGTTGAAGGCGCCCGAGCCGCGCGCAACTTCTTGCGCAATCGCGGCGAACCCGACAACCGCGCGCGCCAGGTCGCCGAGGCCATCTCGCTTCATCTCAACATCTCGGTTCCCGCTCGCTACGGCCCGGAGGCCGAATTGCTGAGCAAGGGTGTGAGCCTCGACGTGGTCGGGCGCCGTGCGAACCAGTTGCCACCGCCGGTCATCGCCAAGGTCGTCCAGGAATGGCCGCGGGCCGGCTTCGGCGAGGAACTGCTGGCCGGCACACGCCGCCAAGCTGAGGTTCGTCCCGACTCGAGGGCCGCTTTCATGCACAAGCTCGGCTTCACCAAGCTGGTGTCAGCCAACCCGCTCGACGCCTAGGCTCCGTCGCATGGCTTGCTGTTGTGCGAGCCGCTAAATTCGGTCCGGTGACAAGCGACAACCCGGTCGTTACCGAGGGGGTCGACGTCCTGGTCATCGGCGGGGGGCAGGCCGGGCTGGCGATGGGCTACTACCTCGCCGAGCGTGGTCTCTCGTTTGTGATCGCGGACGCCAACCCCGAGGTCGGCCATATGTGGCGCTCGCGCTGGCGGTCATTGAAGCTGTTCACCGCGGGCCAGTACAACGACTTGCCGGGAATGCGCTTCCCGGCCGAGCCAGACACCTACCCGGGCAAGGACGAGGTCGCCGACTTCCTCCGGGACTACGCGAGCCAGGTTCGAGCTGCCGGTGCGGCTGAACACCGCGGTGACGCGCCTGAGCAGGGGCGACGGTCGTCGCTACGTCGGCCGAGACCACCACCGGCCCGATCGAGGCCGACCAAGTCGTCGTCGCCACCGGCCCCTTCCAGGTCCCCTTCACACCCAAGGTCGCCGACGACCTCGACGCCGAGGTAACGCAGCTTCACAGCGCCGACTACCAGGGCCCGGCTGACCTGCCCGAGGGCCGAATCCTGGTCGATCGGCGCCGCCAACTCGGGCCAGCAGATTGCGCTCGAGCTTGCCCAGGCCTCCCGCGAGGTCGAGATCGCCGTCGGCCAGAAGCTGCCGACGCTGCCGCAGCGCTGGCTCGGGCGCGATCTGTGGTGGTGGCTGACGACGCTGAGAGTCGCCAGCGTCCCGGTCTCGTCACGGCTCGGGCCAGCGCCTGTCCCAGCGCGATGTTGTCATCGGTGGCGGCTTGCGGAGCTGCGCCGGCACGGCGTCGGCGTCCGGCCGCGGGTCGCCGGCGCCGAGCGGACACGACGATCAACTTCGAGAGCGGCGAGTCAGCCGACTACGACGGCGTCGTCTGGGCCACCGGTTTCCGGATCGATCACTCGTGGATCGACCTCCCCGAGGTCAAGGACGAGCGCGGCGAGCTTCGAGCATGTCCGTGGCGTCACCGATTCACCCGGCCTCTATCTACTCGGGATGACCTGGCAGTACACCACGGACCTCGGCGCTGCTTGGCTGGGTTGGCAATGACGCCGCCTACCTGGCTGATCGGATCAGAGTGCCGAGCAATCCAAGGAAGGAGAGCAATGCACACGCATCACGAAGTCAACTTCAGCACCGACACAGAAGGGCTGGATGAGGCCAAGAGCCCCGAAGTCATTCGACTTCGCGACGGCGAGACCCACGCGATCGAGATCAAGCCGGTCCGCAAGCACATCGGCGACGCCGAGGTGCGGATGCTCGGCTACAACGGCTCGATCCCCGGCCCGACGCTGCACGTCGACCAAAACAGCGAAGTGACCGTCGAGGCGACCAACCTCGGCGACGTCGACGCGACCCTGCACTGGCATGGGCTGCGCCTCGAAAACCGCTTCGACGGGGTGCCCGAGGAGACCCAGGCGCCGATCCCTCACGGCGGCAAGTTCACCTACCGGCTTCAGTTCCCCGACCCGGGCTTCTACTGGTACCACCCGCACATCCGCGAGGACTTCGCCCAGGAGATGGGCCTCTACGCCGGGATCATCGTCGAGCCCGACGGACCCGGACTACTGGCCGCCAGTGGATCGACAGCTGGCGATCACCCTCGACGACATCCTGATCGAGGACGGGCAGATCGCGCCGTTCGACCGCTCCGGGCCGACCTTCACCGCCATGGGCCGCTTCGGCAACGTGATGCTGACCAACGGCGAGACCGACTACCGGGCCGAGGCCAAGGTCGGGGAGGTTGTGCGGCTGCATCGTGGTCGACACGGCCAACACGCGGATCTTCAACTTCGCGGTCAGCGGCGCGCGGATGAAGCTGGTCGGCGGCGACAGCGGCCGGGTTGAGCGCGAGGAGTTCATCGACGAGGTCCTGCTCTCGCCCTCCGAGCGCGTGATCGTCGATGTCCTCTTCGACCAGCCCGGCGAGGTCATCCTCGAAAACCGCACCCCGGACCGCACCTACGAGCTCGGCCGGATCACCGTCGCCGGCGAGGCCGCCGGCGAGGCGGCGGCAGCCTTCGAGGATCTGCGGATCGATCCCGACTCGCGCCGAGCGCGAGCGCATTCAGGCGGATCTCGAGCGCGAGCCCGACAAGACCCTGGCTTTCGTCTCGCGAGATGCCGATCCTCTACGGCTCGAGACGCCGAGGACGCCTCGCATACGTCTGCCCGATGCACCCGGAGGTCACCGACACCGAGGCCTCGAGCTGCCCGAAGTGCGGGATGAAGCTGGTCCCGACGAGTCGGCGCCGACCTCGTACGTCTGCCCGATGCATCCCGAGGTCACCGCCACCGAGCGTCGACTGCCCGAAGTGCGGGATGAAGCTGGTCCCGGCCGACAGGTCTCCGGGCCGGCGAGGCGGCCACCAGCACGCCGAGCAAGAGGGCCACGAGGCACGGGCACGACCACGCCGACGGGCTCGAATGGGAAGACCTGATGCCGGAGATCAACCGCCAGACCAACACGACCAACATGATCTGGCAGCTGGTCGACAAGGAGACGGGGGCCGAGAACGCCGGCATCACCTGGGCCTTCCGCGTTGGCGATCGGGTCAAGATCCGCCTCGCCAACGAGATGGACCAGGACCACCCGATGCACCACCCGTTCCACATTCACGGCGCGGGACGCTTCTTGGTCCTGAGCCGTGACGGCGAGCCCGAGGGGAACTTCGTCTGGAAGGACACCGTGCTTCTCCGCGCCGGCCAGACGATCGACATCCTTCTTGGACGTGACCAACCCCGGCCTGTGGATGGCCCACTGCCACATCGCCGAACACACCGAGAGCGGGATGATGTTCAGCTTCGACGTCAGCGTGTAGATCTCCGGCTACCCAGCGTCGATCACCAGCAGGTTGAAGTGAGTGATCCCGTCGGCGACGCTCCCGTCCGAAACGTTGCAGCTGCGGAGCTGCGCATCCCCGGTATCTCCGTAGAGAACGTTGTAGATCATGCCCGGGAGCGCGTCCCCCGCATACGGGGTCAGCAGCAGGTGGTCGTTCTGGTCGTTGATTCCCGTGATCGTTCCGTAGCGGCAGCTGTGCGGGGGAACCGTGCCGACGTCGGCGGCGAAGTCGACAAAGGCCCCTTGGCCGACGTCTTCGTCTTTGAGCGTTCCGTCGGCGACGTGCGCGCCCGTTACGACGTCATGCCCGAGCTCGATCCGATCGACGGAGCCGTCGACGAGTTGGAAGCCGGCGACCCAGTCCGCCCCCAGGTCCTGGAACCCAAGTCCGCCTCCCGCTGCCCAATCCCGGACGTCGGCCGACTGGACCTGGTTGTTGCCGATGTCGGGCGATTTGACCTGCCCGTTGATGATGTCTGTGCTGCTGATCGTGTTCGCGGCGTAGGCCGTGCCGCCGGCCATCACGAGGAAAAGCGCGAGCGCTCCCATCCATTGAGCGCGCAGCTGGGCAAAGACCGTGCGAAGCATCGAGGGCTCCTTTCAGAAGCGATCGGGACGACCCCATCCTCTGCTTCCTGCGCGCACCCGGCCTCGTGGGAGCACCACGAACTTTTCTTCGGGATAGCGGGCGGTCGGGGCTCTTAGAAGACGCAGGTGGCGAGGCCCGTGATTTGCCAGTTGGGTGTCCCCGAGGATGCCGCCGCCCGGACCAGCCAAGTGTGATCGTTGACGGCGTAGCTTCGCTGGATCGCGACGTTGGGGACGTTCGCGCCGCCCGGACCCGAGATCACGAATCCACCGCCCGTGACCTCGTCGGTCCCAAACGTGCACGGCACCTGGACCTCCTTGGAGGTGGTTGTGTCGAGCGCCGAAGAGACGGCAATCGGGTCGCCAAGGTGCCCTTGGATCGCACCGTCGGAGATGTCGGAGCTTTCAACCGCCCCGGGAGACAGGTCCGACGACTCGATGCCCTCGTCCCGGATGTCCAAGCCATCCACACTGTCGTCTTCAATCTCGGCAGAGGTCAGGCTGCCACTCGCGATGTCGCTACCGGTCAGCGACTCGAACGCGATATCGGCGCCGGTCAGGCTGTCGTCCTTGACGTCGACCGACTGGACCTGGTTGTTGCCGATGTCCGCGGACTTGACCTGGCCGTTGATGATGTCCGAGCTGCCGATCGTGTTGGCGGCGTAGGCGCTGCCGGTGCCGATCGCGATGACCAGGGCGAGGAACGAGCAGACGTTGGCAAACGTCAGCCTGGAACGAAGCTTGCGCATGGGTTTCCCTTCGTGATTGGTCCGTGCACCCTCCCTCATCGCGTAGGCATCGGCAAGCCGAGCGCGCATCTAGTGGCCCGTCAAGCGGGCAAAGCAGCGCTCGCAGCATGGGCGTCGCCCTGTAATAGCTTCTTCGCTCCCCATGCGAGCTTTTCGAAGGACTCCACCCAAGCAGCCAGCCAGCAGAGCGCTACTCGGAGAGGCCGGCCGCTTCGAGGGCCTCCGCTCTGCTGTCGAATGACTCCCATCTGACGACGCGCCCGCGTCGGAAGGTCCATACCTGGTACTGACGCCGGTCGACCGGGACACCGCTGCCTTTGCCACGACCGCGTTCCCGAAGGAGGACGAACACGCTCGGGCCTCCGTCGATGATCTCCTCAGCCTCGACGCTGTAATCAGCCCACGTACCCCAGTAATGGCGGGAGGCCTTGATCACCTGGTCACGCCCTACGTAGACGTTCGCCAGATCCGGGCCAGGGAAGTCGCGCACATCCCAGACGACGTGCTCGTCGAGCATCCCCCAGAACGCGTCCACGTTCTGGACCCCCCGCCGGACCAGCTCCACGTTCTCCTCCGACATCGCCTGCGCAGTATCGCGCGGAAATGATCGCCTTCCGTGCGCCGCGCTATTGCGCTCTTCGTCCGGAACGCAACTTCTCAGCTACTCCGACAGCCCGGCGGCTTCGAGGGCGTCCTTTCGCTCGGTGAACGTCTGCATGCGCACGAGCTTTCCCTCCCGGTACTGCCCCAGCCAGGCCGCTTGCGGGAAGTCGAGCGGCACGTCGCCTCCCCGGCCGCGAGCACGCCAAGAGCCCAGGGCCAGAACCCGGTCGTCGCCCAGGTCCCGGAAATCCTCCGGTCTCGCCTCGAACGCCTCCCAATCCCGCTTCATGTCCTCGATCCACTCCCGCACCCCCTCGTGGCCGTGGTAGCTCCGTCCCTCAAGGATGGCCGTGACCGGAATCCACTCGACATCCGGGTCAAGGAGCGCATAAAGATCGTCGGTCCCTTCCGTGAACGTCCGGTTGAACGCCTCGAAAATCCGGCGGGAAATCTCGACGTTCTCCTGCGACATCGCCCGTGCAGTATCTCGCGAAAGGTTGCGCTTCCCATGCGGAGCGAATCGTTCCGGGCTCTCGTCCTAAGCGATACTTCTTGCGATGGGATTCTTGGACCTAGTCGAGCGGATCAATGCCGAAGATCGATCGCCCAGCTGACCAAAGCCTGTTGAACGCCGGGCGCAATCCCGGGAGCGAGTCGATCATCGAGGCGGATTCTCCCGACGACGCTAGGAACGCCGCCAGAAACGTCCGGCGCGCTCGGGACCGGCGCAGATGGCGGTGGCGGCTCCGCGGGTAGCTGGCTCGTCCCTGTCGCTCCCTCTTGGGGGACGAAGCACTGGGGACCGCTTGGGGGGGGGGAGGAGGGGAGGGGGGGAGGAGGGGGGGGGGAGGAGGGGAGGAGGAGGTATGCAGGGCTCGTCCAAAAGGGGCTTCCTCGACCGTAAGCTCTGCGCGTGGACTTCGATCTCTATCAGGCGCTCAACGGCCTGTCCGAGAGAGCCACCGGTTCGAGGACGTGCTGCAGTTCATAGCCCTCTACGGGCAGTACTTCTTTGTTGTCCTGCTCGCCGGCATGTTCCTGGCCAGAGGCAAGTGGGCCTCGCGTAACGCTCGCCGGGGCGTTGTAGCCGCCGGTCTCAGCGCTGCGCTGGCCCTGCTCGTCGCCCAGGTGCTCGCGGACCTGTGGAACCGTCCTCGCCCTTAGTCGCCCACCCTCACGAGAGTCATCTGTTCATCGCCCCGTCACCTATTCCCTCGTTCCCGAGTGACCATGCGACGGCCGCGTTCGCAATCGCGATGGCGATCTGGCTTCGCAATCGCCGCATCGGGGAGATTGCCTTTGTGATGGCCGGGCTGCTGGCGGTCTCTCGCGTCGCCGTTGGAATGCACTATCCGTCCGACGTTCTCGCGGGTGCTTTGATCGGAATCGCCGCCGCGCTGGTGTTCTGGGTGCCGCCGATCCGGCGACCGCTGCACCGGTTCGCTGACTGGCTCGCGAAGGTCTACGACCACCTCGCCTCCACCGTGACCGAACGCGTCAAAGCCGCCACCGACTGAGAGTCGCTTCCGGCAGGAAAGCCTCCGCTTCCATGCAAAGCGGCACTTCTGTTTAGCGCGACGACGAGGAGTGAGCGCCAGCCGTCGTTCGGCGGCTCGCCGAGTGACATTCCCGCACCTGCGCGCTTCGCCGGTGCGCCTGGGCATGGCGCCGCGTTCGCTGCACCAGACGTGCAAGTTGTTGCCCCAGGCGTCGACTCGAGGGGATCTTGCGAGGGTGTGATGGAGTCGTGCCGCCGACGAAAAACTCCCGTCTGCGCCTGCTTTCGTGTGATGCCGGAGGA
>CAWAUE010000002.1:0-179784 GCA_963785195.1 uncultured Solirubrobacterales bacterium | reverse complement strand
GACACCGAGGGCGCTGGCAACGCACAACCGTCACCAGTCCAAAGGCCGTTATCGTCATCCGCGTGCACCGCTCCGCGGGGATTGCGCTCGTTCTGTTGGGTCTTGCCGCGGCAGCTGGCGTGGCGGCGTGCGGCGGCTCGGGCGAGTCGACCGTGGTCACGGATACCGAGCGCGAATCCACCCCGGGTACGGCAGCGGGCGGCGACTCGATCGTGATCAACACTGACGTGGTCATCGACATCCCCGAGGGCGACCCGAAACCTCAAGAGTCCATCGGCGAGGGCGAGGTCCGCGGCGGATCTCTCCTCGGCGATTCGCCGTTTTGCGTGGGCGGCACGTTCAACGACGTGCACTCAGATAACCCCGAGATCGGGTTGGTAGACAGGACCTTCGACTGCGCCGACGGCAGCCTGAGGATCGGCTTTACCCCGGGCTCCCCGGAGGGTCGTACGCAGGCGGGGCCATGGAGCCTCGTTAGCGGAACCGGTGCCTTCGAGGGCCTGAACGCAGAGGGTGAGATGGAGATTGAGTACAAGCCGGGGACCCGGTCCACGGAAGGTCGCGAGACGTTTACCGGGACGGTCGCGGGCTAGCCCCTGTGCTTACAGGCGATGTGCGTGCACTGGCGGTGGTCGCCGTTGTGCCGAGCGACGTTGCTCTTGCCAGCGGTCACCCCTCGGACCGCCCTGAAGCCGAGTTCCCCGTTTCGCACGGCGCGGTTCCCCCGCAGCGTCGTCCTCGGGCTCTCGACGGCAAAGCCGTCGCCCCCCGCGCCGACGGCGACGTTCTGCCTCAGCACGCTGTTGTGGTCCTTCTCATAGACATGGAAGGCGTCGTTGTGGGCCTTTCGGACCTCATTTCGGGTGACCGTGCTCGCGGCGCCGCCGAGAGAGGGATTGCCGATCCCAAGCCGGATCCCAGTCCTGCCGCGGCCCTCGATCACGACGTTGTCCGCGACGAGGTTGTCCCGACCGACCTCGACCCCGATGCTGTCCGTCGACCGGACCACCCGGTTGTGAGCGATCACGTTGTGCTTGCCCGGCGGGTTGACGACAATCCCGGAGCCTCCGACCACGCGGTTCCCGCGGACCTCCGTGCGGTTGGCCTCGATCAGGACTGCCGGGCCGTCCTTCGTGAACTCGTTCTTTTTGATCAGGACGCGGGTCGACGAGTCCCCGACATGGATTCCGGGGCCCTCGTTGTCCTCGATCGAGTTGTGGAGGACCTGCATCCGCTTGCACCGAAACAGCCCGAGCCCGTCCCCGTCGGGAGGGGTGTTGCGGCTCAGCGTGCTCTTGCGAATCACGCCTCGGTTCGACTTGTTGAAGATTGCGCCGAAGAACACGTTCTTGGTCGCGGTGATGCCGCGGATTTCGCTGCCGTCCGACCCCGCCATGGTCACGCCGAGATTGAACCCGCGGGTCGTGCCGTTCATGACCGTGACTCCGTCGTAGCGGTCACTCAGGACGCCAACGTCGCAGAACTCCCCTTTGGGGCACTCGGAGAACTCCTCGCCATCTCCCGTGATCACGTGACCGTTGAGGTTCACGGTGACGCCGTCGGCGCCGATTACGAGGCCGTTGTTCGGGCAGTTGACGAGGTCGCCGTCGAGCTTCGTGTCGACCGTGATCGTGTCGCCGCAGCTCGGCTGCTTGTTCGCGGCCTCGGCGCCGCCCAAAGTCAGCAGTACGACCACCGTCACGACGATCCCCACGGCGAGCACGACGAGCCTCGCGGGCGCGGCGTCGAGTCGCAGCTTGACCGACATGTTGACCTCCCTGTGTGATTCGCGCTCGCACGGCGCGCGTCAGGCGAACCTATCCCAGGAGGCCCGCGGAGCGCAAGGGTCCGATCTCGACGTTCGCCTGCCACATCGCCTAGTCGGCCACGAGCAGGACAACCTTCCCACGCTTACGTGGCGCTGCCAAGCGCTCGAACGCTGCGCGAAAGTCCTCCAGCGCGAATACGGAGTCAACCTCCGGCCGCAACTCGGGCATTGAGGCGAGCTGCGCGCCGTTCGGCTCCACCACGAAATACTCGGCGCCCGGGGTTTCCGCTGCGATCGTGACAACGCGCCCGGCCAGGTCGGCGCTGCGCGCGAGCGCCTTCCCACCGACTGTGTCGAAGAGCTAGGTCGCAGGGCTCGCCCTCACCGACGAGCGCGCCGCCGAGCGCGCGGACGAGCTGCACCGCGACATGCCCGACGCCGCCGCGCGCGCCTGTGATCAGCACGCGCTCGCCCGCCTCCAGCCCGCCGTGGACGACGAGCCCCTCCCACGCGGCGAGCGCCGGCATCGGTAGGGCCGCCGCCTGCTCGTGGCTCAGGTCGGCAGGCTTCGGAGCAAGCAGTGCCTCGGACACGGCCGCGTAGTCTGCGGCGACGCCGTCGCGGTCGAACGGCGTCAGCGCGATCACCTCTTCGCCGCTCGCTTCGACGACGCCGGCGAGCTCGTAGGACGGGATCGCCGGCAGCCGGTCGCCCGCCCACGTCAGCTCGTCACGGGTAATCGCCGCCGCCTGGACACGGACCAGCACCTCGCCGGGACCCGGCTCGGGCCGCGCGATCTCCTCCAAGACGAGCCCTTGCGGGTACAGCCGTAGCGCGCGCATCTCGCTCCTTTATCAGTTCTCGGCGCGGTTCGTTGGCAACTGCCTGTCCGCGCGCTCGCTCCCGCTTCGCGCGACGGACAGCACGGCCCCGGGCACGATCACGCGATTTCGGTCGGCGGGTGGATGGATGTAGCTTGGACGATCATGGCTCGAGCCCTGCGGTCCCCCGTCGCCGGCGCCACGGTAGAAGCCTACGACCGACACGTCGGCCGTTACGGAGCCGAGCTCGCACGGGAAATGATCCGGGTGACCGGCGTCCGGGCGGGCCAGCGGGCGCTGGACGTGGGCTGCGGGACCGGCGCGCTGACGGTCATGCTGGCGGAGGTTCTCGGGGCGGGGAACGTGGCCGCGATCGACCCGTCCGAGCGCTTCGCCGCGTCCTGCGGCGCGCGTGTACCGGGTGCCGAAGTGCGGGTGGGGATCGGCGAGGAGCTTCCCTGGGACGATGCTGAGTTCGACGCCGTGCTTGCGCAGCTCGTCGTGCAGGGCATGAACGACGCCCGGCGAGGCGCGGCGGAGATGCGCCGTGTCGCGCGGCCCGGCGGCGCAGCCACGGCGTGCGTCTGGGACTTCGAGGGGGACATGCCTCTCCTGCGGGCGGGCTGGGATTCCGCCCTCGACGTCGACGCGGAGCTCGCCCGTTCGTTCGGGGCCGGCAAGCCCGACCCGTTCTCGCGCCCGCATCAGCTCGAGGAGCTCTGGCGCACCACAGGGTTTGAGGGGGTCGAGCTCGGTCAGGTCGAAGCCGGCGCCGACTACGCCGACTTCGATGACCTCTGGTATCCGTTCGCGAAGGGCGTCGGCAACCTCGGCCGGTTCCACGAGGCGCTCGATGAGGCAGGGCGCGAGCGCTTCAAGCGCCGCGCGGCCGAGCGGCTCGGGTCACCGTCCGGTCCATTCCGCCTGACGGCGACAGCCTGGTACGTGCGCGGCACCCTCCCGGCGGGATAGCGACGCACACGGAGGTCCCGAGAAAAGCGGCTGATCTGTTGAAGTTCCCCGCCAACCGGCTTGGTCATGCGGTGCCTGAGCCTCGTGCTACCACCCCTGCTACCGGTACCGACGCCTCCGAGCCTTCCACTGATACCTGGATCGACGGTGCGATCCGCCTTGCTGGTTTGGGGAGAGAGCCGCGGCCGAGGTTGGCTCGCCCAGCAGCCGGAGGCCCCGTCGGTGTAACGCCGCGGATCGATTCGGGACTGAGCCATGACCACGCCACCAGAGGAGAGTCAGGATGACCACCGAGGAGAGCAACGCGGCAGCAGCCGTCTACGTGCAGACCAACGACGCGAGCCACAACGAGGTACTGGCGTTCGAACGACACGAGAGTGGGAGCCTCGCGCCGCAGGGTCGCTTCGCGACCGGCGGTCGCGGCACCGGAGCGCCGCACCTGCCGTCACAGAGTTCCATCGTCCTCAGCGACAACGGCCAGTGGCTGCTGGTCGTAAACGCAGGCAGCGACGAGCTCTCGCTGTTCGCCGTGCAAGACGGCGGTCTGGCACTAGCGAACTGCATCGCGTCGGGCGGTGCGACGCCAACCAGCGTCGCCGTCAATGACGATCTCGTCTACGTCCTCAACAACGCAACCCCGAACATCGCCGGCTTTAGGATCGACGACGGCCGGCTCGTGGAGCTGGACGGCTCGTCTCGACCGCTCAGCACAGACGACGCCGACCCCGCTCAGGTCTCCTTCAGCGTCGACGGCCGCACGCTGGTCGTCACCGAGCGAGGGACCGACAGCATCAGCACATACGCAATCGACGAACATGGAAACGCGGAGGGGCCGACCACGATCAAGGCGTCGGGCAAGACCCCGTATGGCTTCGACTTCACACCGGACGGTGCTGTTGTCGTAACCGAGGCGTTCGGCGGTGCGGTCGGCGCGGCGGCCGCGTCCTCCTACTCGCTCTCGGACCCGGCCCAGCTCGAGCCGGTGAGCGGCTCTGTGGGCGACACGCGCAGCGAGGTGTGCTGGGCAGCGATCACGAACGACGGACGGTTCGCCTACGTGACGAACTTCGGCGACGGAACGATCTCGAGTTACGAGATCTCCGGGGACGGAGGCCTCGCGCTTCGCGATCCGGTCGCCGGGTCCACCCGCCTCGGCGAGAAGGGGATCCGCGACGAGGCGATAACGCGCGACGGCAACTATCTCTACGCCATCGACGCCGACGCACAGAGAGTCTTCGGCTGGACGGTCGGCGGCGACGGCGAACTGGCCTCCATCGGCGAGTTCGAGGGCGTCCCAGAAACCGTCGCCGGACTCGCCGCGAGCTGACCTTTCTCACGGAGGAGCCGGTTCGATGAGGCTCGAGCCCCTGTACCAGGCTCGTTTCTCGACGCCCGAGAGGTGGAGCGTTGAGCTCCGCGGACCGCACGGGAGTGAGGCCCAGAATCTGCTCTTCGCGCAAGGTCGCTGTGAAGGGCGGGTCGCGGCCTCGCTCCGTGCCGCCAACTTTCCAAGGCGGCGCGCGGACGAAACTCTGATCCCCGACTTCCGAGGGGTGCTGGAAACCGACGACGGTGCGACGATTCTGTTCGCCTGGCACGGATACGGCGTTACGGCCGCCGATGGTGTCCACCAGCTCGTCGGGACGATGACGCACCTCAGCGAGGACGAGCGCTACGCGCGACTCAACGACGTGATCTGCGCAGTGAACGGCATCGTCGAGCCTCGCCTCGAAGGACCGGGTTTCGAGGTCGTCCTCGACATTTCGGAGTTGGTCTGGGAGCCCGTGACCGAGCGGCGTCCCGCTAACGAAGGTTCAGAAAAGAGCGGCTGATGGGGGCGAGATCATGCGCTGACCGATGTCTCCAGCTTGTCGAAAGCGGCGTTCCAGCCCGCCTCGGCATGACCCGGTCCCGGGGACGGATATGGCCCGTCGCTCAGCGTCATCCGAGTCTTCTCGCCGTGGTCGTGAAACTCGACGCGCACCGTCACGGGATCGTGCATGCCCATCTCCGGCATCGGGTCTGAGCGCATCACGATCAGCTCGGGCTCGATTAGCTCGACGATCTCATAGCCGATCGAGAACTCGCCGTCACCGTCGCGCTGGACCATCGTCAGCTCCCAGCGCCCGCCGACACGCGGGTCGATTTGGATCCGCTCGCGCGGCGCGCTCATGTGCTCTGGCCCGTACCAGGCCGCCACCTGCTCGGGGTCGGTCCAGGCCCTGAAGACGCGCTCGCGCGGCGCTTCGAAGATGCGGGTGATCAGGACCTCCTGCGCTCCTGCGGCGGGGGTTGGGTCAGTCATCGTTTTCTCCTTGCGTTACCAAGTGGGCGTCGAGTCGATCCATCCGTGCCTCCCACGTCTGCTTTCGCGACTGCATCCACTCAACGGCCTCGTCAAGCGGGGCGGCCCGCATTTGGCTCGGCCGCCACTGCGCCTCTCGGCTGCGAGTGATCAAGCCCGCGCGCTCGAGCACCTTGAGGTGGCGCGAGATCGCCGGCGCGCTCACCGGGAACGGCTCCGCGAGCTCGTTCACCGTCGCCTGTCCCTTGGCGAGGCGGGACAGGATCGAGCGACGCGTTGGATCGGCAAGAGCGGCGAAGGTGAGGCTGAGTTTGTCGGGTGGCATATAAGGGATCGGTTAATTAATGACTCCATTAAATACGGTTGCGGCCCGCAATGCAAGCGGCTTGAGGGGTGGACGCCCTGAGCACGCCAGCCCCGCGTCCCTCCTAAAGAAAGAGCGCCCCCGCCGCGATCTGGCGGGGACGCTCAACAAGCGGCTGATGTGAGCGAAATCCCCGCCATCTGGCTTGTTCATGGGGTGCCACAGGAGCCTGCTACCAGCAGTGCTACCGATTCCGAGTCCCACCCCCGGCGCCCAACTGGTAGCTGGCGGTAACGAATTCGCTCACCGAGCGCTCGAGGCCGGGCGATGGGTCCGCCGCCTGTTGAACGAATTCCGACATGGCGCGGGCGAGAGCGCGGGGCGCTGGCTCTCCGGCGAATGCATCGCGCTCGCCGGGGGCGAGCTGCCATACGCGCCGATAACGGCCGCCCTGCGGTCCATCGTCGGCGAACTCGGGGACATGGACGTGAGGCGCAGTTTCAACCGTCGAACGACGGCCCGCCGCCTGAGCTACTCTCGTCATCGGATTGGCCATATGAACGTTCCCGAAAGCGAGGCGGTTCGGACGACCTGCCCCCGCGACTGCTACGACGCTTGCGGGGTGCTCGTCACCAGACGGGACGGTGGTCGCACCCAGGTTCGAGGTGACCCCGATCACCCTGTGAGCCGCGGCAAGCTATGCCGGAAGTGCGCAATCGGCTACAACGGGGCGTTCCTCGATCCAGAATTGCGGCTGACTTCACCGCTTCGTCGGGTCGGAGCGAAGGGCAGGGGCGAATTCGAGGCGATCTCGTGGGAGGAGGCTCTGGCCGAAATCGGCGACAGCTTGGGTCGAATCGCAGCATCCCCTGGACCCGAGGCGATCCTCAACGCGCACTACACCGGCACATTCTCAGTTATCGGATACCACTTCGGTCTGCGTTTCTTCAACCGGTTGGGGGCGACCGAGGTCGAGCCAGACACCATCTGCAATAACGCGGGCCACGCCGCGCTCGACTACCTCTACGGCACCTCCATGTGCGGATTCGACCCGCGTTCCTCGCATGACTCTGCATGCATCATGGTCTGGGGCGCCAACCCCTCGGCCTCCGCCCCACACGCCCATGAACACTGGTTGCCGGAGAGTGGCGCGCGGATCATCGTCGTCGACCCTGTCCGGACTCCCACCGCTGAGACCGCCGACCTTCACCTCCAGCCTTTCCCAGGTAGCGATGCCGCGCTGGCGTTTGGACTCCTCCATGTCGTTCAGCGCGATCGGCTCGTCGACATGGAGTTCGTCCAGAGCCACACCATCGGTTTCGAGGAGCTCGAGGCCTCGATCGCAGCGTGTTCACCCAGCTGGACCGAGGAAAAGACCGGTGTTCAGGCGGGATTGATCGAGGAGGCAGCAGGCGCATACGCCGAGGGGCCCTCGCTCCTTTGGCTGGGTCAGGGCTTCCAGCGCCAAGCACAGGGCGGCAATGCGATGCGTAGCTGCGCGCTGTTGCCTGCCATCACCGGCAACATCGGTAAGCCCGGCACGGGCTTCCTGTACCTGAACGGGCTTGCACAACGCCGGATCGACGAGGCCTACCTATGCGCAGACCATCTGCGCCAGCGGCCGCCAAGCTCCGTGAGCCACATGGACCTCGCGGCCCGCCTAGAGGATCGCGAACGCGCCCGGGCCCTGGTTTGCTGGAACATCAACATCGCGGCCTCGAGCCCCAAACAGGCACGCCTGCGTCACGCGCTCGAGCGCGAGGATCTCGTGACCGTGGCGATCGACCTTTTTGAGACCGACACGACCGACTTCGCCGACTTCGTGTTGCCGGCGTCGAGCTTCCTCGAGTTCGACGACCTGGTGGCCTCTTACTTCGCCCTTTCGCTCTCGGCCCAAGTCCAGGCGATGCCTCCGCTAGGTGATTCACTCCCCAATCAGGAGATCTTCCGACGGCTAGCGGCGACGATGGGCTTCACCGATCCGGAGCTCTTTGAGACCGACCGCGAGATCATTTCGGCGGTGATGCGCCAGACGGGGCTTGAGGAGGACTTTGACTCCTTGGCCGCCAAGGGCACCGTGCCGATCTCGACGGAGCGCGTCATCCAGTTCGCGGACAAGGCTTTTCCGACGCCGAGCGGGAAGGTCGAGCTGGCATCAGCACAAGCGGAGACCGCTGGCCATCCCCGCATTCCGCATCCTCACGTTGACGCTCGTCCGGAGCGTGGTCGGCTCCGCTTGCTATCCCCCGCGTCGCCCTGGACTCTGAATCACACCTTTACGAACGACAAGAAGATCACCGGGCGTCTAGGCGAGGCGACCGTCACGCTGCACCCCCTGGACGCGGCAGACCGGGGCTTGCAGGATGGCGACGAGGTCGTGCTCGAGAACGCAACCGGACGGCTCGTGCTCGAGGTCAAACTAGCTGAGACCGTGCAGCGTGGAGTCGCCCTCTCCTGCAAGGGGCGCTGGCCAAGACGAGAGTCGGTGGGTGCCAACGTCAATGCGCTGAATCCCGGCATCAAGGCCGACATGGGCGAGAGCACCGCGGTGCACGGCGTCGAGGTTTCCGTCAGCAAGTCTGCAGCGGCCGCCGGCAACCGAACGGTGGGGGGTCAGTCGGCTACCAGCTGAGCTACCACTCGCGGCCCGGATCGCAAACTCGCGAGCGGCCGCCGTGCCTGTCGCGATCTGGCGAAGGTCGAGAAAAGAGCGGCTGATCTGAGCGAAAGCCCCGCCATCTGGTGTAGCCATGCGGTCTCGGGGCTGGTTGCTACCAGCCGTGCTACCAGTTCCTGACGTACCCCCAACGATCGGGCTGGTAGCAGAGACGCCTCCTCAGATCGCGCGCGCCACACCTGATCCAACCTGGCACGATCCCGCCGCTGCTGTCACGCGAGGCTGTCGCGCAAAGGGCCCGGCCTGCGACGGTGGGGTGGCGAACGCCCCGCCGACTTACGCCGGGGTCGGATCAGCCGGTTGGCGAGTGTCGACGCCGCGGCCATGGACGGGATGCCGGCCGGCCACATGGACCTCGCAGGACTTTGCGGGCGAGCCGGCGAGGCGCAGCTGCGCGCTTTCGCTTCCACGCGAGGCTGTCGCTCCCCCTCCTCCCCGTTTTACCATCCAGCATCCCAGAACTTCCTCACCTGCACCGTACCACCGCTGCTGCTGCCGCCCACCTGCGTACTGCTCCCCGCCGATCACCTCGCCTGGTTCGTGATCGAGCCGTGGAGGAGCTTGACCTCGAGCCCTTCTACGCCGCCTATCGCTCCGACGCCACGGCGCCCCCGCCCACGAGCCGAAGATGATGCTCACCCTGCTCGCCTACTCCTATGCGGTCGGCGAGCGCTCCGCGAGGATCGAGCGCCGCTGTCGCGAGGACGTCGCCTTCCGGGTGATCTGCGCCAACCAGATCCCCGACCACGCGACGATCGCCCGCTTTCGGGTCCGCCACGAGGCCGCGCTCTCAGACCTCTTCGGCCAGGTGCTCGGCTCTCTGCGGCAAGACCGGGCTGGTCGAGGTCGCGTGCTGGCGGTCGACGGAACCAAGCTCGAGGCCTCGGCGTCTAACCACGCCACGCCTACGAGCAGATCGCCCGTGAGATCCTCGCCGACCGGCGCATCGACGCCGCGGAGACGAGCTCTACGCGAGCGCGTGCACGAGCTCCCCGAGCGCTCCGCACGCGCGACAGCCGCCGCCCGGCTTCGCGAGGCCGCGGAACAGCTGGAGCGCGGCCCGCCAGCGCCCCGAGCCGGTGCGACGCGATCGCGACGAGCGCCTGGAGATCTGCCGCCGACGGCTGGCCGAGGACTGGCGAGCCGAGCGTCGCGCCAACCACGCCTTCAAGGCCTATCGCGCGCGCGGCGTGATGCACACGGCCGCCGCTCGATCGCCCGCCGAACCCTATCTCCCGCCCAAAACCCCGAGGGCAAGATCAACACCACCGACCCCGACTCGCGCGCATGAAGACCGAGCGCAGCTTCATGCACGCCTACAACGCCCAGGCCGTCACCACCTCCGACCAGATCATCGTCGCCGCCGAGATCACACCAGGGGCTGCGACTTCGCCCAGCTCGACCCGATGATCACCGCAGCAGAGCACGAGCTGGCAACCGCCGGCGTCGACGCCAGCACGGGTGGTGCTGGCCGACACCGGCTACTGGTCAAACGATCACATCGACTCTCTGCGCGAGCGCGGGATCATCCCGCTCGTCGCCGCCGACACACCGCAAGCGACCACGAAAGAAGCGCCTCGGCGGGCCCTATGACTTCATGCGCAGGGCCCTCGCCAGCGAGCCGGGGCGAGCTCTACTCCAAACGCCAGTGCATGATCAACCCGTCTTCGCCCACATCAAGACGAACCGGCGGATCGAGCGCTTCAAACGTCGAGGCCGGGCTGCCGCTCGCTCGGAATGGCGCCTGATCGCCGCCACTCACAACCTTCTGAAGCTCCACCGGCACACCCTCACCCGCCGCACCTGACGCCGCGTTGAGCCCAGACACCCGCACCCCTCCAACCCCTCGCGACAGCTCACGCGGAAGGAGCAGCGGACGAATACTTGCCTCGAGCACCCTGTCCGGTGGGAGTCCTGCGCCGCCGCGTTCATCGCGCAGATGTAGGGAAGCCGATTAGTTTTCGGCCCCTTACGGGTCTATCTCTCAAAGCCCAGCGAACGCGAGGAGCACGCTGATGACGCAGGTCCACCTTTCGATGTCCATCTCCGCCGACGGGTTCGTCGCCGGTCCAAATCAGAGCGAGGACAACCCGCTCGGCGAGGGAGGGTTGGCGCTGCACGCCTGGCACCTCGGCGAGCAGGCAGAGCACCCCGTCAACAAGCAGGTGGCAGACGAGATGATGGAGGGGTTCGGCGCCTTCATCATGGGCCGCAACATGTACGGGCCGATCCGCGGTGAGTGGGGCGACACCGACTGGAAGGGCTGGTGGGGAGACGATCCGCCCTACCACGCACCAACCTACGTCCTCACTCATCACGCCCATGACCCGATCGAGATGGAGGGAGGGACGACCTTCCATTTCGTCACCGACGGGTTGGACTCCGCCTTCGCGCAGGCTCGTGAAGCGGCGGGAGACAAGAAGATCTCGATCGCCGGAGGAGCCTCATGCGCTCAGCAGGCCCTTGCCGCCGGCCTCGTCGACGAGGCCGATCTTCAAGTTTCCCCAGTCCTCCTCGGCGCGGGCGAGAGGCTGTTCGACAACTTCGAGCCAGGCTCGGCGCCGGAGCTCGAGCTGGAGCGGGTCCTCAAGGCGCCGGGAGTCGCGCACCTCCGGTACCGCGTGACCTAGTCTCGTCGGCGTGGTCTGATCAAGTCGGCCAGGGCTGGAAGTTGTCCCCAGCCGCGCAACCGGATGTTTCTGCAACGCGCGACGAGGATCAGCGCGTAGCGGTGGCACGCGAAAGGGGAAGTGCGGCGCAGTTCGAACGGCCTGCCTGATGGAGTTGGCCGGACGACTTCGGACCCGTCGCTCATCGGGGCTCTCCGGTCCTTTGCTCGGGAAGAGGGTCGTCCCGAGTCGGAGATACTTGGTTCGTGGCTAGTCCGAACGAGAAGATCGTGCGCCGAGTCGTCGAGGTCGTGAACACGTGCGAGTCCGTGGAAGAGGCGATCGCGACCGGGGTGGAGGAATTGTGGGACCCGCAGATCGAGTGGGTCAACCCGGAGGACGCCGTCGAGCGCGGGACGCGCAAGGGCGTGGCCGGGATGCGCACGGTCCTGGAGAACCTCCTCGCGGGAGCCGGGGCTGGGGCAACCAGCGAGCTTGAGGAGCTGCAGGAGCGCGGTGACCGCGTGTTCACCCTCACCCGCATCCACACGCGGGGCGCGGCGAGCGCAATCGAGGTGTTGGGGCCACCGGTGGGCGTGGTCTTCACGATCCGCGACGAGCGGATCCTCAGGATCGAGTGGCACAACGACGTCGATACGGCGCGTGCGAGTTTCGAACAGGGCGGCTGAGGAGCAACCAAGCTTGACGTGGAGTCAGCCGGACTCGACCCGGGACGCCCCGCTCCCCCTTAGCGCGAGTGCGACGCGTGGGAATTCCAACGAATGGAAGACTCCAGACATGAGGGTCTGCGTCGTCGGCGCGTCCGGAAAGCTTGGGCGATACATGATCCAGCACTCGCTGGACCGCGGCTACGAGGTGGTCGGCGTTTGTCGCGACAAGAGCGTCGACAAACTCAGCGACTTCCAGGACCGGATCAAGCTGGTGCCCGGCGCCACCGACGACCCCAAGGTGATCGCCGAGGCTGTCGCTGGTTGCGAGGGCGTACTTGTCGTGCTCGTTCCCAGGGGCGTCCACGGCTATTCGACCGGCACGGCCCAGGCCGTCCTCGATCACGCGGAGCCACGGGCGCGGCTCGTGTTCTCGTGCGGCTGGCACATCACACGCGACGGGAAGGACGTCTACCCGTTGGCTCTGCGGATGCAGGTCAAGGTATTCGGCCCGATCGCCCGGCTCCTCCAATTTGCGGATCTCGATGACCAGGTGGAAGCCTGCCATCGGATCTTCGCGAGCGACAGCCGCTGGACCGTGGTTCGCGGCAGCGACCTGGAAGAGGGCGAGAGCGAAGGGCTGCCCGTGTGGAGCCCACATGTTGGCGATCCCATCCTTGAGAGCAACAAGACACGGCGTGTCGACTTCGCCCTCTTCATGGTCGATGCCTTGACAAACGGCGACCTCATCCAACAGGCCCCGGCAATCGTCGGCAGAAACACTCCTTCGGCGCGGCAACACGCCAAGTCAACGGCGTAGGAGCCAGCTAGCAAGAGTCGCTGCAGACGAAAAGCGCCTATCCAATCTGGGAGACCGTGATGATCGGCGCGGTAGGTAAATCCTCGAGCTCAAGTTCTTCGATGTTCGCCCCAGCGCCGGCACGGGCTGGCTGTCTCGGTAGATCCAGACGTCACGGATTCGTCCCCGAGTGCCGGCGGCAAAGGCTGGGAACTTGGTGCTGATCGATCCTCCCGAGATATGCGAGTCGAGCTTCACCAGCAGCTTGCAATCCTCGTCGTAGATCTCAACCCACGCCTGCCGAGGCACGTCTCCGGTCATGTCCATACGTCGAGTCCCTCCGATCGTGCTTTCGTGGGGAGCCGCGATTCTGCTTCGCGCGAAATAGAACTGCCGCTACTGAGTCATCTGTTGAGGGACGCGTCGGTCGCCTCGCGATTCAGCACCAAGCAGGCGGCGTCTGGCCGATGCGCGAGCGGCGGCAACGATCACGAGCCACGTGCTCGCGTCCGTAGCCACCGTCCGGCGATCGCAACGCCGATCACGAGCAACAGGCCGAGGATGGCTCCCATTCGGACCGTCCACCAGCCCGCGCCGGCGCGGTCGTCGCCCTCGGGTCCGGACTCGACACGCGACCCGATGACCGCGTCCAACCAGCCCGCGAAGCGCGACACGCGAGTCTGGTAGTCGAGCGCGCCGTACTGGCCAATGCCGGTGCCGCGATCTCCGTCGCCCCACGAGTTGAGTCCGGCGACGTATCGCGTCCCGTCCACGTCGAGGAACGCGGGGCCGCCGCTGTCGCCAGCAGCTCCGACGCCTTCGAATCGGTAATGCCGTCCTCTCCGGGGCGCTCGAAGACGACCTCGAGGAACTGGTCGTTCACGGCGCTCACCACGTTCGTGGCCCTGCGGAGCTTGCCGTCGGTGTGACCACCGGCCTCGCCGTCGACGCCCGTCGCCGTGACACCGCGGCCGACCAGCGTGACCACAGCGCCGAGCTCGTCGGAGCCGCGATAGATCGGGATCGGATCCACACCGGTGACCGGCTCCTCGAGGCGGACCAGGGCGATGTCGTACTTGTCGCGGTTCTCCCACTGGGGGTGCAGGTAGACGTCGGCCACGACATGGGCGGCGCCGCCGATCTCGAGGGAGTCGCCCGGGCTCAGGTCCACCGCGCAATGGGCGACGCTCAACACGAACGACTCGTGGATCAGCGTGCCGATGCAGTCGCCCCTGCTGATCAAGTCGGTCAGCGCGGGATAGTCCGCGTCGGCGACAACGTACTCGGCATCGGCCACATCGTGGCGAACGATGATGGCGCTCGAGTCGGGAACGGCCAGGAGCCCGAACCCCGCGACACTGAGGCCCACCAGCCCGATGACCAGTGTCCTCATGAATCGCCGACCTCGACGTCGGAACCTTCAATCAGGACCGTTGGTTCTCCTCGCGTGTCCGCCCACGAAGCAAGCCTTGCAGCCTCGCCAGGTACTCGACCTCCCCGGATTGCCTCCAACGGTTCGGCCTTGCGGGCACCGCTGTCGCTCTGCGCGACGAGGGTTAGTCCCGCCCGAGTAGAACTTCGATCTGCTCGCGATCCGCTCTCTCGCTCCTTCGCAGTCGACCGCGCGAATCTGAGTCAAGGTCGACCGGCGTCACGATGACCAGGCGGAGTCCGTGGGCGGGAATCTCAGTCTCCCGACGATGGTCATAGATGCGGCGTTGCTCGCCTCGGTGGACTCCACTGACGGTTAGGACGTCCGGCTTGTCGAAGTGTTTGTTCGCCTCGAAGTGCTGGCGCTCCCGGGTATTCGACCACCAACTTTGCGTTCGGGTAGTACGCGTCGACCGGCAGCGCCGCACGCTGACCGGATTTGCCGGGATCGCCCTTGAGCCACGGGAACCGGTGCTGTCGACGGGCCACTTCCCCCAGAACCTCATCGCAGAGATCGACCACGTAGGCCTCGTCCGATGCATCGCGACCCTTCCCCGACCGCGGAGCCTGCTGTCGCGGTGCTCCGGCTACCGCGACCTCTCGGCCAGCCCAGCGCTCTCGAGCGGCACCGACTTGGTCATCGGTCAGGCGCCATGCAGAGCCCTTCTCGGACGCAGACCGCGGGTAGGTGTCCCGGAGCCAGCCTCGGAGGGTTCGTCCCGGAATCTTGAGTTCCGCTGCAAGCTCCTCTGGCCGCATCAGTCTGAAAGTACAAGGACCGCATCTTGTACAACCTCGCTCTCGCTTCGCGCGAGGAACAGCAGCGATCGGTAGACCCTCGCGCCGTACTCGGCTCGGCTACAGCTGAGCTACCACTCGCGGGCGATAAACACGGACTCTGGAGGCAACTCATGCCTGTCGCGACGCTTACATAGGTCCAGAAAAGAGCGGCTGATCTGAGCGAAATCCCCGACAGACGGCTTGCTCATGCGCCCTGCGGGCTTGCTGCGACCAGTTGAGCTACCAGGTTCTGGCGCGTCGACGGCCAGCGGGCCTGGTAGCAGGAGGCCATCCCGCGGGTCGCCGTTGCATTGATGCGGCTGCGCAACTCCGCTGCTGCTCGCACGCGAATGCGAGAGCCTCCGATAGATCCCGGGATACTGCGTTGGCGATGGAGGAGGAGAACATCGAGGTCGTCCGGCGTGCCTTCATCGCTTGGAACACCCGCGACCTCGACGTGCTAATCGCTGATTCTGCCTCCGATGTCGAGTGGGACTTCTCACACGTCGCCGGCTGGACGGAGAACACCACCTATCGGGGCCTGTCCGAGCTTCGCTCTTTCTGGAATCTGTGGCTGGAGACGTGGGGGCACCATCACCTCGAGCTACTGCAGCTCGTTGCCGTTGCGAACGACAAGGTGTTCTGCCGCTACCGCCAGACCGCTACCGGCAAGTTGAGCGGCGCGTCGGTTGAGGTAGAGAACGCCCAGGTCATCACACTCCGCGACGGCAAGGTGATCCGCACCGTCGTCTATTCCGATGCCGACGAGGCCGCGAGTGCCGCCCGTCCCCACGCCTAGAAGGTACGACGAGCGATTCAATGTCGGAAGCGAACGTGAAGATCGTTCAAGCGGCTCAACAGCGGTTCGCTCGCGGAGACTTCAGCTGGATTGCGACCGACGACGACTTCGAGCTGGTCACCCCCCGCGAGAACCCGGACGGAGGGACCTACCGCGGAGAGGCTGCGCGTCGGTGGTTGATGGCGTGGCACTGGTCCTTCGAAGAGGTCACGATCGAGTCCACAGAGACGATCGATTCGGGCGCCCAAGTCTTTTCGGGAATCCTCCAACGGGGACGCCCGCGCGGGAGCCGGGCTCTGGTGGAGGAGCGTTCGTGGCAGGTCGTGACGTTGCGCGCCGGCGTCGTTACCCGGGTCGAGGCATTTCTTCAACGAGCCGAGGCCCTCGAGGCCGCGGGGCTTGCGGGATAGGAGTTCCCGGTCATGAGAACCAGCCTCGATGTGGCGGTTGAAGCCGAGATCGCCCGATCGCCGGCGGATGTCTGGTCGTTCCTGTGCGAGGTCGAGCGCGCGCCCGAGTGGCTCAGCGAGTTCGAGTCCGCCCACCAGGAGTCCGACGGCCCTCCCGGGCTCGGAACCGTGGTGCGCTACACGATCAGCCCTGGAAGCAGGTCGGGAACTTATGAGATCGTCGAATGGGTTCCAGGCCGGCGGATGGCGTGGGACGGTCCGCCGCTGGGCTGGGCCGGTGGTACCGCGCGGCCGCGCGGCTACTTCGAACTCAGCGATGTAGGCACAGGTCACACCCGACTCGTGGCCCGCTTCCAACCCGAGCTCAGCGGAACCCAGGTCCTGTTGGCGCCTTACCTCGGGCGTTGGCTGCGGCGCCGCCGACTCGCCGACGTGGAGACGCTGAAGGGGCTGGTGGAGGCTGGCGACCCCCGATGAGCGCGGAGGCTCTTGCCGTCGTCGAGGCGTTCTGCGAGCTGGCGATGCCAGGGGACGCAGCGGCGATATCGGACCTTCTCGACCCGGACGTGATCCTGCGAGGCACCCGCGGCGGCCTCTACGAGCGACGGGTTGGTCGCGGGCCGCAGGCGGTGCTCGACTACCTGGCGGAGATCCAGGATCTGTGGGAGCGCTTCGATGCCGAGGTCGAGCGGCTGATCGATGCCGGCGACAGCGTCGTCGTCTTTTGGCGCGAGACTGGCCGGGCGCGCCACGGCGGACTCGAGGTCGAGAACGAGACGGCAGCCATCTTCAAGGTCGAGAACGGGCAGATCGTGGAGATCACCGGCTACCTCGACCGCGACGAGGCCCTCCGGGCGGCAAGGCTGGCGGATCGTTAGCCGTTTTTGGCTCTAGCGCTCCGGCTTCGCGCGACGACCGGAAGCGACGGTAGACCCGCTAGGGCCTAGTCGGTTCGGCTACCAGCTGGGCTACCACTTGCGCCCAAGATCGCGACCCGCCGGCAGCCCGCCCGCGCCTGTCGCGATCTGACAGGGTCCAGAAAAAAGCGGCTGATGGGATTCGAACCCACGACCTTCTGCATGGCAAGCAGACGCTCTAGCCAACTGAGCTACAGCCGCGCGGTGCCCGATTCTAGCTTTCCACCTGCGCTTCAGCGATACGCGGTCCGGCCGGGTCCAATTCAGCCAGAACATCGGCCGCGCCTTCCCGGGCCATCCCTGCCCAATGGAGCGCCCGGCCGAACTCGACGAGGTGATCGCCGGTGAGCCGTTCGCGCCGCTTTGCGCCCGCTGATAGGTGCTGAAGGTGAAGCGCGCGTCGCGTGGCCAAGCTGCTCGGCGATGTAGACCGGGTCGTCCCGAACCGCGGCCTGCAACGACGCGTAGGTTCTCCGAAGCGAGTGCGGCGAGCCCGATCTGAGACAACCCGGAGCGCGTCCGACCGGGTCCGCCAATCAACCTCGCGGGCTGCCTCGAAGCGGCTGGTAGGGTCCGCAGCGAACTACAAAGGGGGGATGGATCATGAGAAGGCTTGGATTGCTGGCCGTTGTCGGCCTGGCTGTCGTCGCACTTCCCGCCACCGCCGCCGGCACCCGCTCCCATGGCGGGGGGGCGCGCACATATCCGGTGAGCGGAACCTTGACCGCTGATGCCAATAGCTGCCTCGATTCCTTTAGCTGGGTTGACGACACGGCCGGGACGTTCACCTGCGAGGGTGGAGATCAGTTCCGCGGCAGCCTCAACGGTTCCACCGCCTACACGATCCACGGCCTTTTCGCCGACCCGACCGACCCTCTCAACAGCGCCTTCACGGCCCACGAAACGGAGGTCTTCACGGGCCGCATGGGGAGCCGCCACGGGACGATCACCTTCGCCGAGCACTTCTGGCAGGAAGCGGCACCTCCGGGCGGTACGGGGCTTGACGCGGTCACCGGCCACGTCATCGCCTCCAGCGGCCAGCTCTCCGGGATGAGCGGCGGCTCTGTGTACTGGGTCGCACATCTCGGTGCTGACTACTCGGCCAAGGGCACGTACGTGGGCTTCCTACGACAGGCGCGGCACAGACACTAGGGCTCGCTCCCGGGCAGGGGACGGTCACTTCCCTGCCCTTATCGCCGGGCATCGTGCCTGATCCGTGACGCGGAAGAGTTCGAGGCCGACTGCCGCGGAACCGGCGCACAGCCGCAGCGGACGTTGAGTCTAGATTTGACCGGGCGGCTAGTCTCAGCCGCCCGCTCCGATGACCGCCACCCGGCCAAGACACCTGCTCGCGGCCCTGCTCTGCGCCGCCGCCCTCGGGCTGGCGGCGTGCGGGGGGAGCGACGACAGCTCGACCTCGACGACCGCCTCGCAGCCCGACGTCTCGCGCTACTGCGAGCTCGTCGGTGAGCTCGACCAGGCCTCCACCGACGTCTTCAACCAGCTCGACTCCACCAGCCCGTCCAAGGCAAGACCTGGTGGCCGCCCAGCTGCAGATCCTCAAGCACAACGCCGACCTGATCTCCCAGATCGAGGCCGTCGTCCCGGATGAGATCAAGGACGACTTTCAGCTCTCCGAGCAGTCGGCCCGCGAGCGGGCGGAGGCCGGGGACCCCAGCGCGCCGCCGCAGGACGTGGTCCAGGCCAACCTGAGGCTGCGGCAGTTCCGAACCGATAACTGCCCGAAGTCGACCCTGCAGCCCGGCTAGCTCACGTCGAGCTCGGCCAGCAGGCCGCGGAGGTCGAGCGGCCCGGTGAACATCGCGACGCCATCCGGGTCGGACGGGTCACGCGGCCACTGCTCGCGCGGACGGTCCCAGTAGAGCTCGACCCCGTTCTGGTCGGGGTCGCGAAGGTAGAGCGCCTCGCTGACGCCGTGGTCCGAGGCGCCGTCGAGCGGGATCCCGGCCTCGCGCAGGCGCCGCATCGCCTCGGCGAGCGCGCGCCGAGTCGGGTAGCGGATCGCAGCGTGGAACAGCCCGGTCGTCCCCGGCGCCGGCGGCGAGCCGCCCCTGGACTGCCAGGTGTTGAGCCCGATGTGGTGGTGATAACCGCCGGCGGAGATGAACGCGGCGTCCGGGCCCATCCGCGCCATGAGCTCGAAGCCGAGCACTCCGACGTAGAAATCGAGCGCCCGATCGATGTCGGCCACCTTGAGGTGGACGTGCCCGATATCGACCCCGGGATCGATCGGTTTGGCGGGTTTGGCCTCGGCCATCGTCGGGGTAGTGAAGCAGGCGCAAACGGGGTTAACAGGGAAAGGGACCTATCTCAGGCCGCGTGAACCTGGTCAAGGCCGCGACGCCGTAGCCGTCGCACAGGCCAAACGGTCAGCCGGCCGCCTCGTCGAGCGTTTCGTTGACGAGGCGGTCGGCGGCCGTGTTGTGCTCGCGGCGCACGTGACGGATCGACCACCGCTCGAACGCCTCGAGCGCGGCGCGAACCTCGGCGTGCAGGGGGCGCAGGCCCGGGTCCTTGACCCGGTACTCGCCCTTGACCTGCTTGACGATCAGCTCCGAGTCGCCGACGAGGTCGACCTCGCGCGCGCCGAGCTCCCGGGCCAGCTCGATGCCGAGCAGCAGCGCCCGGTACTCGGCGACGTTGTTGGTCGCCCGGCCGATCACCTCGCCCCGGCTCTCGACCAGCTCGCCTGTGGGCGCCGTGACCACGGCCGCGATCGCCGCCGGGCCCGGGTTGCCGCGCGCGCCGCCGTCGACGTTGACGACGACGCGGTCAGGCGTCACGACTGAGCGTGCCGTCCTCGGCCGCGGTCGCGTTCCAGCCCCGGTCCTCGGCGGGCAGCTCGGAGATCTCGTTGCCCTTCGCGAGCTGCTTGACGCCCGTCCCCTGCACGCTCCACCGATACCAGGAGAGATCCCAGGCCACGACGATGAGGGTGCCCTCGCCGCGACGCCCGCGGCGCACGCAGACGCGCGGCTCGCCCAGCGACTTCATCAGCCCCGAGACCTTGCGGACCTCCGAGCTCTCGTTGAAGACCTCCAGCGGCGTGGGCGGGCTGGGCGGGATCGCCGGCTCGGGTGGCTCGGAGCCGGGCCGGGGTCGGTGACCGTCGCCATCGTGCGGGCGAGTCGCTCCCGCAGCGCCGTCGCCCCGCGGCGGCGCGCCTGTGGCGGCGGCGCGCACGGCGGCGTAGGCCTCCGGCAGCCATCCCGCGGCCTCCGCTCGCGGCTTGCAGAGCGGGCAGACCTCGGCCTTCCCGCCCTCCGTGTCGATGTACTCGGCGGCACGCTCCCCGCGCAGGATCGTGCGGCCGCAGACTGCGCACTCGTCCCACTCGCCGTTCGAGCCGTTCATCGCCTCAAACTAGCAGCGCCCCCCTCGGAGACCTGGGTGATCAGGCCCGGACCTGCTCCTCGTCACTCCTTCGCCTCGGCGATCACCTTCTGGGCGAGGTGCGCGGGGACCTCCTCGTAGCGCAGGAACTCCATCGTGTACTCGCCGCGGCCGCCGGTGATCGCGCGCAGGTCGGGCGCGTAGTCGAGCACCTCGGCCATCGGCACCTCGGCCTTGATCTCGGTCGCCGTGCCCTTCGGCTCCATGCCCAGCGGGCGCCCGCGGCGCGAGTTGAGGTCGCCGATCACGTCGCCGACCGCGTCCTCGGGGACGGAGATCGTCATCTCCATGATCGGCTCGAGCAGGTAGGGATCGGCCTCGGCGGCCGCCTGCTTGAAGGCCATCGAGCCGGCGATCTTGAACGCCATCTCCGAGGAGTCGACGGTGTGGTACTGGCCGTCGAACAGGCGCACCCTGCACGTCCTTGATCGGGTAGCCGGCGAGCACGCCGCCGGCCATCGCCTCGACGATCCCCTTCTCGACCGCGGGGATGAACCCGCCGGGAATCACCCCGCCCTTGATCGCGTTCACGAACTCGAAGCCCGTCGCCGGCTCGGCCGGGCTCGATCTCGATGTGGCAGTCGCCGAACTGGCCGCGGCCGCCGGTCTGCTTCTTGTAGCGGCCGTGCGCCTTGGCGGGCTTGCGGATCGTCTCGAGGTAGGGACCCGCGGCGGCTGCAGCTCGATCTCGGCGCCGAAGCGGCTGCTTCATCCGGTCGACGATCACCTCGACGTGGACCTGCGTGAGCCCGGCGATGATCTGCTCGCCGGTCTCCGGGTCGCGGTGGACGTCGAGCGTCGGGTCCTCCTCGGTCAGGCGGCGGATCGCGGTCGCCGCCTTCTCCTCGTCGCCCTTCGACTTCGGCTCGTAGGCGAACGCCATCACCGGCGCCGGCAGGTCGAGCGGCGGGAAGCGGATGCCGGCGTCCTTCGCCGCCAGCACGTCGCCGGCGCGGGTCTCGCGCAGCTTCGCGACCGCGCCGATGTCGCCCGGGCCGAGCTCGTCGATCGGCGTCATCTCCTTGCCCTCGCGGCGCGGAGAGCTGGCCGATCCGCTCCTTCTCGCCGCGGGTCGCGTTCAGCGACGTGCGAGTCGGAGCGCAGCACGCCCGAGTAGACGCGGAGCATGTTGATCCGCCCCGTGTACGGGTCGGCGGTGGTCTTGAAGACGTAGGCGAGCAGCTCGCCGTCCTCGTCCGGCTCGATCTCGACCGGCTCGCCCTCGGCGTCGAGCGCCGTGACCGCGCCGCGCATCGCCGGCGACGGCAGGTCCTCGACGAGCGCCTCGAGCAGGCGGTTGGTGCCGAGGTTCTTGCGTCGCGACCCCGCAGGTGACCGGGAACAGGTGGCCCTCGGTCACGCCCTTCTTGAGCGCGGCGACGATCTCCTCGTGGGAGATCTCCTCGCCCTCGAGGTAGCGCTCCATCAGCTCGTCGGAGTTCTCGGCGACCTCGTCCATCAGCTTCTCGCGGTACTCCTCGGCCTGCGCCTGCGAGCTCCTCGGGGATCTCGATCTGCTTCGCGTTGCCGCGCCCCTCGCCCGAGTACTCGAACGCCTTCATGTCGATCAGGTCGACCACGCCGCGCACCTCGTGCTCGGAGCCGATCGGGATCTCGGTCGCGACCACGTGCTGGCCGAACGCGGCCTTCAGCGAGTCGAGCGTGCGGAAGAAGTCGGCGCGCTCGCGGTCGAGCATGTTCACGAACACGAGCCGCGCCAGGCCCTCCTCGTCGGCGCGGCTCCAGAGCCGCTCGGTCTGGACCTCGACGCCCATCACCGCCGTTGACGACGAACACGGCCGCGTCGACGACGCGCAGCGCGCGCGAGCGTGTCGGCGACGAAGCTCGGCTCGCCGGGCGTGTCGATCAGGTTGACCTTGCGGCCGTCGTGCTCGAACGAGGCCACGGCGGCGCCGATCGACATCCCGCGCTCCTGCTCGTCGGCCTCGAAGTCGCAGACGGTCGAGCCGTCGTCCACCTTGCCGAGCCGGTTGATCGACCCCGGCCTCGAACAGGATCGCCTCGGCGAGGCTCGTCTTCCCGCTGCCCCGATGGCCGACCAGGGCCACGTTGCGGATCCGATCTGGCGGCCTTGTGGGCCACGGCCCGCAACCTATCGAGCGTCAGCGACCGCCGAGTGGGCGGCTAGCAGCGGGAAGCGCGAGCGCAGGCCGAGCACGGCCTTCGTGTGGAGCTGCGAGACGCGGGACTCGGTCACGCCGAGGACCTCGCCGATCTCGCGCAGGGTCAGGTTCTCGTAGTAGTAGAGGGCGATCACGAGCCGCTCGCGCTCCGGCAGCGACTCGATCGCGTCGGCGAGGCGGTCCTTGAGCTCGGAGGCCTGCGCCTCGGACTCGGGGTCGACCGCGCCCGGGTCCTGGATCGTGTCGAGGACCGAGATCTGGCTGCCGCCCTCGGGGTCGGCGAACGTCCAGAGGTCGTCGAGCGCGAGCACCGAGGAGTTCGCGATCTCGCAGGAGCGCGTCCTGGAAGTCCTCGACCGCCATCTCGAGCTCCTCCGCCATCTCCTCGTCGGTGGGCGCGCGCCGCAGCTTGGCCTCGAGCTTCGGTGGGCCTTCTCGACCTCGCGAGCGCGGGCGCGGACGGAGCGCGGCACCCAGTCGAGCGAGCGCAGCTCGTCGATGATCGCGCCCTTGATGCGGGCGACGGCGAAGGTCTCGAACTTGATCTCGCGCTCGGTGTCGAAGCGCTCGATCGCGCCGATCAGCCCGAGCAGGCCGTAGGAGATGAGGTCGGACTCCTCGACGTGGGAGGGCAGCCCGGAGGCCATCCGGCCGGCGATGAACTTGACCAGCGGCGAATAGGCGACGACCAGGCGCTCTCGGGCCTTCTCGTCGCCCTCGTCTTGTAGCGGCGCCAGAGCTCGCGGAGCTCGACTGCCTTGACGTTCGTCTCCATGCCTAGATGATAACTCCCAGGTCCCGAAGGCTATCGGCGCTCGGCTATGCACGCGGGTGAGCCTTTGCGTACTCGCGGCGCAGCCGGGTCGGCTCGACGCGGGTGTAGATCTGCGTCGTGGACACGCTGGAGTGTCCCAGTAGTTCCTGAATCGAGCGCAGGTCGGCGCCGCCCTCGAGCAGATGCGTGGCGAACGAGTGCCGGAGCGTGTGCGGCGAGACGCCGGCCGGCGACCGCCGCCTCGCGCACCCACTTGCTCCAGGCGGCGGCGGACGTCCGAGGCGCGAGAGGCGCCGCCCGCGGCGCGAGACGAAGAGCGCCACCTCCGTCCGCGACGGGCCGAGCGCGTGCCGCGCGGACTCGACGTAGCGGCGCAGCGCGCGCTGCGCGGGCTCGCCGATCGGGACCACGCGCGTCTTCTGGCCCTTTCCGGTGGTGCGCACCGTCTCGGAGTCGAAGTCGACGTCGCCGAGGTCGAGCGAGATGAGCTCGTCGGCGCGCAGCCCGCATGAGTAGGCGAGCTCGAACAGCGCCCGGTCGCGGACCTCGAGCGGGTTCGTCGCCGGGATCCGGTCCAGCAGGCCGGCGACCTCGTCGCGCCCGAGCACGCGCGGGAGCGAGGAACCGCGCTTTTGCGCCGGCAGCAGGTCGGCCGGGTTCGAGGCGGCCACGCCCGCGGCGACCAGGTGGGTGTGCAGCCCGCGCACCGCGGCGAGCTTGCGGCTCACCGTCGCCTTCGCCAGCCGGCGCTCGGAGAGCACCGCGGCGTACGCGCGCAGGTCGCGATAGGCGAGGCCGCCGGGCGCGATCCCGCGCTCGGTCGCCCACGCCGCGAGCTCGCGCAGGTCGCGGCCGTAGGCGCGGAGCGTCGCCGCCGAGGATCCGCGGGTGGCGAGCTCGCGTGCGTAGGAGGCAAGCGCGGCCTCCCATTCAGGGCTCGCATCAAGCTCCGCGGCCGGGGCCGCGGGAAGCGCCGTTCTGGAGCCCATGGCCATAGCTTCTCCCTCTCCCCCGCCACGCCTGCCGGCGCAACGAAAGGTCCTCACGCTCGGCGATCAGCCGATGTAGACCGGGGTCCCGACGTCGACCCGGTTGTAGAGGTCGATGACGTCCGGGACCGCCATGCGCACGCAGCCGTGCGAGGCGGCGGTCCCCAGCGAGCTGACCTCGTCCGTGCCGTGGAAACCGGCACCGTCCGTAATCCCCATCCAGCGCGCCTTGAGCGGGTTCTCCGCCGAGCCGCCGGCGACGGTCGTGCCACCGAGCTCCCCGGCCCAAGGCGAGTTCGGGACGCTCCACACCGGATCGACCTGCTTGTCCTGGATCGAGTAGAGCCCGGTCGGCGTCGGGTAGGCCGGCTGGCCGACGGCGACCGTGTACTTCTTGACCGGCTTGAGGTCCTGCCAGAGCGTCACCGTGAAGCTTGACTCGTCGACCGTGATGTAGGTCGGATACTGGGCGACGAGGTCGGCCTTGGTCACATCGGGCTTGACTTCGTCGACCGGGACCGTGACGCGGCGATGCTCGGTGCGCTGGACGGCGGACTCGATCCGCGTGCGCAGCGCCGACTCGCTGACCGAGATCCCGTCGTGGCCCGCGATGCCCTCGAGCGAGACCGTGCTCGGCTCGATCGTCGCGTTCACCGGGTCGGTGTTGACCTCGGCGGCGACCTTGCCCACGAACTCGTCGATCGCGTGGTTGGAGTAGGTCACCGACGGCGAGATCGCGACGTCGACCTTCCCGCCCGTCGCGTAGCGCCAGACGCGGGTCGGCAGGCCGCCCTGGCGGCTCGCGTCGAGCGCCTGGTTGACCATCCCGTCGACGTCGGAGTCGATGCCGAGCTTGTCCGCGCTGAGCTGGTACTTGACCCCGTCGTAGGTCGCGGTGACCTTCTTGTCGAGGGGCTTGACGAGCTTGGCGTTGACGGCGTGGGTGGCCTGATCGGCTGTCATCCCGCCCACGTCGACGCCGCCGATCGTCACCCCGTCGGCGATCTGGTCCGAGCGCGAGGAATCCCACGCGTACGCCCCCACCGCTGCCAGCAGCAGGACCGCGACCAGGAAGACGACACCTATCTGAAGCTTGCGCGCCAAGGAGAGATGAAAGTGTAGGGCGCGCGCGCCGAGTTTCTCCGCGGTGCGGGCCCCTGCAATCGGAGCTTCAGATTCCGAGCGGCTCGCGGTCCGCGCCCGCGCCCTCGCTGGGCCGCTCGCGCCGCACGTGAGGGCTCCAGCGCAGGAACTCCTCCACCTCGCGCTCGTACACGTACCCCTCCTCGCCGGCGCGACCGCGCAGGATCGGGCGCGAGCCGGATGTGCTCGCCCTGACGGATCACGGCCTCCCGCGACGTGAACCCGTACGCGAACCCGGTCGCCTTGTAGAGGCGGTTGTCCACCCCCCGCCCGAAGCGGAGCAAATTGGCCATCTCGTCGGGCGTGCGGAAGCCGAACCGGCGCAGCGGCGCGCGCACCAGCCCGGTGCCGACCGGCGGCAGCAGCGGCAACGCCCGGCGGCCGACGAGCGAGGCGACCTCGGAGAGCGCGAGCACGCCGTCGGCCGCGATGTTGAACGTGCCGGGCAGGTCGTTGAGGGCCGCGTGCTCGAGCGCGTGCACGACGTCGTCCTCGTGGACGAACTGCAGCCGAGGGTCGAAACCGAGGATCATCGGCACGACCGGCAGGCCGAGCATCCGGGTGAACCCGGTCTCGACATCGGGGCCGAGGACGTTCGCGCACCGCAGCACGGTCACCACCACCTCCGGGCGCCTGGCGGCGAACTCGCCGACGGCGGCCTCGGCCTCGACCAGGTCGCGCTCCAGGCGCGTGCGCGGCGGGTGCGGACGGCTCATCGGCTCGCTGAAGAACGCCGGGTCGTCCTGCTCGGCGCCGTAGTAATGCGTCGAGCTCTTGAAGATGAACTTCCGCACCGGTGAGTCGGCGCCGGTGCAGGCGGCGAGGATGTTCATCGTCCCGATGACGTTGTTCTCGTGGGTCTCGCGCGCCGGCGCGTCGAACGAGTTGACGATCATCCGGGCGTCGATCACCGTGTCGATCCGGGCCGCGCGGACGATCCGCTGCAGCAGCGAGTGCTGGTTCGAGACCTTCACGTACTCGGTGCGCTCGAGCTCGAGCCGCGGCTCGGCCGAGTCGACGCCGATGATCGTCTCGATCTGCTCGAAGCCCTCCAAGCGCCTGCGCCAGACGCCCGCCCCAGTACGTCGCCAGGCCGGTGACCAGGACGCGCCTGCTGGCCGGGGTGGTGACGAGGTCGGTGCTCATGCGCTCATCCGAACCACACGCTCTTGCGCTTCGCGAGCATCTCGTGCAGGTTCTCCTGGATCCGGGCGCGGATCTCCTGCGAGACCGTCTGCACCATGGCCTTGTCGTGCACGGCGTCCGGCCCGCCGAGCTCGACGGTGTCGATCGGCTCGAGGAAGCGAATCCTGAACTTGGCGGGCAGGTACCCCAGCATCCCGAGCGGGCCGAGCCACGGGAATGTCGGGGTCAGCGGGAAGTAGATCAGCCCGGTGAGCTTCTGCATCGCCGGCACGTGGGCGAAGATCGGCGCCGCCTCCTCGGCCCCCACGACGCACACCGGCACCAGCTTCGCCTCGGCCTTGATGGCCGCCTCGACGAACCCGCCCCGGCCGAACCGCCGCAGCCGGTAGCGATCCTTGTAGAGCTTCTCGGTGCCCTTGCGCCCCTCCGGGAAGACGAGCACGAGCTGGCGCTCGTCGTAGAGCAGGCGATGCACGTTCGCCGGGTGCGCGGCGACGCCGCCGATCTTCGGGATCAGCATCGAGAAGCCCGGATAGCCCTTGAAGAAGTGCTCGACCGTGATGTAGAGCGGTCGCGGGTTCGGATGCTCCTCGCGGATCGACTTGGCGATCATCGCCGCGTCGGGAGGCAGCGCCCCCGAGTGGTTGGAGACCAGGAGCGCGCCGCCCTCCGCCGGGACGTTCTCGACCCCCTCGACCTCGGCGCGGAACCAGTAGCGGTAAAAGAACTCGACCAGGGTCTTGTCGAAGGCGCCCTCGACTCGTTCGGAGCGGCCCCAGTCGTTGAGCTGGCGCTCGGGCTCGATCGCGGGCAGCAGGTCGCGCATGTGGTCGGCGTCGCGACGCTCGGGCAGCTGGTCCTGCGCCGTGCGCTCGGCCTCGGCGCCGAGGTCCTCGGTCGGGTGCGAGAGGGATGTCCGATGGTTCGGCAAGTCGGTCATAGTATGCGCGCCGATGCGGTCCAAGGACCAGGCGAGGCGGGCGGTCTGGAAGGCGATGGACCGCGAGGGGGTCTCTCGATTCCCGGGCGCCGAGGGCCGAATTCCCAACTTCGCGGGAGCCAAACTCGCCGCGGCCAAGCTCGCCGGGCACCGCACGTGGAAGCGCGCGCGGGTGATCAAGGCAAACCCCGACTCGCCCCAGACCCATGCCCGCCGCCGGGCGCTCGAGGAGGGCAAGACGATCGTGGTGGCCGTGCCGCGCCTGCGCGACCAGCATCCGTTCCGCCTGCTCGACCCGCGCAACCTCACCCCCGAGCAGCTGCGCGAGGCCGCGACGATCAAGGGCATGATGCGCCACGGCCGCGTGGTCGCCGACGACGAGCTCCCCGACATCGACCTCGTCCTCTGCGGCTCGGTCGCGGTCAACCTCAAGGGCGCCCGGATCGGCAAGGGCGGCGGCTTCAGCGACATCGAGTACGGGCTGCTGATCGAGGCCGGAAAGATCGACGACCACACGGTCGTCGCCACGACGGTGCACCCGATCCAGATCCTGCGCGAGAACCTGCCGGTGATCGCGCACGACCTGCCGGTCGACCTGATCGCCACCCCCCGCGCCGTGGTGGAGGTCGAGCGGGCCTACGACCGGCCCCGGGGGATCCTCTGGGACCACCTCCAGCCGCCGCAGATCCACGAGATCCCGATCCTCGAGCGGATGGGTTACGCCTAACGGCTTGCGTATGCGCGTTCTGGCGCTCTAGCGATTCGTGCGCGCCAGTGTGTGCGCCAGCGATGCCGACGATGCGCCGAGATCGTTCCGCCTTGCATGGAATGTCATGACGGGCCAGTGCTGAGCCCGAACTGAAAAGGGCCTCCGCCACGCTCATTAGAACGGCGGTTGTCACTGCTGTTCGGAGCGAGAGGAGACCCGGCATGAACTATGTCGGAATCGATTGGGCCTATGGCCGCGCCGCCTGGTGCGCGCGATCAGAATCGGGAGCGATCGACGGCGAGGGCCTGATCCCCGCCGACGAGGACGGCCTTGTCCACCTGCAAGACCGACAAGGTCGACGCCCGGGTGCTGGCCGAGCTCTGTCGCGAGACCTGGTGCCGGTGGTCTGGGTCGCCTCGCCGGAGGACCGCGCGATCCGCGAGCGCCTTCGCCGCCGCGCCCACCTCGTCAAGCTGCGCACCTCGGCGCGCAACCGGATCTTCGGCCTTTTGACCCAGTTCGGCCTGCGGGTCTCGTTCACCCGCCTGTGCCAGCCCGGTGCGATGGAGCTGCTCGAGCAGCGCGGGGTCCCGGAGGTCTGGTGCGACTCGATCGCCACCCACCTGCAGCAGATCGATGAGCTCGATCAGCGGATCACCCCGATCGACCGTAATCTTGCCCTGATCGCCCGCTCGGATCCGAGGGCCGAGCTGCTGCAGACGATCCCGGGGATCGGCCCCTTGATCAGTCTCACCTTCGCTTCGGAGATCGGCGACGTCGCTCGCTTCTCCTCGGCGTCGAAGCTGGTCGGCTATGCCGGGCTGGCCCCGCGGATCAGCCAGTCCGGCGAGCGCTCGGCCACCGGCCGGCTGTCAAAGGCCGGCTCGCGCACGCTTCGCTGGGCTGCGGTCGAGGCCGCAAACCAGGCCTGGCGACCGACCAATCCCTTCCACGAGCACTACCGGCGACTCGCGGCCCGCCACGGCAAGAACCCGGCGAAGTCCTCGGTCGCGCGCAAGCTGCTGATCACCAATTGGCACATGCTCTCCCGAGACCAGGTCTTTCAACCCCACCGATCAACGACTGCCGTTGAAAGCTCCTCACGCTTTCTGGCCGCCTGACGGCCCTGCATGGAATTGAGACTCAGCGGCAGCTCCCAGGAACGATCTGCGCCCCGAGCGCCGAAAGAGAAATGAGCTCGACTCAACGCACTGGGAGCGAGCGAGGGTGGTGATGCTCCTGGCTTGACAGCGAGACGTCCATCAAAGAGATAGCGACACTTATCGTCCCGCGCTCAGGGCATCGTTAGGCTCAGCGAAACTCGACCACGTCGGCCTGCACGGAAGTCACCGTTGGGTTCTGGGTACTGTTAGGCCCGCATCCGCTGCCCGCCACGAACGTGAGCTTCCGCTCAGTCGGTGGCCCCGGCTCCCAGACCAAGAACGGGCCGAAAGCGCGACCGGGCGTCTGCTCGCTGACGCTCCCTAATAACGAGCCATCGACATACACGCCTAACTCGACGGTGACCGGCCCGACCCCCTGTTCGCAACCGGCGGGGATGTCAAAACTCCACCTTCCGTAGATCACGTTCAACCCGTCCGGCGCCTGCGTCCAAGTCCCGCCCTCCACCGGGTACTGCTGGGAATTGTGGTGCGAGGGTGAGACGCGCGAGTCCCCCGCGCTCTAGCGACGATATTGCCGCTAGCGCCCGCTGCGAGGTCCTTGGCTCGCAGGGAATGATTGCGCACGTTCGCTGTGTCGACCGCGCCCCCGGCCAGCTTCGGATGGCTGACCGCATGTCTGGCAATGTCGTTCGTACCGATCCTCGAGCCTGCGTAGGCCCCAGCCCCGGCTAGGACTCCGAAGACGGCGATCGTCGCCATCACATTCGCGTACGTCAGCCGGTCGCGGATTCGCACTAACGACCCCTCTCACTCGCGCTGGGCATTGCCCGATGTTCTATCCGATGATGGGCAGAACTGTTGCGCTTAGGACGAATAGTGACTACGCCGGAACAGCCTGAGCGGCACGGGCAGCCTCCTCGGCACGCTCCCGCTGGCTCTCCAGATACGTATCGAGCAGCTCGGCGGCCTCGCCCTCTGAGCCAAGCGTTAGATGCCCGTATCGATCGAGTGTCACCGACGCTGGCAAGGGGGCGTGCCTCGAGCCCGAGGGCGTGCACGGGGTGTCCTGGCGGTCCTCAATCAGCCTCCCTTCACCTGCTCGCGAAGCCGCTTGACCTGGTGCTGCAGCCGCTCGACGGTCTCGGTGAGCGATGCCGTGGACGCCGTGGAGGCGGGTGCGGTGCCGAGCAGGCCGTTGTCGCTCACGACCACCGTCCGGTCGGGACCGGGCACGGTGTTGCCGCTGATCCCGGCGATGAAGGTGGCGGTCTGGTCGTTGTCGCCGATCCGGATCGTCCGCTTCTCCCCGGCCCTACCGGCGTTGGCGATGTCGACGTTGTCGGAGCCGGTGGTCAGGTTCCTGCCGGCGCCGTTGCCGAGGGCGGTGTTGTGGTCGCCGGTCGTGTTCGAGAACATCGCGCCGGCGCCGGCGGCGACGTTCCGGTTGCCGGTCGTGTTGGAGAACATCGCCTCGCCGCCGGCGGCGACGTTTGCGTCGGCGGTCGTGTTGGCGTTCAGCGCGCGCTCGCCGGCGGCGAAGTTGTTGCTGCCGGTCGTGTTGGAGTGCAGCGCCTCGGAGCCGGTGGCGATGTTGAGATGGCCGGTCGTGTTGGCGTTCAGCGCCTCAAAGCCGGTCGCGACGTTGCCGTAGCCGCTGGTGAGGGCGCGCATAACCGAGCTGCCCAAGCCGACGTTTTGGAAGCCGGTGAAGGTCCCATTGAAAAGGGTTCCGCCGGCGGCGGCGTTCTCGTTGGCGTCGAAGTAGACGCTGCCGGTGTCGGCGTGGCTCGTCGGGACGCCGAGAGCGGCGCTGGTCGCTAGCGCCAGTGCGGTCGCGAGCGCGAGCAACCGAGTTCGCCCGCGAGCGGTCGGCTGGCAGGGACTGAGACTGAGCTTGGGGGTCATGTGACCTCTCCCTTTGATCGGTTGGGCGGAGGCCAGGCGGCGCGTCTCGGTGGTGCCGAGCGGGTTTGCCGTCAAGGCGTCCGTGCCCGTGGTCTTGCCGACCCTATCCGCCGTCCCCCTCTTGCACCGCCGGCCTCGAGGCGGGAGGGTTGGGCTACATCAGCTCGACGGAGGGAGACCCGATGCACTCGTCCATTCGCTCCCGGCTCATTGCGCTCGTGCGCGCACAGTGGGCCGGGCTGCTCGCCCTGTTTCTCGTCATCGCCGGCGGAACCGCCTATGCCGCGAACACGATCGGCAGCGCGGACATCATCAACGGCCAGGTCAAGTCCGCCGACATCGGAGACAACCAGGTCCAGTCGATCGATGTCAGGAACGGGAGCCTGACCGGAGCCGATATCGAGGAGGACACCGTCGGCAAGGTTCCGGATGCGGACACCGTTGACGGCGTCAGCTCGGAGGATTTGAAGGTCGGGTGCCCGAGCGGTTGGAAGGCCGTGGCAGGCTTGTGCTTCGAGGACCCTGACGTCGGCACCTACACGCTGGCCCAGGCAGCCGACCGCTGCGGCCAGCTGGGAGGGCGCATTCCCACCTACGCGGAACTCGTCGCTCTGGCAAGGAGCGGGGTAGCCCTGGCCTCGGTATTGGACGCAGACTGGACCTCGAGCAGCGTCGGCGACGACAAGACCATCTACATCGGGTCCACCACCGATACCAACAACATGGACAGCGTCCGGACGAACGGCACGTCGAGTTTCGTGCGCTGCGTCACGACGCCTGTGAACACGCTCGGCTTCCCCTAGTCCGATACTCGCTCGCGCTCCCACGCTTCGTTGAGCTCCGCCAGCGCGTCGTTAGTCCGAGCCCGGGCACCCGCGAATGCTGCGCTTCGCACATAAGGACGCCAGTCCAGTCAGCGCCAGCGCCGAGCGGCTCCGGTCACGTACTGGGCGTATCCGCGAAGCGCGGCCTTCGAAGTCAGCGCCTGATAGGCGAACAGGTACCCGAAGAAGCCCCGCTTGTCCGGTTCCATGTCGATCCCCAGGCGCCTGAAGACCCAGCGCTCCTGCCACCGCCTCAGCAGGCCGTAAATGCCCAGCGTGATCGGGATAACGAGCATCGACCACCACGAGACGATCAGCGGGTAGCCGAACGCAAACAGGATCGCACCGGGAATCCAGAAGAACACGTAGCCGATGTCGAGCACGGCACGAGGTAGTCGATCCCGGCGACGAACTTCGTCAGGACCCGCGGCTGCTTGTGGGGCGGGTTGGCCTGGATTCCCTCGAGCATGCCGCGGGCCCAGCGCGAGCGCTGCTTCATCAGCGGGCGAACCCGCTCGGGAACGAACGTCCAACCCAACGCGATCGGCTCGTAGCTCACGATCCCGCGTCCCGACATGAGCGTCCAGGTGAGAACTATGTCCTCGCCGATCGCGTCCGGCCAGCCGCCGACGGCGCGCAGGTCCTCAGTCCAATAGGCCGAGAACGCACCCTGAGCGACGAGCGCGCTGTTATAGGCCGACTGCATCCGCTTGATCCCGTTGATGCCGAGTCGGTAGTCCCAGCCCTGCATCTTCGTCACCAGGTCGGTCCTCGGGTTGCCGACCACGAGGGCGCCCGCGCAGGCGCAGGTGTGCTGATCCTGCGGGCGGCCCGTCACGCGAGCGATCAGATAGCTCAGCGAATCCCGGTGCGGATGCGTGTCGGCGTCGACGGTGACGACGAGCGGCGTTCTGATCGTGGCCAGGGCGGGTTGAGCGCCCTGAACTTGCCCTGCTCGGCCTCAAAGACGCGGCGATAGTGAAGACCGTGTCGGAGCGCCTCCCGCTCTGCGATCTCCGCCGTCCGATCGGTTGAGTTGTTGTCGGCGAGCACGACCTCGATCGACCCCGGATAGGACAGGGCCGCGATCCGCTCGAGCGTGGCGGCAACCGAATCCTCTTCGTTCCACGCTGCGATGACGATCGTGACCGGGGGCCAGTCACCCTCCGGCCAGTCCCCCTTGGGCGGTGCCAAGACCGGGAAGCGATACGGGCTCAGGATCAGGGTGAAGGCGAGAAACCCGATGACCAGCGCGGGGACGTAAGCGAGCAGGGTGGGGATCACCCACGCGGCGATTGGGCCGATCGCGTCCACAAGCTCCGACCGCCATGGATTCGACAGGTAGATCGAGAGCGCGGCCCAGGCGAGCGTGAGTAAGAAGGCGCCAACGAAGAGCCAGGTCGGTCGGGGGCCGTATTCAGGACGCCGGCGCTTCGTCAGGCCGCCAAGCCGCGCGGGTTCGGGCATGGCCCAAGCATGCCGGGCGGAGGCTCCGGCCCGGGGAGGCGGGATGCTGACGGGGTAATTCGTTGCGATGTCGCGAGAACGTGGACATCCCAGAGGGCGTTGACGGTGTATGCGAACCAGGGCTCTGTCGACACACGAGACCGTCTGCATCACGACGCCGACGAGCTGAGCCGGCCGTGCGCCACTTGCGCGCCAAATAAGCGCGTATAAGGTGCCCGCCGTGCCTGTCGAACCGGCCTACGCCATCCGCGAGCGCCGCCTGCAGCTCTACGGGCCCCGGCCGTTGGCGACGCCGTCCGACGGGCCGGATCCCTACGGCAACCCGGACCCCGAGTGGCTGCGGATCAACTGGCGCGATCATCTGCATGACGTCGAGGTCGGCGGCAACCGGGTCCACTACGCCGAGATGGGGCCCGCCCGAGGCCGATCAGCACCCGCTGGCGATCGTCTTCGTCCACGGGCTCGGGGGCTGCTGGCAGAACTGGCTCGAGAACATCCCCCACTTCGCCCGACGCCACCGGGTGCTCGCGCTCGACCTGCCCGGGCTTCGGCTCCTCGCCCGTGCCCGACTGGGAGATCTCGATCTCGGCCTACGGCCGCCTGCTGCTCGACTTCTGCGACGCCGTCGGCGTCCGCGACTGCGTCGTGGTCGGCAACTCGATGGGCGGGTTCATCGCCGCCGAGGCGACGATCGCCCAGCCCGACCGCTTCGAGAAGCTCGTCCTCGTCTCCGCCGCCGGTGTCTCCAGCGCGCGCCTGCGCCGGGAGCCGACCGCGGTCGCGGCGCGGGGCTTCGCCGTCGGCGCGCCGCTCATCTTCCAGGCGCAGACTCACTCGTTCGCCCGGCGCCGCGCGCGGCGACTGGCGTTCCGCATGATCTTCGACGATCCGGGGGCGCTGCGGCCGGAACTGGTCTGGGAGTTCTGGGACGGCGGCAAGCGCGCCGAGTCGTTCGTCGAGGCGCTCTCGAGCCTCGCCGGCTACGACTTCCTCGACCGCCTCTCGGAGATCGAGGTGCCGACCCTGATCGTCTGGGGCTGCCAGGACCACGTCGTCCCGCCGGCCGACGCGATCGGCTACGCGAACCGGATCGCCGGCGCGCGGCTCGAGGTCTTCGACCGCTGCGGCCACGTGCCGATGGCCGAGCGCCCGGTGCGGTTCAACCGGGTGCTCGAACGGTTCCTGGACCCGGCCAGGGCTACGGGCTCGGAAACCTAACCACGTCGAGCCCCGCGATCCCCTGCCGATGTCGCTTTCCGGCCCGCAACGGGTCGATGGGCATGGGCGTCCCGGCCCGATCCGCCTCGAGGAGGCCATCTAACGACGGCACGACGCCGTCGAACCGAAAACTCGCGAACTCGAATGGCAGGCCGTCCGCGTCCACGAATGAGGGGCGGTTCATCAGCTGGAAGTGCAGGTGAGGCCCGGTCGAGGCCCCGGAGTTCCCGAGCCGGCCCAGAACCTGGCCGGCTCGCACTCGCTCGCCCCGCCGCACGCGCACGGTGCCGGGCTCCAGATGGCCGTATGCGGCGAAGACTCGATCCTCGAGCTTCAGGATCACGCTGTTTCCATCCGCCTGATCGACCGGGAGCGGGTGGTCGTTGTTCGGGATCTGGTCCGGACGGTCGTCCCTGGACTCCACGACCTTCCCCGCTCCGACAGCCAGCACCTTCCGCCCGTAGTTGAAGTAGCTCGAGTTCTGATCGGCCGGCCCGGCATGTGTGCGACCGTCCTCATCCAGAAGGGCCGCGAAGTCGACGGCGAACCGCTGACTGAGGCGAAGCCGCCCGTTGACCGCCTGCAGAGCCCGCCGGTGGGGCCCGTCCGGCCCGCCGACCGCCACCCAGCGGCCACCGGAGAGTGGCGGCCCGATGACCACCGGCGAACGGGTCGAGACGTCGGCGAAGCCGCCCGTCGAGGTGATCATCGGCCCCACCGGCAGGCCGGGACCGATGTCCACCGTCAGCCGATGACTCACCTTTGGGGGCACCGCCCGCCTCGACCGCAGGCTGAGGTCGATCCACGCGACGGCGACGGTCGCCGGGTGGAGCTCCGCGCTCGACCCGCTTGCACTTCCCAGGGGACTCATCGCGGCTACGAGGCTGTCGCCCGAGAGGCGTCTCGAGCTGCCGCCCGCCCCCGCGCACCTGGATCGAACTGACCCGCACCGGCAACGGCAGAGTGTTCGTCAGCTCCAACTCGTACTGCAGGTGGACGCGCCCGTCGTCGGCGCGATACCAGCGCGGGACGGACGGAACGGACTCGGTCACGGGCGTGAGCTCGTCCCCGGCTCGCGCAGGCGGCGATGCCTCCGCGGGCGGCCGCTGGAGCACAGCCACGGCGAGTGCCGCCAGCGCTAAGCCCGCGATCATCGCGCGCACCCTGATCACGGGCCATCCCTGGCCCGAGCTGTCTTTTGAGCGTCCTTGCTGCAATCGACAAGCCGAACTGGCTCCGAGCATACGCCCGAATCTCACGCGGGGCCTAGGTCCCTGGTTCGTGGGCGTAGCCCTCGTGGCGGGTCCGCTGGCGGGTCTCGCCGTAGCCGCGGGTCTCGTAGACGATCAGCAGCCAGGTGACCACGGTGACGTAGACGACCGTGGCCAGGGCCGGGATCGCGGTCGCCACCGGGAGCGTGGCGACGAAGCAGCACGGCGAGCACGGTGCGCTGCACGTTGATCGTGTGAATGTGGCGGTAGCGGAAGGCGACGTGGCCGAGCAGGTAACAGGCCATGCCGCCGAGGAGCGCGAACGCGGGCACGACCTTGAGCGGGTCGTCGACGTGCTCCAGCGTCTTCTTCAACCCGAGGGCGACGAGGATGATCCCGGCGAGCATGAGGAAGTGCAGGTACGAGTAGGAGTCGCGCGCCATCTCGTTCTGCTCCCGGCCGACCTCGGCCCGCGCGAGCCGGCGGGCGGCGACCAGGGCGACGATGTCGAAGTACAGCCACCAGAGCGCTGCCGCGAGCCCGATCCCGATCACCGCGGCGACGCCCTGGCCGACGCTGAGCGCGTCGCCCACCCCCACCCCGATCGCGACGATCGACTCGCCGAGGGCGATGATCAGGATCAGGCCGTGGCGTTCGGCGAAATGGGCCGGGACGAGCTTCCATCCCTGAGAGCCGAACAGGTACGGGCCGCCCATGTCGAGCGCCAGGGCGAGGACCCAGAGGGCGCCCTGGACGGCGCCGTCGAGCTGCGAGGCGGCGAGCAGCAGGGCGACACCGATCCCGGTGCTGATCGCCAGGCCCCAGACCGAGTGCCGGAGATCGTCGTCGTCGCGGCTGGCGATCAAGAAGAGGCCGATCTGGCAGTAGCGGACAACTCCGTAGGCGAGCGCGAACGTGAGCCCGAGGTCGCCGAACGCCTCCGGGACGCAGAGCGCACAGAGCAGCAGCCCGGCCATGGCGACGAACATCACGATCCGGACGGCGTCCTCCTCCGGGTCGATGACGCTCGTCAGCCACGCGTAGCCGACCCACGACCACCAGAGCACCGCGAGCACCAGGATCCCCTGGCCGAGCCCGGTCCAGGTCGGGTGGTCGGACATCAGCTGCGTGCACTGGGTGATCGCGAGCACGAAGACGAGGTCGAAGAAGAGCTCGAGCGGGGTGACCTGCTCGGACTCGCGCAGCGCCGCGGTGATCCGCGGCAGGTGGGGGCGCGCCTCGGTGCGCCATCGCGGCGCCGGTCAGCCGGTGATCGCGCCGTGGCTCGCCGAGCCGACGCCGCCGCGCGTACTTGCCGAGCACGCCGGTCTCGTGCGGCGGGCGGCGGCGGCTCGTAGGCGGCGACGCGCGCGGCGATCTCCTCGTCGGAGAGCTCGACGTCGAGGCTGGCGCGCGCCGACGTCGATCGTGACCATGTCGCCGTCGCGAACGGCGGCGATCGGGCCGCCCTTGACCGCCTCGGGGGCGACGTGGCCGACCATCAGCCCGCGCGTGGCGCCGGAGAAGCGCCCGTCCGTGAGCAGCGCGACGTCCTCGCCGAGCCCCTCGCCGACGATCGCCGCGGTCACCTGCAGCATCTCGCGCATCCCCGGGCCCCCGGCCGGGCCCTCGTTGCGGATCACGATCACGTCGCCGCGGCTTGATCTCCTGGGCCTTGACGGCCGCGAAGCAGTCCTCCTCGGACTCGAAGACCCGCGCCGGGCCGGTCTGGCCCATGCGCTCGGTGCCGGCGACCTTGATCACGGCGCCGTCGGGCGCGAGGTTGCCGCGCAGGATCGCGAGCCCGCCCTGCGGCCTTGAGCGGCGCGTCGGCGGGCAGGACGACCTCCTGGCCGTCGGCCTCGACCGCGGCGGCGGCCTCCTCGCCGATCGTGCGCCCGGTGACCGTGATCGCGTCCGAGTGCAGCAGGCCGAGCTCGGCGAGCCGGTTGAGGATCAGCGGCACCCCGCCGGCCCGGTAGAGGTCGGTGGCGACGTAGCGCCCGCCGGGCTTGAGGTCGGCGAGCAGCGGCGTCTCGCGCGAGATGCGCTCGAAGTCGTCGATGGCGAGGTCCACCCCCGCCTCGCGGGCGACCGCGAGCAGGTGCAGGACGACGTTGGTCGAGCCGCCGGAGGCGCAGGCGCAGGCGATCGCGTTCTCGAGCGCGTCCTTCGTGATCACCTGGCGCGGGCCGCAGGTCCTCGGCCAGCACCCGCATCACCAGCTCGCCCACCTTCTCGGCGACGGTGTCCTTCTCGTCGTCCTCGGCCGGCACCATCGCCGCGCCGCCGGGCGAGATCCCCAGCGCCTCGAAGGCGCAGGCCATCGTGTTGGCCGTGAACTGGCCGCCGCAGGCGCCGGCTCCGGGCGAGGCGACGTCCTCGAGCGAGCGCAGCTCCTCGTCGGTCATGTTGCCGGCGGCGTGGGCGCCGATCGCCTCGAAGACGTCGACGATCGTCACGTCCTTGCCGTTCCAGCGGCCGGGGGCGATCGAGCCGCCGTAGAGCAGCACCGAGGGGATGTCGAGCCGCGCCAGCGCCATCACCGCGCCGGGGATCGTCTTGTCGCAGGCGGCGAGCGCGACGAGGGCGTCGAACTGGTAGCCGCGGGCCATGAGCTCGATCGAGTCGGCGATCACCTCGCGGCTCACGAGCGATGCCTTCATCCCCTTGGTCCCCATCGTGATCCCGTCCGAGATCGCGACGGTGTTGAACTCCATCGGCGTTCCGCCCGCCGCGCGGACGCCCTCCTTGATCGGCTCGGCGAGGTCGCGCAGGTGGTAGTTGCACGGCATCGCCTCGGTCCACGTGTTCGCGATCCCGATCGTCGGGCGGCTGGAGCGCGTCGTCGTCGTAGCCGATGCCCTTCATGTAGGCGCGGGCGGCGGCGCGGTCCGGCCCGTCGAAGACGGCGGCGGAGCGCGGCCGGGGAAGGTCGTTCATCGGGCCATCCTGCCATCCCGCCAGCCGCGCAGGCGGGCGAGGTCGCGCCGCAGGTGGCCGGGATCGATCTGGTGGCCGGGCGGGTTCAGGTTTGCGGTGCCGATCAGCTCGCGCTCGTCGCCGCGGAGCGCGATCCACTTCGCGAGCACGTCGTCGGCGTCCGGGAGGCGCTGCCCATCGTCGCGAAAGCCGACGCAGTACTCGGTGAGCAGGTCGCCCGGTCGCCGTCTCGTAGGCGACCAGCGGGCGGTGCGGATAGATCAGGTACGCGTAGCCGCTGGCCTCGTCGCCGCGGCCCGGGACGCTGATGAAGCCGAGCTCCTCGTAGGCGCGGTAGTCCTCGGCGCCGACCACGCCGCGCATCAGCTCGCGCGCGCGCAGCTCGGCGGTCGCGGCGTCCGTCGGCGCGACCGCGCTCATCCGCCGGCTGCCGGCGGGAAGAAGATCACCCGCTCGGCGTCGCGCGGGACCTCGTCGAAGTCGCGAACCATCACCGCCTCGCGGTGCCCGCGGTCGGCGGTCGGCACCGCCGCCCACATGCCGAGGTCGAGCTGGCGCCGGAACTCGGCGACCAGGCGCTCCTCGTCCTCCGCCAGCTCCGGGTCGCCCTCGGCGAGCAGGACGTCGCCGTGCCCGGCCTTCATCCGCACCAGCTTCACAGAGCGATTATGCCTGCCGGCGCCCGGGCGATCCCGAAAACGTCCACCGGCCCGGGCCCGCGGCCGAGGTCGCGCAGGCCGTTGCCCGACCGCCTCGGAGGCGATCTCGCGCGCCCAGCGCGCCGCGTCGGCGAGCTCCGAGCCGCGGGCCAGGAAGGCGGCGAGCGCCGAGGAGTGCGTGCAGCCCGAGCCGTGCGAGGCGCCGTCCGGATAGCGCGGGCCCTCGATCCGCAGCGAGCCGGCCGACTCGACCAGCAGGTCGGCGCCGTCGTCGGCGTGGCCGCCGGTGACCACGACCGCGTCCGCGCCCGAGGGCGAGCAGCGCCTCGCCGAGCTCGAGCGCCGAGGCGCCCTCGCCGAGCCCCGAGAGCGCGCGCGCCTCGGGCAGGTTCGGGGTCAGCACGGTCGCCCGCGGCAGGATGCGCTCGATCAGCGCCGCCTTGGCGTTGGGGTCGAGCAGCGTCGCGCCGCTCTCGGAGATCATCACCGGGTCGACGACCACCGGCGCGCCCTCGACGAGCGCGAGGCCGTCGACCACCGCGTCGATCGTCGTCTCGTCGGCGAGCATCCCGATCTTGACGGCGTCGACGCCGATGTCGGTCGGCGACCGCCTCGATCTGCGCGACGATCATCTCCGGGGGGACACCGGTGACCATCTCGACGCCGACGGTGTTCTGCGCGGTGAGCGCGGTGATCGCCGTCATCCCGTGCACGCCGCAGCGCGCGAACGCCTTCAGGTCGGCCTGGATCCCGGCGCCGCCGCCGGAGTCCGAGCCGGCGATCGCCAGGCAGGTAGGGACGCGATCCGCGTCGGTGTCGGCCTCGGAATGCACGTCCTGAGGGTATTCATGGGGTCGCGAGGTCCGTCGCGGCGTACGCGCCCAGAGCGTCGGCGCGCACGTAGCCGAGCAGCTCCAGCCGCGCCAGGCCGACGGCCACCTCGCGAGGCCCGAGCGCGGCCTCCTGCACCAGCCGGTCGACGGTCGCCGCCCCCGCCCGCACCCCGTCCAGGAGGGCGCGCAGCGGTGGGTCGAGCGGCGGTCCGGGACGCGGCGGCGGCGCGGTGCGGGGAGTCGCGCCCACGCCGTAGAGGAGGTCGAGCACGTCGCGGGCGTCGCGGATCAGATAGGCGCCGTCGCGGATCAGGTCGTTGGGGCCGGCCGCGACCCGGACCCCGAGCTGGCCCGGGATCGCGCCCACGTTGCGGCCGAGGCGCAGCGCCCGATCGGCGGTGATCATCGTGCCTGAGGGCTGCGCCCCCTCGACGATCACGACCGCCCCGCCCAGCGCGGCCATGATCCGGTTGCGCGCGGCGAACTGGTGGGGCCGCGCCTCGGTGCCGGCGGGGTGCTCGGAGATCGCGGCGCCGGTCTCGACGATCCGCTCGTAGAGGTCGCGGTTGGCCGGCGGGTACGGGAGGTCCGGCCCGTGTGCGAGGACGGCGATCGTCGTCGCGCCGGCGGCCAGGGCGCCGCGGTGCGCGGCGGCGTCGATGCCGCGCGCCATCCCGCTGACGATCGCGAGGCCCGCGGCCCCGAGCTCGCGGGCGAGCTGCTCGGCGACCCGCAGGCCGTAGGCGCTCGGGCGCCGCGTGCCGACGATGGTCACGGCCGAGCCGCGGTCGAAGCCGGCGACCACCTCGCGGCGCCCGCACCCGTAGAGCCGCGGCCGCGTCGTGCGGCTCGAGGTCGCCGAGGCACGGCGGGTACTCGTCGGCCCGCCGGTCGATCGCCCAGACGGGCGGCGCCGGCTTCACGGATCGCGCCGCCGCAGCCAGAGGGCCTCGCCGAGGTGCCCCTCCCCGATCGCCTCGGCGTCCTCGAGGTCGGCCAGGGTGCGCGCGAGCCGGATCACGCGCTCGCGCCCGCGGCCGCTGAGCCCCGCCACCAGGCCCGCGTCGGCCAGCATCCGCTCGACCGCGCCGCCGAGCTCGATCTCGCTCGCGTCCAGCTGGCCGTTGGCCCGCTCGTCGCCGGCGCGCGGCCCGCTGGCGCTCGCGCGCCGCGAGCACGCGGTCGCGGACGGCCGCCGACGGCTCGCCGGGCTCGGTGAACGAGGCCAGGTCCGGCTGCTCGATCGCGAGGATCACGTCGATGCGGTCGGCGAGCGCGCCGCGTGAGCTTCGCCTCGTAGGCGCGCACCGCCGCGGGGTCGCACGTGCAGTTTCCCGAGCGAGGGCCGCGCCCGCACGGGCACGGGTTCGCCGCCGCGACGAGCTGGAACCGGCTTGGCAGCTCGACCGAGTACCGGGCCCGGGCGATCCGCACGCAGCCGTCCTCGAGCGGCTGGCGCAGCGCCTCGAGCGCGCCGCGGCCGAACTCGGGCAGCTCGTCGACGAACAGCACGCCGTGGTGGGCGAGCGTCACCTCGCCGGGCCGGGGCGGGTTGCCGCCGCCGATCAGCCCCGCCGTCGAGATCGTGTGGTGCGGGGCGCGGAACGGGCGCCGCCCCGCGATCGCCGGCTCGACCGGGCGCCCGCAGGCGCTCGCCACGCGCGCGGCCTCGATCGCCTCGCCGGGTCCGAGCGGCGGCAGGATCGACGGCAGCCTGCGAGCCGCCATCGACTTGCCGGCCCCAGGCGGCCCGGTGATCAGCAGGCTGTGGCCGCCGGCCGCCGCCACCTCCAGCCCGCGGCGCAGGCCGGGCTGCCCGCGCAGGTCGGCGAGGTCCGGCCCGGCGCCGTTCGGCGACGGCCGCGTGATGTCCGGTGCGACGGGCTCGTCCTCGCCGCCCACGGCGACCAGCTGGTCGAGCCGCTCGACCGGGATCACCGCGACGCCCTCGACGAGCGCCGCCTCCGCCGCCGACGCCGCCGCGACGACGATCGCGCGCGCCCCGGCCCGTCGCGCCGCCTCGGCCATCACCATCGCGCCGGGAACGGCGCGCATCGAGCCGTCCAGGGCGAGCTCGCCCGCGAGCGCCACGTCGGCGAGCGCCGCCGCCCGGAGCTGCCCGGTGGCGGCGAGGATCGCCGCCGCGATCGCGAGGTCGAACCCCGGGCCGGCCTTGCGCAGGTCCGCCGGGGCGAGGTTGGCCGTGATCCGCTGCTGCGGGAACTCGAAGCCGGAGTTCACGAGCGCCGCCCGCACGCGCTCGCGCGACTCGCGCACCGCCGCGTCGGGAAGCCCGACCAGCGCGAAGGCCGGCAGCCCGGTGCGCACGTCGGCCTCGACGCGCACCTCGCGCGCCTCGACCCCGAGCAGCGAGAAGGTCCTGGCGGCGGCGAGCACCGGGCGAACCTACGGTCGGTGAGCGCGCGTGTGGCGCGCGCGAAGTCACGGATTCGGTCCGATCTACGCGCGACGGGCGCGCGCGGGCGGCCTAGGTTTGACGACGATGACCGTCGCCCGCCAGACCCTCGGACGCGCAGCGGAGGAGCTCGTCGCCAGGCGCCTGGAGGCGGCGGGCTGGTGGATCGTCGATCGCAACGTCCGCCCGAGCGAGGTCCGCGGCGAGCTCGACCTGATCGCCGTCGACGGCACGGCGCTGGTCTTCGTCGAGGTCAAGGCCCGGCTGCTCGGCAGCGTCGCGGGCCCCGAGCGCCCCGCGGCCGCGGTCGGACCGCGCAAACGCGCCCAGATCCGCCGCCTCGCGGCCGCCTGGCTGCGCGACCGCGGCTACGACGTCCCCCGCCACCGCGAGCTGCGCTTCGACGTGATCGGCGTGCGCCTCGACGCCGCCGGCCGCGTGGCCGAGTACGAGCACCTGCGCGGCGCGTTCTAGCCGCGCGCAGCAGCGATGGGTTGCGCCGCCCGTGGTTGTGGATGCGCGCCCGGAGGGCCGGTCGGCCGCTAGCCGAGGCGCAGCTGTGAGTAGGCGATCGAGGCGAACGAGCGCCGGTGCAGCCGCGAGGGGCCGTGCTCGATGATCGCGGCGCGGTGCTCGGGCGTCGAGTAGCCGACGTTGCCGTCCCACTCGTACACCGGGAACTCGGAGGCGATCCGGTGCATGTAGCGGTCGCGGGTGACCTTGGCGATCACCGATGCCGCCGCGATCGCAGCGCTGCGCGCGTCGCCGTCCACCACCGCGCGGTGCTCGACGCGACAGCGGGGGACCCGAAAGCCATCGCGTGAGGCACACCGCGCCCGGCACCGCGACCCGCTCGAGGCACCGGGCCAGCGCCGCCAGGTTCGTGACGTGCAGGCCGCGCGAGTCGATCCCCCGCACGCAGCGGATCGTCACCGCCACGCGGGCCGCGGCCCTGACGACGACCGGGTAGAGGGCCTCGCGCTGCTCGGCCGTGCGCTGCTTGGAGTCGTCGAGGTCGCCGAGCGCGCGGCGGTCGCGCATGCTCAGCCGCTCGTAGTCGAGCAGCACCCCGGCGGCGACCAGCGGCCCGGCCAGCGAGCCACGGCCGGCCTCGTCGGCGCCGGCGACGAACCGCGAGCCGAGCTCGCGATCGAACCGAAAGAGCTTTGCGGCGCGCCGGCGGCGGCGCTTGGCCGCGGCCTTAGAGGATCCCGATCCGGTCCGGCGGCCAGTAGGTGAAGAAGGCCTGGCCGATGATCCAGTCTCGGGGGACGGGGCCCCAGTAGCGGCTGTCGTCGCTTGCTCCACGGTTGTCGCCCATCATGAAGTAGTGGTCGGGCGGGATGGTGATCTGCTCGGGGAAGTCGCAGCTGCTAACCCCGCGACATGGGCGAATTTCCCAATCGCCCGTGAAGGGCTTGCCGTTGACGATCGGAATTCCCTTCTCGATCTTCAGCGTGTCGCCGGGCCCGGCGACGACCCGCTTGATGAAGTTCTGATCCGATTCCTCCGGGGTCGGCTCGGGGCAGGGCTCGCCGGACTGAATCTGGGCGCCGCACTTGTCGCCCTCGAGCGCCCCCTGCGGCGGGTGGAAGACGACGACGTCGCCCGGGGAGGGGTCGGCGCCGAGCCGGGTGAAGGCCCGGTTGACGAGCACCCGCTGGCCGATGTCGAGCGTCGGCTCCATCGACTCCGAGGGGATCTGGTACGGCTTGACGACGAACGCCTGGATGCCGAGTGCCAGCCCGATGGCGAGCGCGACGATGACGACGAGCTCGAGGATCGCCCCGCGCCCGGTTGTCGGCTTCGGGATCAGCTGGTTTCCTTGGAGCCCTGGCTCTCGCCGGGGGGCTCCGCGGCGGCCTCGGCCTCGGCCGAGCCCTCGGCGGCCTCCTCGGCCGCCGGCTCGTCGCCCTCGGCCGCTTCGGCCTCAGGCTCCTCGGGGGCTACCGGGTCGACCTCCTCCTGGCTCACGCCCTCGGAGTCGATCGCGGTCGGCTCCTCGGCCTCTGCCAGCACGAGATCGTCCTCGATTCCCCAGCGACGCTCGGCGACCCGAGCGCGCTTGCCGACCCTGCCGCGCAGGTAGTAGAGCTTCGCCCGCCGCACGTCGCCGCGGGCGACGACCTCGAGCCGCTCGATCTTCGGCGAGTGGACCGGGAAGGTGCGCTCGACGCCGACTCCGAACGACTGCTTGCGGACCGTGAAGGTCTCACGGGCGCCGCTGCCCTGCCGGGCGATCACGATCCCCTCGAAGACCTGGGTCCGCCGGCGCGTGCCCTCGATCACCTGGAAATGAACGCGCACGCGATCCCCCGCCGCAAAGCGCGGGACCTTCTTCAGCTGGCGCTGCTCGATGCTCTCGATGATCGTGCTCATGTGGCGTCGGCTCCGCGGGCCTCAGGACCGCTGAGAGCCGGAAAAAGCGCGGGACTGCAGCCCCGCGCCGGCGTCAGATAGTAGACAACTCCCCTGTAAGCGGAATCTAAGCCCCTGCTCGAGCGTCTCCGCGGGCCGTGCTGCGCTCCCGTCGCCACTCGCGCACGCGCTCGTGATCGCCCGAGAGCAGGACCTCTGGGACCTTCCAGCCGCGGTAGCTCGCAGGCCGCGTGTAGTGCGGATATTCCGGCGCGCCGCCGAGCGCCTCGGAGAACGACTCCTCCACCGCGCTCGCCGCGTGGCCGAGGGATCCGGGCAGCTTGCGCAGCACGGCATCGGCCACCACCATCGCGGCCAGCTCGCCGCCGGAGACGACGTACGGCCCGATCGAGAGCGCCTCGTCGGCCAGGTGCTCGCGCACCCGCTCGTCGACCCCCTCGTAGCGCCCACAGAGCAGCGCCAGATGCCGCTCGGCCGCGAGCTCGGTCACCAGCGCGTCGTCAAGCGGCCTGCCGCCGGCCGCGAGGACGATGACCCGCGCCCCGGGCGGGCCGTCGCCGTAGGCGGCTCGCAGCGCCGCGTCGACCACGTCAACGCGCAGCACCATCCCCGCCCCGCCGCCGTAGGGCGAGTCGTCGACCTGCCGGCCGCTGAGCGGCGTCGTGTCGCGGTAGTTGAAGGTGCGCAGCTCCGAGCCACGTTCGACGGCGTTGCGCACATGGCGCTGGACCCCGAACCACTCGAACCACTCCGGGAAAAGCGTGAAGACGTCGATGCGCATCGGCCGAAGTATTGCCACCGGCCGCGCTGGTACGGCGCTAGTCCTCGACGATTTCGACCATCACGCGGCCCGCGTCCTCGGCGGTCGCAGCCGCCTTCGCGAGCGTGCGGATCGCGTTCGCGACCCGGCCCTCGCGGCCGATGACCCGGCCGAGGTCGTCCTGGGCCACGTGGACCTCGAGCACGATGCCGTCGTCGGTGTCGAGCTCCTCGACGCGTACCGAGTCAGGGTCGGAGACGAGCGCGCGGACGCAGAACTCGATCAGGTCCCGCATCCGAGAGGCTAGACGCCCGAGGCCTCGATCCCCTTGGTGCGCAGGAGCGTCGCGACGGTGCGGGTCGGCCGGGCCCCGTGGTCGAGCCAGTGACGCGCGCGCTCCTCGTCGATCACGATGACCGAGGGGTCGGTCTGAGGGTTGTAGTGGCCGATCGTCTCGATCGTGCGACCGTCACGCGGCGAGCGGCGATCGGCGACGACAACGCGCCAAATCGGGTTCTTTCGCGAACCCACCCTTCTGAGTCGGATGCGGACCATTGCGGCGCAGGAGGTTAGCGGGCGAACGCCCGCTACCGCATGCCCTTCATGAGTTGAGCCGGGTCCGGCATCTTGCCGCGCGCGAGCTGGGCCATCATCTTGCGCATCTGGGCGAACTGCTTGACGAGCTGGTTCACCGCCTGGATCGTGGTCCCCGAGCCCTGCGCGATCCGCTTGCGACGCGAGCCGTCGATCACCGTCGGGTTGGCCCGCTCGGCGGGCGTCATCGAGAGGATGATCGCCTCGAGGCGATCGAGCTCGCGGTCGTCCATGTCGACCTGGCGCAGCTGCTTCATCGCCTTGCCGCCCATCCCGGGCATCATCCCGAGCACGTTCTGCAGGGGGCCCATCTTGCGCACCTGGCGCATCTGCGTGAGGAAGTCCTCGAGCGTGAACTGCTGCTTGCGGATCTTGCGCTCGAGCTCGGCGGCCTGGTCGGCGTCCGAGACCTCCTCCGCCTTCTCGATCAGGGACAGCACGTCGCCCATGCCGAGGATCCGCGACGCCATCCGCTCCGGATGGAAGCGCTCGAGCTGCTCGACCCGCTCGCCGGTCGACACGTACATGATCGGCTTGCCGGTCACCGCCCGGACCGACAGCGCCGCGCCGCCGCGGGCGTCGCCGTCCAGCTTGGTCAGGAGGACGCCGTCGAAGTCGACCCGCTCGGCGAAGCTCTCGGCGACGTTCACCGCGTCCTGGCCGGTCATCGAATCGAGGACGAGCAGGATGTCGTGCGGCTTGGTCTCGGTGCGGATCGCGGCGAGCTCCTCCATCAGCTCCTCGTCGACGTGCAGGCGGCCCGCCGTATCGACGATGAGCACGTCCATGCCGTCGGCGCGCGCCTGGTCGAGCGCCCACTTCGCGATCTCGACCGGGCTGGGCTCCGTGCCGCGCTCGTAGACCGTCGCCCCGCAGCGCTTGCCCATCGTCACCAGCTGCTCGACCGCCGCCGGTCGCTGCGTGTCGCAGGCCGCGAGCCCGACCTTCTTGCGGTCGTCGCCAAGCAGCTTGGCGAGCTTGGCGCAGGCGGTCGTCTTACCCGAGCCCTGGAGGCCGGCCATCAGGATCACCGTGGTGCCGCTCGAGGCGAAGGCGAGGTCCCGGCTGGCGCCGCCCATCAGCGCCGCGAGCTCCTCGTCGACGATCTTCACGACCTGCTGGCCCGGGTTGAGCGCGTCGAGCACGCCGGCGCCGAGGCAGCGCTCCTTGACCTGGCTCGTGAACTGCTTGACGACCTTGAAGTTGACGTCCGCCTCGAGCAGCGCGAGCCGGATCTCCCGCATCGCCTTGTCGACGTCGCCCTCGGTCAGCTTGCCGCGATTGCGGACGTCGCCAAGGGTCTCCTGCAGGCGGTCAGAGAGCTGCTCGAACATCTGGCGCTGAGGCTACTCGTCCAGCAGCGCGTGGGCGAACGCCTTGGCGTCGAACGGGCGCAGGTCCTCGATGCCCTCGCCCACGCCGATCAGCTTCACCGGGATCCCGAGCTCGCCCGCGATCGCGAGTGCGATCCCGCCCTTCGCGGTGCCGTCGAGCTTGGTGAGCACGACGCCGCTGAGGTCGACCGCGTCGGCGAACGCGCGCGCCTGGCGCAGGCCGTTCTGGCCCGTGGTCGAGTCGATCACGATCAGCGTCTCGTGCGGGGCCCCCTCGAGTCGCTTGGAGGCCACGCGGCCGATCTTCGTGAGCTCCTCCATCAGGTTCCCGTGCGTGTGCAGGCGCCCGGCCGTGTCGACGATGACGACGTCGGCGCCGCGAGCCTCCGCGGCCCCGAGCGCGTCGAAGACCACCGCCCCCGGGTCGCCGCCGGGGTTGCCGCGCACGAAGTCGGTGCCGGCGCGCTCGGCCCAGGCTTCGAGCTGCTCGATCGCCGCGGCGCGATAGGTGTCGGCCGCGGCGACGATCACCTTCATCCCGAACCGCTCGGTGAGCACCGAAGCGAGCTTGCCGATCGTCGTCGTCTTGCCGGTCCCGTTGACGCCCACGACCATGATCACCGTCGGCTTCGCGCCGATGTCGAGGGTGGGCGCCTCCGGCCCGGCGATCTCGGCGAGCAGCTCGATCAGCCGGTCACGGGTGGCCTCGGGGCCGCTCACGTCGCCCGCCTCGACCTCGCCCTCGAGCCTGCCCACGACGTCGGCGGTGGCCTTGGCGCCGACGTCAGCGAGGATCAGCGCCTCCTCGAGGCGCTCCCACGTCTCGTCGTCGATCTTGTCGAACAGGCTCGCCGAGAGCTCGGCGCGCAGCGCCTGGCGGCTCTTCGCGAGCCGCTCGCGCAGGCGGGCGAAGCGGCCGGTGCGCTGCGGTTCGGCCGCCGCGGCGGCCTCGGGCGGAGGCCCTGCCGCGCTCGGAATCAGCTCCTCCCACTCCATTTCGGAGCGGGAGAGTACTCAGGCCGCTTCGGTCGCCTCGGTCGCCTCGTCGAGGGCGGGCTGCTCCGCGTCCTCGAACTTGCGTGAGACGACCTTGGTGACCCCGCCCTTGCCCATCGACACGCCGTAGAGGACGTGGGCGGCGTCCATGGTGCGCTTCTGGTGGGTGACGATGATGAACTGGGCCCGGTCGGAGAAGCGGTCGACCAGCTGCAGGAAGCGGTCGATGTTCGCGTCGTCGAGCGCGGCCTCGACCTCGTCGAGGATGTAGAACGGCGACGGGCGGGCGAGGAAGACGGCGAACACGAATGCGAGCGCGACCAGCGCCTTCTCGCCGCCCGAGAGGAGCGACAGCCGCCGGGTCGCCTTGCCCGCCGGGGTGACCTCGATCTCCACGCCCTGGGTGCTGAACTCGTCGCCAGACTCACCATCACCGCCCGGCATCTCCTCCGCTTCGCGTCCGGGGATGCCGGGGTCGGTCGCAGGTCGGGCATTGTCCGATTCGGCATCGGCCGCGTCGCCGCCGCCGAGCACCGGCCGTAGCTCGCGCTTGTCGTCGACGAGGCGCAGCCGTCCGCGCCCGCCCGGGAACAGGTGCTCGACCAGCTCCTCGAAGTTCGCCTGGGTGGCCTCGAAGGTCTCCTCGAACGCGGCGTGGATCTTGCGGTCGGTCTCGCGGATCAGGCCCTGGAGCTCGGCGAGGGCCGTCTCGAGGTCGGTGCGCTGGGCCTCGAGGCTCTCGACGTGCTCGAGCGCCTGCTCGTACTCGCGCTCGGCGAGCGGGTTGACGGGCCCGAGCTGCTCGCGCCTGCGCGCGAGGCGCTCGAGCTTGGCCTCGATCTCGGCCCGCTCCTCATCCGCGAGCGCCTCCGCGGCGGGCCCGAGCTCGCGGCCCAGGGTCGCGCCAAGCTTCGCCAGCTCCGCCGCTGCCTCGGCACGGCGGTCGCCGAGGTGGGCGAGCCGGACCTCGGCCTGGGTGACCTGCTCGCCGACGGCGCGGATCTGCGCCTGAAGCTCGGCCTCCTCGCGCGAGCAGGCGCGCAGCTGCTGGGTGACCGTGTCCTCGCCGGTCTCGCCGAGCATCCGGCGCTCGAGCCCTGCGGCGCGTTCGCCGGCGGCGTCGCGGGCATCGGCGGCGGCCCCGCTGAGCTCCTCCAGGGCGGCCAGCAGCGCGGCCTCGCGCTCGATCCGCGCCGAGAGCGAGTCCTGCCGGCGGCTGCCGAGCATGTCCTCGACGCGCCGCGCGATCTGCGCCGCGCGCTCGGCCGACTCCCGCACGCGCGCGAGCCCCGGCGCCCGGGCGGCGTCGGTCGCCGCGCCGCGTGCCTCGCCCAGGCCCTCGACCGCCGCGGCGAGCGACTCGCCGACCCGCTCGAGCCCGGCTGCGACCGGGTCGGCTCCGGCCTCGGCGCCCGTCGCCTTGGCGAGCTCGTCGGCGAGTGCGCCGAGCGCAGCCCGCCGCCGGTCGAGCGCGACCACCATCTGCCCGCGGCGGGCCACCAGCGCCTCGGCGCGTACCGTGAGGCGCTCGTGCGCAGCGCGCACGGCGGTCAGCCGGCCCCAGGCCTCGGTGCGCTCGCTCTCGCGCTCGGCGAGCTCGGACTCGATCGCAGCGCGGCGCTCGGCGACGACGCCGAGCTTCGAGTCGAGCTCGGCGCGCACCTCGCGAACCTCGATCGCGTGCGCCTCGGCGGTCGCGACCTCGTCGTCGTGCCCGTGCAGCTCGGCCGCGAGCAGGCGCGCCCGCACCTCGGCGGACTGGCGCTCGAGGCGGGCATGGATGTCGGCGGCCTCGGCCTGGCGCTTGAGGGGCCGCAGCGACTTGCGCGCCTCGCGCTCGACGTCGAGGGCCCGGTCGAGGTTGTCCTGGGTGCGCTCGAGCTTGAGCTGGGCGCGCCGGCGGCGCTTGCGGTGCTTGCCGAGCCCGGCAGCCTCCTCGACGAGCAGGCGCCGGTCGCGGGGCGCCGAGAGCACGATCTCCTCCACCCTGCCCTGGCTGATCACCGAGTGCATCTCGCGCCCGAGATTTGCGTCGGAGAGGATCTCGATCACGTCCGCGAGCCGCGCGCGAGCGCCGTTGACACGGTAGGAGCCCTCCCCCCCGCGCTCGAGCCGGCGGGTGATGGAAACCTCGGAGAACTCGGCGCTCTCCGAGTCGTCGGCGTCGAGAACGACTTCGACCTCGGCGTAGCGGCTCGGGCCGATCCCCTCCCCACCCGCGTAGATCATGTCCTGCATCGTCTGCCCGCGGACGCTCAGCGGGCTCTGCTCGCCGAGCGCCCAGAGGACCGCGTCGGTGACGTTCGACTTCCCGCAGCCGTTCGGGCCGACGATCACGCTCACGCCAGGCGAGAAGACGAGCGAGGTCCGCTCGGGGAAGGACTTGAAGCCCTTGATCGTGATCGAGCTCAGGTGCATGGTCTGGGCGCCGGTCTCAAAGCCTCGCGGGCGGCCCGGACGCCACTTTGGGTTTCTACGCGAGCCCGTCCAGGGCCTGCGACGCGGCCGCCTGCTCGGCCGCCTTCTTCGAGCGGCCCGACCCCTCGCCGAGCACCTCGCCGTTGACGCTGGCCGCGACGTCGAAGACGCGGTCGTGCGGCGGCCCCGACTCGCCCGTGACCTCGTACTTGACGCGGCTGCCGTCCCGGGCGAGGCGCTCCTGGAGGGCCGACTTGAAGTCGAGCAGGCGCTCGGACGCGATCTCGATCTCGTTCGCGAACGCCGCGACGGTCGCCTGCGCCGTGACCTCGAAGCCGTGGTGCAGGTAGCAGGCGCCGATCACCGCCTCGCAGACCGAGGCGAGGGCACGCTCGGAGGCGAGCAGGGCCTCGACGTCGATGCCGCCGTCGACCCGGCCCGGCGACGCATCGGCCGAGCAGCTCCGGGACGCCGAGCTCGCCCGCGACCTCGGCGCAGGCCCGCCCGCTCACGGCCTGGCCGTGCATCTTCGTCAGCCGGCCGATGTCGGCCCGCGGGTAGAGGCTGAACAGGTGCTCGGCGATCGCCAGGCCGAGGACGCTGTCGCCGAGGAACGCGAGGCGCCCGTAGGAGTCGGCGCGATGCTCGACCCACGACGAGTGGGTGAGCGCCTGGCGGCGCAGCGTGAGCGGGAGCGAGTCGAGCAGGTCCCGCAGCGGCTGCGGGCCGGCCTCGGCCACGGTCGCGCGCCGACTCCGACCCCCTCGGCCGAGCCTGCGAATCCCGCGCGCCATCGCTAGGTGATTGATTCCATGGCCGCACTCATCAGACCGGCAAGCGGTCGTAGACGAAGTCGACGGCGTCGCCGACGGTCAGGATCTTGGCGGTCTGCTCGTTGGACACGGCCACCCCGTAGGAGTCCTCGAGCTCCATCACGAGCTCGTAGAGGTCGAGCGAGTCGGCGTCCAGGTCCTCCCGGAACCGGGTCGTCTCGCCGATCCGGCCGGCGTCGACCTCGAGCTCCGCGGACAGGTGCTCGCGCACCTTGGCCATCACCTCGTCGCGGCTCAGCGTCATTCGGCCTCCTTCCTATCACGCATCGCGCCCCGTGTCGCGCCCGAGCGCTGCAGGAGCTCCGCGATCCGGTCGACCGCCTTGGCCTCGACGGCGCGCGCGGCAAGCCGGATCGCGTTGGCGATGCCGTTCTCGCCCGAGCTCCCGTGGCCGACCACCGCGACGCCGCGGAGGCCGAGCAGAATCGCGCCCCCGGTCGTGTCCGGGTCCATCTCGCGGCGCAACCCGCCGAGCGCCGGGCGCAGCAGCAGCCCGCCGACGGCGGCGACCGGGTTCGACCTCGCCGCCGAGCTCACGGCGCCGGCGACGGCGAGCGCAGTGCCCTCGACGGTCTTGAGGGCGACGTTGCCGGTGAAGCCGTCGGTGACGACGACGTCGACGGTCCCGGCCAGTAGGTCGCGGCCCTCGACGTTGCCGTGGAAGTCGAGCTCGCCGGCGCCGGCCAGGTCCGCGTGGGCCTCGACCACGTCCTGGGTCCCCTTCTTCGGCTCCTCGCCGACCGAGAGCAGGCCGATCCGCGGGCGCTCGACCCCGAGCACCGCGTGGCTGAAGGCGGCGCCCAGGTGGGCGAACTGGACCAGGTCTCCCGGCCGGGCCTCCGTGTTGGCGCCGGCGTCGAGCAGCAGCGTCGGCGCGCCCGACGCGCCCGGGCACGGCGAGCTGCACGGCCAGCGCCGGCCGGCGCACGCCGCGCGCGCGGCGGAGCGCGAACAGCGCGGCGGTCATCGTCGCCCCGGTCGGCCCGGCGCTGGCGAGCGCCTGGGAGCGCCCCTCGGCGACGTCGGCCGCGGCCAGCACGATCGAGGCGTCGGCCGACTCGCGCACCGCGCCGACCGGGTCCTCGTCGTTGGTGATCTCCCCCGGAGCGGCGAGCACCTCGACTCCGTCGACGTCATCGAGCTCGGCGAGCGCCGCCGGGTCGCCGAAGACGCGCACGCCGATGCCGTCGGCCGCGGCTGCACGAGCGCCGGCGACGATCACCTCCGGCCCCCGCTCGACCCCGCGGCCGTCGAGGGCGACGGTTGTCACGGCGCTACTCCGAGCCGCCGGGCGAGTCGCCCTCGCCGATCTCGTGCGCGATCACTTCGCGCCCGGCGTAGGTGCCGCAGACGGGACAGACCCGATGCGGCAGCCGGGGACTGTGACAGCGCGGGCACTCGTTGACGCGCGGCTTCGCCGCGCGGTGCGTGGCGCGCCGCTTGTCGCGCCGCGTTGAGGACTGTCTCTTCTTCGGGACGGCCATGGCGACGCGGAATGGTAGCCAGTGGAGCGCGAGAGCGGTTAGCCCGACCGCGGGCAGGGCGGGATCGCGAACCCGCCGGGGAGTGGGACGGGCGGCACCTGCCCCACGACCAGCCCCGAGCCCGAGGCGGGGGCGACCAGGCCGCGGAAGCCTCGGTGCAGGCTCCCGATCTCCGCGTAGAGGCGCCGCGGCTGCGCGTCCGCGGTGAGCGCCGAGTTGCCCGCGTCCCAGGCGCCGAGCCCATCGCCGGCGTGAAACGGCGACCAGAGGCGCTGAAAGATCACACCGGCCAGGCCGCGGCGCCGCGCCTCCGCGTAGAGCTCGTGGACGTAGTGCACCTGTACGCGAGTGGGGACCTCGCTGCGCGAGACGTTGGTCTCGGTGATCCAGATCGGGCGCCGCCCGGCGATCCGGCGGGCGGCGCCGAGCTGCGACCGCAGGTTGTCCATCACGTGCCCGCGTGGATAGAGGTTGGCCGCGAAGGCGATCCGCGGGTCGAGCAGGCCGTACAGCGAGGCGGAGTAACCCGTCCAATCGCCCCAGGGCGCGGTCGGTGGGCCGACGACGGGGCGCCCGGGGTCGACCGACCAGATCGCGCTCGCGGCCTCGTTGACGAGCTCGGCCATCCGCTCGACCTCGACGTTGCCAAAGGTCGGGATGTTCGGCTCGTTCCAGACGTTCAGGATCGCGTCCGGGTAGCGCTCGGCGAGCGCGCGCCAGAGCTGCTCCCACTCGGGGTCGGCGGCGCGATCGCAGGGGCAGTTGATGCCGGCCGTGCCGCCGTCGGCCCAGCGGGCCGAGCCGAACGCGGTGATCATCGGCCTGATCCCGGCCTCGCGCATCAGGGCGATGGCGCGGTCGAGCAGCTCCCAGTCATACGCCCTTGGCCGGCTCGATCGCCTGCCACAGGAAGCCGACGCGCAGGACCTGGACGTTCGAGCGCTTGACGGCCCGCGGCACGGCTACCAGGCGCACCGCGTCCTCGTTGTAGCCCACGGCGACCGCCCTGGCGTCCGCGACGCCGAGCAGACAGAGCGCTGCGACGAGCGCCCCGAGGACCGCCACCCTCAGCGGGAAACCTCCATGTTTCTTATTTCATCAGTCGAGCTTGAGCTCGCGCAGCTTGGCCCAGCGCGGGTCCGGCTCGGAGGGGTGCTCGTGGGCGCCCGGGGTGGCGTCGTTGAGGCTCTCCCCGCACACCGGGCACAGCCCGGCGCAGTCCGGGCGGCACAGCAGCTGCTGGGGCATCCAGAGCACCAGCGCGTCGTGGGCCCAGGCGCTCAGGTCGAGCTCGCCGTCGGTCACGTACGGGCTCCGCAGCTCCTCGTCGTCGGTGCGCGGCTGATCGACCTCCCGCCCCTCGACCTCCACCCTCACGCGGGCCGGGCCGAGACAGCGCATGCACGGACCGGTGAGCTCGCCCGCGAAGGCGAGCTTGAGCGCGTGGCCCGTGGCCGTGCGCGAGACATCGAGCCGCACCTTCGCCGGCGCGGGCTCGAACGCGTACTCGTCGGTGCCCAGGCGCACCGTTCCGGGATCGAGATCGACCTCGATCCGCTTGCCGTCACCCGGGTCCCGCGCGATCCGGTCCAGCTCGATGGTTGTATAAGCCGCCATCCGAGTAGTCATTCGAGATTAGCGCCGCCCATGAGTCCCGCCGACGAGCCCCCCACCCAGTTTCACTTCGAGCCCGAGACGTACGCGGAGATGATCCGCGCCGACATCCCGCGCTACGAGGAGCTGCAGGAGCGGGCGATCGAGGCGATCCCGTTCGCACCCGCGCGGGTACTGGAGCTCGGGTTCGGGACCGCGGAGACCACGCAGCGGCTGCTCGACCGCTTCCCGGAGACGCGGATCACCGGCCTCGACTCCACCGCCGAGATGGTCTTCGCGGCGCGCCAGCTCGGCTGGGAGGAGATGCGGCTGGGGCGCATGGAGGACCCGCTCCCCGACGGCCCCTGGGACCTCGTGATCTCGGTGCTCTCCGTCCACCACCTCGACGCCGATCGGAAGCGCGACCTGTTCCGGCGGGTTCGCACCGAGGCCCGGGCGCTGGTGATCGGCGACGTGGTCGAGGTGCCGGCGGAGCGCCGGATCGCGTCGCTCACCGAGGGGTTCGACTTCCCGTCGCCGGCCGCCGACCAGGCGGAGTGGTGCGGCGGCGAGGTGGTGTGGGAGGCCGACGACCTGGCCGTGATCCGTGCGACCTACGACTGAGACGACGGAGAGGAAGAGATGAGCAAGGTCCTGTACGAGAAGCGCGACCGGATCGCGTGGGTGACGATCAACCGCCCCGAGGCGCGCAACGCGATCGATCCGGACGTCCACCGGTTGATGATCGAGACGTGGACCGACTTCGCCGCCGACGACTCGGTGGACGTCGCCGTGCTGACGGGCGCCGGCGAGGCGTTCAGCGCCGGCGCGGACCTTCGGACCTACATCCCGCCGATCATCGAGAACGCCACGCCCGCGCGGCTCCGCGAGATCGTCGAGCTCGGGCTCAACGGCCTCACCCGTGGCATGCACCGCATTCCGAAGCCGATCGTGGCCGCGGTCAACGGCTGGGCGCTGGCCGGCGGCCTCGAGACCGCGCTCGCCTGCGACATCCGGATCGCCTCGGATCGCGCGATGTTCGGCTCCTTCGAGGCGCGCCGCGGCTATCACCACGGCGACGGCGGCATCGTCCGCCTGGTCAACGCCTGCGGGGTGAGCGTCGCCTCCCACATGCTCCTGACCGCCGAGCCGGTCGACGCCCGCCAGGCGCTCGAGTGGGGGCTGGTGACCAAGATCGTCCCCCACGACGAGCTGCTCGCCGAGGCCGAGACAGTCGCCCGCCAGATCCTGCGCAACTCCCAGCGCGCGGTCCGCTCCGCCAAGCAGACGATCCTCGACGTGATCGGCCAGCCGCTCGACTCCCAGCTGCGCACCGAGGCCTGGAACGCGTACACCTGCGCCGATCCCGAGGAGACGATGGCGCTGCTGCGCCGCTTCTACGACAAGACCGACGCCGGGCGCGCCGGCGAGCACTCCACCGAGCTCTGATGGCCAGGCGCGCGCTGGTCACCGGGGCGGCACGCGGCATCGGCGCGGCGATCGCAGCGCGCCTGCGCGCCGACGGCTTCGACGTGGTCACCGCCGATCGCGACGAGGGCTGCGACCTGCGCTTCGACGTGGCCGCCGACCCGCTGCCGGAGCTCGGCGACGTCGACGTCTGCGTCTCCAACGCGGCGGTCACCGACACGATCGCGCCCGCACATGCGATGACGCCCGAGCAGTGGCAGCGCGACCTCGACGTGAACCTCACGGGCGCCTTCCGCGTCATCCAGGCGCTGCCTGCCCGGGATGCGCGAGCGCGGCTACGGGCGGATCGTGGTCGTCTCCTCGAGCGCGGCCGCTGTCGGGCTCCCGGGCCAGGTCGCCTACGCCGCCTCGAAGGCCGGTCTGCTCGGGATGACGAAGACGATCGCGGCCGAGAACGTGCGCCGCGGGATCACGGCCAACGCCGTCCTCCCCGGGCTGATCGCCTCAGAGCGGGTCGCGGCGATGCCGCGCGAGCTCTACGAGATGCTCGAGTCGACCTTCATGCCCTCGGGCCGCATGGGCGAGATGGACGAGGTCGCCTCGCTGGTCGCCTACCTGAGCGCGGAGGACGCCGGCTACGTCACCGGCCAGGAGATCGGCGTCGACGGCGGCGCCTGGCTGAACACGTTCTCGCTCACGCGCGAGCAGCGCGACTGAGGGGCGTCGCTCATCGAGTGTGCAGTTAGGCACCTATACGGTGGTCAACTGCACACTCACCGTTGGAGGCGGCGGGAGCCTGCGGATGCCGTGGCAATCGCGTCGCACAGCGCATGAGTTCAGGCACACGCGCCCGCCGTGCCACCAACGCTCACCCTTCACTGCCTAACCCCGCCCGCGTACCCCGGCCGTGCGACCTCCAGCTTGCGCGACACGTGCTCGCGCAGCCGGGCGATCGCCTCGTCGAGGCGGTCGTCGAGGTCGCCGGCGCGGATCGCGGCGCTGAGCTCGAACGCGGTCGCTCGGGCGGCGGCGTCGGCCTCACGTGCCGGCACGTGCGGCTCAGTCGGCCGGCGCAGGAGCTCGCGGAACAGGCGCACGTCGGCCAGTGACGGCTCGGGCCCGGCGCGCAGCTCGCGGGCGAGCACGGCGCAGAGGTTGGCCAGCACGAGGACCTGGAAGCGGCGCTCGCGCGGCACCCACTCGCGCACCTCGGCGAACAGCTTGGCGGCCATCGCGTCGAGGAGCTCCGGAGCGGTCGGCCGATCCTGCATCAGCCCGCCACCAGTTCCAGCAGGTCCCATTCGGGCTCGCAGATCCGCCGTCCCAGCGATGCGAGCTCGGCGGACGGGCGGGCGCCGGTCAGGTGGTCGTGGGCCTGGCGCGCGCAGATCACCGCCCACTTGACGTTCCCCATCGCCGACCACCAGCGCCAGCGTTCCGGGTCGGGGCGCGTCCCGCCCGCGGCCCCGTAGGCCTCGAACAACGCGTCCAACTCCCCGAGCCCGGCGACCGGCAGCTCGTCGTTGCCGAACCGCCACGAGCGGATGCACAGCCAGGCGAGATCCTCGACCGGGTCGCCGGCGTGGCAGAGCTCCCAATCGATCACCGCGGCGAGTCCCCCCTCGTCGACGATCAGGTTGCCGAGCCGGAAGTCGCCGTGGACCAGCCGCGGCTCGGCCGGCGGTGGCGCGTTCAGGCGCAGCCAGCGCAGGCCCGCCTCGACGCCGGGAAGCGGCTCGCCGATCGTGTCGAGCTCCGCCTCCCACAGCCCGCAGGCCTCGAGCCCGGGGTCGCCCTGCCCTCCGGCGAGCCCGTCGACGGCGGTCGGGTCGACGCTGTGGGTACGGGCGAGCGCGGCGGCGAGCTGGCTCGGCAGCCGCTCGCGCGCGGTCGCGAGCTCGTCGCGACGCAGGACGCGTGGCGCCACCGACGTCCCGGCGACGAACGCCATCGCGTATCCCGCGCCCGCGCCGAACCGCCCCCCGGCGGGCTCGAAGCGAACGGCGGGCGCGACGGGGACGCCCGCGCGGTCCGCGGCCGCGATCGCGGCGAGCTCGACCTCCAGCGGGTTGAACGACATCCCGGCTTCGGGCTCGCGCCGCACGACCCAGCGCGCCTCGCCGCCGACCGAGACCAGGAACGTCTGGCGCGACGCGCCGCCCTCGATCTCGCTGAGCTCGAGCTCGCCCGGATCCTCACCCGCCGCAGCGAGCGCCGCGCGGACGGCTCCGGCGTCGGGCGCCTCAGTCTCCGCGGTCGAGCCCATGCCGCGAGAAGTGGCGGTCCGGGATGTCGGCCGGGTCCTTGTACCAGTACCAGGTGCACGGATCCCGGTCGAAGTCCTCGGGCGGGTCCGACGGATACACCGGGTGGCCGATCCAGCGAATGGGCAGGGTCTCGTTCATGAACGCGCAGTGGGTGCAGTAGAGCGGGAAGCCCTCCCGGCCGTAGCTCCACGAGTGCGCCTCGTCGGTCACCCCCCAGCCGTCGGGCCCGTAGCGGTGGTTGCGCCACAGGCGCTGGCCCGAGCCGCACGGGTTCATCGTGAAGGTCAGCTTCTCGTCGTCCTCGCCGATCTCGAACGCGCCCGGGTTGGGGCCGACGCCCGAGGTCGAGTGGGCGCGCCAGGTGGCGGCCAGCGACTCGGCGACGACCTTGCGGTCGAGCTTGTCGATCGTCTCGACCGGCTTTTTCCAGCTGCGCTCGAGCGAGTACTCCCAGGCCTCCTCGACGCCGCCGTCGCCGAGCTTCTCCTTGACGAACGAGATCAGGCCCGCGACCCCGTCGACGAGCAGGTCGTGCATGAACTGCGACTCCCACTTCATCGCCTCGCACAGGCGTTTCGCGCCCTTGAGGTCGCCCGCGTCGATCGCCTCGATCGCACGCTCCATCGTCGGCCGCGACATCTCGGCCAGCTCCTCGTCGGAGAACCACCGCTCGCTCACGTGAACCTCCCGGTAGACCGGGAGAAACCTAAGCGCTAACCGACTTCGACCGGTTCGTCGTCGCGGCCGGCGAGCCGGTCGCGACCGCGCTGTACGGCCGAGAGGAACTTCTCGAGGTTGACCTCGAGCGTGGAGAGGATCTCGTCCGCGTAGTCCTCGGCGCCGAGGCGGATCTGCCGCTCGGTCTCGCGGGCGTCCTCGATGATCTCCTCGGCGGCGCGCTCGGCCTGGCGGTAGACCTCCTCGCCGGAAATCAGCCGCTCCTGCTGGTCGCGCGCCTCCTTGACCACCCGCTCGGCCTCGCGCTTGGCCTCGGCGAGCATCTCCTGGCGCTCCTTCACGATCCAGCGCGCCTGCTTGATCTCCTCGGGGATCGTCGCCCGCATCTGGTCGAGCAGGTCGTAGATCTCCTCGCGATCGACGCGCACTTGATCCGTCAACGGCACCGGACGCGCGTTGTGGATCAGGTCATCGAGCTTGTCTATGAGGACCAGGACGTCCATAAGAGGTTGTGAAGCTTACGCGGCGACGCTGATCAGGGCCGCTGAAGAGGGTTTTCTGCAATCTCTTGCAAGCTCCTGCCCAGAGGGATTGCGGCTACGTGCGCTGTGCGCGCTCGGTGAGCGCCGCGGACACGGACGCGGGGACGAGGTCGCTCACGTCGCCCCCGAACGTCGCCATCTCCTTGACCCCGGTCGAGGAGAGAAAGCTGTAGTCCGGCGACGCGAACACGTACATGGACTCGATCTCCGGCGAGAGCTTGCGGTTGAGCTGGTTCATCTCCAGCTCGTACTCGAAGTCCGAGATCGCCCGCAGGCCCTTGAGGATCACCCGCGCGCCGCGCTGGCGGGCGAACTCGACGAGCAGGTTGGTGAAGATCTCGATCTCGACGTTCGCGAGCTCTGACGTCGCGTCGACGAGGAAGTCGCGCCGCTCCTCGGCCGTGAACATCGTCTTCGACTTGCGGATGCCCTGGCCGACGACGCCCACGATCACCCGGTCGAACACGCGCGACGCGCGCCCGATGATGTCGAGGTGCCCATTTGTGACCGGGTCATAGCTGCCCGGGCAGATCACGATCCGCTCGCTGGTGGCCATTTTGCCTAGCTCCTACGGTAGATCCTGATCAGCGCCTCGCCGATCCGCCGCTCGGTCTCGAGCGACAGCTTCGGCGCCTCGATGGAGATCGGGCGTCGAGCGGGGCTCTCGACGACGAGCCTGGCGTACCTTGCGAGACGCGGCGGAATGTGTTGGACGAGCTGCGGCTCAAGCGGGTCGGCGAGTTTATACGGCGGGTCGCAGAAGACGAGCCCGAAGCGCTCCTCGGTGCGCTCCAGATAGCGGATCGCATCCGACCGCACGAACTCGCAGCGGTTGGCGATCCCGAGCTCCGAGGCGTTGCGCTCGGCGAGCGCCGTGGCCTTGTCGACGAGCACCGCCGAGTCGGCGCCGCGCGAGATCGCCTCGATCGCAAGCGCGCCCGTGCCGCAGAACAGGTCGAGCACGCTCAGGTCCGACACGTCGCCGAGGATCGAGAAGAGCGTCTCGCGCGCGCGGTCGGAGGTCGGGCGGATCTCCTTCGAGCGGCCGGGAGGCGACTTCAGCGTCCGGCCACCGAGCCGGCCCGCGACCACTCTCATGCGGCGATCCCCTCCACGCGTTCGTCGCCGAAGCGCACCCGGGCCACGTCGACCAGCGGCCCGAGCTCGGGGACGTCGAGGCCGCCGTGGCGCTCGATCAGCGCGATCACCTCGGCGCGCGCGGCGGCGAGCAGCTCGGCGTCCTCGGGCAGCTCGGCGACCCGATAACGCGGCAGGCCGTGCTGGAGCGTGCCGAGGATCTCGCCCTCGCCGCGCAGCAGCAGGTCGGTCTCCGCGAGCTCGAACCCGTCGGCGCTGCCCTCGATCGCCTCCATCCGGCGCTTGGCGAGCTGCGTGTCGAGGTCAGCGAAGAGGATGCAGTGGCTCTCGTGCGCTCCGCGGCCGACGCGCCCGCGGAGCTGGTGCAGCTGCGAGAGCCCGAAGCGCTCGGCGCCCTCGATCAGCATCACGGTCGCGTTGGGGACGTCGATCCCCACCTCGATGACGGTGGTGGCGACCAGCACGTCGGTGCGCCCCGAGACGAACTCCTCCATCGCCGCCGCCTTCTCCGCGGAGGACATCTGACCGTGCAGCAGGCCGACGCGAAATCCCGTGAGCTCGGCGGCGCGCAGCCGCTCCGCCTCGACGCTCGCCGCCTTGGCCCGCAGCTTCTCCGAGTCGGCGACCAGCGGGCAGACCACGTACGCCTGGCGGCCCTCGCCCAGGCGGTCGCGGATGAAGCCGTAGGCGCCGGCGCGCTTCTCCTCGCCGACCACCCAGGTCTTGATCGGCTGCCTGCCGGCCGGCAGCTCGCGGATCGACGTCGCGTCGAGGTCGCCGTAGGCCGTCAGCGAGAGCGTGCGCGGGATCGGCGTCGCGGTCATGTGGAGCGTGTGGGGGGCGCGGCCGGCGGTCCCCTTGGCGTCGAGCGCCGCCCGCTGGCGCACGCCGAAGCGGTGCTGCTCGTCGACCACGCACACCGCGAGGCGGGCGAACTCGACGTCGGGCTCCAGCAGCGCGTGGGTGCCGATCACCAGGCCGAGCTCGCCGGTCCGCAGGCGGTCGAGCGTCTCCCGGCGGCGGGCGGCGGGCGTCGCCCCGGTGAGCAGCGCGAACGGGATCGCCTCGCCGCCGAGCAGCCTGCCGAGCGTCGCCGCGTGCTGCTCGGCGAGCGTCTCGGTGGGCGCCATCATCGCGGCCTGGTGGCCGGCGGCGAGCGCGCGCAGCATCGCGAACACGGCGACCACGGTCTTGCCGGAGCCGACCTCGCCCATCAGCAGGCGCTGCATCGGCCGGCCCGACGCCAGGTCGGCGTCGATCTCGGCGAACGCCGCGCGCTGGCCCGCGGTGGGGTCGAAGGGCAGCGAGGCGAGCCACCGGTCGACGAGCTCGCCGGTCGGCTCGATCGCGACCGCCTCGCGGCCGTCCTCGCGGGCGCCGCGCCGCATCGCCAGCGCGACCTGGTGCAGGCAGAGCTCCTCGAAGGCGAGCCGGTCGCGGGCCGCCCTCGCCTCGTCCGGCGAATCCGGGAAGTGCGCGCAGCGCAGGGCGTCGGCCTCGGCGGCGAGCCCGCGCCGGGCGCGGAGCTCGGCCGGCAGCGGCTCGATCGCGTCGGCGGCCCGGTCGACGGCCTGCCACGCCCACTCGCGCAGGCGGTTCGCCGACAGGCGTGCGCTGGCGTTGTGCACCGGGACGATCCCCGTCGTGTGCAGCCCGGCCGGGCCCGATCCGGCGCGCCCACCCGCGACCACCTCGTGCGTGGCGACGCGAAAGCCCGAGCGGTCGAGCTTGCCGTTGAGCAACAGCCGGGTGCCGGGCTGCAGGCGCTCGGCCAGGTACGTCTGGTTGAACCAGACGGCCTTCATCGGCCCGCTGTCGTCGGCGACCGCCGCCTCGACCAGCCGCAGGTTGCGCCGCCGCGTTGGCCGCACCCGCGCCGAGCGCACGCTCACCATCACGGTCGCCTGCTCGCCGATCCGCAGGTCGGCGACGTCGCGGACTCCGGCGCGGTCGCGGTGGCCGTGCGGGACGTGCCAGAGCAGGTCCGAGAGCGTGTCGATCCCGATCTCGGCCGCCGCCTCGGCCAGGCGCGGGCCGACGCCGTCGAGCGAGGCGACCGGCACCGCCAGACGGCTCGGCCGCGGCAGCGAGCGCAGGTCCGCCCCGCGCAGCGCGTCGCGGTCCTGCTCGGTACCGGTTCCGATCGCGCGGGGGATGCGGGGCGTAGCCGAGCCGCGCCGCTGTTGAGGCGCCTTAGTGCTCACGTCCCTCACAGGCTAGATTCCGTCCGGGATGGGACGGATCACCGACAGGCTCAGCGAGCTCGGGCTCGACCTGCCCAAGCCGTTCGCCCCGCCGCCGGGGATCGAGTTCCCGTTCGACCTCGTCCACACGAGCGGCGGGCTCGCGTACGTCTCCGGGCATCTGCCGGTCGACGGCGCCGAGGTGCTGATGACCGGGCGCGTCGGCGGCGACCTGGAGGTCGAGCAGGGCTACGAGGCCGCCAGGCTGACCGGGCTCTCGATCTTCGCCTCGCTACAGCAGGAGCTCGGCGACCTCGACCGCGTGACGAGCTGGGTCAAGGCGCTCGGCCTGGTCCAGTGCGCGCCGGGGTTCGACAAGCCCCCGGCGGTCATCAACGGGTTCACGGACCTGGTGCTCGAGGTGTGGGGCGACGTGGCCGGCCGCCACGCCCGCTCGGCGATCGGCGCCGCGCAGCTTCCCTTCGACGTCCCGGTCGAGGTCGAGGCAGTCGTCGAGATCGCGTAACGGCCGGCTCGCCCCGGCGACCGAACCCGTATGAAGGAGTCGGTCTGGGACTACCCCCGCCCGCCGCGGGTTGAGCCGGTTGCGGGCCGCGTGCGCGTCGAGCACGCGGGCGAGGTCGTGGCCGAGTCCGATCGCGCCCTGCGGGTGCTGGAGACCGCGAGCCCGCCGACGATCTACATCCCGGCCGACGACGTCCGCACCGAACTGCTCCGCGAGGTCCCGGCCCAGCACACGCACTGCGAGTGGAAGGGACGGGCCAGCTACTTCGACCTGGAGCTCGGCGGCGGGAGCTCGGCCGCGGCGGCCTGGCACTACCCGGAGCCGCGCGACGCCTACACCGAGCTGCGCGGCCACATCGCCTTCTACGCGGGCCGAGTCGAGGCCGCCTACATCGGCGACGAGCGCGTCCGTCCGCAGGGCGGGACCTTCTACGGCGGCTGGGTCACCGACGAGATCGAGGGCCCGTTCAAGGGCGAGCCCGGCACGGAGGACTGGTAAGCCCGGGCTGTCAGGCGGCCGCAGCGGCGGCGGGGGCGGCAGCCGGCTCGCGGTGCCTCGCGTACATCGTCTCGACCCATTTGAAGCCGGGCCGGTCGGACACCGAATCCTGGAAGGCCGCGAAGCCTGGCGGTTGGTCGCCGGCCAGGATCTGGGGTCCCTCGGGCGGAGTAACCACGGGGTAGAACAGCGCCGCGGCGGTCAGGTCGGCGACCGAGAACCGCTCCCCCACCAGGTACTCGCCCCCGGCGGCGTCGAGCTCGGCCTCGAGTCGGTCGAACCCGGCGAGCACATCGCGCCTGGCCGCATCGGCGGCCTCGTCGGCGGCGACCCGGTAGCGGACCTGGGTGAACACGGTCCCGAAGCGCAGCGCGACGGCCTCCCAGCCGGGGAGCTTCTGCATCGGCTCGGGAACCATCGTCCGAGTGACCTCGCCCATGAGCTCGGGGTCCTTGCGCAGCTCGTGCCAGCCGAGCAGCCGCACCTGCGGGCCGACGTCTTCGTCGAAGTAGTCCTCGAGGTCGAGCGCGCGGCGGAGCTCAGCGGGATCCTCGGGATAAAGCGGATCCTCGGGCCAGCGCGCCTCGAGCGCCTCGATGATCGCGGTCGAGTCGCCGACGTTGCGACCGTCGAGACGGACCACCGGGAAGGTCTTCTCCTGACCGCGCGTGAGCCACAGAGCGATCGCCATGTGGGCGCCCGGCATCGGGGCGCGGCGCTCGTGGACGACCCGCTTGTGGGCGAGGGCCCAACGCGCCTTCTCGCTGTAGTGCGAGACGGGGATGTGCCAGAGGACGGGCTTCGAATCAGTCACGGAATCTCGACTTCGATCTCGGAGAGGTGCAGGGACACCAGCGTAGGGAAAGGGAGGGGTCGGTTGCCGGGACCCCTCGGCACCACCCGCCGGCTCGTCGGGAAGAGCAGCCCGCCGGCCTCGACGTGGTCCGCGCACAGGTGCGCGGCGCGCGCCCAGCCTCCGATCACCTCGGGCGTGTAGTCGTGGCGGCGCAGGCGCGGCGTCGCGGTCGTAGTAGAAGACCTGGACCGGGCAGTGGGTGTCGAGGGCGGCGGGGAAGCGCGCCTCGAGCCGCCGCCAGGTCTCGCCGTCCTCACGCCACGGCTCGAGCTCGCGGACGACCATGTCGTCTCGGGTCAGCAGGTACGGGTGGTTGAGGTAGTTCCACCAGGCATAGCCCGGCGAAGTAGGTCGCGTCGACGTCGTCCCAGCGCAGGTTGCGCCGGAGCCCGGAGCGACCGAAGAACGCGCCGCGGGGGTCGGATCGGGCGTCGAGCACCTCGCCGTCGAGCGTCTCGATCCGCACGGCGCCGTGGTCGAAGATCGCCCGCCGGCCCGGCTCGGCGTCGGCGACCGCGCTGCCCCAGGGCTCGCCGATGCCGATGTTCAAGCACCGCGCCGCCGCGCAGCTGCCTCGCCCTCGTCTCCAGCAGGAGCCCGCCCGAATGGATCCGGGCGCGGACGCGTCGTGCGCGCGCCCAGCGCTCCGCGCCGCCGTGGGCGGCGAGGACGTCCTCGAGGAGAGTCATCGTGGCGCCGCTACTGGGCGGCGATCAGCCAGGAATAGTTCGGCGTCCCGCCGCGGCGCAGCTCCAGCTCGGCGCCGTCCGGGAGGGTGAGACCGAGGTCCTCGATCCGCAATCGGAGCCTCCGCCCCCTCGATCACGGTGACGATCTCGGCGCCGTCGGCGAGCGCGCCGACGGTCTCCACGAGGGTCGATCCGGCGCCGCCCCAGGCGACGATCTCGTCGCCCGCGAACCCGACCGAGTCGCCGCGCCGGAAGCGGCCGTCGGCGTCGTCGCGCGCGGCGGGCGCGACCGCGCCGACCCGAATTCCCGCGAGCCCGGCGCCGAGGCGCTCGGCGTTCTCCTCCGCGCTCGCGACGGGGTCGAACTCGACCATCACGGCGAGCCCCGCCTGCTGGAACTCCGACGGCACGACGATCGCCGTGCGGCCGGCCTTCGCCGCGAGCCGCACCGCCTCCTCGGCCGCCATGGTCACGTTGCGCGAGTTGGGCAGCACCAGGACCTCGTCGGCGACGGAGGACTCGATCCCCGCGAGGATGTCCTTGGTTGGCGGGTTCAGGGTTGGGCCGCCGTCGACGCAGAGCGCGCCGAGCGCCTCGAACATCGCCTTCATCCCCTCGCCGCTGGTGACCGCGACCACCCCGGCATGCGCCGGGCCGAGCCGCGCCCGCTGCCCGGCGACCTGCTCGTGCATGTCGGCGATGTCGACGTGGCTGATCTCACCGGCGCCGTCGAACGCCGCCCTCGCGGCGTCGGGGTCGTCCGTGTGGACGTGGACCTTGAGCGTCGCCGCATCGCCGACCACGAGGACCGAATCGCCGAGCCCCTCGAGCGCGCCGACGAACGAGTCGCCCGCGAGTCCCTCGCCCGTGACGATGAAGTTCGTGCAGTAGCGATAGGCAGAGTCGGCGTGGTGGACCTGGTCGAGGCGCGCCGCCGCGTAGTGCGGGATCTCGGGCAGCTGCACCTGCTCGCCGGCGAGCCCGGAGACGAGCCCGCGGATGATCACCACGAGCCCCAGCGCACCGGCGTCCACCACCCCGGCCTTCGCGAGCACGTCGAGCTGCTCGGGGGTGTGGCGGACCGCCTCCTCACCCGCAAACAAGGCCGTCGCCAGCATCTCGGCGAGCAGCGCGTTCTGCTCCGCGTCCGTGGCCGCGGGGTCCAGCCGCGCGCGCTGCCATTGCGCCCGGCGCTCGGCAACCGCGTCGGCCATCGCCCGGACCACGGTCAGCATCGTCCCCTCGGCCGGGTCGCGGACCGAGGCGTAGGCCCGGGCGGCGGCGTTGGTGAGCGCGGCCTCGACCAGCTCGGGGTCGATCCGCCGGCCGGGCGGCGTCGCCACCTTCTCCGCCGCGCCGCGGACGATCTGGCTCAGGATCACGCCCGAGTTGCCCCGGGCGCCCATCAGCGCCGCGCGGGCGACCTCGCGCACGATCTCCGGCCGGCGGGGGTCGCCGTTCGCCCGCCGCTCCAGGTGCTCGAGCTCGTCCAGCACGTAACGCATGGTCAGCGCCATGTTGTCCCCCGTGTCGCCGTCGGCGACAGGGAACACGTTCAGGTCGTTGATCTCCTCCCGCCGCTCCTCGAGGTGGGACAACGCAACGCCCACGACGTGGCGGAAGCGAACGATCGATGAGTCCGACACGGGCGAGCAGACTACGCGCAGCGCAGGCCGTTCCGCCGCGCGGCTACGGCGCTAGGCGTGCTTCGTGACTTTGTCGGCCTTCAGGCAGCGCGTGCAGACGTAGACGCGGCGGGGGCGCCCGCCGTCGTCGATTCGGACCTTCTGGAGGTTCGGGTCGAAGCGCCGGCGGGTCGCGACCATCGAGTGGCTGCGCGAGTTGCCGAACGCCGGGCCCTTGCCGCATGAGAAGCAGACCTTCGCCATCGGACGCAGGATGGTAGCGACAGGGAGGCGGAGGCCGCCAGGCCGGAGCCGACCCCCGGCGCCGTTGAGCCGGCTTATTCCGAGGCGAGCTGTGACCTGAGCTCGGCCATGCGCAGCGCCGCGAGGGCCGCGTTGCGCCCCTGGTCGCGCTTGTCGCCGCCGGCGCGGGCCTCGGCCTGCTCGCGGGTGTCGGCGGTGATGACGCCGAACGCGCACGGGACGCCGGTCCGCAGTGACACGTCGCCGATCCCGCGGGCGGCCTCGGAGCAGACGAAGTCGTAGTGGTCGGTCTCGCCGCGGATCACGACGCCGAGGCAGGCGACCCCGTCGAAGCGCCCGGATTCCGCGCACCACTTCGCGGCCAGCGGCAGCTCGAACGCGCCCGGGACCTCGAACGTGTGGACCGAGGCCGGGCTCACGTCGTGCTCGGAGAAGGCCTCGGTGGCCCCGTTGACGAGCCGTTCGGCGAGGTCCTCGTAGAACGTCGCGACGCAGATCGCGTACTCGCCCGTGGGCTCAGCCATCGCTCTTGCTGTGCTCGCGGGCGTCGCGGATGTGCTCGTCGTGCAGGAGCTCGGCATCGAGCGCCAGGCCCTGGTGGTGGAGCACGTGGCCCATCTTGTCGCGCTTGGCGTCGAGGTAACTCTGGTTGTGCGGGTTGGGCACCGACTGGATCGGGACCTGCTCGCTGACCGAGAGCCCGTAGCCCTCGAGCCCGTGAATCTTCTTCGGGTTGTTGGTGAGGATGCGGATGCTCGAGAGGCCGAGGTCAACCAGGATCTGGGCGCCGATCCCGTAGTCGCGCAGGTCGGCCGGGAGGCCGAGCTTCAGGTTGGCGTCGACCGTGTCCAGGCCCTCCTCCTGGAGCTTGTAGGCGCGAAGCTTGTTGAGCAGGCCGATCCCGCGCCCCTCTTGGGAGAGGTAGAGCAGCACCCCGGAACCCTGTTGCTCGATCATCGCCATCGCGGCCTCGAGCTGCTCGCCGCAGTCGCAGCGCAGTGAGTGAAAGACGTCTCCGGTGAGGCACTCGGAGTGCACGCGCACGAGCACGTCCGCGGCGCCGGAGACGTTGCCCTTGACCATCGCCACGTGATGCTTGTCGTCGAGCAGCGAGCGGTAGCCGACGGCGGTGAACTCCCCGAAGGCGGTCGGCAGCTTGGTCGCCACCACGCGCTCGACCAGACGCTCGGTGCGGCGGCGGTAGGCGATCAGGTCGGCGACCGTGATCATCACCAGCCCGTGGCGCTCGCAGTAGGGGACCAGGTCGCCCACCCGGGCCATGGTCCCGTCGTCGTTCATGATCTCGCAGATCACCCCGGCCGGATTGAGGCCGGCGAGCCGCGCCAGGTCGACGCCCGCCTCGGTCTGGCCGGCCCGCTCGAGCACGCCGCCGTCCTTGGCCTTGAGCGGGAAGACGTGACCGGGCTGGACCAGCGAATGCGGCGTCGAGCGGGCGTCGATCGCGACCTGGATCGTGTGCGCGCGATCGGCGGCCGAAATTCCGGTGGTCACGCCCTCGCGGGCCTCGACCGAGACCGTGAAGGCGGTCTGCAGCGGCGCCTCGTTCTTGGCGGCCATCAGGTTGAGCCCGAGCTCGTCGCAGCGTTCCGAGGTGAGCGACAGGCAGATCAGGCCGCGCCCCTCCTTGGCCATGAAGTTGATCGCCTCGGGGGTCGCGAACTGGGCGGCAAGGGTCAGATCGCCCTCGTTCTCGCGATTCTCGTCGTCGCAGACCACGACCATGCGCCCGCGCCGGATCTCGTCGATGGCCTCCTCGATGGTCGCGAAGGGAGCCTGGGTGGCGGTGGTGTGATTAGCCATGGTCCTCCTTGAAGCGTAGAAGCCGCTCGACGTAACGGGCAACCACGTCGAGCTCGAGGTTGACGCGCGCGCCCTCGGCCACCGCGCCCAGGGTGGTCCGTTCGAGCGTCTCCGGAATCAGCGAGACCTCGAACCAGTCCTCGCCGAGCTCGGCAACGGTGAGGCTGACGCCGCCCATGGCCACCGAACCGCGCTCGACGAGGTAGCGCTCGAGGCCGTCCGGGACGCCGACGCGCACGCGGCGGGCGAAGCCGTCCTCGGTCGCGGAGCGCACCGCGCCCACGCCGTCGACGTGTCCCTGCACGAGGTGCCCGCCGAGCGGCCGGCCCGCGCGAAGCGCCGGCTCGAGGTTCACCGGGGCGCCGGGTTCGAGCTCGCCGAGGGTGGTGAGGCTGAGGGTCTGGTTCATCACGTCGGCGTCGAAGCCATCGGCACGGACGGCCGTCGCCGTGAGACAGACGCCCTCCACCGCGACCGAGTCGCCCTCGCGCAGCTCGGCGCCGAAGCCGGCGGCGATCGAGAGGCGGGCCCCGGCGTCGCCGGACTCGACCGCCTCGACCGCACCGACCTCCTCGACGATCCCCGTGAACATCAGAACCTCCTGCGGACGCCGTCGGCGTCCTTACCTGCTGCTTTCGGGGCTAAGCCCCTCATCACCATTCCCGCAGCCGGGCGCGGGCGAGCATGTCCTCGCCCGACGGCTGCCAGTCGCAGGCCAGCGGCCTCGGCGCGTCGGCAACGCGCTCGGCGCCCGAGCCGCTCGCCAGCGGCAGACCGCCGCCCAGGACCACCGGGGCGATGAAGGTGCGCAGCTCGTCGACCTCGCCGGCGCGCAGGAACGAGCCGGCGAGCGCCGCGCCGCCCTCCACCAGCAGCGAGCTGATCCCCCGGCGGCCGAGCTCGTCGAGGGCCTCGCCGAGGCGGCGCTCGCGATCGCCGGCGAGCTCAATCGGCTCGGCGCCCGCGGCCCGCAGGACGGCGAGCCGGTCCGGATCGGCGCCCGCGGCCACGAGCACGTAGAGCGGCGCCTCCTCGACCGAGCGCACGAGCGCCGAGTCCGCGGGCAGCCGGGCCGCGGAGTCGAAGACCACGCGCGCGGGCTGGCGGACCTCCGGCATCTCGACGTCCCGCGCCGTCAGCAGCGGGTCGTCGGCGAGCGCGGTGCCGATCCCGACGGCGACGGCGTCGGCCTCCGCGCGCCAGCGGTGCACGAGCGCCCTGCTCTCGGGGCCGGAGATCCACCTCGAGTCGCCGCTCGCGGTTGCCGTGAAGCCGTCGAGGCTCACGGCCGACTTGAGCGTCACCAGCGGGCGGGCGGTGCGCGCGTGCTTGCGGAAAGGCTGGTTCTGGAGCCGGGCCGCCGCCGCCTCGGCGCCGTCGGCGAAGCTCACCTCGACCCCCTCGTCGCGCAGGATGCCCGGGCCGCGGCCGGAGGCCTTCTCGCTCGGGTCCTCACAGCCGATCACCACCCGGGCGATGCCGGCGGCCAGCACGGCGTCGGTGCACGGCGGCTGGCGGCCCTGGTGCGCGCAGGGCTCCAGCGACACGTACAGCGTCGCGCCGGTTGGGTCGTTCCCGCGCCCGCGGCAGTCGGCGATCGCAGCGACCTCGGCATGGGCCTCCCCCAGCCGCCCGTGATGCCCCTCGCCGAGCACCTCGCCCCCCGGGCCGGCGATCACCGCGCCCACGAGCGGATTCGGGCTGACCTGTCCGCGCCCGCGCTCGGCGAGCTCGAGCGTACGTCGAAGCCGGGCCCGATCCTCGTCTGTGGCGACGGAGCTCATCCTGATTGACTGGTCAGTCAGCCGATTGTACCCCGGGTCGCAAGGCGGGTCGGGCCGGGGTCACCGGTACCTTCCCGGCGATGGCGGCCGGGGCCCAAGCGCGCAGCTTCGGGCGGTCGGCGGGCACGCTCTCGGCGGGGGTCGGCCTCGCGGGCGTGCTCACGTACGTCTTCTTCGCGCTCGCCTCGCACAACCTCGACTCGACGGCGTACGGCGAGGTCGTGGTGCTCTGGTCGGCAACCTTCGTCACGATCTCCGTCCTTCACCGGCCGGTCGAGCAGTTCATCTCCCGCAGTGTCGCCGAGCGCCGCGCCCGGGGCGAGGGAATCGGCCCGCCGCTCGCGACCGCGGCGAAGATCCAGTGCGGCGTCGCGGTCGGCTTCGCGATCGTCGCGCTCGCGCTGCGCGAGCCGCTTCAGGACGACCTCTTCTCCGACAGCGCGACGCTCTACTGGATCTACGTCGGCGCCGTCCTCGCCTTCGCGGCCAGCTTCTTCGCCCGCGGCTACCTCGCCGGCGAGGGGCGCTTCAGCCTGCTCGCCGGCCTGCTCACGGCTGAGTCGTTCTCCCGGATGCTGTTCTCCCTCGCGGTCGCTGTCGGGATCGCCGCCGGCCGCAACGCGGTCGCAATCGGCGTCGTCGCGGCGCCGCTCTTCTCGCTGACCGTGGTCCCGCTGGCCTTCGGGCGGCGCGCCGTTCGGGCGACGCCGGAGCCCGCCCCCGCGGCCGGCGTGGCGGAGGCCGGGTCGGGGCTCGCCCGCGGCGGCGCGTTCGCAGCCGCGGTGCTCCTGATCATGCTGAGCGAGCAGATCTTCCTCAACGCCGGGCCGCTGCTGCTCCACGCGACCGTGAGCGCCGCCGCGGCCGGGTACATCTTCAACGTGCTGATGCTCGCCCGGGCGCCGCTGCTCGTCTTCCAGGGGATCGCGATCAGCCTCCTCCCCCACCTCACCCGGCTGCGCTCGCGCGACGGGTCCGACCCCGAGGCGGCCGAGGCGTTCGAGCTCTCCGTCGGGGTCACGCTGCGCGCGATCGTCGTGTTCACGGCCGTGGTCGCTCTGGTGGTCGCGATCGCCGGGCCGGCGCTCATGCAGGCCGCGTTCTCGGACCGCTTCGAGTACGACCGCGCCGGCCTTCTGCTCGTGACGGCCGGGATGGGCCTCTACCTGGCGTCGACCACGCTGAACCAGGCGGCGCTGGCGCGCGGGCAGGCGCGGCTGGCGGCGACCTGCTGGATCGCCTGCGCGATCGGCTTTCTGATCTGGAGCGTGATCGACGTGATGGATCCGGCCCGCCGGATCGAGGTCGGCTTCCTCGCCGCCGCGGCCTTCCTGTTCCTGGCTCTGCGGCGGCTCTACCGCAAGCACGATGACGGCGAGCGCCTGACCCCCGCCGAGGAGGTCGAGGCGCGGCTTGCACTGGCCGACGAAGCCAGCTGAAGACCGGGTACGGTCGCCGCGGTGTCCGACTCCGAGCTGATCCTCGTCGCCGGGCTGCTCCTGGCCGCCGGGCTGATCGCCGCGAAGGCCGCCGACCGGGTTCGGATCCCCGGGCTGCTGCTCTTCCTCGGCCTCGGCATGCTCATCGGCTCCGAGGGGTTCGGGGGCGTCGAGTTCAAGAACTACGAACTGGCGCGAACCCTGGGGACGATCGGCCTCGTCCTGATCCTGTTCGAGGGCGGCCTGACGGCGGGTTGGAAGGAGATCCGCCCGGTGATCGGAACCGCGATCTCGCTGGCCACGATCGGCACGGTGATCACGGCCGTGATCACGGGCCTCGCCGCCGTCTGGCTGCTCGACCTCTCGACGCTCGAGGGGCTGCTGATCGGCTCCGCGGTGGCGGCCACCGACAGCGCCGCGATCTTCGCCGTACTGCGCGGCTCGCACCTGCGCAAGCGCCTCGCCCGGGCGCTGGAGGGGGAGTCCGGCCTGAACGACCCCGTCGCGCTGCTGCTGGTCACCGGCTTCATCGACTGGATCCAGATGCCGGACTACGGGCTCGGCGACATGGTCACGACGCTGGCCCTGAAGCTGAGTGTCGGGTTGCTGGCCGGGGTCGCGATCGGTTGGGGGGCCCGCTGGTGCATCCGCAACGTCGACCTGCCTTCGCCCGGGCTGTATCCGGTCGCCTCGATCGCCACCGCGGCGCTCGCCTACGGCATCCCCGAGCTCGTGCACAGCTCCGGCTTCCTCTCCGTGTACATCGCCGCCCTCATCCTCGGCAGCGGCCCGCTCCCCGCGCGCCAGACGACGATCGCCTTCCACCAAGGGCTCTCGTGGATCGCCCAGATCTCACTCTTCGTGCTGCTCGGCCTGCTCGTGTTCCCCAGCGGGCTCACGGATCACGCCGGCGACGCGCTGCTCGTCTCCGCGGTGCTGATCTTCGTCGCTCGCCCGCTCGCCGCCTTCGTCGCGAGCTCCCTGGCGTCGTTCGACAACCGCGAGCGGCTGATGCTCGGCTGGGCCGGCCTGCGCGGCGCGATCCCGATCTGGCTGGCGACCTTCCCCGTGGTCGCCGGGGTCGGCGACACGGCGCTGATCTTCAACGTCGTCTTTTTCGTCGTCGTCACCTCGACGCTCATCCAGGGCAGCACCTTCGAACCGCTGGCCAAACGCCTCGGCGTGGTCGGCGGCGAGCCGGCGCTGCCGCCACCGCTGATCGAGACGGGGATCATCCGCGAGCTCGGGGGCGAGTCGCTGGTGTGGCGCGTGCGCCCCGGCGACGCCGCGGCCGGCCGCGACGTCAAGGAGCTCGGCCTCCCGCGCGAGGCGCTCGTGAACCTGATCGTCCGCGGCGGCGAGGCGCTGCCGCCGCGCGGCTCGACCGAGATCGAGGCCGGCGACGAGCTCCACATCGTCTCCCGCCTCGAGCACTCGGGCGAGCTCGAGCGCCTCGCCGAGCGCTGGCGCGACGGGCCGCTGGGCGAGCCCCCGGTGCCGCCCCTGCCGCTGCGGGGGGCGCCGCAGGTGTTCTCGGTGCGCCCCTGGTCGCGCGCCGACGGCGACCCGAACGACCCGGACTCGATCGAGGGCGTGCCGGTGGCCCACCGGCTGCGCACCCGCCGCGACGGCAGCGGGGCCCTGGTCGCCCTCGCCGACGGGCGCTACGCCGCCACCAGCGCCGACGTCCTGGCCGTCGGCGGCCGCCGCCCACTCTCCGAGTGGTGCGCCCGCCGGATCGCACGCGAGGGGCTGAGCTCCGCCGAGCGGGCCTGGTGGCAGGAGCTCGCCGGCGCCTTGAGCGCCCCGGCGCCGCGCGGCGGCTGAGCCGGCTGAGGCGGCGCCCGCGGCGGCGACGATGTCCGCGTAGGCCTGCGCGGGGTCCGGCGTGCCGAAGATCGCCGAGCCGGCGACGAAGAGGGTCGCGCCCGCGTCGGCGACGACGCCCGCCGTGTCGACGTCGACGCCCCCGTCGACCTCCAGCAGCACCTCGGGGTCGAGCTCGGCCAGTCGGCGGAGCTTGTCCGGGGAGCTGCGGATGAACGGCTGGCCGCCCCAGCCGGGATTGACGCTCATGCAGAGCACGAGATCGGCGACGCCGACGAGCTCGGAGATCGCGGTCGCCGGGGTGCCGGGGTTGAGCGCCAGTCCCGCGAGGCAGCCGGCCTCGCGGATCGCGTGCAGCGACCGGTTGGCGTGCCGGGTCGCCTCGGCGTGGATCGTGATCGAGTCGGCGCCCGCGTCGGCGAAGGCGGCGACCTGCTGCTCGGGTCGCTCGATCATCAGGTGGACGTCGATCGCCCCGCCCGCGTCGTGGACCTGATCGGCGATCGCGCCGGCGACGAGCGGGCCGATCGTGATCGGCGGGACGAAATGGCCGTCCATCACGTCCACGTGGATCAGCCGCGCCCCGGCGTCGAGCACCTCGCCGACCTGGGCGCCGAGGCGCGCGAAATCCGCCGAGAGGATCGACGGCGCAACCCGCGGGGCCGAGTAGACGTCGGCCCTTGGCCCGCCGACCGTCACAGCGGCTGGAGCATCGAGTGGCCGCATTGCTGGCAGAGCAGGTCCTCGTCGGCCGACATGCGGACCATCGTCTGGTGCTCACCGCACTCGGGGCACTGCGAGACGAGCTCGTAGCGGCGCAGGCAATAGACGCAGCGGTACCGGCCGGGGAGCTGGGTGGGACGCAGCCACGGCTCGCCGCATCCGGGGCAGCCCGGCCGCCGGATGGAGGGCTGGTCGGCCATCAGGCTCGCCTCCGAAACCGCGCGCAGAAGAAGCCGGTCGTGCGATCGCGCTGGGGCAGGAGCTGCAGGAAGCGAGGATCGCGCCGTGAGCCCAGCGGCCGGTATTCCGGGCCGAGCTCGTCCGTCTCCACGGCGTCCACGTACTCGCCGACCGCGCTCGCGACGGACTCGTTCTCGCGCGCCGAGACGGTGCAGGTCGAGTAGACGAGCGTCCCCCCTGGGGCGAGGGCGCGCGCCGCGCGCACCAGCATGCGGCGCTGGAGCGCCGCGAGGCGCTCGATGTCGTCCGGCGACTTGCGCCAGCGCGCGTCGGGACGCGACGCGAGCGTCCCCAGATCGGAGCACGGCGGGTCCAACAGGATGCGATCGTAGCCAGAGCCGAGGTCGGCCTCGATGGCGTCGGCGACCTCGACCCGGTCGCAGGTGACCCCGGCGCGGGCGCAGAGCTCCGCCACCTCCGCCGCCCGGCGCGCGTCGGCCTCGATCGAGACGATCTCGCCCCGGTCTCCCAGCCGCGCCCCGATCGCGGTGGTCTTGATGCCGGGGCCGGCGCAGAGGTCCAAGACCCGCTCGCCCGGCTGGGGGTCGAGCAGCTCGACGACGGCCTGCGAGCCGCGCGACTGCGGCACGAGCTCGCCGGTCGCCACCCTGGTGGTCACCTTCTCCCCGGCGGTCTCGACCACGAGCCCCGCGACCGGCTCGAGCAGCGCGCCGCCCCCGGGTCCGCTCACCTCGACGCCGCTGGCCCGCAGCTCGGCGGCCAGGCCGCCAGGGTCCGCGCGCAGCGTGTTGACCCGGAACGCCGTCTCGGCCGGCTCGTTCATCGCCGCCATCAGGCCGCGCGCCTCGAGCGCGCCGAGCTCCGCCCACCAGAGCTCGGCGAGCCAGTCGGGGTACGAGTGGGCGATCGCCGCGCCGGCCGGAGTGGTGTCGTCCAGGCTCGCCAGCAGCTCGTCGTGCTCCGAAGCGGCCCGACGCAGCAGGGCGTTGACGAAGCCCGAGGCGGCTCGCGCCCGGCCGTGCGGGGCGCCGCTGCGGCGGATGCCACCCTTGGCGAGCTCGACGGCCTGGTCGACGGCCGCGTGGTCGGCGGTCTCCGACCACAGCAGCTCGTAGAGACCAAGGCGCAGCGCGGCCAGCGCCGCAGCGTCGACCCGCCCGCCGCGGCGCCCGGCGAGGACCCGGACGAAATGGTCCGTGGTCCCCCGCCGCTGCACGGAGCCGTAGGCCAGGCGCCGGGCCTGGGCGAGCTCGCGCGGGTCGAGTTCGATGCGCGCGGCCGCGGCGGTGAACGCGCGGTCGGTCCAGGCGCCGTCCTCGAAGGTGCGCCGCAGGATGTCGTATGCCAGCCGGCGGGCCGGCGTCACGTCCGCGCTCACGCGAGCTCGGGGACGCTATGGCCGCGCAGGAAGGCGCCGGCTTCCATCATCCGCCCGCCGGCAGGACGCACGGAGAGCAGTCGCAGGATCCCCTCCGCGCACCCGAGGCGCAGCCCGTCGGCGCCGTCTAGCCGGCCGCCCTCGAGTTGGCCCGGCTCCGCCCTCGCCGACCCGACCCCGAGGCGCTCGCCGTCCGCGAGCTCCAGGTAGGTCCCGATGTGGGGGTGCAGGCCCCGGACGCGGCGCTCGAGCTCGATCGCCGCCAGCGCCGGGTCGAGGCGCCGCTCCTCCGGGGCGATCTTCTCCGCGTAGGTGGCCCGCGCGTCGTCCTGCTCGGCGAACTCGAGCCGACCCTCGGAGCGCAGATCCAGCGCCCGGACGATCAGGTCGCCGCTGAGCCGCTCGAGCCGTGTCGCGAGGGTCCCGAAGTCATCGCCAGCCACGATCGGCTCGCGCTCGACGAGCGCGACCGGGCCCGAATCCAGGCCGGCGGTCAGCCGCATCACGCACGCGCCGGTCTCGGCGTCGCCGGCCATGATCGCGCGCTCGATGGGCGCCGCCCCCCGCCAGCGCGGGAGCAGCGAAGGGTGGACGTTGAGCAGCTCGAGCTCGGAGAGCAGCGGCTCGCGGATCAGCTGGCCGAAGGCGCAGACGACCCCGAGCTCGGGCTCGGCGGCGCGGATCGCGGCCATCGCCTCCGCCCCCTCGGTCGCCTCCGTGCGGAACACTCCGATCCCCAGCTCCGTGGCCGCCGCGGCCGCGGGCACCGGGGCGACCCGTCGCCCGCGCCCCTGCCGGCGGTCGGGCGGTGTGACGACGAGCTCGGGACGGTGCGCGGTCTCGGCAAGCCGGCGCAGGACCGCGGCGGCGAACGGCGAGGTGCCGAGGTAGACGACCCTCAATCGTCCTCGGGCTCGGGCTCAGGCTCGGGCGAGGGGCTGTAGGTCGTGCCCTCGCGCAGGGCGCGCATCGCGGCCTTGCGCTGCCCGCGCTCGGTGCGGTCGAGGATCAGCACGCCGTCGAGGTGGTCGATCTCGTGCTGCAGCACGCGCGCCTCCAGCCCGGACGCCTCCAGCAGCAGCGGCTCGCCGTGCACGTCGAGCCCGCGCACCCGGGCGTGCAGCGGCCGCTCGACGTCGACGCCGATCCCCGGCAGGCTCAGACAGCCCTCCTCGGCGGTCGCGAGGTCCTCCGAGAGCCACTCGAGCTGCGGGTTTGCGACCGCGGTCGCGCGGGCGTCCGGCCCGGCCTGGAAGACGAGCAACCGGCGCAGCACGCCGAGCTGGGTGGCGGCCAGGCCGACGCCCATCGCGCCGTGCATGATCCCCACCATCCGCTCGGCCTCCTCGGCCAGCTCGTCGCCGAACTCGGTCACGTCCGAGGCGCGCGAGCGCAGCACCGGATCGCCGAAGGTCCGGACCTCGGCGAGCGCCCTCGCGCGCGCCTCGCGCTCGGCCCCGGTCAGGCCTCCGGACTCTGACTCGGTGTCCGTCTCGGCCACCTCGGCCGTGCTCTCGAGCTGCTCTTCGGTCGCCTCGCTCATCGATTCGAGTTTATGGGCACCGCGCGGCGGCCGGCCCTACTGCGCGTCGACGTCGACGGCCACCTTCAGCTCGCGCAGGCGCCGAGCCCGCGCCTCGGCCAGGATCAGCTCGCGGATCGCCGCGACCGCGGGGCCGCGCTCCGGCGCCTTGATCAGGATCTGGCGGCGCTCGAGCCCGCGGCGCCGAAAGCGCGGTGCCGGTCCGAGCGCGACCGCGCCCGCCGGCAGCGCCCGGTCGAGGGCCGCGCGCAGCCGACCTGCGGCGAGCTCGACCCTGCCCGCGTCGGTGCCCGCGAGCTCGACCCGGATCAGGTGCGCGAACGGCGGGTAGCCGAGCTCGCGCCGGCGCTCAAGCTCGCCCTCCACGAACCCGGCGGCGTCGTGGGCCGCCGCGTGGCGGATCGCCGCGGCGTTCGGGGCGAGCGTCTGCACGAGCACCCGTCCCGGGCGCTCGCCGCGTCCGCTGCGCCCCGCGAGCTGGGCGACGAGCGCGAACGTGCGCTCCTCGGCGCGGAAGTCGGGGAAGCGCAGAGTCGAGTCGGCGTCGATCACAACGCCGAGAATGACCTCCGGGAAATCGTGGCCCTTGGCGACCATCTGGGTGCCGACGAGCACCCCCGACGGCGCGCGCTGGAAGCGTTCGAGGATCTCCAGGTGCGCGTCGGCGCCCGCGGCGCTGTCGGCGTCCATGCGGAAGACCTCCAGCGGCCCGGCCGCCGCCTCGACCTCCGTCTCGATCCGCTGGCTGCCGGCGCCCGCCCGCGCCAGCGTCACCGAGCCGCAGTCCGGGCATGCCGAGGGCAGGCGCCGCGCGTGCCCGCAGTGGTGACAGCGCAGGTCCTGGCCGGCGGCGTGAACGACCAGCGAGACGTCGCAGCTCGGGCATTCGGCGACCCAGCCGCATGAACGGCAGCACAGGTGCGGCGCCCAGCCCCGCCGGTTGATGAGCACGATCGCCTTGCCGCCCCGTTCGCCGACCTCGGCGAGCGCGGTCCGGGTCGCCTCGGCGAGCGGGCCGGCGCGCCCGTCGCGGCCGCGCATGTCGATCACCTCGACCGCGGGCAGCGCCCGCCCGTCGACCCGGTCGGGCAGCTCGATCCGTTCGAGCCCGCGCCAGCTCTCCGGCCGCGGGGTGGCCGAGCCGAGCACGAGGGTGGCCCCGCACTCGGCGGCGCGCTGGCGCGCGACCTCGCGGGCGTCGTAGCGCGGGTCGCCCTCCTGCTTGTAGGAGGCGTCGTGCTCCTCGTCGACGACGATTAGCCCGAGGTCGTCGATCGGGGCGAAGATCGCCGACCGCGGCCCGACGCAAATCCGGGCCTCGCCGTCGCGCAGGCGGTGCCATTCGTCGCGCCGCTCGCCCGCTCGCAGCCGCGAGTGCAGGACGGCGACCCGGTCGCCGAACCGGGCGACGAACCGGCCCACCGCCTGCGGGGTCATCCCGATCTCGGGCACGAGCACGATCGAGCCGCGCCCGCGCTCGAGGGCCGCCTCGGCGGCGGCGAGGTAGACCTCGGTCTTGCCCGAGCCCGTGACGCCGTGCAGGAGTAGCTCGGCGCCCTGCGAGGCGTCGAGCGCCGCGACGAGGCGGGCGACCGCCGCGCGCTGAGCCCCGTCGAGGACCACCGGCGTCGCCGGGGCACCGACCGATGCCGTGCGCGGGCGGCGATTGACCTGGCGCTCGGAGAGGTCCACGAGCTCGCGGCCCTCCAGACGCCGCAGGGCGTCGCGCCCGACGCCGTGGGCCGCGAGCTCGGGGCCGCTCATGCCGGGCTCGCCCGCGGCCGCGAGGAGCTCCAGCGCCCGCCGCTGGACGGATCCCAAGCGGGCGCTCTCGAGCGCAGCCTCCGCCGCCGCGGTGGAGCGGGCGACGGTCTCAGTGCGGGCCCGGGTCTCGCCGAGAGCACGGGTGGTGCCGGGCGGGAGCACGAGGTCGAGGCCGCGGGCCGGGGTCGAGCAGTACTCGCGCGCGACCCACAGCCCGAGCCGCACCAGCTCCGGAGGCACGCCGGCCTCGAGGGCCGCGAGCGGCTCGGCGAGCCGAGCCGCAGGGAGCTCGCTGCGTTCGGCGAGCCCGACGACGACGCCGAGCAGCCGCTGGTGCCCGAACGGCACCTCCAACAGCGTGCCGACCACAACCTCCCCGAGGCGCTCGGGGAGCAGGTAGTCATACGGCCCGCGCAGGACGCGTGCGGTGGTCAACGGTTCGACCTTGGCGATCGCCATCGCGGCGCAGGCTAGGGTCGGCGGCGGACGCGGCGCCGGCGTCGCGGGGCTCGCTGGCGGCGCCCGATCCGGGGATAGACTGCCGCGCGTGGCGCCGAAGCTACATCCGGGCGAGCAGGTCCTCTACGAGGGCCATCCCTCCTGGCGGGCGATCCTCGACTTCTACATCAAGGGGATCCTCGCCACGGCCGTGATCTGCCTGCTGATCGCGCTGGCGACCGGGACGCTCGGCGACTCGACCGATAAGGGCCTGGTGACGATCGTCGCGCTGGTCGGCGTCGCGCTCACGATCCTGCTCGGGTTCACCAAGCGGGTCGCGACCAGCTACACGATCACCAACCGCCGCCTGCACATCAAGCGCGGCATCGTCTCGCGCACGATCCAGGAGACGCGGCTGGAGCGGGTGCAGAACGTCAACTACCGGCAGAGCGTGCTCGAGCGGATGCTGCAGATCGGCGACGTCGACTTCGACACCGCCGCGGGCGACGACTACAACTTCATCTTCGAGGGCGTCGGCGAGCCCGCAGACGTCGTCCACATGGTCGACCAGGCGACCGGGATCGCCTCACCCGAGGGCCTCGGCGACCAGGTCGCCCACCCGGGGTCCAACGACGCCGGGCCCCCGTCGAGCTAGGCGGCTAGGCGACCGCCGCTTCGGCGAGCCCCGCGGCCTCGCGCAGGGCGTCGGCGCGGTCCCTGCGCTCCCAGGTGAACTCGTCGCGCTCGCGCCCGAAGTGACCGTACGCCGCCGTCGCCTGATAGATCGGCCGGTGTAGGTCGAGCTCCTTGCGAAACGCCCCGGGGCGCAGGTCGAACTGCTCGGAGACCAGACGCGCGATCTCGGCGCGCGGGATCGCCTCGGTGCCGAAGGTCTCGACCATGACGCTGACCGGGTGGGAGACGCCGATCGCGTAGGCGACCTGCACCTCGCAGCGCTCGGCGAGCCTCGCCGCGACCACGTTCTTGGCCACCCAGCGCGCGGCGTAGGCGGCCGAGCGATCGACCTTCGACGGGTCCTTGCCGGAGAAGGCGCCGCCGCCGTGGCGAGCCATGCCGCCGTAGGTGTCGACGATGATCTTGCGCCCCGTGAGCCCCGCGTCGCCGACCGGGCCGCCGATGACGAAGCGCCCGGTGGGGTTGACGAAGAGGTTCTCCGGCGTGTTGAGCTCGGCGGCGTCGTAGAGGTCGGCGGGGAGGATCGCCTGGACCACGTGCTCGAAGACGTCGGCGCGGATCTGCTCGGTGGTCGCGCTCTCGGCGTGCTGGGTCGAGATCAGCACCTTCTCGATCGCGACCGGCACCGCGTCGCGGTAGCGCACCGTGACCTGGGTCTTGCCGTCCGGGCGCAGGTAGGAGAGGCTGCCGTCCTTGCGGACCTCCGCGAGCCGCTCGGCGAGCCGGTGGGCCAGCGAGATCGGCAGCGGCATGAGCTCGTCGGTCTCCGAGCTCGCGTACCCGAACATCATCCCCTGGTCGCCCGCCCCGGCGACCTCGGCGTCGTCGACCTGGGAGCCGGAGCGGACCTCCAGCGCCGTGTCGACCCCCTGCGCGATGTCCGGCGACTGCTTGTCGATCGCGTTGATCACCGCGCAGGAATCGGCGGAGAAGCCCAGGGTTGCGTCGTTGTAGCCGATCTTCGTGATCGTGCCGCGGGCGATGTCCTGGATGTCGACGTAGGTCTCCGTGGAGATCTCGCCGCTGACGACCACGAGGCCGGTGTTGACCAGCGTCTCGCAGGCGACCCGCCCGTTTGGGTCGTCGCGCAGGACGGCGTCGAGGACGCCGTCGGAGATCTGGTCCGCGACCTTGTCGGGGTGACCCTCGGTCACGGACTCGGAGGTGAACAGGTGCTCGTTTTCGTCAAGGTTTGAGGTCATCGGGCGAAGAGATTAGCCCCTGAATCAGTCCGTGGGGGAGGTTGACGTCGAGGTTTCGACGCCCGCCGAGCCCGACCGGAGCAGCAGCCGCGCGTCCGTCGAGAGCACGTCGCCCGAATCCGAGATCTCGAGCCCGAGCGCGTCGAGGCTGCGGAAGTCGGCTGCGAACGTCGCGTACGCCGGGTCCTCGGCCAGGCCGCTCAGCTCGCCCAGCTGCACGAGCCCGCCGAGGTCGAGGAACGCGAGCAGCGAGGGCTGGCCGCCGAAGCCCGCGGTCGCGCGCCTGTAGAGGTCGCTGTCGTCGAGCCCGCCCTCGCCGCCGGCGAGACCCGCGATCCCCGCCGGGTTGGTGGCGATCGCGGCGAGGCCGTCGAAGACCGCGTAGGTGAGCTCGACCGCCGGCGAGACGCGCAGGCTCTGCGCGTCGACGCCCTCGATCTGCTCCTCGCTGAAGACCGGCGCCTGCGCCGCGCTCCCCGAGCCCACGGCTTCGGCGAGCGGGCCCTGAAGCTCGCCGAGCGCATCGCGGGCGGTGTCCTCGTCGACGCCCGAAGCGACCAGCATCAGGTATGGGATGGACGACGTCGTGGCCTCGGTCGGGCTCTGACTCGTGGGCGCCTCCCCTGGCTCGACGGCCACCGCGGCCTCGTCGCCGAGGGCGCCGGCGAGCTTGCTGAGGTCGGTGCCGCCCGCCTTCTGCAGCCCGGCGACGAGGTCCTGGAAGCCGGAGGCGATCCCGGGCGCCTCGGCGGCTGCCTGGCCGAGCAGCGCGGCCGCCGTCCCGCCGGGGTCTCCGAAGCCCAGATAGGCGAGCGTGGCGGGGCGCAGGCGGCCCGGCAGCTGGGGTTCGAACGGCGGGAACGCGTCGAAGAAGCTCGGCGAGGCCTGCTCGCGGTCGGGGTCGAGCTCGCTGCGGACGGCGAGCTCCAGCGCGTCGCCCGAGGCGCTCAGGGACGCCGCGGCGCCCTCGGTGGCCCCCGGCGCGAGCAGCGGGGTGAGCGTCGAGATCACGCCGCGGCCGTTCGCGACCAGCTCCGTGGCGCCGTCGGCCGACAGCCAGGCGTCGGCGAAGCGATCGGCCGGCAGGCGGTCGCGCACCTCCGCAGCCTGGTCGTTGTCGGCGAGCGAGTCGGCGCCGTCGGCTCCCGTGGCGGTGTCGAGCACGGCGCGCACGCCGTCGCCCGAGCCGATCACCAGGAAGCCGTTCGTCTGCGCGCTGGAGATGCCTCGCGCACCGGTGGTCAGCTCGACGTCGTCGTATTCGTCGGTGCTCGCGCGCGATCCGGCAACCGAGTCGGCAAAGGCCGACGCCCCGTCGGCGTCGTCGACGGCGAGCAGATCGACCCGGTCGGCGGCCCCGCCGGCGCCGGGAAGGACGGCGAGCGCGGCCTCGTCGCCGAACCAGGGCTGCACGTCCCGGGCGAAGTCGGAGCCCGCGCCCCGCGGCCCCGGGATCAGCCCCGCGGCCGCGGCCACGGCCTGATCGCCGAAGAGCGGAACGCGTCCGGCCAGGCCGGTGAGCGCCTTGTACTGGTCGCTGTCCGGGTCGAGGTCGGCGTGCAGGTAGGCGAGCGCGTCCGAGGGGACCAGCGCCTCGGCGTCGTCGGGCGGCGGGCAGCTGTCGCCGCCCGGGAACGAGCACGGCAGGTTCGGGACCGCGAGGGCGAGGATCGCGATGATCACGACCACGACGCCGATCGCGGCGACGAGGCGGCGCCGGGCGATGATCGACAGCGAGCCCCAGAAGCGGCCGCAGCCCTGCGCGAGCGCCCGCGGCACGCGGGCCAGGTACCGGCCGGCCGTGCGCAGCCGCTCGCCGATGACGAAGAACACGTCGCTGACGGCGTACCGGAGGCTCCGCAGGTGCCTCATGAGGCGTCGGCGCGACGCGCGCGCTTGGGGACGAAGTCGATGATCGCCGGGACCCCCTCCAGCGAGTAGTGCTCGCGCAGGCGATTCTCGAGTCCGTAGGCCCAGTCGCGGGTGATCAGGCGGCGGTCGTTCACCTGCATCGCGAAGCGCGGCGGGCGCGTGCCGACCTGGGCCGCGTAGTAGACGCGCAGGCGCTTGCCGTGGCGCTGGGGCGGCGGGCGCTGGGCCATGGCGTCGCCCACGAAGCGGTTGAGCTCCGGCGTCGGGACGCGCTCCGCCCGGCGGTCGGCGAGCACGATCGCCTGGTCGAGCAGCTTCGCGACCCCCCGCCCGGTGAGCGCCGAGCAGGCGATCACCGGCGGGCGCTGGCGAACCCGCTTCGCGATCCGGGCCTTGGCGTCCTCCAGGTCCGTTTCGCCGACGTCCCACTTGTTGAGCGCCACGAGCGTCGCGCAACCCTTCTTCATCGCCAGATCGGCGACCCGCAGGTCCTCCGCGGTGACGCCCTCGGCGGCGTCGCAGACGACGAGCGCGACGTCGGCGCGCTCGGCGGCCCGCTCGGAGCGCAGCTGGGCGTAGTAGTCGACCGTCCCGGCGACCTTGGTGCGCCGGCGGATCCCGGCGGTGTCGACGAGCAGCATGTCGCGCCCGTTGACCTCGAGCGGCGTGTCGATCGCGTCGCGGGTCGTCCCGGCGAGCTCGGAGACGATCACCCGCTCCGCGCCCAGGAACGCGTTCACCAGCGACGACTTGCCGACGTTCGGGCGCCCGATCACGGCGAGCCGCACGACGTCCTCGCCGTCGGCCCCGTCGGTCGCGGGCTCCGGGAGCAGCTCCACCATACGGTCGAGCAGGTCGCCGGTGCCGCGGCCGTGGGCCGCCGAGACCGCCGATCGGCTCCCCGAGGCCGAGCGCGTAGAGGTCGGCCACGGCGGGCTCGTCGGCGGGGCCGTCGACCTTGTTGGCGACGACGATCACGGGCAGATCCGCCCGGCGCAGGATCTCGGCGACCTCGGCGTCGCCCTGGCGCAGCCCGGCGCGGGCATCGAGCACGATCGCGACCGCGTCGGCGTCGGCGATCGCCACGCGGGCCTGGTCCTGGACGGCGCGCGACAGCGAGTCCTCGGCGGCGAGGTCAACCCCGCCGGTGTCGATCAGGTCGAAGCGCACGCCGTTCCACTCGCACTCGAGCGCCTTGCGGTCGCGCGTCACGCCCGCCTCCTTGTGGACGACCGCCTCGCGGCCGCCGACGAGCCGGTTGACCAGGGTCGACTTGCCGACGTTCGGATAGCCGACGACCGCGATCCGGGGCAGACGCGCGTCGGTCACGGCGCCGCGATCCCGCGGCCGCGCGCCATCTCGGCCACCCGCGAGACGACGTCCGCGACCTCGAGCCCCGTCGTGTCGACCTCGACCGCGTCGTCGGCCCGGCGCAGCGCTCCGTGCGTGCGCTCGCGGTCACGGCGGTCGCGCTCTCGCTGGGCGGCGAGCACCGCCTCGTAGGGCTCGCCCGTCTGGGTGGAGCGCCGCCGCGCGCGCTCGGAGTCGCTGGCGACCAGGAAGACCTTGAGCGGCGAGTCGGGGCTCACGACGGTGCCGATGTCGCGCCCCTCGGCGACGTAGTCGCCCGCGTCGATCAGCTCGCGCTGGCGCTCGACCATCAGGGCGCGGACGCCCGGGTGGGCCGAGACCTTCGACGCCGCCTCGGTCACGGCCGGGGTGCGGATCTCGCCGCTCACCTCCTCGCCGTCGAGCTTGACGGTGCCGCGGTCCACAGCGATCGAGAGCCCGCCGGCGAGCTCCGTCACCGCCTGAGCGTCCCCCGGCTCGACGCCCGCCCGCAGCGTCGCGAGCGCCACGGTGCGGTACATCGCACCCGAATCGAGATAGGTGAAGCCGAGCGCCTCCGCGAGGCCGCGGGCGACGGTTGACTTCCCGGCCCCGGCGGGGCCGTCGATCGCGATCACCATGGCGGCGGTGAGGATAGGCTCCCTCCGATGGAGAGTTGGGACATCTCGACGCTGGACGTGCAGCCCCACAGCCCCGAGGTGCTCGCCTCCGACGACGAGGGCCGCGTGATCCTGATCAACCTCCCCGCCGGCGAGAGCCTGCGGGAGCATCAGGTCCACGAGCGAGCCTGGCTGCTGGTCGCGACGGGAGCCGTCGAGATCGACGACGCCGACGGCGAGTCGATCAGCGGGGGCGCCGGCCTGCTCGCGGCCTTCGACCCGAACGAGCGTCACGTGGTCCGGGCCACCGAGGACGCGCGCCTACTTCTGGTGCTCTCCCCCTGGCCGGGCGTCGGCCACCCGAGCGCCGCCGGCTGAGCCGGTCTAGCTCTAGGGGACGTCGACGCGGTCGGCGTCCGTGATCTCCCGGATCACCCGCGCCGGGACCCCGGCCGCGACGACCCCGGCCGGCAGGTCGCGGAGGACCACCGCCCCGGCGCCGACGACGGTGTCCGCGCCGATCGAGACGCCCGGGCCCACGATCGCGCCCGCGCCGAGCCAGACGTTCTCGCCGATCGAGATCGGCGCCGCGCTCTCCCAGCCGTCGCGGCGCGGCCCGGGATCGATCGGGTGGGTGGCCGTCGTCAGCTGCACCCGCGGCGCGACCTGGCAGTGACCGCCGATCTCGATCCCGCCGCCGTCGAGCAGCGAACAGTCCCAGTTGATGAAGGTGCGGTCGCCGATCGCCGTCCGGTAGCCGTAATCGCAGCGAAACGGCGGTTTGACCGTCACCCCCTCCCCGACCTGGCCCAGCAGCTCGGCGAGGATCGCGCTGAGCGCGCCCTCGTCGGTGGAGGGTGTCGAGTTGAAGCGGTCGCAGAGCGCAGCGGCGCGGCTGACCTCACGGTCGAGCTCGGCGTCACCCCGGAAGAGCTCCCCGGACCACAGCCGTCGCTTCATCGGCCCCGGCTCAGGCACCGCCCAGCTCCCGCAGGTCGTCCGCGAACCCGGGGTAGCTCACGCCCGCGGCCTCGAACCCGGTGACGTCGACGCCGTCGCGCGAGGCGAGCCCGGCGATCGCGCCGAGCATCGCCAGGCGGTGGTCGCCCGCGGAGTCGATCGTCCCGCCGCGCAGGCCGGCGCTGCCCCTGACGACGAAGCCGTCGTCGGTGGCCTCGATCTCGGCGCCCAGGCCGCGCAGGCCGTCGACCACGGTCGCGATCCGGTCCGACTCCTTGTGGCGGAGCTCCTCGGCGCCGGTGACCACCGTCTCGCCGTCCGCGAAGGACGCGGCGAGCGCGACCAGCGGCAGCTCGTCGATCGCCAGCGGCACCTCGCCGCCGGCCACCCTGGTCGCCTGCAACGGGCCCGAGCGGGCGACGATCGTCGCAACCGGCTCGCGCCCCGCCGCGCCCGTCTCGACCACCTCGAGCGCCGCCCCCATCCGGTTGAGGATCCCGAGCAGCCCGATGCGCCCGGGGTTGATGCCGACGCCGTCCAGGCGCACCTCGCTGCCGCGCACGATGCAGCCGGCGACGACGAAGAAGGCAGCCGACGAGAAGTCGCCGGGGACGGTGATCTCCTGAGCCTCGAGGCGCTCGGCCGGCTCGACCGTGACGCGCTGCGCGGGCAGCTCGCCGTGGACGGTCACCGGCGTGCTCGCGTTCTCGGTCCGCACCGTCGCCCCCGCGGCGCGCAGCATCCGCTCGGTGTGATCGCGCGTCGGGCGGCGCTCCGTGACGCTCGTCGGCCCGTCGGCATTGAGGCCCGCGAGCAGCAGGCACGACTTCACCTGCGCGCTGGCGACCGGCAGCCGGTAGTCGATCCCGCGCAGCGGCGCGCCCCGGACGCGCAGCGGCGGCAGGCGCCCGTCGCGAGCCTCGACGTCGGCGCCCATCAGCCCGAGCGGCTCGGCGATCCGGTCGACCGGGCGTCGGCGAATCGACTCGTCGCCGTCCAGCGTCCATTCCCCCTGCGGCTGACCCGCGAGCCAGCCGGGCAGCAGGCGCATCAGGGTCCCGGCGTTGCCGACGTCGATCGCCGCCCCGCGCGCGCCCCGCACGCCCACGCCGCGGATCCGAAGCGCGTCCGGCTCGCCGTCGACCTCGGCACCGACGGCCCTGACCGCGTCCAGCGTCGAGGTGGTGTCGGCCGCGTCGAGGTAGTTGCGGACGACGGTCTGCCCCTCCCCCATGGCGCCGACGATCGCGGCGCGGTGGGAGACCGACTTGTCGGGCGGCGGCGTGAGCGCTCCGCGCAGCGCGCCGCCGGGTCCGAAGCGGGTCATCCGCCGCCGCCGACGATCGCGGCCACGTGTCCGAGGCCGCGGACGATCTCGGCAGCGCGCTCGGCCTCGTCCGTGCCCGCGACCCACACCGAGATCGCCCCGGTGCGCATGTCGGGAGCCGGATAGAGGGCCATGTCCTCGATGTTGACCTGCGCGTGGCCGAGGGCCAGCGCGATCTCGGCGACCGTCCCCGGCCGGTTCTCGACCCCGATCCGCAGCTCGCGCAGATCGCCGCCCGCGAGGTCCGCCTCCAGCAGCCGGCGCCGGTCGTCGCCGGCCGCGGCGTGCCAGTCGCCGACCGCGGCGCTGTCGCCGGACCGGATCAGCGCCGCGGCGTCGCGCAGACGCTGGCCCACCGAGTCCAGCCCCTCGGCGACCGCCTCGCGGTTGCTGGCGAAGATGTCGGCCCAGATCGCCGGGTTTGCGCCGGCGACGCGGGTCGTGTCGCGGAAGCTCGTCCCGACCTCCGGGAGGCGCTCGGAGAGCTCGGAGAGCGCCTCCGCCGCCTCGCTGACGAGCACGTTGGCAAGCACGTGCGGCAGGTGGCTGACCGTGGCCATGACCCGATCGTGGGTATCGGCGCTGATCGCCTGTGGGCGGGCGCCGAGGTCGGCGACCGTGCTCTGCAGGCGGTCGTAATGCACCCCGCTCGAGCGCTCGGTCGGCGTCAGGTACCAGCGCGCGCCCTCGAGCAGCTCCGCGCGGGCGTTCTCGACCCCGGCGGTCTCGGCGCCGGCGAGCGGGTGGCCGCCGATGAACCGCTCGGAGCCCTCGGCGTCGCCGAGCGTCTCGATCAGCTCGCGCTTGGTCGAGCCGACGTCGCTCACCACGGCCGCCTCGCCCGTCGCCGCCAGCGCCTCGGCCGCGAGCCCGGGCAGGGCCGCGACCGGCGCGGCGCAGAACACGACGTGGGCATCGCCGACCGCCTCGGCGACCGAGCCCGCGGCCCGGTCGAGCGCTCCCAGCGCGAGACCGCGATCGAGGTTGGCCGGGACGGAGTCGTACCCGGCGACCTCGGCCCCGAGGCGCCCGCGGGCGGCGAGCCCGATCGAGCCGCCGATCAGGCCGACGCCCAGGACCGCGATCTTGACGTCGCCCCCGCTAGACAGTCGAGACGACCTTGCCCGCAACCTCGGCGACGGCCCGGACCTGGTCCGCGTACTCGGCGAAGCCGTCGGTCGGCAGGGCCTGCGGCCCGTCGCAGATCGCGTGCTCGGGGTCGTTGTGGACCTCGACGATGATCCCGTCCGCGCCCGCGGCGGCAGCCGCCATCGACATCGCCGGCACCCAGTCGCGACGGCCCGGAGCGTGGCTCGGGTCGACGACGATCGGCAGGTGGGTGAGCTCGCGCAGCGCGGGGATCGCCAGCAGGTCGAGCGTGAACCGGTAGGCGGTCTCGAACGTGCGGATCCCCCGCTCGCACAGGATCACGTTCGGGTTGCCCTCCTTGAGCACGTACTCCGACGCCATCAGCAGGTCGTCGAGGGTCGAGGACAGCCCGCGCTTGAGGAGCACCGGGGTCGCCGTGCGCCCGACCTCGGTGAGCAGGTTGTAGTTCTGCATGTTGCGGGCGCCGATCTGGATCACGTCCGCGACCTCGACGACGTCCTCCGTGTCGCGCACGTCCATGAGCTCGGTGACCACGGGCAGGCCGGTCACCTCCTTGGCCTCCTGGAGCAGGCGCAGGCCCTCGACGCCCAGGCCCTGGAAGCTGTACGGGGAGGTGCGCGGCTTGTACGCGCCGCCGCGGAGCATCGTCGCCCCCGCGTCGGCCACCGTACGGGCGACCTCGAGCGTCTGCTCGCGGCTCTCGACCGTGCACGGCCCGGCGATCAACCCGAAGTAGTCGCCGCCGAGGCGGCGGCCGTCGACATCGATCACGGTGCGCTCGCCCTTGCGGAACTGGGCCGAGGCGAGCTTGTATGGCTTGAGGATCGGCACCAGGTGGTCGACTCCCGGCGACCCCTCGAGCCCCAGCGCCGCGACCCGGTCGCGGTCGCCGATCGCACCGATCACGGTCAGCAGCTCGCCGCGAGAGAGGTGAGCCGAACACCCCACCTCCTCGATTCGCTCGACGACGTGAGCGATCTGCTCCTCCGTCGCCCCCTCTTTCATCACGATCATCATGGTTGTTCTCCGAAGCTCTCTTCCTGCGTGGTGAGACGTACGACTAGCTGGGGCCTACGGCGTCCGGTGTGAAGATCCTGCGCTTCTGGGAGGGCCTCGCGGCCGGCCGGACGCCTAGCTAAATCGCCGATAGGTAAACCACGCGTACGACTCGGAGCCCGAGAGCGGGCCGGTTGCGAGAGTCGTATGACGGACGCGGTTCACTGGCGGGACTTTGTACCAGCTTGCGCCGGAAAGGGCAAGACCTCGTCCCGCCACCTAGCCTTCGGCCATGGTGATCGCGGTCCGGCCCGACCTCGAGCTGCGCTCGGTGGCACCCGCCGACGCCCAGGCACTCGACGCCCTGATCGCCGCGGACCGCGAGCGGCTGGCGCGGTTCATGCCCTGGGCCGCCGGCCAGACCGTCGAGAGCACCCGCGAGTTCATCGTCAGGTCGCTCGAGCAGGAGGCGGCGAACGATGGCTTTCAGGCCGTCATGGTCGTCGACGGGTCGATCGCGGGCATCGCGGGCTATCACCGCATCGACCGCGCCAACCTCAGCACCTCGATCGGCTACTGGCTCGCCTCGGCGTACGAGGGTCGCGGGCTGATGACGGCCGCCGTGGCAGCGCTCGTCGACCACGCGTTCCGAGCCTGGGGCCTGCACCGGCTGGAGCTCCGGATCGCGCCTGACAACGAGCGCAGCCGGGCTCTCGCCGCCCGCCTGGGGTTCCGCGAGGAGGGCGTGCTGCGCGAGGCCGAGCGCTTCGGCGACGAGCACCGCGACCTGATCATGCACTCGCTGCTCGCGAGGGAGCGCTAGCTGGAAGGGGCCAGCGGCAGCGGGAACCGGATCCGGTTCTGGCCGAAGCTAATCGCGATGCGCGTGTAGTAGCCGTTGCGGCCGCTGTTCTGGAGCTTGCGGGCGAGGCGCTTCATCGGCCAGGCAGGATGTCAGCCAGCGCGTCGAGTAGGCGGCGGTTCTCCTCCGGCGTCCCGTACGTGACCCGGATGTGGCCCGGGCCGCCGAGCGGCGTCCCGGCGCGCACGAGGATCCTCCGCTCCGCGAGCGCGGCGACGACCTCGCCCTCGTCGGCCTCGCCGAGATCCACCCACGAGAAGTTCGCCTGGGAGCCGGGGGTCCGCAGGCCGAGCTCGCGCAGGCCCTCCTCGACCGTCACCCGTCCGACGATGTTGCGCTCGACCCGGTCGGCGACGTCGTCGGCGTGGCGAATCGCCTCGGCGGCCGCCGCCTGGGCGAGCGCGTTGACGCTGAACGGCTGGCGCACCGCGTCGACGGCGGCGCGGAAGGCCGGGGAGCACAGCGCGTAGCCCACCCGCAGCCCCGCGAGCCCGTACACCTTGCTGAAGGTCCGCAGCACGACCAGGTTTCCGTACTCACGGCGCAGGTCGGCGGCCGCGTCCGGGTCGTCGTCGAGCTGGAACTCGGCGTAGGCCTGGTCGAGGATCACGGTCACGCGCTCGGGGACCCGCGCGCAGAACTCCGCGATCCGCTCCACGGGAATGTGGGTCCCCGTGGGGTTGTTGGGGTTGCAGACCAGCACCAGCTGGGTGGCGACCGTGATCTCGGCGAGGATCGCCTCGAGGTCGTGGACGTCGCCGTCGGTCAGCGGCACGCGGATCTCGCGCGCGCCCGAGAGCGGCGCGAGGTACGGGTACATCGAGAAGGAGGGCCACGCGTAGACGAGCTCCGAGCCCGGCTCGCAGAGCGCCATCGCGGCGGCGAGCAGGATCTCGCAGGAGCCGTTGGCGACCGCAACCTGCGCCGGGTCCGTCTCGAAGCGGTCGGCGATTCGCCGCCGCAGCAGGCCGGCGCTCGGGTCCGGGTAGCGGTGCGACGCGCCGGCCGCGCGCGCGATCGCCTCGGCTACCGCCGGATGCGGCGCGAACGGCGACTCGTTCGAGGCGAGCTGGGCGATGCCCTCGCCGGCGAGCGCCTCCGGCGCCTTGCCGGCCGGCGCCCCGGCCACGTAGCCGGGGATCGCCGCCAGCCTCCTCGAGAACTCGACCGGCACGGCTACTGGGCGTGCTCGAGGTCGGCGCGCAGGTTGCGCGTCTCGCCGAGGTACACGTGCTCTGGGCGGTGATCGGGCGAGGCGTGGTAGTGGGCGAGCACCCGGATCACCCGCTCCATCGATCCCGGGACGTTCATCTCGCGGCCGCCGAGCAACGGCACCGAGGCGAGTCCGACCGCCCGCGCGCCCACGGCGGGGAACTGGGCGTCGAGGTCGTCCGTGGTGGTGAGGATCACCGAGATGAAGTCGTCGGGCTCGAGGGAGTTGCGGCGCATGAGCTCGCGCATGAGCTCCTCGGTCGCGCCCAGGATCGACGGCGAGTCGTTGCGCTCCGCCTGCACGGCGCCGCGCACGGCCCAGACGCGGAGCTGGGGTGGCTGGGGCTCGCTCATCGGCGGGGATCCTTCCAGAGCCGGCGCAGCTCGGCGGCGCGCAGCCGCCGCGATTGGCCGCGGGCGAGGCCCTCGAGCTTCAGCGGGCCGAAGGACACCCGCTCGAGCTCGACGACCTCGTTGCCGATCGCCTCGGCCATCCGGCGCACCTGCCGGTTGCGGCCCTCGCGGATCGTGAGCTCGACCACGCGGGCAGAGACCCGCCGCACGCGTGCCGGCGCGGTGGCGCCGTCGTCGAGCTCGACGCCGGTCCGCAGCCGCCCGAGGTCGACATCGGTCGGGGCTCGGCGCAGGCGGGCGCGGTACGTGCGCGGCACCTCGTAGCGGGGGTGCATGAGTCGATTGGCGAGCTCGCCGTCGTTCGTGACCAGGATCAGCCCGGTCGAGTCCGCGTCGAGGCGGCCCACCGGGTAGAGGCGGCGCTTGGAGTCGATCAGCTCGGTGACCGCCCGGCGGCGGCCCGGCTCGCGGGCGGTCGAGGTCACCCCCGCGGGCTTGTTGAGGATCCAGACCTCGCGAGGCTCCGGCCCGACCTGGCGCCCGTCGACCTCCACCCCGCTCTCGAAGTCGACGTCACGGGCCGGATCGAGCACGACCTCGCCGCCGACCCGCACGCGGCCGGCCGCGACCAGCTCCTCGGCGCTGCGGCGCGAGGCGACGCCCGAATGCGCGAGGTATTTTCCGAGCCGCATCCAGCGAAGCTAGCTAGAACGAACCGCGGACTCGAGCGCCGGCGGGCTCTGGCGCCAACGAGTGGCGACTTCCGCACGCCTCGTCACACGGCGCGGACGAGCGTGTGAACTGGGGCGCGTAGACGGCAGCCAGGCCGTCCCGCCAGACGGCGAGTGTCGGCTGGCTCCTGAATACCAGGACTAAGTCGACGCTCGTCCACCCTGCAGCCGCCCCGACGCACGAACGCTCCGGAACCACACAGTCCCCGTTACTGCCTGGCGCGGCCCAGCCTGGGACGGACGCGCCGGCTTGGCGGCGCGTTGCGCCCCGTCGAGCTACTCGGCCCGCTGTTCGCCGGCCTTCAGCAGCCGCTCGCGCAGCTCGGTCTCGACGTCGGGCGTCGGGTCGAAGCGCGCCGGGTCCGGCAGCGCGTCCAGCCCTGAGAGGCCGAACAGGCGCTCGAACAGCGGCGTGGTGCGATGGATCACGGCGCCGAAGCGCGAGCGGCCGGACTCCTCGATCAGCCCGCGCTCGCTCAGCGTCTGAACCGCCGACTCCGAGGAGACGCCGCGGATGCGGGCGATCTCAGGCCGCGACACGGGCTGCAGGTAGGCGACGATCGCCAGCGTCTCGGCCTGTGCCTGGGTGAGCGGCGGGGTCTTCGGGCGGGCGAGCAGACGGCGGGCCGCGTCGGCCGCGTCCGGGTGCGCCGCGAGCGTGTGCCCACCGGCAACCTCCCGGAGGACGACGCCGCGCCCCTCGAGCGCGGCTCCGAGCAGGTCGAGGGCCCGGTCGATCTCGGCCTCGCTCGCCTCGCACGCCTCGGCGAGCTCGACCGTGCTCACCGGCTCCGGCGACAGGAAGAGCAGCGCTTCTACGACCTGTTCGAGTGACCTCATCCGGCTCTCCTGATCTCGATCGCGCCGAAGACCTCGCCCTGCTCCCAGGTCGCCTCGCCGCGCTTGTGGAGCTCGAGCAGCGCGAAGAGCGTCACGGCCTGGGTGAGCTTGTCCTGGTCGCCGAAGGCGCTGTCGAAGTCGACCTCCCGCGCGCCGGCGAGCAGCTCGCGCAGCAGCCGCAGGCGGCGCTCGAGCGAGACCGTGGGCCGGATGTGGCTGGTGTCCGGAGCCGGAGGCACGCGCAGCAGGTCGCCGATCGAGACCCCGAGCAGCTCGGCGTCGTAGCTCGGGCGGGCGGCGTCGAGAGCGACGCGACGCAGCTCCGGGGGCAGCGGCGCCGAGCGGTAGAGGTAGTCGCGCCCCTCCGCGAAGAGCTCCGCGAGGTGGGCCGCCGCGTCGCGATAGCGGCGGTACTCGAGCATCCTGGCGAGGAGCTCCTCAGCCGCCTCCTCCGGGCCGAGGACGATCTCCTCCTCCTCGGGCGCCGGCAGCAGCAGCCGCGACTTCAGCTCGAGCAGCGAGGCGATCAGCACCAGGAACTCCGTCGCCGCCTCGAGATCGAGCTCGCCGCGCTCCTCGACCCGCTCGAGATAGGCGATCACGATCTCGCCCAGCTCGACCTCCGCGAGCGCGATCTCCTCGCGCAGGACGACGGTCATCAGCAGGTCGAACGGCCCGGCGAAAACGTCCAGGTCGAGATCGAGCTCGGCAGCCCTCACGCCCCGCAGAGTAGACGGCGCGTCGGCTAGTCCCGGGCGGGGCCGATGCCCATCGCGTCGCGGACCTCGGCCACGGTCGGGGCCGCGATCGCGCGGGCCTTCTCGGCGCCCTCCGACGAGGATCGACTCGAGCCCGTCCTCGTCGGCGCGCAGCTCGGTGTAGCGCTCGCGCACCGGGGCGAGGTAGGCGACGACGGCGTCGGCCACAGCGCGCTTGAAGTCGCCGTAGCCCGAGCCCTCGAACTCGCGCTCGATTCGCCGCGGGGTCGTCGCCGCGCACGACCGAGAGGATCTCGATCAGGTTGGAGATCCCCTCCTTGCCGGGCCCCCGGACGACCTCCGAGCCCGAGTCGGTGACCGCGCTCATCACCTTCTTGCGCACGACGTCCTCCGGGTCGAGGACGAGCACCGTGCCCTGCTCGGAGCCGCCGGTGGTCGACATCTTGGCCGTCGGGTCCTGGAGGTCCATCACCCGCCCGCCGACCTCGGGAATCCGGTAGCTCCGGCACGACCAGGATCGGGGCGTCGGGCGCGAAGCGCTCGTTGAAGCGGCGCGCGATCTCGCGCATCAGCTCGACGTGCTGGCGCTGGTCGTCGCCGACCGGCACCTCCTCGGCCTTGTAGGCGAGCACGTCGGCGGCCTGCAGCACCGGGTAGAGGAACAGCGCCGCCGAGACCAGCTCGCGCTGCTTCGCGGACTTCTCCTTGAACTGGGTCATCCGGTTGAGGTCGCCGTGCGCGGTCACCGCCGAGAGCAGCCAGGTGAGCTCGGTGTGCTCGCGCACGTCGGACTGGCGGAAGAGGATGCAGCGCTCGGGATCAAGCCCGGCGGCGATCAGGATCGCCGTCGTGTCGTAGAGGCGCTCGCGGAGCTCGGCCGGGTCGTAGGGCACCGAGAGCGCGTGCAGGTCGACGACGCAGTAGATCGACTCGCCGCCGTCGCGCTCGGCGCGCTCCTGGCCGTCGACGTACTGGCGGATCGCCCCGATGTAGTTGCCGAGGTGCTTGCGCCCGGTCGGCTGGATGCCGCTGAAGATCCTCACGCGCAGGGAATCTAGACAGCCCGCCCGGCGTCAGGAGGGCGCGAGACTCGGCTGCGGGTCCTGCTCGGGGTCGCCGCGGGCCGAGTCGGCGCCCCGTCCACACTCGCCGGCGGTCGCCGCAGACCCGGGGCCGGGAACCGGTGCGCGCTCGGGCGGGTGCTCGGGATTGCGGACGCCCAGCAGCGAGATCACGCCTCCGACGGCCATCAGCACGGCGCCGATCAACATCCCGACGTGGAATGCCGACTCGGAGGAGTCGACGATGTCGGCGTCGAGCGCCGCCGCCTCGGCTCCCGTCGTCTCGCCGACGTCGCCACCGGATAGCGGCTGCTCCTTCGCGGTCTCGATCGCGGAGGACGCCTCGACGCTCAGCTGCTGCCCGGCCGTGCGGTCCTCGAGCGTCGACGCGAACTGGGCGGAGACGATCGCTCCGAGGGCGGCGACCGCCAGAACCTGCGCGACCCGAGAGACCGCGTTGTTGACGCCGGAGGCGACGCCAACGTGCCGTTCGGAGACCGAGTCGAGCACGGTGGTGGTCAGCGGCGCGACGGTCATCGACAGCCCAACCCCCAGGAGCAGCATCGCCGGCAGTACCTGCGTCAAGTAAGTCGGATCGGCGTCGACCATCGTCAACATCCCCAGCCCGACGGCCGCGATCAGCGGCCCGACGCCCATCGGCACCCGCGGCCCGATCCGCGACGCGAGCGCACCGAACCGGCCCGAGAGGGTGAACATCAGGATCGTCACCGGGGTCGTCGCCGCGCCCGCGGCGAGTGCGGAGTAGCCGGCGACCTGCTGCAGGAACAGGGTGATGAAGAAGAACGCCCCGCCGAGCGCGGCGTAGACGCAGAGCGTCGCCAGATTGACGGTGCTGAAGTTGTGCGAGCGGAAGAGCTCCAGCGGCAGCAACGGCGCCCGCGCCCGGCTCTCCCACCAGACGAAGGCGACCAGGCAGGCGACCCCGCCCACCAGGGGCGCCCAGACGAGCGGGTCGGAGAAGCCGTACGTGGGCTGTTCGATCAGCGCGAAGACGGGCCCGGCCAGGCCGAGCGCCGACAGTGCGATCCCCACGAAGTCGATCCCATGAACCGCGTCCGGGTCCGCGCTCTCGGGCACCACCCGCAGCGCCAGCCACACGGTGAACGCGATGAGCGGCAGGTTGACCCAGAAGATCAGCCGCCAGTCGATCTCGATCAGCAGGCCGCCGCCCACCGGCCCGATCAGGGTCGAGATCCCGGCCCAAGCCGTCCACAGGCCGACGGCGCGTCCGCGGGCCTCGCCCTCGAAGGTCGCGGCGAGGATCGCGAGCGAGCCGGGCACGAGCAGGGCGCCGGCGATCCCCTGCAAAGCCCTCGCCCCGATCAGGGCCTCGGCGCTCGGGGCGATTGCGCACAGCACCGAGCAGATCGCGAACCCGGTCAGCCCGATCACGAACATCCGCCGCCGGCCGAAGAGGTCTCCGAGTGAGCCGCCGACGAGCAGCAGACTCACCAGGGCCAGCATGTAGGCCTCGACGATCCACTGCTGGCCCGCGAGCCCCGTGTCGAGGTCCTCCTGGATCGTCGGCAGGGCGACGTTGACCACGGTCGAGTCGAGGAAGACGATCGTCGACCCGAGGATGGTCGCGATCAGCGTCAGCCTCTCACCGCGCGTCATTGCCATCGAGTGTGGCAGGGACCTTTCCGGCCGCGGCGTCCGTAGAGGTTCCATGAAACCTTTTGCCGCGATCGCGCTGGGGCTCTGCGCCGCGCTGCTGGCCGTCGCCCCGGCCTCCGGCTCGGGCGGGCCGGCGATCCTGGGCGGCACCTACGGCGCCGGGGGCGTGAGCGTCAGGGGCTCCGAGTTCCGCTACGCGGCGATCGACACCGGCCGCGGGGGGACGATCGTCGAGCAGATCCGCGCCGACGGGGGCGGGATTCGCCATTACAAGGCCGTTGGCGAGGGCTGGGCGCTGCCCGCGGTCACCCTCCTCGGGCGGACCGGAGGCCTGTCGGCCGACGGAGGGCGCCTCGTGCTCACCCGCGCCCCCTACACCACCTCGGGGGCGGTCACCGGGCGGACCTCCTTCCTTGTCCTCTACACGGGCTCGCTCAAGCCCTTCCGCACGATCGAGCTCGACGGCACGTACAGCTTCGACGCGATCTCGCCCGACGGGCGCAGCCTGTACCTCGTCGAGTACGCGAACCCGAAGGACCCGCTCGACTACCGGGTCCGCCGCTACGACGTCGAGGCCGGGGAGTTTCGCGGCGGCGCGATCGTCGATCCCGACGAGCCGGACGAGAAGATGACGGGCGAGCCGATCTCCCGCGTCTACAGCCCGGACGGCGCCTCGGCCTACACGCTCTACGCCGGCGGCCACGAGACCTTCATCCACGCGCTCGACACGGTCCACGGGACGGCCCAGTGCGTCGACCTCGACGGAGTCGAAGCGCTCGACACGCGCGGCGGCGCGGCCGTCTTCGACCAGAGCCTGAAAGTCGACCCGGCGACGGGCTCGGTGACCGTGCTCAAAGGCGGGCACGCGGTCGCGAGCATGGACCCGGCGACGTTCGCCGTCGGGCCGCCGCCTGCCGAGGCCGCGGCCGACGCGCAGGCCGGTCCGACCGCCGACGCCGGCAAGGCCGCCGGCTGGGTCGCCCCGGTGGCGATCGGCGGCGGGATCCTGCTGCTCGCCGCCGCAGGGCTGCTCGCGACGAGGCGCCGCCCCAGTGCGCCCGCTTGATCGCCGAGCTCGCAGCCGCGATCGCCCTGGCGATCGGCGGCGCCCCATCGACCGTCGGCCACTCGGCCGATGGCCGGCCGATCCGGGCCCTGCGAACGGGCGCCGCGCCCGCTCCGCGGGTGCTCGTGTTCGGCTGCATCCACGGGGACGAGTGCGCCGGCATCCGCGCCGCGCGCCTGGCCGCCGACCGCTGCACCCCGGGCGGCGCGGAGCTCGTCGTCGTGGAGAACCTCAACCCGGACGGCCGGGAGGCGGGCACGCGACTCAACGCGCACGGCGTCGACCTCAACCGCAACTTCGCGTCGCACTGGCGGCCGCTCGGCGCACCGGGGGACGCGCAGTACTCGGGGCCGGCGCCGTTCTCCGAGCCCGAGACCCGGCTCGCCCGCCGCCTGATCCGAACGCTCCGGCCGGCCGTGACGATCTGGTTCCACCAGGAGCAGCAGCCCCTCGTGCGGGCCTGGGGGCCGAGCGTGGGCGACGCGCGCGAGTACGCCCGCCTCTCCGGCGAGCCGTTCTTTCGCATGCCGTGGCTCGACGGGACGGCCCCGAACTGGCAGAACCACCGCTTCGCCGGAACCAGCTCGTTCGTGGTCGAGCTGCCGAGCGCGGGCCTGGTGCACGCGCGGCGCCACGCCCGGGCGATCTGCGAGCTCACCCGCCGGGTCGGGGAGCGGGCCGGTGGCTGAGGCGGCTGCGGTTGCGACGGCCCGCTTGGGAGCGGGACAATCCCGCGTGGCGATGAGCGTCGACCCCGCCTCGGAGCGGCTCCCGATCCTGCTGCGCGCGGGACTGGTTCGCGGCCGGCGCGAGGGGGCGCTCGTGCGCGAGGCCCAGCGCGGCTCCGCGGAGGCGCTGGAGGAGCTCTTTCGCCGCCACTGGCGGCGCGCGCACCGGGCGGCCTTCCTGGTCGTCGGCGACTCCGCAGCGGCCGAGGACATCGCGCAGGAGTCGTTCCTGGCCGCGATCCGAGCCCTTGACCGGTTCGACCGCCGGCGCCCGTTCGGCCCCTGGCTGCACCGGATCGCGGTGAACCGCGCGATCGACTTCGCGCGAGCGCGGGCGCTGCGCGGCGAGACCGGCCTGCCCGCCTTCGAGCAGCCGGGCGTCCACGGGCAGGCGCCCCGCCGAGCGGTCCGACGCGATCTCCGACGAGCTGCTCGCGGCGCTCGGCGACCTCGGGCCGGAGCACCGGGCCGTGGTCGTGCTCCGCTACGTGCTCGAGTACACGCCGGGCGAGATCGGCGAGATCCTCGGCCTACCCCGGGGCACGGTCAACTCCCGGCTGCGGCGTGGCCTCGACCGGCTACGACCGGCGATCGAGGCGGCGGAGGAGGGCTCGTGAGCGGCGATCGCGACCTGGAGCGCCGCCTGCGCGAGCTCCGCGCGCCCGACGAGGCCGCGGCGGAGGAACGCTCGTGGGACGTCGTCCGCGCCGCGTACTCGGACCACGCCCCGGTACGGCCCGACCCGCGCTCGCGCCGGCTCTTGCTCGCGGTCGCGGCCGGCGCCGTCGCGCTTGCGATCGGTCTCAGCCCGGCGGGGGCGAAGGTCGGCGACCTGGTCTCGGACGTGGTCGGTATCGGCGCGCCGGACGCCAAGCCGGCGCTCCGCTCGCTGCCGGCAGCGGGCGAGCTCCTGGTCTCATCGCCGAACGGCGTCTGGCTGGTCGCCGACGACGGCTCCAAACGGCTGCTCGGCAACTACGACGTGGCCGCCTGGTCGCCCAACAACGTGTACGTCGTCGGCGCCGCCGGCCGGCAGCTTGTCGCGCTCGAGCCCGACGGCGACGTGCGCTGGACCTACACGGCGCCGGGCCAGGTGGCCGACCCGCGCTGGACCGGGACCGCGGTGGACACCCGGATCGCGTACCGCAGCGGCCGCGACCTGCGCGTGATCGCCGGCGACGGGAGCGGCGCCAGCGATCACGTCGTCGCCCGCAACGTCGCCCCGATCGCGCCGGCCTGGCGGCCCGTGCCCGACTCCAAGCTCTCGTCGGGCGCGGCCCTCGGGCCCTACGTCCTCACCTACGTCGACGGGTCCGGGCACCTGCGCAGCGTCAACGCCGACACCGGCGAACGCGTGCCGCTGCTGCCGAGCGACCACCGGCGGCTCGACACCGAGCCCTCGGCGACGCCCACCGCGGGCTCGGAGGACCGGGCGCTGGCCCCGGACGGCTCGCGGATCGCGCGCCTGGACCACACGGGCTCGCGCGACCGGGTGATCGTCACCCGGCGCGGCGGCGGCGGCGAGGTCCTGTTCTCCGCCCGCGGCCGCCTGGTCGGCCCGACCTGGTCGCCCGACGGGCGCTGGCTGCTGGTCGGCTGGCCGGCGGCGGATCAGTGGCTCTTCATCGACGTCGACCACCCGCGCGACGTGCGCCCCTTCGGCCACATCTCCGAGCAGTTCGACCCGGGCGGCGACGGCGACGGGAGCTTCCCGCGCGTGGACGACTGGGCCCTGCCCCAGCCGAGTGTCACCTCACCCCCGTAATAGGCGAGCCAGATGACACTCGGCGGGAGGAGCGCTAACCGGACTCGCCTCGCCGGCGCTGGCGCAGCGCTTCCGCGTGTCGCTCCCAGGTTGCAGCCACCTCCGCCTCGCTCGCCCCCACGTCGTAGGCCGGTGACAGCACGGCCGCCGCGCGATCGACCGCGACGATCACGATCGTCCGGATGCGGTCGCGAGGGGTCGACGAGCCGCGCTCGGCGAGCACCTGGAGGGCGCGGTCGTACGTGTCGTCGCCCGCATGGAGGGTCGCCCGCCCCTTGAACCGATAGCCCTTTCGCACGATCGGGTCGACGACGTTGATCTCGATCGCCGGGTTTCGCTTCAGGTTCTCCACGGTCCCGGGCGAGTGGATGTCGGCGAACATCAGGTGCTCGTCGTCGAACACGGTCGTCGTGCCCTTGGGCGAGAGGTTCGGGGTCCCGTCGGCGCCGACGGTCGCGGCGAAGCCGAGCCGCTGCTCGAGCACGACCCGCTTCATGTCCTCCGTCAGTCTCATGGGGGCGTGTCCCTGCGCGCTATGGCTCCGGCGGCTCGCGCAGCTGGTGGGCCGGGGTGAAGAAGTTCCGGTAGGCGAGCGTCGTCGCGATCAGCGCCGACAACGCGACCGCGCCGAGCAGGACCCAGAGCAGAATCAGCTGCAGGCGGACCGCGTCGGTGGGCGCGGCGCCGGCGAGGAGCATCCCGACCATCGTCCCGGGGAAGAAGATCAGCCCGGTGGTCTTGGTCGAGTCGATGAGCGCGATCGTCCCCGAGCGGAGGCTGCGCCGCACGCTCGGCATCGCGGCGACGGTCGCCGTCGCTCCCAGCGCCAGGGTCGCCTCGATCTCGCGGGCGCGGTCGGTCATCTCGTCGCCGAGCCGGTTGAGCGCGACGGCGGCCGCGGTCATCGAGTTGCCGACGACCATCCCGCCCACGGGCACCAGGTAGCGCGGCGTCGGCTTGAAGACCCCGAGGACGACGACCAGCGCAAGCGTGGCGCCCCCCGCGACCCCCAGGGCGATGAGCAGCGGCCAGAACGCGTCCGGCACGCGCTTGGCCCGCTGGCGGGCGGTGTAGGCGCCGAACACGACCATGACCGCGATCAGGGCGAACACGAGCCAGAGGCTGTCGGTGTCGAAGATCGCCTGGATCACGTAGCCGATCGCGATCAGCTGCACCGCCGAGCGGACGACGGCGATCCCGATGTCCTCCTCGAGTCCGGTCCGCCGCCAGATCGAGACCGCGACCGCGATCGCCACCAGGACGAGGCTCGCGGCGACCTCGCCGAGCGTGACGTGGATGCCGACGCTCATCCCGAAACCCCCGCCGCGAGCAGCTCGGCGGTCGGGCCTTGCTCGACCGCCCGGCCGGCATCGATCCGGACGAGCCAGCTCGACATTCGCCGCGCCTGCGCGAGGTCGTGCGTGACGAAGACGAGGTCGACGCCGGTGCGCTCGCGGAGCTCGAGCAGCGTCTCCTCGACCGCCCCGGTCGTCTCGGCGTCGAGCGCCGAGGTCGGCTCATCGAGCAGGAGCACCCGCGGCTCGAGCGCCAGGGCGCGCGCGAGCATCGCGCGCTGTTGCTCGCCGACCGAGAGCTTGGAGGCGTCGCGGTCGGCGAAGCTGGTGTCGAGGCCCGCGAGGTCGAGCAGCCGCTGCGTGTCGGGCTCGCGACCGGCGAGCTCGGCGGCGAAGCGCAGGTTGTCCGCGACCGTCCCCTCGAGCAGGGCCGGAAGCTGCGGGACGAGCACCACCTCGCGCCGCAGCTCCAGCGGATCGCGATCGCGCACGTCGGCGCCCCGGTACAGGACCGTGCCCGACTCCGCGTCCGAGAGCCGGTTGAGCAGGCGCAGCGTGGTCGACTTGCCGGAGCCCGACGGGCCGGCGATGCAGCTCGCCCCCGCGGGCAGCCGGGCGCTGAGCTCCCGCAGGACGATCTTGCCAGCGCGCGTGAGGGTCACGCCCACGAGCTCGAAGGCGGCGTCGTCCATGCTGCGATTATCGAGCCGATGGCCGGATCCGAGTCCACCGAGCGAAAGCGCGAGCCGATGCCGCGCAACCTGGAGCCGATGCTGGCGACCCCGGCCAAGGTCCTGCCGCCCGACGACGACGGCTGGGGATTCGAGATCAAGTGGGACGGGATTCGCGCCCGCGCCTACGTCGCCGATGGCGGCGTGCGGCTCGCCGCCCGGCGCGGGACGGACCACACGCCCCGCTACCCGGAGCTCGCGGCGATGGCCGACGCCCTCGGCGGGCGCGACGCGATCCTCGACGGCGAGATCGTCGCCTTCGACGAGTCCGGACGGCCGAGCTTCCAGCTTCTGCAGCGCCGGATGGGTCTCACCACCGAGTCGACGATCCTCGTCGCGCGCGGCCGAGACCCCGGCGACCTACGTCGCCTTCGACCTCCTCTGGCTCGACGGCGAGTCGCTGCTCGCCGAGCCGTACGAGCGGCGGCGCGAGCTGCTCGGCGGCCTCGGGTTCGACGGGCCCAGCTGGCAGGCCCCGGCACACCACGTGGGCGACGGCGCCCGGCTCTGGGACGCCGTCCGAGCCCAGGGCCTGGAGGGGATCGTCGCCAAGCGACTGCAGAGCCCCTACCGGCCCGGGCAGCGCAGCCGCGAGTGGCTCAAGGTCCGCTACCGCCGCGGCCAGGAGCTCGTGATCGGCGGCTGGATGCCCGGCGAGGGCTCGCGCGGAGGCCGGATCGGGTCGCTGCTCGTCGGCCACTGGGACGCGACGCCGGAGGAGGCGGAGAGCCTCGGCCGCCCGCAGCGGCTGGTGTACGCCGGCGGCGTCGGCACCGGGTTCACCCAGGAGATGCTCGACCGGCTGCACGGGCTGCTGGAGCCGCTGCGCCGCGACACCTCGCCGTTCGAGCTGGGCGAGGACCCCGAGGTCAAGTACCGCCAGCGGGCTCGCGACCGCGGCGCCGGGCCGGTCTGGGTCGAGCCCGAGCTCATCGGCGAGTTCGAGTTCACGGAGTGGACCCGCGAGGGCACCCTGCGCCAGTCGGCGTTCAAGGGCCTGCGCGACGACAAGGATCCGCGCGAGGTGATCCGAGAATCCTGAGCCAAGGTTTCTTTCTCGCGACCGATGAGAAAGGAGTGCGTGGGTAGTCTGAGGTAAGTAGATACCCATGCCACGCGCGATCTGGACAGGCTCAATCTCCTTCGGGCTCCTCAATGTGCCCGTGAAGCTCTACTCGGCGGTCTCGAAGAAGTCGGTGAGCTTCCGCGAGCTGCGTGAATCCGACGGCTCGCGCGTCCGCCACAAGCGCGTCGCGGAGGCCGATGGCGAGGAGGTCGACTACAACGACATCGTCAAGGGCTACGAGATCGCCTCGGATCAGTACGTCGTGGTCACCAAGGACGAGCTCGACGAGCTCAATCCGAAGAAGACCCGCGCGATCGAGATCCAGGACTTCGTCGACCTCGACGACATCGACCCGATCTACTTCGACCACCCGTACTACCTCGGCCCGGACAAGGGCGCCGAGCGCGCGTACGCCCTGCTGGTCAAGGCGATGGACGAGGCGCACAAGGTCGCGATCGCTCGCTTCGTGCTCCGCAACCGCGAGAGCCTTGCCGCGATCCGCCCGATGGACGACGTGCTGACGATGGCGACCATGCGGTTCGCCGACGAGGTCGTGGCGCCCACGGAGCTCGAGGACGTGCTCGGCGAGGAGGTCGATGCGCCGAAGAAGAAGGAGCTCGAGATGGCCAAGGCCCTGATCGACTCGCTGACCTCGGACTTCGACGCCGACCAGTACCGCGACGAGTACCGCGAGGAGCTCCTGTCGCTGATCGAGCGCAAGGCGAAGGGCGAGAAGATCGCCGCGCCCGCCGGCGAGGCGCCGGAGCCGACCAAGGCGCCCGACCTGATGGCGGCGCTCGAGGAGAGCCTCGCCGCGGTCAAGGGCGAGGAGGCGAAGGCGAGCTCCTCCCGCACGAAGGCAAGCCCCAAGAAGCCGGCCTCGAAGTCGGGTTCGAACTCCAAGCGTTCCTCAGGCCGATCGCGAAGCAAGGCAAAGGCCGCCAAGTAGAGGTCGACGGGCGCGAGCTCGCGCTCACCAACCTCGACAAGGTGCTCTGGCCCGCCCGACGCGGCGGGCGCGGCGGCTCGCGGTCGGCGTTCACCAAGGGCGAGGCGATCGACTTCTACGCCCGGATCGCGGACGTGATCCTCCCCCACCTCGCCGGGCGGCCGCTCACCCGGGTGCGCTTCCCGGACGGGGTCGAGGGCCAGCGCTTCTTCGAGAAGCGCGCCCCGAAGCACACGCCGGACTGGGTCCGCACGGCGCCGATCGAGATGGGCTCGGTGGGCGTCCTCGACTTCATCGTCTGCGACGCCCGGCCGACTCTGGTCTGGCTCGCCCAGCTCGCCGCGCTCGAGCTCCACCCATCGCTTGGGCTCGCGAAGAAGCCCGAGCGGCCGACCGCCCTGGTCTTCGATCTCGACCCGGGCGAGCCGGCGACCGCGGTCGAGTGCGCGCAGGTGGCGCTGCGCCTGCGCGAGCTCTTCGGCAACCTCGGCCTGGAGTGCTTCCCCAAGCACTCGGGCTCGAAGGGCATCCAGGTCTACGTGCCGCTCAACACCGCGGTCACCTACGACCACACGAAGTCCTACGCCCGCGCCGTCGCCCAGGCGCTGGAGAGCTCCGAGCCCGACCTCGTCGTCTCCAAGCAGGACCGCAAGCTGCGCAAGGGCAAGGTGCTCGTCGACTGGAGCCAGAACGACTACTCGAAGACCACCGTCGCCGTGTACTCGCTGCGGTGCCGGCCCCGGCCGTGGGTGTCGATGCCGCTGACCTGGGACGAGGTCACCGAGCTCGCCGACGACGGCGATCCTGACGCGGTGCGCTTCGAGGCGCCCGAGGCGCTCGAGCGGGTCGCGGCGAAGGGCGACCTGTTCGCCCCGGTGCTGGAGCTCAAGCAGAAGCTCCCGAAGGTCCCGGGCGGTTAGGATCGCCGACATGACCGAGGCTCAGGATCGAGCGCGCGCCGTCTGGTCGGCCGGGGACTTCGACGTCATCGCCCAGCGCATCTGGGAGGTCGGCGACGAGCTCGTCGCCAAGATGGACATCAAGGACGGCGAGCGCGTGCTCGACGTCGCGACCGGAACCGGCAACGTCGCCATCCCGGCGGCCGCCGCCGGCGGCGTCGTCACCGGGCTCGACATCACGCCGAAGCTCCTCGAGGACGCGCGGCGCAACGCCGCCGCCGCCGGGGTCGAGGCCGAGTGGATCGAGGGCGACGCCCAGGACCTCCCGTTCGAGGACGGATCGTTCGACGTCGTCGTGTCGACCTTCGGCTGCATGTTCGCGCCGGACCACAAGCGCGCCGCGGGCGAGATCGCGCGGGTGCTGGCACCCGGCGGGCGCTTCGGCGTCGTCGCCTGGAAGCCCGAGGGCAACATCGGCCGCTTCTTCCTGACGATCGCCAAGTACGCGCCGCCGCCGCCGGAGGGCTTCCAGCCGCCGCCGCTCTGGGGCCTGCGCGACCACGTGGAGGAGATCTTCGACGGCGCCGGCGTCGAGCTGAGCTTCGAGGACGGGGCCGCGCACTGGCACTTCGGCTCCGACGAGGAGGCCGTCGAGGAGTACTCGACGAAGTTCGGGCCGATCGTCATGCTGCGCCCGCAGCTCGAGGCCGACGGGCGCTGGGACGACCTGCTCGCCGACCTCGGCGCCATGTACGGGGAGGTGGCCGTCCCCGACGGCGACGGGATCACCTTCGACGGCGAGTTCCTGACGACGTTCGGCAGCAAGGCCTGAGTCGCCCCGCAGGGCCGGCCCGGATTCAGTCGAGCGGCTGGCGGATGGTCGGCTTGCGGCTGGCCGCGGCCTCGTCGAGGCGCCTGACCGGAGTGGTGTAGGGCGCCTCTCGCAGCGTCTGCGGATCGTCCTCGGCCTCGGCGAGGATGGCGTCGAACGCCTCGGCGAGCTGGTCGAGCGACTCCCTCGTCTCGGTCTCGGTGGGCTCGACCATGAGCGCCTCGTCGACGAGCAGCGGGAAGTAGATCGTGGGCGGGTGAAAGCCGTAGTCGAGCAGGCGCTTGGCGACGTCGAGCGTGCGCACGCCGAGCTCGCGCTTCGCGGTCGCGCCGGAGAGGACGAACTCGTGCATGCAGCGCTCGCGGAAGGCGAGCGGCAGGTACTTGCCGGCGCGGCCGGAGCTGAGCGCGGCCAGCAGGTAGTTGGCGTTCAGCACGGCGGTCTCGGAGGCCTCGCTGCAGGCCGTCGCCGCCGAGGCTCGAGATGTAGGCGTAGGAGCGCACGAAGACCCCGAAGTTGCCCTGGAAGCCGCGCAGGCGGCCGATCGACTTCGGCTGGTCGTAGGTGAGCCCGAAGCTCGGACCGTCGCCGTTGGAGCCCTCGGAACGGACGATCCGGGGCACCGGGAGGAAGGGGGCGATCCGGTCGGAGACGGCGATCGGGCCCGATCCCGGGCCGCCGCCGCCGTGGGGCTGGCTGAACGACTTGTGCAGGTTGAGGTGGACGATGTCGAAGCCCATGTCGCCGGGCCTCGTCTTGCCCATGATGGCGTTGAGGTTCGCCCCGTCGTAGTAGAGGGTCCCGCCCACGTCGTGGACGATCGAGGCGATCTCGGAGATGTTCTCGTCGAAGAGCCCGAGCGTGTTCGGGTTGGTGAGCATGAGGCTGGCGACGTCGTCGGTGGTCTTTGAGCGCAGATCGTCGACGTCGACGCCGCCGCGCTCGTTGGTCGCCACCTTGACGACCTCGTAGCCGGCCATCGTCACGCTCGCCGGGTTGGTGCCGTGGGCGGTATCGGGCGTGAGCACCTTGTGCCGGTGCTCGCCGCGGTCGTCGTGGTAGGCGCGGGTGAGCAGCAGGCCGGCGAGCTCGCCGTGCGAGCCGGCCGACGGCTGCAGCGAGACGTGCGGCAGGCCGCAGATCTCGCTCAGTGCCCGCTCCAGGCTCCACATGAGCTCCAGGGCGCCCTGGGCGCGCTTCGGGTCCTGCGCGGGGTGCAGCCGGGCATGGCCGGGCAGCGCGGCGACCTTCTCGTTCAGACGGGGGTTGTGCTTCATCGTGCACGAGCCGAGGGGGTACGGGCCTGTGTCGAGATCGAAGTTGCGGCGCGAGAGCCGGTTGTAATGGCGGACGATCTCGGGCTCGGAGACCTCGGGCAGCCGCGGCGCCTCGGAGCGCAGCAGCCGCGACGGGATGAGCTTGTCGAGAGGCGGCTCGGGGACGCCGGCGGGCGGCAGGGTTGCCGCGCGCCGCTCGGGCACCGAGCGCTCGAAGATGGTCGTCGCTTCCTCCCGCTGCTGGGGGGTTGGGATCTCGGCCGTGGCGGGTGGACGATTCGTCATGCGGAGACCTGTAGTTGCTGGTTGCTGGTTGCCGGTTGCCGGATCGCCCGGCCGAAGGCGTCGGCGAGGCGGTCGATGTCCGCCCTCGAGCGCCGCTCGGTGATCGCGACCAGCAGGCCGTCGGGGTACTCGGGGTACTCGCGGCCGAGCGGGTACCCGGCGGCGATCCCCTCGGCGGCGACCGCGTCGAGCACCTCCTGCACGGGCGCGTCGACGCGCACCGCGAACTCGCGCGCGACGGGCGCGCCGTGGAGGAGCTCCACCCCGTCGACCCCCGCGAGCGCCTCGCGCGCGTAGGCCGTGCGGCGCACCAGGAGCTCGCCGAGCTCGACGATGCCGCGCCGGCCCAGCCAGGCGAGATAGACCGTGCCGGCGAGCGCGTTCAGCGCCTGGGACGTGCAGATGTTGTGCGTGGCCTTCTCCCGGCGGATGTGCTGCTCGCGGGTCTGAAGGGCCAGTACGAAGCCGCGGCGCCCGTCGGCGTCCGTCGTCTCCCCCGCGATCCGGCCGGGCATCCGGCGCAGGTGCTCCTCGGTCGCCGCGAAGAAGCCGAAGGACGGGCCGCCGAAGTCCAGGCGGTTGCCGAGGGGCTGGCCCTCGCCGACTGCGACGTCGACCCCGCACTCGCCCGGCGGACGGAGGACGCCGAGCGTGATCGCGTCCACGGTGGCGACGCAGAGGGCGCCGGCCTCGTGCGCGGCGCCCGCCAGGGCCTCGAGGTCCTCGATCGCGCCCAGGAAGTTCGGGTTCTGGACGAAGACCGCGGCGGTCTGGTCGTCGAGCGCCTCGACGAGCTCCGCGACGTCGGTGACCCCGTCGGCGAGCCCCACCTCGGTGACCTCGGCGTCGAAACCGCGGGCGTAGGTGGCGAGCGTCGCGCGGGCGTGCGGGTGCAGGCCACGGGAGGTGACGAAGCGGCGGCGGCCCTTGCGCGCCCCCAGCGCGAAGTAGGCGGCCGACGCGACCGAAGACGGGCCCTCGTACAGGGAGGCGTTGGCGACGGGCAGCGCGGTGAGCTCGGAGATCGCCGTCTGAAACTCGAACATCACCTGGAGTCCGCCCTGCGAGACCTCGGGCTGGTACGGCGTGTACGGGGTCAGGAACTCCGAGCGCGAGATGATCGCCTCGACCAGGCCCGGCACGTAGTGGTCGTACATCCCGGCGCCGATGAAGCAGGTCTCCGAATCCGCGTCGGCGTTGCGCGCGGCGAGCCCGGCGAGCAGGTCGAAGACCTCCGTCTCCGAGAGCCCGTCCGGGAGCTCCAGCGGCCGGCCCAGGCGCAGCTCGGCCGGGATGTCGGCGAACAGCTCCTCGATCGACTCGACGCCGATCGCGGCGAGCATCGCCTCGCGGTCTGAGTCGGTCGCGGACGTGTAGCGGCTCACGAGCAGTGAGGCTAGCGACCGCCCGAGTCGGCTTGCGCGACGCGGCCGCCGGGCGGAATCGACCGCCCGGCGGCGCGCGAGGCTATGTCATGTGGCGCGAGTCCTGGAGATCAGTTCCAGAGCTGCAGGTCGAAGTCGTCGGCCGTGCCGGCGCCCGTGGTGTCGGCAACGAAGACGATCGTGTTGGCCGGGCCGAACCCTGCCGCGTTGCACTCGCCGAGGTTGTCCGGGATCGCGAGCGCGTCGACGCCGCCCCCAAAGGTGCTGATCGGCTCGTCAACCGCCGCGCTGTATGTCTTGTACGTCGGCAGGTTCGCGCAGTAGGTTCCCGGAGCTCCGACGTCCTTGAAGTCGGCATCGGTCAGGCCCTTCGAGCGCGACTCGTCGACGTTGGGGTTCGAGGCGCCGGTGATGTTGACGTGTGCGTAGACCGACGGCGAGTTGGCGTTCGTCGCCGTGGACGCGCTGGTCGCGCTCGTCGCGCTGTCGGCGCTCGTCGCGTGGGCGACCGAGAGCCCGGGTGCCTTCTTGTTGATCTCCTTGTCGGCCTGCTTCTTGGAGATCTTCTTCACCTGCGACTTCGACAGCGCCTTCTTCGACGCCTCGGTGCCGGCGATCGCCGAGCCGACGACCGCGAAGCAGAGTGCGAAGACGGCAACGATGAAGGCGGCGGACGGCCGCCTGCGAAACAGCTGCATACGTGTCCCTCCTGTTGTCGGGAGCGCGCAAGCTCATGCGTGGCGCTGGCCCGAGGATGGTTGGCTGCGCCCAGCCTCGCCGGGGGAGGGGTCCGTGTCAAGCCCACGGCCGCCGGGCGGATCGTCCGCCCGGCGGCGCGTGGCTATGTCATGCGGTGCGAGTCCTTGAGATCAGTTCCAGAGCTGGATGTCGAAGTCGGAGCCGGCGAAGGACCCCGTTGTGTCCACGACCAACACGATCGCGTTCGCCGGGCCGAACCCAGCTCCATTGCAAGCGCCGCCGTCCGGGACCACGAGCACGTCGACGCCGCCATCGAACGAGGCGAACGGCTCGTCCACCGCCGCGCTGTACGTCTTGTATGTCGGCAGGTTCGCGCAGTACTCGCCGGCCGTACCCACGTTCTTGAAGTCGGCGTCGGTTAGGCCCTTCGAGCGCGACTCGTCGACGTTGGGGTTCGAGCCGCTGATGTTGACGTGCGCGTAGATCGACGGCGAGTTGGCGTTCGTCGCCGTGCTCGCGCTGGTCGCGCTGGTCGCGCTGTCGGCGCTGGTGGCGTGGGCGACCGAGAGCCCGGGTGCCTTCTTGTTGATCTCCTTGTCGGCCTGCTTCTTGGAGATCTTCTTGACCTGCGACTTCGACAGCGCCTTCTTCGAAGCTTCGGTGCCGGCGATCGCCGAGCCGACGACCGCGAAGCAAAGTGCGAAGACGGCAACGATGAAGGCGGCGGACGGCCGCCTGCGAAACAGCTGCATACGTGTCCCTCCTGGTTGTCGGGAGCGCGCAAGCTCATGCGTGGCGCCGCCCGAGAATGGTTTGGCAGCGCGCAGCCTCTCCTCGGGGCCGCCGCTTGTCAACCTTGCAAGGGGGCGTTCAGTCGTCGGCGAGCAGTTGCTTGTACGCGGCCGCCCCGAGCAGGGCGTCGACCTCGCCGGCGTCGGAGAGGCGCACCTTGACCAGCCAGCCCTCCCCGTAGGGGTCCTCGTTGATGCGCTCCGGCGAGTCGGAGAGCCCGTCGTTGACCGCGGTGATCTCGCCCGACAACGGCGCGATCACGTCCGAGACCGCCTTCACCGACTCGACCTCGGCGTAGGCGCCGTCCTTGGAGATCTCGGCCCCGACCTCGGGGGGCTCGTAGAACACGACCTCGCCGAGTGCGTCCTGCGCGTACCAGGTGATCCCGAGGGTCGCCTCATCGCCGTCGATCCGGGCCCAGTCGTGCTCGGGGTGGTACTTGAGGTCCTCGGGATACGTCTCGTCAGCCAAGCGCCTCTCCTTCTCGCGGGGGCGCGGAGGCTATCGAGTGAGTCCTGAGATCAGTTCCAGAGCTGGAGGTCGAAGTCGTCGGGGTCGGGCTGCTGCTGCCTACGACCTCGATGATCGTGTTCGCCGGGCCGAACCCAGACGAGTTGCACGTGTTGACGTTATCCGGGACCACGATCACGTTGAGTCCGCCCGTAAAACTGCTGATCGGCTCGTCCACAGCCGCGCTGAACGTCTTGTACGACGGCAGGTTCGCGCAGTAGATGCCCGCGGTGCCGACATCGTGGAAGTCGGCGTCGGTCAGCCCCTTCGAGCGCGACTCGTCGACATTGGGGCTCGAGCCGCTGACGTTGACGTGCGCGTAGACCGACGGCGAATTGGCGTTCGTCGCCGTTGCGGCGCTGTTCGCCGAGGTCGCGGTGTCGGCGCTGGTCGCATGCGCGACCGAGAGCCCGGGCGCCTTCTTGTTGATCTCCTTGTCGGCCTGCTTCTTGGAGATCTTCTTCACCTGTGACTTCGACAGTGCCTTCTTCGCGGAGTCGGTGCCGGCGATCGCCGAGCCGACGACCGCGAACGAGAGTGCGAAGACCGCGACGACGAAGGCGGCGGATGGCCGCCTGCGAAACAGCTGCATATACGCGTCCCTCCTTGTTGTCGGGAGCGCGCAAGTTCATGCGTGGCGCCGCCCGAGAATGGTTTGGCTGCGCCCAGCCTCTCTCCGGGATGGGCCCGTGTCAAGCCTGCGGCCGCCGGGCGGATCATCCGTCCGGCGGCACGCGAGGCTATGTCATGCGACGTGAGTCCTGGAGATCAGTTCCAGAGCTGGATGTCGAAGTCGTCGCGGTCGGGTTGGGCGTGCTGTCGACGACCTCGATGATCGTGTTGGCCGGGCCGAACCCCGCGCCGTTGCACGCGTTGACGTCATCCGGTAGCACGACCACGTCGATGGCGCCGTTGAAGGTGCTGATCGGCTCGTCCACCGCCGCGTTGAACGTCTTGTACGACGGCAGGTTCGCGCAATAGATGCCCGCGGTGCCGGTGTCCTTGAAGTCGGCATCGGTCAGGCCCTTCGAGCGCGACTCGTCGACGTTGGGGTTCGAGGCGCCGGTGATGTTGACGTGTGCGTAGACCGACGGCGAGTTGGCGTTCGTCGCCGTGGACGCGCTGGTCGCCGAGGTCGCGCTGTCGGCGCTCGTCGCGTGGGCGACCGAGAGCCCGGGCGCCTTCTTGTTGATCTCCTTGTCGGCCTGCTTCTTGGAGATCTTCTTCACCTGTGACTTCGACAGCGCCTTCTTCGAAGCTTCGGTGCCGGCGATCGCCGAGCCGACGACCGCGAAGCAGAGCGCGAACACGGCGACGATGAAGGCGGCGGATGGCCGCCTGCTGAACAACCTCATGGGACCTCCCCTGGTAGGTGGCTGCAGCTCACCATCCCGCGCCCCGGCAGGCTTGTCAAGCCCCTGATGCTCGGCGCGGCCGCCGGGCGGACCATCCGCCCGGCGGCGCGCGAGGCTATGTCAGACGGCGGGAGTCCCCGCGATCACAGTCCGAGTTGGAGGTCGAAATCGTCGTCCCGTGCCGCGGCGACCGTATCTGTCGACGATCAGGACCAGCGTGTTGCCCGGGAAGCCGGCTGCGCGCAGACCCGCCGTCGTCCGGGATCACGTGCACGTGGCGATGCCGCCCTCGACCCGCTGATCGGCTGGTCCTCGGTGGCGCTACCGTCTTGTACGCGGGGAGGTTCGCGCAATACTACCCGCGAGCTCCGACGTCCATGAAGTCCGCATCCGTGAACCCTTCGAGCGCGACTTCGTCCACGTGGGGGGCGCTCCCCGTGACGGTGACGTGCGCGTAGATCGACGGCGAATTCGCGTTCGTCGCCGTGGCCGCGCTGGTTGCGCTCGTCGCGCTGTCGGCGCTCGTCGCGTGGGCGACCGAGAGCCCGGGCGCCTTCTTGTTGATCTCCTTGTCGGCCTGCTTCTTGGAGATCTTCTTCACCTGTGACTTCGACAGCGCCTTCTTCGCGGAGTCGGTGCCGGCGATCGCCGAGCCGACGACCGCGAACAAGAGTGCGAAGACCGCGACGATGAAGGCGGCTGAAGGCCTCCTGGACATGAGCCTGCTCATCTGCGTGATGACCTCCCGGTTGTGGCGCGGGCCCGACGACCTCGGTCGAGATCCGATGCCCGCGGATTGATTCCCGGGCAGCCTCGCCGGTGACTCGGACGGAGACGGCGGGCGCGGCTGTCGATCGCCGCGCCGTCGGCGTTACTTCTGACCGTTGCCGTTCTCGAGCAGGTCCTGGATCGCGGCCGGGGTGAGGGCCTGGCCGCCCGAGTTCGAGCCCGAGCCGTTATCGAGCAGATTCTGGAGCCCCGGCAACCCGCCGTTGTCGTCGTGATGCCGATCGGGCTTGGGAGGGTGCTGCAGCAGCTGCTGGAGGTCTTCGAGGGTCGTCGCGCCATTGCCCCCGGAACCGCCGCCGCCGTGCGACGACTGCCCGTCGCCGGTGGCGGCCGAGGCGTCTGCGCCGGAGCCGGAGTCGGAGGGGGTCGGTGCGACGGGGGTGGTCGACCCGCTCGGCTCGCTGCGCCGCCGCCACCCGAGTCCTGGCGGTCGCCCCCGCCGGAGCTCGGACCTGAGCCGGAGCCACCGCCGGAGGGCGGGGCCACCGGCGGCGGCGTCTGGCTGGGTGCGCTCGCAGGTGCGAGCGGCGAGGGGGCGCTGACGACCTCGCTGGTCTGCGTCTGCGCGCCCCCGTCGTCGTTCTCGCTGACGAGCCAGTAGGCGGTCGCGCCGAGCGCCAGCAGCGAGAGGATCAGGGCCGGGATCGCGCCCGGGCCCTGGTTGCGCAGCCCTGTGAGGATTCGGTCGATCACCGCTCGCCCAGGCTAGCTTCCCACAGGGACGGGGACTTTCAAGCGCCCTCGGTCAGGGTGCGTACAGAGGGCGCTTTGCGATCCGCGCCGGACGCCGCCGCCCGCGAACGTCGATCTCGACCTCGGTCCCCGGCTCGGCCAGGTCGGAGCGCACGTACGCCATCCCGATCCCCCGGTCGAGGCAGGGTGAGAGCGTCCCGCTGGTCACCGTCCCCGCCTCGGCGCCGTCCGCGTCGAGCACGGCGTTGCCCTGGCGCGGGATACCGCGGTCGGTGAGGACGAACGGAGCCAGGCGCTCGGCCGTCCCATCGGCGCGCGCCGCGGCGACGGCCTCGGAGCCGATGAAGCCGGTCTCCTCCACACAGCACCAGCCCAGGCCGGCCTCGATCGGGTTGCGGTCCGTGCTGAGGTCGTTGCCGTAGAGGTGGAAGCAGACCTCGAGTCGCAGCGTGTCGCGGGCAGCGAGACCCGCCGGCGTCGCGCCGGCGTCCATGAGGTCGTCCCAGAGCCCGCCGGCGGCGTCCGGCCCGATCAGTATCTCGACCCCGTCCTCGCCCGTGTAGCCGGTGCCGCAGACCAGCGCCTCGGCGCCGCGGGTGGTGGCGAGCCGGGCGGTGCGCATCCTGGGCGGAAGCTCGCCGGCGATCAGCGCGCCGACGATCGCGCGCGCGGTCGGGCCCTGTACGGCGAGCATCGCGTAGTCGTCCAGGCGGTCGGTGAGCTCGACGTCGAAGTCGTCCGCGTGCTCGCGAAACCAGGCCAGGTCGCCGTCGTGGTTGGCGGCGTTGGTGACCGTCAGGTAGCGGTCGTCGGCGAGCCGGTAGGTGAACAGGTCGTCGAGCACGCCCCCGTCCTCGCGACACAGGACCGAGTACTGGGCGCCGCCGACCTCGATTCGCCTGGCGTCGTTGGACAGCAGCCGCTGGAGCAGGTCCAGTGCCTGCGGCCCGGCCGTCTCGATCTCGCCCATGTGCGAGACGTCGAACACGCCGCAGCCGGTGCGCACCGCGACGTGCTCGGCGCGCACACCCTCGTAGGAGACCGGCATCTCCCAGCCCGCGAACTCGACCAGCTTCGCGCCCGCCGCGCGGTGGCGGTCGTCCAGCGGCGTGTGCCTGAGCGCAGCGGCTTCCACCGCGCTCAGGCTATCGCCGCCAAACGTCCTCTCAGCCGGACTCGGTCAGCTCCCCGTACACGGCGCAGCCGCTCCCGATCTCGAACGCCGGGTCGTTGTCGTAGCTGAGCACGCCCGTCATCACGGGGCCGTCGGACCGCGAGACCGCGAACGACGAGTTCCCGCGCTGGTTGTTGTTGGTCCCGTCTGAGTCGAGCCGGATCCCGCTGCCCCCGCCGTAGCTGAACACCGGACCTGCGTCCCCGTTCCCGCTCGCCGAGAGGTTGGTGCCCGGGCTGTCGGGCGGCAGGATGAGCAGGCGCTCGAGGTCGCCGCCGGCGGTGCACGACGCCGAGATCGTGAACCCGGCGAACGTCGCGATCGTCGCGTCGTCAGAGCCGACCGGGATCTTGGCGAGGACCTTCACGATCCTCTGGCCGTTGACCGCGTCGGCGTCCGTCGCCAAGTCGGCCGAGCCCGCGGTCTCGGCGTGGGCCACCGAGAGGCCCGGCGCCGCCTTGTTGATCTGCTTCTTGGCGATCTTCTTCACCTTGGATTTGCTGATCTTGTTCGAGATCGAGCCGGGTCCGGCGATCGCCGTACCGGCGACCGCGAAGATCAGCGCTACCGCGGCGACAACCATGGCCGCCGTCGTCCCTGCACCACGCGCACGAGTCATTCTCGGAGCTCCCTCCTGTCGGTTTCGGGCACCGGTTGAGGCAGCCCGAAGCCGCGCCTCCCCCCGCCCGCGTCGGCGAACCCTATTCGGCCTCGCCCCGTGAGGGCGCAGTTGGGCGGGGGCTCAGCCGCGCAGGAAGGGCGGGACGTCGATGTCGTCGTCGGAGACCTGGAGCTCGCGCCGCTCGCGGTCGGCGAGCGCGCCGACCTGGCGGCGGCGACTGCGCTCGCGAACCTGCATCGGCTTGCGCGCCAGCGTCTCGCGGCCCTCGAACCCCGTGGCGATCACGGTGACCCGCACCTCGTCGCCCATCGCCGGGTCGATCACGGTGCCGAAGATGATGTTGGCGCCCTTGTCGGCGGTCGAGACGACGATGTCCGCGGCCTCGTTGACCTCGAACAGGTTGAGGTCGTCGGAGCCGGTGAAGTTGAGCAGCATTCCGGTGGCGCCCTCGATGGACTCCTCCATGAGCGGTGAGTTGACCGCCATCTTCGCCGCCTCCTGGGCCCGGTTCTCGCCCGCGGCAGCGCCGACGCCCATCATCGCCGAGCCGGCGTCGGCCATGACCGTGCGCACGTCGGCGAAGTCGAGGTTGATCTGGCCGGGGGTGGTGATCAGGTCGGTGATCCCCTGAACGCCCTGGCGCAGGATGTCGTCGGCCATCCGGAACGCCTCCTGGACGGAGGTCCGGCGCTCGACGACCTCGAGCAGCTTCTGGTTCGGGACGATGATCAGCGTGTCGACCTTCGCCCGCAGCTTGTCGATCCCGTCGAGCGCCTGCTGCATGCGCCGGTTGCCCTCGAACTCGAACGGCTTCGTGACCACGCCGACCGTGAGCGCGCCGATCTCCTCCTTGGCGATCTCGGCGATCACCGGGGCGGCCCCTGTGCCCGTGCCACCGCCCTCGCCGGCGGTGACGAAGACCATGTCGGCGCCCTTCAGCGCCTCCTTGATGTCGTCGCGCGACTCGGCAGCAGCTCCGGCGCCGACGTCGGGGTTCGCGCCGGCGCCAAGACCGTGCGTGAGGTTGTGTCCCGCGGCGAGCTTGATGTCGGCCTCGCAGGACTGCAGCGCCTGGACGTCGGTGTTGATCGCGATGAACTCAACGCCCTTGAGCCCGGCGTCGACCATGCGGCTGACCGCATTCGTGCCTCCGCCGCCGGCTCCGACGACCTTGATCACCGCGAGATAGGACGACTCGACCATTTCTCCCGTCCTCAGTTTGACCCTGTTTTGGTTCCGTCCGAGACTCAAGGCATGCTTGAGCGTTTTACGCTACTAGCAGCCTAGACGTCAGCGCGACGGTACGTCATCGTGACACAGGTGTCAATCGGGACCGCCCGGGGCGGCATGGAATCATGCACGGGCAAACCCTCGATCCCAGATCGAGAGTTGACATACATCCTAAAGACTCGACCTACGGTTGAGAGTCGATAGCGTCGGGCGACGGCGAGGCGCCGCCTGCCGCCGAGCGCTCGGGGACGCGCACGTCGACGTACGTGAGCCCGTCGAGCTTCGGGTCGGCCAGCACCGCCGCGGCGGCGGCCCACTTCTCGGTCGCCTCCGCCTCGTTGCCGAAGCGCACCGGGATCCCGCCGCGGAGCGTCACCACGATCCCGTAGTCGTCGTTCGAGTCGACCTTCTCGATCAGCGGCCGGAGCGGGCCTGGGGCGGCGCCGAGCACGAGCGCCTGGTCGAGGGGGTCGCCGTCGAGCCTGCCGCCCGCCGGGACCTTGCTCACCTCGAGCACCGGCAGGTGCTCATCCTCGGCGACCTCGACGCCCTGGAGCAGGGTGCCGTCGGCCGCGGCCGGGACTTGCTGCCCGCCCGCGCTCACCAGCAGCGCCGGGGGACGCTCGGTGACCTCGATCCGCATGCCGTGGGGGAAGTTCGCGTCGACGCTGACCGCGGCGACGGTCGGGAACGGCCGCGCCGCGGCCTGAATCGCCCCCGCGTCGGCGTGGAGCGTTGTCTGCTGCTCGGCGGCGTGGGTGAGCGCGGTTACGATCCGGTCGCGGTCCCCGCTCGTGACGCCGACGACGTCGACGTTGTCGACCGCCACCAACGATGAGTCCCGTAGCCAGAACATGTAGCCGGCCCCCAGGGTCAGGGCCACGATCGCGACCACGCCGAGGCGGTAACGCCACGACGTGCTGCTGCCCTTCGCTCGCGCCCTACGCAGGGCGCGGATCGGCCGGGGTCGCCGCAGGCGCAGCTTCCGCCGCGGCTGCCTGGAGCGCGGGCGCCTCGTCGCGCTCGCCGGACGCGGGCGCCGCTTCGGCGGCGTGCGCGGCCGGGCGCGCTTCGGCGCGGGGGCCTCGGCGCTCGCCCGGCGGGCGGCGGCGGCGGCCCTGGCGCGGGGCCGGCCGGCCGGCCGGCCCGTGCGCGCCGAGGTGCGGCGCTTGCCGGCGTCGGTCGAGGCCCGGGAGCGGCTCATCAGTAGGGGATTTCCCGGCGCGCGGGCGACCTCCTGCCGCTCAGCCGCCCCGATCGAGCTCCCAGTCCGCGGGCCAGGACACGTCCCCGAGCACCTGAACCTCCGGGACGAGCTCGACCCCGAAGCGCTCGTGGACCTGCCGGCGCCCGGCGGCCATCACCGCGAGCACGTCAGCCGTGCTCGCCGAGCCCGTGTTCTCCACGAAGTTCGCGTGCTTGGGCGAGAAGCGGGCACCCCCAACCGCGAGCCCGCCACAGCCGGCCGCGGCCAGGAGCTGACCGGCCGTCCGGCCGTCGACGCCCGGGGCCTGCGGATCCGGGTTCTTGAACGTCGAGCCGAAGGTCTTGATCCCCGACGGCTGCGCCTCGCGGCGCTTCGCCCGCATCTCGGCGAGGATCGCCTTCACCGCTGTCGGGTCGGCCGGGGAGAGCGCGAACGCCGCGCGCGAGACGACCTCGCCCGCGACCAGCGCCGAGTGGCGGTAGGAGAACCCGAGCTCGTCCGGCGCCCGCTTTCCGACACCGCCGGCGGTGCAGACGTCGACCCATTCGAGCACCTTCGCGAGCTGGCCCCCATAGGCGTTCGCGTTCATGCGGACGGCGCCGCCGACCGTACCCGGGATGTTGATCCCGAACTCGAGCCCGCCGAGGCCCCAGGCGGCGACCTTGGCGGCGGCCGACGGCAGGCGCACCCCGCCGCCGCACACCACTCGCTCGCCGTCGCGCTCGATCGCGGTCAGCTCCCCGCCCAGCTTGAGCACGAGGCCACGGACCCCGTCGTCGGCGACGAGCAGGTTGGAGCCCGACCCGACCACCTCGACGGCCAACCCCTCGGACTCCGCCCAGCGGAGCAACTCGACGAGCCGGTCCTCGGACTCCGGCCGGGCGAAGAGCTCCGCCTCCCCCCCGGCCCGCACCGTGGTCAGCCGCGCGAGCGGGTAATCGCGCTCGATTCCCTCCGGGGGGTTCACGGGCCGTCCACCAGCGCGTCGGCGAGCTGGAACACGTCGCCGGCGCCGATCGTCACCAGCAGGTCGCCCTCGCCGAGCCGCGGGGCGAGCACGCGCTCGGCGGTCGCGATGTCGCCGAGCCAGAGCACTGGGCGGCCCCCGGCGTGGTCGGCGGCCGCCCGCGCGACCGCGAGGCCGCTGACCCCGGCGAGCTCGCCCACCGGCTGCTCGCGCGCCGGGTAGACGTCGAGCACGCCCACCTCGTCGGCCGCCGCCAGCGCCGCGCCGAACCGCTCGGCGAGCGCCTTCGTCCGCGAGTACAGGTGCGGCTGGAAGACGGCTATCAGGCGCCGGGGGGCGAGCTCGCGCATCGCCTCCAGCGTCGCGGCGACTTCCGTCGGGTGGTGGGCGTAGTCGTCGTAGACCTCGGCCCCGGCGCGAGTGCCCTTGCGCTGCTGGCGACGGACCATGCCCGGGAAGCCGGCGAGCGCCGCTGCGACCGGGTCGAGCTCGAAGCCGGCGAGCTCGAGCGCGGCCAGCGCGGCGCGCGCGTTCAGCACGTTGTGGCGGCCGGGCACCCGCAGCGCGAGCTCGGCCGGCCCGGGGCCGCCGGCGTCGAAGCGCACCGCCCGGGCACCCCCGGCGGCGATCGGGTCGAGCTCGGGATCCGCGCCCAGCGCCAGCCCGGCCGCGCTCGAGGCGAAGCTCGCAAAGGCCTGCAGCAGCTCGGCCCGCGAGCCCCAGCGCGAGTGGTGGTCGAGCTCGACGTTCGTGACCACCGCGACCTCGGGCGCGAGCTCCAGGAAGCTGCCGTCGGACTCGTCGGCCTCGGCGACCGCCCACTCGCCGCCGCCCCAGCCGGCGTTCGCGGGCGCGTCGCCGGGCCCGGCGCCGGGGAGCTCGCCCCCGAGGAAGAAGGCGGGGTCGGCGCCGATCGCCCGCAACGCGTGCACGAGCATGCCCGCCGTGGTCGTCTTGCCGTGCGTGCCCGAGACGGCGATCAGGCGGCGCAGCGCGCACAGCTCGGCGAGCAGCTCGCCGCGGTGGATCACCCGCTGGCTGCGCTCGCGCGCCCGGGCGAGCTCCGGGTTCTCGTCGCCGATGGCGCTCGAGACCACGACGTCGGCGCCCGGCGGGACGGCGTCGGCGTCGTGGCCGATGCGCGGCTCGAGCCCGGCGTCGCGGAGGCGGCGCAGATAGGAGCTCTCGGCGCGATCGCTGCCGGTGACCCGGGCGCCGAGCTCGCGGCAGACGAGGGCCAGCCCGCTCATCCCGGCGCCCCCGATGGCGATGAAGTGCAGCTCCCGGTCGCTCCAGTCGGGCTCGGCCATCTCAGCTGGAAGCTTCGCGGATCGCCGCGATCAGCTCGTCGGCCACGCGGTCGGCGGCATCCGGGCGGGCGAGACGCGCGGAGGCGGCGCCCATGCGCGCGAGCCGGTCCGGATCGCCGAGCACGCCGGCGGCGAGCGCGCGCAGCCGGGCGGGCTCGAGTTCGGCGTCCTCCAGCGCCACCGCCGCCCCGCCGGCGACCATCCACTCGGCGTTGGCGTGCTGGTGGCGCGCCGCCGCGTGGGGGTACGGGACGAGGATCGCCGGCCGCCCGGCCGCCGCGATCTCGAAGATCGAGCCCCCGGCCCGCGCCAGCACCAGGTCGGAGGCCGCGAGCGCGTCGGCCAGCCCGGGCTCGTAGCGCAGCAGCGTGTAGCGCTCGGGGTGCTCGGCGGCCCCCAGCGCGGCCTCGGCCTCTGCGTGGTCGCGGCTGCCGGTGATGTGGAGGACGTGGAAGTCTCGATCGCCCGCGCCGGGACCGGTGAACGTCTCGAGCGCGCAGGTGTTGATGGACCGGGCGCCCTGGCTGCCCCCGAAGACGAGCAGGCACCGGTCATCGGCGGCGATCCCGAACCGCTCCCGGGCCGCGTCACGGTCGGCGTGCCCGACGGCCGCCGGGATCGGGCGCCCTGTGACCAGATATCGGGGCCCGCTGCGGCCCTCGATCGGGAAGGCCAGGCACACCCGCCGGGCGCGGCGCGCGAGCACCCGGTTGGTGAGCCCGAGATGGCGGTCGGCCTCGGTCAGCACCAGCGGCAGGCCGAGCGAGACCGCCGCGAGGCCAGCGGGCGCGGCTACGTAGCCGCCGCCACCCAGGACCGCCTCGGCGCGCCGCGCGCGCAGCAGTCCGCGCACGGCGGGCACGGCCCGGGCCGCCAGGCGCAAGGCGTCAGCGGCCTGGACGGGATTGGTCCGCGAGAGCCCTCGCAGACGCAGCAGGTCGATCTCATAGCCGGCCGCGGGAACCGCCTCGGCCTCGGCGCGCCCGGCGGCGCCGAGGAACGAGACCTCAGCGCCCCGAGCTCGAAGCGCGTCGGCGACGGCCAGCGCGGGCACCACGTGCCCCGCCGTTCCGCCCGCTGCTATGACGACTCTTGGCACCGCTGGTTGCGCTCCTCGCCGGTGCGGCGCGGGGCTCGGGGTCACCGCTGCCGCCGCCGACGACGCGCAGTGTCCCATCGCGGCTCGACGGCTTGGCGGCCGACCCGACGCTGCCGCCCCGGGCGATGTTCAGCAACAGCCCGACGGCGGCCAGCATCACGAGCATGCTCGAGTTCCCGTAGGAGACGAACGGCAGGGGCACGCCGGTGAGCGGCGCGAGCCCGAGCACGGCGCACAGGTTGATCACCGCCTGGACGAGCACCAGCGACGTGAGCCCAGCGGCGAGCAGCTTGCCGTAGCGGTCGCGGGCGCGCTGGGCGATCCGCAGACCGGCGTAGCCGAACATCCCGTAGAGCGACACCAGGGCGCCGATCCCCAGCAGCCCGAGCTCCTCGCCGATCACCGCCGCGATCATGTCGGTGTGGGCCTCGGGCAGGTAGAAGGCCTTCTGCAGGCTCTCCCCCAGCCCGACGCCGAAGATCCCCCCGGAGCCGAGCGCGATCTGCGATTGGATCGCCTGGAAGCCGGCCCCGCTCGGGTCCGCGCTGGGATGGAGGAAGCCGGTGAGCCGCTCCATCCGGTAGGGCTCGATCAGCACGGCGAGCAGGACCACCACGCCCAGCCCGGCCGCGAGCAGGCCGAGGTCGCGCATCCGGGCCCCGCCCGCGATCAGGATCGCCGCGGCCGCGAAACACGCGACCATCGCGGTGCCCAGGTCGGGCTCGGCGACGACGATCAGACAGGCGATCCCGACGACGCCGATGTACGGGACCATCGTCCGCAGGCCGCGCACCATCTTCGGCCGCTCGGTGAGCACCGCGGCGCCGTAGAGCACCAGCGCGACCTTGAGCACCTCGGAGGGCTGGATCTGCAGGAAGCCCGCTCCGATCCAGCGGCGTGCGCCGTTGACCTCGACGCCGATGCCGGGCATCAGGACCGCGAGGCAGGCGATCAGGGCGATCCCGAGGATCAGCGGCGTCATCCGGCGCACGACCGCGAGCCCGGAGACCGAGAGCACGCGGAGCACGACCAGCCCCACGGCGCCGAAGAGGACCGTGCGCTTGAGGTAGTAGGCGCCGTCGCCGGAGTTGCCGAGCAGCGAGGTCGTCGAGCTGGCGCTGAACACCATCACGACGCCGAAGGCGAGCAGGCACAGGGTGGCGGTCAGCAGGAGCGAGTACTCGATCGGGGGCGAGGCCTTGCCGGACTTCTTCATCGAAGCTCCTCGACCAGCTCCCGGAAGTGCTCGCCGCGCTCGACGAAGTCCCGGTAGCTGTCGAAGCTCGCGCACGCGGGCGCCAGCAGGACAACCTCGCCGTCCTCGGCGGCGGCGGCCGCGGCGCGGACGGCCTCGGCGAGCCCATCGCAGCGACGGTGCTCCACGCCGGCCGCCCAGGCGGGCTCGAGGTCGCGCTCGAGCCGCTCGGCGGCCTCCCCGATCAGATAGCAGGCGACGCAGCGCTCGGCGACCGCGGGGGCGAGCTCGGCGAAGCCGCCGCCCTTGAGCGAGCCGCCGAGGATGGCGCGCACGCCGCCGTCGAAGGACCGCAGCGCCGCGATCGCGGCGGCGACGTTGGTCGCCTTGGAGTCGTTCACGTACAGGACGCCGCCGATCTCGGCGACCCGCTCGAGCCGGTGCGGGACGCCGCGGAAGCTCGCCAGCGCCCGCGCGATCGGCTCCTCGCCGATCCCCATCGCCTCGGCGGCGACGGCGGCCGCGGCGGCGTTCTCGGCGTTGTGCGGGCCGGGCAGCGAGAACTCGTGCTCGCCGACGCGGGGGCTGAAGTCGACCTTGCGGCCCCGGCCGCCAAGCTCGACACCGGCGAGCAGCGGGTCGGCGCCGTTGTAGACGCAGACGTCGGCGTCGACCTGGTTGGCGAACATCCGTAGCTTCGCCGCCCGGTACTCCTCGAGCGTGCGGTGTCGGTCGAGGTGATCGGCGGCGAGGTTGAGGAGCGTCCCGCACTCGGGGGCGAAGGCCTGCGTGTCCTCGAGCTGGAAGCTCGACGCCTCGCAGACCACCGTCGCCTCCGGCGCCAGCTCGCCGACGAGCGACGCCAGCGGCGTGCCGACGTTCCCGGCCACCGCGACCGGCTCATCCGCGGTGCGCCAGATGTGCCCGAGCAGTTCCGCGACGGTCGTCTTGCCGTTGGTGCCGGTGACCGCGCAGAAGCGGTTTGGGAGCAGCCGCCAGGAGAGCTCGAGCTCGCCGATCACCGCCAGGCCCCGCTCGCGGGCCGTGGCGATCGCGGGCGCGTCGCCGGGCACCCCGGGGCTCTTGACCACGCAGCGCACGTCCTGGAGCCGCTCCACTCCGCCACCATCCAGGATGACTTCGACGCCGGACCCCTCGAGCCCTGCCGCGCCCGGCGGCGAGGCCGAGTCGATTCCGATGACCCGCTCGCCCCGCGCGGCGAGCACGCGGGCCGCCGCCTGGCCCGACCGCGCCAGTCCGACCACCAGATATGGGCCAGGCGGTACCGGTGGACGTGGCTTTGCGGCGGGCATACCGGCTAGTTTCGCCCCCCTGAACCCCGCTACCTTCCCCCCATGGCCGAGGACCCCGAGTCAAGGCTGAAGCGCGCCGGCGGGGTCACCGGCCGCCTCGTCCTCGAGATCGTCGCCGCGGTCGTGATCGGCGCCGGGGTCCCGCTCTTCTGGATCTGGGTCGGGTCCCTGATTCAGGCTGAGCGCGGGGCCCAGAACGTCGAGGGCAGCACCGCCGCGATCCTGGTCGTCGGCATCCTCGTCAGCTACATCGTGATCCTGATGATCGCCGCGGCGATTCAGGGCCGCAACACGTCCGACGACGACCGCGGTCCGACCCGCTACCCCTGGAACCGGAGCATGCGCGACGAGCCCTACCGGCCCGGGTCCAGCAAGCTGACCCCGGTGGAGGCCGTGTTCGTCGGCACCGCCGTGGTCGCCTCGATCGCGATGCTGATCTGGTTCTTCGCCTTCGCCGGCTCCCCCCTGCCGACCTAGCGGGCCGCCCTGTTCGAGGCCACCGACAGCGAGAGCACGCGGGCGCCCATCGAGGCCGTGTGGGGGCTGTGGTCAGACCCGGCCAAGTGGCCGGAGTGGGACGAGCGGATCGTCACGGCGACAGCCAAAGGCGAGCTCGAGGTGGGTGCGACGGTGCCGGTGAAGATGAAGAAGGGCGGCACCCAGCTGCAGCGGGTGGCGGAGCTCGAGGCGGGGCGACTCCTCGTGACGGAGTGGCACTTCCCCGGCGCCCGGATCCTGCACGAGCACCGGCTCCAGCCCGGCGACGCCGGCGCCCAGATCACCCACACGATCTCGATCTCCGGGCCGCTCTGGGTGCTGTGGGCGCTGATGCTCGGCCGCGGCCGCCTGCGCAAGTCCGTGGCCGAGTTCATCGCGCGCGAGCGCGAGCTGGTCGAGCCGCCTCCGCAGCGATCCAAGCGTCGCCGCCGGCGCGGGCGCTAGGCCCAGTGGTCCCGGATCGATCTGACAGAGTCACTCGGATGGAGAGCGGAGAGCGTCGGACCGAGCGCTTCGCGACCGACCAGCCGGGCGCCGGCGGCGAACTCGTCGCGCCGCCGTACCGCGCGCTGCCGGGGCGCTCGGAGCTCGCGAACTGGGCCTTCGAGGGCCCGGGATATCAGCTCATCACGCTCAGCGTCGATGCGATCCTGCTCGCGATCGTGCTCCTGGTGGCCGACGCGATCAACCCCGCCGACTCCTACCTGCCGGTGCTGCTGATCAGCCCGCTCGCGGTGCTGATGCTCGCGACCCGCCACCAGTACGACCCGCATGCGCAGATCAGCCGCCTGGACATCGCCGCGGCGGTGATCGGCTCGACCGCGGCCGCGGCCCTGCTGGTGGCGGCGCTGGTGCAGCTCACGCACCCGACCGCAACCGAGAGCGGGCTGATCGTGATCCAGTTCGCGTTCGCGACCGCGCTCCTGCTCGTCTGGCGGATGATCTGGGCCACGGCCCGGCGCAGCTCGCGCCGCCGCCGGCTGTGCGGCCGGCGGACGTTGATCGTCGGCGCCGGCGCCGTCGGGGCGACGCTGGAACGGCATCTGCGCGAACTGCCCACGCTGGGGCTGATCCCGGTCGGCTTCGTGGACGACGTCCCGGTCACGCCCGCGGAGGCCGAGCTGCGGCGCCTGCCGGTACTGGGGACGACGGGAGAGTTCGACGCGATCGTCGACGAGACCGGCGCCGAGCATGCGATCTTCGCCTACGAGGTCGAGCCCTACCAGACGCTCCGCCGGCTCCTGCAGCGCTGCCGCGACCGAGGGATGACGATGGCGGTGGTCCCCCGCCTGTTCGACGACACCACCAACCGCATGGTCTTGGAGCACGTCGGCGGCATCCCCGTGTTCGAGCTGCGCCAGGTCGACCCGATGGGCTGGGAGTTCGCGATCAAGCACGGGTTCGACCGCACGGTCGCCGCGGTGGGCCTGCTCGTGCTGTCGCCGGTGATCGGCATCACCGCGCTGGCCGTCAAGCTCTCCTCCCCGGGGGCGGTGCTGTTCCGCCAGCGGCGGGTCGGGCGCGACGGCAAGGTCTTCGACGTGCTCAAGTTTCGTTCGATGCGCCCGGCGGCGCCGGGTTCGGATCTGCCGCAGCTCACGGGGGACGAGGCGCCGGGCGGCGTCGAGGGCGAGGACCGCCGCACACCGGTGGGGCGCTTCATCCGGAAGTGGTCGCTGGACGAGACCCCGCAGCTGTTCAACGTCCTGCGCGGCGACATGAGCCTGGTGGGGCCGCGGCCGGAACGGCCCGAGCTGGTCGGCCGCTTCGCGGAGCGCGTGCGCCGCTACGACGAGCGCCACCGGGTCAAGTCGGGGATCACCGGCTGGGCGCAGGTCAACGGCATGGGCCCCGGGACCTCGCTCGCCGACCGCGCCGAGCTCGACAACTACTACATCCAGAACTGGTCCCTGTGGCTGGACATGAAGATCCTGCTGATGACCGTCCCCACGGTCTTCACCAAGTCCGAGTGGGAAAGCTAGCTGCCGATCGAGTTCTGGTAGAGGACGTAGCCGATTCCGGAGCAGACCGCCGCGACGATCCAGAAGCGCAGCATGATCTTCGTCTCCGACCACGCGAGGAGCTCGAAGTGGTGGTGGACGGGAGCCATCAGGAGCACCCGCCGGCGGAACATCTTGAAGCTGATGACCTGAACCGCGACCGAGAGCGCCTCGATCACGAAGATCCCCCCGAGGATGATCAGCAGCAGCTCGGTCTGCGTCATCACCGCGAAGGCGCCGATCGCGCCGCCTAAGCCGAGCGAGCCCGTGTCGCCCATGAAGATCGACGCCGGGAACGCGTTGAACCAGAGGAAGCCGATCGACGCGCCGACGAAGCAACCGGCGAGCAGGGCGAGGTCGGCCTGGCCGATCGTGATCGTGATCGCCATGTAGGCGAGCAGGACGATCGCGCACGAGCCCGCGGCGAGCCCGTCGAGCCCGTCGGTGAGGTTGACCGCGTTCGACGAGCCGGCGATCACCAGGAACACCAGCAGCAGGTAGAGCACCGGGCCGATGTAGATGTGCGCGTCGAAGATCCGCGACTCGAGCACGGGGTCGAACCCGAGGTGCTCGTACGCCACCCACCAGAGCGCCAGCGCCAGGGCGATCTGGCCGAGCAGCTTGTAGCGCGCCGAGAGCCCCAGCGAGCGGCGCTTGGAGATCTTGATGAAGTCGTCGGCGAAGCCGAGGGCCGCGCAGCCCACGGCAACGCCGAAGACCGCGAGGCTCGCCGTGTCGCGCTTGGAGAGGACCAGGTAGGGGACCGCGATCGCGAGGAACAGGATCAGGCCGCCCATCGTCGGCGTGCCCGCCTTTGCGTGGTGCTCCTGCGGGCCCTCCTCGCGGATCTGCTGGCCGAACTCCCGCACCCGCAGCCACTGGATGAACTTCGGGCCGAGGAAGATCGTGATCAGCATCGCCGCCATCCCCGCGATCAGCACCTCGCCGCGGTCGATCGCACCGGTGACGACGTTCCCGAGGTCGGCGACCGGCACCATCAGGCCCCGTCCGGCCCGCCGGCGGCCGCCAGGACCGCGTCGGCAAACGCCTCGAGCCCGACCGAGCGCGAGCCCTTGACCAGGACCGCATCGCCCTCGCCGAGCATCCCGGCCACGACCTCGGCCGCCGTAACGGGGTCGGGCGCCCACTCGTCCGCCGCGTAGTCGCGCGCCAGTTCGCCCACCCCGACGATCGGGCCGATCCCCAGCCCTCGAGCGTGCGCGCCCGCCTCGCGGTGGTACTCCGCGGCGTCGGGGCCGAGCTCGCCCATCCCGCCGAGCACAGCGATGCGGCGGCCGCCGACGTCGAGCGAGGCGAGGTTGTCGAGCGCCGCCTGCATCGAGATCGGGTTGGCGTTGTAGCAGTCGTTGATCAGCACGGAGCCTCCGGGGAGCGCGAGCCGCTCGCCCCGCAGCCGCGAGAAGGATATGCGCGCCGTCCGACGCGCCATCTCGCCGACGTCCGCCTCAAGCGCCACGCCGATCGCCACCGCGCAGACCGCGTTTGCGAGGTTGTGCGCCTCGTCGAAGCCGAACTCGAACTCCGCCTCGCCGGCCGGCGTGACGATCGTCGCCCGCATCCCGGAGCCTGTGCGCTGCGACTCACGGGCGAAGACGTCGCCGCCGGGGCCGAACGTGACCGTCTCGAGACCCGGGGAGAGGTGCGGCTCGAGCGCCTCCGCCTCAGCCGGCACGACCGGCCGGCCGCCGGGCCGCAGCCCGGCCAGGATCTCGGCCTTGGCCTCGGCGATCGCCTCGAGCGTCCCGAGGAGCTCGAGGTGCACGGGGCCGACGTTCGTAATCGCCGCGACGTCCGGCTCGGCGATCTCGCAGAGCTCAGCGATCTGCCCGAGCCCGCGCATGGCCATCTCGCACACGAGGACCTCGGTCTCGACCGGCGCGGCGAGGAGCGCGAGGGGCAGGCCGACCTCCGTGTTGAAGTTCTCCGGGCTCGCGTGCACGCGCCCGGGCACCAGCGCCCGGGTGATGTCCTTGACCGAGGTCTTCCCGGTCGAGCCCGTGATCCCCACCAGGGGACACCCGAGCTCGCGGCGCCAGGCTCGGGCCAGCGACTGCAGCGCCGCCAGCGGGTCCGCGGCCGCGAACACCCATCCCGGCGCGGCGCCGGCGATCTGCCCCGCTCGCTCCGGGTCGACGACCGCGCCCCACGCGCCCGCCGCGAGCGCCGCCGCGGCGTGCTCGCCCCCGTCGGCGCGCTCGCCGCGCAGGCCGAAGAAGAGGTCGCCGGGCTCGAGCGCCCGCGAGTCGATTGCCGCCCGCTCAGGCCGCCCCGGGCCACCCTCGCCGACGATTTCCGCCCCGGTCTCGGCGGCGATCCGCTCGGCCGCGAGCTCGATCACGCGCGCGCCGCGGAAGCCGCCAGCGCCCGCAGCTCCTCCCCGGCGACCTCCCGGTCGTCGAAGGGGACCTTGCGCCCGCGCTCGAACTCCTGGCCCTGCTCGTGGCCCTTGCCGGCGATCACCACCGTGTCGCCCGGCGCCGCGGCGGCGAGGGCGATCGCGATCGCGGCGCGCCGGTCGGCCTCGACGCTGACCTCGGCGCGGGCGCCCGGCTCGATCCCGGCGCGGATCTCGTCGATGATCGCCCCCGGGTCCTCCGACCGCGGGTTGTCCGAGGTGACCACCGCGACGTCGGCCAGCCGCGTCGCGATCTCGCCCATCAGCGGGCGCTTGTCCCGGTCGCGGTCGCCGCCGCAGCCAAAGACGCAGATCAGCCGGCCGTCGGTGGGCGTCACCTGCCGGGCGGAGACGAGGACGTTCTCGAGCGAGTCGGGCGTGTGGGCGTAGTCGACCAGGACCGCGAACGGCTGTCCGGCGTCGACGGGCTCGAAGCGGCCGGGGACGCGGGCGGCGTCCGCGAGCGCAGCGGCGGCGTCGGCGAGCTCGACCCCCATCGCCCCGGCGCAGCCGATCGCGCACAGGGCGTTCTCGACGTTGAACCGCCCCGGCAGCGGCAGCGCCACCCGGGCCTCGCCGTCCGGGCCGACGCAGCGAAAGCGCGAGCCGGACGCGTCGAAGGAGAGCTCGAGGGCGCGCAGGTCCGCCCGTTCGTCGCCGGCCGCCGAGAACGTCGTCGCCTCGAACTCGGCGGCGAGCCGGTCGCCATAGGGATCGTCGGCGTTGATCACCGCGCGCTCGGCGCGGTCGCCTGCGAACAGGCTCCGCTTCGCGAGGAAGTAGTCCTCCATGTCGGCGTGAAAGTCGAGGTGGTCCTGGGTGAGGTTGGTGAAGGCGGCGACGGCGAACCGGACCCCGTCGGCGCGGTGCAGCGCGAGGGCGTGCGACGAGACCTCCATCGCGCAGGCGCGGTCGCCGGTGTCGACCATGCGCCGGAAGGTCGCCTGCAGGTCGACCGCCTCGGGCGTCGTCCGCTCGACCGGCTCCTCCGCCCCGCCCACGACGCGCTTGACCGTGCCCAGCAGGCCCGACTGGACGCCGCAGCGCTCGAGGATGTGGCGGAGCAGGAAGGCCGTCGTGGTCTTGCCGTTCGTGCCCGTGATGCCCGCAACCCGCAGCTCGGACGTCGGGTCGCCGTAGAAGCGCACCGCGGCGTGCGCCATCGCCGCGCGGGCGTCGCCGACCACGGCCTGGACCACGTACGGCTCCAGGTCGAGGCGGCGCTCGACGACCACGGCGCTCGCCCCCGCCTGGACCGCCAGCGGCGCGAAGCCGTGCCCGTCGGCGGTGTGGCCGGGGATGCTGAAGAAGAGGTAGTCCGGCCCCACCCTGCGGCTGTCATAGGCGAGGCCCGAGATCTCGACCCCCGCGTCGCCGGCGACCTCGATCACGTCGCCGCCGGCGAGCAACTCCCGAAGCTCCATCACCCCCAGTCTAGGAATCCGGTGCGCGGATTCGCGGGCGGCGTACGATCCGTGCCGGTGCGCGCGATCGCGATCGACACCGCCGAGCACGAGCACGGAGGCTGGACCCGGGCCACACGCCCCGCCCCGGCGCCGCTGCGCGGCCTGCTGGACCGCGATCCGGTGGGTTTCGCCGACCACGGCTCGACGCCGCTCGCCTGGGTCGATGTGCCGTCGACGTCGGTGAGCGTGATCCTGAGCTGCGCGGACCCCTACGCCGGCCTGCCGCGCGCCTTCGTCGCCGGGCTCAGCGAGACCTGGTCGGTGGTCGAGCTCGGTGCCTGCGGGGCCAGCGTCGACCTCAAGCTCAACCCGCTCGGCGCCTACGAGCTGCTCGGCGTGCCGATGAGCGAGCTCAGCGGCCGCGTCGTCGACCTCGCCGAGCTGCTCGGCCGCGCGCCGGTCGACCGGCTGCTGGACGGGCTCGCCGCAACCGGCGACTGGGCTGCGCGCCTCGACCTCGCCGACCGCCTGCTGGCCGAGCGGGCGGCCGACCCGACGCGTCCATCGCCGGAGGTGGCCTGGTCCTGGCACCGGCTCGTCCACAGCCGCGGAGCGACCAGGATCGGGGAGCTGGCGCGCGAGGTCGGCTGGAGCCACCGGCACCTGATCGCGAGCTTCAGGCGCCAGGTCGGCCTGGCGCCGAAGACGGCCGCGAGGGTGATCCGCTTCCGCGCCCTGCTCGGCGGCCTCGCGGAGGGCGCGGCGCTCGCCGATCTCGCCTACGAGCACGGCTACAGCGACCAGGCGCACCTCAACCGCGACTTCCGTGAGTTCGCGGGCACGACGCCGAATGCCTACACGGCCGGGGTCAATTTCCTTCAAGACGGCGAGGCCGCCGCCTCCTAGGGTGCTCGCGACCACCCGACGGAAGGACCTCCGATGAGCGACGACCAGCGCCAGACCATCTTCCCCGCCCTCCGCTACCGCGACGCGAACGCGGCCATCAACTGGCTCGACAGCGCGTTCGGCTTCGAGGCCAAGTCGGTGCACCGCGCGGACGACGGCTCGGTCCAGCACGCGGAGCTGTGCCTGGGCGACAACCTGGTGATGCTCGGCGAGGCACGCGAGGACGGCTGGATGGGCGGCGAGGCACCGGAGCCGCTGCGCTCGACGGTCAGCCTCTACGTCGTTGTGCCGAACCCCGACGAGCTGCACGGCCGCGCGGTCGCCGCGGGAGCGGAGGTCGTGCGCGCGCTCGAGGACATGGACTACGGCTCGCGCGAGTTCAGCGTCCGGGATCTCGAGGGCAACCTGTGGTCGTTCGGCACGTACGACCCGTTCGCGGCCTGAGCGTTCGCTACTCCGGCGGGATGCCGAGGTAGGGCAGCGCGAACTTGGCGATCTCGCCGAAGGCGGGCGCGGCGACCGTGCCGCCGTAGATGTCGCCCTTCGGGTTGTCGACGACGACCGCCACCAGCAGTCGCGGGTCCTGCGCGGGCGCGAAGCCGACGAACGAGGCGACGAACTGGGTGTCGGAGTAGGTGCCGTCGACGACCTTCTGCGCCGTCCCGGTCTTGCCGGCGAGCGTGTAGCCGGGGACCGTCACCTCCTGCGCCGTACCGCCCGGCGAGAGGACGCCCTCGAGCATCTTGCTGAGCTTGCCCGCCGTGTCGCGGCTGACCACCCGCTTGCCGGGCGCGACCGACACCGGATGCCCGTTCTCGGAGAGCACCAGGCGGGGCGTGTGCAGCACGCCGCCGTCGGCGATCGCCGAGTACGCGGCGGCGATCTGCATCGGCGTCACCGAGAGGCCCTGGCCGATCGGCAGGTTGCCCATCGTGGAGCCGGAGTAGTCCTTGGTCGGGATCACGATCCCCTGCTCCTCGCCCGGGAAGTCGACGCCGGTCGGCTCCCCGAAGCCGAAGTCGCGGATCCAATGGTCGAAGTCCTTCGAGCCGAGCTTGAGCCCGATCGTCACCGCTCCGACGTTGGACGAGTACTTGAGGATGTCGGCCACCGAATAGGTCACGTAGCCGCGCTCGTGCGACTCCTCGATCGTGCGGTCCGCCACCTGGATGCTCGGCGCCAGGTTGAACGTCGTGTGCGGGGTCACCAGGCCCTGCTGGAGCGCCCCCGCGACGGTGAAGGCCTTGAACGTCGAGCCGGGCTCGTAGTTGAAGCTCGTCGCCATGTTGCCGAGCTGATCCGGGTCGAGCGCGCCGGGCTTCGACGGGTCGAAGCCGGGCCAGTTCGCCATCGCGAGGATCTCGGAGTTGCGCGGGTCCATGACGATCGCGGTGGCGCCGTCGGGGTGATAGGTCTGTCCGATCCCGTCCAGCACGCGCTCGGTCTCGGCCTGGAGGCTGGCGTCGAGGGTCAGCTCGAGGTTGGACCCCGTCTGGGCGCCCTGGATCGTGTTGCGCTCGAGCTCGTCGCCGAGCCCGTCGCGCACCACCTCGCGCTCGCCGTCGGTGCCGTGAAGGGTCTGGTCCTCCGACGCCTCGAGCCCGGTCAGGCCCTGGTTGTCGATCCCGACCGTGCCGATCACCTGGCCCGCGAGCTCGCCCTGCGGGTAGATCCGCCGGCTGTCCGGCAGCAGGCCGATGCCGGGCAGGTTGAGATCGCTGATCTTCTTCGCCTCGGCGAGGTCGACCTTGCGGGCGATGTACGCGAAGCCCGAGCTGCGGTCGGCGATCGCCTTCAGGATGTCCTCCTGGGAGGTGCCGTCCAGGATCTTGCCGAGCTTGTTCGCGGTCGCGTTGGGATCGGTGACCTGGTACGGGGTCGCGAACACGGTCGCCGCGTCCTCGGAGACCGCCAGCGCCTTGCCGTTGCGGTCGTAGATCGTCCCGCGGGATCCCGGGACCGCCACGGTCTCGGTCTGCTGGCTCGTGGCCTCGGCGCTCAGCGAGCCGCCGTTGACGCCCTGAACCCAGGCGGCGCGAATGACGATCAGTGAGAGGAGGACGACGAACGCTGCGAAGAGCAGTCCGAGCCGGCGATCGATCAGGTTCACGGAGCGCCGACGGCCCCGCCGTCGGACGTGGCCGTGGTCGCGGTGTCGGTGGGCGCCGCGGCGGTGTCGGTCGGCGCGACCGCGGTGTCGGTCGGTGCCGTCGCCGTCACGGCGGGGTCGGTGGGCGTCGTCGCCGGATCGGTGGGAGTCGTCGCCGTCGCCGTGGTCGCCGTCACCGTCGGGTCGGTCGCGACCGCGGTTGGCGGGGGCACCGTCTCGGTCGCGGTCTCGGTGACCGGCGGGGGCACGTAGGTGGAGGCGTCGAACTCGCCGCTGCGCAGCCGCTCGGCCGCCTTCTGCGCGTCGTTCGGCGAGGTGTGCAGGTAGCGGATCGAGCCCGCGGGCGCGAACACCAGCCCGAGCTTCTGCGCCGCCGCCTGCACCTGCTCGCTGGAGAGCTGCATCGCGACCTGCGTCCGGAGGGCCGAGTTCTGGCGTCGCAGCTCATCGGCCTGCTGGCCGGCGTTGCTCGACGAGGCGCTGAAGCTCAGCGACATCACGTTCAGGCCGACGATCCCGACGAGGAGCGTGCCGAGCAGCCCGATCCAGAGCCGGCCCCGGGTGAGCCACACGAAGATTCCCGAGTCGGCGATCCCGCCGACCGCGCCGGCCGTGCGGGCGGCGGCGATCGGCACGAAGCCGGTGATCGGCGTCGAGCCGCGGCGCCGGCTGCGGGCGGGCCGGGGGCGCCGCGCGGGCGCGGTCCGGGTGCGGGGAGCCGGCGCGGGCGCGGTGCGCGCCGGCGCGGGGCTCGTGGCTGTGGCCGTCGGCGCCATCGGTCTATCTCGGCGCCTTTTCGGCCTCTGTGCGGCGACTTCCTGCGTCGGCGAGCTTGCGCGCCACGCGCAGCCGGGCGGAGCGCGAGCGCGGATTGCGCTCCATCTCCTCCTCGGAGGGCTTGACGGCGCGGCGGGCGAGGAGCTCCGCCTCGGGCTCGTGACCGCACACGCAGACGGGCAGCTCGGGCGGGCAGACGCAGCCCCGGGCGAGGTCGGCAAGGAAGCGCTTCACCCGGCGGTCCTCGAGCGAGTGGAAGCAGATCGCGCCCAGCCTGCCGCCCACGGACAGCAGTCCCCAGGCGGCATCCAGGCCGCGCTCGAGCGACTCGAGCTCGGAGTTGACGGCGATCCGGATCGCCTGGAAGGTGCGCTTGGCGGGGTGGCCGCGGCCGAACCGGTACGCGGGCGGCACCGCTGCCCGCACCGCCTCCACCAGCTCGCCGGTCGTCGCCAGCGGCCGGCGGCGGGAGATCTCGGCGGCGATCGAGCGCGCGTGGCGCTCCTCGCCGAACTCGCGGATCGTCGCCTCCAGCCGCTTCGCCGGCCACTCGTTGACGATCTCGAGGGCGCTCAGCGCCTGGGCCGGGTCCATGCGCATGTCGAGCGGCGCGTCGTAGGAGTAGGAGAAGCCGCGCTCCGCGGCGTCGAGCTGGAGCGAGGAGATCCCGAGGTCCATCATCACCACGTCCACGCGGGTCCCTTCGGCCTCGAGGCGTTCGAGCACGTCGGCGTAGTCGCCCGGCTCGAAGCTCGAGGCGCTCGGCAGCTCCGCCTCCAGCGACGCGTAGCGCTCGGCGGCGACCGGGTCGCGGTCGATCGCGATCAGCTTGCCGGTGGGTCCGATGCGTTCGGCGGCCAGGCGCGCGTGGCCGCCGCCCCCGAACGTGCAGTCCACCACCACGTCCCCGGGGCCGGGCTCGGCGAGCGCGATCAGCTCCGGGGCGAGGACTGGAAGGTGCTCGGTCGCCATGTAGGTCAGTGTGGCCATCGCGCTCAGGTCGAGGCCTCGGCCAGCTCCTCGGCGAGCCCGCGGGCCTGTTCGGAGAGCTCGTCGGAGTGCTCGGCCCAGCGCTCGGAGCTCCAGATCTCGATGTGGTCACCCACGCCGACGACCGTGCACGGGCCGCTCAGGTCGGCGTGGTCGATCAGGTGCTTGGCGATCCGCACGCGCCCGGCCGCGTCGAGCGACTCGTCCGCGGCGGAGGCGTTAAAGCGCCGGTACATCATCCGGCCCTTGCTGCTGAGCCGGTTGAGGTTGGCGAGGAAGCGTCCCGTCCAGTCTTCATAACCCTGCGGCGTGTAGAGCTCGACGCAGGGGTCGAGGCCGGCGACGAGAACGATCCCGTCTGACAGCGGCCCGCGCCAGCGGGCTGGGACCGTGAGCCGGTCCTTGGAGTCGAGGTTGTGGTCGTGCTGACCGCGAAACGCCATTTGGCAAAACGGAGGAGTTGAGGAAAATCTGGGCCGGAGTGGAGAGGTGGGAGGAACCTCACCACCCCGGCCCTTGGGTCAACTGTGCGGGCCACGCTAACCCACTGTGTCCCACTTTGCAACACGACGATGGTCGGAATTGGAACCGATCCGTCGGACGGACTTGCTAGCCGGGTCTCGACGGCCCGTCTTTCCCGCTGCTCATGCGGGATCGCGGGGTTCGGGGGCATCCCCGCCTCCCCCCTTCCGATGCAACCGCGCTTGCAGATAGGGTGCGCCCGATGAGCGAGCCGCCGCCCGACGCGGAGCCCGAGACCATCCACTCGCCACCGCCGCCGGCGCCCGTGCCGGACGACGCGGACGACACCCAGGGCGCGCACTTCCGCCACCTGATCGCCCACCCCGTGACGCTGATCGGCGCCGCCGTGCTGATCGCGGTCGCGCTGATCGTGGGGGCGTCCCAGGGCAGCATCGAGATCGGTGCGATCGGCGCCGGCGTGGTCGTCGTGGTGGTGCTCGTGATCGTCTGGGCGCTCGCCAACTCGCGCGCGGCCGAGGACTTCTACATCGCCTACGCGAACGGCCGCGGGCTCTCCCGGATCGACGGCCGGTCGAACCTGCCGCCGATCACGCCGCTGCTGCGCAAGGGCGACTCCCGATACGCGGAGCAGCGCTTCAACGGCGTCCTGCCGGGCGGCATGGACGGGAGCCTCTGCCTCTACACCTACGAGGAGACCAGCCACGACTCGGACGGCAATCGCGAGACCACCTACATCCACTACACGCTCGCCATGACCCAGCTCCCGGACACGGCCCCGTACCTCTCCGAGCTCTACTGCCAGCGCCGGGTCGGGTTCCGGTTCATGGACTCGGCCGAGGACGTCTTCCGCAAGCGCCAGCGAGTCGAGCAGGAGTCCGAGGCGCGTGGACAAGCGCTACGAGATCTTCATCGGCGAGCGCGACGACATGAACCACGCGCTCCAGGTCCTCTCCCCCACCTTCCTCGTCTGGCTCGACGCCCACTCGCCCGAGGCGTACGCGTTCGAGCTCTGCGCGGGCAGCCTCGTGTGCAACGTCAAGGGGCACAAGAAGACGGCCGCGGAGCTCGACGCGCTCTGCGAGGCCTCGGCCGCGGTCGCCCGCCGGCTCGCCGAGGAGGCCGACGAGGTCAGCCGGCCGCCGACCGCACCCACCGCCTGAGCCGAGTAGATCCGCCCTCCCCCTAACCTCATCGGCCCATGGCCTCGGAGTACATCTTCACGATGCACGGCGTCTCGCGGACCCATCCGCCGGACAAGACCGTGCTGTCCGACATCTCGCTGAGCTTCTTCCATGGCGCCAAGATCGGCGTGCTGGGGCTCAACGGGTCCGGGAAGTCGACCCTGCTGCGGATCATGGCCGGGGTCGACGACGGCTACCGCGGCGAGGCCCAGCTGAAGGCCGGCGCGACGGTCGGGCTGCTCGAGCAGGAGCCGCAGCTCGACGAGTCGAAGGACGTGCGCGGCAACGTCGAGGACGGCGTCCGCGAGCTCCGCGACCTCGTCGACCGCTACAACGAGGTCGCCGCGAACTACTCGGACGACACCGCCGACGAGTTCGCCCGCCTCCAGGACCGGATCGACGCGGCGGACGCCTGGAACCTCGACACGATGCTCGACACGGCCATGGACGCTCTGCGGCTGCCGCCCGCCGACGCGGACGTCACCAGGATCTCCGGGGGCGAGCGCCGCCGCGTGGCGCTCTGCCGTCTCCTGCTCAGCGCGCCCGACCTTCTGCTCCTCGACGAGCCGACCAACCACCTCGACGCGGAGAGCGTCGCGTGGCTCGAGGGGCACCTGGCCTCCTACGCGGGCGCGGTCGTCGCCGTCACCCACGACCGCTACTTCCTCGACAACGTCGCGGGCTGGATCCTCGAGCTGGACCGCGGGCGCGGGATCCCGTTCAAGGGCAACTACTCCTCGTGGCTCGAGCAGAAGACCGAGCGCCTCGCCCAGGAGCAGCGCTCAGACCGAGCCCGGACCAGGGCGCTCGCCGCCGAGCTCGAGTGGGTGCGCGAGAACCCGAAGGGGAGGCGCAAGAAGTCGAAGGCCCGCCTGGCCCGCTACGAGGCGCTTGCTGGCCGAGGACCGCAACACGAAGCTCGAGGACGTCCAGATCCACATCCCGGCAGGGCCCCGCCTCGGCGACAGGGTGATCGAGTCCACCGACCTGCGCAAGGGCTTCGGCGAGCGGCTGCTCATCGACGATCTCTCGTTCTCGCTGCCGCCCGCCGGGATCGTCGGCGTGATCGGGGCCAACGGCGCCGGCAAGACCACCCTCTTCCGGATGATCGTGGGCGACGAGCAGCCCGACGCGGGCAGCCTCGAGCTCGGCGAGTCCGTGCAGCTCGCCTACGTCGACCAGTCGCGCGACGCGCTCGACGCGGACAAGACGGTGTGGGAGGAGATCTCCGCGGGCTACGACCAGATCAAGGTTGGCGACCGCGAGATGAACTCGCGCGCCTACACCTCGGGCTTCAATTTCAAGGGCTCCGACCAGCAGCGCAAGGTGGGCACGCTCTCGGGCGGGGAGCGCAACCGCGTCCACCTGGCGAAGCTGCTGCGCACCGGCGGCAACCTGCTGCTGCTCGACGAGCCCACCAACGACCTCGACGTCGACACCCTTCGCGCCCTCGAGGAGGCGCTGCTCGCCTTCGCCGGCTGCGCGGTGATCATCTCGCACGACCGGTGGTTCCTGGACCGGATCGCCACCCACGTCCTCGCCTTCGAGGGCGACTCCGAGGTCGTCTGGTTCGAGGGCAACTTCGAGGCCTACGAGGAGAACCGCCGCGAGCGACTGGGCGCCGCGGCCGACCGCCCGCACCGGATCACCTACAAGAAGCTCGTCGCGCGCTAGATGATTGATTCCACGGGCTCGCGTGCGCGGGGGCGCGCGGGACCGAGCTGGGCGTGGCCGGCGGGCGAAGCGCATGCCGGTTGGCATGTGCGAGTCCCGACGGGCGCGATCCAGCGACGGTATCCGCGCGTCATCCGCGTGCGTGATGTCGTGGGATCACTCATCTAGGTTCCGCGGCGGCGGGCAGTTCGCCAGCAGGGTGATGCGGTCCCCGCCGAAGTCCTGGTTCCAGATCAGCTGGCCGCCGGCGTGGTGCGGCGGGCCGTCGAACCGGTACAGGGTGTCGTAGCGCAGCAGCACGGCGCTCTGCGGACCCCAGTGGAAGTAGAAGTCGCCGTCGCTGTCGGTGAAGTACCTGCCCTTGCAGCCGAGCGGGCCGTCGTAGTTGAGCTCCGGCGCGCCCGAGATCTGCACCGAGACGCTGCCCGACTGCGCCACGGTCGTGCGCTGGCCGTTGAAGATCAGCGTCAGATGGTCGTGCGGGGCAGAGAAGCTCGGAATGGAGATGTCGACGTCGGGGCCGCAGCCGCACAGCAGCACGCCAGCGGTCGCAAACGCGGCGAGTAGCGAGGGGCGGCGCACGATCTAGAAAAGACCGCTGATCGCATCGATCGCGGCCTTGCCGAGGAAGATCTCCAGCACGACCCCGGCCGCGAGGACCACGAGTCCCGCGACGGGATGATGAAGTCCTCGAGCAGGACCGCGAGCGAGATCAGGACGCCGCCGAGCGCTGGGAGCGTGTCGAGTCCGGTGAACGGCGGGGCGACGAACGCGGCCACCGAAGAGCCGATCACGAGCAGCCCGAAGACCGAGTTGCTCGGGCGGGAGCCGAACAGGAACGTGAAGCGCGGCTTGGAGAGCCGTTCGAGGCGGCCGATGAGCTTCATCAGCCCGGCGAGGAACTTCTGCTGCTTGTCCCCCGCGAGCTCCAGCCGGCACCACTTACGCGGCAACCAGATCGCGTCGCGGCCGACGACCAGCTGGGCGGCCAGCAACACCGTGATCACCTCGAACACGTGCGTGACGCCGCCGGTGGGCAGCGGCAGCGCCGGGACGCCAAGGAGGATCACGAACAGGATCGCGAAGCTCTTCTCGTCGAACAGGTCGATCAGCCCGCCGACGGTGTGCCCGCCCGGTCGCGCGAGCCAGTCGCGCAGCGAGTCAGAAAGGGAGGTCGCCGGCGCCGAGATCGCGCACCACCCAGTCCCCCCCGGCCTCGCGCAGCTGCTCGACCGAGTACTCGCCGGTGGCGACGCTGAGAACCCTGATGCCCGCGCCGTGGCCGGCCTCGACGTCGAGCGGCGTGTCACCGATCGCGATCGACCCGTCCCGGTCGAAGCCGCTCCCGGCGAGCCGGCCGGCGCGATCGAGCGCCTTGCGGCACACGTCCACCCGGGCGTTGGCGTCCGACCCGTAGCCACCGAAGGCGAAGTAGCGGTTGAGGTCGGCGCGGGCGAGCTTCGTGTGCGCTGCGGGCTCGGTGTTACCGGTGATCAGGCCGACCAGGCGCCCCTCGGCGGTGAGGCGATCGAGCAGCTCGACGACCCCCGGCATGACCTTGTAGCCGGGCGAGCTCGCGACCTCCTCGCCGAGATAGCGCTGGCGCAGGGCCATGAGCTTTGCCATCTCATCGCCCTCCGGGTCGCGCCCGAGCGCGCCCTGGAAGCACTCGAGCCCGACCTCGGGGTCGGGGACGCCCTTGCCGGTGTACTCGGGGACGTTGACCTGCACCGTCGTAGAGCTCGAGGAAAGCGCGGTGCCAGGCGCGATCCGACGCCCCCCCGGTGGAGATCAGGGTCCCGTCGATGTCGAATAAAAGAGCGGCGGCTCCGCCGCCGCTGCTGCCAGGGCCGCGGTCAGCCACCGGTGCGATTGGCGCGGTAGCGGCGGATCAGCTCGTTGGTGGAGCTGTCGTGGTCGAGGTCCTCGTTGCCCTGGAGCTCCGGGATGATCCGCTTCGCCAGGACCTTGCCCAGCTCCACGCCCCACTGGTCGAAGGAGTCGATCCCCCAGATCGTGCCCTGCGTGAAGACGGAGTGCTCGTAGAGCGCCACGAGGCTGCCGAGCGTGCTCGGGTCCAGCCGCCGGGCGAGGATCGTGTTGGTGGGGCGGTTGCCCTCGAAGACCCGGTGCGGGACGAGCTCCTCGGGAGTGCCCTCGGCCCGGACCTCGTCCGGCGTCTTGCCGAAGGCCAGCGCCTCGCCCTGGGCGAAGACGTTCGAGAGCAGGAGGTCGTGGTGCTCGCCGAGCGGGTTGAGGGGCTCGTAGAAGCCGATCAGGTCGCACGGGATGAGCTTCGTCCCCTGATGGATCAGCTGGTAGAAGGAGTGCTGGCCGTTCGTGCCCGGCTCGCCCCAGTACACGGCGCCCGTCTCGTAGTCGACCGGCTTGCCCTCCAGGGTCACGTGCTTGCCGTTCGACTCCATGGTGAGCTGCTGGAGGTAGGCCGGAAAGCGCTTGAGGTACTGCTCGTACGGGAAGACCGCCGCGGTCTGGGCGCCGAAGAAGTCGCCGTACCAGACGGCCAGCAGCCCCATCAGCGCCGGCAGGTTCTCGCCCGTCGGCGCCTCGCGGAAGTGCTCGTCGACGGCGTGGAAGCCGGCGAGCATCTCGCCGAAGGCCTCGGGGCCGATCGCGAGCATCGTCGACAGCCCGATCGCCGAGTCCATCGAGTACCGGCCGCCGACCCACTCCCAGAAGCCGAACATGTTGTCGGTGTCGATCCCGAACTCGGCGACCCCCTCGGCGTTGGTCGACACGGCGACGAAGTGCTTGGCGATCGCCGACTCGTCGCCGCCGAGCCCGCGCAGCGCCCACTCGCGCGCCGTGTGGGCGTTGGCCATCGTCTCCAGGGTCACGAAGGTCTTCGAGGAGATGATGAACAGCGTCTCGGCGGGGTCGAGATCGCGCGTGGCCTCGACGAAGTCGGTTGCGTCGACGTTGGAGACGAAGCGGAAGGTCATGTCGCGGCGCGTGTAGTGGCGCAGCGCCTCGTAGGCCATCACCGGCCCGAGGTCCGACCCGCCGATGCCGATGTTCACGACGTTGCGGATCCGCTCGCCGGTCGCCCCCAGCCAGGCGCCGTCGCGCACCCGGTCGGCAAACGAGGCCATCCGGTCGAGGACGTCGTGCACCTCCTTGACGACGTCGGCGCCGTCAACGATCAGCGAGCGCCCGCGCGGCATCCGCAGCGCGACGTGGAGCACGGCCCGATCCTCCGAGACGTTGATGTGCTCGCCGCGGAACATCGCATCGCGGTGCTCGGCGAGCCCGCACTCGTCGGCGAGCTGGACCAGCAGCTCGACCGTCTCATCGGTGATCCGGTTCTTCGAGTAGTCGAGGTACAGTCCCACCGCTTCGGCCGTGAGCCGGGTGCCGCGGTCCGCGTCTGAGCCGAACAGGTCGCGCAGGTGGCGCGGGGCGAGCTCGGCATGGTGAGCCTCGAGCGCCTTGAAGGCGCTGCGTTCGCGGAGCGGCGTCATGGGGCTATGCAATCACGTCGAGGCCGGAGTCGCGGGGGCGTCGGGCGGCGACTCTGCGCCCGGCCCTCCGCGTTTCGCCACCCGCTGCTCGAAGATCGCCGTGATGTCCTCGAGCCGTTTGCCCTTGGTCTCCGGGACCAGCGCCTTGCAGAAGAAGAACGTGACCACGCAGATCGCGGCGTAGAACAGGAATGCGCCGCCGCGGCCGAGGGCGTCGATCAGCAGCAGGAAGGTGAGGGAGACGATGAAGTTGAACAGCCAGTTCGCCATCGTCCCCACCGCGGCCGCCTTGCTGCGCACCTCGAGCGGGTAGATCTCGGCGTTCAGCAGCCAGAAGATCGGCCCGAGGCTGATCGCGAAGGCGGCGACGTAAAGCATCAGGCTGCCGATCGCGACCACCGAGCCGAGCGTGCTCCCGGCGCCGGCGGCGAAGACCAGCGCGAGCGAGGCCAGCGCCATCGCCATCACCGCGCTGCCGATCAGCAACAGCGGCCGGCGGCCGGCGCGGTCGAGCAGGCGGATCGCGACCAGGGTCATGCCGACGTTGACGATCCCGACCGCGACCGAAGCGAGGATCGCCGCCGCCGACGACTCGACGCCGGTGAACTGGACGATCGTCGGCGCGTAGTAGATCACCGTGTTGATGCCGGAGACCTGCTGCAGGATCGCGAGCCCGACCCCGACCACCAGGGCGGCCTTGACCACCGGCTGTCGTAGGTCGCGCCACGTCCCGGGCTTGGCGCTGACCTCGCCCTTGATGTCGACGATCTCCTGCTCGATCGTGTCCGGGTCGCCGGAGCGGATCCGCGCGAGCACCGCCCGGGCCTCGAAGTCCCGCCCGGCCATCACCAGCCAGCGCGGGCTCTGCGGCATTTTCAGCATCCCGGCGAAGAGGAAGAACGCGGGCACAGCGCCGAGGCCGAGCATCCAGCGCCACTCCTCGCTGTGATCGAAGGCGAGCCCGACGACGTATGCGACGACGATCCCGATCGTGACCGCGAGCTGGAAGAAGGTCACCAGGCGGCCGCGGATGTCCGGCGGAGCGACCTCGGAGATGTAGACCGGCGCGGTCGCCGAGGCGAGCCCGATCGCGACGCCGAGGAGCACGCGCGCGACCACGAGCACCGCGGTGTCGGGGGCAGCCGCGCAGATGAGTGAGCCGATGACGAAGACGATCGACGAGGCGATGATCAGGATCCGCCGGCCGTAGGCGTCGGAGAGCCGGCCCGCGAACGCTGCGCCGAGCACGGCGCCGATCGGGACGGCGCCCACGACCAGGCCGGACTCGAAGCTGGTCAGGTGGAAGTCCGGGGTGATGAACAGCAACGCCCCGGCGATGACCCCCGTGTCGTACCCGAACAGGAGCCCGCCGAGACCGGCGATCGCCGCGGTCATCACCACGTTCCGCCCGACCTGACGCGGATCGATCCGCTGCCCTTCCATGGCCGACGCGAGCCTAACCTCCGGCGAGGCGGACGCGTGCAGGAACTATGCCGCGCGCGATTCGGCGACCGCGGCGAGCAGTCCCATGGCGATCGGCGGCACGCGCCCATCCGGATCAGCCGCGGGCTCGTAGGCCGTCAGCGCCACGGCGCGCACGCGCTCGTCGGCCAGCAGGGCCCGAACCGACGCTTCCAGCTCGGCCGCCGAGATCCCAGCCGCCGCCGCGTAGCGGTTTACGCGCGCGACCGAAGGGTCGAGGACGTCGAGGTCGACGTGCAGGTAGATGCCGCTCGGGTTCGGTTTCATCGCGGCCACGGCCCCGACGACCGTCGCCGAGTCGGCGAGCGAGGCCGCCGGGAGGTGGTTGATCGCCGAGGCCTCCAGCCGGGGCAGCTCGGGTTCGTCGAACGCGCGGGCCCCGGCGAGCACCACGGCCGACTCGGGAACTGGACGCGCCCCGGGGACCAGCGCGGCGAGCCCCTGCCAGGCGTCGCCCACCAGGATCGCCATGCCCATGCCGTCGAGGTAGCCGTAGACGGAGGTCTGGGGCTCGTTGAAGTCACCGTGGGCGTCGAACCAGACGACGCCCGGCGCGGCCTCGCCGAGCCCGGCGACGACGCCGACGGCCGCCATGCAGCTGCCCGAGAGGACGACAGCGAACTCGTCTGCGTCCCGGGCGACGCGGACCGCCTCGGCCAGCCGCCCGATGACCGCGAAGCTCGTGTCGACCTCATTGTCGTCGGGCTCGTCCAGCTCGATCACCGTGGTCTCGACCGCAGCGCCGTGCGCCGCGAGGGCGTCGGCGGCGCCGTGCTCGAGCAGTCGTTCCGGTCCCGCTCCGACTCCGTCGCGCAGCCTCCCGATCTCGTACGGGACGACGAGTAGGCGGATGTCGGCCACGGGCCTACGCGGCCGAGGGCGTCTGCGCGGCGATCGTTCCGAGCAGCTCGTCCCAGGACTTCACGAACGCTGCCGCCCCGTCGTCCTGGAGCTTGGTGGCCAGCGCATCGGTGTCGATGCCCGCGTCGTTGAAGGCCTTGAGGACCTCCTCGGCGTCGCCGCCGTCGATCGGCAGCGTCTCGCCGGCCGTGCCGTGGTCGGCGAACGCCTTCATCGTCTTCTCCGGCATCGTGTTGACCGTGAACGGGGCCGCGAGCCCCTCGATGTAGAGGACGTCGGAGGCGTCGGGGTCCTTGGTGCCCGTGCTCGCCCAGAGCAGCCGCTGGGCCTTCGCGCCCTCGTTGCGCAGCCGCATCGCGCGGTCGGAGTCGAGCAGCTCGCGGTAGGCCGCGTAGGTGCGCCTGCCGATCGCGAGGCCGAGCTTGTCGCGCAGCTCGTCCGGGACGGTGTCGGCGACGGCCGCGTCCCACCGGCTCACGAAGACCGAGGCGACCGACGCGACGTCGGGGTTGAGGCCCGCCTCGACCCGCCGCTCGAGCCCGCGCATGTACGCGTCGGCGGCGCCGAGGTACTGCTCACGGTCGAACAGCAGGGTCACGTTGACGGGGATGCCGGCGAAGATGGTCTCCTCGATCGCCGTCCGTCCCGCCTCCGTGCCGGGGATCTTGATGAAGAAGTTGTCCTCGGCGCGACCGTAGAGCTCGGCCGCCTGCCTGATCGTCGCCTGAGCGTCGTCGGCGAGCTTCGGGGAGACCTCGAGCGACACGCGTCCGTCGATCGTCGTGCGGTCGTGGACCTCCTTGAACAGGCCCGCCGCCCGGCGCAGGTCGGTGAGCGCGAGCTCGAAGAAGAGCTCCTCGCCCTCCAGGCCCTGCTCGGTGAGCTCGGCGACCTGCTCGTCGTAGGCGCTGCCGCCGCCGATCGCCTTGTCGAAGATCGTCGGGTTCGAGGTCAGGCCGGTGACCGAGTAGTCGGCGATATAGGAGGCCAGGGTGCCGTCGTCGAGCATCGTCCGCGTGATGTTGTCGACCCAGAGGCTCTGGCCGAGATCGTGGAGTTGCTGCGTTGGCTTCATTGGGGCTCCTTACCGTCGAGCAGTTTCTTGGCGGCCTCGACCACCTTCTCCGGGGTGAAGCCAAATTCGTCGAGCACGTCCTTGAGCGGCGCCGAGGAGCCGAAGGTGTGCATGCCGATCATCGTCCCCTCGGCCCCGACGTAGCGGTCCCAGCCCAGCGTCGAGGCCTCCTCGATCGAGATTCGCTTCGTCACCGACGGCGGCAGGACGCTGTCGCGGTACGCCTGGTCCTGGCCTTCGAACAGATGGAAGGACGGCAGGCTCACCACCCGCGAGCCGACCCCGTCGGCGGCGAGCTTCTCGTGCGCCTCGACCGCGAGCGCAACCTCGCTCCCGGTCGCGATCAGGATCAGTTCCGGATCGCCCTCGGCGGCGTCCGCTAGGACGTAGCCGCCGCGGCGCAGGCCCTCGGCCGACGCGTACACCGAGCGGTCCAAGACCGGCACGTTCTGACGGGTGAGCACCAGGGCCACAGGCCCGTGGGTGCGGTCGACCGCGACGCGCCACGCCTCGGCGACCTCGTTCGCATCGCAGGGGCGGATCACCGTCAGCCCCGGGATCGCGCGCAGCGAGGCCAGCTGCTCGACCGGCTGGTGGGTCGGCCCGTCCTCGCCGAGCCCGATCGAGTCATGGGTGAAGATGTGCATCACCGGCAGCTCCATCAGGGCCGAGAGTCGGATCGCCGGCCGCGCGTAGTCGGAGAAGGTCAGGTAGGTCGACCACGAGGACCGCAGCTTCGACAACGAGAGGCCGTTGGAGATCGCGGCCGACTCGTGCTCGCGGATCCCGAAGTGGAGCTGGCGCCCGGCGCGATGCTCGGGCTGGAAGTCGCCGCCGCTGAGCTTCTCGTCGAGACGCACCGAGGTCGAGTCCGTGAGGTCGGCCGAGCCGCTGAGCAGCCAGGGCAGGTTCTGGGCGATCGCGTTCTGAACCTGGTTGGAGGCCTTGCGGGTGGCGATCCCCTTCTCGTCGGCCTCGAACGACGGGATGTCGCGATCCCAGTCGTCCGGCAGCTCGCGTCGCTGCATCGCGCCGATCTGGCGCTCGAGCGACTCGTGCTCGCGCTCGTAGCTGACCAGCAGTCGCTGCCATTCGGTCGAGAGCTCCTTCCCCCGGGCGCCGATCCCCTCGGCGAAGCGCTTCGGCACCTCCTCCGGGACGAGGAACTGGGCGTCTTCGGGCCAGCCGTAGAAGCGCTTCGTCTCGCGCACCTCCTCGTCGCCGAGCGGCTCGCCGTGGGCCGCCGCCGTGTCCTGCTTGTGCGGCGAGCCGTAGCCGATATGGCTGTCGACGATGATCATCGTCGGGCGGGCCTCGGTCGCCAGGAACGCGTCGAAGGCTCGGGTGATCTCGTTGAAGTCGTTCGCGTCGGGGATCCGGGCGACGTTCCAGCCGTAGGCCTCGAACCGCTTGCCGACGTCCTCGTTCATCGTGATCTGGGTCCGGCCGTCGATCGAGATGTGGTTGTTGTCGTAGATCCAGCAGAGGTTGTCGAGCTGCTGATGGCCGGCGAACGCGGCGGCCTCGTGCGAGACGCCCTCCATCATGTCGCCGTCGCCGCAGATCACGTAGGTGTCGAAGTCGAAGAGCTCGAAGCCCGGCTTGTTGTAGGTCGCGGCCAGCCACTTCGACGCCACGGCCATGCCGACCGAGGTCGCGACGCCCTGCCCCAGCGGGCCCGTCGTGGCCTCGACCCCCGAGGCCCAGCGGTACTCGGGATGCCCCGCGGCCTTCGAGTCGAGCTGGCGGAAGCGCTCGATGTCCTCGAGGGTGATCGAGAGGCGCCCCTCGACCTCGTAGTCGGGGTCGACGGCACGGACCCCGGCGAGATGCAGCAGCGCGTACAGCAGCATCGAGGCGTGCCCCGCCGAGAGCACGAACCGGTCGCGGTTCGGCCAGATCGGGTTGTCGGGGTCGAAGCGCAGAAAGCGCTGCCAGAGCACGTACGCGACGGGGGCGAGCGCCATCGGCGTGCCGGGATGCCCGGAGTTCGCCTTCTGGATCGCGTCGATCGAGAGCGTGCGGATCGTGTTGACCGCGAGCTCGTCGACCTCGTCGAAACGCTGCTCGGTAGTGACCACGAAGGTCAGCCTAACGAGCCGATGCCCGGGCTATGGTTATCGACCTGCCACCCGACCTCGACAACGAGAAGCGGCTCGCCGCGGAGGCCGCCGCGGGGCTCGTCGAGGACGGGATGATGGTCGGGCTCGGCACCGGCTCCACCGTGGCGCATCTCCTGCCCGCCCTCGCGACGCGCAAACTCACGATCCGGTGCGTCGCGACGTCCGTCGAGACCGAGCGCCACGGCCGCGACCTCGGCCTCGACGTCGAGCCTTTCGAGGGCATCGAGCGGCTCGACATCGCCATCGACGGCGCCGACCAGATCGCGCCCGACGGCTGGCTGGTCAAGGGCGGCGGCGGCGCGCACACCCGCGAGAAGATCGTCGCCGCGGCGGCCGACCGCTTCGTCGTGATCGGCGACTCGTCGAAGCCCGTCGACGAGCTCTCCGCCCCGATCCCGCTCGAGCTGCACCGCTTCGGGCTCGCCGCGACGCTCCGCGAGCTCGGCGACGCGGCGCTTCGCGCGGGCTGGGCCCCCTCCCCCGACGACGGCCTGATCGCCGACTACTCCGGCGAGGTCGGGGATCCGATCCTGCTCGCGGCGCGGCTCTCGGCCACCCCGGGCGTGGTCGACCACGGCCTCTTTCCGCCCGGCCTCGTGGCGGACGTCATCGTCGGCCGCGGCGAGGGCGTCGAGCGCAGCTCGCTCTAGGTCGTCTAGAAGTCGATCGCCTCGGCGCTGGCGACGAGGGTTGCCTCGCGCGCCCGCACCCGACCCGCCGGGATCGACGGGTCGCCGGCGCGCAGCTTCGCGAGCCCCTCGGGCTTGTCGGCGCCGGTGACCAGCCAGAGCACCGAGCGCGCGGCCTCGATCGCCGGATAGGTGAGCGTCATCCGGCGACGGCCCTGGTACTCGCCGGTCAGCGCAACCAGGCGGTCATCGACGTCCAACACCGGGTCGCCCGGGATCAGGGAGGCGGTGTGGCCGTCGGGGCCGAGGCCGAGGTGTACGAGGTCGAGCTCCGTCGGGAGCTGCTCGGCATAGCCGGCGGCCGCCGCGTCGAGGTCGGGGTCGTTGACCGGCATCGGGCGCAGGCGCGCGACGCCGGCGGCGGGCAGGCTCTCGAGCAGGTGGGTGAGGTTGCGGTCGGGATCGCCGGCCGGGGCGATGCGCTCGTCGACCTGGAAGATGTCGATCGCGTCCCAGTCGAGCTCGTGGGTGCCGAGCAGCTCGAACATCCGCCACGGCGCGTGCCCCCCGCTGACCGCGAGCGAGAAGCCCCCATTGGCGTCGATCGCCGCCGCGGCCGCGAGCGCGATCAGCTCGGCGCCGCGCAGCGCTGCCGCCTCCGCGTCGGCGACGACCTCCTCCTTCAACCGGAGGCCGCCCTACTTCTTCTCGTCGTGGCCGCCGAACTGCTTGCGCATCGCCGAGAGCACCTTGTCGGCGAAGTCGTCGAGGTTGCGCGAGGCAAAGCGCGAGTAGAGCGCGCTCGAGAGCACCGGGGCCGGTACGCCCTCCTCGATCGCGGCGATCGACGTCCAGCGGCCCTCGCCCGAGTCCGAGACCCGGCCCTCGAAGTCGTCAAGGGTCGGCGACTCGACCAGCGCCGCCGCGGTCAGGTCGAGCAGCCAGGAGCCGACCACGCTGCCGCGGCGCCAGACCTCGGCCACCTCCGGGATGTCGAGCTCGAACTGATAGTTCTCCGGATCGGTGAGCGGCGCCGTCTCCGCATCGGCCTCGCGGGCGTGCTTGCCGGCGTCGGCGTTCTTGAGGATGTTGAGGCCCTCGGCGTAGGCCGCCATGATCCCGTACTCGATCCCGTTGTGGACCATCTTCACGAAGTGGCCCGCGCCGCTGGGCCCGCAGTGCAGGTAGCCGTTCTCGGCGGTCGAGACGTCGCCCTCGCGGCCCGGGGTGCGCTCGGCGGAGTCGACCCCCGGCGCGATCGTCGCGAAGATCGGGTCGAGGCGCTCGACCGCGTCGTCGGGGCCGCCGATCATCAGGCAGTAGCCGCGGTCGAGGCCGAAGACCCCGCCGCTGGTACCGCAGTCGATGTAGTCGACCCCGCGCTCGGCGGCGGCCGCGGAGCGGCGCATGTCGTCGCGGTAGTAGGAGTTGCCGCCGTCGATGATCGCGTCACCGGAGTCCAGCCGGCCGAGCAGCTCGTTGACGGTGCTCTCGGTGATCTCGCCGGCCGGGACCATCACCCAGACGGCGCGCGGCTGTTCGAGCTTGGCGACGAAGTCGTCGAGCGAATCGCCGCCGGTGGCACCCTCACCGGCGAGGGTGGAGACCGCGTCGGGGTTGACGTCGAAGACGACGCAGTCGTGACCGTCGCGCATCAGCCGGCGCACGAGGTTCGCCCCCATCCGTCCGAGTCCGACCATCCCGAGCTGCATCGCCACCGGATACTAAGCGCACGCGGCTTGCGACTAGTCTCCGGAGCCAGTGGCGACGGAAGCCGACATCCTCGTCATCTTCGGGATCACCGGGGACCTGGCGCGGAAGATGACATTCGAGGCGCTCTACCGCCTCGAGCTGCGCGGCGAGCTCAACTGCCGCCGCATCATCGGCATCGCGCGTAACAAGTGGGACGAGGAGGAGCTCGAGGGTCACGCCCGCCAGGCGATCGAGGCCAAGGTCTCCGATCCCGACGCCGATGTGATCAAGCGCCTCGAGGATCGGCTGGACTACGTCCAGGGCGAGTTCGACGAGGACGAGCTCTACCAGCGCCTCGCCGAGGAGATGGGCACCTACGAGCAGTCCGTCTTCTACCTCGAGATCCCGCCCTCGCTGTTCGCGCTCGTCGTTTCGGGCCTCCACAAGGCGGGGCTCACCGAGGGCGCGCGCGTGGTGCTCGAGAAGCCGTTCGGCCACGACCGCGCCTCGGCGCAGGCGCTCAACGCCGACCTCTGCAAGCTCCTGGACGAGGAGCAGATCTACCGGATCGACCACTTCCTCGGCAAGGAGCCGGTGATGGACATCCTCTATCTGCGCTTCGCGAACGCGATCCTCGAGCCCGTCTGGAACCGCCAGTTCGTGGACTCGGTGCGGATCACGATGGTCGAGAACTTCGGCGTCGAGGACCGGGGCAGCTTCTACGACCCCGTCGGGGCCCTATGCGACGTGGTCCAGAACCATCTGCTGCAGATCCTCGCACTGGTCGCGATGGAGCCGCCCTCGGCGGGCGCGGCAGACACCGATGCGATCCGCGACCGCCGTACGGACCTGTTCCGGGCGATGCCGCCCGGCCGACCCCGACCGCTACTTCCGGGGGCAGTACAAGGGCTACCGCCAGGTCGACGGCGTCGCGCTCGGGTCCACCACCGAGACCTTCGTCGCCCTGCGGCTGGAGGTCGACAACTGGCGCTGGACCGGGGTGCCGTTCTACCTCCGCGCGGGCAAGGCGATGCCGGTTGAGGCGACCGAGATCCGGATCGTATTCAAGCGTCCGCCCCGGCTCGGTATCGGCGGCCGGATGTTGCCCGACCCCGACGAGCTGATCATCCGCGTCAAGCCCGAGCCCGGCGCCGAGCTCTGCCTGATGGCCAAGAAGGCGGGCGAGGACGCGCTGCACCGCGTCCACCTCGACCTGCTCTTCGACCAGCAGGACTCCGAGCAGCCGGAGCCCTACGAGCGCCTGCTGCGCGACGCGCTCGTCGGCGACCCGCAGCTGTTCCCGAACTTCGACGCGATCGACCAGACCTGGCGCATCGTCCAGCCGCTCCTGGACGACCCGCCGGCGATCGAGCCCTACGACCAGGGAACCTGGGGTCCGGAAGCAGCGAGCCACCTGGTCGCCGGCCACGGCAACTGGCGCCAGCCGTGGCTACCGGACAACAACAGCAACGGCTGATCTGGCGCCAAGCCCGGCCGATATGGCACCGCGCACGCCCTACTCGTCGAACAACAGGCTCGCGCCGATGGCGCCGCCCAGGTCGCCCAGCTCGGCGACGTGCATCGCCGGGGGGCGGTCGTCCACGAACAGGTGCGGGTGCATCTGCTCGGCGATCTTCTCCACGTAGGGCTGGCCGAAGCGCACCCCGAGGCCGCCGCCGATGATCACCGCCTCGACGTCCAGCAGGTTCACCGCCGATGCGACGCCCGCCCCGAGCGCGACGAGCGCTCGATCGATGAGCTGGTGGGCGAGCTCGTCGTCGTGCTTCAGCGCCCGCTCCCAGATCCCGCTGGTGAGCCGGTCGCGCCCGCGCTCCTCCATGATCTCGAACAGCTTCGTCGTCGCCCCGTCCTCGTGATCCTTGCGCGCCTTCGCCTCCATCGCCCCGCGGCCGGCGTAGGCCTCCATGCAGCCGCGCCGTCCGCACGGACACTGGGCGCCGTCGATCTTTACGACCATGTGGCCGATCTCCCCGGCGGCCCCGCGTCCCGTCCATCGCTTGCCGTCGAGGATCAGCCCGCCGCCGACCCCGGTGCCCCAGAAGACCCCGAGGATCGAGCCGTACGGCTTCCCCGAGCCCAGCTTGAACTCGGCGTTGGTCGCGACATCGACGTCGTTGCCGATCCGCACCTGCGCCCCGAGCGCGTCGGAGAGCGTCGGGCCGAGCGGGAACGTGCCCTCCCAGCCCGGCAGGTTGCGGGCCTCGGAGACGTCGCCGGTCTTCTCGTTGGTGTCGCCCGGTGAGCCCACCCCGATCCCCGCGAGCGAATCGGTCTGTACCCCGGCGGCGTCCGCCGCCTCGACGAGCGCCTTGGCCATCTCGGCCGCGACGTCGGCGGGGCCGCCCTCCGTGGGCGTCTGACGGCGCGCCTCGCCGCTGACCTCCCCGGTCGGGCTCACGATCGCCGCCTGGATCTTGGTCCCGCCGAGGTCGATGCCCCCGCGGAGCGCGTCCTTGCCGGCAGCCGCCTGCATCGTCCGCGAGTCTATTCCGGCGTGCGGCCGGTCAGCGTCTGCCCGAGCGCGGGCCGCAGCTGTGCCAGCCCCTCGCCCGCCGCACGCGGCGGGTGCCGAGCGACGGGCTCATCACCGGACAGACGGCTGGTCTGGGTGGGCTCGCCGGTCGTCTGCGCCGCACGCGGCGAGTCTAATCAAAGGTTTCCGAGCAAGGCATCGGAGTGAGCGACGATCGCGGCGACGATCGTCAGCAGCACCGACGGAACCAGCACGAGCGCGACGACGAGCTGGATCTTCGGCGCGGCGCGGGCGGCCCGCTCCTCAAGCGCACGGCGGGCGTCGCGACGCAGCGCCGTCGCCTGCAGGTGCAGCTGCTCGGCGAGCGGCGACCCGTAGGTCCGCGACCGCTCGAGGGCGGCCGCCAGGGCCCCGACCTCCGCGCCCGGGACGCGCCCGCGGAGCTGGTCGATCGCCTCGCGCAACGGCTTGCCGCACTCGACCTCGGCCACGGCGCGCCCGAGTTCGGCCGCCAGCGGGCTGCTCGTGCCATCGGCGATCTCGCCGAGGCCCGTCGCGGGGTCGCGCCCGGAGGCCGCGCCTACGGCGAGCATGTCGAGCGCGTCGGGAAGGGCGGCGACGAAGCGCCTGCGACGCCGTCTCCCCTCGCGCTCGAGCAGCGCGTCGGGCGCCCAGAAGCCGGCGGCGACGAAGCCGAGCGCGGCCGGGATTCCGAGCCGGGCGGGAACGGCCGGTCCCGCGGCGAAGGCGACCAGGGCGCCGACGCCGGCCCCCGCGAGCTTCGCCGCGACCACGGAGCGCGGCCCGAGCCGGGAGCCGAGCCCCGCGCGCTCGATGCGCCCACCTAGCCCGAGCCGCTCGCCGAGCTCGGCCAGCGACCCGGCCCGGCCCGCCGATACGGAGACCAGCGCCGACCTCGCCGCCGCGCGCAGCGGCTCGCCGGCGACCGCGGCGAGCTCCCAGGCGGCGCCGAAGGAGAGCAGCACGGCGATCGCAGCGAGCGCGGCCGTGGTCATGCCGAGTCCACCCGGCTCAGGCGCCTGATCGCCGCAAAGCCGGCCAGCTGGAGCGCCGCGGCCGCGGCGAGCAAGCCGGCCGCGGCCGGGTTGGCGAGCATCCCACCCACGAACCCGGGTGACAGGAGCTCGGCGAGCAGGGCCGCTCCCACCGGCATCGCAACCACGAGCAAGCCGGTGAAGCGCGCCTGCGCCGTCGCCGAGCGGGCGTCCGCCTCGGTGCGGTCGCGGTCGGCGGCCGCGGCGGCGAAGCGGCGCAGCAGGGTCGCGAGGTCCCCACCGGCGAGCTGCTGGGAGAGCAGCGCGGCCGCGAACGAGTCGACACGGGGCGAATCGAGCCGCCGCCGCAGCTCCTCGAGCGCCGCCCGCGTCGGGGCTCCGAGCGCGAGCTCCGCGCGCACGCGTGCCATCTCGCGCGCCGGCGGCCCCTCGAGCGACGCCGCCGCGGCAGCCAGCGCGGCCCGTGCCGACCGACCGACCGACAGCGCATCGGCGACGGCTGTCGCGACCTCGGGCAGGCCGCGCTCGACCGCCCGGCGGTAGGCCGCGCGCCGCCGCGCGACCGCCCAGGCCGCCGCCGCGGGTCCGGCGGCGGCCATCAGCGGCGCCGGGCCGGGTCCGAGCACGATCGCGCTCACGGCCAGGATCGCCAGGGTCCCGAGGACGGCGAGCCGCCGGCGTTCGAGCTCGGTCGGCACGTGGCCCTCGCGACCGGCTCGGCGCAGCGGCTCGAGCGCGTCGCCGACCCATCGCGCCGCGCCCGGCGTCGCCAGCGCCGCCTCGCGGAGGGCCACGGCCGCGAGACCGCCCGCGCCGGCCGCCAGCGCAACCCCGATCGCCTCCGCCCCGCTCACTCGCGCCTCCAGAGCTCGCGCACCGCCACCCCCGCGGCCGCGCGCAGCACCTCCCCCACCTCGGTCACGCGCCGGGCGCCGTCGCCGTCGCGAGCCATGTGGACGATCAGGTCGAGGCCGCGGGCGAGCTGCTCGCGAATCGCCTCGTGCGGCAGCCCCACCCCTGCCATGAGCGCCAGCGTCTCAACGCGCCGCAGCGCGTCGTCGGGCGAGTTCGCGTGCACGGTCGAGAGCACGCCGTCGTGGCCCGTGTTGAGGGCCGTCAGGAGGTCGAGCGCCTCCGCGCCGCGCACCTCGCCGATGACGATTCGGTCCGGGCGCATGCGGAGCGCGTTTCGCAGCAGGTCGCGGATCGTCACCTCGCCGCGACCCTCGATCGACGCCGGGCGGCTCTCCAGGCGCACCACGTGCGGCTGGCGTAGCCGGAGCTCGGCCGCGTCCTCGATCGTCACCACGCGCTCGTCCGGATCGATCCAGGCCGAGAGCGCGTTCAGCAGCGTCGTCTTCCCCGAACCGGTGCCGCCCGAGACGAGGACGCTGCGGCGGGCGGCGACCGCCTCTGCCAGCAACTCCCGCACCTCGGGGGCCAGGGAGCCGCCGGCGACGAGCTCGTCGGGACCGGGCCGGCGAGCAGAGAAGCGGCGCACCGACAGCGCCGGACCGTCGACGGCAAGCGGCGGGATTACGACGTTCACGCGCGAGCCGTCGGCGAGGCGCGCGTCGGCCATCGGGCTGAGCTCGTCGACGCGGCGGCCGACCGGCGCCAGGATGCGCTCGATCGCGTCGCGCAGCGCCCGCTCGGAGTCGAAGGCGACCTCGGTGGGCTCGATCCGGCCGCGGCGCTCGACGTAGACCGACCGATGGCCGTTGACCATCACCTCCTCGACCTCGGGATCGGCGAGCAGCTCCTCGAGCGGGCCAAGTCCCACCGTGTCGCGGAGGATCAGGTCGACCAGCTGCGTCCGGCGCTCGTCGGAGAGGATCGCCGCGGCCTCGTCGACGAGCTCGCGCACGGCGGGCGCGAGCTCGGTCCGCGCCTCACCGGCCGCCGCCTCGGCGCGCCGACGGTCGACGAGCCGCAGCCGCAGCTCGGCGGCGAACGCGATCGCGTGGTCGTCGGGGGTGGCGATATATGTGTGAGGTCCGGGGGCGGCGGCGTTCGCCCCGGCCGGCTATCCGACGATGAATTCGCCGATCAGCACCGCGGCGCCGAATACGAACGCGATCGCGGCCACGACACCGACGACGCGCACCGGCGGCCCGCCGTGGATGCCCGTCTCGTGCACGGCGCAATGGCCCTTGCCGCGGGCGAGCAGCCAGCGGTTGACCGGGACCGTGAGCACGCCCGCGACAGCGAGCGCGAAGGCGAGGCTGCCCCAGAACAGGAGCGTCCCCAGGCCGGCGGCAAGGGCGCCGGGGATCGCGAGGACGATCGCGTTGTCGACGATCTCCATCGTCGTGATGCTGAGCGTGTCCGAGGCGAACGCGACCCCCGCGACGCGGCGCACGGGCAGCCCGGAGCGCAGTAGCGGCAGGCTGGTGAGCCCGTAGCCGAAGGCGAACGCGAGCACGATCGACAGCACGACCGTGCCGCCGTTGGAGAACCCGGCCGCCGTCCCGATGGCCATCCCGGCGATCTCCCCGATCGCACAGCCGGTAAGGCAATGCAGCGTGGCGCTGACCGCGAGGGCCGTGAGGGCGCCGCCCGAGGTCGGCATCTCGTGGCCGTCGTGGTGCGCGGTCGGCTGGGTTGCGGTCGCCTCCAACGGTTCTCCTGATCGTTAACGGTACTTGATACCCCCTAGGGGTATAAACCCTAGCACGGATATCCTCCGGGCGGTGAGTGGGCTAGAGGTCCTCGTGGTGGGGGCGGTCCTGGTCGGAATGTCGGTGCAGGCGGCAATCGGCTTCGGCTTCGCGTTCTTCGTCGCACCGGCAGCCTTCGCCGCGTTCGATCCCGAGCAGGCGGTGACCCTCGTGCTCGTGCTGGGGGTGATCATCAACGTCCTCGTCCTCGGGACCGAGCGGCGCGAGACCGAGGTCGCCGGGCGAGTCGTGGCGATCATGCTCGCCGCCTCGATCCCGGGGATGGTCGCCGGCGCCTGGCTCGTGACGCGCGCCGAACCGCGGCTGCTCCAACTCCTCGTCGGCGTGATCGTGCTCGCCGGTGCGGTCGTGCAGGCCTTCGCCTCGGGCCGACCGCGCGACCGCGCGCCAGGGCCGGAGGACCGCCGGGCGCTGGAGGTGGGCGGCGGCTTCGCGGCCGGGGTTCTCACGACGTCGGTCACGATCAACGGCCCGGCGCTCGTGCTCGTCTTCGGCGCCCTCGGGTTTCGCGGCCACCGCTTCCGCGACTCGCTCGCGGCGATCCTGCTGGGCCTGAGCCTGCTCGCCCTACCGATCGTGCTCGTCGCCTCCAACGGCGACCACGCGCTCCCCGGCCTCGCCGTCAGCCTCGCGTGCATCCCCGCGCTCCTGGTCGGTCACCGCTTCGGCGCCGCCGTGTTCCGGCGCCTCGACGACACCTCGCACCACCGGGCGGCGCTCATCGCGGCCGGCATCGCGGGCGTGCTCAGCATCGCGGCGGCGCTCGTCTGAGGCCGTGGGAAGCCGCGCTTAGGGCCGCTGCGTCGCGTCGGGCCGCCGGTCCGTATCGGCCCGCTTGTCCCAGCCGTGAAAGTGCGAGAGGTCGTCCGCATCCCAGGCCTCGCGCAGCCCGGGCGCGCTCAGGTCCCAGTCCGGGCGGATCTCGCTGGAGACATCGCGCAGGTCGCGCCAGAGGTCGTAGAAGGATGGACGGCCCCAGAACCAGTAGCCGTTGTAGATGGTGTGGACGACGAGCCCGGGCTTCAGGACCAGGGTGTGCGGGATCATCGGATCGTGCTCGGGGTCCGTGTACTCCTGGATCTCGAGGTCCTTCTGGACGATGCGCCCCGGGTCGGCGAGGAAGGTCCACGGCGCGCCGACCGAGAGGCGGAACTCCTGGAGCTCGTGATGCTCGTCGGTCGCGATCGTCGCGATCTGGGTGTAGGCCACGGCGATCTTCGGGTAGTGGGCGGCCAGCTCGAGATGCTGCTGATGCTCCTTCGGGCAGTAGTGGCCGCGGGCGAGGGTGAGGATCAGCGGGTCGTCGCCCTGCAGCTCGCTCAGCGTGCGGGGTGTCTCCGTGTGGTCGGGCAGCTCGTAGTCGGGGAACGTGGCGCCGGGTTGGATGTCGGAACGCATGGTCGGACTCCTCTCGCTCGAGCCTGACCCTATCCCTCAGTAGGCTCGCCGCGTGGCCGAGATCGAGGTCATCGACGGCGACGTCACCGCACTCGACGTCGACGCGATCGCCAACGCCGCGAACACCGAGCTGCGCCACGGCGGCGGCGTCGCCGGGGCGATCTCGCGCGCCGGCGGGCCCGCGATCCAGCGCGAAAGCGACGAGGCGGCGCCGATCGAGCTCGGCGCCGCGGTGGCGACAAGCGCCGGCGAGCTGCCGGCTCGCTGGGTGATCCACGCGGCCACGATGTACCTGGGCGGCCCGACGTCAGCCGAGATCATCGGCGCCGCCACGCAGAGCACTCTGCGCCTCGCCGACGAGCTCGGCGCCCGTTCGCTCGCACTGGTCGCCTTCGGCACCGGAGTCGGCGGTTTCCCGCTCGCCGACGCGGCGCTGATCGAGGTCGACGCCGTGCGCGGGCACCTGGACGCGGGCAGCGCGCTCGAGCGGATCGTCTTCTGCGTGCGCGGCGCCGAGGCCGTCGCCGCCTTCGAGGCGGCGCTCAGCGACCCGGGCTGAGCTCCTCTCCGATGCTGCCCCGCGAGAGGGCCCCGAAGAGAAAGTCCGGGCGCCGGCCCGGGGCAGGTTCGAGCTCGGCCCGGACGTAGCGCACCCCGCGCTCATCCCCCGTGGTCACCTCCGCGGCGGCGACCGAGTCGGCCACTCGGGCGCCGGAGCGGGGGTCGCGCGCGTCGGGGCCGAACGCGCTCCGCAGCGACGACGCGATCGCGCCGACGCGGTCGGGGTCGACGCCGAGCACGCAGAGGACCTCGCGGTCGTCCCCGACCCCGATCGCGATCGCCTGCGCGCCGAGCTCGATCGAGAGCAGGAGCTTCGCCGGGACCATGCGGACGGCGACGACATCGCCGAGGCAATCCGCCGCCGTCGCGTAGACGGGCTGGTCGAGTAGGCGGCCGCCCCGTCCCAGCAGCGAGGCGCGGGCGGTGTCAGAGATCGCAAGCACGGTGAGGTCGTGGGCGAAAGCGTCGCGGGCGCCGAGGCCGTTCACGTCCGCCCGCAGCAACGGCTCGGGCACCGACGCGTAGTCACCGACGTCCATTAACCCGCCACCGCCTGTGCCCCGAGGGCGCCCGCCCGCCGCGAGCAGCGCGCGGCGCAGGCCCCGCGCCTCGATGCCGTCGAGCCGCAGGCCGAACGCGTACGAGCCGCCGACCGAGACGAGCCTCCCCGCGGCGAGCGGGTTCAGGCCGTAGAGACGCTCGAGATCCGGCGCAGCCTCGATCACCGTGTCCGCGTTCGGGCCGAGCGCATCGCCGACGAGGCGCGGCCCGCCGATCGCACGGGCCCGCGCCGAATCGGCCCAGCCGACACCGAGCGAGCCGTTCAGACCGCCCCCGCCGATGCTCGCGAGGGCGGCGGCGAACGGCCCCTCCGGAGGCGGCGGGCCCTCGTCGTCGCCACCACCACAGCCCGCGGCGCCCAGCGCGAGGGCGGTGACGAGCGCGATCAGCGCGATCCTGCCCATGGCCGCAGGGTATGACGGCCCGCGGGCCGCACGGGGTCGATACGACCAAATCGCAAACGACCCGGGGTTGCCCGCGGTCACCGCCCGATCAGCCGCACCTCCCGCGCGAAGCTCTGGGCGTGGATCAGTCGCAACGCCTCGGGGCGCGTCAGCGCCAGCGTCGCCACCCACGCTTCGCCGGCCGTGGGGTCGACCGGTGCCTCGTCGGCGCTCTGCGGGCGGAGGTCGAGGAGACGAACCGCCCGGGCGGCGACGAACGTGCGGCCCGCGCCGGCGCCGGTCGAGGGCTCGGTGGTGACGACGACGTCCACGCTGCGCCCCGGTCCGCCGCGGGGCGACTCCGCCAAGGCCCCGGCGCCGGCCACCGTGATCTCCACCGGGTGGAGTCCGTGCAGTAGCCGCGGCCCGCGGGCCGCGCCCGGGTGGCCGAGCGGCTGGAGCTGCGAGGCGACCAGGTAGCCGCCGGCGGGGATCGTCGCGGCCGGGCGGCGGCCGAGAACCTGCGAGGGGTCGTCGAGCGCGTCCGGAGCGAGGAAGCGCGCCGGAACCCGGCGCACCTCGAGCGCGGAGGCGACGGTCTGGCGGGTCAGCGACCTGTGGGCCGGGAGCGTCGCGGTCGCGACCACGACCGGGCGCAGCTCGCCCAGCTCCGTCGTGGAGCCGGCGCCACCGGTGGCGGCGGCGGCGAGCGCCGCGCACAGGCCCGCCGCACACGTAAAGCCGACGGCCCGCGCCCGGCGGCTCACCAGCGCCGGGCCACTCGCGGCCCGGCGAGCGGCAGCTCGAGCACGGCGCTGGCTCCGGCGGCGTGCGCGCAGGCGGCGAAGCGCCCGCCGTGGTCGGCGGCGACGTCGGCGACGATCCGCAGGCCGTGGCCACGGCGGGGCGACCGCGAGCGACGGTCCGGAGCCGGCATGGCGACAGCGGGCGGCGGAGCCGGCGGCCCGTGCCCGGCGTCGGCACCGTCGGCCACGACGATCCGCAGGCGTCCGGCACGCTCGCTGCCCTCGACCCGGATCTCGCCGCGGCCGTGCTCGAGGGCGTTGGCGATCAGGTTGTCGAGCGCCTGCGAGACGGCGCCGGGATCGCATCGCAGCTCCGCGCTGCCCGCTCCCCAGGCGAACTCGATCCGCCGCCCGGCAAGCGCCACGGCGGCTCGCCACCGCGCGACCGCCTCGCGGGTCAGGGACCCGGCCTCGACGAGCTCCGAGCGCGGCGGCTCGGGGCCGCCGTTCACCTGCCGGTCGAGGCCGGCGAGCGCCTCGAGCGCGAGGTCCAGCTGCCCGCGCCGTCGGTCGCCGATCCCGGGACCGCTGCGGGCCTGCAGCACGAGCGCCTGCAGTGGCCGCCGCAGCTCGTGCAGGGAGCGGTTGAGCAGCTCCCGTCGCCTGCGCATGCGCGCCCGGTCGGCGGCGACGACGGTCGCGCACGAGAGCGCCACCGGACAGGCGAGGCCGACCGCCTCAGTGATCGAATCCAGCATCCTCGCCGCCCGGCGCGTCGATCAGCCGGTATCCCACGCCCCAGCAATTGACGATGTATCTGCCCGCCTCCGGGTCGAGCTTGCGCCGCAGCCGGCTCGCGTGCGAATCGAGGGTCCGGGTGCGACCCATCGACCGAAAGCCCCAGACGTCGCGAAGCAGCTCGGCCTTCGTGAAGACCCGGTGGGGCTCGCCCGCGAGCGTCCGCAACAGGGTGAACTCCTTGTTGGCGAGCTGCACCGGCTCGCCACGGACGGTGACCTCGCGCCGGGACGGGTCGATGAAGATCTCCCCGACCCGCAGAGGGCCCGCCCGCCGGCCGGCGCGGCGGCGGAGCACCGCCTGCATCCGGGCGATCACCTCGCCCACGGCGAACGGTTTGATCACGTAATCGTCGGCGCCGCAGCGCAGGCCGCGGATGCGATCCGTGTCGCTCGAGCGACCGCTGAGCACGATCACCGGCAGGTCCGGGTCATACCCGCCGGTGGCGCCGTCGGTGGCGCGGATCTCGCGCAGCACCTCCAGCCCGGAGGCGTCGGGGAGGTTCAGGTCGAGCAGCAGGAGGTCCGGGTTGTTGTAGTGGCAGAGGCGCAGCGCGTCGGCGGCGCTCGGGGCGGGCAGGGCGCAGAAGCGGTCGGCCTCGAGGTGGTCGCACAGGAGCTCGAGCGTCGGCAGGTCGTCCTCGCACACGACCACCGTCGGCCCCCGCTCCGGGCTCGGCAGGGTCACGATCCCGCCCGACGGCCGGCCGGCAGCTCGAGCACCGCGGCGGCGCGGCGATCGCCGACGAAGCGGTTCCGCGGAACCGCCCGCCGGGTCGAGATCGGCCGGCGGGCGCGGTCGAGGAAGACGACGTCCAGGGCGAATCGCATGCCGAACGTGTGGACGCTGCGACAGCCCGGGATCAGCAGGCCCTCGCCCGCCCGCCCGGGCCGCAGGAGAGATAGCCCGAGCAGGCGGGAGAGGAGGGTGACCGCCACCGGGACCCGCCGGGAAGCGACCTCCGCGGTGGGGAGCCGGCGGAAGCGGTACGGGTGGGCGGAGGCGGTCACGCCGCCTACAAGCCCGACCCCCGAATCCGCGCCCCGGTACGCGCTGGTCAGCCTCCCTTCACCTGCTCGCGAAGTCGCTCGACCTGGCGCTGCAGGCGCTCGACGGTCGCCTCGAGCGACGCCGTGGAGGACGGCGCGGCGGCGCTGGCCGTCCCCAGCTGCCCCTGGGCGTTGACGACGACCCGCTGCGTGGGGCCGGGAATCGTCTTGCCGCTCACCCCCGCGATGAAGGCGTGTTGCTGGGTTCCCTTAGTCCCGATTCGGATCGCGTTCGACTCCCCGGCCTTGCCTGCATTGGCGATGTCGACGTTGTTGGAGCCGGTGGTCAGGTCTAGGCCGGCGTCGAAGCCCACCGCCGTGTTCAAGTTTCCCGTCGTGTTTCCGACCAGCGCCTGGACCCCGGAGGCGACGTTGTCGATTCCGGTGGTATTGGACTCGAGCGCCAGGTATCCGGTCGCGACGTTGGCGCTGCCGGTCGTGTCGTCGAAAACCGCCAGGTTGCCGATCGCGTCATTGAAGCTGCCGGTGGTGAGGTGCGGCATGATCGAGGAGCCGAGGCCGGCGTTGAACGCTCCGCTCGGGGTGTTCCCGCCCCAGAAATCGTGGCCGGCGCCGACGTTGCTGTTGTTGTCGACGTAGACGCTGCCGGGATCGGCGAGGGCTGAACTCGCCCCCAACGCGAGGACGCCGATCGAAGCCGCGAGCGCGGCGAAGAATGGACGACGGAAACTGGGCTTGGCAGCCATGCTGACCTCCTGAGGTCGCGTGGGCGAGCCAAGCCCTTCCCTGGTCGTTTAAGCGCCCGTCGGCCGACCGCGGGGTCTCGCCCCTGGGTTTAACAGGGCGAGCCTACCCCCGGTGGGCGGGTGCTCCAAGTCCTTTGCCCCGGGCGCCGATCAGCCTCCCTTCACCTGCTCGCGAAGCCGCTCGACCTGGCGCTGCAGGCGCTCGACGGTCGCCTCGAGCGATGCCGTCGAGGCCGGCGCGGCGGCGCTGGCCGTCCCCAGCTGCCCCTGGGCGTTGACGACGACCGGCTGGGCGGTGCCGCTCACCGTGGTCCCGCTGACCCCGGCGAGAAACGCCTTCCTCTGCGTTCCCTTGGTGCCGATCCGGATCACCTTCGACTCCCCGGCCTTGCCGTCGTTGGCGAGGTCGATGTTGTTCGAGCCGGTGGTGAGGTTCTGGCCGGCGCCAAAGCCGACGGCCGTGTTCGAGCTTCCGGTCGTGTTCGAGGTCAGCGCCTCGATCCCGGAGGCGACGTTGTCGTTACCGGTCGTGTTGGAGGAAAGCGCCAGGAAGCCGCTCGCCGCGTTTTGGGCGCCGGTGGTGTTCGCCACGAGCGAGAGCGAGCCGAGCGCGAGGTTCGAGTCCCCGTGCGTGTTGGCGGCGAGCGCCGCGGTGCCGCTGGCCAGGTTCTCGTTGCCGTCAACGTTGCTCTTCAGGGCGTTCAGGCCCGTGGCGATGTCGTCGCCGCCGGTGGTGTTGGCGGTCAGGGCGTTCGAGCCGGTGGCGATGTTGCCGGCGCCGGTGGTGTTCGAGGACAGCGCGTGATAACCGGTGGCCACGTTGTCGTCGGCGTTGTTGGCCCTGAGGGCGTTGGTGCCGCTGGCGATGTTGTGAGAGCCGGTGGAATTGGAGAGGAGCGCACCGGTTCCGGAGGCGACGTCGTCGTGTCCGGTGTTGTTCGACTCGAGGGCCTGGTAGCCGGCGGCGACGTTGTCGTGCCCGGTGGTGTTCGTGGCAAGCGATTGGGTGCCGGAGGCGACGTTGGCCCCGCCGGTGGTGTTTGAGCTGAGAGCCAGAAAGCCGCTGGCGACGTTGTTGCTCCCGGTCGTGTTCGAGTCGAGCGCCTGAGCGCCCATCCCGACGTTGTCGACACCGTCGGTGTTGTTGAAGAGGGCGCTGTCACCGGTCGCGGTGTTACTGCTCCCGCCCGCGTTCCAGAAGAGCGCGAAGGCGCCGGTGGCGGTGTTGAACTGGCCGCCGGCGAGGTGCGGCATGACGGAGTAACCGAGGCCGACGTTGTTGAATCCAACCGGCGTGGTCCCCCCGAAGAAGTCGTGGCCGGCGCCGACGTTGCTGTGGTTGTCGAAGTAGACGCTGCCGGTATTGGCGACGGCCGAGCTCGCCCCGAAGGCGAGCACGACGGTCAAGGCCGCGAGCGCGGCGAAGAGGGAACGGCGGAAACTGGGCTTGGCAGCCATGCTGACCTCCTGGGGTCGCGGGGGCGAAGCCAAGCCCTTCCCTTGTCGTTACCAGCATGTCGGCCGACCGCAGGGTCTCGCCCGGTTGTAACGGGGCGAGCCTATCCCCGGTGGGCAGGCGATCCAAGACCGTCCTCGGCCGCCGATCAGCCTCCCTTCACCTGCGCGCGAAGCCGCTCGACCTGGCGCTGCAGGCGCTCGACGGTCGCCTCGAGCGATGTCGTCGAGGCAGGCGCGGCGGCGCTGGCCGTCCCCAGCTGCCCCTGGGCGTTGACGACGACCGGCTGGCCGGTGCCGCTCACGGTGGTCCCGCTGACCCCGGCGAGATACGCCTTCCTCTGCGTTCCCTTGGTCCCGATCCGGATCACCTTCGACTCCCCGGCCTTGCCGGTGTTGGCGATGTCGACGTTGTCAGAGCCCGTGGTCAGGTTCTGGCCGGCGGCGAAGCCGACGGCGGTGTTCGAGCTTCCGGTCGTGTTGCCGAGCAGCGCCTGGACCCCGGAGGCGACGTTGTCGTTTCCGGTCGTGTTGCTCGGGAGCGAAAGGAAGCCGCTCGCCGCGTTTTGGGCGCCGGTGGTGTTCGCCACGAGCGAGAGCGGGCCGAGTGCGAGATTCGAGTCCCCGTGCGTGTTGGACGTGAGCGCCGCAGTGCCGCTCGCCAGGTTCTCGGAGCCGTCGACGTTGGCCTTCAGGGCGTTCAGGCCCGTCGCGACGTCGTCGCCGCCGGTGGTGTTGGCGGTCAGGGCGTTCGAGCCGGTGGCGATGTTGCCGGCGCCGGTGGTGTTCGCGGAGAGCGCGTGAAAGCCGGTGGCGACGTTGTCGTCGGAATTGTTGGCCTCGAGGGCCTTGGTGCCGGTGGCGATGTTGTCGTTCCCGGTCGTGTCGTCGATGAGCGCCCGGTAGCCGTTCGCGACGTTGTCGCTGCCGCTCGTGACGTTCGCGAGGGCGCCGATCCCGATCGCCGAGTTGCCGGAGCCGGTCGTGAGGTCCGTCATCACGAAGCGCCCGAGGCCGACGTTGTGGAAGGCGGTGAACGTTCCGTTGAAAAGCGTTTGCCCCGCCGCGGCGTTGTCGTTGCCGTCGAAATAGACGCTCCCGGTCGAGGCGAGGGCCGAGCTCGCCCCGAAGGCGAGGACGGCGGTCAAGGCCGCGAGCGCGGCGAAGAGGGAACGGCGGAAACTGGGCTTGGCAGCCATGCTGACCTCCTGGGTCGCGTGGGCGAGGCCAAGCCCTTCCCTGGCCGTTTAGCGCACGTCGGCCGACCGCGGGGTCTCGCCCTGGGTTTAACAGGGCGAGCCTATCCGCGGTGGGCCGCCGCTCCAAGACGCCCGACGAGTTAGAGCCTGAAGCGCTCCCGATCGGCCTCGGGCACCAGGTCCAGATAGTCCGGATGGCGCTCGATGTAGCCGCGGACGAACGGGCAGAACGGCAGCACCTCGAGCTTGCGCTCGCGCAGGTCGTCGAGAGTCCGGGCGACGAGCGCCGAGCCGACGCCCTTGCCCTCGAAGGCGTCGAGGATCTCCGTGTGGTTGAGCGCGATCCGGTCGCCGCGCCGGTGGTAGGTCGTGTAGCCGGCGAGCTCGCCGTCCGCGTGGACCTCGTAGCGCTGCTCGTCCGGGTTGTCGGTGACCTCGAGGTGCATCCGAACCAGCGTACGTACCCGCCGCTACAACTATCGGCGTGTCAACCGAGGTCGCACTCTTCTGCGTGCTCACGGTCGTCGCCGCGCTGCTGATCGTCGCCCAGTGGGCGCGGGTCCCCTACCCGATCCTGCTCGTGCTCGGGGGCCTCGGGCTGGCGGCGATCCCGGGCATCCCCGACGTGACCCTCGAGCCGGAGCTGGTCCTGCTGATCATCCTCCCCCCGCTGCTCTACGCGGCCGCCTACTTCACCCCGCTGCGCGAGCTGCGCCGCAACGTGGGTCAGATCTCGCTGCTCGCCGTCGGGCTCGTGCTCGCGACCACGATCGTGGTCGCGGTCGTAGCCCACGAGGCCCTCGACTTCGACTGGGCGCCGGCGTTCGTGCTCGGCGCGGTCGTCTCCCCCACCGACCCGGTCGCGGCGTCGGCGATCGCGCGCCGACTCGGAGTCCCGACCCGGATCGTCTCCGTGGTCGAGGGCGAGAGCCTGATCAACGACGGCACCGCCCTCGTCGCCTACAAGTTCGCGGTCGCCGCCGTGGTCACCGGCAGCTTCAGCGCACTCGACGCGGGCGCGGACTTCGTGGTCAGCGTGGCCGGCGGGATCGCGGTCGGGATCGCCTTCGGCGCGGCCATCGCAGCGGTCAGGCGACGACTCGACAACCCGCCGGTCGAGGTCACGATCGCGCTTCTGTCCGGCTACTTCGCCTACCTGCCCGCTGAGGCGATCGGCGTCTCCGGCGTACTCGCCGCGGTCACGGTCGGCATCTACATGGGCCGGCTGACCTCGACGCTGACCAGCCCGACCACCCGGATCCAGGGGCACGCCCTCTGGGAGATCGTCACGTTCCTGCTCAACTCCGCGCTCTTCGTGCTCGTCGGCCTGCAGCTGCCGACGGTGGTCGACGGCCTCGGTGGACTGGACGGCACTGAGCTCATACGCGACGGCGCTCTGATCGCGGCGACCGTCATCGTCGTCCGGCTCGCCTGGGTGTTCCCCCTGGCCTATCTGCCCCGCTGGATCCGCGGCCGGCCCGCGCCGCCCTGGCAGCAGACGCTGATCGTCGCCTGGACCGGGATGCGCGGCGCGGTCTCGCTCGCCGCGGCGCTGGCGCTGCCGTTCACCATGGACGCCGGGGGGCAGTTCCCCGATCGGGAGCTGATCATCTTCCTCACCTTCTCGGTGATCCTCGCGACCCTGCTGCTTCAGGGGCTCACCCTGCCGGCCCTGATCCATTGGCTCGGCGTCGAGGAGGACGAGTCGCTGGAGCACGAGGAGACCGAGGCGCGTCTGCGCGCCGCGGAGGCGGCGCTCGACCGCCTCGACGAGCTCGCGGGCGAGGAGTGGGCGCTCGATGACACCGTCGAGCGGGTCCGCGGCTCATTCCTCTATCGCCAGCGACGCTTTTCCGCGCGCTCGCGCAGCGGCGGGTTCGACGGTGGGCTCGACGGCGACGGCATCGACTACGAGACCCGGTCGGAGGCCTACCAGCGGCTCGTCCGTGACCTGATCGGAACGCAGCGTTCGACCGTGATCGAGCTCCGCGACACCGGCACGATCAACGACGAGGTGCTGCGGCGGATCGAGCGCGAGCTCGACCTCGAGGACTCGCGGCTGGAGATCTGAGCTGCGGCGATCGGACCCCGGAGCCGACGGCGAACCCGTCTCTTTCGACCCCGCGAGTGCAAACCCTCGTTCAGCCCTCGGGCGTTTCGCTGCGCCGGGCGATCCCATCGGCAAAGATGCAGCCACCTGGGAAGGCCGGAGAGGGAACTAGTGGAGAAGGCAACACGCAGAGGCAACTACGAGTCGGGCTCCGACTACGTGCTCGAGTACGGGGAGCTGCGCTTCTCCTTCAACGAACGGGACTTCGGCCAGCGGGTCGAACAGGCCGCGGTGAAGCTCGACTTCGTCGACGGCGGGCTCGAGGGCGACGAGCTGCACGACCTGCTGGAGCTCGCCGTCAACGGCGAGATCCGCGAGCCCTCCTCCCCGCTCGGCGAGCACATCAACGAGCACTGGACCGAGCTCGTCGGGCCGGCGAACCGCAGCCTCGTCCACTGGATCCGGCGCCTGGTCTTCCGCGGCGCCTGGCTCGACCAGCGCGTCAAGGAGGGTGAGCTCGACATCGTCTTCGACGGCGAGTCGAACAGCTTCGGCTATGTGCAGCCCGACCGCGACGCCGAGCCGATCGAGCTCTCCCGCGAGCCCTCGTGGGCCGGCCTCGCGTACCGGCGCTAGTCGCTTAGTTACTGGTTGCTCTTCAGAGGGACTGGAGCAGCTCTGAGTTGCTGTCGGTCGCCTCGATGCGATCGCGAAGCAGGTTCGCGGCCTCGAACGCGTCGAGGTCGGCCAGCTGGGCGCGCAGGCGGCGGACGGCCTCGAGCTCAGCCGGCTCGCGAAGCTGATCCTCGTTGGAGACGCGGCACTCGCGAGCGTTGATCGACGGGGTCACCCCTGCCGCGGCGAGCTCGGAGTCGAGGACCACGAGCGCGCTCTCGGTCGTGATCACGGACCGGTGGGCGTCGGCCCCGTCATCGCCGTCGAGCCCCTCGACGGTGGTCGCGATCACGGTCAGCGATCCGCCGCCGGAGAGCTTGCGCCCGGACCCGAACAGCCGCTTCGCCTCGTTGACGTCGCCGGCCGCGTGGGCGAGCCTGGTGAGCGAGTCGCAGACCAGGACCGCGTCGATGCCCGCCTCGGCCAGCCGGCGTGCGCGCTCGAGCGCGAGCTCGGCCGTCCGCACCTGTTCGACGGGGGCGAGCTCCGCGGTCGCGATCGCGAACTCCGCCACCGGCAGGGCCTCGCGCCACGCCGTGGCCTCCTCGGGACGCTCGTCGACGAGCAACACGATCACCCGCGCGGTGTCCTCGCCGGCCGCAGCGCGTGCCAGCGATCGCAGCAGCGTCGTCCGCCCCGAGCGGGGCGTCGCGCGCACCAGCACGCGCTGGCCGAAAGCGAGCGGGGCCAGCAGGTCGACCGCGCGAGCCAGGACGTCGTCGCCCTCGAGCGAGATCCGGCGCTCGGGCAGCACCGGCGAGTAGTCGTCGAAGGTAAGCCGCACCTCCTCCGTCGGCTCCTCGCCGTTGACGGTGTCGATGTGGACCAGGGCCGGGTGGCGCTCGCCACGCCGGGGGTCGCGCGCTGGGCCGGAGACCTCGTCGCCGGTGCGCAGCTCGCAGCGGCGTACCTGGGCCGCGGACACGTAGACGTCGCCGTCGGCGGGCGTCAGCCCGCTCAGCCGCAAGAAGCCGTAGCGCTGGCGCGTGAGCTCGAGCACGCCCCGCACCTCGTGGGTCGCCTCGTCCTCGGCGCCCTCGTCCCCGCCCTCCGGGCCCTCGGGGCCGAGCTCGACCGGCTCTGCGGCCTCGGGGTCGAGAACGGTCCCCTCGATCTCGATCTCGGCGGTGTCGTCCTCGTCGGTATCGGCGGCGTCCGACTCGGCGTCCGCGTCGTCGGGGGCGTCATCGGCCTGAGCGGCATCGTCGGCCTCGGCAGCGTCGTCGGCGTCATCTCCCCCGGCCTCACCGAGCCGCTCGATCAGCTCGTCGCGGCGCAGGCGACGGTAGCCGTCGATGCCGGCGGCCGCGGCACGCTCGTGCAGATCGGCGAGATGGAGGTCCTTCAGGTCTGTAGCCATGCGCGCCGGAGGCTAACGAAGCGGCGACCGCGGCCGCTCAGTACAGATCTCACTCGGCCCCTGACGCCGGGTCGATTCCCTCGGCCGCAGCGTCGGTGACCCAGCGCTCGGCCTCGGACGCGACCCGGGCGTCGTCCCAGCCCAGCTCGCCGCCGAGCGCCTCCGCGACGCTGCGGGCGGAGTCGGGGGTGCGCAGCTGGGGAGCGGCGAGCAGCCCCAGGCGGGTGCGCCGCAGGAGCACGTCGGCGACGCTGCGGGCCTGCTCGTAGCGGGCGGCGACCACGGCCTCGGCGAGCAGGTCGGGCTGGCCGTCGACGATCGGGGCGGCGAGCTCGCGCCGCTCGCCGGCGAGGCGGAGGACATTGCGGGAGAAGTGGCCGTAGCGGAAGCCCAGCCGCTCGCGGTAGCCCGCCGGCAGATCGCCCTCGGTCAGCCCCTCGGGCGGCTCGAGCTCGGCCGCCGCCGCGGCCATCCCGAGCGGGATGTCGTCGGTGCGACACGGCGCCACGCGGCCCTCGCGCTCGACCATCCGGTCGACGACCTGCTTGGCCATCCGCCGCCAGGTGGTGAGCTTGCCGCCGGTGATCGTGAGCATCCCCGAGGAGGTCTCGTACAGCTCGGCCTTCCGCGAGATATCAACCGACTTGCGCGGGTCGCCGGTGGAGATCAGGGGCCGCACTCCGGCGTAGGCGCCGGTGAGGTCGGCGCGACCGAGCTCGGTGCCGAAGAAGGCGTTCGCCGCCTCGAGGATGTAGTCGATGTCGTCGCCCCCGGGCTGAACGTGGGCGATGTCACCCGAGTAGTCGTTGTCGGTGGTGCCCATCAGCGTGCGCCCGTACCAGGGCAGGGCGAAGATCGTGCGATCGGAGCCGGCCGGCACGATGCAGGCGGCGCTGCCCACCGGGAGGTCGTCCATCGAGACCGTGACGTGGGTGCCGCGGCTGGGCGCGATCTTCGGCACCTCGGCCTCGTCGTGGATCTCCTCCGGGCGGATCCGATCGGCCCAGACGCCGGTCGCGTTGATCACGTTGTCGGCCTCGACCTCGAACTCCTGTCCGGACTCGGCCTCGGCGCAGCGCACACCGGCGGCGCGCCCGTCGTCGTCGAGCAGACCCGTGACCTCGGCGCCGTTCAAGCAGACGGCGCCGTAGCGCTCGGCCTCGCCGAGGATCGTGAGCACGAGCCGCACGTCGTCCGTCTGGCAGTCGTAGAAGAGGTAGGCCTCGCGGGGCTCGCGACCTGCGAGAGCCGGAACCATCTCGGCGACCTCCTCGCCCGAGATCGTCCGATGGCGGTTGGGCGCCCAGAAGTCCTCCCCCGCGACCCGCTCGGCGCGCTCGCGCCGGGACATGCCGACCCGCGTGGTCGCCATCACGTCATACATATTCAGTCCGATGCCGATCGAGCGGCTGCGCTTGGCGTCGCCGAGCGTCGGCACCAGGAACGGCGTCGGATAGACGAGGTGCGGGGCGAGCTGGACCATCAGCTGGCGCTCGAGCAGCGCCTCGCGGACCAGCCCGAGGTCGAAGTTCTGCAGGTAGCGCAGGCCCCCGTGGACCATCTTCGAGGAGCGGCTCGAGGTGCCGACCGCGTAGTCGTCGCGCTCGACCAGGGCGACGGTGTAGCCGCGGGAGGCGGCGTCGAGGGCGACGCCGGCACCGGTGATCCCGCCGCCGATGACAACGACGTCGAAGCGCTCGCCGGTCACCGCCTTCAATGCGTCGGCGCGGGAGAGCATCGCTATTCCAGGTACTCGACCACCGAAGCGGCCGGCTCGCGCTCGGGCGCCGGGCGCTCCTGCACCGGCCGGCCGAGATGGATGAGCGCGACGAAGTGCTCGCTCTTCCCGATGCCCACCGCGTCGCGTCCGGCATCGGTGCGCAGCACTCCCGGCGTGCGCCAGTAGCCGGCCAGGCCGCGGGAGTGAGCCGCGATCAGGACGATGTACGCGGCCACGCCCGTGGCGAGCAGGTCCTCCTCGTCCTGGACCTCGTCGCCGGTGAGCACGCAGGAGCACGCGACCAGCGTCGGCGCGCGGTCGAGCTTCGACCCGGCCTCGGGCCCGGCCGCATCCTTGAGCCGGGCCAGCGCCTCAGGCCCGAGCACCCGAAAGCGCCACGGGTTGGTGAGGTTGTGGTTCGGGGCCCAGCGCGCGAGCTCGAAGAGCTCGTCGAGCGTCTCGCGCTCGACCGGCTCGGGCCGGTAGGCCTTGTGGGTCCGGCGCGTGCGGATCGCTGTCTCGACGTCCATCGGCGAGAGCGGACGCTAGCGACCCGCCGCGTTATGGCGTGCGGCGGCGGTACCAGACGAGGCCCGCGGCGGCGAAGACCGCGAGCACCGCGATGGCCGCGACCACAACGCCGGTCGCGCCGCCGCCCGATGAGCCGTCGGACTCATACGCGACGCTCACCGGGACCGGGTCGGCGCCCGGGCTCGCGTCCGGCGCGGGCGCGCCCGGCTCCGCCCCGGGGGTGGCGGCGCTCGCCCCGCCGGTCGCCGGGGTCGCTGCGGATCCGCCGCCGGCAGGGGCCGACGCGTCCGCGCCGCCGGTGGCCGGCGATTGCGTCGGCGTGTCGGCGCCCGATCCTGTGCCGGACGCCGGCGGCGCGGGAGAGACGGTCTGGCCGCCGCCGGTCGACGGCGGCGCCGATCCGCTCGACTGCGACGGGCTCGTGGCGCCCGCGCTGGAACTCTCGCCGCCGCCGGCGCCCGACCGCGCGTCCTCGCCCCGGTTTCGGGTTGGCGCGCGCGGCACGGCAGCCAGCGGGAAGGGGCGGCGCTCGACCGCGAGCAGGACCTGGGCGGTGACCCAGATCGGCGTCTGGTCGCTGGACCCCGAGTAGCGGTAGTGCCCATCGGGGGCGCGCAGGTGGCCGAGGTAGCCGAGCGCGCCGTGGATCGAATGCGCGCCGCCGCCGATCGCGGCCAGGCCCTGGACGGCCCAGGCGGTCGACTGGGAGTTGACGACGCCCGTGCCGGCGAGCGCCCACCCGCCGCTCGAGCGTTGCGCCCTGCGCAGCCACGCGGCGCCGCGCGCGCTCGCCCGGCCCCTCGCCCCCGCCGCGGCCAGGCCCTGGAGCGTGGCGCCGGTGGAGTCGGCCTCGCTGGGCGTCTGCGGCTGGATGCCCCAGGCGCCGTCCTCGTTCTGCGCGGCGCGCAGCCAGGCCGCCGGGCGCTTCAGCGAGCCGGTGTCCGCGCCCGCGGCGCGCATCGCGAGGGCGTAGAACGCGGTGAGGTTCACCTGGCCGTCGACCGAGCCGTCGCGGTCGAGCCGTTTGCGCAGCTGCGCGACGAGGTCCGAGCCGGCGAAGCGGTGCGGGTCGAGCCCCGCGCCGACGAGGGCGAGGATCGTCCGCTCGAGGTCGCCGACCGAGCGCAGCCGGGACATCTGGGAGCGCAGATAGGACACCGGCGTCTCGCCGCCCTCGCGCAGGTCGAGCGGGTTGGTGCCGGCGGCCTCGAGGCCGAGCATCGCCCAGCCGGTCATCGCCGGGCTCGAGGCCTGTCCCTGCGTCGCCGAGAAGCCGCCGTCGTCGTTCTGGGCACGCGCGAGCCAGGAGCTCGCCGGGACCTTCGCGTCGGCGACCGCGTCGCTCGAGCCAGCCCCTCCGGCCGCCCCCGCGGCGACGAGCGCGACGAGCAACAGCGAGATCGCCCCGGCGGGCCTCCACTCGAACTCGAGCCGGGTGCGGAAGCGCGAGATCATCCGCACAAGCGCCGGACCGGCGGCCAGGGCGATCACGAAGTTGCCGGTCGCGTGGGCGATGTTGAACGGCACCCCGCGCGCGGACAGGGCCAGATAGCGGTCGAGCGACTGCTCGCCGCCGTAGGTGACCATCACCGACAGGTCGAGCAGCGCCCCGTAGGCCAGGCCGGCGACCGCGCAGGCGACGGCGAGTCCGAGCCGGTTGAGGCGGCGGCGGGTCGCCGCCGCCAGCCAGGCGCCGCCGAGCCCGACCAGGCCCCAGCCGGCCATCTCCCAGGCCGTCCACGGGCCCTGGCCGAGCCAGATGTTGGAGATCGGCGCCGCGAGGGCCCCGACCGCAAAGCCGGGGCCGGCGCCCAGCGCGTACCCCGTGATCAGCGCGATGTCGGTCGTCGCGACCACGTTCGGGATCGGCGTCAGCACCAGCCGGCCGGCGACGGCCAGCGCGGCCAGCGCGGCGACGAGGGCAATGAGGCGGGCGCTCGGCCGCGTGCGCTCGAACCACCAGAAGCCGCCGACGAGCACGAGGGCGAGCCCGGTGAAGGTCGCGACCTGCCAGGTCATCGCGCCGCCACCCGGTCCGGCGCCGCGGCGGCCAGCGCCTCGGCGCCCTGCTCGGGGGTGATCGCCCCGGGCGCGCCGAGGATGCGCGCGACCTCCGTGGCGAAGTACCAGCCCCCGGAGAGGATCTCGTCCGCCGGCCCGTCGGCGATCAGCTCGCCGTCGCCCAGCAGCGCCACCCGGGAGGCGAGCCGGGCCGCGAACTCGACGTCGTGCGTGGCGACGAGCACCGCAGTGCCCCGCTCGGTGAGCTCGCCCAGCCAGCCGCACAGCTCGAGCTTGCGAGCGCCGTCCATGCCCCGCGTCGGCTCGTCGAGGCAGACGAGGGCGGGGAGCGCGCCGTGCTCCCGGCCGGCCATCACCAGCGCGAGCGCGAGTCGCTCGCGCTCTCCGCCCGAGAGGTCGCGCGGGTCCCGCTCGCCCGCCCAGCCGAGGCCGACCGATTCCAGCGCCCGCCGACCGGCCTCGCCGGGAAGCTCGTCGGCGACGCGCTCGCGCACGAGCAGGTCGCTCGGGCTCTGCGGCAGCAGCGCGCAACCGCCGGCGGCGACGACCGTCCCCCGCACGGGCTCGAGCAACCCGGCCGCGGCGCGCAGCAGCGTGCTCTTGCCCGCGCCGTTGCGGCCCATGAGCGCCACCCGTTCGCCCGGCTCGATCGCCAAGTCGAGACCGCGCAGGACGTCCCGCGGCCCGCCGCCGGGATCGAGCTCGACCCACAGGTCGCGCGCGTCGAGCGCCTCGGCGCGATCCTTGCGCCGCCGCTTGGGAGGACGATCCTCTCCTTCGACCCGCGAGTGGGAGGTGGGAAGCGGCAGCCGCCGCCCCAAGCGCAGCCCGTGCCTGCTTGACGGACACCGGCGGCGGGGCCAGCCCCGCGAGCGAGAACAGCCGGGCCCCCGGCGGCGCGAGCCCGGGGTCGGCCAGCAGGACCCATTCGCAGTAGTCCTGCGGCGGGCCGTCGAACGCCACCCGTCCCGAGTCGAAGGCCAGCACGCGGTCGGCCGCCGCCAGGCAGCGCTCGAGCCGGTGCTCGGCGAGCAGCACCCCGATCCCCCACTCCTCGTTGAGCCGGCGCAGAAGCCCGATCAGCTCGTCGCCCGCGACCGGGTCGAGCTGCGAGGTCGGCTCGTCGAGGAGCACCAGCCGCGGGCGCAGCACGAGCGTCGCCGCCAGGGCGACCCGCTGCAGCTCGCCGCCGGAGAGGGTGTCGGTTGCCCGGTCGACCAGCCGCTCGATCCCGAGCGCCAGCGTGACCTCCTCGATCGCGCGCGCCCGGGCGCCCGGCGGCTCGCCGCGCAGCTCGAGCGGCAGCTCGAGCTCGCCCCGCACGGTGGCCGAGACGACCTGCGTCTCGGGGTCCTGGCCGACGAAGCCCACCAGGCCGCCGAGCTCGGCCGGCCCGTGCTCGCGCACGTCCAGGCCGCACACCTCGAGCCGGCCCGCGGCCTCGCCCCCGTGGTAGTGGGGAACGAGCCCGCAGCACGCCCGCAGCAGCGTCGACTTGCCGCACCCGGAGCGCCCGGCGACGACCGCCAGCTCGCCCTCGGCGAGCTCGAGGTCGACGTCCCGCAGCGCCGGGCTCGCGGCGCCGGGGTAGGCATAGGCGAACGCGTCCATCGCGACCAGCGGGTCAGCCACGCTGGCGCCCCCTCGCGAGGCCGACGTAGGGCGCGGCCGCGATCAGCGGCATGGCGGCCGCCAGGGCCAGCGTCGCGGCATCGGCGTCGAGCTCTACGGTCGGGTAGGGATCGAACGAACCCACCCCCGCGATCGCCGCGGCGATCGCGATCACGGCGATCGCCGCGCCGGCCACGGCGAACCGCCAGCCGTGGCGCGAGGCCCGGCGGGCCGAGGCCCGGCGCGGCACCCCGCGCGCGTAGCCGCGCAACTCCAGCGTCGCGGCGATGTCGACGGCGCGGTCGAGCGAGCCGGCGACCAGCCGCCGGATCAGCGCCGCGCGGCCGGCGGGCGCCGCGCCCGGCCCGCGCAGCGACTGCACCTCGCGCAGCCGGGCATGGTCGGCGGCCGCGAGCGGCACCATCCGGGTGATCAGGGTCGCGGTCAGCGCCGAGTGGCGAGCGAAGGGGCGCAGCAGGCGAAGCATCCGGTCCGGGTCCACGCAGGCCGAGTGGACCGCGAACGCGCACAGGACGACCGTGATGCGCAGCGCCAGGACCGCGCCCTCGATCAGCGCCTCGGCACTCACGTCGATGCGGCCGAGGACCGGCAGCTCGCCGCCGCGCAGCAGGATCGTGTCGCCGCGCTGGGAGACGATCGCGTTGACGATCACGATGAGCAGCCCGAGCGCGATCCCCCACCGGGCCGCCGCCTTCAGCGCGTCGCGCGCCCCGGCGAGGATTCCGGCGACGGCCGCCGCCGCGCCGGCGCCGGCGAGAACGATCGGGTTCGAGTAGACGAACGCGACGAGGGCGATCGACCCGAGGTAGGCGGTCGCCGCGAGCGCCCCGGTGTCCGCGAGCGGGCCGGGCCGCGGCGCGTAGGCGATCGGCGACCTCATCCGTCCTCCGGTGCGGGGACCCGGATCGCCGTCCCGCCGTCGGTCGCCACTGCGTAGCGCTCGGCGAGATCGTCGGCGTCGAGGAGGCTTGCGGCGGCGTCGACGCCCGCGGCGTCCGTGCCGGTGACCACCCACGTCACCGGACCGGTGCCGTGGCGCATGCCCGCGACCAGCCCCGCCCCACGCCTCAACGTCCGGGCCGTGGCCCCGGTCGGATCGAGCACCTGCAGGCTCCAGCCGCCGGTCCGCTGAGCGAAACGGGCGAAGACCCCGCTCGTGGCCGGCGCGCCGGTGAGCTCCGCGGCGAGGCCGTCGGAGCGGAGCTTCGCCCAGGTGCCGACCAGCACCCGCATGCCAGCGTCGCCGACCGTGCCGGGCTTCACCCGTGCGTCGACCCCGGCGTCGGCGAGCGAGCCCGAGACGCGGTCGCAGACGTCGGCCGCCGCGAGGCAGCCGACGGTCACCGCGAGCCGCTCGGACTCGTCCGTCGAGGCCTGCAGGAAGGGCTCCGGCCACGACCCCACGACGGCCGGGGTCGAGATCGCCGCGGTCCAGTCGCGGTAGTCCCACCAGATCCGGTCGCCGCCGCGCACGTCGACCTCGGCGCCCCCGCGCGGGCTCTCGATGCCGTTGACGAAGAAGAACCAGTCGATCGAGCGCCCGTCGGCCAGGCTGCCCGCGGTGCCGTTGATCGACTGCACGAACCCGCCGCCGTAGCGGGTCGTGATGTCGGCCTCGCGGTCGAGGAAGCGAATCACGGTCTCCGACTCCGAGGGGTCGGACTCGGACGCCTCGAGCACCGGCTGAGCGCCGTAGTCATGGGTCACGTTGAGCGTCGCCGTCCCGGGGCTCGAGTCACCGGGGCCGAGGCCGCAGCCCGCGGTGGTGGTGGCGAGCGCCACCGCCACCACCGCGCTGCGACCTCTCACTTAAGGCGCCTCAACAGCGGCGCGGCTCGCTTCGCTTCGCTCCGCGTCACACGGCCCTACTTCTTCTTCTTGACCCGCTCGCAACTGCCCTTGACGACCACGTCGCCGGCCAGCTTGCGCTTGATCTTCACCTTGTCGTGTCCGCGGCCGCAGTTGATCACGTCGGCGCCGCCCTGGCGGGCGTCGATGCGGTCGTCGCCGCCGCGCGAGCGGATCTGATCGTCGCCCTTGGTGCCGTTGATCTTGTCGGGCTGCGGGCTGCCGACCAGCGACTCGCCGCGCGCCTTCGGGCAGTCGTCGAGCGTGGCGCCGACGCAGGTCTGCAGGACCTCCGACGGGATGTCGGCTCCGCGGGTGGCGCCGAGCTCGGCCTCGCTGCGCGACGCGACCGTGAGCTGGGCCGTGCCGTCGGCGCCGGTGGTCGCCGGCGCATCACCGCCGGTCACGCTCACCCCGGCGGCGGGAGCGGTGTCGCACGTGGTCACGAACGTGTCCGGGTCGGTCACGCACTTGTGTTCGAGCACGGTCACCGAGAACGGCTGTCCGGCCTGCGCGCGCGCCGGGGCCTCGAGCTCGAGCTCGGCCGGGTTCGGGTCCGGGTAGTTGTTGGGCGAGAGGTAGTAGAGGATCTCGTCGCCGTCGTGAACCTCGAGCTGGTCGGCGCCGACCGTGGCCTCCTCGTGGTTTGACTTCAGGTACCAGAAGCTGGTGTCGGTCGCCTCGACGCCGCCGATGCCGCAGACGCCGAGCCCGAAGCCGAACTGGTCCGTGAGCGAGAGCGGCGCGACGCTCTTGGTCGTCCGCCCGGCCGTCGCCAGCAGCGTGAGCGCATTCGGCTTGTCATAGCTGAACTCCACGCCCGGTGCCCCCGGGAGGGCCGAAGCAGTCGGCGTCGGGCCGCGTCGGGACGGTGACGTCGTCGTCGACGATGTAGGTGGTGCCGGGGTCGAGCACCTGGTCGGGCGTGAGCACGCGGAGCTTCGCGGTCACGGTCGCGGATGCGGCCTGCGGGACGAGGCACAACGCGACGACCGCGCACAGGATCGCGAGAGCGCCGGGCACGGTGCGGATACGTGTGGGCATAGGAGCCACCCTTTCCTCGAGGGACGTGATTGGCTGGCCGAAAGCAGGTCTCCTGGCTTCCGGGCCGAACGTCACGCCTTCCCGAGACGACTCGATGTGCCTCAGTGGCTGACCGCAGTCATGCGACGCCGTTTCTGCCCGGTCACAGTGGCGGGACCGCGCCGGATTCGCACCGGACTTCCCTTGGCCACCGGCCGTATGTACGGGCGCCAGTCTAGACCGGC
>CAWAUE010000001.1:0-172544 GCA_963785195.1 uncultured Solirubrobacterales bacterium | reverse complement strand
CGAGGTCGTCGACCTCGACGCCGGTCAGCCGGCTGTTGCCGACGTTGGTGACCCGGTAGGTCCAGGTGATCGCACCGCCGACCGGGACGAACGGCCCAGGCGCCTCGTCGGCGTCCTCATCGTTGACGAGCTTCTCGAGGTCGATCGCGCCCTGGACCCCGAAGTAGTGCGACGGGTCCTCGTCGGTCACCTGGGTTCCCGTGGGACTGGTGCCCGTCGCGGTGCCGATGTTCTCGTATTGGCCGGGTTGCGCGTTACGGCTCGCGCGGCAGGTCAAAGTCTGCCCGGGGGAGATAAGCCCAATGCGCGGGCAGGCCAGGGCGCCGATCTGATCGTCGTCGGCCGCCCAGCTGAGCGGGACGTTGCCGGTGTTCGTGACGTCATAGGTCCACGTCACCCGATCCCCGACCGTGACGAAAGGACCAGGCGCGTTGTCGGCGTCGGCGCCGTTGGTCGACTTCTCGATGTCGATCGACGCGTCCTCGCCGAAGTAGTGGGAGGCGTCGGAATCGCGGACGATCTGAGTCGGGCTCGTCGCGCGGGCAGTGCCCACGTTCTCGTACTGCCCGGGCTCAGCGGTGGCCGCCGGGGCCGTGCACGTCATCGATTCATTGGGCGCGAGGTTCGCCTGCGGGCAGGTGACCGTCACCCCCTGGTCGTCGGTGACCGCGACACCGGTAAGCGGCGTATCCCCGGTGTTGGTGACGACGTAGGTCCAGGTGATCGGGTTCCCGATCGGTACCACCGGCCCGGGCGCGTTGTCGGCGTCGGCGCCGTTGGTCGACTTCTCGATGTCGATCCCCGAGGCGGCCCCGAAGTAGTGGGAGGGGTCGGTGTCGGTGACGTCCGTACCGAAGGGGTCGGTGGCGGTGACCGACCCGAGGTTCGCGTACGGGCCTCGCTTGGCCGTGCCGGTGGCGGTGCAGGTCTTGCTCGTCCCGGGGGCCAGGCTGCCGCTTGGGCAGCTGACCGTCACGCCGGGCTGGTCGTCGGCGACCTGGATATTCGAGAGGGTGACGTTCCCGGTGTTGGTCACCACATAGGTCCAGGTGACCGGGGTCGGGTTGCCGTTTGCGTCGGTCACCGGGATGGACGGCCCTGGAGGGTCGTCGGCGTCGGCGCCGTTGGTCGATTTCTGGATCTCTATCTGCGGACGGGGCGGCGCGCGGTTGACCATCTGGCAGGTGGCGATCGCCCGGTCGGAGACCGTCGCGGAAAACGCACCGTTGGTCGCGTTCACGGGAAGGGGCTGGTCGGCGGGGTGCTCGGGGGTTCGGAAGGTGCACTGGGTTGCCGATGGATCGTTTACGAACCCCGGCGGGACGCCTGCCGGATCCTCCTCGCTGATCTGGAAGGTCGAGTTGCCCGGCACTGTCGTCGTCCATTGGAACTGGGCGAACCCGGAGGCGTCGGTCGTCGTCGTCGCCGTGTTGCCGGCTCCGGTCGGCGGCAGCACCCAGGTGGCCGGCGTCGGCGTGGCAGTCGCTGTCATGTCCCAACCGTCGCCCGGGACGCGGTCGTTCGGCGTGTTCGGGTCGGGGGTCAGGTCGAGCAGCTTGCGCACCGTGATCGACGGAGCGCAGAGTTGGAACGCCGCCTGCCGCATCGCCGCCTCGAGGTCGGCGAAGTTCGGCACCCGGTAGACGTCGTCAGTCGCGATGTTGAAGGTGCCGGTGCCCGAGAAGACGTCGGGGCCTGAGACATCGACGATGCGGGCCAGGGATTGGGCGTTGTTGAGCCCGTTGCCGACGGCCACGGTCAGGATGTGCGAGCCCTGGGCCTTGAGCGCGTTGGCGTTGGAAACGGCTCGGTCCTTGGCGGCGGCGTTGCCGGCCGAGGTCACCTCGGTGTCGGCAAGCGGGACCTTGCGCTCGTACTCGTTCTGGCTGGTATTGGTGTTCCCCGGGTTGTAGGTGACCTGGTCGTCGCGGATGATCTCGTTCGGGTCGCCGTCGGTGATGAACACGACCAGATGGGGCTTGTTGGGGTTCGGACGGGGCAGGAAGTATCGGCCGACACGGAACGCGTCCTCCCAGTCGGTGCTCCCACTCGGGGTGTAGTTGGTGCTGATGTACGGCTCGAAGATGTCGCGCTGGGTCGCGTCGGTGACGGTCGTGTAGGCCTTGTTCGCCGCTCCCGGCAGCGGCAACCGGGCGACCGTGGAGAACTCGGACACCGCGATTCTTGAGCCGGTGTTGTTGAGCGCCGAGGTGAAGGCGCGGAACGCGCTCTGGACGTTTCCCTTGAAGCTCGAGACTGAGCCCGATTCGTCGAGGATGAGCTCGATGTCGATCCCGCAGGACTTGGCGAGATCGGGATTGCGGATCGGTGTCGTGCTCTCGCCCGGAGCGGCGTTCGCCGGGCGTCCGACGAGAGCGACGAGCAGGAGCAAGGAAGCGGCGGCGGTCGCGAACCCATATCCGCGCGATGGAATCGCTCTCACGCTCGCCTCCCATGGCTCGCGACTGACACCCGTTAAGGAACGAGCCTATACCACGATTCAACTAGCGCAAGGGCGGTACGACGCCACGTGCGGGATGATGCAGGCACCGTGGGCGAGGAAGTCACGGCCAGGGTCTTCAGTGGCGAGGATCGCCAGCGCTACCGCCAGAAGGTGCGGGCCTGCCTCGACGTATTCGCGCGCCTGCTCGCGGAGGCGCGCTTCGACGCGGAGCGGCGCTCGTTCGGGCTGGAGATCGAGCTCAACCTGACCGACGAGGCCGGTGACCCGGCGATGGTGAACGCCGTGGCGCTGGAGGCCATCGCCGACCCGGACTTCCAGACCGAGCTCGGCCAGTTCAACGTCGAGATCAACCTCGAGCCGCGGCTGCTCGGTGGCGCGGTCATGTCCGACCTCGAGACGTCGGTGCGCGCGAGCCTCAACACGGCCGAGGACCTCGCCAACACGGCGGGCGCGCACATGATGCTGATCGGGATCCTGCCGACGGTCACCGAGGAGCACCTGACGGCCGACTCGTTCAGCGCCAACCCGCGCTACGCGCTGCTGAACGAGCAGATCTTCGCCGCCCGCGGCGAGGACATCGAGATCTCGATCTCCGGGGTCGAGCGGCTCGCCACGTTCGCGGACACGATCGCGCCCGAGGCCGCGTGCACCAGCGTCCAGCTGCACCAGCTCTGCGACCCCGAGGCCTTTCCGGCGTACTGGAACGCGGCCCAGGCGATCGCCGCGCTGCAGGTCGCGATCGGCGCCAACTCGCCGTTCTTCTTCGGCCGCGAGCTCTGGGCCGAGACCAGGATCGCGCTCTTCGAGCAGGCGACCGACACCCGGCCCGACGAGCTCAAGGCCCAGGGGGTGCGCCCGCGCGTGTGGTTCGGCGAGCGCTGGATCACCTCGATCTTCGACCTCTTCGAGGAGAACGCCCGCTACTTCCCGGCCCTGCTCCCGGTCTGCGACGACGAGGACCCGCTGGAGACGTTCGAGGCCGGCGGCGTGCCGAAGCTCGCCGAGCTTCGTCTCCACAACGGCACGATCTACCGCTGGAACCGGCCGATCTACGAGGTCGTCGACGGCAGCCCCCACCTGCGTGTGGAGAACCGCGTCCTGCCCGCGGGGCCGACCGTCGTCGACACGCTTGCCAACGCCGCCTTCTTCTACGGCCTGATCAGGATGCTGGCCGAGGACGAGCGGCCGATCTGGTCGCGGATGTCGTTCTCCGCGGCGGAGGAGAACTTCCATCTCGCAGCGCGCGAGGGGATCGAGGCGAACGTCTACTGGCCCGGGGTCGGCGAGGCGCCCGCGGCGGAGCTCGTCCTCCGCCGCCTGCTGCCGCTGGCGTACGAGGGCCTCGATCGCTGGGGGCTTGACCCCGGCGACCGCGACCGCCTGCTGGGGATCATCGAGCGCCGCTGCGCGACGCTGCGCAACGGCGCCGCATGGCAGAGCGCCACGTACCACGCGCTGCGCGACGGCGGGCTCGAGCGGGCCGAGGCGCTGCGGCGGATGACGGTGCGTCTACCGCGACCACATGCACTCCAACGAGCCCGTGCACGACTGGCCGGTCGGCTGAGCGGGCCCGCCGCCGCTCCCGCTAGCTTCATCGCGATGTACCCGCAGCCGATCGAGCGCCTCGTGAACGAGCTGGCGAAGCTGCCCGGGATCGGGCGGCGCACCGCTCAGCGTCTCGCGTTCCACATCCTGCGCGCCTGACGACGACGACGCGATCGGCCTCGCCGACGCGATCCGCGAGGTGCGCGAGAAGGTCGGCCTCTGCGAGGTCTGCTTCAACCTCGCGGAGGGGCCGCGCTGCGAGGTCTGCGACGACACCCGCCGCGACGCGACCCTGATCTGCGTCGTCGAGCAGCCCGCCGACGTGATCCCGATCGAGCGCACCCACGAGTACCGCGGCCTCTACCACGTGCTCGGCGGCGCGCTCTCGCCGATCGACGGCGTCGACCCGGAGGACCTGAAGATCGCCGAGCTCGTCACGCGGGTCGACGGCGCCGCGGAGCCGGTGCGCGAGGTCGTCCTGGCGACCAACCCGACGACCACCGGCGAGGCCACGGCCCACTACGTCGCCGAGCTGCTGCGCGGGCGGGTCACGATCACCCGCCTCGCGTCCGGCCTGCCCGTCGGCGCCGACCTCGAGCACGCGGACGAGGTCACCCTCGGCCGCGCGCTCGCCGGCCGGCTTTCGGTCGACGGCTGAGCGCGGGCGCGCTCAGTAGGAGTAGCCGCCGCTGGAGCTCGACGAGGTCGTGCTCGACGAGCTGCCGGCGGACGGTGCCGCCGAGCCGCCGACCGTGACCGCGTGCCAGGTGAAGCTCTGGCCGCCGAACTGGTCGGAGACGCCGTCGCCGGTCGCCGTTCCGGGGCCGCTGTCCTCGGCGAAGGTGTAGAGCGGCGCGCCGTCCAGGGTCACCTGCGTCGTTCCGTCGGGGCGCTTGACGGTGCCGAGCTTCCCGGTGACGTCGGCCGAGGCCGTGGGCTTGGCCCCGCCGCTGGTGGTCAGCGGCATCCAGATCGTCTCGCACGCGCCGGTGCAGCTGATCATGCCGTTCGCCTCCTGGTCGGGCGAATACAGGGCGTTGCCGCTCGAGTCGACGAGGACCTGAGAGCCGTTGATCGTCGACACGCCGACGGTCTGGCCGCCCGAGGTCGACGAGGCCGCGGTGGCCTGGTTGTCGTTGGATCCCCCACACGCGCTGAGCAGAAGTGCCCCGGCGATCGCGATCGGGATCAGGATCTTGGGGAGAGAGATGGAGTGGTTCATGCCCTGTATTACGAGCGGCGATCGGGCCGCGATTCGAGGCGGGCTAATTGTTCGGTAAGGATCAGGCCTCGCTGAACCCGATCCGCTCGTGCAGGCGGCGCAGCGGCCTGGGCGCCCACCAGTTCCAGCTCCCGAGCAGCTGCATGAGCGACGGCACGAGCAGCGCGCGGACGATCGTCGCGTCGATCAGCACCGCCAGCGCGGTCCCGAGCCCGAGCTCCTTGATGAAGATGATCTGGGAGGTGACGAACGCGCCGATCGCGATCGAGAAGAGCAGCGCCGCGGCCGTCACGATCCGCCCGGTGCGCTCGAGCCCGATCGCGACCGCGTCGGCGTTCGAGGCGCCGCGGTCGTAGGCCTCCTTGATCCGCGAGAGCAGGAAGACGCCGTAGTCGGTCGACAGGCCGAAGACGACCGCGAACAGGAACAGCGGCTGGGTCGTCTCGAGCCCGCCCTGGCTCTGGTAGCCGAGCAGGCTCTCGAAGCGGCCGTCCTGGAAGACGAGGACGAGGATCCCGAACACCGCGCTCAGCGTCAGCGCGTTCATCAGGATCTGCTTGAGCGGCAGGATCACCGAGCCGGTCATCGCGAACAGGACCAGGAAGGTCACGAGGCCGGCGATCGCGAGCACGAGCGGCAGGTGGTCGACGAGGCTCGACTGCAGGTCCACGTAGTGGGCGGTGAAGCCGGTGATCAGGGTCGAGCCGTCGAGGTCGCGCAGCCGCTCCACCAGGTCCTGGCTCGCGGCGCTGAGCGGCGGGTCGGCGGAGACGACCTGCACCGTGTGCGACGCCGTCGCCGAGGGCGACCGGCGGGCGGACCTCGACGGCTCCGGCGAGCCGGCCGGCGTCGCGGGCGACCGCTCGCGCCTGCTGCTCGTCGCCCCGCACCGCGAGCGTGATCGGCGTGTCGCGGAACGGCGGGAAGTCGGCGCGCAGCGTGTCGTCGACCTGGCGTGCGCTCGCGCTCTGGGGCAGGACCTGGGCGTCGACGGACGTGAACTGGATGCTCAGGAACGGGATCCCGAGCGCGATCAGCAGCGCCGCGCTCGCGGCGGCGATCCGGCCCGGGAACCTCATCACGAGCTGGGAGAGCCGGTACCAGAAGCCCTCGTGTGCGGGCCGCGCGTCGCGCTCGGCGCGGCGGTTGAGGAACGCGGGGGAGAGCGCGTTGACCCGCTCGCCGAGCAGCGCCAGCACGGCCGGCAGCACGACGAGCGCGATCGCGGCGGCGATCAGCGCGACGAGCGAGCCGCCGATGCCCATCGAGTACAGGAAACGCTGCGGGAAGACGATCAGCGAGGCGATCGCCCCGGCCACCGTCAGCGAGCTGAACAGGACGGTGCGCCCGGCGGTCGCCATCGTCCGGCGCATCGCCTCGATCCCGGCGCCGTGGGTCGCGATCTCCTCGCGGTAGCGCGACACGATGAAGAGGCTGTAGTCGATCGCCAGGCCGAGCCCGAGGCCGGTGACCAGGTTGAGGGCGAAGACCGAGATGTCGGTGACCTCGGTTGCGGCGCGCAGGGTGACCATCGTCGCGACGATCGCCAGCCCGCCGACGAGCAGCGGCAGCATCGCGGCGACGAGGCTGCGGAAGAACAGCAGCGACAGCAGGAAGAGCAGCGGGAAGGCGTAGAGCTCGGCGGTGCGCAGGTCGCGCTCGACCTGGTCGTTCGCCTGCGCCGAGGCGAGCGACGCCGCCGCCGACGGTCACGTCCGGCTCGTCGGCGAACGAGTCGGCGATGTGCTCGGCGGCGTCCTGAGCCCGCTTGTCGTCGGTCGGCCTGAGGCTGACGGCGACGTAGGTGGAGTCGCCGTCGCGCGAGACGAAGTCGCGGGAGCCGCCCTCGAGATAGCTGGACACGGCGGCGACGTCGGGGTCCGCGTCGAGCTTGCGCTCGATCCCCTTGATCCGCTCGCGGCCGGCGGCCGAGGTCACGTCGACGCCGTCGACGAGCACGACCACGCCGGTCTCGCGGAATCCGGCGCGCTCCAGGAGCCGGTCGGCGCGGATGCTCTCGGTCGCCGGGTCGTCGGCGCCGTAGGGCGCGAGGTGGCTGGCGACGCCGGCCCCGAAGGCGCCCGCGGCGACGAACAGCACCGCGGCGACGACGAGCACCCACTTGCCGCGGCGCTGGGCCAGGTCGGCGAGGCGCTCGAACATCACAGCCCGAGCTTCTGCTTGAGGGTCAGCACCGCGGCCCGCGGCCTGCTCGAGCCGGTCGGTGGTGAGCTCGCCGTTGGAGAGCGCGTCGAGGATCGCCTGGCGCGCCGGGTCGACGTCCCCGGGCGAGTCGACCTGCAGGAGGTCGGCCCCGGCGGTGAGCGCCGCCACCGCCGCCTTGCGCACGGAGTAGCTCGAGCGCACGGCGCCCGCGCCGAGGTCGTCGGTGATCGCGACGCCGTCGTAGCCGAGCTGGTCGCGCAGCAGGTCGGTGCCGATCAGGCCGGAGAGCGCGGCGGGGGTGACCGGGTCGTAGGCGGCGTAGAAGGCCAGCGAGAGCACCACGGCGGGCGGCCTTCGCGTCGAACGCCGCCTCGAACACGGACAGGTCGCGCGACGCGAGGGACGCCTGGTCGAGGCTCACCGTCGCCGGGCCGCGGTCGGTGTCCTGGGAGGCGGCGCCGAGCCCCGGGAAGTGCAGCGGCGCGCAGGCGAGGCCCGCGTCGCGGCAGCCGCGAAGCGCCGCGACGGTCAGGTCGCTCACCGTCTCCGGGTCGTCGGAGAACGCGCGGTCGCCCAGCGGGCTGCTGGTGGTCGCGACGTCCGCGACCGGGAAGAGGTTGAGGTCGAAGCCCGCCGTGCGCAGCGCCGCCGCGGTCTCGCCGGCCCAGTTCTCCGTGGCCTTGACGTCGCCGGCGTTGCCGACCTCGAGCTCGCCCTGCTCGGGGGGCAGGTCGGAGAGCGCTCGGAACTCACCGCCCTCCTGTGCGGTGGTCAGCAGCGGCGGGATCCGCTCGCCCTCGCGCCCGGCCGCCCGGAGCGCGCTGACCAGCGCGGTGCCCGTGGTCGAGTCCGTCCAGTTGCGCGAGTCGACGAAGATCCCGCCGAACTGGTGGGTGCGGACCTGCTCGAGGAACGGGGAGGTCGCGTCGGTGCCGTCGAAGCCGACGAGCAGCACCTGGTCGGCCAGCGCCTGCGGTGCCATCTGCCCGAGGCGCTCGGCGACCGGCGCGGAGACGTCGAGCGCCGCGGCCGGCGCGGCCGCGGTCCGGTCGTCGTCGCCTCCGGGGCGGATGGCCACGAGCCACACGACGACCACGAGCACGACGATCGCGGCGGCGATCGCCGCCGCGCGCCGGCGTCGCGCCACGATCCGCGAGGGCACCTTCCAGTCCGCCATTCCGTGCGCGATCGTATTCTCAGCCCTCAGATGCCAGAGACAGTCGTGATGAAGTTCGGCGGAACGTCCGTCGCCGAGGCCGAGGACATCAAGCGCGCAGCCCGGCGGATCGTCGCCGCGCGCGAGGGCGGCAAGCAGGTCGTGGCCGTCCTCTCGGCCCGCGGCAAGACCACCGACGAGCTCGTCGACGCCGCGTACGAGATCTCCCCGCGCCCGCTCGAGCGCGAGATGGACATGCTGCTCTCCACCGGCGAGCGGATCTCATGCGCGCTGTGCGCGATGGCGATCCACGACATGGGCCACTCGGCGATGTCGCTCACCGGCTCGCAGGCGGGGATCGTCACCGACTCTTCGCACACGAAGGCGCGGATCATCGACGTGCGCGCGGACCGGATCCGCGCCGGCCTCGCCGACGACAAGATCGTCCTGGTGGCCGGCTTCCAGGGCGTCTCCGGCGACTCCAAGGACGTGACCACGCTCGGGCGCGGCGGGTCGGACACGACGGCGGTCGCGATCGCGGCCGCGCTCGAGCGCGGACGTCTGCGAGATCTACACGGACGTCGACGGTGTCTTCAGCGCCGACCCGCGGCTCGTGCCGGACGCGCGCAAGCTCGCGCAGGTGTCGTTCGACGAGATGCTCGAGATGTCGTCCTCGGGCGCCGGGGTGCTGCAGCTCCGCGCCGTCGAGTACGGGCGCAACCACGGGGTCCGCATCCACTGCCGCAGCTCGTTCAAGGACGCCCCCGGTACGCTCGTGCTCGCCGAGGACGCGACCATGGAGCAGCCGATGGTGACAGCCGTGACCCACGCCCACGAGGCGCGGGTGACGCTGACCGGCCTCCGCGACGAGCCCGGCGTCGCCGGCCGCGTCTTCGGCGCGCTCGCCGACGCCAACGTCAACGTCGACATGATCATCCAGAACGAGCCGGTCTCCGAGGACTCGAAGGCCGACCTCTCGTTCACGGTCGCCCGCGACGACCTCGTGCGGGCGACCGAGGCGCTCGCCGCCGCTCGACGTCGGCGACGCGCTCGAGACGGACGACGCAGATCGGCAAGGTCTCCGTCGTCGGCGCCGGGATGCGCAGCCACCCGGGCGTCGCGGCGACCGTCTTCCGCGTCCTCGGCGAGGCCGAGATCAACATCGAGATGATCTCCACGTCGCCGATCAAGATCTCGTGCGTGATCGCCGCCGACCGGGTTCCGGACGCGGTGCGGCGCTGCACGAGGCGTTCGGGCTCGGCGCCGATGCCGTGCGCGAGGAGGATCCCTCGGGCGTGCACAGGCCGACGGTCACCTCCTAGGCCTCCCCCGGTCCGCCATACTTTCCGCGATGAGCGAGAACGGCTACAGGGTCGGCGTCCTGGGCGCCACCGGCGCGGTCGGCAGCACGATCCTCGAGGTGCTCGCCGAGCGCAGCTTCCCGGTCGACGAGTTGGTGGCGTTCGCCTCCGAGCGCTCGGCCGGACGCGAGCTCGAGTTCGCGGGCGGGCGGGTCGAGTGCCGGCCGCTCAGCGACGAGACGATCCAGGGCCTCGACCTGGTGCTCTCCTCCGCCGGCGGCGCCGTGAGCTCGGAGTGGGTGCCGCGGCTGGTGGCCGCCGGGGCGGTCGTGGTCGACAACACCAGCTTCTGGCGGATGCACCCGGAGGTGCCGCTGGTGATCCCGGAGGTCAACCCGCACGCGGCCGACGACCACAACGGCCTGATCGCCAACCCGAACTGCTCGACGATGCAGCTCGTCGTCGCGCTGGCGCCGATCGAGCGGGCGGTCGGGATCGAGCGGATCGTCATCTCCACCTACCAGTCGGTCTCGGGCACCGGTCAGCGGGCCGTCGACGAGCTTCGCGACCAGGCCCACGCGCAGCTCCACGAGCAGGACCAGGCGCCCGAGGTCTATCCGCACCGGATCGCCTTCAACGTGCTCCCGCAGGTCGAGACCTTCAAGGACGGCGACGACTACACGACCGAGGAGCGCAAGCTGATGGCCGAGACGCGGAAGATCCTCGAGCTCTCCGACGAGGACCTCGGGATCTCGGCGACCTGCGCCCGGGTGCCCGTGTTCGTCGGCCACTCGCAGTCGGTGAACATCGCAGACGCGGGCTGCGCTGTCGCCCGAGGACTGCCGCGAGCTGCTCTCCGGAGCCGCGGGGCGTGCTCGTCGTCGACTCGCCGGCCGAGGGCGTCTACCCGATGGCCACCGACGCGGCCGGCCGCGACGAGGTGCTCGTCGGGCGGATCCGCCGCGACCCCTCGCACGAGCGCTGCCTCAACCTCTGGATCGTCGGCGACAACCTCCGCAAGGGCGCGGCGACCAACGCCGTCCAGGTCGCCGAGCTGCTCGCCGAGCGCGACCTCATCCGCGTCCCCGCCGGCGCGGCAGCGCTAGCCGCCTAAGACCGGGGTCGTGCTCGCAGCGATCGCCTCGGCGGCGCTGATCGTCGCCGGATCGCTGGCCGTCGGGCAGGCGGTGCTGAGCCTCTGCCGGCCGCCGCGAATGGACCTGGCTCGCGGGGCCCGTCGGCCTGGCGGTGCTGCTGGTCGCCTGCGGCGCCGCCGCCGGGCTCGGCGCGCGGGGCACGGCTCTCGCGATCGTCCTCTGCGCGCTGGTGATCGCCGGGGTGGCGCTGATCGCCGTCCGCGGTGTCGCCGGCAGGCTCGGCCGGGGCGCTCGCCGCGGCCGCGCTGGCGGCGCTGTTCGCCGCGATCCCGTTCATCGCCGCGGGGGCGGTCGGCATCCTCGGCGTCGGCCTGGTCAACGACGACATGGCCTCGCACCTGCTGCTCGCGGACTGGATCACCGAGCGCTTCCGCCCCGAGCCGGTGCTGGTCGACCAGGGCTATCCGCTCGGCCCGCACGGGCTCGTCGCGGGCATCGGCTCGCTCCTGGGCGCGAGCTCGATCGACGTCTTCGCCGGGCTCGTGCTCGCCGTCCCGGCGCTGACGGCGCTGGTCGCCTACGAGGCGCTCGACGGCCTGCGGCGAGCGGCCCGCGTGATCGCCTCCGCGCCTCGTCGCGCTGCCGTACCTGGCCGCCGCCTACCTCGCCCAGGAGGCGTTCAAGGAGCCGATCATGGCCCTGTTCGTCCTCACCTTCGCCCTCCTGCTCGCCCGCGCCCGCGACTGGCGCGACGCGATCGCGCTCGGCATCCTGGCGGCAGGCGTCACCTACGTCTACTCGTTCCCGGGCCTCGCCTGGCTCGCCGGGGTGGCGATCATCTGGGGGCTGTGGGAGGCCTTCAACGGGGGTGGGAACCGGCGGCGGGCCCTGCTCGCCGTGGGCGTCGGCGTGGCCGTCCTGGTCGTGCTCAGCCTGCCGGAACTGGGCCGCCTCAAGGACTTCGCCGACTTCCGCGCCCTGCATCCCGACCGGGCCAACGAGGGCGGCCTCGGCAACCTGCCGGGCCAGCTCTCACCGCTCGAGGCCCTCGGGATCTGGCCCACGAGCGAGTTCCGGCTCTCCGCGGCCGCCTCGAGCCTGCCCGCCGCGATCTTCTACCTCGGCGGCGCCTTCGCCCTCGTCTGTCTGGCGCTCGCCCTGCCGCGCTGGATCCGCCGCCACGGCGCCGCGATTCCGGCGGCCCTGCTCGCCGCGGCCGTGCTCTACCTCTTCGCCCGCGCCCTCGGCACCGTCTACACCTCGGCGAAGGCGCTCTCGATCGCCGCCCCGCTGATCGCGCTGATCACGCTCGGCGGCCTGCTCGGAGCGACCGCGCGACCGCTGCGGGCGCTCGGCGCGGCGTTCGCCGTCGCGGTGGCCGCGTGCAGCTTTCTGATCCTGCGCCAGGCCCCGGTGGCGCCGACCGAGCACGCCGATCAGCTGGCGCAGATCCGGCCGCTGGTCGCCGGCGAGAAGCTGCTCTTCCTCGGCCGCGACGACTTCGTCCTCTACGAGCTGCGCGGGTCGAAGCCGTTCACGCACGTGCGCAACTTCTATGACCCCTACTTCGTGGAGCCGAACTTCGACCTCGCCAACGTCGGCTCGAAGTTCGACTTCGACTCGGTAACCGCCGACACGCTTGCCAGGTTCCCGTTCGTGCTCACCACCAACGCCGCCTACGCGAGCCGGCCGCCGCCAGGCTATGAGCCGGTGAAGCGAACGGCCGACTACACGCTGTGGCGCCGCGGCGCGAGCCCGGCCGGGCGCCAGCCGGGTGAAACGGACGCCGCGCCGGGCCGGATCGGCGGCTGTCCCTCCGGCGCCACGCCGGCTCGCGTGTCGAGCTTCGCCACACCGCCGGTCTCCGCGGACGCCGACGCCTGGTCGCAGACCACGGTGGAGAGCGGCGAGTCGGCGACGGCCGAGCTCGACCTGCCGGCCGGGACCTGGGACCTCTCGCTCCAGTACGACGCCACCCGGTCGGTGACGGTGGACGCGGGCGGCGTCGACGAGACCCTCCCGGGCAACCTCGACTACCGCGGCACCGCCCCGTACTGGCCGGCCGGGACGATCACGAGCGACGGTGGCCCGACGCAGGTCGAGGTCACGGTCGCCGACCCGCCGCTGGCCGGGCGGCTGCTCGGCGCCCACTCCGTCGCCCACCTCGGCGGCATCGCCGCCGTGCGCGAGGGCGCCGCGACGCCGCAGCTGCGCGGGCTACGTCGACTGGTACGTGCGCTGATGGACCTCTCGTTCGGCGAGGCGGCGCTGATCTTCGGCGGGCTGCTGACGGTGACAGCGGCGCTCTCGGGCCTGATTCGCGGCACCGTGCTCTCGGCTTCGGTGCTCTCGATCGCGCTCGGGATCGTGCTCGCGGAACTGGACGTCGTCTCGGTCGACGTCGGTGACCAGGGCATCGTCGAGCTGATCGAGCTGGCCCTGTCCTGACCCTGGTCTCCGACGGGCTGCTGGTCGACCGCGAGCTGCTCGCCCGCCACTGGGGGCCGCCGGCCCGTGCGCTGGTGATCGCGATGCCGATCACCCTCGCGCTGCTCGCCGTCGGCGCGAAGCTTCTCTTCAGCGACCTCGCCTGGGCCGAGGCCTTCCTGCTCGGCGCGATCCTCTGCGCCACCGACCCGGTGGTCACCTCCTCGGTGGTCACGTCGCGCGCGGTCCCGGAGACGATCCGCCATACGCTCAACCTCGAGTCCGGGCTCAACGACGGGCTCGCGCTTCCCTTCGTGCTCTTCTTCCTCGTGCTTGCCTCGCCGGGCGGCGACGCCGGGAGCGAGGCCGCTCAGCTCGTCGGCGAGGCGGCGTTCGGCGCCGTGATCGGCATCGTGCTCGGCATCTTCGGCGGCTGGCTCCATCGGGTGACCCCACGGGGCATCACGGCGCGGTACGCGGGGATCTACGCCATCGGGCTCGGTCTGGTCGCGTTCGGGCTCGCGGACGTCACGTTCGGCAACGGGCTGATCGCCGCGTTCGTCCTCGGGATCACGCTCGGGATCTCCGAGCACGAGATCACCGAGCGGTTCGCCGACTTCTCGGAGAACGTGAGCGCGATCTTCCAGGTCCTCACCTTCTTCGTCTTCGGAGCCCTGATCGTCGCGACGGGCTATGACGCGTCGGTGCCCGCCCTGATCGCGTTCATAGTCTTCGTCCTCCTGCTCGCGCGCCCGGTGGCGGTGGAGTTAGCGCTCCTGCGGACCGGCATCCCGCGATCTCACAAGGCGTTCATCGCCTGGTTCGGGCCCAAGGGAGCCGCCTCGATGCTCTTCGCACTGCTTGCGCTCGACGCCGCCGTGCCGCATCGAACGCTCGTCTTCGACGTCGCCTCGTTCGTGATCCTGGCCTCGATCGTCGTCCACGGCCTGACCGATACGGTCGGGGCGCGGTGGATCGCGCGCAGGATAAATCCGTGAGCGAGCCCGATCGACCTGGCGCGGGTCGAGGTGGGCGACACGCGCCCCGACGAGATCGCCGAGGCGGTCGAGGTCGTCTCGCGGGCGATGTGCGACAGCCCGATGGCGCTCGCCGTCATCGGCCCCGACCTCGACCGCAGCTACCGCGAGACGCACCGCTTCTTCGAGCGCCTCTACGACACGGCCACGCACCAGCGACCGCTGGTCGCGCGCCTCGACGGCCGCATCGTCGCCTCGACCAACGACCTGGTCGACCGGTCGTGCCGGTCCACGCTCGGCGAGAAGCTGCGGCTCACACCGGAACTCGTCCGGCTCGGCCCCCGCAGGGCGGTCCGCGTCGTCCGCTGGCTCGACGACTGGGAGCGCCGCGACCCGAGGCGACCCGCATCACCACTTCGGCCCGTTCGGAGTCGAGCCGGCACTCCAGGGCCACGGCATCGGCAGCCTGGTGCTCCGCGAGTACACGCGCCGGCTCGACGAGGCGGGCGAGCACTCATACCTCGAGACCGAGAAGCCCCAGAACGTGGCGCTCTACTCGCGCTTCGGCTACGAGGTGATCGAGGAGACCGAGCTCCTCGGCGTACCCAACTGGTTCATGTGGCGCGAGGCGGGGGCGCTGGCACCGGCGACGCGCTGAAGCGCACTGGCGGCGCGGCTAGCCGTCGGCGAGCTTCTCGACGACCTGGCGGGCGGTCTCAGGGTCGACGTCGGTGAACTTCAGATAGAGGCTCACCGCGTCGTCGATGTGTCCGAGCAGGGCGGCCTGCTCGACCTCGGGTGGCGGCTGGGGGGCGCCCTCGGGCAGGTCCATCAGACCGGCACACCCGCCGAGACGCTCGCCGACCCACTCGGTCGAGGCGATGTGGCGATCCATGCCCAGCTCCTTGGGCTCGAGGCCGAGCGCGAGGCCGACGAGCTGCGGCAGGTGCAGGACGGCGAGCCCGAGGTCGCGGTTGACGACCTTGGCCGCCTCGGGCTGCTGCATGTCGAGGTTCAGGTGGCACAGCGGGCACGGCGTCACGAGGCAGTCGGCGCCCTGGTCGAGCGCGTCGGCGATGTGGGTGCCCGCCTGGCGCAGCGAGGTGTCGCGATTCATCGTGATCAGCGGGAAGCCGCAGCACTTGCGGGCGCCGTCGTACTCGACCACCTCGCCCCCGAGGGCCTCGATCACCTGCTCGAGGTAGAGGTCGCGACTCGGGGTGCTCTTCGTAGCCGAGCCGCGACTTCGGCCGGACGACGTAGCAGCCGTAGAACGGCCCGACGCGGAGCCCGGAGAGCGGCCGGCTGACCTTCGCCTTGAGCCCGCTCGAGGCCGTAGTCCTCGACCAGGACCCAGAGGAAGTTCTTGTTCTCCCAGCCCTGCTTGCCCTTGACGTACTCGATCCCCTCGCCGGAGAGCGCCTCGTTGATGTGGGCGCGGTAGGCCGAGTCGGCGTCGAGGCGCTGCTGGCACTCCGACTGGGCGCCCTGGCAGGTCGAGCAGATGTTCATCATCCCGAGCCCGGTCTGCTGGGCGAGGGCGAAGGTGCGGGCGTTGAGCGTGTCGGCGAGCTCCTGGTTGTGCTCGGCGATCACCCCGGCGCCGCAGCAGTTGGCGCGGTCGAGGGTGACCAGGTCGATCCCGAGCCGGTCGGCGACCAGGGCCATCGAGCCGTGCAGCTCGGTGGTGAAGCCGCGCGAGACGCAGCCGGGCCAGTACGCGAGTCTCATCTATTCGTTCTCCTTCGGTCCGGGCGACACTTCGGGCGGGCTGAGCCGCTCCTCGTCGGGCTCCGGCTCCACGTCCTCCTCGCCGGTGATGTAGAGGTTGAGCTGCACGTGTGCTCTCCTCCGCGCGGGCTCGTAGATCCGCTTGACCTGCTCCTGCGCGTCGCCGGGGAGCTTGTGGGTGCACGCCCGGGATCAGCTTCGGCAGCGAGCGCATCTTGCCGGAGCGCAGGCCGCGGATCGCGGTCGGGATCGAGCCGAGCAGCCCCTTGATCGCCGCCGGCTTGGGGATCAGCTTGCCCTTGACCCCCGGGGCGTAGGACTCCTGCAGCAGCAGCGACTCGTCCAGCGTCCCCTTCTTGCTGGATGATCTTCGCGAAGGCCTCCTCGTGGTTGTGGCCGTTGTTGCGGTCGCGGATCTCCTCGTCGTGGCCGGCGGCGCGGCGCAGGCGCATGATCTGGTCCATCGGCGCGACGCCCTTCGGGCAGGCGTCGACGCAGCTGAAGCAGTGCGTGCAGTCGTAGATCCCGTGCGGGTCCTGGGCCAGGTCGTAGAGGCGCTCGCGGCCCTCGACGTCGCGCGGGTCGCCGACGAAGCGGTAGGCCTTGGCGAGCGCGGCCGGGCCGATGAAGTCCGGGTCGACCTCCATCGAGAGGCACGAGGAGACGCAGGCGCCGCACTGGATGCAGGCGATCGTCTGCGTGATGTCGACCATCGACTCCGGCGGCACGATCCGCTCGCGCTCCGGCGGGTCGCCGTCGTCGAGCAGCCACGGCGTGACCCGGCGGATCTTCTCCCAGTGGGTCGACTCCATGTCGGTGACCAGGTCCTTGATCACCGGCATGTTCCCCATCGGCTCGACCGTGATCGGCTTCGTCTCGCCGCCGTTGCGCGCGGTTGGCGAACTCGTGCGCCTCGCCGATCTGGGTCAGGCAGGCGAGCGTCGACTGGCCGTTGATCTTCACCCCGCAGGAACCGCAGATCGCCGCGCGGCACGAGCACCGCACCGCGAGCGAGCCGTCGCTCGCGGTCCTTGGTCTGCAGCAGGCCGTCGAGGACGGACAGGGTCGGGTCGAGCTCGACGTCGAACTCCTCCCAGTACGGGCCCAGGCCCGACTCGGGCCTGAAGCGCCGGACCTTGAGCGTGTACTGCTCGGTCTCTGTGCGTGTCTCGGTTTCGGCCAACTAGTAAGTCCTCTCCATCGGCTGCCACTCGGTGATCGTGACGTCGGAGTAGCTGATCTCGGGACCATCGCCGTTCAGGGTCAGGTCGATGTGCTTGAGCCACTCGTCGTCGTTGCGCTCGGGGAAGTCGGTGCGGAACTGCGCCCCGCGGCTCTCGGTGCGGTGCTGCGCCCCGACGCAGGCGCACTCGGCGCAGTCGAGCATGTAGCCGAGCTCGAGCGCCCCGAGGATGTCCTGGTTGAAGATCGAGCCGAGGTCGTCGATGTACGCCCCCTCGGCCTCCTCCTTGAGCCGCTTGACGGTCTCGAGGGCGTGCTTGATGCCCTCGTCGTCGCGGAACACGGCGACGTACCCGTCCATGGTCTCGCCGAGCTCCTTGCGGATCTCCGAGACCCGCCGTCCCGAGCCGCGCTCGCGGCCGGTGATCCGCTTGATCTGGGCCTCCTCGTCGGCCAGCACCGCCTTCGACGGCCGGCGCGTCTCGGTTGTCTTCGCGCGGTCGGCGGCGTGGACGCCGGAGCGGCGGCCGAAGATCAGCGTGTCGAGGAGCGAGTTGGCGCCCAGCCGGTTGCCGCCGTGCACGGAGACGCAGGCGCACTCCCCGGCCGCGTAGAGGCCCGGGATCTCGGTCGCGCCGTTGATGTCCGTCTTGACGCCGCCCATCGTGTAGTGGTTGCCGGGCTTGATGTGGATCGGCTCGCGGGTGATGTCGACCCCGGCGAAGTCGCGCCCGACGAGGACGATCTCGCGCAGCGCCTCGTGGATGCGCTTCTTCGGCACCACGGTGATGTCGAGGGCGACGGTGCCGTCAGGGAAGCCGCGGCCCTCGTTGATCTCGGTCTGCTCGGCGCGCGAGACGACGTCGCGGGAGGCGAGCTCCATCTTGTTCGGCGCGTACTTCTCCATGAACCGCTCGCCGTTGGCGTTCAGCAGGTGGGCACCCTCGCCGCGGGCGCCCTCGGTGATCAGAAAGCCCTTGCGGGCGAGCGTCGTCGGGTGGTACTGGATCATCTCCATGTCCATCAGCGCCGCGCCGGCGCGGTACGCCATGGCGATCCCGTCGCCGGTGCAGATCAGGGCGTTGGTGGTCGGCTGCCACGCCTGGCCGTTGCCGCCGGTGGCGAGGATCACGTTCTTGGCCTCGAAGAGCTCCATCGAGCCGTCGCGGACGTTGCGGAGCACGGCGCCGACGCAGGCGCCGCTGTCGTCGAGCGCCAGCGCGGTGGTGAAGTACTCCTCGTAGCGGTCCACGTCCTCCGAGTACTTCATGAGCTGCTCGTAGAGCACGTGCATGATCGCCTGGCCGGTGATGTCGGCGACGTAGTAGGTGCGCGCCTGGGAGGCGCCGCCGAAGGCGCGCGTGCCGAGCTTGCCCTCCTCGTTGCGATGGAAGGGGACGCCGAGGTGCTCGAGGTGCAGGATCTCCTCGGGGGCCTCGCGGCACATGATCGAGATCGCGTCCTGGTCGCCCAGGTAGTCCGAGCCCTTGACCGTGTCGAAGGCGTGCGACTCCCACGAGTCGCCCTCCTGAAGCGCCGCGTTGATGCCGCCCTGGGCGGCATTGGAGTGCGAGCGCACGGGGTGGACCTTGCTGACGATCCCGACCGAGACGCCCGGCCTCGGCGGCGGCCAGAGCCGCTCGCTGGCCGGCGAGTCCGGCGCCGATCACTAGTACGTCGTGCTTGGGCATCGAGGCCCGATCCTATAGATCGGTCTCGCGGCTAACTCCCCTGCGCGACCGCGTCGCGCAGGGCCCGGCCCACCTGATCGGCGGTGATCACGCCGCGGAGCCGGCCGTCGGCGTCGACGGCCGCAAGCCCGCCGAGTCGGCGCAGGGCGTCGTTGCCCAGCAGCGACTCCAGCGGCGCGTCGTCGCGCACCCGCAGGGTCCCCGTGGCGTCCGTCTCGAACACCTCCCCGACCGTCTGGGAGGCCCTGCTCAGCTCCGGGACGTCGTCGGCGGCCTCGCGGACGAGCAGCCCGCGGAAGTGGTCGGCCCCGTCCACGACGGGGAACCACGGCCACCGATAGCGCAGGAAGTACTCGTCGAGCGCTCGCTCTACGCTGGTCTCCTCGGGGATCGCGACCGGCTCGGCGTCCATCACGTCGGCCACCAGGATGCCCTCGATCCGGCTCGAGAACTCCGACTGCAACGCGTACCCGCGCGCCGACTGGCCGAGGATGAACCCGACGAGCGCGAGCCAGACACCCGCGAAGACGTCGCCGGTGCCGAGCACGATCAGGAACCCGAGGCCGATCAGCAGGTAGGAGAAGCCGCGTCCCAGGTTCGCGGCGAAGCGCGTCGCGCGGTTGCGGTCGCCCGTGCGCTGCCAGGCGATCGCGCGCGCGATCCGCCCGCCGTCGAGCGGGAAGGCGGGGATGAGGTTGAAGACCAGCACGAGGGCGTTGGTCCAGGTCAGCCAGGCGAACATGGCCAGCAGCCCGGAGGTTCCGGCGCCAGCCTCGACGCGCATCGCGTTCGAGAATTCCGCCGGGCTCGAAATCGCGATCCCGATGGCGGCTGAGACGCCCACGAGCACGAGCGTCACCGCCGGGCCGGCGGCGGCGATCTTGAACTCGGTCCCCGGCGTGTCGCTGTCCTTGCTCATCCGCGCGACGCCGCCGAATAGCCACAGCGTGATCTCGGTGATCGGGATCCCGCGCCGGTTGGCGACCACGGCGTGGCCGAGCTCGTGGAGCAGGATCGAGCCGAAGAAGAGCGCCGCCGACGCGACCGCGAGCAGGTACGGCTCGGCATCCGACCGGCCGAGCCCGAGCTGGGCCCGGTAGGAGCCCGACAGCCACCAGATGATCAAGAAGACGACGACGAACCAGGAGTAGTCCACCGAGATCCTGATCCCGCGGATGTGCAGGAGCGTCAGCCGGCCGCGCGCAAACATGTCCCAATCGTAGGCCCGCGACCCTTGCGCAAGTTAATTTCGCCGGCTCACGCGCTGATCGGGTGAACGCGGGGCGCTCAGATGGCGACCGCGTGGCGGTCGATGATCCGCTGGAAGTCGGTGCCGGCGGGCAGCGTTCCGAACGTGCGCCCCCAGTCGCCGCCCAGGCGTGACGCGCAGAAGGCGTCGGCGACCGCCGGATCGGCGTAGCGGACCGCGAGCGAGCCACCCAGCACGAGCGCCATCCGCTCGACGATCCGGCGCGCCCGCGATTCGATCCCGTCGAGATCCGTGAGCTCGGCGCGCAGGCTCTCGGCCGCGCCGTCCAGGCGCGGGTCGGCACCGGCGCCCTCGTCGACCTCGGCGAAGAAGGCCTCGAGCGCCTGCGGGCCGCGGGCCATGGCGCGGAGGACGTCGAGGCACTGGACGTTGCCCGACCCCTCCCAGATCGAGTTGAGCGGCGCCTCGCGATAGAGGCGCGGCATCCCGGACTCCTCCACGTAGCCGTTGCCGCCGAAGCACTCCAGCGCCTCGCCCGCGTGCGCGACGGCCCGCTTGCAGGTCCAGTACTTGAGCACCGCGTTGGCGATCCGCTTGAACTGCGTCTCGCCCTCGTCGCCGGCGATCGAGAGGTCGTAGGCGCGGGCAAGGCGCATCGCGCCGATCGTCGCGGCTCGGACTCGATCGCGAGGTCGGCGAGCACGTTCTGCATCAGGGGCTGCTCGATCAGCAGGCGGCCGAACGCCGACCGGTGCGGGGTGTGGTGGATCGCCTTGGCGACGGCGGCGCGCATCCCGGCGGCGGCCCCGAGCGCGCAGTCCAGGCGCGTGTGGTTGACCATCTCGATGATCGTCGGCACGCCGCGGCCCTCCTCGCCGACCAGCCGCGCCCAGGCGCCGCGCAACTCGACCTCGCTGGAGGCGTTCGACCGGTTGCCGAGCTTGTCCTTGAGCCGCTGGATCTGGATCGCGTTGCGCTCGCCGTCCGGGGTGAAGCGGGGCATGAAGAAGCACGAGATCCCTCCCTCGGCCTGCGCGAGGACGAGGAACGCGTCGCACATCGGCGCCGACAAGAACCACTTGTGCCCGGTGAGCGCGTACTCGGCGCCTGGCCCGCCGCCGTTGAGCGGCGCGGCGATGGTGGTGTTCGCTCGCACGTCCGAGCCGCCCTGCTTCTCGGTCATCCCCATCCCGCAGAGCGCGCCGGCCTTGTCTGCGGCCGGGCGCAGCACCTCGCCGTCGTAGTGCAGTGAGAGTAAAGCGCGGCTCCCACTCGGCGGCGATCTCGGGCTGGCTTGCGCAGCGCCGGGATCACCGAGTAGGTCATCGAGATCGGGCAGCCGACACCGGCCTCGGCCTGCGAGGCGACGCACATCGCCGCGCGGGCCACGTGCGCGCCCGGCCACCGGCTCGCGCCAGGGCAGCGCGTGCAGGCCGAAGCCGACCCCCGCGCCGCAGCAGCTCGTGCCAGGCCGGGTGGAACTCGACCTCGTCGATGCGGTTGCCGAAGCGGTCGTGCGTGCGCAGCTTCGGCGGGTTCTCGTTCGCCTCGAAGCCCCAGCGGATCGCGCGCGCCGACCCGGCGAAGGCGCCGACCTCGCTCACGCGCGGCTCGGCCCATTCGCCGCCCTCGCGGCGCAGCGCCTCGATCAGAACATGGTCGGTCTCATAGGTGTTGTAGCCCTCCAGCGGCGTCGACTGGTTCGACACTGCGTGGGTGGCGATTGGCGCGCGCTGCTCAAGCTGTGACATCGATGGGTTCCTTTCCGGTGACCGAGCGAATGCAGAAGTCCCGCAGGGCGGCGATCACCGATTCGGGATCCCGCGCGGCGGCGGTGGGGGACACGGGGCCGACGAGCGCCTCGCCGATCGCCCCCACGAGGGCGGCGGCGCTGGTGGCGGGGTCCTGGTCGGGCAGCTCACCGGCGGCGACCCCGTCGGCGACCACCTCGGCGAACGCGTCGCGGTAGGCGCGCCGGAAGACGAGGCGCTCGGCCTCGACCGCCGGGTCCACGGGCTCGGCGATCAGCGCCCAGGCGAGCCGGCGCCCGCGCAGCGCCCGGCGGGCGAACGTCTCGACCGCGGCGGCGATCCGCTGCGGCGCCGAGCCGCCGCCGGCCGCCGCCTCGACCACGGCGTCGACCTCGTGCTGCGAGGCGCTGCGAAAGACCTCGGCGAACAGGTCCGCCTTCGAGGGGAAGTGGCGGTACACGGTCCCGGTGGCGACCCCCGCCTCGCGGGCGACGGCGGCGACCTGCGCCTCGCCGTACCCGCCATGCGCCACGAGCCGCCGGGCCGCAGCGACGATCCGCTCGCGGACAGCCGCCTTACGGGCCTCGGTGCGCTCGGTGGGACGGTAGGCCACAGAAGAAGTGAATCACGATTCACCCCTTGGGTCAAGCGGCGAGTACCGACAACCCGGCCGGGAACGTTGCGATCGCCCCGGACCGGTACGAGGGCTCGGGCCGCAGTTGGGCATTGAGGGGTGGGATCGCGCGCGCCTTTCGTGACGCTCGTCGTGCCTTTCGCGCGCTTTGGCCGGCCGCTCTCAGTCGAGAGCTGCATTTGCCCGCATACCGGGTCTTATGCACCGCTCGCGGAGGTCCGCGCGGCTTTCGGGACGTTCGTCGTGCCGTCTGCGCGCTCCGGCCGCCCGCCCCGCCGAGTGTCACGTTGCCCGTCCAGGAGGCGGTCAAGGTGACGCTCGGCGTTTTCGCCGCGGTTAGGCGGGGCGCATGGCGCCGATGAGCTCGCGCTGAAGTTCTGTCTCCAGCGCCAGCGCGTCCGCGGCGCTCAGGTCCGGCGCCTCGTTGAGCAGGCGCTTGGCATGGCGCACCGCCTCCGGGCGCCGTTCGGCGATCGTCGCCGCGAGCGCCCGCGCCTCGGCCTCGGGGTCGGCGGCGATCCGGGTCACGAGCCCGAGCTCGAGCGCCTCCGCGGCCTCGACCCGGCGGCCGGTGAAGACCAGCTCCCGGGCCACGTCGTCGCCGACGAGGCGCGGCAGCGTCTGGGTGATGCTCATGTCCGGGATCAGCCCGTGGACGATCTCCATCACCGAGAGGCGCACGTCCGGCGCCGCGATCCTGATGTCGGCGCCGAGGGCGATCTGGAGCCCCCCGCCGAGGCAGGCGCCGCGCAGCGCAGCGATCACCGGGACCGCGAGCTCGCGCCAGCCGTAGGCGACCCGCTGGGCGAAGTTCGCCGCCTCGCCGTCGGCGCGCTCCAGGCCAGCCCCGCCGAGATCGCCGTCGCCGTCGGCGAAGCTCGCGATGTCGAGCCCGGCGCAGAAGCTCGGGCCCTCGCCGCGCAGCACGACGGCGCGCACATCGTCGAGGTCGGCGAGCTCGTCGAGCGCTTCGTTGAGCGCCACGAACATCCGCCAGTCGAGGCCGTTGTGCTTCGCGCCGCGAACCATGGCGACGTCCGCAATGCCGTCGGCGACCTCGATCCGAACTCGGTCGGCGTCCATGGGCGGGACTCTAGGGATTAGGGTCGTCCCGCAATTTCGATCTCCGGGAGGCTGCGATGCCGACGGTGAAGCTCCACCGCTGTCCGTTCACGTTCGTCCACAACAATCTCGACCACTGCTGGAAGGTCCAGAAGGCGCTGGACGACCAGGGCGTCGAATACGAGGTGGTCAAGGAGCCGGTCCTGCCGCGGAGCCGCCGCAAGGACGTGATCGAGCTCACCGGCCAGCACTGGTTGCCGGTGATCGAATTCGAGGATGGATCGGCCTACCGCGCCGGCTCGGAGGAGATGGCCGAGACGATCGACGCCGGGAAGCTGTTCGAGCACGCGGGCCAGCCGCGCGGATAGCATCGCCCGTCGCATGGCCGAGAAGATCAAGGTCGAAAACCCGATCGTCGAGCTCGACGGCGACGAGATGACCCGGATCATCTGGGAGTTCATCAAGGAGTCGCTGATCCTTCCGTACGTCGACGTCGAGCTTCGCTACTACGACCTCGGGATCGAGAGTCGGGATGCGACCGGCGACCAGATCACCGTCGACGCGGCCAACGCGATCAAGGAGCACGGCGTCGGCGTCAAGTGCGCCACGATCACCCCGGACGAGGCGCGGGTCGAGGAGTTCGGCCTCAAGGAGATGTACCGGTCGCCCAACGGGACGATCCGCAACATCCTCGGCGGGGTGATCTTCCGCGAGCCGATCGTGATCTCGAACATCCCGCGGCTCGTGCCCGGGTGGACGAAGCCGATCATCATCGGCCGTCACGCGTTCGGCGACCAGTACCGCGCGGAGGACACGCTGATCCCGGGCGAGGGCAAGCTCACGCTCACGTGGACGCCGAAGGACGGCAGCCAGGACGAGCCGATCGAGATCGACGTCTTCGACTTCCCCTCGAGCGGCATCGCGATGGGGATGTACAACCTCGACTCGTCGATTCGCGACTTCGCCCGCGCCTCGCTGCGCTATGGCCTCGACCGCGGCTACCCCGTCTACATGTCGACCAAGAACACGATCCTCAAGCGCTACGACGGCCGCTTCAAGGACCTCTTCCAGGAGATCTACGAGGACGAGTTCAAGGACGAGTTCGAGGCCGCGGACATCACCTACGAGCACCGCCTGATCGACGACATGGTCGCGGCGGCGCTCAAGTGGGAGGGCGGCTACGTCTGGGCGTGCAAGAACTACGACGGCGACGTCCAGTCCGACACGGTCGCCCAGGGCTTCGGCTCGCTCGGCCTGATGACGAGCGTGCTGATGACCCCCGACGGCAAGACCGTCGAGGCGGAGGCGGCGCACGGCACCGTCACCCGGCACTTCCGCGAGCACCAGAAGGGCAACCCGACGTCCACGAACCCGATCGCGTCGATCTTCGCCTGGACCCGCGCCCTGGGCGCCCGCGGGCGCATGGACTCCACGCCCGCGGTCAGCGAGTTCGCCGAGACGCTCGAGCGCGTCTGTGTCGAGACGGTCGAGAGCGGGAAGATGACCAAGGACCTCGCCCTGCTGGTCGGGGGCCGACCAGGAGTTCCAGACCACCGAGGAATTCCTCGCCTCGATCGACGAGAACCTCCAGGCCGCGGTCGGCTGAGCCCCGCGCCGCCGTTGAGGCGCCTCGTTCCTCAGCCGCAGTCGTAGATCTCGCTCGGGAAGGCGACCAGGAGGTCGCGGATCGGGCTCACGCCCTCGTCTCCGGGCTGTGTGAACGGGACGTCGACCGTGTCGGCCTCGCTCACCGGTTCGTGTGCAGTCAGCGAGCCGAAGCGCTCGATCTGACCGAGCCGCACGCGGTCGGGGTCGGCGGTTCCGTCGACCTCGATCCGGAACATCCCCGCGCTCCCGTCGGCGTTCTCCCAGCCGCCGTAGGTCCGCACGCAGGTATCCGAGAACCCGCTGATCGCCTGGGCAAGCGGTCCGTCGCGCGGGCGCGAGCAGCGCGATCAGCTCCGACGGGCCGCCCGGGCGGGTCGGTGGCCGCGTCGCGCGGCCGAGGCGCGCGCATCGGCGATCGACGATCACCCGGTCGCCGGCGTCCGCGACCTCGGAGACCTGCTCGTCCGGCCCCAAGACGACGTCGCCGTCGCGCTCGTAGCCGGCGGCCACGAGCGCCTCGGCGAGCCGGTCGAACGGTTGTGTGGTGCGCATGGCGGTCAACGTTCCCTCGCCGCCCCCGCTGGTCGCCGCGGCCGCGATCGCGGTGCCGTCGAACGCCTCGGCAACCGGGTCCCGCTGTGTGCGGAAAAGCGTCGGCATGCCGATCGAGGCCGCCTGCGCCAGCCGCGCCCCGGATCCGCGCGGCCCGTTCGGCAGCGCGTCGGCGTCCGGGGGCTTGCCGAGCTGCTCGCGCAGGCCCGCGAAATCGACCACGGCGAGCCCGTCGACGTCAGCGCTCAGGTAATCGGTCAGCTGCGGATGTTCTTCCGCCCCGCCGCAGCCGCCGAGCGCCACCGCCGCGATCGCCAGACCTGCGAGTCGGATGGAGAACCTCGGGCCCACGATCGACTAGCTTGCCGACGAACCGATTTCGAAACGATCAGGAGCGATGAATCAAGTGAGCACCCCCGTGAAGATCACCGTCACCGGCGCGGCCGGGCAGATCGGCTACGCGCTGCTCTTCCGGATCGCCGCCGGACAGATGCTCGGCGACGACACCCCGGTCGAGCTCCGCCTGCTCGAGATCCCCGACGCCGTCAAGGCCGCGGAGGGGACCGCGATGGAGCTCGACGACTGTGCCTTTCCGCTGCTGCGCAAGATCGACGTCTCCGACGACCCCAAGCATGCCTTCGAGGGCTGCAACGTCGCGCTTCTGGTTGGCGCCCGGCCGCGGACCAAGGGCATGGAGCGGTCGGACCTGCTGGAGGCCAACGGCGGCATCTTCAAGCCCCAGGGCGAGGCGATCAACGCCGGCGCCGCGGACGACGTCCGCGTGCTCGTGGTCGGCAACCCGGCCAACACCAACGCGCTGATCGCGCAGGCGAACGCACCCGACGTCCCCGCCGAGCGGTTCACGGCGATGATGCGCCTGGACCACAACCGCGCCGTCGCCCAGCTCGCGAACAAGCTCGGCGCCGGGGTCGCTGACGTCACCAACATGACCGTCTGGGGCAACCACTCGCCGACGCAGTACCCCGATCTGGTGAACGCGAAGGTGCGCGGTGAGAACGCCTGGAACGCGGTCGACGACGACGTCTGGATCGCCGAGGAGTTCATCCCGAGGGTGGGCAAGCGCGGCGCCGAGATCATCGAGGCGCGGGGCTCGTCCAGCGCGGCGTCCGCCGCCAACGCGGCGATCGATCACGTGCGCGACTGGGTCCTCGGCACGCCTCAGGGCGACTGGGCCTCGATGGCCGTCTCGAGCGACGGCAGCTACGGGATCGAGGAGGGGATCCTCTGCGGCCACCCGTGTCAGTGCACCGGTGGCGACTACTCGATCGTCGAGGGGCTCGAGATCACCGACTTCTCGCGGGAGCGGATCGACGCCTCGGTCGAGGAGCTGCGCTCCGAGCGCGAGGCGGTCGCCGGGCTCGGACTTCTCTGAGTGGGCCTACAGCTAACGACGGGTGCAGTCGTCCACACCCGTCGTCTTCTTCCCTACTTCAGCTGACCGGGTGGTACGCGCGGCCCTCCTTGCGGACCTTGCCCTCCTTCTCCAGGTCCGCGAGGACCCGGTAGAGGTAGTTGGGCTTGATCTTCATCCGCCGGGCGATCTCGGAGGCCGACACACCCGGGTTGTCGCCGATCATGCTCACGGCCTGATCGGCACGCGTGCCGCCGCGGCGACGCCTGCGCCCGGTGGTCCTGGCGGCACTGGCTGCGCGCGGTCCTCGCCGCCGGCGGCTCTCGCCGGCTCGGGTGAGGCTCGCCAACGCGCTCGAGAGCTGTGCACGCTCCGCATCGAGTGCCTTGATCCGCTCCCGGATCAGTCCCGCGGCTTCGTCGACGGTATTCGCTACCGGTGACATATCAACATCCCCTTTCGCCCACCGCGCTACACAGTGGGCCCGTAGTCAGTTCGGATTAAGGGTAACGGTTAGCGAGTTCGTCGCGTCTTCGGCATGGTCCGGAAGACCGCGTCCCAGAGCGGGGAAGAGACGCCGAAGCCGTAACGGTGGTCCTGGAAGTGGTGGCGCATGTGCTGCTCGCGCAGTCGCTTGCCGAGGTCCGACCGGGGCACGAAGTGATGCAGGTAATAGTGCATGTAGTCGTAGACCAGGTAGCCGACGAGAAAGCCCGCGAACAGCGGATAGGCGGTCGGCAGTCCGAACACCAGCCAGAAGACACCGAAGAACAGCAGCGCCAGCGGGATGCTCGCGCCGGGCGGCATCACCAGGCGCATCTTGTCGTTCGGATGGTCGTGGTGGACGCCGTGGATGATGAAGTGCAGCCGGTGGCCGATCGGGTGGTCGGGATCCCAGTGAAAGACCTTGCGGTGCAGCCAGTACTCCGACAGTGTCCAGATCGCAAACCCGGCGGCCGTCAGCGCGATGATCTCGATCGCTCCCTGGCCGTCGCGGGCGCCGAGCACGATCAGGGCCGTGATCACGGGGATGTAGATCAGCGCCGGGACCAGGGGGTGGACCCGGGAGAAGAAATCGAGGAAGCGGCTCGCGAAGAGCGGCGGCGAGGCGCTGAGTCGGGCTGTGCGATCGGTCTGCACGCCGTTGATTCTAGAAGGAGAGGGACCGGCGCCGGGGATCAGGTCTCGCGCATGAGCAGCGCCGGCTGGCGCGGCGGCACGAGTCCCTGGGGCGTGTCGGCTCGGAACGTCGAGCACGGCTCGTCGAGATCGAGCGCGCACAGCATGCGGCGATGAAAGAAGCACTGCTCGCAACTGAGCCCGTTGCCGCGCGGGCTCCGGCGCTTTGCCGCCCCCTTTCGCCTCAGCCCGAGTGCCTCGGCGATCTCCGTCGCCTGCTCGACCTCGATCACGACTGCCCCTTCTGTTCGAATTCCTGCTCCGCGGCCGATACTCGCAAGCCCGCTCGGGAGACGACGGGCGCGATTCCGCAAACGCCGCGAATTCACCGCGGGGGCAGAAACAGGGTTTCCGGCGTTTGCGGGAATCGGGACCGGGCGGGGCGGGCGGAGCCCTCATCTAGAGTCTCGGATCCATGAGGATCACGGTGCTCGGCAAGTCGCCGGCGTGGCAGGACGCCGGGGGGGCGTGCAGCGGATACCTCGTGCAGGAGGGCGAGACGACGATCCTGCTGGATTGCGGCGGGGGCGTGTTCGCGAAACTCCGCGAGCACGTCGACTACACGGACGTCGACGCGGTCGTGATCTCGCACGTGCACGCCGATCACTTCATCGACCTGGTCCCGTACTCCTACGGCCTGCTGCTGACCCCGCGCCAGCAGCCCGTGCCGGTCGCCGGCCACCCCGGGACCTCAGACCCGGCGCGCCCGCGGCTGATCGTGCCGCCGGGCGCCCGCCAGACCTTCCGCACCGTGGTCGGCGCCTGGGGCGACGAGGAGCTGATCGAGCAGGCCTTTGCGATCGAGGACTACGACCGCGACTCGGAGATCCGGATCGGCCCGGTGACGGCGACCTTCGCGGAGGTGCCGCACTTCATCCTCACCCACGCCGTCAACCTCGTGAGCGAGGCGGGGCGGTTCACCTTCGGCGCCGACTGCCGGCCCTGCGAGGAGCTCGTCGACGCCGCGCGGGACACCGACCTGCTGTTCGTCGAGGCGACCCTGCCGCGCCCCGAGCGCACCGGCATCCGTGGTCACCTGACCCCCGAGGAGGCCGGCGAGCACGCCCGCCGGGCCGGGGCCCGGCGTGTCGTGCTCACCCACATCTCGGACGAGCTCGACGCGGAATGGGCGCGCGAGGAGGGCTCCCGAGCGTTCGGCGGGCCCGTCGAGCTCGCCCGGGCCGGCGACGTCTACGAGCTCTGAGCGGTCGCGGCGCTTGAGCCGCGAGCAGGCGGCCTGGACGTATATACGACCCCGTACGCCTAACTACGCCGGCGCCGGACGCCGATCTTCAGTGTGGGATGGATGCGTTCTCAGAGCCGCTGTCGAACCACGGATCGTGGGAATACGAGTTCGACCGCGGCACCATGAACTGGAGCAACGGCGTCTACCGGATCCACGGGCTGACGCGCGAGCAGTTCGAGGTGACGCCCGAGCGGGTCCGCAAGCTCGTCCACTCCGCCGACCAGGCGGAGTACGAGCGCGTCGTCGCCAACGCGGTCAAGTCCCGCTCGCCCTTCACGGTCCAGCACCGGGTCGTGCGCCCGGACGGGGCGGTGCGCACCGTGATCGTTCGCGGTGCCTACATGGTCGGGGACGCCGAGCGCGGCGATCGGCTCATGGGCACCACGCAGGACGTCACGGGCAGGACCGGATACGAGGAGCGGCTGTGGCACCTCGCCAACCAGGACTCGCTCACCGGCCTCTTCAACCGGCGCCGGTTCGCCGACGAGCTCACCCGCGAGGTTGCGGTGGCTCAGCGCAGCGGCGAGCCCGGCGCGGTCGTGATGCTCGACCTCGACGGGTTCAAGGAGGTCAACGACAGCCTCGGGCACGTCGCCGGCGACATGGTCCTTTCGCGAGTTGCCGATTCGCTCCGCACGCGACTGCGCGCCACCGACACGCTCGCCCGCCTCGGCGGCGACGAGTTCGCGATCGTGCTGCCGGCCTGCGCCGAGGACGAGGCGCAGCGGGTCGCGGCCGAGCTGGGCAGTGCGATCCAGTCCGGCGCCACGATCACGATCGCCGGCCGCGAGCGGCGCGTCAGCGCCAGCCTCGGGGTGGCGCCCTTCGGGATCCGCGACGACGAGAACGCCGAGACCCTGCTGGTCGAGGCGGACCTCGCCATGTACCGGGCGAAGCGCGCCGGCGCCGGCGAGATCGAGGTCTTCGATGAGGAGATGCGCGCCGAGCTCGCGGCCAAGGTGCAGGTCGAGGGCGAGCTGCGCGAGGCGGTAGAGGCCGACCAGCTCCGGCTCTACTACCAGCCGATCATGTCGCTGGCCGACGGCGAGCCGGTCGGATGCGAGGCCCTGGTCCGCTGGCAGCACCCGACGCGGGGCCTCGTCCCGCCGGGCGAGTTCATCTCGATCGCCGAGGAGTACGGGCTGATCGCGCCGCTGGGCGCCTGGGTTCTCCGCCAGGCGTGCAAGCGCGCGCGGAGCTGGCGAGACGAGGGTCGCGACCTGTACGTCTCCGTCAACGTTTCACCGCTCCAGCTCGCGCACGGCGACATGGTGTCGGTGGTCCGCGACGCCCTCAAGGCCGCCGACCTGCCGCCCTCCAGACTGTGCCTCGAGCTCAGCGAGACCTCGCTGCTCAAGGACCCCCAGCCGCTGCTCGGCACCCTGCGCGCGCTCAAGCGCCTGGGCGTCCACCTGGCGATCGACGATTTCGGCGGCGGCTCCTCGAGCTTTGCGCTCCTACGGACGCTGCCGATCGACCTGATCAAGATCGACCGCGTGTTCATCGACGGGCTCCCGGATCGGTCCGACGACCGGGCGATCGTCGCCGCGGTGCTCTCGCTCGCCGAGGAGCTCGAGCTGACCGTGATCGCCGAGGGCGTGGAGACCGACCGCCAGCACTGGGAGCTGCACGAGCTCGGCTGCCGCTACTCGCAGGGCTTCCTCTACGCAAAGCCGCAGCCGCCGGCCGAGCTCAACCTCGACGCCTACTCCCTCGACCTCCAGTCGGGCGTCTCGGATCCCACGCAGATTCGGGCGTTCATGCAGCAGATCGGGGACCCCGACGCCATCGAGGCGTGACTCCGGACCCTCACGCTCTAGATTCATACCCATGTCGGAGCGCGGCCTGCGGGTCAACTTCGAGCGCATGTGGCGGGAGATGGACGAGCTCCTCGGTGACCCGTTCGCCGAGCAGTGGGGACGCGCCGCCCGCGCCCAGAGCGGCTTCTCGCCGCGCGTCGACGTCTATTACGGCGGCCAGCCGCCGCGCGCGGTGGTCAAGGCCGAGCTCGCCGGGGTCGACATCGACACGGTCGCGCTCGAGGTGGCCGGCCGCGAGCTGGTGATCACCGGCGAGCGCCCGGTGGCCGAGACCGAGGGGCGCGTCTACCAGCAGCTCGAGATCGAGGCGGGCCCCTTCCGGCGCGTGGTCGAGCTGGGTGCCGACGTGGTCGCCGAGCGCGCCCGGGCCAGCTACGAGGACGGGATCCTGCGGGTCGAGCTGCCGCTCGCCGGCCAGGTGACCCGCCGGGTGCCGATCGAGCCCAAGCGCGAGCCCTGATGGATGGGGACGGCATCCAGGTCGTCGAGGCCGAGGACGTCGAGCTCGCGATCCGCGAGCGCAGCGCCGGCCCCCTGCCGGCGGCCCTGCCCGTGCTCCCGCTCAAGGACTCGGTCGCCTATCCGGACACGCTGACGCCGCTCGCCGTCGGCCAGGACCGGTCGATGCGGCTGGTCGACGAGGTGCTCGGCGGCGAGCGCATGCTGGTCCTGGTCGCGTCGCGCGACCCCGAGCTCGACGAGCCCGGACCCGAGGAGCTCTACGACGTTGGGGTGGTCGGGGTCGTCGCCCGGATGCTCAAGGTCCCCGACGGGACGATGCGGATCCTCGTCCAGGCCACGGACCGGGTGCGGATTGGCGACTACGTCACCGAGAAGCCGTACCTCGTGGCGCGCATCGAGGCGATGCCCGACGAGGTCGACCCCTCGCGCGAGCTCGAGGCGCTGACCCGCAACGTGCAGCGGACCTTCTCCGAGATCATCGAGGAGATCCCGTACCTGCCGGAGGAGCTGCAGCTCGCGGTCACCAACATCGACGACGCCTCGGCGCTGTCGCATCTGATCGCCGGGGCGCTCCGGATCCCGACGGCCGAGAAACAGGCGCTGCTCGAGGAGGTCGACGTCACGCGCCGCCTCCGTCGCCTGTCCGAGGTCCTCGCCCGCGAGCTCGAGCTGATCCAGATCGGCTCCCGGATCCAGTCCGAGGTCCAGTCGGGGATCGACAAGGGCCAGCGCGAGTACTACCTCCGCGAGCAGCTCAAGGCGATCCAGCGCGAGCTCGGCGAGGAGGACGAGACCCAGGCCGAGATCAACGAGCTGCGCGAGCGGATCGCAGCCGCCGAGCTGCCCGAGGCGGCGCAGAAGGCGGTCGACCGCGAGCTGTCCCGCCTCGAGCGCCTGCCCGCCGCGGCGGCCGAGTACGGCGTCATCCGCACCTATCTCGAGTGGCTGGTGGAGCTCCCGTGGTCCGCGCGGACCACCGACGACCTGGACATCCCCCATGCGCGCGACGTGCTCGATGCCGACCACTACGACCTCGAAAGTGTCAAGGACCGGATCCTGGAGTACCTGGCGGTGCGGAGCCTCAACCCCGAGTCCCACGGGCCGATCCTGTGCTTCATCGGCCCGCCCGGGGTTGGCAAGACGAGCCTTGGCCGCTCGATCGCCCGGGCTCTCGGCCGTGAGTTCGAGCGCATCTCGGTGGGCGGCGTTCGCGACGAGGCGGAGATCCGCGGCCACCGGCGCACCTACGTCGGCGCGATGCCGGGGACGATCATCCGCGCCCTGCGCGACGCCGGCTCGCGGAACCCCGTGTTCATGATCGACGAGATCGACAAGATGGGCTCGGACTTTCGCGGCGACCCGTCCAGCGCGATGCTCGAGGTCCTCGACCCGGCCCAGAACGGGACCTTCCGCGACCACTACCTGGACCTGCCGTTCGACCTCTCGGAGGTCCTGTTCATCGCCACCGCGAACACGCCGGACACGATCCCGTCGGCGCTGCTCGACCGGATGGAGGTGATCCAGCTCGCCGGCTACACCGCCGACGAGAAGCTCCACATCGCCAAGCGCTACCTGGTCCCGCGACAGCTCGCGGAGAACGGGCTGCGCGGCGCGGGCGTCAGGTTCGCCGACGCCGCGCTGCGCGCGATCATCGAGGAGTACACGAGGGAGGCGGGCGTCCGCGGGCTCGAGCGCGAGATCGGGACCGTCTGCCGCAAGCTCGCGCGGGAGGTCGCCGAGTCGCGCGGCCGGCGGTCGGGCAAGGGCACCGTCTCGGCCAAGCGCGCTCGCGAACTGCTCGGCCGCCGCAAGGTCTACTCGGAGACCAGGCGACGCACGAAGGTCCCCGGCGTGGCCACCGGCCTCGCCTGGACGCCGGTTGGCGGCGAGGTGCTCTTCATCGAGGCGACGGCCATGCCAGGGTCCGGGCACCTGACGATCACGGGCCAGCTCGGCGACGTGATGCGCGAATCCGCCCAGGCGGCGCTCTCCTGGGTGCGCGGGCACGCCGGGCGGATCGCCCCCGAGCTCGCCGACGACTGGTTCGCGACCAACGACGTCCACGTCCACGTCCCTGCCGGCGCCGTGCCGAAGGACGGCCCCTCGGCGGGCGTCGCGATGGCCGTCGCGCTGTCGTCGCTCGTCACCGGCCGTCCCGTCGACTCGGAGACCGCGATGACCGGCGAGCTGACGCTCACGGGACAGGTGCTCCCGATCGGCGGGCTCAAGGAGAAATCGCTCGCCGCGCTGCGGGCCGGGATCAAGCGGGTGATCGTCCCGGACCGCAACGAGGGCGACGTGCTCGAGATCCCGGAGCACGAGCGCGCCGGACTCGAGTTCGTCTACGTCGACCGAGTCGAGAAGGCCCTCGACGCGGCGCTCGGCCTCCCCGCTCGCCCGCGGAGTCGCAGGTAACCGAGCCCCTTCGCGGGTATATCGTACGAGCGCCGACCACGCACGACGATCTGGAGAGGTACACCGAGATGGCGAAGAGCACGAAGGCAAAGCGCGCCCGCAACGCGGTCGGATCGGCCGCGGACAACCCCTATCTGAAGCGGCTGATGGAGGACGAGGATCTGCGCGAAAGCGTCCGTGACGCCTTCGAAAGTGCGCGCGACGCCTACGAGCGCCTCTCCTCGAACGGCAGCGTCATCGACACCGCGATCGATGACAAGAAGGTCCACAAGGACATCAAGCAGACGGCCGAGAGCCTGCGCGACGCCTCCGAGCGCCTGCGCGGCCAGCAGAGGAAGCGCCGCTGGGGCCGCCTGCTGTTCATCGGCCTGGTCGGCGCCGTGCTGGCGATCGCGATCAGCGAGGACCTGCGCAAGGCGCTGCTCGACAAGCTCTTCGGGGCCGAGGAGGAGTTCGAGTACACCTCGACCACCACCCCGGCGCCGCCGCCGGCACCCGCGGCCGCCGAGAGCTGAGCAATCCGTCCAGAAACCAGGGGGCGGCGCCCTGGGGCGCGGTATCATCGTGCCGCGGCTCGGTGTTGCTTGCGATGCACGGGCAGCCTGCGGAGTTCGGTGGGTTCGGGATCAGCACAAGGGGCCCGAACCGCCTGAACTGATGTCACGGGTCGCGCGGCCACCGAGCTATGAGCGTCCCTACACGACAAGCCGCTGAGGAGCGCTCCCGACAACGGGATGGCGGAACGCCGCGGGGCGCTCGCGAGCAGGCCGTCGACGTGGCCCTGCGCTGCTTCGCGGACACGGTCGGAGCCGACAGTGGAGCGGTGATCACCCGGAGCCCAGGCGGGACCAGGATGCTCTCCAACTGGGCGGCCGAGGGCGCCGAGGTGTCGTTCTCCTGGACCAGCGAGACGCTGACCGGCCGCGCCTTCGACGCCGCCGGCGCGCTCGTCGACCCCGGCCCGGGCGGGGCCGGGACGGCAGCCGTTGCGGCCCCGTTCGAGTACGGGCCCGGCGCACACGGCGTGCTCTACGCCGCGTTCTCCGAGCCGCGCGAAGGCGACCCCGGCGAGCTCGCGCGCGCCGCGGAGTCCTACGCGCGGGTCGCCGGCCTCTGCCTCGACCCGAGCCCGGTGCTGGCGGCGACCCTGTGCGCGCCCAGCGTCGACGCGCTCACCGGGTGCCTCAACTACGCCGGGTTGACCGAGGCGTTCAAGGACGAGGTCGAGCGATCCCGCCGCCAGGGCCACCGGCTCAGCTGCTGCTTCATCGACCTCGACGGCTTCAAGCGGGTCAACGACGAGCGCGGTCACCTCGAGGGGAACCTTGTCCTGAGCGCGGTCGGCGACACCCTGCGCCGGGTCGCGCGCCGCTACGACATCGTCGGCCGCTTCGGCGGTGACGAGTTCGTCGTCGTGCTCCCGGAGACCGCCGGGCGCTCGGCCCGCGCAATCGCCAACCGCCTCCGCAACGCGGTCGTCACGGCGGTCGGCACGGCCACCGAGCTCCCGATCGAGGCGTCGATCGGCGTGGCCGATTGGGACGGCGAGGCCTCGGCGGTCGAGTTCCTCGACAGCGCCGATCGCGCCCTGCGCGCTGCCAAGCGCTCAGGCGGCGGCCGCGTCGCCGGCGCCAGCACCGAGCACCGCTCCGACGGACTGCTCGAGCTCACGAGGAACCTGGTCCGCACCCGCCGCGCCGACTGACGCGAGGGGCGCTCAGCCGAGCCGGTTCGGGCGCGGTGGGAAGACCTTCTGCGCGCGCAGCAGGCTGCGGATCGAACCCCGCGGCCGCAGCCGTCTGCGCAGCACGAGCTTGCGCGTGTCGGCGCCCTTGGTGGTGACCTCGATCCAGTCCTGCCAGGTGGACTCGATCGTGAGGTCGGCGGCGGGCGCCAGCCCCGGTGAGGCGGCCGTCGAGCCGTTGTCGATGCGCACGTACCAGGGGTCGGCGTCGGCGAAGCGCCACTGGATCGTCAGCGGCCGCCCGTTGACGGCCTCGGTGTTGGCGCCGCGCGCGATCAGATCGAAGTGCAGCCCCTGGACCTCGGGCGAGGAGTCGGGCCTGCCGTTCGGCTCGCCCATCACCCCGGCCTCGAGCAGGACGATCTGCCGCCGCGCGATCTCCTCGGGCGACATTTCCGGATCGACCGGGAGCACGCCGGGCATGTCCTCCATCGGATAGCCCGTCGCCCGCCACTTCGTCCGCACCGACACGAGGCCGAAGGCGAACAGGTCCTCGAGCTCGAAGCCGTAGGCGCGCGTGTACTCGCGGGCCCGGTCGATCGGGGAGAACACGGCGACGGTGTACGGCAGCAGCTCCCGCAGCAGCTCGGCGACCGCCTCCTTGCACTCATCCGACTCGGCGAAGCACTCGGAGAGCACCTTGACGCCGAAGCCGATGTGGCGCTGCTCGTCACGGGAGACGTTCGCCATCCCCTCGCTGAAACCGGGCATCGTCCCCGCGTCAGCGAAGTAGTCCTCGATGTAGTGCTGGCCCGGCTGGGCGAGCGTCGCCTCGACGACCATGTGGTACAGCGCGATCGCGCGCGCGTAGTTCGGCAGGGAACGGTCGCGGCGTAGGTCGTCGGCCATCCGGTCGAGGCGGTCGAAGACGTTTCGGTAGCCCCAGCTGAGCTCCGACTGGGTGTAGGCGAGGGTCGAGGCGATCGAGTCGCCCGCCCCGATCACCTCCTTGAAGAAGCGGTGAAAGAAGACCGCGTGGCGGGCCTCGTCGACCTGCTGCGTGGCGAGGAAGTACTTCTGCTCAGTACTCGGCGCGGCGTCGATGTAGGGGGAGAGGTTGTCCGCGACCGAGTCCTCGCCGTAGAGGAACATCGAGTAGATCCAGAGCGCTGAGCGCCGCTGGACCTCGGTCAGCCCGGCCCAGCCGTCGCGGTCCGCGCTGAAGTCGATCGCGGTCGCCTGCCAGTTCGACTGCTCCCAGCGCCGGTAGAGATCGTCGTAGCTGATCCCCTCAGCGGCCTTGATCCCGTCCCTCTGGGCGACGCTCATCCGCGACCTCCTCGAAAACCGTTACATCGGGCGATGTCGAGCTTAGTTCTTCGTCCGGAGCCGCGAAAGCGAAGTGTGATGTACGTCACACATGACACTTCTCCGTAGGAGCAGAAATCGCTAAAGGTTCTCGTCCGGTCTGCCGATATAGGACGGTGACGGCGTCCATCTGGGCGTCGTTTCTGCTTGATTGCCGCGCCCGAGGGCGCTACCCACCAGGTCTAAGCGGCTCATCGCTAAGCCGGCTCGCGGGTGATCCGTCGGGCTGACCGCCACGTTTACCGCCCGGCGGACGGCGAACGTGACGTTGCGTCGTGCTGCGCTCGGCGAGTGGCGGAAGGCCGCGAGTCCGGTTGGCTATCTGGGGCGCTTGACGCTCTCGATACCGTCGGGGACATGATGAGCGCCCAAGCGTGTACCCACCTAGACCAGATCAAGATCACGCCGCCGGACTCCGTCGAGGGGTGCGAGGAGTGCATGAAGACCGGCGATCGCTGGCTTCACCTGCGCGTCTGCCTGACGTGCGGCAAGGTCGGTTGCTGCGACGACTCGCCGAACAAGCACGCCAGCCGCCACGCCGCTGAGGTCGGACACCCGCTCATCCGCTCGGCCGAACCGGGCGAGACGTGGTGCTGGTGCTTCGTCGACGAGGTTCCGTTCGAGGTCGACTTCAGCTGACCGCGCGCCAGTGGAGCGCGCGTTCGACCGCCAGCCTGAGCACCGGGCCTGGGGGAGGCTCGTCGCCGTACTGCGGGTACTTGGCGGCCAGGGCGTCGAGGCCGGGCCGGGCATCCGCCGCGGCGAGCACGTCGACGCGCCCGAGGAGCTGCACCCAGGCGAGCTCCGCCCAGTCATCGGCGTAGTGGTCGATGCAGAGCGCGGCCTGCGGGCGGGCACGCAGCCACCGGACCCGGGCGGGCTCGGGGGTGCGCTTCGGCTTGCGGTCGATCGCGCTCCAGGCGGCGCCGTCCGTGACGGCGAAGGTCACGGGCAGCACCCGGGGGTGTGCGTCGCCGTCGGAGAAGGCGAGCCGCGCGACCCGCTCTGCTTCGATTAGTTCGTGTGCCCAGCGGGGTAGGTCAAGCGGCACGCGCTCACAGTAAGCCAGGAAAGGAGCCGCATGAAGATCGGAATCGGACTTCCAAACACGGTCCCGGGGACGACGGGCGCCCAGCTCACCGAGTGGGCGCGCCGCGCCGACGCCGCGGGCTTCTCGACCCTGGGGACGGTCGATCGCATCGCCTACCCGAACATCGAGCCGCTGATCGCGCTCGCCGCCGCGGCGGCCGTGACCGAGCGGATCGGGCTGGCGACGTCGATCCTGATCGCGCCCTACCGGGAGAACGCCACGATCATCGCCAAGCAGGCCGCCTCCGTGCACCACATCTCCGGCGGGCGGATGACGCTCGGGATCGCCGTGGGCGGGCGCGATGACGACTACGCCGTCGCCGGTGTGGACTTCGATTCCCGCGGCGGCGAGAACTTCGAGGCCATGCTCGCGCGAATCCGCTCGGTCTGGTCGGGCTCCGACGCCTCCTCCGGCGCGCCCGAGCACGAGGGGGTCGGGCCCAACGTCGCCCGTCGCCGCCGGACCTGATCGTCGGCGGGTCGATCGACGCCGCGTTCGGCGCGCCGCCGAGTACGGCGACGGCTGGATCATGGGCGGCGGGACTCCCGACGCGTTCGCCGAGGGCAAGGCGAAGCTCGAGCGTGCCTGGAGGAGGCCGGCCGCGAGGGCGCCGCGGACGATGGGCTCGCCTACTTCGCGCTCGGCGACGAGGCCGCGGCGAACTCGGACGCCTACCTGCGCGACTACTACGCCTTCTTCGGCGACGCCGCCAGATGGTCGCTCGAGCGCGGCCAAGGACGCGGACACGGTCAAGGCCTACATCGCCGGCTTCGAGCAGGCGGGCTGCGACGAGCTCCTCTTCCCGGCTCCCCGGACCCGAGCAGGTCGACCGCCTCGCGGAGGTGGCGCTGTAGAGGCGACGGTCGTACATCACGCCTCGCGGCCAGCTCGAGGGCGGGCTCGACCAGCTGCGCGCGGCGCCCCGGCCGAGGGGTGCTGCGACTGTCGTCGTGCGGCCCGCGCCGTTCGAGCGGCGGATCGTGGAGGCCGCTGAGATCGACCTCGAGCGCGGGATGATCGGCGACCGCTGGACCGTGCGCAAGAAGGGCTTCGACGACCAGATCACCGTGACCCACGCTCGCTACATCGGGTTGATCAGCGGCGGCGACGATCCCGAGCGCTGGGCTCAGGCGGGCGATCAGCTCTACGTCGACTTCGACATCAGCCACACCAACCTGCCGGTCGGCGCGCGGTTCGCCGTCGGCGATGCCGTGTTGGAGGTGAGCCCGGACCCGCACCACGGGTGCGGCAAGTACATGAAGCGGTATGGGATCGAGGCGATGAAGTTCGCGAATACCGAGGAAGGTCGCGAGTTGCGCCTCCGGGGCCTGCACGCGCGGGTAATCGAGCCCGGCACGGTCCGCCGCGGCGACCGCGTGCGCAAGCTCGGCTGAACCGGCGGTCGCGCTCCAGCGTGAGCTTGCACTTGACGTGGTGGCTCAGCCGACCCTCGGAGCGTCGGCTCGAGGTCGGCCCGCAGGGCCCACGCGGACGGCGACCTGTCGCCGGCTTAGCCGAGCTTCGGGCTCTGCCAGGGCTCGGTGAGCCGAACCTCGAGCGCGTCGGCGAGGCCGTCGATCGGCACTCGCCGCTGCTCGAGCGAGTCGCGGTCGCGCAGGGTGACGGTGTCGTCCTCGGCGGTCTGCCCGTCGACGGTGACGCCCCACGGCGTGCCGATCTCGTCCTGGCGGCGGTAGCGCTTGCCGATCGAGCCGCCCTCGTCGAACTCGGTCGGGATCCGGTGGCGGAGCTCGTCGAAGATCGCCCGGGCGCGCTCGGGCATCCCGTCGCGGGAGACGAGCGGCAGCACCGCGACCTTGATCGGGGCGAGCTTGCGGGTGCAGGCGCAGGACCGTGCGCTCGCGCCCCTCGACCTCCTCGATCGTCGTAGGCGTCGACCATGAACGCGAGCATCGCCCGGTCGACGCCGGCGGCGGGCTCGATCACGTACGGGACGTAGCGCTCCTTGGTCTGCTGGTCGAAGTACTCGAGCTTCTCGCCGGAGTGCCTCGGCGTGCGCCCGGAGGTCGAAGTCGCCGCGGTTGGCGATCCCCTCGAGCTCCGAAAAGCCCATCGGAAAGCGGTATTCGATGTCCGAGGTCGCGCTCGAGTAATGCGAGAGCTCGTCGGCGCCGTGGGCGCGCAGGATCAGGTTGTCGGGCTGGATGCCGAGCTCGGTGTACCAGCGCATCGCGCTCGGCCATCCAGTGCTCGTGCCAGCGCTCGGCCTCGTCCGGCGGGCAGAAGAACTCCATCTCCATCTGCTCGAACTCGCGGGTGCGGAAGATGAAGTTGCCCGGTGGTGATCTCGTTGCGAAACGACTTGCCGATCTGGGCGATCCCGAACGGCGGCTTCTTGCGCGCGAATTGCAGGACGTTCTTGAAGTTGATGAAGATCCCCTGAGCGGTCTCCGGGCGCAGGTAGGCGACCGAGCCCGAGTCCTTCACCGGGCCGACGGTGGTCTCGAACATCAGGTTGAACTCGCGCGCCTCGGTGAGCTCGCAGTCCGGGCCCTCGCCGGGGCGCTTCGACGGCTTGCGGCCGCACTGCGACGTCCTCGAGCTTGTCGGCGCGGAAGCGCAGCTTGCAGGTCTTGCAGTCGACCATCGGGTCGGTGAACCCGGCCAGATGGCCGGACGCCTCCCAGACCCGCGGGTGCTGGATGATCGCCGAGTCGATCGCGACGATGTCGTCGCGCTCCTGCAGCATCGCGCGCCACCACTCGGCCTTGACGTTGTTCTTGAGCAGCACGCCGTAGTGGCCGTAGTCGTAGGTCGAGCCGACCCCGCCGTAGATCTCCGACGACGGGAAGATGAAGCCGCGCCGCTTGCACAGCGCGACGATCTCGTCGAGGGTCGGGGCGGTCGAGGAGGCGGGTGGTTCGGCCATCGGCGCCGAAAGCTAGCGGCCGAGGGCGTCGAGTGCCCGCTGCCATACTCTCGCGCCGAATGCCGATCTACGACTACCGCTGCGAGAACGGGCACCTCTTCGAGGTGTTCCAGTCGATGTCCGACGACCCCGTCACCGCCTGCGAGGTGTGCGGCGCGCCGGTCGAGCGCGTCCTCATCGCGCCGGCCGTCCACTTCAAGGGCTCGGGCTTCTACACGACCGACTACAAGAACAAGGGCTCGGGCGCGAAGAGCAGCGAGAGCGGCTCGAAGTCGGACGACGGCGGCTCGGACTCGAAGAGCTCCGACTCGAAGTCGGACTCAGGCTCGAGCTCGAAGAGCGACTCCAAGTCCGAGAGCAAGTCGAAGGACTAGCGCGCTACCGTCCGACGACTCGTCGACTCGAACGGCGACTCGAGCAGCGAGCTGCGAGCGACGAGCGGCGAACTCAGCTCTGCGGGCAATCGGGCTTGTGCGGCGGCTTGGAGCCGATCAGCTTCTCGGCCGCCCGCTCGCACTCCTCGGGCGAGATCACGAGGTTGCCGGCGGCCGTCGTGCTCGACGGCGTGAGCACGGCCGTGTCCCCGCCGCCGCCGGTCGCCGGCGGCGATCGCGAGCTGGGGCATCGTCAGCGCGCCCATGCTCGAGACCATCGCCTTGGGGGCGTTCCAGCGCGATGAACGGGCCCCGGAGGAAGTTCATCGGCAGGCTCGTGATGCTGGTGAGCTTGCCCTTGATCCCGTCGAGGATGAACTGCTGGAACTGAGCGCGCTCGACGTCGGTGCCGGTGAAATCCCCGCTCCCGCAGGTGTTCTCGCGGGTGCGGGCCAGCGTGATCGCCTGGAAGCCGTCGAGGTGGTTCTCGCCCTTGTCGAGCTTCAGGTTGAAGGCGCCGCCGGAGACGCTCGAGCAGACGTCGGTGGGCAGGTCGACGTCGATGCCCCCGATCGTGTCGATGAACTTGCGGAAGCCGTCGAAGTCGATGATCGCCACCTGGTCGACGTTGATCCCGAGCAGGTCCTCGACCGTGCTCACCGCGAGCTTCGCGCCGCCCGATCGAGTAGGCCGAGTTGATCTTGTCCTCCCCGTGGCCGGGGATGTCGGCGAGCGTGTCGCGGGGGATCGAGAGCTTGCGCAGCGTGCCCGCGCCGGCGCGGACGAGCATGATCGTGTCCGAGCGGTAGTTGCCGTGGCAGTGGCGGTCGCTCGCCCTTGCCGCTGTTGATCGCGTCGAGGCACGCCTGTGACTCGGCCTCGTCGGGGCCCGCGAACGCTCCCGAGCGCACGTCGGTGCCCAGCACGAGGATCGTCTGCCCGCCGAGCAGGAACGGGCCGCCGTCGAGCACCTTGTCGACGCCGTCGACGAGCTTTCCCTTCTGGATCTGCGCGGAGATCATGAACGCGAGGATGCTGATCAGGATCCAGCCCAGCGCGGCGATCCCAGCCCACTTGCAGCCACTTGCGCCAGGCGGGCCGCTCGCCGGGCATCTTGAGCGGCTTCGGCTCGGGCGTCAGAGTCGTCCCCGCGCCCGAAGCGGCGCCCGAGCCCGGAGAGGTCGGGCTTGCGGATGCGGTCGCCGCAGCCGCGGCCGCGAGCGGTACACGTTGTACTCGGGCGGCTCGGACCGCGGGGGCTTCTGGGGCTGATCCCCCTCGTCGGCCATGAGCTATCAATACCCCATGACCCGCGGAAACTCCTGCCTGCGAGCATCGGCTTGAGCGCCGCGATCGGCGCGGATCTCGGCGGGACGAAGATGGCGGTGGGGGTCGTCGAGGAGGAGCCGGAGGTCCGCTGGCGGTCGACCGAGACGACCGCCGGCAGGACGCTCGACGAGCTCATGGACGCGCTCGAGCACGAGTTGCGGGCCGGGCTCGAGGCCTGTCCCGAACGTGGAGGCGATCGGGCTCGGGGTGCCGAGCACGATCGACCGCGAGCGCGGCGTCGCCGTCGCCTCGGTCAACCTGCCGATCGCCGACGTGCCCGTTCGCGACCTGATCGCCGAGCGCATCGGGCTGCCCACCTTCATCGACAACGACGCGAACCTGGCGGCGCTCGCCGAGCACCGGTTCGGCGCCGGCCGCGGGACCCGCAACCTCGTCCTGGTCACGATCGGCACCGGCATCGGCGGCGGGCTCGTGCTCGAGGGTGAGCCGTTTCGGGGCTCGAGCGGCGCCGGCGCGGAGCTCGGCCACGTCGTGATCGACGAGAACGGCCCCCGCTGCCAGGGCAACTGCCCCAACCACGGCTGCGTCGAGGCGCTCGCCTCCGGGACCGCGCTCGGGCGCGCGGGCACGCTGGCGGCCCAGACGCACCCGGATTCCGCCCTCGGACGCGCCCTGGCGGCGGACGGCGAGGTCACCGGCAGGACCGTCACCGAGGCGGCGCTGGCGGGCGACGGGATCGCGGTTGAGGTCGTCGCCGGGCATCGGCCGCCATCTGGGCGTGGCCCTGGCCAGCTACGCGAACATCTTCGACCCCGACGTGATCGTCGTCGGCGGCGGCGTGGCCGCGGCGGGCGAGCTGCTGCTGGAGCCGGCGCGCCGCGAGCTGCGCGCCCGCGCGCTGCCGCCGATGAACGAGACCAAGGTGGCCTTGGCGGCGCTCGGCCCGGAGGCGGGAATGATCGGCGCGGCCGACGATGGCGCTCGAGGGGCTCGCGAGCGAGCGGCGGGGCGAGCCGAGTTGAGGACAGCGCGACGCGGACTGAGAGGGGGCGCCCCGTGCCCGGACGCCTGACCGTCTGCCCGACGCCGATCGGCAACCTCGAAGACCTCAGCCCGCGCGCCCGCCGGGCGCTCGAGGACGCCGACCTGGTCGCGTGCGAGGACACGCGGCGCACCGGCCTGCTCTACGAGCGCCTCGAGCTCAGGCGCCCGCGCTTCGTCTCCTACCACGAGCAGAACGAGGCCGAGCGGGCGCGCCAGCTCGTCGCCGAGATCGAGCGCGGCGCAAGGGTCGTGCTGATCTCCGACGCGGGCACGCCGGTGATCTCCGACCCGGGCTACCGCCTGATTCGCGGGTGCCTGGAGCGGGGCGAGGAGGTCGAGGTGCTCCCGGGCCCGTCGGCGGTGATCACGGCGCTGGTCGCCTCGGGGCTGCCCGCCGACCGGTGGCGCTTCGAGGGCTTTCTGCCGCGCCGCGGCGGCGAGCTCGAGCGCGTGCTGAGCTCGCCGGAGACCGTGGTCGCCTTCGAGTCCCCGCGGCGGCTGCCGACCTCGCTTTCGGCGCTCGCGACGCTCGCGCCCGACCGCCAGGCGGCCGTCTGCCGCGAGCTGACCAAGCTCCACGAGGAGGTCGCGCGCGGCACGCTGGGCGAGCTCGCGCGGCGCTTTCGCGACGAGCCCAAGGGCGAGATCGTGGTCGTGATCGCGCCCACCTCCGCCCGCGCCTCCGAGCCGGATGTGGCCTTCGCCGTCGACGCGCTGCGCAGCCTCGTGCAATCCGGCGCCCGCCCGCGAGCGGCCGCGAGCGTGGTCGCGGCGCTCACCGGGACGCGCGCGAACGACCTCTATCGCGGCCTCACCGGCCGCGATCCGCGCGAATAGCGCCTGACGAAATGGTCACTAAGCGCGGATTAACGGCGTTTCCGCGGTTTCGCGGCGCCGGTCTGAGCGAATAGGATTCGCCGCGCGGCAACGATCTGCCGATTGGTGCCGCCCGGTGGGCAGGACGCCTGCCGAGCAGCGCGACCGATTGGGAGAGAGAGGAGAGAGGCGCACGCCGTCCTGTAGTGCAGGGAGAGCGATCCGATAACCCCGGTAAGGGCCGGATCCTGGCGCGCGTGGCGGGGGTCGGGGCCCTGCTCGTCGGGGTCGTCCTTATCGCGCTCATCCTCTTCGGGGGCGACAAGGGCTACGCGTACAAGCTGTTGTTCGAGACCGGCGGCCAGCTCGTGCCAGGGAACCAGGTGCTCGTCGGGGGCCAGCCGATCGGCACGGTCGACGACATCAGCCTCACCCAGAACGCGCAGGCGGAGGTCAAGATCACGGTCGACGACCCCCTCCACGAGGGCACGACGGCGGTCATCCGGGCCACGTCCCTCTCCGGGATCGCCAACCGCTACGTCTCGATCGCCCCGGGGGCCAACTCCGAGCCGCAGATCCCCGAGGACGCCACGATCCCGTCGACGCAGACGACGTCGCCGGTCGACATCGACCAGCTCTTCGACACTTTCAACAAGAAGACGCGCGAGGGGCTCGCCAACTTCATCCAGGGCCAGGGCGCGGTCTACACCGACAACGCGAAGGCCGCGAACAAGGCCTACAAGTTCCTCGCGCCCGGGCTGCAGTCGACCACGCGCCTGCTCGACGAGCTGACCCGCGACCAGCAGACCTTCTCCGACTTCCTGGTCTCCGGCTCGCGCGTGCTCGGCTCGATCGCCGAGCGCCGCGACGACCTCGCCGCGCTGACCTCGAACGCCAATCAGGCGCTGGGCGCGATCGCGCAGGAAAACGACTCGTTCGACCGCTCGCTCGTCGCGCTGCCGCCGGCTCTGCGCCAGGCGAACACGACCTTCGTCAACCTCCGCGCCGCGCTCGACGACCTCGACCCGCTGATCGTGGCCACCGGGGCCGCGACCCAGGCGGGTCTGACGCCCTTCCTGCGCAAGCTCGGCACGGTCTCCGACGAGTCGGTGCCGGTGTTCAAGAACCTCGGCCTCGTGCTGCACCGCGACGGCCCGGCCAACGACCTCGTCGACACTCTCGGGGCCCTGCCGGGGGCCCAGCGCCGGGCGAGCACCGCGATCCCGGCGAACATCAGGGCACTCGACACCAGCCAGCCGAAGATCGCCCAGCTGCGCCCGTACACGCCCGACCTCCTGGCCTTCCTGGCCCGGTTCGGGCAGGCGACGTCCAACTACGACGGCAACGGCCACTATCTGCGCGTCCAGCCGACCGGGATCAACCTCTTCCGCTGGAACCAGACCACGAACGTGCTCGACCCGATCCCGACCTCGCAGCAGTTCGCGGACTTCGACAACGGCTTCTTCGACCGCTGCCCGGGCGGCTCGACGCAGCCGATCTCCGGCTCGAACCCGTTCCTGGACGACGGCAACCTGGACGGCTTCTGTAACGCCGACGACACGCCGCAGGGACCGTGAAGCGCGTCGCCGCCATCCTCGTCGCACTCATCGCCTCCGCGGCGATCCTGCTCACGGGCAGCGCCGCCGGCGGCGACGACGGCAACTACGAGGTCCGGGCGATCTTCGACAACGCCGCCTTCCTGGTCGACGGCGAGCAGGTGCGCATCGCCGGGGCGAACGTCGGCACGGTCAAGGACGTCACGGTCACCAACGACACCGAAGCCGGCGCACGCAGACGGCAGCCCCCGATCCGGGCAAGGCCGCCGTCGTGATGCAGATCGACGACCCGGGATTCCAGGACTTCCGCGAGGACGCCTCCTGCCTGATCCGCCCGCAGTCGCTGCTCGGCGAGAAGTACGTCGAGTGCAAGCCCACCGAGCCGCGCGCGCCCGGGTCGCCCGCGCCCCCGCCGCTCGAGGTGATCGGAGACGACGAGCCGGGCGCGGGCGAGCGCCTCCTGCCGGTGGAGTCCAACGGCACCGCCGTCGACCTCGACCTCGTCAACAACATCATGCGCGAGCCCTACGCCGATCGCTTCCGGCTGATCATCAACTCGCTCGGCGCCAGCCTCGCCGCGCGCGGCGATGACCTCGCGGAGATCGTCGACCGCTCGAATCCGGCTCTGCGCGAGACCAACCGGGTCCTCGCGATCCTCGCCCAGCAGAACCACGCCCTCGCCGAGCTCGCGCGCAACGGCGACACGGTGCTGACGCCGCTGGCGCGCGACCGCGAGCGGATCGGCAGCTTCATCAACGGCGCCGCGACGACCGCCGAGGCGACCGCCGAGCGCGGGGCCGACCTCCAGCGCAACTTCGCGCTGCTGCCGCAGACGCTGCGCGAGGTGCGCTCGACGATGACCCAGCTGAAGCAGTTCAGCGAGGCCGGCACGCCGACGTTCCAGGCCCTCGGGGCCGCCGCGCCCGCGGCGACCCGCGCGACCAAGGCGCTCGGGCCGTTCTCGCAGCTCGGCCGACACCGCCGCTCACCTCGCTCGGCACGGCCGCCGCGAAGAGCCAGGGCCCGCTGGTCAACTCCGACCCGCTGATCAAGCAGGTGCGCAAGCTCGCCAAGTCGGCCGCGCCGGCGACGTCGAAGCTCTCGGCCCTGCTCAAGTCGCTCGACCAGCGCGGTGGCTTCAAGAACCTCCTGCGGTTCGTCTACCGCGCGACCGGCGCGTTCAACGGCTTCGACTCCATCGGCCACTACCTGCGCGCCTTCCTGCTGATCACGAACTGCAACGACTACGTGACGGCGCCGCAGACCGGCTGCATCGCGAACTTCCTGCCGCCGACCACGACCGACGAGTCGGCCAAGGACAAGCACGCCGGCGCGCCGCACAAGCGCCCGCAGCGCGAGCACCGCAAGCCCTCGGAGCCGTCGGGCGGCCACGGGAACGACAACGGCGGCGCGCAGACCGAGACCGGGCCGCGCTCCGACCAGCAGACCACCCCGCAGCAGCCGCAGGGCCAGGGCAACAACGGCGGCCAGGAGGCTCAGCCGCCGCTGCAGACCGAGCCCACCCCGCAGGCCGAGCCGCCGACGACCACGACGCCGGACGACGGCACCCAGCCCGCCGCCCCCGACGTCGGCGTCAACCCGAGCGCGGCGCCGCGGACGGAGAAGATGCGCGACGCCCGCCTGCTGATGAACTTCCTCGTCGGCGAGCGTCAGCGTCAGCGCGCACGCGGGGAGGGCAAGCGATGAGGCGGCGCGGCGCGGGGATCGCCGCCAGCCCGACGATGGTCGGGGCGCTGACGGTGATGGTCGTCATCCTCGCCGTCTTCCTCGCCTACAACGCAAACAACGGGCTCCCGTTCGTGCCCGCCTACCGCGTCACCGCCCAGGTCCGCAACGCCGACACGCTCGTGCCCGGCAACGAGGTCCGCGTCGGCGGCGTCCGCGTCGGCGCTGGTCGAGTCGATCGAGCCGCAGGCGGACGCGGACGGCAACCTGAGCGCGCGCCTCGAACCTGAAGCTCGACAAGGACGTCGACCCGATCCCGGTCGACTCGACGCTGATCGTGCGCGTCGCGCTCGGCGCTCGGGCTCAAGTACCTCGAGATCAACATGGGCAACTCGGACAAGGGCTTCCCGGAGGGCAGCACGATTCCGCTCGTCCGCCGCGACGCCGGAGCCGGTCGAGCTCGACACGGTGCTGAGCATGTTCGACGAGCCGACCCGCGCTGCGATCCAGGAGAACCTGGTCGAGTTCGGCGACGCCGCTCGCCGGCCGCGGCCCGTCGATCAACTCGGCGCTCGGGCGCCTGCCGGGCGTGCTCGAGCTGCTCCAGCCGGTGATGCACAACCTCGCCTCGCCGAGCACGGGCCTGGCCCGGTTCATCAACGCGCTCGGCGCGACCGCGGCGGAGGTGGCGCCGGTCGCCGAGATCCAGGCGCAGGCGTTCGGCTCGCTGGACACCACGTTCACCGCGCTCGCCGAGGTCGCCCGGCCGTTCATCCAGGAGTCGATCTCCGAGGGCCCGCCGACCGAGGAGACGGCGATCAGGACGCTGCCGCAGATCCGGACGCTGCTCGCCGACACTCGACCGAGCTGTTCCGCGACCTGGAGCCGGCGGCGGTCGCGCTGCAGCAGGACTCGCCGACGATCGCCGCGGGGCTCGAGGCCGGCACGCCGATCCTCGCCAAGTCCGACCAGCTCAACAAGCAGCTGCCGCCGACGTTCGAGTCGCTGCTGCGCCTGACCAAGAACAAGGCGGCGCGCGCCGGGATCACCGCGGCGACGGGGGCGACCGACCAGCTCGGGCCGGCGATGAAGTTCATCGCCCCGGCCCAGACGGTCTGCAACTACGGCGCGATCCTGACCAAGAACCTCTACGGCGTCGTCAGCGACGGCAACGACCTCGGCGCCTGGCAGCGGTTCATCGTCTTCGACGTCCCGAAGGGCCCCAACAGCGAGGGCAGCCCCTCGTCGCGGGATCGCCAACGGCGGCGGGCGACGGCAAGAACTTCCTGCACTCGAACCTCGTATCCGAACACCGCGGCGCCCGGCCAGGTCCGCGAGTGCGAGGCGGGCAACGAGCCGTTCATCGCCGGCCGCACCGTGATCGGCAACGTCCCGGGCAACCAGGGCATCAACACGCGGGACCAGTCCAAGGAGCAGCTGAAGGGCAAGCTGATGGCACTGCTGCGCCGAAAGACCGCCGGACCCCGCGACCCGAGCCGGCCGGCGCCCGACCCGCGCATCTATGGCCGCCACTACACCGGCCCCTCGCCGTGGGTCGTCGGGCTGTTCGTCGCCGTGCTGATCGCGATCGGCGTCTACCTCGCGTTCGCGAAGAAGATCCCGTTCACGAGCGAGGGCTTCCAGCTCCACGCGACGTTCGAGAACGCGGCGACCCTGCGGCCGACCTCGCCGGTGCGGATCGCCGGCGTGAACGTCGGCAAGGTCACCGGTCATCGAGCGCGACGGCGACGCGGCGAGCGTCACCTTCTCCGTCGACGACGAGGGCCAGCCGATCCACGACGGACGCGTCAGGTCGACATCCGCCCGCGCCTGTTCCTGGAGGGCAACTTCTTCCTCGACCTCGACCCGGGGAGCCCGAGCTCGCCCGTGCTCGCCGACGGCGACACGATCCCGGTGACCCAGACGGCGACCGCGGTTCAGATCGACGAGGTGCTCGCCGCGCTCCAGGCGCCGGCGCGCAAGGGCCTGCAGCGGGCGCTCTCCGGCTTCGGCACGGCGCTCAACTACCAGCCGACCGCGGCGGCCGACGTCGGCCAGGACCCCGACGTCCAGGGCAAGACCGCGGGCGAGGCGCTGCAGCAGGCGCTCCGGTACGGCGGGCCCGGCAGGGCGCGACACCGCGATCGTCAACGAGGCGCTGCTCGGCCAGGGCCCGCACGACCTCTCCGGCCTGATCGCTGCCAACCGCCAGGTGTTCGGCAAGCTCGAGGGCCACGAGACCCAGCTCAAGGACCTGATCACCAACTTCAACGTGTTCACCGGCGCCCTCGCGGCGGAGTCGGCGAACCTCAGCGAGACGATCCGCGAGCTCGCGCCGACTGTGGAGCAGGCGCGCCCGTCGCTCGCAGGCGCTCTCCGACGCGCTGCCGCCGTTCCGCGCGCTGGCGATCGAGCTGACCCCGGGCATCCAGGAGCTGCCCGCGACGATCCGGGCAGCGAACCCGTGGCTCGACCAGGCCCAGCAGCTGGTCTCGAAGGCCGAGCTCGGCGGGCTGGTCGACGAGCTGCAAGAAGTCGACCCCGCCGCTCGCGCAGGTGACGGTGGCGTCGAAGGGCCTGTTCGAGTCGAGCGAGTCGTTCAGCAAGTGCGTCACGCACAACCTTGTCCCGACCGGCGACCTCGTCGTCGACGACGCCGACGGGACCTACCCGTTCGGCCAGGGCGCCCCCGGCTTCCCGAGCGGGATCACGAACTACCAGGAGTTCCTCTCGGTGCTGGTCAACCAGACGGGCGCCGGGCAGGGCTTCGACGGCAACGGGATCTACCTGCGGGCCAACACGGGCGGCGGGGACGTCCTCGGCAGCACCCCGTATCCGCCCGGCGGCTTCCGCAACACCACGGTGTTCGGCAACAACCAGGGCGATTACCTCGGCACGCGCCCGACGTTCACGCCGACCACGCCGCCCTACCGCACCGACGTGGCGTGCTCGTCCAACCCGCTGCCCGACGTCAACGGCGCCGGTGGCGCCGGCCTCCCGGGCGACGTCGGCCCGCCGCAACCGGCGACGGTGGCGCCGTGAGGCGCGCGATCCGCGAACACCTGCGCGACTTCATCGCGATCGCGGCGCTGCTGTTCGCCGGGCTGCTGGTGACCGGCTACATCCTGTCCCAGCAGCAGCAGCCCTACCCGTCCTGGGTCCCGTTCCTCGGCGACGACCGGTTCGAGCTCAAGGCCGAGCTCTCGACCGCGCAGGCCGTCACGCCGGGCCAGGGGCAGACCGTGAACATCTCCGGCGTCAAGGTCGGCGACATCTCCAACGTCGACCTCGAGAACGGCCACGCGGTGGTGACGATGCTGATCGAGCAGCAGTACGCGCCGCTGATCCACACCGACGCGACCGTGCTGCTGCGCCCGCGCACCGGCCTGCAGGACATGACGCTGGAGCTCGACCCGGGCACGGAGAAGGGCCAGCCGCTGCCGGACGGCGCGACGATCCCGCTCTCGCAGACGCGAGCCCAACGTGCAGCCCGACCAGATCCTCGCGACGCTCGACGGCGACACGCGCTCCTATCTGCAGCTGCTGCTCCAGGGCGCCGGCGACGGGCTCGGCGGGCGCGGCAAGCGGCTCTCCGCCGGCCTGCGGCAGTTCGAGCCGCTCACCCGCGACCTGGCCGAGATCGGCAAGGCGCTCGCGGTCCGGCGCGAGAACATCAAGCGCTCGATCACCGCGTTCAAGCTCGTCAGCCAGGAGCTCGGGCGCCAACGACACCCGGCTCACGGAGTTCGTGGACTCCTCGGCCTCCGTGCTCGGCGACTTCGCCGACCAGCAGCAGGCGATCCGTGAGTCGCTGCAGGAGCTGCCCAGCACCCTGCGCACCACGCGGTCGGCGCTCGACAGCGGCGCGACCTTCGCCAAGGTCCTCGGTCCGGCCTCGACCGACCTGATCCCGGCGGCGCAGGCGCTCGCGCCGGCGCTGCGCCAGGCCCGTCCGTTCTTCACAAACACGACCCCGGTCCTGCGCAACCAGCTGCGGCCGTTCGCGAAGGCAGCGCAGACGCCCGTCCGTCACCTGGCCCAGGCCGCCAAGCCGCTCGCGACGACGACGAAGGGCCTGCGCGGCTCGTTCACCGAGCTCAGCACGCTGGGCAACGCTCTGGCCTACAACCCGCCGGGCTCGGCCGAGGAGGGCTACCTGTTCTGGCTCGCGTGGCTCAACCACGACACCAACGCGCTCTTCTACAGCCAGGACGCGATGGGCCCGATGCTGCGCGGCGTCGTCATGTTCGGCTGCGGCACCGCCGGCCTCGCCGAGGGCGTCGCCGCGCCGCGCCCGTTCCTGCGCACGCTCCAGCAGATGACCAACGTTCCGAAGTCGTCCGACCCGCGGGTGTGCCCGCCGCTGACCGGGGGAGTCCCGCCGGGCTGAGCCATGGAGACACGTCCACCGACAGTCACCAGGATCCTGATCGCCGCGGGCTTCGCGCTCTCGTGCTTCGCGCTGGCCCTGTTCCTCTGGATCACGTTCGGCGGCCCGATCCCGCTCAAGCCGGAGGGCTATCGCTTCGAGGTCCCGTTCAACGAGGCGACGCAGCTCGCCCAGGAGTCGGACGTGCGGATCTCAGGCGTCTCGGTCGGCACGGTGAAGCGCATCGACCTGGGCGACTCGGGCCACGCCGTTGCCACGATCGAGATGGACTCGCGCTACGCCCCGATCCCCACCGACACGCGCGCCACGCTGCGCCAGAAGACACTGCTTGGTGAGACCTACGTGGAGTTGACTCCTGGCAGCAACGAGGCTCCGTCGCTGCCGGAGGGCGACGAGTTGTCGAAGGCCCAGGTGGCCCCGTCGGTCCAGCTCGACGAGATCTTCCGGACCTTCGACACCCGTACGCGGGCGGCGTTCCAGACCTGGATGCAAGGGCGCCGCGGGGGCGCTGCACGGGCGCGGCCAGGACCTTTCGACCGCGTTCGGGTCGCTCGACACGTTCGCCGAGTCCGCCGACCGTGCGCTGCGCATCCTCGACAGCCAGTCGAGCGCGGTCAGCGGCCTGATCCGCAACGGCGGCACGGTCTTCCAGGCGCTCTCCGAGCGCCAGGGTCAGCTCGCCGGCCTGATCCGCAACACGCAGGCGGTGTTCTCGACCACCGCCGAGCGCAACGAGGACCTGAAGGCGCTGTTCACGGTGCTGCCCACGTTCCTGCAGGAGTCGCGGACGACCCTCACCAGCCTGGACCAGTTCGCGGCCCTGGCCAACCCGGTGATCACCGACCTGAAGCCCGCGGTGCGGCAGCTCAAGCCGACGCTCTCGTCGACCGCGAACCTCTCCAAGCAGCTGCTCGCGTTCTACCCGGGGCTGCGCGGGGCGATCAACGCGGCGCCGACGGGCTTCCCGGCGCTGCGCAAGCTGCTCGACGACAACCTGCCGCCGCTGCTCACGCGCCTGCCTCCGTTCCTGGACGAGCTGACGCCGATCCTGACCGGACTGCGGCAGTACCGCCACGAGGTCACGGCGTTCCTGGGCAACTTCACCGCGACCACGAACGCGAGCAACGACGAGGGCAACGGCCAGCGCAACTACCTGCGCACGCTGGCGCCGTTCAGCCCGGAGATGCTGGCCGCGTATCCGCAGCGCTTGCGCTCCAACCGCGCCAATCCCTACATCCAGCCGAAGGGCTACAACAAGCTCAAGCAGGGCCTGCAGGTCTTCAACGACGACAGCTGCCTGAACGGGATCGACGCGATCCTCGATCCGAACGCGGCGTCGAACCCGGACTTCAACTCGCACACCGACGGCGATGTCGCCCAGGCCCAGGACCTGCTCGACCGGATGAAGGAGTTCGTCTTCGTCGGTCAGAACGACTCGAACAACGTGCCGCAGCCGCCGTGCCACCAGCAGAACCCGCAGGCCTCGATCGGCGGCGGGTCGCAACAGGCGACCCAGTACCAGCACGTTCGGGCTCTCAAGTAGCGCGCACGCCGGTATAAGCTCCTCCCCTGGTACCGGGAGAGGAGACTCGAGCGAGCGCAACCTCGGCTGGGTGCCTGTGTTCCAACGGAGGCGCGGAGAGAGCTCCGCGTACGTCTCGCATGTACGAAGGAGGATTGATGCGCAACAAGCGCTTTCTGATCGGGGCTCTCGGCCTCACCATCTCGATGCTGTTCGCAAGCAGCGCGTTTGCGGTCACGAACGTGACGCAGACTGTCGACGGCGTTCTCGGGGGCAAGGAGAAGCCGAAGTTCGACAAGAAGAAGTTCAAGAAGACGTCCGTCAAGGTGACGACGACGACGGCCGACGCGGACAACCCCAGTGGGATGCCCCCGAAGGCCAACACGGCGATCATCACCTTCGACAAGAAGGACGTGAAGTTCGACTCGAAGGCCGTTCCGGGCTGCGACCCGAACGCGATCGAGAACACGTCAACTGACGCCGCTCTCTCGGCGTGCGGCAGCTCCAAGGTCGGGACCGGTCACGGCTCGGCGGCGCTCCCGTTCGGCGTTGGCGGCACGCGGCAGGACTTCGATGCCAACGTCACGGCGTTCAACCGCTCCGACGCGAAGGGCATCCTGCTGCACTCCCGCGTCGACGCGCTGGGGACGACGGTCGTCCTCAAGGGCACCCTTAACGGCACCGTGCTTACCGTCGACATCCCGCCGCTCGGCGGCGGCGTGGGCGCGATCTCCGAGTTCGACACCACGGTCAAGGCCGGGAAGTACATCCAGGGCCGGTGCAAGGACAAGAAGATCAACTACACGGGCGAGTTCCGGTTCAACGACGCGCCGACGGCCGTCGCGACGGACCAGCAGTCCTGCAAGCAGAAGAAGAAGAAGAAGCACCACCACTAGGAGGAGCTCCTTCAGGGTTTGAACGAAAAGGGCGGCTTTCGGGCCGCCCTTTTCTATAGGTTGATTCGAACGATGGTGGCGCGCCAGCCGATCAGCCTCGTGCGCGCCGCGATCTCGGTGACCATCGCCGCGCTCGTCCTCGTCGCCGCCGGGTGCGGCAGCGACGAGCAGACCACGCGCTTCAGCGACGACAAGATCATCGAGACGCTCGACCTTCAGAAGAGCGACGGCGGCTACGCGATCGGGGGCGACCCGTTCTGCGAGGTCGACGGCAACCTGCTCAACGACGCCGACGAGGTCGACAAGGCCAAGAACCGCGACGACCTCAATCTGATGCTCACCAGCCACGAGGGCAACGTCGGCGTCATCGGCGTGCCGCCGTTTGCGCCCGATTGCCGGGACAAGGCCGAGAAGCAGCTCAACAAGCTCGACCCGAAGCCGAAGGCGAACTGACGCCCGCCGGCGGGCGGGAGTGACTATCCGACGGCCCGCGTATGCCTGGGGCGGCCGAGGAGCGAGCGGGGCGGCGACGGCGGAGCGGTCGCATGGCTAAAGCTATGTGGCCGTCTCCGACGGTGCCGCATCCGCGACGCTCATTCGGCCGCATCCAGGTGTGCGCGGGTTGTCGGATGGTCACTAACCTAGGCGCATGGCCACGATGCGCGATCCGCGGCTGGTCTCGCTCGGATACGGCCGCTACGCCCGCGCCGACCGCATCTTCGCCCTGATCCCGCTGCCGCCCGAAGAGCGCGGCGACGGCCGCCGCACCTACGTGCACGTCGACGGGCTCTCCGAGCCGCTCGTCGCATCGCGCTCCGAGCGGGCGATCCTCGCCGACGTCGAGGCGGCGCTGGCGGAGGCGGCGGGCGTCCCGCGCGCGCGGCGCGGCGGCGCGAAGGGCCAGGAGAGCCTGCTCTAGGCGTCCGCCGCCCCGCGGCGTGCCGGCCGAGGCCTCGGCCGGGATTTGGCGATAAAGGGCGGAGTGGCGCGAGCTGCGTGACGTTCGTGACGCTCCGGGCACGCCCTGGTTGCCGGCCGAGGCCGACTGTCACGTTGACCGCCCTATGGGCGGTGAAGGTGACACTCGGCAGCCGAGGCGGCTCGGGCGCTCCGCTCACGTTCGCCTCGCGCGACACAGCGCGTGGGACCGGGCACAAGACGCTCGCGCCGCCGCTGGCGTGCGCGCATACCTAGGCATTGAGTGTGGAGATTGAGCGTCGACAGTCGACGCTCAATCTCCACGCTACGAACTGCGGCAATCCGCTGACGACTGTCGTCAGCCGATTGCCACAGAACGCGGGTCTTAGCCCGCGCCCGCCTACTGAGCGCCAGGGGGGCTGAATAAGCTCACCGCTCATGAGCTACTACGTCACCACGCCGATCTACTACGTCAACGCCGAGCCCCACCTCGGCCACGCGTACTCGACGATCGCGGCTGACGTGCTCGCCCGCCACCGGCGGGCCCGCGGCGAGGACGTCTTCTTTCTCACCGGCACCGACGAGCACGGCGAGCCGGTTGCCCTGGCGGCCGAGTCGCGCGGCGTCACGCCGCGCGAGCTCGTCGACCTCAACGCGCCGCGGTTTCGCGAGCTCGCCGGGCGGATCGACGCGTCAAACGACTTCTTCATCCGCACCACCGACCCCGAGCACATGGCGAAGGTTCAGGAGGTCGTCCAGCGCGTCTACGACAACGGCCACGTCTACGAGGGCCTCTACGAGGGCTGGTACTGCCCCCGCTGCGCCGACTTCAAGTCCGAGGCCGAGCGCGGGCCCGACAACACGTGCCCGATCCACGAGATCCCGCTGCTCTGGGAGAGCCAGCAGAACTGGTTCTTCCGCCTGAGCGCGTTCCAGGAGCCGCTCGAGCGCCTGTTCGCCGAGCGGCCCGACTTCGTGCGACCCGACTTTCGGCGCAACGAGGCGCTCTCGTTCATCCGCGGCGGGCTCCAGGACGTGTCGCTGTCGCGGCCGAAGCTCTCCTGGGGCGTGCCGGTGCCGTGGGACCCCGAGCAGGTCATCTACGTCTGGTGGGACGCCCTCCTCAACTACTACACGGCGCTCTCCTACGCGCGCGATGGCGAGGACCTGACCGAGCGCTTCTGGCCCGCGACCCTCCACGTGATCGCCAAGGACATCCTCAAGTTCCACACGGTGTACTGGCCGGCGTTCCTGCTGGCCGCCGGGATCGAGCCGCCCGAGCACGTCTACGTCCACGGCTTCCTGCTGATGGGCGAGAAGAAGATGTCGAAGTCGCTCGGCAACGTGCTCGAGCCGAACGAGGTGATCGAGCGCTTCGGGCCGGACGCGCTGCGCTTCTACTGCATGCGCGAGGTCTCCTTCGGCCAGGACGGCGCCGTCTCGGCGGCCGGGTTCGAGAGCCGCTATGAGAGCGAGCTCGCCAACGACTGGGGCAACCTCGCCTCGCGCACGCTGGCGATGATCGAGCGCTACCGCGACGGGATCGTCCCGGAGTCGGAGATCGACACGGCGCTGGTGGAGGGAGACGATGCGCTCGCCGGCATCGACGAGGTCGTGTCCGGGCTGCTCGACGGCGTCGAGCTCACCCAGGCGCTCGAGGCGATCTGGTCACGGGTGCGCCGGCTCAACCGCTACGTCGAGGAGTCGCGCCCCTGGGACCTGGCCAAGGACGAGGCGCAGTCAGGCCGCCTGGACCAGGTCCTCTACAACCTCGCCGAGGGGATCAGGGTGCTGGCGTTGCTGCTCGCCGCCTACATGCCGGACACGAGCGAGCGGCTGCTCGCCGCGCTCGGCGAGCCCGAGCGCGCGCTGGTGGCCTTCGGCTCGCGCGGCGGCGGTGCCGCGGTCGAGCGGATCTCGCCGCTGTTCCCGAAGCTCGACTGAGCCGCGTCCGGGCTAGGTGCGGCCGCGCGCCTCGGGCTGGATGCCGAGGCTGGAGATCGTCGCGGCGACCATCTCGTAGTGGCCGATCAGCATCGTGAGCTCGATCAGCTCGCGGTCGTCGAGCTCGGGGCGCAGCGCCGACCAGGTCTCCTCTGCCGATGCGGCCGTCCGCGTGGATCTCGTCGGCGGCGGTCAGCAGCGCGGCGCGGCGCGGCGTCCATCCCTCTGCCCCCGGGCCGTCGGGGACGCGCTCGATGTCCGCATCGGTGAGGCCGGCGCGCCGGCCGATGCGGACGTGGTGATCCCACTCGTAGCGGTTCGCGCAGTTCCAGGCGACGCGCAGGATCACCAACTCGGTCTCGTCGCGTGGCAGGCGCCCGCGCGGCATCAGCCGTCCGGCGAACACGAGCCACGAGACGAACAGGCTCGGATGCCGGGCGAGGGTGGAGAAGATGTGGGGAGGCGGCCCGCCGGTGACCCGGCCGGCGATGGCGAGGAACGGGCGGAGCAGCGGATTTACCTGCCGAATCTCGGCGGGCGGGATCCGTGGTGCATCGAGCCCGCGCCAGTGGCTGTCGTCGATCACGCGCATATGATCGCGGCCGAGCCTCGTCCATGCGCTATCTCGTCCGCACCTTCCTCGGCATGTCGCTGTTCGCCTTCTGCTGGGTCGCCGTCGGCTACGGCATCTACCAGATGCTTCAGATCGGCACCTGCGCGAGCGGCGGTCCGTATGTCTCGGCACGCCAGTGTCCCGACGGGATCGAGGCGATCATGTTCGCGTTGATCGGTGGCGTGCTCGGCCTGTTCATCGCGGCCGGGATCTACATCGGCCGCGGCACGCCCCCGGGCTCCTCGCGCGCCCCGGACAACGCCGGCGTCGTGATCTGGTTTTGGACCGGGCTGTTCTGGGCGCTCGCGGTCGGCTCGTTCCTCGGCGTGTGGGGACCGGAGGCGAACCCGGGCCCCGGCGGCGAGACGGGCGGGCTCATCGTCGGCTTCATGGGGGCGATCATGGGAGCGGGCGGCTTCCTGGCGCTCGGCTTCGGGCGCTGGCGCAGGCGGTCGCCGGCGCCGGCGGCGGTCAACCCGGCCGTGATGCGCGTCGCGCAGACGGCGAGCCGCTTCAGCGGCGCGGCGAACCCCGAGGACCGGCTCGAGACGCTGGATCGGCTGCGCCGGCAGGGGACGCTCACCGACGCCGAGTTTCAGACCCTCAAGGCCAAGATCGTCGGGGAGGCGTAGCGGTGGCGAGCGAGAGCGGCTTCAACCCGGTGCCGGTGCTCGTGCACCTGGTCGCGATCGCAGTGGGGCTCTACCTGGGCTTCCTCGCGATGGACGCGATCACGCCGGACCTGCCCGGCGAGTCCGTCGAACCGGGGGTGAGCTCCTCATCGGTCCCCCGGGCGGTGGCCGGCGACGACAGCGACTCGCTCTTCCGCGCGACGAACCTGGCGCCGGCGCTCGCCGAGCTCGACGACCAGCTCGCGGCCGGTGAGGGAATCAGCAAGCTCCACCTCGAGCCCGGCTCGCTCGACGTCGAGACCTCCGCCGCCGACGGCACGTTCACCCCCGGCGACGTCCCGCCGCTCGCTCCCGCGCGGCTTGCCGAGGGGATCGGCGCTCAGCGGGCCCGCGACGTGACGCTCGCCGACGTGAGCTACATGGACCTGGTCGCGACCGCCAAGGGCCCGCGCTGGTACGTCCAGCTCGACATCGCTCGCCCGATCGGGCCGCCGCCGTGGACGTACCTGGCGCCGCTCGAGGGCGCGCCGGTCAGCGCCGGTGGCGGGCCGCCCGTGCCCGTCGGCGGCTGAGCGACCCGACGCCGGTCATCTACTCTCGGCGCCGTGCCTGGGGCCTTCGTCGCTGCGGACCTGAGCAAGCGCTACGGCTCGAGCGTCGCGCTTCGCGGCGTCTCGCTCGAGGTCGGTGAGGGTGAGATCGTCGGGCTGCTCGGGCCGAACGGCGCCGGCAAATCGACCCTCGCCAAGATCGCCTGCGGCCTCGTGCGGCCGAGCGGCGGCGAGGCGCGGGTGGGCGGCCACGCGGCCGGCACCACGGAGGCCCGGGCGGCGATCGGATATCTGGCCGAGCTGTTTCGCTTCCCCGCGTGGGCGAGCGCCGACGAGGTGCTGCGCCTGCATCAGCGGCTCGCGGGGTCGGGCGGCGGCCCGGACGAGCGCACCGGCCTGCTCGAGCTCGTCGGCCTGGGCGAGCACGCCACCCGGCGGGTGTCGGCGATGTCGAAGGGCATGCAACAGCGCCTGGGCCTTGCGCAGGCGCTGGTCGGGAATCCGCGCCTGCTCCTGCTCGACGAGCCCACGAGCGCCCTGGACCCGGCCGGGCGCCGGGTCGTGCGCGAGCTGCTCGCCGAGGTGCGCGGCCGGGGGATCGCGGTCCTGCTCAGCTCTCACCTGCTCGGGGAGGTCGAGCGCGTGTGCGACCGGGTTGCGATCCTCGTCGCCGGCCGGGTGGTCGAGCGCGGGACCCCGGCCGAGCTCTCGCGCCCGCGGGGCATCGAGGTCGAGACGGGATCGGGGACGCGGCTGCACGAGGGCGCCACGCGCGAGGACGCGCCCCGGATCGTCGCCGACCTCGTCGCGGCGGGCGAGCGGGTCTACGGCGTCCGGGTGCTCGCCAACACGCTCGAGGACACCTATCTCGAGGCCGTCGGGGAGGACCCGGCGTGACGGGGGACGTGACCGTCCCCTCCAACTTCGATGCCGCGCGGGCGGTGGTCGGGTTCGCCTTCGCCGAGAGCCTGCGGCGGCGGGTGTTCGCCGTCGTGCTCGTGCTCACTCTGGTCTTCCTGGTGCTGTTCGGGATCGGGGTCGCGATCGCGTTCGACGCGGTGGGCGACGAGGGGCTCATCGGCAGCAACCTGGTCAACGAGCAGACGCTCGTGGGCTCGACGGTGTTCGGCCTGGCGATGTTCGCGACCCTCTTCCTGGGGGCCGTGCTCGCCGTGTTCCTGACCGTCGGCGTCGTCCGCGGGGACGCCGAGACCGGGCTCCTGCAGCCGCTCGTCGTGCGGCCGCTCGGCCGCGGCACGATGCTGGTCGCGCGCTGGGCCGGAGCGGCGGTGGCGGCCGCGATCTACGCCCTCCTCGTCTACGCGGCATGCCTGGCGCTCACCGCCGCGTTCGGGGACTGGACGCCCGACCACGCGATCCTCCCGGGGCTGCTGCTGGCCGCGGCGGTCGTGATCGTCGCGGCGATCTCGACCCTGGCCTCGGTCCACCTCGCCTCGACCGCGCAGGGGATCGCGGTGTTCATGATCTTCGGCGCCGGCCTGGTGGCCGGCCTGCTGGGGCAGATCGGCGATGCGATCGCCTCGAACACCCTGCAGCGGATCTCCGAGCTCGCGACCTACGCGCTCCCCTTCGAGGCGCTCTACCAGCAGGGTCTCTTCCTGCTCACGTCCAACCAGCACGGGCTCACGGATGTGGTGGTGCAGCTGGGCCCGTTCGGCGGGGCCGAGGAGTCGGGGCCCGGGCTCGCCGTGTGGGTGATCGTCTACACCGCGGCGATGGTCGCCCTCGCGGTCGCCGGTTTCAAGCGCCGCGACCTCTGAATCGCTCATCCGGGCCTGCGAGACTCGGCGCCGTGATCGACACGCACTGCCACCTCGGGCTCTGCGAGCGCCCGACGCCGAGCTCGTCGCCGCCGCCGACGCGGTCGGCGTGCGGCGCATGCTCACGGTCGGGATCGACGAGGCCGGCGAGCGAGCAGGCGATCGCGGCCGCCGAGGCCAACGAGGCGCGTCTACGCAGCGGTCGGCCGGCACCCGAACGGCTCCACCGGCTTCGACGACGCGGCCGCGGCGCGGATCGAGGAGCTCGCCTCGCACCCGCGGGTGGCGGCGGTCGGCGAGACGGGGCTCGACTTCTACCGCGACACCGCGCCGCGCGACGGACCAGCGCCACGCGTTCCGCAGCCCACATCCGGATCGCCCGGCGGCTCGCCAAGCCGCTCGTGATCCACGTCCGCGACGGCGGCACGACCACCGACGGCGAGGCGCTCGAGGAGACGTTCGAGATGCTGCGCGCCGAGGCGACGGGGGTCACCGTGATCCTGCACTGCTTCTCCGCCCCGGCGCTGCGGGCCGACGGAGGCGGCCGAGTGGGGGTGGTACTGCTCGTTCGCCGGCAACCTCACCTATCCGAAGTCCGAGGCGCTGCGCGAGGCGGCCGCGGCGGTCCCCGACGACCTGCTCCTGGTCGAGACCGACGCGCCCTTCCTGTCGCCGCAGCCGGTGCGCGGGCGTCGAAACGAGCCGGCGAACGTGGTCGCCACCGCGGAGACGCTGGCCGAGGTGCGCGGCGTGTCATATCCGGAGCTCGAGGCGACCGTGGAGGCGAACGCGGCGCGCGTCTTCGGCTGGTGAAGGCCGGTGGTGCGGCTCGGGCAGAACTTCCTCGCCGACACGAACCTGCTCGGCGCGATCGTCCGCGAGGCCGGGCTGCGGCCGGACGACGTCGTGCTCGAGGTCGGCGGCGGGGAGGGGGCGCTGACCGCGGAGCTCGCGCCGCAGGTCGCGACCGTGCACGTGGTCGAGCTCGACGAGCGCCTGCGCGACCGGCGCTGGAGGAGCTCGCCGCCGAGCATCCGAACGTCGCCCTGCATTTCGGCGACGCGATGCGCGTGGACCTCGCGCGCGCTCGAGCCGCCGCCCGACCCGGATGGTCGCCAACCTGCCGTACTCGATCGCGACGCCGCTGATCCTGCGCACGATCGCCGAGCCTCGAGGGCGTCGAGTCGTGGACGCTGATGGTCCAGCGCGAGATCGCCGACCGGCTGCGGGCCGAGCCCGGCTCGCGCGTCTACGGCGGGCCGAGCGTGCTCGTGCAGCTGGCGTGCGAGGTGCGGCTGCTGCGCACGGTCGACCGGGCGGTGTTCACGCCGCGCCCGCGGGTCGACTCGGCGCTGATCGGCCTGCGGCGCACCGGGCCGGCCGCCCCGGCGGCGGTCGTCGCGCTGGTGCGCGACGGGTTCGCCCACCGGCGCAAGTCGCTCGCGCGCTCGCTCGAGCACGCGCGGCCCGGCGTCGCGGGACGCCGTGCGCGAGGGCGCTGGTGGGGCTCGGGCTGCCGGCCGACGCGCGCGCCGAGCAGCTGGCGCCCGAGCAGTTCGCGGCTCTGGCCGCGGAGCTCGAGGCGGTGGCGGGCTGATGGCGATCCTGCGCGCGCCCGCGAAGCTCAACCTCTGCCTGTATCTGGGCGGCGGCGCGAGGACGGGCTGCACGAGCTGCGCTCGCTGTTCTGCCCGCTGCTGCTCAGCGACCGGATCGAGGTCGACCGAGGCCGAGGGCGAGGGCGACGAGGTCCTCTGCCCGGGGTGTGACGGGGCCGAACCTGGTCGGGCGTCGCGCTCGAGGCGATGCGCGCCCGCGGCTGGCGACCACGCGCCGTTGCGGGTCGAGATCGACAAGCGGATCCCGGTCGCGGCCGGGCTCGGCGGCGGCAGCGCGGACGCGGCGGCGATCCTGCGCCTGGCCGCCGGGCAGCTCGACGATCTGCCGCAGCTCGCCGCGGGGCTCGGCGCCGACGTGCCCTCGCAGCTCGAGCCGGCCCTCGCGCTGGTGTCGGGCGCGGGGGAGGTGGTCGAGCCGCTGCCGGCGCCCGGGCGAGTTCGCGGTGGTGATGATCCCCGACGACGCCGGGTCTGTCCACGGCCGACGTGTACGCGGAGGCCGACTCGCTCGGGCTCGGCCGGGACGGCGGCCGAGCTCGGAGCTCATCGAGGCACGGCTGCGCGCGGCGGCGGGCGGCGGCGCCTCGCCGCTCGACTACGCCGAGCTGCTCGTCAACGACCTCGAGCAGGCGGCGGTCTCGCTGCGCCCGCGAGATCGCGGAGGCGCTGGCGGCGCTCGATGAGGTCGGCGCGGAGCGGGCGCTGGTCGCCGGCTCGGGCCCCACGGCGGTCGGGCTGTTCGCCGACCTGATCGAGCGCGGACGACGGCGTGCTCGGCGCTGCCGCCCCGGTACGCGAACGCGATCGTCTCGGCGCCGCAGCGGCTCCGATAATCGGCGGCGCTTGACGCTCGAGGGAGAGAAGCGCAGCCGCTGGCGCCTGGTCGTGATCGCGGCGATTGCCGTCGCCGCGTTCGTCGCCTTCCAGAAGTTCGCCCCCGACATCGACGTCGAGCAGCTGCTCGAGGACCTGTCGCGCGAGCTCGGCGACTGGACCTACGCGCTCGTCGGGGTGCTCGCGTTCCTCGAGACGGGCGCGTTCGTCGGCCTCGTCTTCCCCGGCGAGACGGCGGTGATCCTCGGCGGCGCCGTCGCCGGCCAGGGCGAGACGTCGATCGTGATCACGATCGCGATCGTCTGGTTCTGCGCCTGGGCGCGGCGACACGACGAGCTTCTGCATCGGCACGCCGGCTCGGGCGCGAGTTCGTGCTCCGCCACGGGCCGAAGGTGCGGATCACCCACGAGCGCTTCGAGCAGGTCGAGGGGTACTTCGGCGCGCCACGGCGGCAAGACGATCCTGATCGGCCGCTTCATCGGGCTGGTGCGGGCGCTGGCGCCGTTCATCGCCGGCAGCTCGGGGATGCTCTACCGCGCGTTCGTCCCGTACAGCATCCTCGGCACCGGGCTGTGGGCGGCGGCGTTCTCCCTGCTCGGCTACGTGCTCGCCCACAGCATCGACCGGCCACGGAGATCGCCGGCAAGGGCGCGCTCGTGTTCGGGGTCGTCGTCGCGGCTGATCGTCGCCGCGGTGGTGATCTCGCGGTATCTGCGCGAGCCGGAGAACCGTGCGCAGGCTGGCCGCAGCGGATCGAGTCGACGCCCGGCCTGCGGAGGCTGCTCGCCGCAGCTCCGGTTCGCGTGGCGGCGGGTGACGCCGGGCGGGCTGGGGCTCGAGTTCACGAGCCTGCTCGCGGCGCTGGCCGTCGTCGCTCTTCGTGCTGGTCGGCTACGCGCTGATCGTCACCGGCGACGCCGGGCCGACGCCGGGCGACTCGCAGGCGATCGACGTCGTCGACAAGCTCCGCACCGCGTGGCTCACCGACGTGGCGAAGGTGGTCACCGCGCTCGGCACGAGCCGTGGTGCTCGTACCGCTGACGGCGATCGCCGCGTGGATGCTCGCGCTGGCGGCGGCGCTGGAGCGAGTTCTGCGGTGCTGCTGGCCGCCGTGGTGGTCATGCTGATCGCCGTGCCGGTGATCAAGGAGATGGTCGACAGGCCGCGGCCCGCCCGGCGGGCTGGTCGAGCGCGGCGGGCCAGAGCTACCCGAGCGGCCACGCCGCGCACTCGGTCTTCTACGCCTGGCTCGCGCTGACGGTGCGATCCGCGTGCGGCCCGGGTGGGCCTACGGGACGGCGCTGATCGTCGCCGGGTTGGCGCTGACGGCGGCCATCGGGCTCAGCCGCGTCTACCTCGGCGTGCACTACCTCAGCGACGTGAGTGGCGGATGGGGGCTCGGGGTGGCGGCGTTCGCCGGCTGCGCCGCGATCGCGATGGTGGTCTCCCACTTGCGCCAGAATCCAGCAGGTCTGATGCCGATCGTCGCGAAGATCGGAACCGAGTACTTGCTGTTCGGCGGCGCGGGCCTGATCAGCGTGCTCGCGTTCTGCGCCCTGATCCTGGTCCCGACGATCGGGTCGTTCGGGCGCACCTGGGAGAAGGCGACGGCGATCCTGGTCTCGTTGTTCGTGCTCATCGCGCTGCTCGCGATCGGGATCGCGCTGGGCATCGCGATCGTCTACTACTGGGACGACATCACCAAGATCTTCGGCGGTTAGCCGGCGCGGCCTAGAATTCGCGCGTGGCCGGTCGCGCGGAAACCCGGAAAACCCCTGCAAAAGCGCCAGATGAGCGCTCGCTCGAGACGCTCTCCGAGGCGATCGAGTCGGGCGCCGGGCTGCCCGCGGTGGCGCGCGCGGCGGCCGCGGCGCTGGGCGCCAGCGTCGCGCTGATCGACCGCTCGAGCGCGGTGCTGGCGGTCGCCGCCTCGTCGTCGGCGGAGGAGGGCAAGCTGCTCGGCGCGAGCGGCGACGTGGCGACGATCGAGCTGCGCGTCGCCGATGCGGCGGTTGGCGAGCTGCGCTACCGCAGCCGCGGGCCGGAGCCGTCGCCGACGCTGATCCGGATGGTCTCGACGCTGCTCGCGCTCGAGCTCGAGCGCTCGCGGGCGCCGGAGTGGGCGAGCGACGAGGCGGCGGGGGAGTTCGTGCGCGCGTTGCTCGCGCGCGAGGTGACCGACCGCGGCGACATCGTCGCCCGTGCCGCGGAGCTGGGCAGCGGGCTCGAGGGCGGTGCCGGGGTGATCTTCGCGCGCGCGGCGCCGCGCGCCGCGCAGGCGGGCGACTGGCGCGCGCGGGTGCTGATCGTGTCGCTGCGCGCGCTGCGCTCGTCGGCGCCGGGTTCGATCGCGCTGCTGGCGCGAGGCCGGCGAGCGGGCGCAGGTGAGCGCGGTGCGCCCGGCCGCGGAGCCGGCGCAGCTCGAGCGCGCGACCGCAGCGCTCGCGCGCGAGCTCGCCGCGTCGCTGCCCGGCTTCCACGTCACGGTGTCGCGCAGCCGCTGGGTGGCCGACCCCGTCGATCTCTACCGCGCCGGCCAGGAGGCGCAGCTGGCGGCGAACGTGGCCGAGGCCGACGGCCTCGAGCTGCTCGCGTTCGAGGACACGGGCTCCTACCGGCTGCTGCTGCCGGCGATGAGCGAGGACCCGGAGCGAGCTCGAGCGCTTCTACGAGGAGACCGTCGCGCCGCTCTCGGCCTACGACGACCAGTACGAGACCGACCTCGTCAAGACGGTCGAGGCCTACCTGGCCAACGACGGCAACGTCACCCCGACGGCCGAGCAGCTCTTCACCCACCGGCACACGGTCCGCTACCGGCTCGAGCGGGTGAAGGAGCTCTGCGGCCACGACCTGACCTCCACCGAGGGCCGCGAGAAGCTCGGCCTCGGGCTGAAGGCGATGCGCGTCCTCGGCATCGCGCCCCCCGGCGGCCCGGCGACCGAGCCGGGCACGGAGGCCGGGCGGGCGAAGGTGCGGCGCAAGACCGAGGAGTAGCCGCCCGGAGCTATCGTCCGCAAGCACCAGTGGGGAGTGGTCCAACTGGCAGTGACGCCGGGTTTTGGTCCCGGAAATTCAGGTTCGAGTCCTGGCTCCCCAGTTCCGCGCACGAAGGTCAAGTTCGGTTGTCTCACGCACCCAAACTTGACTCTCGTCGCTCGAAGCGGCCCCCGGGTGAGCCCGATCGTGCGCGCGCGTCTACGATTCCGCGCGTGAGCGGGCCGACCGTCCTCATCATGGCCGCGGGCGAGGGCACGCGCATGCACTCCTCGCTGCCCAAGGTCCTGCACCCGGTCTGCGGCCGGCCGATGGTCGCGTGGCCGGTGCTCGCGGCTCGGGAGGCCGGCGCCGATCGGGTGGCGGTGATCGTCTCGCCCGACCGCGACCTCGCGTCCGGTCTGCCCGAGGGCACCGAGACGGTGATCCAGCCGGAGGCCGACGGCACCGGCGGCGCCGTCCGCGCCGCGCATGACATCGTCCGCGACTCCGAGACCGTCGTCGTGCTCTCCGGCGACCACCCGCTGATCAACGCGGACATCGTCGCCGAGCTGCTCGAGACCCACCACGCATCGCGGTGCCGGCGCGACCGTGATGACGGTCGAGCTCGACGACCCGGCGGCCTACGGGCGGATCGTCCGCGACGCCGACGGGGACATCGAGCGGATCGTCGAGACCAAGAACCCGGACGAGGTCGAGCCCGATGTGCTCGCGATCGCCGAGATCAACACCGGCACCTACGTCTTCGACGCCGAGCCGCTGATGGAGGCGCTCGACCACCTCGAGAACGACAACTCCGCCGGCGAGTACTACCTCGGCGACGTGCTGCCGATGCTGCGTCGCGACGGCCGCCGGGTCGTCGCCCACCTGGCCACCGACCCGAACGTCAACCTCGGCGTCAACAACCGCGCCGACCTCGCCGTCGTCACCGCCGAGGCCCGCCGCCAGATCCTGCACCGGCACATGGTCTCCGGGGTCACGGTCATCGACCCCGCCTCGACCTGGATCGACGCCGACGTCGAGATCGGCCGCCGACGCCACGATCGAGCCCGGCACGAGCCTGCGCGGCTCCACTCGGATCGGCGCCGACTCGATCATCGGCCCGCTCACGACCCTGATCGACACGACGGTCGGCGAGCAGGCTCGCGTCCTGCACTCCTACGCGACCGAGCGCCGAGGTCGGCAACCTCGCCACCGTCGGGCCCGTTCGCCTACCTGCGCCCCGGCGCCGACCTCGGGCAGGGCTCGAAGGCCGGCAGCTTCGTCGAGATCAAGAACTCGCGGATCGGCGAGGGCGCCAAGGTCCCGCACCTCGCCTACGTCGGCGACGCCGACGTCGGGTCCGGGGCCAACGTCGGCGCGGGCGCGATCACGGCGAACTACGACGGCCGGCACAAGCACGCGACGAAGATCGGGGAAGGTGCGCGAATCTCGGTCAACACCTCGCTCGTCGCCCCGGTGACCGTCGGCGACGGCGCCTACACTGGCGCCGGTGCAGTGATCCGCGAGGATGTCCCGGACGGCGCCCTCGGAGTTTCGACCAACGAGCAGCGCAATATCGAGGGGTACGCGGAGCGCAAGTCGAGCGAGGGCGAAGAGGACGCGGCCGAGGACACCGACTGATGACCACTCTCGAGGAGAGCCCGCACGCCATCAGCTCGATCGCGCAGGACTACACGAAGCGCCTGATGGTCTTCGGCGGCCGCGCCTCGATGGAGCTCGCGGCGCGGATCGCCGGCAAGCTCGACGTCGACCTCGGCCAGGTCGACCTGCGGACGTTCGCCGACGGCGAGGTCTACTGCCGCTACCAGGAGTCGATCCGCGGCGCCGACATCTTCCTCGTCCAGTCCACGGCCGCGAACGCCAGCCAGGGCATGACCCCGAACGACGCGCTGATGGAGATGCTGGTGATGATCGACGCCGCCAAGGGCGCGTCGGCGCACCGGATCATCGCCGTCATGCCCTGGTACGGCTACTCGCGCCAGGACAAGAAGTCGGCCCCCCGCGAGCCGATCTCAGCCCGCGTCGTCGCCCAATGCCTCGAGGCCGTCGGCGTGCGACCGCGTCCTGACCATGGACCTGCACTCCGGCCAGGTCCAGGGCTTCTTCTCCAAGCCCGTCGACCACATGACCGCGATGCCGATGCTGACTCAGTACTTCATGGACCAGGCCTGGGACGACGAGCTCGTGATCGTCTCCCCGGACGCCGGCCGCGTGAAGGTGGCGCGCAACTTCGCCCGCAAGGTCGGCGTCCACTGGGCGGTGATGGAGAAGGAGCGGCCGGCCCAGCAGGTCGCCGAGATCGGCTACGTGGTCGGCGACGTGCGCGGCAAGACGGCCGTCCTCGTCGACGACATGATCGACACCGCCGGAACCCTCTGCGCCGCCGCCCGCACGGTGCTCGACGAGGGCGCCGCGCGGGTGATCGCCTGCGCCACCCACGGCGTCTTCTCCGGCCCCGCCTTCGAGCGGCTCGCCTACGAGGAACTCCGGGATCGAGCGCATCGTGGTGACCGACACCATCCCGCTGCGCCCCGGCGCGCCGGAGAACATCACCGTGCTCTCGGCGGCCCAGACGCTCGCCGACTCGATCCGGCGCATCTTCGCCGACGACTCGGTCTCCGAGATCTTCGCGGGCGAGAATCAGCTCTTCTAGAGCTGATTCTCACGCGCGGGTGTAGGTTGGTCCCGTCTCGGACTCGAACTATGGGGAGGATCGGATGAGCTCGCTTCGTCGGTGGAAGAGCGGATCGATCGCGCTGGCTGCGGCGCTGGTGTTGAGCGGGTTCCTTGCCATGTCGGCGATCGCCATCGGCCCGTTCGACTTCGCCCAGCCCGCGTCGAGCCCCGAGGCTGTCGGCGGCGGACCGTCGGCGATCGTCGCCGCCGACCTCGACGGCGATACGGACCAGGACCTCGCCGTTGCCGACAACCTCGTGGGCCAGGTGACCGTCCTCCGCAACGCAGGCACCGGCAACTTCTCCGAGCCGGCGACCAGCCCCGAGGCGGTCGGCGCCTCCCCGAGCTCGATCGCCGCCGCCGATTTCGACGGCGACGCTGACATCGACCTCGCCGTCACCTCCGCCGACAACAACACGGACAACGTCATCATCCTTCGCAACACGGGCGGCGCGGACTTCAACCAGCCGACATCGAGCCCCGAGGACGCAGGCCTGGCGCCGTCGGGAATCGTCGCCGCCGACTTCGACGGTGACTCGGACGTCGACCTCGCGGTCGCCAACTTCCAGTCGGCGAGCGTGACCATCCTCCGCAACGCGGGCAATGGCAACTTCGCGGAGCCGGCCTCGAGTCCAGTGGCCGTCGGCGGCTTCCCGGCCGCGATCGTGGTCGCGGACCTCGACGGAGACAGCGACCAGGACCTCGCGGTCGCCGACAACGGCCCCGATGACGTCAGCGTCCTCACCAACAACGGGTCCGGGAAGTTCACCAAGCCCGCAAGCAGCCCGGAGCCCGTGGGCGCGGACCCGATCTCGCTGACCGCCGGGGACCTCGACGGCGACGGCGACGCCGATCTCGCCGTCGTCAATCTGGGCGCGAACGTCTCGATCCTCAAGAACGTCGGTGGCGCGGACTTCGTCCAGCCCGCCTCGAGCCCCGAGCCCGCCGGCGCGAGTCCGTTCGCGATCGCCGCCGCGGACATCGACGGCGATTCGAAGCTGGATCTCGCCGTGGCCAACAACACCTCCAACTCCGTCACCATCCTGCGCCACGTGGCTGGGGTGAACTTCTCGGAGCCTACGAGCAGCCCGGAATCCACCGGCCTGACACCCAGCGCCCTCGTTTTCAGCGACCTCGACGGCGACACCGATCAGGACATCGCTACAGCGAACCGAAACGCGAACAACGTCACGTTCCTCCGCAACCGCTAGCGCCTGATCGTCAGCCCGGGTCGCTGATCCGCCAGGTTCCGTCCTCGTCGAGCAGCAGCACGGTGCGCGGCTGGGCGCCTGAGCCGGACACCCGGTAGCGCGCCTCGACCCGGGCCCGGTTGCCGCTCACGCTCACGTACCGCACGCTCACCTGCGAGCCCTTGAACACCGGCGCGAGCACGTCGAGGATCTTGGTGCACTCGGGCGTCTGGTCGGTCTGCAGCCGCTGCGCGGTGCTCACCTCGAGCGCCTGGCGCGCGTCGGAGGTCAGCAGATCGCAGAACGTCTTCGAGTCACCCTCCGACGCCGCGCCGAAAAACCGCTCGACCGTCGACTGCACCCGCTGCTCCTCGGTGACCGGGTCCGAGAATGGGCCCACGTCCTCGATCGCGAGGACGGCCACGACGACCGCGACGATCAGCAGTCCGGCGGCGATCCGGCGGCGCAGCGTGTCGCTCACGACCGGAACCTAACCGGCCCGGACGCCGCAATAGAGTGCGGCCGTGGACGAGCGCACGCTTGGCTTGCTGGACTCGCTCGGTCGCGCGCTGCTCTGGGGCGCGGTGGCGGTGGTGGGCCTGGCCGTGATCTCGGCGATCGCGATCGCGGGCTCGCAGAGCACGATCCCCGGGCTCGACGAGATTCAGCGCGAGAACCGAGGGGTCTTCGCGGTGATCGCCCTGGGCTCGGGGATCACCGGCGCCGGCCTGCTGGCCGGGCTGGGGGCGGTCGTCCGCCTGCTCGTCGCGGGCCGGCGCGACGCGCTGGAGCAGGGGAAGTAGCCCAGCGCTTGCTGAGAATCGGGCACAAGGGCGCCGACGCGGTCGTGCCCGGGAACACGCTGGAGAGCTTCGCCGCGGCGGTCGACGCCGGCGTCGATGCGATCGAACTCGACGTCCTGCGCCCGCAATCCGATTTCGCCGGCGACCCCGATTGGCGCCGCGCCGACGCAGGCCCGGCGCCGGCCACCGGGCCCCTGGTGGTGGCCCACGATTGGGGTGACGCGCGACGCCGGGACGCCCTCGCCCTCGAGGAGGTACTCGACGCTTTCACCCGGCCGCCGCTCGACGGCGTGCGCTTCGACCTCGACCTGAAGATCGCCGGGCGCGAGGACGAGGTCGTCGCGGCGCTCGCCGACCGCGGGCTCACCGTCGCGGGCGATGGTCTCGACGATGGAGGTCGGCAGCCTCGTCTACCTGCACACCGCGGCGCCGGACCTGCAGCGCGGCTGGACGCTGCCGAAGGTGAGCCGGGATTGGTCGGGCAACCGGTGGCTGCGGCCCGTGTTCCTCGCCGGCTCGGCGTCGCTGCGCGCCCGTCTACCCGGGGTGATTCGCTCGCGGGCGCCCGAGCTCGGCGTCTGGGCGGTGTGGATCTATCACCCGCTCATCACCCGCCGCCTGGTCGACGCCGCGCACGCCGCCGAGGTTGACGTGATCGCGTGGACCGTCGACGACTCGGAGCGGGTCGCCCGCCTCACGACGCTCGGCGTGGACGGCATCTGCACGAACGACCCGCGCCTTTTGATCGCGTCCCCGCCGGCACCCGATGGAGTCACGGGCTAGCGCCTCACGACGGTTGACGGCCGTCCGCAGGGAGGGCGAGCGGGTGATGCCGCTCGAGCTCTTCTTCGACCTCGTCTTCGTGCTCGCGCTCACCCAGTGCACGGCGCTCATGCTCGACGAGGGGGGCTGGGCGGGCCTGGGCGAGGGCGTCCTCGTGCTCGCGCTCCTGTGGTGGGCCTGGTCCGCCTACGCCTGGCTCACCAGCGTGGTCGACCCCGAGGAGGGCGGCGTCCGCCTGGTGCTCGTGGCCGCGATGGGTGCGCTGCTGATCGCTGCGCTCGCTGCGCCGGACGCGTTCGGCGATCGCGCGCTCGAGTTCGCGCTCGCCTACGGCGCCGTCCGGGCGGCCCACATCGGGCTCTTCGTGCTCGCGAGCGACGACGATCCGGGCCTCCGCCGCGCGACCCTCGGGATCGCGGTCAGCACCGGCGTCGGCATCGCCCTGCTCATCGCCGGCGCCCTGATCGGCGGGGGCGGCCAGGTTGCGCTGTGGCTCGTGGCGGCGGCGCTCGACATCGGCCAGCCGTACTTCACCGACGCGAGCGGCTGGCGCCTGGTCCCGAGCCATTTTGCGGAGCGCTACGGCCTGATCGTGATCGTGGCCCTTGGCGAGTCGATCGTCGCGCTCGGAGTCGGCGCCGACGCCGGCCTGACGGTCGGGGTGACCGTGGCCGCGGTCCTCGGCGTGATCCTGATCTTCGAGCTCTGGTGGATCTACTTCGACCTCGTGGCGATCGCCAACGTCCGGCGCCTGGTGCGCGCCGAGGAGGGGCGCGAGCAGAACGAGCTCGCCCGGGACGTCTACTCCTACCTCCACTTCCCCCTCGTCGCCGGCATCGAGCTGGCCGCCTTCGGCCTCCACGAGGTGCTCGCCCACCCCGGGGAGCACCTCGAGACCGTCCCGGCGTTCGGCCTCCTCGGTGGCGTCGCCCTCTATCTGCTCGGCCACGTCGCGATCCGGCTGCGCGGCGCCGGCACGCTCAACGTCCAGCGCCTGGTGGTCGCCATCGTGACGCTCGCGCTGCTTCCCGTGGCGACCGCGATCTCTGCCCTGGCCACGGTCACGATCGTCACCGCCCTGCTCGCGGCGATGATCGCCTACGAGACCCGCAACTACGGCGCCCGCCGTATCCAGGCGCGCCACGACTACGCGGTGGAGGGCCCGCTTGCGGAGTTGCCGGGGGAGTCCGAACCGGGCTGACGCCGATGAGGCACCGCGCACGCCCGGACGCGGGAGCAGAAACAAGAAGTCCGCGGCGTAGCCGCGGACAATTGACTCGGGCGGGAGCGGAGGACGTGGCGCGAGTTATTACAGTCCGGCTCGATGGCGGACCAGGGACTCTCGCGGGGGACGGTGCTCGCGCTGTTCGCGATGGGCCTCGGCGTCATCGTGATCGCGAACGACTTCACGGCGCTCAACGTCGCGCTGCCCGCGATGGAGCAGGACTTCGACGTCGACGTGGGCACGATCCAGTGGACGGTGAACGCCTACGCGCTCGTCTTCGGGATGGGCCTGGTCACTGGCGGCCGGCTCGCCGACATGCTCGGGCGGCGGAAGATCTTCTTCATCGGCACCGGGATCTTCGCCGGCTTCTCGCTCCTCGGCGCGATCGCGCCCAGCGCCCTGACGCTGATCGGCGCCCGCGTCGGCATGGGGGTCGGCGGGGCGCTGATGTGGCCCGCGATTCTCGGCATGACCTTCGCGGCGCTGCCCGCCGACCGCGCCGGGCTCGCCGGCGGATTGATCCTCGGCATCGCCGGGCTCGGGAACGCGCTCGGGCCCCTGATCGGCGGCGTGCTCACGGACGAGTTCAGCTGGCGGGCGATCTTCTGGCTCAACCTGCCGATCGCCGCCTTCGCCGTGCTCGCGACGGCCAAGTTCGTCCACGAGCCGCCGGTGGAGGCGACCGAGCGGCGGATCGACTACCTCGGGATCGCCACCGTCTCCGGCGGGCTCGTCCTGATCCTGCTCGGCCTCGACCAGGCGGTGGACTGGGGCTGGACCGACATCCGCGTGCTGGCGATGTTCGTGGCCGGGGTCGCGCTGCTGGTCGCCTTCCGCGGGATCGAGCGCAGGGCCGGCGAGGCGGCGCTGATCCCGCCCGACGTGCTCGCCAACAAGGGCTTTCGGGCCGCCTGCCTGACGGTGCTCATGCTCTCCGCGGTCTTCTTCTCGATCGTCCTCTACGGGCCGCAGCTGATGGAGAAGGTCCTCGGCTTCAGTGCGCTCAAGGCCGGCTTCGGGATGCTGCCGATGCTCGGCCTCTTCGGCGCCGTGGCCTTCCTCACCGGCCGTCTCTACGACAGGCTCGGCGGGCGCCGGGTGATCATCGCCGGCACGGCCCTGCTCGCCGCCGGGCCGCTTCGTGGTCTCGTTCTTCGGCGCCGACTCGGGCTACGCCGTGCTCATCCCCGGGCTTGCCGTGACCGGGATCGGTGCCGGCTTCTTCTACCCCTCGATCACGACCGCGGCCGTGACCATGCTCGACGCCACTCGCTCGAGCCTTGCCGGCGGGATCACCTACATGTTCCAGATCGCCGGCGGGGCGATCGGCCTCGGGCTGACGACGGCGCTGTTCACGAGTCGCTCCGAGGATCTCGTGGTCAGCGAGGCGAGCCACGCCGGCCTCCACATGACCGGCGACCGCGCCGGCGTGATCCACGGTTATCTCGCCGGCACCGAGCCCGGCACCGCGGCCTTCAACCAGTTCGACAGCTCGGTCGCCGACAAGGTGCTCGACGTGGTCAAGGACTCGTTCGTCGGCGGGATCCAGCTCAGCCTGCGGGTGGTCGCCGCGATCGCCGTGATCGGCCTGATCATCGCGATCAAGGGCGTCCACCCGAAGGCAACCGCCCCGGAACCCGTCAAGCCGGAACCGAGCGACGGCACCGCCCCGGAACCCGCACCCGCCTAGGGCGCCGCGATCCCGGGCACCCGCGCGACGCCCCGAGCCTCAAAGTACTCCCACTCCTGCTGCCCCAGCTCGGTCTCGGGCTCATCCGCGTAGACCCACTCGCGCATGATCCGATGCCAGTTGCGCTCCGCGCCGAGCTGGGCGAGCACGGCGATCACGCCGATCTCCATCCGCCGCCCCATGAGCTCGTCGGCGGGGATGTTCTCGCGCCGCATCACCTGGAAGTACTCCGAGCGCGGATCCGAGGCCGACTCGATGATCTTCATCACCCGCCGGGCGGACACCTGGTAGGTGCGGTCCTCGATGTACCAGCCGCCGACCAGCATCACGTGCTCCATCAGGTGCTCGGCGTCGAGCTTGGTGGGCTTCTTGATGAACCCGAGCTCGGCGAGCCGCTGGCGCAGCGCCTCGGGGTCCTTGCGGATCGCGGCGTCGAGCGCCGCCTGCTCGAGCTCGATCTGCTCGCGGTCGAGCTTCTTCGTCATCCCGAAGTCGAGGAACGCCACGCGGCCGTCGCCCATCAGGAGGTAGTTGCCGGGGTGCGAGTCGGCGTTGAAGTGCTGCAGGTGGTAGATCGAGCCGAAGCAGAAGCGGAAGACGATCTCGCCGAACCGGCTGCGCTGTTCGTCGTCGAGCTCCCTGACCTGCTCGAAGCCGATCCCGTCGACGTACTCGGTCACCAGGACCCGCCGCCGGGACAGCCTCGTGATCACGTCGGGCACGTAGATGAACGGGTGGCCGCGATAGGCGCGTGAGAACGTGCGCTGGTTCTGCGCCTCGAACTCGTAGTCGAGCTCCTCGAGCACGCGCTCGCGGAGCTCCTCGGCGACCGACTTGGCGTCCAGGCCCGGGGCGATCGCCTTCGCGAGGCGCACCAGCATGCCCGCGTTGCGCATGTCCGACTCGAGCGCCTCGGCCACGCCCGGGTACTGGATCTTCACCGCCACCGGGCGGCCGTCGAGCAGCTTCGCCCGGTGCACCTGGCCGATCGAGGCGGCGGCGAAGGCCTCCTGCTCGAACTCGGCGAAGTGCTCGTCGACGGGCTCGCCGTACTCCTCCTCGATCACCTTCGACACCCGCTCCCACGGCATCGGCGGCGCCGACGAGCGCAGCTTCGCGAGCTCCTCCTGGTAGAGCTCGGCGTACTCGGGGGGCAGGAACTCGGTGTCGATGAACGAGGCGAGCTGGCCGATCTTCATCGCCGCGCCCTTCATCTCGCCGAGCGTCCGGACCATCTTCAGCGCGGTCTCCACGTGACGCGCCTCGAGCCTCTCGTCGGCGTCCTCCGGCGACCGGGCCAGCGCGGCGGCCCTGGTGCCGGCGTACTTGGCGGCCTGGCCGCCGAGCGCGCTGCCCAGCTTGGCCGAACGCCTGACCCGTCCCTGCGGGATCTTCAGATCGTCATCCGACACCGGCCGCAGAGTAGCCGCGCCCGGCGACGATCGAGCCGATAAACCGCCCGGCCTGCTCCACGGCCTCGCGGGCCTCCGGGAGGAACGACCAAAACGTCTGGAAGGAATGGGTCTCGACGGGGTAGAGCTCGAGCTCCGCGTCGACGCCCCCGGCGCGGGCGCGCTCGGTGAGCTGATGCGAGTCCTCGCGCTGCGGATCGCCGGTCGCGCCCTGGATCAGCATCGGCGGCAGGCCCGAGAGGTCCTGCTTGAGCGGGTTCAGCAGCGGGTCGTCCATCGGGTGCCCGGCGAGGTAGTCGTCGACCAGCGGGAGGATCAGCCGGGACATCGTCTCCGCCAGCTCGTTCCCCCGGCTGGTCATCCGCAGGGTGCTGCCGGTGATGTCGACCCAGGGGCAGAACCAGACGGCCCCGCCGGGCATCGGGCCGCCGTCGCGCTTCAGCTTCAGCAGCAGGGACATGCCGAGGCCCGCCCCGGACGAGTCGCCCGCGACCACGATCCGGGCGGGGTCGACCCCGCTCGAGATCATCCACCCGTAGGCGCGCTCGACGTCCTCGAGGTCGGCCGGGAACGGGTGCTCGGGTGAGAGCCGGTACTCGGGGGCCAGCGCGGTCTGGTTGGCCGCCGCGGTCACGGCGCCGATCACGCCGCGATGGCCGTAGGACGAGCCGAACGTGTGGCCGCCGCCGTGGATGTAGAGGACGGTCGCCGGGAGGCTCAGGTCGGGGCTGATCCGAAACGAGGCAACGCCGCCGGCGTTCACCGGCTCGACCTCGATCCCCTCCGGCGGCGGGAACTGGGCGAACAGGCCCTCGATGGCCGCGCGCCGGTCGGCGAGTGAGATGCCGGGCTCGGCGGTCGCGAACACCGGCGCCCAGTACTCCGCCAGCCTGAACGCGAGCTCCCCGCCCACGGACTGCGTCTTGGAGACCGCCTCGTCCACGCTCTCGAGCAGGACCTGGGTGCGGTTGAGCAGTGCCTCGCCGGCGAGGGTGAGCTCGACCCGATGCGTCGAGCGCCGCAGCAGATCGCAGCCGATCAGCTTCTCGAGCCCGCTCACCTGGCGGCTGAGCGCCGACTGCGAGATGTGCAGGCGGTCCGCCGCGCGCGAGAAGCTGAGCTCCTCGGCGACCGCGACGAACGCGCGCAGGTGCCGCAGCTCGATCGCGTCGGGAGCCTGGGGAAAGGCGAGGACGTTGCCGCCCGCGGTGCTGCTCCGTTCGGCCACACATCGATTATGCGGCCCCCCGTCCCGCCGCGCGATGCAAAGGCCGCAACACGGTGTTGCGCGATTGGACTTTCCCGGGCCGACCCTGGCGTTGACGATGCCGGCCATGCACGAGTCACCTGCCACGGGCAACCTGATCGCACCCCTCGACTCCACCGGCGTCCGCCGCGCGGCCGACCTGCGGCTGCGAGGTCGAGGCGGGCCGATCGGAGTGCGGGTCCGCTGGCCGGCGAGCCAGGCGCTCGGCTCGCCACCGCCGGTCGTCGTCGTGCTCGCCGACCCGAGCGCGGCGAGCGTCGCCGGTCCCGCCGACGACGCCCTCTGCGACGGGCTCTGCGCCGATCTGGGCGCTCTCGTCCTGCGCGCGGCGTGGGCGACGCGCCGAGACGACGCCCCGGACTCGGCGCTGGAGCGTGCCGCGGCGGCGCTCGAGTGGGCGGCCGACCACGCCGTCGAGCTCGACGGCGACGCGAGGCGGCTGATCGTCGCCGGGCGGGGCCGGGCCGCCGTCGCGGCCGCGGCCCTGGCTCTGCGGGCCCGCGACCGGGGCTGGCCCGGCCTCGAGGCGCAGGTGCTGGTGCTCACCCGCCCGTGCCCGGCCGACCCGGACGCCACGCCGGTGCTCGCGCCGACCGCGCCCCCGGCCGCGGCGACGATCGTCACCCCGCAGCCCGACAGTCGCTGCTCTCAACGGCTGCGCGCCGAAGGCGCCGAGGTGAACGAGCTCGTCGACGCGAGGGTGGATCCGCGGGACTTTCCGCAGCAGCCCTACCTCGCGGGCCTCACCGAGTCGTTGCGGGGGTCCCTGGCGTGAGCGAGTTCGAGCTGATCGCGGCGGCGTCAGCGGGCGACGGCCACGCATTCGCCGCCCTGGTGCGGCCGTACCGCGCCGAGCTGCACGCGCACTGCCGGCGCATGCTGCGCTCCGAGCACGACGCCGAGGACGCGCTCCAGGAGGTGATGGTCCGGGCCTGGCGGGCGCTGCCCGGCTTCGAGGGCCGCGCCTCGCTCCGGGGATGGCTGCACCGCATCGCGACCAACGCGTGCCTCAACGAGGTCGACCGCCGCGGCCGGCGGCCGGCCTTGAGCGACGAGGAGCCGCCCGACGAGGCGCACGAGCCCGACGACCGCGAGGCGCTCGAGGACGCGCTGACGGCCGCGCACGAGCTCCTGCCGGCCGGCCAGCGCGCAGCGCTCCTGCTGCGCGACGGCTTCGGCTACACGGCCCGGGAGAGCGCTGCCCTGCTCGGCACGACCACGGTGTCGGTCAACAGCGCGCTCCAGCGGGCCCGGGTCTCGATCGGCGCCCCGCGCCCCGGGCGCGCGCCCGACCCGCGCACGGCCGCGACCGTCCGCCTGTACCTGGAGGCGGTCGAGCACGACGACATCGACCGCTTCATCGCGATGCTGCGCGCCGACGGCCCCGCGGCCGAGCGCCACTGGGCCTACGCCTAGCCAGGCGCGTACCGCTACTGCGCCCGGCGGATCGGGTTGGATATGGCAATGGGGCGGATCCTCTCGGCAACGATCGCGGCGCTGTGCTGTCTCGCCGCGCCCGCGGCGCAGGCGAGCGCGCAGTCGGACTACGACACCGGCTACGCGCTGGGCTCGCAGGCCTACGAGTACGGGATCCCGCTGCTCGACACGGATCGGATCTTCCGCACGAACACGAGCGTCAGCAAGTCCGACGGCAAGGGCGACGCTCCGGTCAACCGCTTCTCACACGCCCGCAAGCTCGCCGACGCCGCGGCCCGCGACGTGGTCGCCCCCAACCACGACACGCTCTACTCGATCGCCTGGCTCGACCTCTCGCGCCGGCCGCAGATCCTGCACGTGCCGAAAATGCACCGCTTCTTCGCCTTCGAGCTGGTGGACCCGTGGACCGAGAACTTCCGCAACATCAGCACGGCGACCGGCAACCAGGGCGGCGGCGACTTCGCGATCGTCGGCCCGGGCTTCCGCGGCAAGCTGCCGGCCGGCGTGACCAAGGTCCGCGCGCCGTACGACCGCGTCTGGATGATCGGACGCACCTACATCAAGGGCGCGGCCGACACCGACCGCGTCAACAAGCTCCAGAACGCCTACCGGCTGCTGCCGCTCTCCCGCTACGGGACGCGGTACAAGCCGCCGGCGATCAAGCCGGTCGACACCACGGTCGATCATCCGGCGATCCCCGGCTTCGGGGCCGGGGAGGACCCGCTCGCCTTCTACACCGCGCTCGGCCGCCTGATGAAGCGCTTCCCGCCGCCGGCCGCGGACCAGCCGCTGCTCGACCAGCTGCGCGCGATCGGCGTCGGCACCGGCCTGGACCCGGCCACCGACCCGTCGCTGAGCGCCGACACGCTGCGCGGGATGCGAGACGCGGTCACCGGCGGCCCGGCCGCGGTCCAGGCGGAGCTCACCCGCCGCTACATCGCCGAGTTCGGCGACCACAACGGCTACCTGCTCGCCGACATCGGCCACTACGGCACCGACTACACGCTGCGAGCGCTGACCGACAAGGTCGGCGTCGGGGCGCTGAAGCCGAAGGTCGCGATCTACGCGTTCACGCAGACCGCTAACGACCTCACCCCGCTGACCGGCGGCGGGCGCTACGTCCTGCATCTGCCGGCCGATCAGCTTCCGGTTCCGGCGCGGGCCTTCTGGTCGATGACCCTCTACGACTCCGACGTCTTCCTGTTCGACAACCCGTTCAACCGCTACCTGATCAACGACCGCACGAAGCTGCACTACAACGGCGACGGCTCGCTCGACCTCTACGTGCAGGCCGACCAGCCCACCGACCCGGCCCAGGCGCAGAACTGGATCCCCGCGCCGCCCGGCGCGTTCAGGCTGATCTGGCGCCTCTACGACACCGGGCAGGCGAGGTTCGGGATCCTCGACGGCAGCGGCTGGCAGCCCCCCGCGGTCCAGCGCTGTGCCGGTGGTGTGGGCAGCGCCGGCACTCCGTGTGCGTCTTAGGGCCTGCGGTTCTCTATCCTCAGCCGCCGCATGGCCTCCGATCGAGCCACCCTCCAAGCCCAGCCGCGAACCGAGTTCGGCTCTCGCGAGAGCCGCCGCCTGCGTCGCGACGGGTTCGTCCCGGGCGTCGTCTACGGCGCCGGCGACGAGGCGCGCGCGTTCCAGGCCCAGGCTCGAGCCGTGCGCGACGTGCTCGTCCACGGCGGCGCCCTCTTCGACGTCGAGATCGAGGGCTCGGCCGCGGTCCCGGTGGTGCTCAAGGAACAGCAGCGCGACCCCGTCCGCGGCGAGCTCGTCCACCTCGACCTGCATGAGGTGAAGCTCGACGAGAAGATCGAGGCCGACGTCACGATCGAGCTCGTCGGCGGCGATGACTCGCCGGGCGTCAAGGAGGGCGGCGTGCTCGAGCACGTCACCCACGAGATCACGATCTCCGCCCTGCCGACGGCGATCCCCGAGTCGATCCCCGCCGACGTTTCCGGCATGGTGATCGGCGACACCCTTCAGCTCAGCGCACTCATCGCCCCCGAGGGCGTCGAGTTCGCCCTCGGCGAGGACCAGAGCGCCGACGAGATCACGATCGCCACGCTCTCGCCGCCGCGCGTCGAGGAGGAGCCCGAGCCGGAGCTCGAGGAAGAGGCCGAGCTCGTCGGCGAGGAGGGCGAGGAGGCCGAGGGCGAGGCCGCGCGCCGAGGGCGAGGGCGCCGAGAGCGGCGACTCCGACTCCGACGAGGAGTAGCCCCTGTCCTGGTTTCGCCGGCGCGGCGGTGACGGCGAGTCCCGCCGCGAGCAGCGCGAGCAGAACGACCGCGTTCTGATCGTCGGCCTCGGCAACCCCGGCAGCCGCTACGCCGGCACGCGCCACAACGTCGGCTTCGAGGTCGGCCGCGACCTCGCCCGCACCTGGGAGCTGCCGAAGCCGAAGGAGAAGTACCGCGGGCTGATCACCGACGGCCGCATACGCCCGCACGGCCCGCGGGTGGTCCTCCTTCAGCCTCAGACCTACATGAACGAGTCCGGCGAGTCCGCCGGGCCGGCCCGCGGCGATCTGCGCGTGCCGATCGAGCAGGTCGTGGTCATCCACGACGAGATCGACCTGCCGTTCGGCGAGATCAAGACCAAGCTCGGCGGCGGCGTGGCCGGCCACAACGGGCTGAAGAGCCTCGCCCAGGGCTTCGGGAGCAACGACTTCTGGCGCGTGCGCGTGGGGGTGAGCCGGCCCGACTCCACCGACCCCGAGATCGTCTCCTCCTACGTGCTGGGCCGCTTCACCGAGCCCGACGACGAGGTCAGCAACCTGATCGCGGACGCCGCCGGCGACACCGAGCGCCTCGTGGACCAGATCGTCGCGTCGATCAACGAAGTCCTCGAGTGAGCACCACCACGCTGTATTCGGTCGCCGACGGGGTCGCGCTGCTGCAGCTCGATCGGCCGGAGGCCCGCAACGCGATCAACACGGCGATGCTCGACGAGCTCCTCGCTCACCTCGCGGAGACCCGCGAGGACGACGAGGTGCGCGCCCTGGTGATCTCGTCGACCGACCACATGGGCCTCTCGGCCGGCGCCGACGTCCGGGAGCAGCTCGAGCCGGAGGCGGGCGTGCGGCGGATGGAGTCCTTCGCGCTGCTCTACGACGAGCTCACGGCCTTCCCGAAGCCGACCGTCGCCGCGTGCCACGGGGCGTGCGTCGGCGGCGGCGCCGAGATCGCCGTCTGCTGCGACCTGCGCGTCGCCGGCGGCAACCTGCGCCTGCGCTTTCCGGGCGGCGCGCTCGGGGTCCCGGTCGGCCCCGCACGGCTGGTGACGCTCTGCGGCCTCTCGGTCGCCAAGTACCTGCTGCTGACGGCGAAGGAGATCGACGCCGACATGGCCTACAGGTGGGGGCTCGTGCACAAGGTCGTGCCCGCGGCGCGCACCGAGGAGGCGGCCCTGCAGCTCGCCGGGCAGGTCGCCGCCAACCCGCCGGAGGCGGTCGCCAGGCTCAAGCGCATGCTCCACGAGCTCGACGGGGTCGAGGACCGCTCCCGCGCCGAGGGCGAGGGCCAGGTGGACTGGGCCCGCTCCGGCCCGGGCCTGCCGTATCGCGAGTGACGCGGCCGCGAGGCCGGCCCCACGCGGCTTGGTGAGCGGCCTCGCGGGGCCGGTGACGGCGCGTCGCTAACCTCGCTCGTCGACTGCTGCGGACGCTTCTCGACATCGCGCTCGACGACGAGCGCATCGCCTCGCTCGCCTCCCGGATCGGCGCCGGAGAGGCGGTCGACGTGCGCGCATCCGGTGCGATCAGGCCGTACCTGCTCGCCGCGCTGATCGACTCGGAGCGGGCGCTCGCCGGCCGCCCCGTCCTCGTCGTCGCCGCCGACGACGTCGGCGCGCGCGACCTGGCCCGGGCGCTCGGCGCCTACCTGGCCCCGCGGCGGGTGCGCTACTACCCCTCGCGCGGCACCGGATACGAGTCCCACCTCGCCCCGCCGCCGCACCTCGTCGGCCTGCGCATCGGCGCCCTGGACGCCCTGACGGGCGAGCAACCAGCAACTGGCAACGAGCAACCCGTCGTGGTCGCCAGCGCGGTCGCGCTGGCCGAGGCGGTCCCGGACAGCAGTCTGCGCCCGGCCAGCTTCTCGCTTCACCGCGGCGAGGAGGTGGACCTGGGCGACGTCTCCGAGCTGCTGGTCGAGGCCGGCTACGAGCGCACCGAGCAGGTCGAGGAGCGGGGCCAGTTCGCCGTGCGCGGCGGGATCCTGGACGTCTTCCCGGCCACCGAGGAGCGCGCCGCCCGGCTGGAGCTGTTCGGCGACGAGATCGAGTCGATTCGCTGGTTCTCGACCTTCACCCAGCGCTCGCTCGGCGAGGCCGAGCGTGATCGAGCTCGACCCGGCCGCCGAGCTCGCGCTCGAGCACCGCGAGCTCGCGGACCTCGCCGATGACGACGAGGAGCGCCCCGACATCGCCGCGATCCTCCCGGTCGACTCGTTCCGCGCTCCCCTGGAGCTGATCGACGCCGACACCGCGGTGCTGATCGCCGCCGCCGAGGAGATCCCGGCCGCCCTGAGCGACCACTGGGAGGACGTGACCACCGCGATGCACGACGCGGACGCCCGCCACCTCTACGTGGACGTCGCGGACCCCCTGGCCAACCGCGCCCTGCTGACGCTTGCGCGGAGTAGCGGACTCCGACGACGGGGCCGGGCAACTAACAACTAACGACCAACAACTGACATTCCGCGCCCAGACACCGACCTCGGCGGCGCGCAGCATCACAGAAGCCGAAGCTCAGCTCGAGAAGGAGCTGCGCAGCGGCTACCGGGTGATCGTCACCTTCGAGACCCAGGGCGAGGCCGAGCGCACCCGCTACAACCTCAACCGCGTCGACGCCCGGTTCCTGGGCGAGCTCCCGCCGGACCGATCCGGCCGTCCTCTTCACCGAGGCGCCGCTGGGCGACGGCTTCGTCTCCCCGGAGCTGCGGCTCGCCGTGATCCCGTTCCGGCGCCTCGTCCACCGCCGCCGCGCCGCCGCGCCGGGGCCGGCCGAGGGCCCGCCTGGCGAGCTTCGCCGACCTGCGGGTCGGCGACTTCGTCGTCCACGCCGACCACGGCATCGCCCGGTTCGCCGGCTTCGAGACCAAGACGGTCGCCGGGGTCACCCGCGACTACCTCGAGCTCGAGTACCGCGGCGAGGACAAGGTCTTCGCGCCCACCGACCAGCTCGCGAAGATCACCCGCTACATCGGCGCCGGCGGCGACGCCCCGCAGCTCTCGGCCCTCGGATCGAAGCGCTGGGACGCGGTCAAGGCGCGCGCGCGCCGCGCGGCCCGCGACCTCGCCGGCGAGCTGCTCAACCTCTACGCGGAGCGCCAGGCGCGCAAGGGACACGCCTTCGAGCCCGACGGCGAGTGGCAGCTGGAGCTCGAGCGCTCGTTCCCCTACCGCGAGACCGCCGACCAGGTCGACGCGATCGAGGCCGTGAAGGCCGACATGGAGTCCGAGCGGCCGATGGACCGGCTGATCTGCGGCGACGTCGGCTACGGCAAGACGGAGGTCGCGCTGCGGGCCGCGCACAAGGCGGCCGCCGAGGGCAAGCAGGTGATGATGCTGGTGCCGACGACGATCCTCGCCCAGCAGCACCTCGGCACCTTCCGCGAGCGCCTCGCATCGTCACCCGCTCGAGGTCGAGATGGTCTCGCGGCTGCGCAAGCCGGCCGAGGTCCGCGAGGCGCTCGCCCGCTTCGCCGACGGCCGCGTGGACGTCCTGATCGGCACCCACCGGCTGCTCTCGCGCGACGTGCGCGCGAAGGACCTCGGCCTCGTGATCGTCGACGAGGAGCAGCGCTTCGGGGTCAAGCAGAAGGAGCTCCTGCGCCAGCTCAAGCTCAAGATCGACGTGCTCTCGCTGTCGGCGACGCCGATCCCCCGCACCCTGCAGATGAGCCTCGCCGGCCTGCGCGACATCTCGGTGATCGAGACGCCGCCGGAGGGCCGGCGCCCGGTGCGCACCTACGTCGGCCCCTACGACGAGGAGCTGGTCGCGCGCGCGATCAAGCGCGAGGTCGCCCGCGAGGGGCAGGCTTTCTTCCTGCACAACCGCATCGACACGCTGCACGAGGTCGACCGAGCGCCTGCGGGCCCTGTGCCCGGGCGTGCGCTTCGCCGAGGCCCACGGGCAGATGGACGAGGGCGAGCTCGAGGGGACGATGCTCTCGTTCCTGCGGGGCGACGCGGACTGCCTGGTCGCGACGACGATCATCGAGTCCGGCCTCGACATCCCGCAGGCGAACACCCTGATCGTCGAGCGCGCCGACCAGCTCGGGCTCGCGCAGGCCTACCAGATCCGCGGCCGGGTCGGGCGGTCCGCCGAGCGCGCCTTCGCCTACATGCTCTACCCGAGCGAGGAGGCGCTGTCGACCGACGCCGGCGCCCGCCTGGCGACGCTCTCCGACCACACCGAGCTCGGCTCGGGGTTCGCGATCGCCATGCGCGACCTCGAGCTCCGCGGGGCCGGCGACCTGCTCGGCGACGAGCAGTCCGGCCACGTGGCGGCGATCGGCTTCGAGCTCTACGTCGCCCTGCTCGACGAGGCGGTCGAGGCGCTGCGCGCGGCGGGCGGCGAGCGGCCCGAGGAGGCGGTCGTCCGCCTCGACGTCGACGTCGACGCCTACCTGCCGCGCCGACTACATCCCGTTCGAGGCCGCGAAGATCGACGTCCACCGGCGGATCGCCGGCGCCACGGCGGCCGGGGAGCTGCGCGCGCTGCGCGACGAGCTTCGCGACCGCTTCGGCCCCGTCCCGGAGCCGGTCGCGAACCTGCTCGCGCTGCAGCGGGCGCGGATCGACCTCGGCGCGGCCGGGGCGCGGACCGCGGAGGTCCGCGGCGGGCGGCTCTCGATCGTCCCGCTGGAGCTCGACGCGGCGGCCGTCGGCCGCCTGCGCGAGCGGATCCCGGAGGCGATGTTCGAGCTGCGCACGCGCACCCTGTCGCTGCGGGTGGAGGACGATCCCGGCGAGCGCCTCGAGGCGCTGCTCGAGCTCACCGCGGCACTCACCGCGGCCGTGGCGCCCGAGCCGGTCGCCGCCTGATCGCTGAGCCTCTCTTTAGGGCGCTGCCGTTATGCTGCCGAACCCGTGAGTCCGCAGGGCAAGAGGGCCAGGCCCCAGAGGCCAAAGCCTGCCGCCGCGCCGCAGCGCGGTGGGGGCGGCGCGATCAAGCGCCTGGGCCTCCTCGTCTTCGGGGTGCTGCTGGTCGCCCTGTTCGCGATCGTCGCCGTCGCGCAGGGGATCGGCGACCCGTCGATCCCGTCGGATGCGATCGCGGTCGTCGAGGACGCCCCCAACGCCACGGTCACCCAGGACGACTTCAACCGCGCCCTCGCCCAGACCGCGGCCCAGCAGGGGATCAAGGAGATCCCCAAGACGACCGACCCGCAGTACCAGCCGCTCGCCGACGCCGCTGAGTCCGACCTGCTGCTCTCGCGCTGGGTGCAGGGCGAGGCCGCCGAGCGCGGCATCGCGCCGACCGACCGCGAGATCGACGACCAGCTCTCGAAGGTCAAGACCCAGCAGTTCGGGTGCAAGGCCGACGAGACGCAGTGCGACGCCTTCGACAAGTTCCTCACGCAGTCCCACTTCACGCTCGACGAGGCGCGGGAGCGGGTCGCGCTGACGATCATCTCCAACCAGATCCAGAGCGACGTGCTGCCCGACACGCCGGACGTCTCGACCGACGAGGTCCAGCAGTTCTACGACGCGAACATCGCAGCAGTTCGAGCAGCCGGAGTCGCGTGACGTGCGGGTCATCCTCACGAAGACGGAGGCCGACGCGAACGCCGCCCTCGCCGCGCTGCAGAAGGACGACTCCGACCAGTCGTTCAAGGCGGTGGCGAGCAAGTACTCGATCGACGAGGCGACCAAGTCAACCGGCGGGCTGCGCCAGGGCGTCGTCAAGGGGCAGTCCGAGCCGACGCTCGACGACCAGATCTTCAGCGCCCCGCTGAATCAGCTGGTGGGCCCGTTCAAGGGCGACGCCGGCTTCTACGTGATCGAGGTGCAGAAGATCACCCCGGCGGTCACCCAGTCGCTCGACGACGTCGGCGATCAGATCCGCCAGACGCTCGCCGCCCAGCGCCAGCAGACGATCGCCCAGGACTTCCAGACCGACTTCCAGAACAAGTGGATCGCGCGCACCTTCTGCGCCGACGGCTACCGCATCGACCGCTGCTCGAACGCCGAGCCGCCGCCGCCCACGTGCACCGAGCAGCTGATCAAGACGACCGGGCTGCGACGCGCCCGTGCCGCCGCGCAGCGTGTTCGAGCCGGGCACCCAGGGCGTCTTCGGCGCGCCGGCCGCCGACGGTCAAGCCGCAGGGCCCGATCCGCCCCGGCGCCGCCGCAGCGCCGAGCGGGCAGCTGCCTCCGGGTCTCGTCCCCGGCTCGGTCCCGCCTGGCTCGGTCCCGCCCGGTTCCGTGCCGCCCGGTTCCGTGCCGCCCGGCTCGGTCCCGCCTGGCTCGGTGCCGCCGGGGACGGCCCCGCAGACGGCTCCACCGGCCCCGCCCGGCGGCTGAGCCCGCCGTGAGCGAGGGCGCGCCTGGGGGCGCGGGCGCCCACGCGTCGGCCTCCGAGGCGCTCGAGCGCCTCGACCTGATCACCCGCCGCCTGCGGCGCGAGTGCCCGTGGGACCGCGAGCAGGACGAGCGCTCGATCGTCCCCCACACGGTCGAGGAGGCGTACGAGCTCGCCGAGGCCGCACAGCGGGGCGACGACGCAAAGCTCCGCGACGAGCTCGGCGACGTGCTGTTCCAGGTCGTGTTCCTCGCGCTGCTGCTGGAGGAGCGCGGCGCCGGCTCGATGGGCGAGGTCGCCGACCAGCTCACCGAGAAGCTGATCCGCCGCCACCCGCACGTCTTCGGCGAGGCGGAGGCGGACAGCTCTCGTGAGGTGCTGCGCAACTGGGACCGGATCAAGCGCGAGGTCGAGGGCCGCGGCGCCGACGACCCGTTCGCCGACGTGCCCGAGAACCTCCCGGGCCTGCTGTACGCGCGCAAGACGCTGCGCCGCGCCGAGCCGGAGGGCGGCGGCGCCGCCGATCGGCAGTCGCGCGACGAGAACGAGGCGGCGGTGGGGGAGATGCTGCTGGAGGCGGTGCGCCTCTCCCGCCGGCTCGGCGTCGACCCGGAGCTGGCCCTGCGCGCGGCGGCGGACCGGCTCCAGGAGTCCTCCCGCTAGCCTCCCGGGCCGCAAATGGGCTCGATCGAAGACATCCACGCGCGCCAGATCCTCGACTCCCGGGGCAACCCCACCGTGGAGGTCGACGTGCGACTCGATACCGGCGCGGCGGGCCGCGCCGCGGTGCCCTCGGGGGCCTCGACCGGCGAGTTCGAGGCGACCGAGCTCCGCGACGGCGGCGGGGACTGGGCCGGCAAGGGCGTCTCCCGGGCGGTGGAGAACGTCAACGACGCGATCGCCAAGGCGCTCGTCGGCGCCCGCGCCACCGACCAGGTCGCGATCGACGAGACGCTGTGCGAGCTCGACGGGACGCCGAACAAGTCGCGCCTCGGGCGCGAACGCGATCCTCGGGGTCTCCCTGGCCACCGCCCGCGCGGCCGCGGCTGAGGCCGGCGCGCCGCTCTACGCCTACGTCGCCGAGCTCTACGGCTCGTCCCGCGACGACGCGACCGTGCTCCCCGTGCCGATGATGAACGTGCTCAACGGCGGCGCCCACGCCGACAACTCGGTCGACCTGCAGGAGTTCATGGTCGTCCCGGCGGGTGCGACCAGCTTCTCCGAGGGCCTGCGGGTCGGCACCGAGATCTTCCACGCGCTCAAGGCGACGCTCAAGGAGCGCGGGCTGGGGACGACGGTCGGCGACGAGGGCGGCTTCGCCCCCGACCTGGACTCCAACGAGGCGGCGCTGGAGGTCCTCGTGGCGGGGATCGAGGCCGCCGGCTACAGCCCGGGCACGGACGCCTTCATCGCGCTCGACCCGGCCACCAGCGAGCTCTACCGCGATTCGGACGGCGCCTACGTGCTCGAGCACGAGGGCCGCGCGCTCAGCGCCGCGGAGCTGTGCGCGTACTGGGCCCAGGTCACCGACCGCTATCCGGTGATCTCGATCGAGGACGGGATGGCCGAGGAGGACTGGGACGGCTGGGACCTGCTCACCGAGCGCCTCGGCGACAGCTGCCAGCTCGTCGGCGACGACCTCTTCGTCACCAATCCGGAGCGCCTGCGCACGCGGGATCGAGGCGCGGCGTCGCCAACTCGATCCTGGTCAAGGTCAACCAGATCGGGACCCTGACCGAGACGCTCGAGGCGATCTCGATCGCCCGCGAAGCCGGCTACTCGGCGGTGATCTCGCACCGGTCCGGCGAGACGGAGGACACGACGATCGCCGACCTCGCGGTCGGCACCGGCGCCGGCCAGATCAAGACCGGCGCGCCGTCGCGCTCCGACCGGGTCGCGAAGTACAACCAGCTCCTGCGAATCGAGGAGGCGCTCGGCGAGCGCGCGACCTATCCCGGGCTCGAGGCCTTCGCCGGCCGGACCGGCAGGTAAGCGGCCATACGCGACGAACCGTCCAGGCGTGAGCGCTCGCGCCCAGGCTTCCCGTGGCTACCGGCTTCGGCCGGCCCCGCGCTCGCGCCGGCGCGCCGGAGGCGCCAGCCGCATCCAGTGGGACAAGGTCGGCCGCGTCGCGCTCGTCCTGGTGCTGGTCGCGATCTGCGTCTCCTACATCAACCCGGCGCTCAACTTCTGGGATTCGTGGCAGGACTCGAAGGCCGAGCACGCCACGGTCAGCGCGCTGCAGGCCGAGAACGCCAAGCTCCGTCAGCGGGTCGCCACCCTCGACGGCCCGGACGCGTCCGAGCGCGCCGCACGCAAGCTCGGCATGGTGAGCCCGGGCGAGGGCTCATACGTGGTCCACGGGCTGCACTAAGGACCGCAGCGGCCCGCGGACCCTGGCGCTGATGGGCGCCGCCTTCATCACCGCCCCGGCGTCGGAGCGCACGCTCGACGCGGGCGCCTACCTGCTCGGCGCGCTCGAGCTGGCCCTGATCGTCGTGCCGCTCGCCTACGCGGCGTGGCGGCTGCGCGGGACTGTTCCTCGGTGCCTGGACCGGCGCCGCCGCCCGGGTGGTCGAGGCGGTGCTCGCGATCGCGGCGCTGATCCTCCTCGCGGAGTTGCTGGGCACGTTCGCGGCGTTCGAGACGTGGACGATGGTTGTTGGGGCGGTGCTGATTGCCGCCGTCGCGCACTTCGTCGCCGCTCGCCACTCGCCACTCGCCGCCGAGGGCCCGCCGGCGCCGCCGGCCGCGCGCTACGCGGTCTGGCTGGCGGCCGGCGCGGTCGCCGTGGTCGCCGCGGCCTGGATGGTGCCGACGCTGGCGAGCCTCGCCGGGGGCATGGATCGCGCCGACAGCCTCTGGTACCACATGCCGCTCGCGACCCGGTTCGCGCACGGGGCCCACTTCGGCTCGATCGACTACTTCGACCCGATCTTCTTCGCCTCGTACTACCCGGCGAACTCGGAGGTCGTCCACGCGGTCCCGATCCTCGCGTTCGACCGCGACATCCTGTCCCCGCTGCTCAACCTCGGCTGGCTCGCCCTGGGCCTGACCTCGGCCTACGCGATCGGGCGACCCTACGGCCTCGGCCCCGCAGTCGCTCATCGGCGGCGCGATCGCCCTGGGCGCCCAGAACCTCGTCGAGTTCCAGGCGGGCGAGGCCCTGAACGACATCGTGGGCGTCGCGCTGGTCCTCGCCGCCGTCGCGATCCTCGTGAACGCCGCGGGCTGGAGCGGCGGGCGACGGCCGCCGGGCGGAAGTCCCGGTACCGGCAGTACCGCAGCTTCCGCGGGTGACCGACGGGTACTCGACCCGGTCGGCCATCGCCCGCCTCGCCCTCGGGGTCGCCGGCCTGGCCGCCGGGCTCGCGGCCGGGACCAAGCTCTCCTTCCTGGCCCCTGTCGTTGCTCTGTGGTTGGGCTTGATCGTGATCTCGCGCGCGGCGCGCGGCTGCGGACGGCGCTGTGGTTCGGCCTCCCGGCCGCTGCTGACGGGCGGCTACTGGTTCGTCGCGCAACCTGATCGCGATCGGGAACCCGATCCCGTACACGACCTTCGGGCCCCTGCACCTGCCGATGCCCGAGCGCACCTTCGAGCTCCGCCCCGGGTTCTCGGTCTTTCACTACGCCACCGACTTCCGGGTCTGGTCGGACTGGTTCTTCCCGGGCCTCGACGACTCGTTCGGCCTCCTCTGGCCGCTGCGTGCTCGCGGCGTTCATCGGCGGCGCCGTGTACGCGATCTGGCGCGGCGGCGACCCGCTGCTGCGAATGCTCGGCGTGGTCGTCCTGGTGACCGCGATCGCCTACGTGTTCACGCCGCTCACCGCGGCCGGGGACGAGGGGCGGCCGATCGCGTTCGAGTGGAACGTGCGCTACATCGCGCCGGCCGCCGCGGTCGGGCTCGCGATGCTGCCCTGCCTGCCGATCGCCCGGCGCACCGAGCGCGCCCGGACTCTGACCCTCGCCGGCCTCGTCGTGCTGTTCGCCGCCACGGCGGCGTCGCTGGTGCAGTGGCAGCAGGGCCACGTCAAGGGGGCGATCGCGGCGGGGGCCTGCGTGCTCGCCGGCTTCGCCGTGATCCAGTGGCTGCGCGCCCGCGGCCGCTGGGGCGCCCGGGCGCCGCTCAGGTGGCTCGCCGGGCTGGCGGCCGCGGTCGTGCTGGTCGCGCTCGGCGCCGGCTGGTGGGAGCAGCGTCACTACCTCGAGCACCGCTACGACAGCCTCAGCCCGCAGCTCGACCTGGCCGGCGCGGTCCGCTGGGCGCGCGACCTGCGCGACGCGAAGGTGGCGGTCGGCGGCGTCCGCGGCGTCTTCAACCAGTTCCCGTTCTACGGCACCGACCTCTCGAACGAGGTCCAGTGGCTCGGCAAGAAGGGCCCGGACGGCGCCTACGAGCGGATCCCGACCTGCGCGGAGTGGCGCCAGGCGCTCGCCGACGGCGGCTACACCCACGTGGTGACCACGTACGACCCGTTCGACCCAGGCTCGCTCACCGACACCAAGGAAGCGCTGTGGACGCGCACCGACCCGGCCGCGAAGCAGATCCTCCGCGACGGGCCGGTGAGCGTGTTCGAGCTCCGCGGGGCGCCCGACCCGGCGGGCTGCGACGACCTTCCCGACCTGACCGCGGCCGAGCTCAACGGCGACTCGGTGAACGAGGATCCAACGGCGAACCAGCCCTGAGCCGATGCTCTCGATCTACGCCTGCACCCTGCTGATCTGCGGCTCGTCTCGTCATCTACGGCCGCGCGATCCTGATCCTGCTCGGGCGCCCGCCGCCCGCCGTGGATGTCGGCCGTCACCGGGTTCGCGGCGCTCGTGGTGGTCGCGCCGTTGCTGTTGCGGCTGCCGGGCCGCGCGACGACCGCCGCCATCGTCCTCGCGCTGCTGCTGATCGCCGCCGCGGTGCCCGTGATCCGGGAGCTGCGCCGCGACGGATCGCCGGGCTGGCCCGTCGGGGTCGGGGTGGCCGTGATCGTCGTCGCGGCCGCCAGCATCCCGTTCCTGGTCTCCGATCGCGTCGGCGTGCTCGGCGAGGGCGTCTACACCAACGACCACGCGGCGCAGCTCTACTGGGCGGACTGGCTCCAGCACGGCTTCGGACCCGAGCCCAGCGCGGTGCGCTTCGGCTATCCGGTCGGGCCGCAGGCGGTCGCCGTGATCGCCGCCCAGGTGACCGGGGCGAGCCTGGTGAGCGCGTTCAACGGCCTGCTGCTCGCGATTCCCGGTGCTCACCGGGCTCACGGCCCTGGGCGCGCTGGTGGCGATGCCGCGCCGGGCGCCGCATCGCGATCGCGGCGCATCGTCGGGCTGCCCTACCTGGCCGCCTCGTTCATGGCCCAGAGCGCCTTCAAGGAGACCACGATGGCGCTGTTCGTGCTTGGCCTTCGCGCTCGCGCTCGCGGCGCGCGAGCCAGAGGAGGTCGAGCGGCGCGCCGGGTTGGCGGTCGGTGGTCGCGGTGTGTCTGCTGCTCGCGGGCGGCGCGGTGTTCACGTTCAGCGTCCCCGGGCTCGCCTGGTTCGTGATCGCGCTGCCCGTGTGGCTCGCGCTTCGAGGCGATCGCCGGGCGCAGCCCGGTCGACTGGCGGGCCGTGCGCGGCGGCGATCGCGCGCCCACCGGATCGCGATCGCGGTGGCGGCTGGTGATCCTCATCGGCGTCGCCGCCCTGGCGTTCGGGCCGGTGCGCGAGTTCGCGTCGAAGATCGCCGACGTGCAGAACTCCGCCGGGCCGGCTCAGCTCGCCCGTGTTCGGCGGCGAGGCGCTGGGGATCTGGCCGGCGGGCGACTTCCGCGTCGTGCGCGGCGACGTGTCCGGCTCGCTGATCGCGGTCGCGATCGGCGCCCTCGCCATGCTCTACGGCATCGTCGTGCTCGTCCAGCGCCGGCGGCTGGCGCTGCTCGGCGATGCTGGTCACGGGCGGCATCGTCTACGTCGGGACCCGCGCGTTCGCCCAGATCCACGTCCAGGCCAAGGCGCTGGCGGTGATCGCCCCGCTCGCCCTCCTGGTCGCGCTCATGGGCCTGCTGGAGCCGGCGGGCGACGAGCGACGAGCAACGCTCGGCCTACCGCCTGCGCCTCGCCATCGGCACCATCGTCCTGATCGCTGCCGCCCTCTCCACCCTGATCGCCCTGCGCGACGCGCCGATCGGCTTCGACGAGCGCCAGCTCGGCCTCGAGCAGCTCGCCGACCGCGCCGCCGGCAAGCCGGTCGCCTTCCTCGGCGTCGACCGCTTCGCCGGCTACTACCTGCGCAAGACGCTCGCCCGGGCCCCCGCCGGCTACGTCCCCGAGGAGATCGCCGCCCGCCCGGAGAAGACCTGGCAGCAGGGCCTCGCCGCCGACTTCGACTCGCTGGACTCGGGCCAGCTCGACAAGTTCGACTACGCGATCACCACCAGCGCCGCCTACAACTCGACCGCCGCCGCCGCAACTTCCAGCCGGTCGCGCGCGCCGGCGACTACGTGCTCTGGCAGCGCCGCGGCGACACCCCGCGCAGCCGGGTGCTCGCCCCACGAGGGCGGCAACCCCGGCGCGATCCTCCACTGCCCGCACGGCAAGCCGGCACGCCAGGGGCGAGGCCGTGGTCCTCGCAGAGCCGGCGGTCGCCGAGCTACACCGACTGGTCTCAGCCGCCGCCCCCGGGTGCCCAGGTGGCGGGCCAGGAGCGCGGCTGGCAGGCGCCGGGAACGGCGCACGATCCCGATCGAACTCACCGAGGACGGCGACTACAGGCTCTCGCTCCAGTACCACTCGCAGGTGCCACTGACCGTCCTCTTCGACGGCGAGCAGGTCGCCGAGCTGCCGGCGTCGCTCGACGGCATGTACCTGAGCGGCGCCGGTCGCGGCGCCTTCTGGCCGGCGGGCGAGGTCAGCGACGTCACGGCCGGCGAGCACGAGGTGACCGTCCGGGCTGCCGACCCGGGCGGCCTCGCCGGGACGCTCGACGCCCGGCGCCTGGTGTGGCTGGGCGACGCTGACCGCCTCGCCCGACCACCCCGCCGATCACGGTGCCGCTCGCCGACGCCTGCGGCCGCTACGTCGACCATTTCGCCTACAACCGCAAGGCGGGCGGCTGATGCCGCACTTCGGCACGCCCGACGAGGCGGCCTCGCCCGTGCTCGGCGGCGAGACGCGCGAGCGCGCCCCGGAGGTGGCGAAGCTCGTCTTCGTCGGCGGCACCGGGCGCAGCGGCACCCACGTGCTGTCGCAGCTGATCTCCCGCCACAACCGCTACGGCCTCGTGCCGGTCGAGGTGCGCTTTCACACCGACCCCGACGGCTTCCCCGGCCTGCTCGCCGGCGAGGTGACGCCGGAGCAGTTCGTCAAGCGCCTGCGGGGCTTCTGGTGGCGGGGCTTTCAGACCAGCCGCTTCCGCGGCATGTACCGCTTCGTCGACAGGGATCGCTTCGACGCCGCGGTCGCCCGCTTCGAGGCCGACCACGCACGACCTCGAGGAGGCCTGCCGGCAGCTGTTCTACGACCTGCTCTGGTTCCGGGTCGGCGAGGGCGTGCGGGAGGGCGAGGACAACCCGCGCGGCGAGGCCCTCGTCGAGCAGAGCACGGACAACGTGGCCGCGGCGCCGACCCTCGCCCGCCTGTTCCCCGAGGCGCGGTTCATCCACGTCGTCCGCGACGGGCGCGACGCCTCGGCATCGCGCGTCGCCCAGACGCGCGGCGTCGTGCGCCCCCGAACGCGCGTGCAGGGGATCGCGTGGTGGGAGGAGCGGATCGCGCGCGATCGAGCACGGCGCGGACGCGGTCGGCGACGGGCGCATGCTGACCGTGAGCCTCGACGAGCTCGTGCGCCTCCAGCGCGCCCGGGCCGGCGCTGCGGCCGCTGTTCCGCTTCCTCGGCGTGCCGGTGACCAAGCGCACGCGGCGCTACTTCTCGAACCGGATGACGACCGACGCAGGCGAACAAGGAGCGCTGGCGCGAGGGCATCTCGGCCAGCCAGGGCCGAGCGCGTCGACCGCCTCTACCGAGAGGCGCTCGAGCGCCTGGACGCGGCGGGCGCCCGCTGCGCGCCGCTGCTGCGCCACTCGCTCCAGCGCAGCGACGACGACCTCGACCCGCTGGTCTACGTCTACGATCGAGGGCCGATCCAATGAGTGAGACTCCGGCAGAGCTGGTCTTCGTCGGCGGCACGGGCCGCAGCGGCACCCACATCCTGAGCTACCTGCTCGACCGTCACTCGCGCTTTCACGGCGTGCCGATCGAGTGCCGCTTTCACTGCAACCCCAAGGGCCTCGCGTCGGTCGTGAAGGGCCAGACCGACCCGGAGGAGTTCGTGCGCAAGCTGCGCGGCTACTGGTGGCACCGGGTGCGGATCGGCGACCGCGCCTACGTGCGGGCGAAGTGGCGGGCGCTGGGACGCGGGAGCGACGCGCGGCCTGCTACTCGATCGTCCCGCCGGAGCGCTTCGAGCCGGCGGTCGTGCGCTTCGAGCGCGAGTATCCGGACGACCTCGTCGGTGCCTCGCGCAACCTCTTCTACGACCTGCTCCAGCCGCTCGCCGACGCGGCCGGCAAGCCGGTGCTGGTCGAGATGAGCTGCTTCACGATCGCCGCGGCCGACGGGCTCGCGCGGATCTTCCCCGAGGCGCGGTTCGTGCACTCGGTCCGCGACGGGCGCGACTCGGGCTCGTCGAAGGTCTCGCTGCGCCAGAAGCCGCACCATCCGACCGACGTCGTCTCCGGGATCGAGTTCTGGGCCGACCGGCTGCGCCAGGCCGAGGAGGGCGTGCGCGGGCTCTCGGAGGCCGATCGCGCCCGGCTGCGGGTGATCAGCCTCGACGAGCTCGTCGCACTCCGACCGCGAGGGCGCCTACGCGGAGCTCGCTGGGCTTCCTCGGCGTCGGCGACGAGCCGGCGATGCGCGAGTTCTTCGACGCCGAGATGAACGCCGACGCCGCGCATCGCGAGCGCTGGCGCGACGGGCTCGACGAGGCCGAGCAGGAGCGGATCACCGAGCTCTACGAGGAGACGCTCGGCGCGCCTCGAGGACGAGGGCTACCACTGCGCCGCCGGTCCTGCGCCGCTCCTACGAGCGCACGCTGGCGTCATCCGGCCATTGAGCGAGCCCGGCGCGGCGCCGGCGCGGCGCCGCATCCTCTTCACCACCTCCAACGGCACCGGCCTCGGGCACCTGACGCGGTCGATGGCGATCGCCCGGCGGCTGGACGCCGGGATCGAGCCGCTGTTCCTGACGCTCTCGGCCGCCGCGCCGGTGGTCGAGGGGATGGGCTTCCCGGTCGAGTACGTCGCCGCCGTACGCGACGCCGGGCTCCGGCAACGACTACCGGTGGTCGCGCCGCCTGCGCGGCCGGCTGCGGGCGGCGATCGCCGAGGCCGACCCCGCCCTGATCGTCTTCGACGGCACCCACCCCTACGAGGCCCTGCTCGGCGCGCTGCGGCCGCAGAGCGTCGCGGTCTGGTGCCGGCGGCCGCTCTGGAAGCGGGGCTCGAGCAGGGTCCCGCTGGGCCGCGAGGGCGCCTTCGACGCCGTGCTCGAGCCCGGCGAGCTTGCCGAGTCCGAGGACGCGGGCCCGACGGTCGCGCTGCGCGACCGCGCCCACCGGGTCGAGCCCGATCGTCCTGCTCGACCGCTCCGCAGCTGCTCGGCGCGCGACGAGGCCGCGGCCGAGCTCGGGCTCGACCCCGCTCGCCCGACGATCCTGCGTCACCCTCGGCCAGGGCGACGGAGGTGCGCGAGGCGACCCGCCGCACGCTCGCCCGACTCGCCGGCCGGCGACGAGGTCCAGGTCGCGGCGCTCTCCTCGGCCCTCGCCGCCGCCGACGTCGGTGCCCGAGGGCGTCGTCGGGCTGCGCGCGACCTACCCGATGAGCCGCTACTTCGCCGCCTTCGACGGCGCGGTCGCCGCGGCCGGCTACAACGCCTACCACGAGCTGATCGCGCTCGGCGTGCCGTCGCTGTTCGTGCCGATGCCGCGCGACACCGACGATCAGCCCGCACGCGCTCGCTACGCGGAGGGCGCCGGGATCGGGCTCGGCGTCGACGGCCCGGACGACCCCGGCCTCGAGGACGCAGCTCGAGCGCCTGCTCGACCCGGCCGAGCGGGGCGCGATCCGCGGCCGCCTCGGCGCGCTGCCGGAGCCCACCGGCGCCGCCCAGGCCGCGGCGTGGCTGGCGCGAGCTCGCCGCCCCCGACTGGCTGAAAACGCCAAATGGTCCGACGAAATCCGCCAGTCGCGGCGGGGCGCGGGAGTTCCGGCGGCGGTGGGGGAGCTTCTTCGCCAGCGCGCCGCAGACCGCCGTGCGCCTGACCACGCAGCAGCTCACCAAGCCGCGGGCGCGGGCGCTCGTGTTCGCGGTGGGCGTGCCGCCCGACGAGGTGGTCGACGCGGTCACGGCGGCGGTCGCCGAGGCCGGCGAGCCGGCCGCGCGGACGCTGGTGGTCACCGACGCGCTCGGCGCGCTGGGCGAGCTGCGCGCGCTCGGCGTCGGGGTCGAGCACGTCCCGGCGGCGCGATTCGCGGCAGGCCGAGCTGGCGGGCGGCGACTACGAGACCTTCATGCGCGGACCGCCTGGCGCTGATCCGAGCCGAGCGCCCGCGGGCGCGGAAGGTGGTCGTCGCCCGGGGTGGAAGACCGCTCCCTTCGGTACCCTGAGGACGCTCCGATGGAGGCCTCCACTCCCGTAAAGCCGCTTGCCCAAGCGGCGTCGGGCGTCGGCTCGCGCGCCGACTCCGACTCCCGCCAGGGCGCCCTGCCGAACCTGATCGTGATCGGGGCGCAGAAGTGCGGGACCAGCGTCCTGCACTACTACCTGAGCCTCCATCCAGAGGTCTCGATGTCGAAGCCCAAGGAGCTCAACTTCTTCATCGAGGAGCGCAACTGGCCGCGCGGGGTCGACTGGTACAAGCGCCACTTCGACGCCGACGCGCGTCGTCCGCGGCGAGGCCTCGCCCAACTACACCGCCTTCCCCCAGCACCAGGGCGTTCCGGAGCGGATGGCGTCCGTCGTCCCCGACGCGAAGCTGATCTACATGATCCGCGACCCGCTCGAGCGGATCGCCGCGCACTGGGTCCACAACTACGCCAAGCGGCGCGAGAAGGGCACCCTGGCCGAGACGCTCACGCACCCGAACACCTCCTACGTGACGCGCTCGAAGTACGCGATGCAGCTCGAGCGCTTCCTCGCGCACTACCCGAAGGACAACGTGCTGGTCTTCCAGCAGTCCGAGCTGCGCTACCAGCGCATGGAGACGCTGCGCCGGATCTTCGAGTTCCTCGGCGTCGATCCCGACTTCCACCATCCCGCGGTTCGAGCACGAGCGCCACCAGACCTCGGGCAAGACGCGGGCGACCCGGCTCGCGGTGAGGCTCGAGAAGCTCGGCCGCAGCCGCCGCGGGCCCGGATGTTCCCGGCCAACTTCTGGATGGTGCTCGACGACCGGCTGCCGCTGCAGAAGGGCGATCAAGCGCCCCGACGTTCGCGCCTCGCTGCCGCCCGACACCCTCGCCGAGCTGCGCGCCGACGGCGAGCGCCTGCGCGAGCTCACCGGTCGCGACTTCTCCAACTGGTCGATCTGGGACGCCTGAAACGACGGGCTCCCGGGTAAGGGAGCTCGCTCGCCACGGAGCAACCTGATGGCAGACCAAGAGCCCAGCAACCAGCAGAAGCACAAGCACCCCGGCGGCGCCGGGGCGGTGCTCGGCGTGCGCGTGATGCGCAACTCGAGCGTCCAGGGCCTGACCCTGGTGGTCGGCAACGTCATGCAGCTGGTCTCGACCCTGGTGGTCGCCTCCTTCCTCGGCCCCAGCGAGCTCGCCCGCTTCGGCCTGCTGATGTTCCTCGCCGGGCTCACCACCCAGCTCGTCTCGCTGCTCTGCAAGCCCGGCACCGTGCGCCGCACGTTCGGCGGCGGTGGCGACGACGACGACGATGACGACGACGAGAACGACGAAACCTCGTCCTCGCCTCCGCGCACGCTCGGCACCGGGCTCGCCTGGGCCTGCGTGCTCGGCGTCCTCGCCTCGATCCTGATCTACGTCCTGCGGCGTCCCGATCGCCGAGGTGCTGCTCGGCGGCGACACCGAGGACGAGAACCTGGTCGCGCTCGCCGGCCTGCTGTCGGGCGCCCTGGTCGTCTTCAAGATCTGCGACATCACGCTCTGGCTGGAGCGCCGCCCGGCCGCCTTCCTGATCTGCGACACGGCGCGCCCGCTGCTCGGGCTCGTGGTGCTCACGGCCTTCCTGGCGACCGGCTCGGGCGTCGCCGGGGCGATGATCGGGACGATCGTCGGCACCGCGGTCGCCGGCGTCGTCGGCCTGATCCTGCTGACCGGCAGCTACCAGCGCTCGTTCGACATCCCCGAGATCTGGCAGATCATCAAGCGCGGCGGCTACCGCGCCCCGATCGTGATGTCGTTCTGGCTGATCCAGAACGCCGACATCTTCATCCTCTCGCGGTTCGTCGGCCACGAGGAGCTCGGCGTCTACCACCTCGCCTCGCGGCTCGGCTTCGTGGTCTCGTTCCTGCCGCAGGGCTTCCGGATGGGGATGAGACCGCATGCGCAAATCGGCCGCGTACGACGCCTTCAAGGAGCAGTACGGCAAGGCGACCGCGGGCGGGCAGATGCTCGCCTACTTCACCCTGATCTGCATCCTCGCGGTGCTCTGGATGGTGCTGCTCGGCCAGGTGCTAGTCGACGTGGTCGGGCCCAAGTACGCGAACGCGGCCAGCCTGATCCCGCTGACGGCGCTCTCGTTCGTCGGGCCGGCGATGTACCGGACCGTCAACCAGAACGTCAACCTGCCGAACAAGCGCCCGTTCTTCGTCGGCGGGGTGATCGCCGCCGCGGCGATGTTCATCGGGATCACCTGGCTGCTGGCGCCGGAGATCGGCGTCTACGCGGCGCCGATCGGGATGATCGTCGCCTTCTATCTGCCGGCGCTGTTCCTCTACATCAAGGGCCAGCGCAACAAGCCGCTGATCTACCCGTATCGCCAGATCGCCACCGCGCTGGCGCTGGCGGTCGTGATCGCCGCCATCAACCAGCTGGTCCCGGAGTACAACCACTGGCTCGAGGCGCTCGCCGCGGTGCTGCTCGGCCTGCTCTGGATCGTCCTGCTGGTGCCGTTCCGGGCGATCCCCGAACAGCACTGGAAGCCGCTGCTGCACATGATCCGGTCCTTCCGGCGCGGCACCCCGGCGAGCTTCCGCCCGCGCCGCGGCCTCCGGAGCCTCGACCCGGCCATCCGCGATGACCTGCGGATGGCGGTCGTCGGCAGGCTGCCGCGCGAGCGGCTGCGCCCGGAGGCCGGCGAGGAGGGCCTGATGCTGACCCGGGCGCTGCGCCAGGTCGGCAAGCGCGGCGGGATCCCGGTCGGCCAGCAGACCGAGCACGACGCCGACATGGCGGTCTTCCTGTTCGAGGACGCCTCGACGGCCGTGCGCAACGCGAGCATGCGCAAGCTGCTCGAGGACGGCGCCGAGTCCAACGACCTGCGCTCGATGGAGGACCTGGTCACGACCCTTGCCCGTGTCCCGGTCGAGGCCTGGGAGGACCAGCCGGTGAACAAGCGCCCGATCGGGCGCCGCGGCAAGCGCCGCCGCGCCGCCAAGCAGCTGCGCGAGTACGCCGCTCGCGGCACCTGAGCCGTCTGGAGAGCGGCCCGGCGCTAGTCGTCGTCGCCCGGGGCCGAGTCCTCGCCGGCCCGGCGGATCACGATCCGGTCGGGCTCGACGGTGACCTCGACCGGGCGGTGGCCCGCCCAGTGCTCGGCGTAGACCGGGTCGTCGGCGACGGCCGGGTCGAGCCACAGCCCGTAACCCTCGTCGCCGTGGTCGAAGCTGGCCTGCATCGCCGCGCCGGCGCGCTTGCCGCGCCCGCCGCGCCGCCGCCGGCGGCGGCGCTTCGGCCGGTCGCCGCCGTCGCCCTTGCGCTCGCCGTCCGCGTCGCCGTCCTCATCGTCGCCCTCGGAATCCTCGTCGGCCTCCTCGGCCTCGTCCTCCTCGGCGGCGCTCTCGCTCATCGTGGCCTCGATCTCGGCCTCGATCTCGTCGCGGAGGTCCTCCTCGCCGGTGTCGTCCTCCGCGCTGAGCTCGTGCCGGCGGCGGAACTCCCGCAGCTCGGAGGTCGAGACCTCGAGCTGGTGGGCGATCCAGGCGTCCGTGCGGCCCTGGCGGACCCAGGCGCGGATCTGGTTTAGCTGTGAGCGCAGCGGCTTTGCCATCGGCGCGCGAGTCTATTGAAGTGACCAACCGGAGCCGCCCCTGTGGCAAACCGGCTACGCTCCGTGACCGTAGGAATCAATGGGTTAGAGGGTCACCGGGGGGTGGCACTTCGCACCTCGAATGGAGGCGAGATGCTCGTCCTGACGCGCAAGACGAATCAGAGCATCATGATCGGCGATGACGTGGAAGTCACCGTCCTCGCGGTCTCGCGGGACAAGATCAGGCTCGGGATCACGGCGCCGCGCGACATCCCCGTGTTCCGCAAGGAGGTCTACGTCTCGATCCAGGAGGAGGGCGCGAACGGCGATGCCGAGCCCGCCGCCGACGCGGTCGAGGAGGCCTTGGACGAGCTCGCCAAGCGCGAGTAGCCGCCGCCCGGAAGCGGCGTTTGTTAGCGGATGCTTGTACGGGATCTGCCCGGCTGATAGGCTCGAAACCTCCTCCGCGTGGGGGCTTTTAAGAGGTTTTTGCAAGATGAATGAGCTACGCATGCGCCAGAGCCTCGACCAGTTCGAGGTCGAGTTCGAGCAGGAGGCGGCCGTCGAGCGCAAGCGCCGGGCGCAGCTCCGCCAACGCGCTGCGGCGCGCTCCCGCGCCCGTCAGATCGAGTCGACCGAGAAGCGCGGCACGGTCGGTTTCGTCACCCTGCTGATCGCCCTGACGCTCACCGTGGCGGTGGTCGTGGTGGTCATGTTCGAGACCCTCGCCTGGTTGATGGCCTAGCGGGCCGCCGGCGACCCTCCACTCAGCACCGTCCCCACAGGCCGCGCCCCGCGGCCGCTGCCTCGCGCGCCAGTCGGGCGAACAGTGGCGCGTAGCGGTCGTTTGGCGGGATCGTGAGCGTCCTGGCGTAGCCGCGTCGCACCAGCTCGGCGTTGAGGAACCGGTCGCCGACGTAGACGTAGGCGAGCAGGCGCCCGTACACGTCGCGGTGCTCGGCGTCGAACACGAGCCGCACCGTCTGACCCTCGACCGCGCGGTCGGTGAAGTGGCTGGCGGCGAGCGCGTAGCACTGCACCGGCGTGTCGGGCTTGACGGACTCGGGCGTGTCGACCCCGATGAAGCGCACGTCCTCATCGGCGCCGTCGAGCCGGACCACGATCGTGTCCCCGTCGACCCCCCGGACCACGGGCGCCCGCACGGGCCCTGCGGGCGCGTCGCCGTCCGCGGACCCGTCGCCGCCACCGCCGCCCGACAGCAGGGCGACGACGATGATCACCAGGACCGCGACGGATGCCAGGCTCGGTAGGGGCGGGAGCCGCACCGGGTCAGTGTCGCGGAGGTCGCGTCGCCGGTGTCACGCACGCTCGGGCGGCTTGGCGACGTGTGTGTGTCATCTGTGACAAGGAGGGGGTGGGTGGTACATTCGGCTGCCTGGGGGGCTCGGCCACAGTGGTCGGGCTGATTCGACCGACATCGGTAGTGGTGGTGCTCGCGAGAGAGCCCGAAGCGGTGGCACGGGAACGAAGGACCCGGGGAATCCGGGGGCGGTCGTTCGACGTCCTGCTGGCCTGCCTCGCGAGCTCGGTCGGCGCTGACGTTGCGATCCTGCTCGCCGCGCCCGACGACGCGGGCCCGCGGGCGATCGCGAGCTGGGGGCTCGGCGACGAGATGCCGAGCGTCGCCGGCATCTCGAGCGGGCTGCTCGAGCGCGCCGGTGGGGCCGAGGAGGCAACGATCGAGGCGGACGGCGACGGCGTGCGCGCCGCGGCGGCGGTCGTGCGCACACACTCAGGGCCGACCGGGGTTCTCTACGTGGGCTTCGACCCGCCGTCGGCGCTGCCGCGCGAGGAGCTCGCCTGGGCGGTCGAGTCCTACGCGCGCCTCGCGGCGCTGTGCATGTACGAGGACGTCACGGTGGCGGCCGCGCTGGGCTCGGGCGCGTTCGACTCGCTCACGGGTTGCCTGAGCTACGGCGGCGCGATCGAGACGCTGCACGCCGAGATGCGGCGCTCGGCGCGCCGCGGGCACAGCGTGGCGCTGTGCGCGTTCGACGTCGACGGCTTCAAGCAGCTCAACGCCGCCCGCGGGCACGTGGTCGGCAACCGGGTGCTCTCGGCGGTTGGGGCCGCGCTGCGCTTCGGCGCGCGCCGCTACGACGCGGTCGGCAGGGTGGGGGCGGACGAGTTCGTCGTCATCCTGCCCGAGACCGGCGCCGACAACGCGCGCCGGGTCGCCGAGCGGCTGCATGCGACGGTCCGCTCGGCGCTTGCCGAGGCCACGGCCGTTCCACTCGACGCCTCCTGCGGGGTTGCCGTCTGGGACGGCGAGATGCCTCCCGCCGAGCTCCTGGACGGCGTCGCGGCGCTGGTGCGCCGCGCGAAGTCACGCGGCGGCGGGCGGGTCGAGGTCGGGGGCTAAGGGATGCGGCGGACGCTGGCGAGCATGATCTCCTTGATCTGCTCGATCACCTCGACCGCCTCCGAGTGCCCGCGCTGCCACACGTTGCGGCCGTAGATCACGCCTGAGCCGCCCGCCTCCATGATGAAGCGGGTCTGCTCGAGCAGCTGGTCGTCGTCGATCTTCGAGCCGCCCGAGAGCACCACGAGCGAGCGTCCGGCGGAGCTGACCACGTGCTGGACGGCCTCCTCCTGGGTGACCTGGAGCTCGTTATAAGGCGCGGGGGAATCCGGGGTGGGGTCCGGGCTCGGCAGGTTGAGCTTGACGATGTCGGCGCCCATCTCCATGGCCATCCGGGCGGCGTAGTCGATCGCGTAGAGCGAGTTCTGGCCGCCCTTCTCGGCGATGTACTTGCCGCGCGGGTAGGCCCAGATCACCAGCGGCATCCCGTAGCGGTCGCAGTCCTCGCGCACGCCCTTGAGCTGGTGCAGGTCGAGGTCCTGGCGCGGCGAGCCGACGTAGAGCGTGTAGCCGACCGCGTCGGCACCAAGGCGGACGGCGTCCTCGACCGAGGCGTTCGTGGTCGAGAGCGCGTCGTCGGACGGCGGCACGTCGGTCTTGCCGTTGACCTTCAGCAGCAGCGGCACCTGGCCGGCGTAGTCGGGGTAGTACTTCTCCGCGAGCCCGATCTGGCAGGCGATCGCCGAGTAGCCGGCCTCGGCCGCGAGCCGGAACTGGTACTCGGGGTCCTTCGAGTCGGGGTTCGGGAAGAAGTCGCGCGGGCCGTGCTCGATCCCCTGGTCGATCGGCAGCAACAGCAGGGTCCCGCTCCCGGGTCCGAACTCGAACAAGAGCCTGCGCAGGCGGGTGCGCTTGCCCGGCGCGAGAGTGGCGAGTAGGGACTTCTCTTCGGTAGCGCTGCTGATCTCCATGCGGCTGAGTATAGGCTTGCCCGCTTGTTGGAGCACGCCTTCAGCGGCCCGCCGTTCACGGTCGGGATCGAGGAGGAGCTCATGATCCTGGAGCCCGAGGAATGGGGGCTCGCGCAGGAGATCGAGGCCCTGCTCGAGCACGTGCCGGACGAGCTCGAGGGCCAGATCAAGCCGGAGCTCTTCAGGGCCGTGCTCGAGATCGCGACCAAGCCGTGCGACGGCGTGCGCGCCGCCGGCGCCGAGCTCGCGGACCTGCGCCGCAAGGTGATCGAGATCACCGCGGGCCAGGGCCTGGCGATCGGCGCCGCCGCCACGCACCCGTTCGCGCTCTGCCGGGATCAGGAGATCACCGATCGGCCCCGCTACCACGAGCTCGTCGACGAGCTCGGGCCGATCGCGCGGCGCGAGCTGATCTTCGGCACCCACGTCCACGTGGCGATCGAGGGCGCCGACCGCGCGATCTACGTCGCCGACGGGATCCGCCGCTACCTGCCGCTGTTTCTCGCCCTCTCGGTGAACTCCCCGTTCTGGGAGGGGGAGCGCACCGGCCTCATGTCCTCGCGCGTGCCCATCTTCCGCCAGTTCCCGCGCGAGGGAATCCCGCCCCACTACGGGACCTGGGAGATCTACTCGCACCGGGTCGAGCTGATGATGCGCGCCGGCGCGATCCCCGACTACACCTTCCTGTGGTGGGACGTGCGCCCGCACCCGCGGCTCGGCACGGTGGAGACGCGGATCTTCGACCAGCAGACGCGGATCGAGCACACCGTCGCCCTCGCCGCGCTCACCGTCAGCCTGGCCCACCGCATGTGCGCCCTTCACGACGCCGACGAGCCGCTGGTGGAGTATCCGACCGAGCTCATCGACGACAACAAGATCCGCGCGGCCCGCCACGGCACGGACGGGCCGCTCGTCGACTTCCGCGCCGGCGAGCAGGTGCAGGCCACCGAGATGGCGCACGAGCTGGTCGAGTTGCTCGCCGACGACGCCGCCGCGCTTGGCTGTCGCGAGGAGCTCGAATCGGTCGAGGACCTGCTCGCCAACGGCACCGGAGCACACCGCCAGCTCGCGCACTACGGCGACAACGGTGACCTGCGGGCGCTGGTCGCCGAGATCGCTGAGCACACCCGGCCCTGAGCGGTTCCGCAGGACAGTTATCCTCGCTCTGGTGAGCGACACCGAGCTGTCCGTCGTCTGCAAGAGCTGCGGGTCCGAGGTCAGTCCGTATGTGACCGAGTGTCCCTATTGCGGCACACGCCTGCGCAAGCGTGCGCCGAAGCTCGAACGGGTGGGCGACGAGGTCCGCGTGCGCGAGGACCGGCGCACCCGCAGGCGCCGCAAGGCCGCCGAGCGGCGCGGCCGGTTCGCTCGCAAGGGCGCCATCACCGAGGACCTGACCGCCGCTCCGGTGATCACGATCGTGGCGATCATCGTCCCGGCGCTGCTCATGGTCATCGAGCGCGCGACGAGCCTCTCCGTGATCGACCTCGGGGCGATCGTCGGCCCGGTCGGGGACGAGTGGTGGCGTTACCTGGCGGCCCCGTTCGTCTACGACGACGTGGGCTACCTGTTCGTGTGCGCCCTCGCGATCGCGATCTTCCTGCCCGCCGTCGAGCGCCGGGTGGGCTGGCTGGCGGCCCTGCTGCTGGTCGTCGGCACCGGCGCCCTCGGGATGCTCGCCGCCGACGGGCTCGACTCGACCTTCGGCGACGGGATCTTCGTCGCCGCGGGCGGCAACGGGATCGCGCTCGGCATCCTGGCGGCCTGGCTCGTGCTGCGCGACGCCGAGCGCCGCGCGGACCCGACGGCCGAGTACGACCGGATCGCCGTGATCGTGGCCGCCGCCGTGCTCCTGCTGCTGCCGGCGGTCGAGGACTTCGCCTCGGTCTGGGCCGGGCTCGCGGGCGCCCTCGTCGGCGCCGGCTGTGGGCTCGGCGCCGCGCTGGGGCGTCGGTAAGCGGTGAGCAAGTACACGCGGCTCACCGACGAGCTCCACGACTACATCGTCGATCACGGGGCTCGTCAGGACGACGTCCTGCACCGCGTGCAGGACGAGACGGCCGCCATGGGAAGGGTCGCGAACATGCAGGTCGCCCCGGACCAGGGCGCCTTCCTCACTCTGCTCTGCCGGTCGATCGGGGCCAGCGAGGCACTCGAGCTCGGCACCTTCACCGGCTACTCGGCGATCTGCATCGCCCGCGGGCTTGCGCCCGGCGGGCGGTTGATCGCCTGCGAGCTCTCCGGGGAGTACGCCGCGACCGCGGCGGCGAACCTCGAGGCGGCGGGGGTGGCCGACCGGGTCGAGATCCGGATCGGTCCGGCGGCCCAGACGCTGCGCGACCTCCCCGAGCGCGAGTCCTTCGACTTCGCCTTCGTCGACGCCGATAAGCCCGGCTACCCCGAGTACTACGAGCTCGTGCTCGCCCGGCTGCGCCGCGGGGGCATCGTCGCGGTCGACAACGTCCTTGCCGACGGCGGGGTGGTGGACGAGGCCGACGCGAACATGCGCCCCGAGTCGCTCGAGGCGATCATGCGCCTCAACGACCAGATCGTCGCCGACGAGCGCGTGGACGTGGCGATGCTCGGGATCGCCGACGGGCTCACCCTCGCCCGCAAGCGATGAGCCGCGACGATGCGCTGGCGCTGCAGCAGCGGGGCCTGCACGACTGGATCCGGATGCTCGCGGCGTGCGCACCGGACTCGTACCCGGTCGAGCGCGACGGGGTGGTCGCCGCGGTCGTCCCCAGCTCGCCGCAGCGCTCGATCCCTAACTCGGTCCGCTACGCGGACGCCGCGGCCCTGGAGGCCGCTCTCGGCGAGCTGGCCGAGGCCTACGACGATGCCGGCGTGGCGGCGTGGATGGTCTGGGTGCCCGAGTTCGACAGCGAGGCGATCGACGCGCTCGAGCGCGCGGGTCACAAGGTCGACGGCACCCCGACGGCGATGTCGATGCAGCTCGCCGACTTCGAGCCGCTCGACCCGGGCGACCTCGACTGGGACACGAACCCCGAGCCGCACCTGCTCGGCCTCCTCAACGAGCGCGCCTACGGGCTGCCCACGGGGTCCGGGATCGCGGCGGCGCTCGCGATGCCGCCCGCGCTCCGAGACCTCCGCCTCTACCAGGCGCGCGTCGCCGGCCGGCCGTCGTGCGTGCTCGCCACCCTCGACCACGGCGATGACCTCGGCGTCTACTTCGTTGCGACCGACCCGGACCGGCGCGGCCGCGGCCTGGCCTCCCGGCTGTTGTCGATCGCGATGACCGAGGCCCGCGAGCGCGGCCTACGGACCACTTCACTGCAGAGCTCGGCAATGGGCCGGCCTGTGTACGAGCGCCTCGGCTTCGGCGCGGACTTCGAGATGCGGATGTACGAGCACCGCCGATGAGCTATTCGGACGCCGAGCTCGAGGCCGCGGTTGAGGCGCTCACAGCGCCCGGGCGCTTCGACGAGGCCGAGGCGCTCGTCGCGCGGGCGGCACCGGGGCTGCAGCGGATCCTCCTCCAGGCCCTGGAGGCCGGCGGCTGGTTCGCCGAGCAACACGAGTCGGCGCTCGCCAGCGCGCTGGCGCTCGATGACGAGGACGAGCGCGTGCGGGCGCTGCGAACCCTGTTTGCGGAGGAGGCCCGGATGGGAATGATGGTTGGAGTGGCGGTCGGCTGGGCGCTGGCCGCGGAACTTCGAGAGGAGTGAGATGCAGATCAAGTTCATCGGGCACGCGACGTTCGAGCTCACCGAGGGCGATGGCGAGGGCGACGCGCGCGTGCTCGTCGACCCGTTCCTGGCGCCCCACAACCCGGCCGCCGGGGTGAGCGCCGAGGACGTGGACCCAACCCACATCCTGATCACGCACGGCCACAGCGACCACACGGCCGACGCGGTCGCGGTGGCGAAGCGGACCGGCGCTCCGGTCCTCGCGATCACCGAGCTGGCCGGCTGGTTCGAGGGCCAGGGGCTCGAGAACGTCGTCAACCCGAACATCGGCGGGACGGTCGAATTCGACTGGGGCAGGGTCAAGCTGGTCCCCGCCTGGCACACGAACACCAACCCCGAGGGCGGCGCGATCGGCGCGGCCTCCGGGCTGATGATCACGCTCGGCGAGACCACGATCTACCACCTCGGCGACACCGCGCTGTTCAGCGACCTCGGGATGATCGGCGAGCGCCACAGCCCCGACATCGCCCTGGTCCCGATCGGCGGCCACTTCACGATGGACATCGAGGACGCCGCCTACGCCTGCAGCCTGATCGGCGCCCCGACCGTGATCCCCTGCCACTACAACACCTTCCCCCCGATCCGGGCCGACGCGCAGGCCTTCAAGCAGCAGGTCGAGAGCGAGAGCTCGTCGAAGGTCGTGGTCCTCGAACCGGGCGAGACGTACGACGTCTGAGCACCCGCCCCACACCACGCCGGCTGGTCCGTATGGGCGCCGGCCGCGGATTGGCTGGTTAGGGGGGCGGCTGCTCAGCCGCCGCGCCGTGTCGGATGGTTCTGTGGCGATCTACTGACGACAGTCGTCAGCGGATCTCCACAGAACGGAACCGTCCGGGCCCCCCGCGCACGGAAGCCACGCGAAACCTCACGCAAGCCGCCTGCGCCACTCCCCTTACTGCCAAACGCCAGGCGTTCAACCCTCGGGTTCGACCGGGCACGCGGCTCAGACCTGCGGGCCGCGCTTCAGCCAGCGGGTGCGGTCCTGCCAGTCGTGGGCCATCAGGGCCATCCCGGCGGCCGCGAGCATCGCGCCGGTGAGGCCGTGGTGGAGGCGCTGGTTGACGATCCAGACGCGCCGCTTGATCGGGTCGTAGCGGATCAGGCCGCCGGCGTAGAGATGTAGCTGTTGGCCGTCCATCTGGGCGTCATCTCCTCGGCCCGTTTATCGGCGCCGGGGGCGCCACCCATTAGGCTTTCGCGCCGGAGCACGAGGTGGAAGCCGGCACGGAGACCCTGAGCTCGATCGCCCAGCGCGAGGACTTCCTCGCGACCGGGGATCCCGCGCTGCAGGAGAGCGTCGACCAGGGCCGGTTCGAGCTGCTCGGCTACTCGCAGCTCTACGAGCTCTGGGAGCGCCAGCAGTGGGCGACCCAGGACCTCGACTTCACCCAGGACCGCATCGACTGGCACGAGCGGATCTCCGCGGAGGAGAGGTACACCCGCATGTACGGGCTGTCGGCGTTCTTCATCGGCGAGCAGCGCGTCACCGACGAGCTCGGGCCGATCATGCGCGCGGCGCCGACCGAGGACATGCGGATCTTCCTCTCGACGCAGATCGCCGACGAGGCGCGCCACGTGCGCTTCTTCAATCGCTTCTATGAGGAGGTCGGCGTGCTCAAGGACGCGGACGACCTCGCCGCGCGGCTCGCGCGCGTCGAGCGCAACCTGAATCCCGAGTTCGCGATGCTCTTCGACGAGATGCTCCGCTCGCGGGTCGACAGGCTGGCGAGCGAGCCGGAGGACCTCGAGACGCTGGTCGAGGCGATCACGATCTACCACATGGTCATCGAGGGGGTGCTCGCCCTCACCGGCCAGCACTTCATCATCGGCTACAACGAGGAGCAGGGCACGCTGCCCGGCTTCGTCGAGGGGTTCGGCAAGGTCGCCCGCGACGAGCACCGCCACGTCGCCTTCGGGGCCAAGTTCCTGATGGACATGGCGAACGCCGACGAGCGCTACCGCCAGGCGGTCCATCGCACCCTGGTCGAGTCGCTGCCGGTCGCCGAGGGCGTCCTGCGGCCGCCGTTCGCGCCTGAGGACGACGACGACTTCGAGCTCTTCGGCGTCTCGATGCGCGAGACGCAGGCCTTCGCCGCCCAGTGTCTGACGAGGCGGCTGAAGGTGATCGGACTGGCCTGAGCGGCCAGCGCAGGCGTCCCGGATTGCGGATTACTACGGATTGGGCGCAGCGATCGGACCGTCGTTTCCTCCTCCGATCGGCCACCAAGGATTTCCCGCCGGAGTCCGTCCGATCGGCCACTGGGAAAACGGCTGCGTTTCCACGACCATTTGTCTCCCCCCTAACCCCCCACGCCGTGGGAGTGGAGAGGACCTCACATGGGAGAGACGGATTCCAGCCCAATCGCACTCGCAGGAATTCCGGGAACGGATGTCCCGGATGCGAGGCGCGAGGTCGTTTCACTCTTTTCGGCGTTCCAGGTGCCGGCCCCACCGGCACTTGGTCCCGTTCCCAGTGGTTTCAGTCCGAGGTCACGGAGGGCCTCGGGCTGAAGCGCTGGGACGTATCTGAGACCTGAGCTGACTCCTCAATTCGGCAACCAGCGTGGAGGCGACTCCACGATCGGTCCTCTGCGCGCGCAGGAACTGCTCGCCTTCTTCGGCCTCCGCCTGGCCCCGGGCCTCACGGCCGGGGTGATCGTCGCCTCGCACACGGGCCGGACTGGCGTCGGCGCCCTGGTCGCCGCCGCCGTCTTGGCGACCACCCGGATCATGGACCCCGGCCGCCGCTTCGCGCAGCTGATGCCCGCCGCGGGGCTCGTCGCCGCGGGGCTGGCGCCGCTCGCCGGGATCGCGCTCGGGTGGCTCGTCTGCCTGGCGCTGGCCCCGCTGCCGGATCACGCGCTCGCCCCCGCGGCGCTCGGAACCCTTCTGGTCACCGCGCTCGGGGCCTGGCTGGTGGCCCGGTTCGAGCAGCATGCCGAGGTGCGGATCGCCGTCGTCGGCGCGCCCGCTCAGGCCCGCGAACTGGCCCGCGAGCTCGGCGCCATCGGCGGCGGCCATCGCGTCGTCGGCTGGATCGACCGCGGGTCGCACCGTTCGGACGCGGGCGCCCGGTGCCTTGGCGACCTCTCGGAGCTCGCTGAGATCGTCGCCAGGGACCGCATCCACCTGATCGTCGACGGAGCCGGCGAGGCCGCTGCCGCGGGCGTCGCCAACGCGTGCGTCGGTCTCGATGTCCGCCTCATCGCCCTCAACCGCGTCTACGAGGACGTGATCGGTCACGTCCCGGTCACCACGCTGGACTCCGCCTTCTTCCAGTACCTCCTGCATCCCAACTTCCGGGGCGGCAGCCCGCGGCTCAAGCGCGGCGGGGATGCGGCCGTCGCCGGCCTCGCCCTCGCGGCCCTCGCCCCGGCCGTCGGGCTGGCCGCGCTCGCGCTCCGCCTGGCGGGTCGCCCGGCCTTCGCGCGCGAGCGCCGGGTCGGCGCCGGCGGCGCAGAGTTCGAGCAATTGCGCCTGCGCGCCGGCACCGGCCCGTTCGGCCGGCTGCTGCGGCGCTCGCGCCTCGAGTCCGTGCCGATGCTCTGGAACGTCATCGTCGGCGACATGTCGCTGGTCGGGCCGCGGGCCGATCGCCCCGGCCTCGTCGCCGAGCTGGAGTGGCAGATGCCGTTCTACGACCGCCGCGAGCTGATCCGCCCGGGCCTCACCGGCTGGGCGCAGCTCCGCTCTCGCAGCGGCGAGCGGGCGGGCTCGAGCTGGGCGCTGTGCCACGACCTGTACTACCTGAAGCACCGCTCGATCCGCCTCGACGCGATGATCCTGCTCCAGGCCATGGTCGTGGGCGGCCACGGACTCCGCCTTCTGGAGCCCGCCGCCGACGAGGCCCTCGCCCAGGCCAACTAGTTCCGCGCGCCCCGCACTAGACTCGCCCGGATCGTGAGCCACGAACGGGTTACCGTGCTGGTCGCCGACGACCACCCGATCTACCGCGAGGGAATCGTGCGCGCGATCAAGGATCGGCCCGAGCTCGAGCTGGTGGGGGAGGCGGGCGACGGACGCCAGGCGCTCGAACAGGTGCGCCGCCTGACGCCCCAGGTCGCGGTGCTCGACATCCGCATGCCCGGCCTCGACGGCACCCAGGTGCTGGCGGCGATGCGCCGCGAAGGGCTGCGGCACCGAGGTCCTCTTCCTCTCCGCGTTCATGGAGCCCGAGCTCGCCTACAAGACGGTCGCTGCGGGCGCCAAGGGCTACCTGTCGAAGGAGTCCTCGCGCCAGGAGGTCTGCGAGGCGATCGTGACGATCGCGCGCGGGGGCACGGCCCTCGCCGCCCAGGCCCAGGCCGGGCTCGCCGAGCAGATCCAGGAGCGCGAGCGCAGCGGTGGCCCACCCCAGCTCACCCCGCGCGAGCAGGAGGTGCTGAGGCTGGTCTCCGAGGGCTACTCGGCCCCGGACATCGGCAAGCACATCCACCTCTCGACGACGACCGTCAAGAGCCACCTGCACTCGCTCTACGAGAAGCTGGGCGTCTCCGACCGCGCCGCCGCCGTCGCCGAGGCCATGCGGCGCGGCATGCTCGAGTAGTGCCGGACGGGCCCGACGGGCCGGGCGAGGCCGGGGCCGAGAACGAGCGGCTGCAGGCCGAGGTCGTCGACCTGCGCGAGCAGCTCGACACGTGCCGGCAGCTCGTCAACCAGGTGATGGCCGCCGAGGATCAGGGCCGGCGGCGGATCGCCCAGCTGATCCACGACGACTCGCTGCAGACCCTGCTCGCCGCGAACCAGGACCTGATCGAGGCCGCGCCGGGGCGGGCCCAGGTGCAGCGCGCGCACGAGGTGGTCGAGGCGGCGATCGCGCGCCTGCGCGAGGCGATGCTGGCGCTGCACCCGGTGACGCTCGAGCAGGGCGGACTCGAGCAGGCCGTCGGCGCGGTCGCGCGCCAGGCGGCTCGCCAGGGCGCCTTCGAGATCGAGCTCCGACTCGACCCCGAGGCGCTCGGGCGCGAGGACGAGCTCGTGCTGGCCGTCTCGCGCGAGCTGCTGACGAACGCCGCCCGCCACTCGGGGGCGAGCAAGGTCTCGCTCTCGCTGGCCGACACGGGCGACGGCGTCGAGCTCGTGATCGCCGACGACGGCCACGGGATCGCGTCAGGGCGCCCGGCCGAGGCGCTCGCGGAGGGTCACATCGGCCTCGCCTCGGTGAACGAGCGCGTGCGGGCCGCCGGCGGTGAGTTCGAGCTCTCCACCTCGCCGGCGGGAACCCGGGCGGTCACCCGCGTGCCGGCCGGAACGACCGGGACGACCGAAACGAGTTAGGGCCTCAGGGAGCGGGGTTCGGATCCGGGTCCGGATCCGGCGCCGGGTCCGCGGGCGGATCGGCCGGCGGGTCGGCGGGAGGATCCGCCGGGGGAGTCGTGGTGGGTGGCGGGTCGACCGGAGACGGCGAGACCACGGGCGGCGGCGATGCCGTCGTGTCCGTCGGCGGCGGCGGTGTCGTCGCTGTCGTCGGCTCGGTGATCAGCACGACGGTCGCGGTGCCGCTGTCGCTGGCGCCGCTGTCGGCCGGGTCGTCCTCGCCCGTGCCACCGGCGGCGGGCCCGACCACGCCCTGGTCGGCGGCCGGATCGTCGGCCGGCGCGGCCGGGGGCGTCTCGGTTGTGGAGCTCGGGTCGGCGGGCGTCTCGGTCGGCGCCGGCGTCGCGGCCGTCGCGGTGGTGGTCACCTCGGGATCCGGCTTGGTCTCGGGCTTGGCCGCGGTGCGCTCGTCGCTGGCGCGGACGCCACCGTTGGGGTTGGCGGGCCGGACGCGCTCGGGCGGGTGCGCGACGATCGCGGCGGCCGACCGGGCCTCGTCGGCGGGTCGACCGGAGTAGATGTGGCGGACCTCGACCGCGCCCGCGGTCAGCAGCGCCGCGGTTGCAGCGGTTGCAGCGGCCTTGGCGCCGATGGCGCTGGTCAGCCCGCCGGCGGCCGCGATGCCGCCGAAGGCCGCCCCGCCACCGCCCGCGGCAGCAGCGCTGCCGGCTCCGAGCGCCGCACTGCCGGTGCTGACCGCCCGCGGCGGCGACCCCGGATCCGGCGGCGGCAGCGCTGGTCCCGGCAACGGCCGTGCCCCCGGCGGCGGCGCCGGTTCCGGCGGCAGAGCCGCCGGCAGCGGTCCCGGAGCCGCCAAAGCCGAGCTTTGCCAGCAAGGTCTTCGCGATCAGCGCCAGCGGCCCGATCGGGGCGAGCGCGGCGAGCGCCTTGGCGTTCGAGCGCAGCTCACCGCGGAAGGCGTGGCACTGATCGCAGCGCTTGACGTGGTGGCGGACCGGGCCGGAGGCCTTGCGCAGGCCCTCGGCGGCCTCGGCGAGCTCGAGCTGCACCTCGCCGCAGGTCAGCTGGCGCGAGTGGGTGGCCTCGCCGAGCGAGACGCGGGCGCGGACCAGCAGCGACTTGACCGCCGGGATCGTCGTGTCCATGGACTCGGCGATCTCCTCGTAGGAGAGCGCGTCGATCTCGCGGAGGAGCAGCGCGGTGCGCTGGGTCTCGGGAAGATCCTGCACGTCGGCGATCAGCGCCCGGAAGTCCTCGCGCTTCTGCACCCGCTCGGCGGTGGTCACGCCGCCCTCGCCGACCATCACGTCCATCGAGTCCTGGCCCTCGGGGACCGGGCGGCGGAGGTGGTTGAGGCAGCGGTTGCGCGAGATCCGGTAGAGCCACGGCCGGACGTTGATGGGACGCTCGTCGGCGAGCATCGCCGCGTGAGCCTTGACGAAGACCTCCTGGAGCACGTCCTCGGCGTCCTCGGCGGAGCGCAGCATGTGGCGGCAGAAGGCGAGCAGCCGCGAGTGGTAGCGCTCGAAGAGGACCTCGAAGGCGTGGTCGTTGCCGGCGCGGATCATCGCGACCAGCCGCGCATCGCCCTGCAGCTTGAGCAGCGGCGAGCGCCGGCCGAGAAGGCCGGCACGGGTGCTGGCATGTGTAAGGGTCGAGGCCTCCATGTACAGATGCGCGCGTTCCCACCCCCAGGAACACCGTAACAGGGGCTTCGTTGCGCAGCGGGATTATCGGCAACGCGCATGAAGGCCAGATGAAGAGGGCTAGGCTTTCCCCCGCCGGGGTGGCGGAACTGGCAAGACGCGGCCGATTTAAGCTCGGCTGTCCGAAAGGACGTGAGGGTTCGAATCCCTCCCCCGGTATAGACTCGTAGGGTGACCGTGGGGACGGGGAATGAAGTGGATGTGCGCTTGCTCGCTCACGAGCTTCGCAACACGATCTTCGCCACAGACATGTTGCTCGAGCGCGCGCTCGAGCACGAGGAGCTCGGCACCGATCCGATGGAGGACGTGCGCCGGGCCCGCGAGGGGCTCCAGGAGAGCCTCGACGTGCTCCGGCGGCGGACCGGTTGCTGAACGTTCGGCGTTTCTCGAAGTCTTGAGACAACGCTTAGCGTAAGCTCGTACTCTGTAAACGATGATGGCTGCGCGCGACAATGGCGCGGCCGGGGATCGGGGGGATCCGGTAATTCGGGTCCGCGGTCTGCGCAAGTCCTACGGCGAGCACGAGGCGGTCGCCGGAGTCGACTTCGACATCCCGAGAGGGACCGTCTTCGGGCTGCTCGGCCCCAACGGCGCCGGCAAGACGACCATCGTCGAGATCCTCGAGGGCTATCGCACCCGCACGGCCGGCGAGGCCGAGGTGCTCGGCTCGGACCCGCAGGACGACCGCTCGGAGATGCGCGATCGGATCGGCATCGTGCTGCAGGAGAGCGGCATCGACCCCGACCTCACCGTCCGCGAGTCGATCGAGATCTACGGCGCCGCGTACTCGCGCCGGCGCCCAACCGACGAGCTGCTCGACCTGGTCGGCCTGGCCGAGAAGCGCGACGCCCGGGTGGTCACGCTGTCCGGCGGCCAGAAGCGGCGCCTGGACCTGGCGCTGGGCGTCGTCGGCGAGCCCGACCTGATCTATCTCGACGAGCCGACCACCGGCTTCGACCCCGAGGCCCGGCGCCGCTCGTGGGACCTGATCCGCCGCCTGCGCGCCGAGGGCAAGACGATCCTGCTGACCACCCACTACATGGAGGAGGCGCAGCAGCTCGCCGACACCGTCGCGGTGCTCTCGGCCGGGCAGATCGTCGCCAACGGGCCGCCGTCGGAGCTGACGGCCGCCGAGCGCGAGGCCCAGGTGTCCTTCCGGCTCCCGGAGGGCTTCGACGCCTGACGACCTGCCGCTGCCCGACGGCGCCGCCGCCAACGGCGCGATCGCCTTCACCACCAGCACGCCGACCGCCACCTTGGCGCCGCTGCTCGGCTGGGCGGCGGAGCGGGGGATCGAGCTTCAGGGGCTGACCGTGGTCCGACCGACGCTCGAGGACGTCTACCTCGAGCTCACCGCCGGCGAGGCGGAGGGCCGATGACACCGGCGCGCAGGCTCACGCTGCTCGTCCAGTGGACGCGGGTCCGGCTGCTGATCTGGCTGCGCACGCCGCGCGCGGCCTTCTTCACCTTCGTCTTCCCGCTCCTGCTCCTCGTGCTGCTGAACTCGGTCAACGGCGGCGTCGACGTGACCAGCACGACCACGGGCGAGCAGGTCTCGTTCGCGACCTACTTCACGCCGTCGATCGGCGTCTTCGCGCTCATCACCGGCTGCTACACCGGGATCATCTTCGCCGTCACGACGGCGCGCGACCGCGGGATCATCAAGCGCGTCGTCGGCACCCCGCTGCCCCCCGGCGTCTTCGTCGCCGCGTGGGCGTGCTCGGCGATCGCCACCGGCTTCTGCTCCGTGCTGCTTCTGATCGTGGTCGGGATGATCGTCTTCGGCGTCTCGATCGAGCCGCAGCTGATCCCGGCCGCCGTGGTCGCCGTTCTCCTCGGCGGCCTCTGCATGAGCTCGCTCGGCCTCGCGATGGCCAGCTTCATCCGCAAGGCCGAGTCGGCGCCGGCGGTCTCGAACATCACGATGTTCCCGCTGATCTTCCTCTCGGGCGTGTTCTTTCCGATCGGCGACGCGCCGCAGTGGATCCAGGACGTCGCGAACATCTTCCCCGTCGCCCATCTGGTCGACGCGTTCACCGGCTGCTTCGACCCGGCGACGACGGGCAGCGGCTTCACCAGCGACTACTGGTCGCTGCTGATCTGGACCGGCATCGGCCTGTTCGTCGCCTCGCGCCGCTTCCGCGTCGAGATGACGGCGGCGGGCGGCGACCGCCGCCGGCCGGCCAGCGCCTAGGCGGCCGCGACCAGCGCGGCCATCAGGTCGACCGCCTGCTTGCTCGACACACCCTGCGCGCGCACGAGCGAGCGCCATGTTTCGAAGGCCAGGGCGTGGCCGATCGCCGCGCGTACGCGCTTGCGCCGCGGGCGCCCGGCGGCGAGCACCTCCGTGACGTGGTTGAGATACGCGCCCGCGCCATGCTCCATCTGGTGGGCGAGCGCCGGCACGACCGAGACGTCCCGGTAGAGCTTCTCGAGCATCGGCTCGACCCGCTCGTACCAGCCGTAGATCTCGGTGAGCGCCGGCGCGTAGGCGCTCATCGGGATCCGTGATCGCCGTCCACGGCGTTGGGTCGGGGGGCGCGTTGCGGGCGTTCCAGTGCGCGGAGCACGCCTGGAACAGCGCCTCCTCGTCGGGGAAGTGGCGGTAGAGGGTTGCCCGCTGCACGCCGGCTCGCTCGGCGACGGCGCTGAACGTCGTCTGCGCCGGCCCAACTTGCTCGTGCAGCTCGGCCGCCGCGGCGGCGATCCGCTGCCGGGTCGCCTCCTCCGACTCCGCCCGCTTGCGCTTTTTATATTCGCGAGACATATCTGTTCAATCAATCTTGACAGATCGCCCGGCCATATGCTAGGTTCGCTGAACACTGCTGTTCAACGAAAGGATCAAGGCCATGTTCGACACCACTCAGCTCAAGCGTTACGACCACACCCAAGGCCCCCGGAACATCGGTCCGGACGACGGCTACTCCGTGCAGCTCCCCGGCGTCGGCGTTCGGTTCATGGCGTGGTCCGAGGAGACCGGTGGCGGCTTCTCGATCGTCGAGCACCCGATCGCGCCGGGGACGATGGCCGCTCCCTGGCACATGCACACGCGCGAGGACGAGTACTCGTACGTCCTCGAGGGCCGGCTGGGCGCCCTGCTGGGGGACGACGAGGTATACGCGGAGCCGGGCGACTTCGTCTTCAAGCCCCGCGACCAGTGGCACACGTTCTGGAACGCCGGCGACGGGCCGTGCCGGATCCTCGAGATCATCGCTCCCGGTGGGTTCGAGCACATGTTCCGCGAGATGGGCGAGCTGACCAGCGAGCCGGACCCCGCCAAGCTGGCCGACTTCACTGAGCGCTACGGGATTCACTTCGACCCGGAGGGCACGGTCCGAGTCGCCCAGCGCTTCGGGCTCGTGCAGAACTACGTCCCCGTCGAGGCCCCTACAGCTGCGTAAAGACGGCCTTCGTCTCCAGGTAGGCGTCGAGGTTGTGGTGACCCTTCTCGCGGCCGATCCCCGACGCCTTGTAGCCGCCGAAGGGCGCCGCCGGGTCGCCGGCGCCCCAGGTGTTGATGTAGACCGAGCCGGCGCGTAGCAGCCCCGCGAGCTTGTGGGCCTTGGAGATGTCCCGGGTCCACAGGCCCGCGGCGAGGCCGTACTCGGTGTCGTTGGCCCGCCGCGCGACCTCCTCGAGGTCCTCGAACGGCTGGGCGACCAGCACCGGGCCGAAGATCTCCTCGCGGGCGATCTTCATCCCGTCCTCGACGCCGGTGAAGAGCGTGGGGTCGATGAAGTAGCCGCCGTTGCCGTTGCCGGGCTTGCCGCCGGCCACCGCCTCGGCGCCCTCGGAGAGGCCGGAGTCGATGTAGCCCGTGACGCGGCCGTACTGCTCCTCGGAGACCACGGGGCCGAACTCCGAATCGGGGTCGAGCCCCGGCCCGACCTTCGCGTCGTTGGCGAACGCGGCCAGACGCTCGACCATCTCGTCGAAGATCGAGGCCTCCACGAACAGCCGCGACGCGGCGTTGCAGGCCTGGCCGGAGTTCGCGTAGAGCCCGAGAAACGAGCCCTTGGCGGCGCTCTCGAGGTCGGCGTCGGGCAGCACGATGTTCGGGCTCTTGCCGCCGAGCTCGAGCGTGACCCCCTTGAGCGCCCGGCCGCACTTGGCGCCGATCTCGCGCCCGACCACGGTCGAGCCGGTGAAGGCGACCTTGTCCACGCCCGGGTCGTCGACGAGCGCGGCGCCGGTCTCGCCGTCGCCGGTGAGCACGTTGAGCGTCCCCTCGGGGAAGCCCGCCTCCAGCGTCAGCTCGCCGAGCCGCAGCGCCGTCAGCGGCGTCTGCTCGGCGGGCTTGAGCACGATCGAGCAGCCCGTGGCGAGGGCGGGGGCGATCTTCCAGATCGCCATCAGCATCGGGAAGTTCCAGGGGACGATCTGAGCGCAGACGCCGACCGGCTCGCGCAGCGTGTAGCAGAGCACGTCGCGGGCGGAGACCGGGATCGTCTCGCCCTCGATCTTCGTCGGCCAGCCGGCGTAGTAGCGCAGGTGGTTGACCGAGGACGCGAGGTCGCCCTTCGCGGCGGCGAGCGGCTTGCCGTTGTCGAGCGACTCGAGCTCGGCGAGCTCGCCCAGGTTGGCCTTGATCAGCTCGGCGAGCGTGTACATCAGGCCGGCGCGCTTGGAGGCCGAGACCTTGCGCAGCGGCCCCTCGAAGGCCGCGCGCGCCGCGGCCACCGCCGTGGAGACGTCCTCCGGACCGGCGTGTGCGACCTCGCAGATCGGCTCACCCGTCGCCGGGTCGATGGTTGCGAACGTGCGCCCGTCGGCGGCCTCGGGGCGCTCGCCGCCGATCAGGAGGCGGTGCGGGCCTGAGTCGACGAACGCGCGGGCGGCGTCGGAGAGCGCTTCGGCTGTCGCGGTCGGCATCGCCGTGATCCTAGCTCGCGGCCGGCGAGCGGCGTTGCCCGCGGGCGATCAGCAGGTGGGCGCGGGTGGCGGCGCGTTCGCCTGCGCCGCGAGCGCAGCCTGGTACGCGGCCAGGTCCTGCTGGTACTGGGCCTGCTCCTGCTCGTCCGGGATCCCGTCGCCGTCCTCGTCGGGGTTGTCCGGGTCGAGGTCGGGCTGCGGCGGGTCCGGCGGGGTGGGCGGGTCCGGGGCCGGGGCCGGGGTCGTCTCGCAGGTCGTGGTGGTCTCCGAGGAGGGGGCGACTTCGCTCGTCGCGGCGCCGTCCGCGTCGGTGTTCTGCTGCGCGGTCGGGTCGGTGGTGCGGCCGCTCACGGACGTGTCCACGGTCGCCGAGGCGGTGGCCTCGTCCTTCGGCTCGTTCTTCTTCGGCGTGTCCTTGGCCGCCTTCCAGGGGGAGGAGCCGGACACGTCGGTCGCGATGACCGGCCCGTGGCCGTTCGGGTCGTGCGGCTTCGTCGGCTCGCCGTAGGCGGTGATCTTCACGCTGTAGGTGCCCGCGCCAACGTAAGGGACCCACAGCGAGGCGCCGCCCGGGCCGACGTCGCCGAGGTCGGTCACCGAGCCGTCCGCGGCGGTCACCGTGGCGGAGTAGCTGTCGGCGTCCGGCAGCGGGTTGAACGAGACGTCGAGCTTGCAGACGACGTTGTCGGTGAGCACGCCGCAGGAATCGAGCGATGCGGAAACCGACAGGGCCGCGGGCCCGGGGTCGGCGCTCATCGGCTTGAGAGCTTGATCTGAGATCGCGAACGCCGGCAACGGTGCAGCCAGCGCGAGCAAGGCAAGCAACACGGTACGTCTCCTTCCGACCACGATCCTATCCCCCCAGGTCGGGCGTAAACGATCCGGCGATCAGGTCGGCCCCGTCGCTTGCCTTCTTCGAGGCGTCGGGGTCGACGCTCGTCGCCAGGTAGTAGCGGTAGGGCCCGGCGACTCGCAGGGTGACCTCGTAGCTCGGCTCGCCCTCCGGGGCGTCGGCGGCGAGGCGCACGATCGTGTCCTCGGCGGTCGGAGCCGGGACCCGGTCGACGACCTGCGCGGAGCCGGCGAGCGCCTCGAGCTGGCTCAGCGACTGGGAGACGAACGTGGGGAAGTCGAGCTTCGGGTCGTCCGTGATCCACAGCGTGGCGTCGGCGCCGCCGTCCTTCGCCTGGGCGGCGTAGGTCGCGCCCGACGGCGGGTCGATCCGCTCCCAGCCCGCGGGCAGCGCGAACGAGTAGGAGACGCCGGCGACCAGGTGCGCGTCCTTGGCGGCGGAGCCGTGGCCGTTGTGGGCGCCGTTCGAGTGCTTGTGGCCGGCGCCGTTGTGATGGTCCTTGCCCTGGTGCTGGGTCGTGGCCGCCGACGCCGTCGCGTCATGGGCCGGCGAGTCGCCGCCGCCGCGCAGCGCCAGCAGGGCGACGATGACGAGAACCGCGGCGACCGGGATGCTGAGGAGCTTCCAGCTCAGACTCTGGGGGTCGACGTGCAGCTTGGGCATGCCGAGCCCGCTCGCGCGCTTCGGCTTCGAGATCGGGACCCGCGGAGGCAACGCCGCGGGACGGCGAATCCGAGGGACGCGCAGGCTCGGCCGGCGGAGCTTCGCGCGTGAAGTCGTCCGGGCGGTGGCGGCCGCCGGCGCGGGCCGGCGGGCCGGCGCCGTGCGCGGGTCCTCGATGCCGAGCTCGGCGACCGCGAGGACGTCGAAGTCGTGGCCGCAGCCCGAGCAGTGCAGGTGGTGGACGGCGCGCGACGGCACGGTTGCGGGCAGCCTGATGCGCGTCGACTCGCCGCAGGCGGGATGCCGGGCGGCGACGACATGGACTCGGCCACCGACGGGCGGCTCCGGAAAGCCTCCGTTGGCGGCGTATGCGGGCAGCAGCGGGCGCTCCACAGGAGTCTCATCGGGAGTCGCGCGGGAGACCTTGAGCGCCGCCCGTGGCCCGCCGCGCCCCGGGCGCGCCTCTCACACACGGATCCGCTTTGGAATGGGACAATCCGGCCCATGGGCGCGGGTGTGCTCACCTTCTTCTACAAGCGGCTCGGGCGCCGGTATCCGCTCGCGTTCATGGCCGTGGAGCTGCAGACCGCGCTGCTCATCGTGGGCGGCACGCTCGCCCTGTTCACCTTCTACTTCGACGGCGACACGCACGAATACCTGACCGTGCTCGGGATCGCGCTCGTGCTCACCGAGGCGGCGATCCTCACCTCCCTGTGGCGGGTCTCGGGCCAGATCCGGCCGATCTCCGACTGGATCGACGGGTCGCGCGACGAGCCGGCGACGGAGCGCGCCTGGTCGGCGGCGATCGGGCTGCCGATCATGCTGTTGAAGCGCGACCTGCCGATCCCGGTGCTGGTCTCGGTGCTGCCGACCTGCGTCGCGGGGATCCTGATCCTCGACCTGCCGGCGCTGGCGATCTTCCCGTTGCTCGCCGGGGCCGCGGTGGCGATGGGCTACTCGGCGATCCTGCACTACCTCGCGGTCGAGACCGGGATGCGCCCGGTGCTGCTCGACATCAACTCGAACCTGGCGCCGCGGCTGCGAACGGGTTTCTGGGCGGTCTCGCTGCGCACCCGGCTGCTGGTCGCCCTGCCGATGATCAACCTGATCACCGGCCTGGTCGTCGCCGCGCTCACCTCGAACGGCGGCGGCAGCTCCAACCTCGGCCTCGACGTGCTCGTCGCGCTGCTCGTGTCGACCACGATCTCGCTCGAGCTCACGGTGCTGCTGTCGAAGTCGATCCTGCGACCGCTGCGCGATCTCTCGCTTGCGGTCGAGCGGATCGGCCGGGGCGACTACGACGTCGCGGTCCCGGTGACGACCGGAGACGAGCTCGGCGAGCTGGCCGCGAGCTTCAACCAGATGGTCGAGGGCCTCGCGGAGCGCGAGCGCCTGCGCGAGGCGTTCGGCACCTACCTCGACCGCGAGGTCGCCGACTACATCCTGTCCGAGGGGTTCAGCGAGGAGGGGGTCGAGGTCGAGGTCTCGATCCTCTTCTGCGACGTGCGGGCGTTCACCGAGTTCGCGTCGGACGCCACCCCGCAGGAGGTCGTCGCGTCGCTCAACGCGTTGTTCGAGGTGATCGTCCCGATCATCGCCGCGCACGGCGGGCACATCGACAAGTTCGAGGGCGACGGGCTGATCGCCGTCTTCGGCGCCCCGGAGCCGTTCGCCGACCACGCCGACCGGGCGGTGCGCGCCGCGTGCGAGATCGGCACGGCCGTCAACGAGCGCGGCGCGGCCGGCGAGCTGCGGGTGGGGGTGGGCGTCAACAGCGGCAACGTGATCGCGGGCGCGATCGGCGGCGCGGGGAGGCTCAACTTCTCGGTCATCGGGGACGCGGTGAACGTCGCGGCCCGGGTCGAGGCCCATACCCGCGAGACCGGCGACACGATCCTGATCACCGGTGAGACCTGGACGCGGCTCTCGCACGAGTTCGAGGTGGACAGCCGCGGCAAGGCCGAGCTCAAGGGCGTCGCCGAGCCGGTGTCGCTCTACGCGCCGCGCTTCGCCGGGCAGGTGGAGATGTCGCCCGAGCCGCCCGCGGCGCGCGCCGGTGACGGCCAGGGCGCGGTCGGCGCGTTCGCCCGCCGGTTGCGGCGCACCGCGCAGCCACCGAGGGCGCGCCGTTGATCGTCCGCACGCTGAGCCTGCTCAGCATCGCGTGCATCGCCGCGGCGGTGATCCTCGTCGTGGCGACCGACAGCTCGAGCACGCCCGTCGCCGTCGTGCTCGTGCTGGTCGCGTTCGGGATTACGACCCTGCTCGGCATTCGCCGCGGCTACCACAAGGTGCGCGGGATCGTCGACGACGCGCGCCGGTTCGTGTCCGGCGACATCCAGCAGGCCCGCCTGGTCGACGTCGGCGACCCGAGCGGGATCTTCAATCCCGAGTCCACGGTCGTGCTCGAGCTCGAGGGCGAGGACGGCACGAGCCACCGCTTCGAGCGCGACGTCCCGATCCCGTTCCCGGTCGCCTGGAGCTACCGGCTCGGCAAGCGCCTCAACCTCCCGTGGGTCGGCGGCTCGGACCTCGGCGAGCTGATGGCCGTCGAGCTGCGCCGCGAGGGCATGGACGTGAGCGTCGGCCGCGGGCAGGCGTGACCGAGTCAGAGCGGACGAACGCCGACCGCGCGCGGCGTGGCTTCGAGCTGTGGAACGAGCGGCGCATCGACGAGATGCTCGCTCTCTTTCACGAGGACGCCGTCTGGGACATGACCCCGTTCGGGGTCCCGGACCGCGCGGTCTCGACCGGCCACGCCGCCATCCGGCGCTTCTTCGACGAGTGGATGACGACCTTCCCGGATTCGACGATCGAGATCGAAGAGGTCGAGCAGCGCGGCGACTGGACGCTGACGGTGGTGCTGCAGACGGTGAGCGGTCGTTCGAGTGGGACGCCGGTGCCATTTCACTACGGCGGCATCGGGCGCTGGCGCGACGGCCGCCTCGAGCTGGTCGAGAACCATCCCGACCTAGACCGCGCCCGGGCCGCTTTCGACCAGTACGCTTCCGTGCTGTGAGAGGCAGGGACGTGCTCGGGTTCGCCGTGGCGACGGCTGTGGCGTTGGCGATCCCGGCCAGCGCGAGCGCTCAGGGCGCGACCTTCACCGCCCGGGGGAGCGCCGAGCAGGTGTGGGTCACCGGCGCGTCGCCGGGGGAGAAGCTCACCCTGGTCGACGGACACGGCCACAAGGTCGAGCGCAAGGCCGCGGGGCCGCTCGGAGGGATCGTGTTCCGCAAGGTGGACCCGGGCGACCGCTACAGGGTGCGCAAGGGCAACGGCGGCCCGCACTCGTCCCTGATCCGCGTGCTGACGGACAAGGGCAAGCCGCCGAGCACCGACATCTACAACCAGCAGATCGGGTCCGGCTACGGCTACCTGAGGACCCGCGACGGCACCGAGCTTGCGATCAACACCTATCTGCCCGGACCGCAGGACGCTGGCCCTTATCCGACGCTGATCGAGTACTCCGGCTACGGCTACGCCGACCCGAGCGGGGGCGAGAGCTCGATCGAGCAGATCCTCTCGCTGCTCGGCTTCGCGGTCGTCGACGTCAACATGCGCGGCACCGGCTGCTCGGGCGGGGCCTTCGACTTCTTCGAGCCCCTGCAGGGCCTCGACGGCTACGACGTCATCGAGACCGTCGCCCGTCAGCCGTGGGTGCTCAACGGGAAGGTCGGGATGGCGGGGGTCTCCTACGGCGGCATCAGCCAGCTCTTCGTCGGCGAGACGCGGCCGCCGCACCTCGCCGCGATCGCGCCGCTGTCGGTGATCGACCAGACCCAGACCACGCTCTATCCGGGCGGAGTCCTCAACACCGGCTTCGCGCTGCAGTGGGCGATGGACCGCGTCGACGACTCGCAGCCCGCCGGCCCCGACACCGGCCAGGCCTGGGCCTACAAGCGGATCCAGGAGGGCGACGAGGTCTGCAAGGCAAACCAGGAGCTCCACCCGGAGGCGGTCAACCTGCTCGCCAAGATCCAGCGCAACCAGTACTACAAGGCGAAGGTCGCCGACCCGCTGTCGCCGCTGACCTTCGTCCACAAGATCAACGTGCCCGTCTTCATGGCCTGCCAGTGGACCGACGAGCAGACCGGCGGCCACTGCCCGACGCTGGCCGGGGCGTTCACGGGGACCAAGCACAAGTGGTTCACGTTCACGAACGGCGTCCACACGGACTCGCTCGACCCGGCGACCTTCAACCGCTGGTACGACTTCATGACGCTGTACGTCGCGCAGCGAAAACCGCAGCTAAACCCGGCGCAGCAGGCGGCGGCGCCAATCGTCTACGACGCTGCGCTCGGAGTCCACGGGGTCACCCTGCCCGATGACCCGATCCAGCACGAGCCGGATTACGCCTCGGCCCTCGCGGCCTTCGAGGCCCTGCCCTCGGTCCGGGTCCTGTTCGACAACGGCGCCGGCAGCGCCGTCGCCGGCAACCCGCAGCCCGGGTTCGAGCAGTCGTTTTCCAAGTGGCCGATCCCCGGGACGAAGGGGCGCTCGTTCTTCCTCGACGGCGACGGGGCACTGTCCTCGAAGGCCCCGAAGGGCGGCGGCAAGGACAAGTTCGCGGCCAGCCCGACGGCCCGCCCGCCGACGGACTTCAGCGGCAACACGGGCGGTGGCACAAACGGCCTCTGGACGGCGACGCCCCCGTATGACTGGACGCAGACCCCGGCCGGGACGGCGGCGAGCTACGTGAGCGACCCGCTGAGCGCCAACACGACGGTGGTCGGCGGCGGCGCGCTGACGGCCTGGGTCCGCTCGCAGAAGAAGCGCGTGGACCTCCAGGCGACCGTCTCCGAGGTCCGCCCCGACGGCATCGAGACCTTCGTGCAGAGCGGCTGGGTGCGCGGCGACCTCGCCAAGCTCGACCGCAAGAAGTCGACGAAGCTCGCGCCCGTCCTCAGCCTCAAGAAGAAGGACAAGAAGGGCCTGTCGCCGAGCAAGTGGACCAAGGTGACGATCCCGCTCTACTACCAGGGTCACGCCTACCGGACCGGGTCGCGGATCCGCGTGACCGTGAGCGCCGTGGGCGGCGACCAGCCGGTGTGGGCGTTCGCGGACGCGAAGCCGAAGCCCCAGGCGAAGGTCCAGATCGCGCACACGGACTCGATGCCCTCGAAGCTGCTCCTGCCGGTCGTCAGCGGCGTCGACGTGCCGACCGGCCTGCCGCCCTGCCCGGGCCTGCGCGGCGAACCGTGCCGGACCTACCAGCCGTACGCGAACTCCAGCGCGCCGCTCGGCTGAGCCGCCCGGTTGAGCACACCGAGCGCCGACTTTCCGTCGCCATCGCGCCACTAACTCGGCGCTCGGTGCGCCGCCGCTCGCCGCTCGGCTGAGCTAGCCGCGCTCGGGGTTCTCGAACAGCCGCCGCGCCGGCGGTCCGGGCCGGAGCTTGGTCGCGCCCTCGGGGCGCAGGCCGTCCAGGATGATCTGCAGGTAGCGCTTCCAGAGGTCCTCGCGCAGGCCGGGGAACGGCACCTCCGCCGCGCCGGCCGCGCAGCCGATCAGCAGCCCGAGGTCCTGCCCGGCGAGGTCGGAGCGAACAGCGCCCACCTCCTGGGCGCGCTTGACCAGCGCCGTCATCAGGTTGACGATCTGGCGCCGGTGGTCCGCGAGGCCCGCCGAAACGACGCAGGCGTCCTTGGCCGCCTCCAGCACCCCACGGTCGGCAACGGTGTGCTCGACCATCTCGGTGAGGAAGCGCTCGAGGCCCTGGCCGGGATCAGGGTCCTCGAGGCAGTCGGTGGCGATCTCGATCACCGCCACCATCTGAGTTTCGACGATCGCCTGGATCAACGCGTCCTTGGACGGAAAGCGACGGAACAGGGTCGCCTCGCCGACGCCGGCCCGCTGGGCGATCTCCGCCGTCGAGGCGTCGAGGCCGCGCTCGGCGAAGACCTCGACGGCCGCGGCGACGATCCGCTCGCGATTGCGCTGGGCATCGGCGCGGAGCTCCCGGGCGCTGGCCTCGGTCGTCGCCATGTCCTCGATTGTATGCGCCATCGCGAGCGGCTCCACCGGCCTAGGCGGCCGCTGCGGCCAGGTCCACGTCGCCCGCGTCGATCCGCGCGACGTCGCGGCGTCGCAGCAGGGTCGTCGCCACGACCGCGCCGGTGGCCACAAGCCCGGCCGCGATCACGAACGCGATCTGGAACCCGTCAACCAGCGCCGCGCTCTGCTGCGCCCCGTCCGCGAGCGCGCTCGCGGTGCGGTCGTTGGCGAACGTCGAGAGCACCGCGAGCCCGAGCGCCCCGCCCACCTGCTGCGAGGTGTTGAAGACGCCCGAGGCGAGCCCGGCGTCCTCCTTGGCGACGTTCGTCGTCGCGACCAGGGTCATCGGCACGAACGTCAGCCCCATCCCGATCGACAGCGGTGCCAGCGCCGCGAGCAGCTCGAGATAGGTGCCGTCGACCGATGTGGTCGCCGCGAGCGTCGCGAGCCCGGCCGCTGCCAGCGTCGTTCCGGTCGCGAGCACCCGCTTGGTGCCCAGGCGCCCGATCAGCTGCTGCGCGAGGACCGAGCCGATGACGATGCCGACGCTCACCGGCAGGAACGCGACCCCGGTCTCAAGCGCCGAGTAGCCGAGGACCTTCTGCAGGTACAGGGTGCAGAAGAAGAACATCGCGAACATGCCGGAGAAGACCAGCAGCATCACGCCGTTGGCCGTGGCCAGCGAGCGCAGCTTGAACAGGTCGAGGCGCACGAGCGGCGCGTGCGAGCGCTGCTCGATCGCGACGAAGGCGGCGAGCAGCGCCCCGGCGACCGCGATCAGGCCCAGGGTCGAGGCCGAACCCCAGCCCCAGTCGATCGACTTGACGATGGCGTAGACGAGCACGATCAGCCCGGAGGTGACGGTGATCGCCCCGGCGGCGTCGAAGTGGCGAACCTGGGCCTCGTTGCGCGACTCGGGCACGAGACGGAAGGCGGCCGCGATCACGGCGACACCGATCGGCACGTTGACGAAGAAGATCCACTCCCAGGAGAGGTACTGGGTCAGGATGCCTCCGAGCAGCAGCCCCACGGCGGCGCCACCCGCGGCGATCGCGCCCCAGACGGCGAGCGCCTTCGTGCGCTGCTCGCCCTCGCGGAAGGTCGTGGTGATGATGGACAGCGCCGCGGGAGAGACCAACGCGGCTCCGAAGCCCTGGAGGGCCCGTGCGCCGATCAACATCGTGTCCGAAGTCGCCAGTCCGTTGAGCAGGGATGCGAACGCGAAGATCGCCGTTCCCGCCACGAACAGCCGCCGCCGGCCGATCAAATCGGCCATGCGCCCGCCCAGGAGCAGAAAGCCGCCGAACATCAGCGTGTAGCCGTTGACGACCCACTGCAGCGAGGAGTCGGAGAAGCCGAGGTCGGTCTGGATCGACGGCAGCGCGACGTTCACGACGGTGGCGTCGAGGACGACCATGAACTGCGCGAAACAGACGACCACGAGCGTCAGCCAGGGGTTCACAGAGGACAAGTGAGAGTTAAGGCTCCGTTTCATGTTTGGCAAGGTATCAGAACCGGAGTAAGAACTCCGTTAAAACGGAGCAAGGACTTCGCTTGTGTGACGACACGCACAGAACTAGGATTCGCAGGGCATGGAGAGGCAGCGTGGGCAGGCGCTCCTGGTTTGGCTGGCGGTAGTCGGTATCGCAGCGCTATTCGCCAGTGGGGCCGAGGCAAAGCTGAAGGCGGAGATCATCCGCAGCAAGGGCGGGATCCCGACGATCCGCGCCGACACCTTCAAGGGCCTCGGCTTTGGCTACGGCTACGCGTTCGCCGAAGACAACATCTGCACGATGGCCGAGTCCTACGTGACGTCGGACGCCGAGCGCTCGAGGTTCTTCGGCCCCAACGCCCGCTCGCCCGAGGGCTACTCGAACCTCGATAGCGACCTCTTCTACGAGCGGATCAAGGACGTCGGGATCATCGACAAGGTGCGCGCCGAGCCGCCGCCGGTAGGCCCGAAGAAGAAGGTCAAGCAGACGGTCAAGGGCTACGTCGCCGGCTACAACCGCTACCTGGACAAGACCGGCGTCGACAACCTCTCGGACCCGAACTGCGCCGGCGCGCCGTGGGTCCGCGACATCACCACCGCCGACGTCTGGCGCCGCTTCTACCAGCTCGGCCAGCTCGCCTCGGGCCAGGTGGCGGAGGACGGGATCGCCGACGCGCAGCCGCCAGGCCGCCGCCAAGGCCCCCGCGGCCTCAGGCGACGCCCGGCGACGTCGCCGCGCTCGGCTCGGCGCTCGACGCCGCTAACGCGGACACCGGCTCGAACGGCTGGGGCATCGGCAGCGACGCGACCGAGAACGGCAGCGGCATGGTGCTGGGCAACCCGCACTTCCCCTGGCAGGGCTCCGAGCGCTTCTACCAGTCCCACCTCGTCGTCCCGGGCAAGATCAACGTCTCCGGCGCCAGCCTCTTCGGCGTCCCGGTGATCAACATCGGCCACACCGCCCACCTCGCGTGGACGCACACGGTCTCGACGGCCTTCCGCTTCGTGCCGATCCAGCTCACCCTCGTGCCCGGCGACCCGACGAGCTACCTCGTCGACGGCCAGCCGGAGAAGATGCAGGCGACGGACGTCACCGTCCAGGTCAAGCAGCCCGACGGCTCGCTGGCCCCGGTCACGCGGACGCTCTACACGACCCGCTACGGGCCGGTGTTCACGACCCTCCAGGGCCAGTCGCTGTTCGACTGGACGCCGACGACCGCGTACGCGATGTACGACGCCAACGCGGACAACCTGCGCTACGTCAACCACTTCCTCGACACCAACCGCGCCGAGTCGACCGACGAGCTGCTCGACGTGCTGAAGAAGTACGAGGGCATCCCGTGGGTCAACACGATGGCCTCGGACTCGCGCGGCAAGGCGCTCTACGCCGACATCGGGTCGATCCCGAACGTTCCCAACTCGAAGGCGACCGGCGACTGCCAGGCGCCGCTCGGGGCGCTGACCTTCCCGGCCCTCGGGCTGCCGATCCTCGACGGCTCGCGCACGGCTTGCGCGCCCGGCACGGACTCGGACTCGGTCGTGCCCGGGATCTTCGGGCCCTCGAGCCTGCCGACGATGTTCCGCCGCGACTACGTCGCCAATTCCAACGACTCCTACTGGCTCACGAACCCCGCGCCAGCCGCTGGAGGGCTTCGCCCGGATCATCGGCGACGAGGGCACGCCGAGGACGCTGCGCACGAGGCTCGGCCTGACCATGCTCCAGCAGCGGCTCGCCGGCACCGACGGGTTCGCCGGCGACAAGTTCAACCTGAACAAGCTGCGCCGGATCGAGTTCAACGACCGCCTCTACGGCGCGGAGCTCTTCCGTTCCACGCTCGCCTCCTTCTGCCACTCCCATCCGGCGCTCGTCAACTCCGACGGCGCCGCGGTCAACGTCAGCGACGCCTGCCCGGCGCTGGACGGCTTCGACTCCAAGCAGAACCTCGACAGCACCGGCGCGATCCTCTTCCGCCGGTTCATGTCCAACCTCGGCGATCCGCCGTACACGACGCCGTTCGACGTGAGCGACCCGGTCAACACGCCGTCGGGGCTCGACACCGCCGACCCCGCCGTCGGCACGGCCCTCGCCGACGCGGTCACCGACCTGAGCGACGCCGGGATCCCCTTCGACGCCCCGCTCGGCCAGTACCAGTACGAGCCGCGCGGGGCCGAGAACATCCCGATCCACGGCGGCCCCGACAGCCAGGGCGCCTTCAACGTGATCACCGACCGCTGGCAGCCCCCGGCCGGCTACCCGGACGTCACCGACGGCTCGAGCTTCATCATGGTCGCCGGCTTCGACAAGGGCGGCAAGAAGTGCGTGAAGGACCGCACGATCCTCACCTACTCGGAGTCGGCGAACCCGAATTCCAAGCACTACGCCGATCAAACCCGCATGTTCTCGAACAAGCAGTGGCTCAACCCGCCGTTCTGCCGCAGCCAGGTCGAGCAGGCCGCAAAGAGCACTAAGGTGATTCGCGGCGGCTGACGGGTACCTCTCTCGCTCAGCCATGACGAGGAGGAAGCACAGATGAGCCTTACCGACCTGCCGAAGACGGTCGCGAACTTCGCCCTGAGCCTGGTCCGCGTGCCGCTCGGGTTGCTCGAGCGCGCGCTCCCGGGCCGCGGTGGCGACGACCGCGACGCCGAGCCGACCCCGCCCGAGCCCCCGAAGCCGGCGCCGAAGCGCAAGCCCGCGGCCGCGAAGACGCGCAAGCCCGCCGCGAAGAAGCCGGCGGCCAAGAAGCCTGCGGTGGCGGCCAAGAAGCCCGCAAAGCCGGCAGCGAAGCCGCAGAAGCGGGCCACGGCGGCCGAGGAGCCGGGCGTGGTGGACGAGAGCACCGACGGCCTGGAGGCCGCCACGGACCGCGCCGTCGAGGCGCGCGAGGAGCTCAGCCGCTAGCCGGTCAGCCGGCGAACTGGAACTTGAGCTTCTGCTTGCGCCCGTGCTTGCGGCGCTTGCAGGCGTTCTGGATCGGGTCGTCGGCGCGCTGGGTGTTGGCGCACGCCCAGCCCTTGTAGCCGTCGTCCTCGGCGTGCGCCACCAGGATGAAGTGGTTGGCGACCTTGGCCGCGACCCGGCAGGCGACGTTCCGGGCCCGCAGGTCGTACCAGCCGGCGTGGCTGAGGTCGTCGCTGCACGAGGTGAAGCCGCCTCCGCTCGGCTTCGCGGCGGCGCCGCCTGGCACGACGATCGCGACCAAAAGCACGCAGATCACGAGGCCGAGCCGCCGCACGCGCCAACTATCTCACGCCCTCACCCGTTCGGGGGATTAAATCTCGGCGAGTGGGTAATGAAAGGGCGCTCGGCAATCGGGGACCCACGAAAGGGGCAGTCCATGAGGGATATGGCGACTGGGACGGCCGCCCGGATCGAGACCATCACGGCACCGCAGCGGCCGCTACGCCAGCACGAACTCCAGCGCGAGGCGGAGCGGATGCGCAGGGCGCTCGCCGCGCGTAACCGGGCGTTCGCGCTGCGCAACGCCGAGGAGAACTGGCTCCGCTAGGACTGCTCGCCGCAACCGATCGCGCCTTGGCGGGTTGTAGGGTCCGCCACACAGTCGACGCACGAAGCGCGGGAGGAACACATGGATCGGTCTGCGGACGCGAATGGACTCGCACGCAAGGGACGCTGGGGGTTGATCGCTGCGGCGACGGCCATCGCCTGCGTGTCGCTGGCACCGGCGGGCGCTCAGGCGGCAGCCAAGGGCAGCTCGACGCAGTGCCCGGGCACGTTCACCGTGCTCCATGACGACTCGATCGGCGCGCTCAAGCTGAAGGCGGGCCGCTATGTGATCACCGTGCTCACCGAGCAGACGCTCAGCTGCCAGAAGTCCTCGAAGCTGTTCGCCAGGTTCCTGCGCCGCCCGGCCGGCGACCTCCCCAACCGCTGGCGCCTCAACGTGAACAAGGCCCGCTTCCGCAAGGGCACCCGCGCCACGGGCCTCGCCTTCAGCGTCGCCAAGTTCCGCGGCGGCGGTGGCGGCGGCGGAGGAGGCGGCGGCGGTGGCAACCGCACCAAGTGCCCGACCTTCAAGGTGCTCCACAACGACCGCATCGGCTCGCTGCCGATCCCGGCCGGGAACTACCTGATCACGGCCAAGAACATGGGCTGTCCGAGCGCGTCACAGCAGTTCGCCAAGTTCCTCCAGTCGCCGAGCGGGCGCCTCGGGGGCGGCTGGCAGCTGAAGCCGCGCAAGGCCAAGTTCCGCAACCCGAACACGGGCGAGAGCTTCCGGATCAAGCAGCAGTAGCGGCGCGCGGCGGTTCGCGTCAGGCGGCGGCCTCGATGCCGCCGTCCGCGTCACGGCGGATCTTCTGAAATAGCACTACGAGGCGGTCCTGCTCCGTATTGCTGAGGTTCGACCGCTTTCCCTTCGACTTGAGCGCCAGATCACGCACCTCCCGGCGTTCGTCCGGGGTAAGGCGATCCCAGTACTGCCGCCCCTGCGTCGAGAGCCAGACGATCGCCGCCAGGACCTTGCGCCACGGGACCTTCCTCGCTGCGGTCAGTGCTTGCAGTACCCAAGCCGGCATCCGTGCTCCTCTACCCGGCGCTCGCTAGTTGCGAACCGCGTCCTGGGGCACGTACCAAGCCTCGGCGACGCGGTTGTTACGCCCAGCTCGTCTGGTGGCGGCGAGACCGCCAGGCATCGACTGCGTCTCGACCCGCCCGCCCAGCTCGTCGAGCGCCTCAAGCGCGAGATCGCGGGCTTCCGGCTCATCGAGACCCCGCTCCCTCAGCGCGTTCAAAACGCTGCTGATGCTGACGGCGCACCAAAGAGCTCCCGGGTCACCGGAGTTCGAGAGGTTCCCTCGATCGGTCAGCTCCTGCACAACGTCGTCGCGGATGGCCACGCGCGCAAGGGTAGTCACCCGGCCGCCCGACTCTGCCAGGTAGCGTCTTCGCAATGAGCAGGGCGGGGATCATCGGAGTCGCGGCGCCGGCCGCGATCGCGCTCAGCCTCGCCGTTCCAGTCGCCGCGCCGGCGCGCGGACACAGCTATGCCTACGACGTCCCGGTCCTGGCCGGCTCGCCCTGGCCGGAGATGCGGCGCGATTCGCGCAACACCGCGGAGAGCCCGATCCGTGGGCGGTATCGCTCCGGCGATCAGCCGTGGGCCTTCAAGACCGGGCGCGGGATCTTCTCGACTCCGGTGATCGGCGACGACGGCACCGTCTACGTCGGCTCGGCCGACGGCAACTTCTACGCGCTCGGCAAGGACGGCAAGCAGGCGTGGCGCTTCAAGACGGACGGGATCATCGACGCGGCCGCCGCGCTCGGCAAGCGCCGCGGCAAGGGCGGCTCGTTCCCGATCACGATCGGCTCCGGCGACGAGACGCTCTACCAGCTGCGCGGCGACACCCGCAAGCTCTCGCACAAGCAGCGGATCCGCTGGCGCTATCGCACCGACCTCACGCCGGCGACGGGGCAGCTCGTCAACTGGTGGGAGGGCAACGTCGCCTACGGGCCGAGCGGCGACCTGTTCGTCGGCAACACGGGCGGCGGCGCGTACTCGCTGACGCCCGGCGGGAAGCGGCGCTGGGTCGACCAGCGTGGCAACTCGGTGTGGACGACGCCGGCCTTCGACGCGCAGGGCAACAGCTACTGGGGCTCGGTGGACCTGTTCGCGTTCTCGCTCGATCCGGACGGCCACGAGCGCTGGCAGACGCCGTTCGCCGGCTACGTGACCTCGTCGCCGGCGCTCGGCTCCGACGGCACGGTCTACGTCGGCGCCTTCGACGGCAAGCTGCACGCGCTGGATCCGGACACCGGGGTCGAGCGCTGGAGCTTTCCCACCGCGTCCCACATCTACAGCTCGGCCGCCCTCGCCAGCGACGCGCAGGGCAACACCACCGCCATCTACATCGGGTCGGCCGACGGGACGATCTACGCGGTGCGGCCCGGACGGCAGCCTGATCTGGCGCTATGAGACCGGCGAGCCGGTGCGCTCCTCGCCGGTGCTCGGCCGTGCGCCGAAGGGCGACGGCAAGATCGTCTACGTCGGCTCCTCCAACGGCAAGCTCTACGCGCTCGACGCCGCGACCGGCGCCAGGCGGTGGTCGTTCGACACGACGCCGAAGGGCGCCGCGCTTCGCGACCGCAACGACCTCAACGGCTCGCCCGCGCTCGGCAAGCGCGGCGTCTACATCGGCGGCGAGCACGGGCGGGTCTGGTTCGTGCCCTACGACTACTGCCGCAAGCACGACGACGCCCGCTGCGACACCGACCCCGGCCAGGAGTACCCGGACGACCTCGACCAGGTCTTCCCGGTCACCCCGGGCGGGACGACCAAGAAGGGCGACTCGGAGAAGGTCCCGGGCGCGACCGTGCTCGGCACGCGGCTGGTGGTCCGGCAGGGCGGCTCGACCGTCAACGCGCGCATGCTGGGCGTGCCGAGCTCGGACTCGCTGGTGAGCTCCGACCCGCCGTTTGACTTCCAGACCCAGCTCTCCGGCGACGGGCACTACCTGTTCATCCGGCCCGACGGCCTGCTCGACCCGGACACCGACTACCGCGTGCGGGTGCACGGCAACTGGGCCGCGCCGCCGGACGCGGGCGGCTTCGACAACACGCTGCGCTTCCACACCGCGGCCGCGGGCCACGGCAAGCTGCCGCTGTCGGTCGGGAGCAAGCGGGTGGGCGCGCTCGAGCTCAGCCGCCTGGCGCTACCGCTGCCGTCGCTGCTGCCGAGCGTCAACCAGATCGGCTTCGACTCCTACGACCTGATCGCCGGCACGCTGGCCAAGGGCGGGGGGCACGTCCTGCTCTGGGTGATCGCGGCGCGCCCGGGGCGCAACGGCGTCCCGGAGGCCGACCCGAAGGGCAACTTCGCCTTCCCGCTCTCGGGCACCTATCGCGGCGACGAGATCATGCTGAACGCGAGCCAGGTGAACCTGCAATTCAGCTTCGGCCCGGTGCCGATCCGCAGCCTCGACTTCCGCGGCGAGCTCGGCTCCGACGGGCGCTTCGCGCCGGGGGCGAGCGTCTACGGGCAGGTCAGCTGCGCCTCGGTCCCCAACTACTCGGTCTACCTCTACATCGCGGGCGTCTGCAATCCGGACGACACGCTCGCCGCCTACGGCACCTTCCTCAGCGACGGCTACGACAAGCACGGCACCGCGAACCTGAAGCCGAAGGGCGTGCGCGCGGGCGACGTGACCCTGCAGGCGCCGACCGCGGTCGCCGACGGCGAGGCGGTCGCCCAGCTGCGGCTCGACAAGGGCACCCGCTACCGGGCGGGCAAGCACATGGCATCGATCCTGCTCGTGGACGCCGACACCGGCGAGCCGGTGAGCCTCGACTACCGCGCGCTGACGTCGCCGGCCACCGACGCCAAGGGCAACATCAGCGAGGTCCACCTGCGGATCCCGGCGGGCACAACGCTCCCGGCGCACGTGCAGGCGTACGTGATCGCCGACGTCTACCCGCTCGGCGTGCGCGACCTGGCGGGCTGACTCGGCTCAGGCCGCCGGCTCGTCGGGCGCGAGCCCGTCGGCCAGCCCCTGGAGCCTGCCGACGTCGGCCTGGATGGCGTTCATCACCTCGCCGTCCCAGCGGACCTCGGTGGCCGCGCCCTCGTCGGGCTGAACCGAGATCACGCGCTCGGTCTCGCCCGGCGCCGTCGTGCTCGCGGCCTCGAGCGTCTCCCAGACCTCGTTGGTGCGGGCGCTGAGGGTGTCGGCCAGCGGCTGGATCATCCCCTGGATCCGCTCGCGCTCGCGCTTGGTCGCCTCGCCCGCCTTCGCGTCGCCGCTGCGCTCACCGGCCGAAATGCCGGCGGTCAGCCCGATCGCCGCGGTCAGTGCCGGGATCACGACCCCGAGCACGGTCGCCGCGCCCTGCGAGTCGTCGTGGAACGCGATCGCGACGATCCCGACGATGATCACCAGCGCGATCAGGGCCAGCGCGACGCGCTGGAGGTCGAGCAGGGCGGCCAGGCGCTGCCCGGCGCGGGCGCCGTCGGTGGTCGTCGTCTGGTTCGCCGGCATCTGCCGCGTCGGCGGCTCGTCGCTCATCTGGTGCTCCTTCGGCTCGGGTCGCCGAAGCCTTGCAAACCGGGCCAGGCGGCCCTAGAGCGGCTTGGCGGTCATCGCCCAGAGGGCGACGACGTAGGCGACGATCAGCAGCCCGGTGAGGACGGCGGCGACGCGCACGCTCGTCGTGCCGGTGGTCGTGCCGCCCTCGCCGGCCGTCGCGGTGCGCGCCCGCCGTGCGCCGACGCCGGCGACGATCGTCGCGATCAGCAGGAAGAGCAGGCCGCCGTCCGCGATGCTGAAGCCGATCCCGACCCAGGACGGGTCGGTGGGCAGGTCGTCGAGGCCCTCCTTCGAGTAGATCCACTGCGCGGCCACGCGCATCACGATGTAGGCGGGGAAGGCGCCGTAGAGCAGCACGCGGAACCCGACCCGCAGCGACTCGGCCGACTGGCCGCGCCAGGCGCTCGCGAGGTAGCCGAGCGCCAGCACGAGCGCCCCGACCATCACCATCGCGCCGAGCACGTGCAAGAACAGCGGGAAGTCCCAGCTGTCCGGCCGCACGAAGGCGAGGGCGCTCACCTCAGGCCCCCGGCTTGAAGATCATCACGAACAGCAGCAGCAGCACCAGCAGCGCCCGGATCGCGCTCCAGCGCGCCATCGCCACGTCGTCGGGCGCGATGACGGCGCCGTCGATCCCGGCGGTGGGGCGGATCGCCGTGTAGGCGCGGCGGTGGGCCTCCGCCGAAAGGGCCCAGAGCACGAGCGCGGTGATGATCCAGCCGTCGAGGATCCCGTAGCCGTCGACGTTGAAGACCAGCCAGACGCCGAAGATCAGCGTCCCGGCGCCGCCGATGCCCCACAGGATCTCGGCGAGCAGCACCAGTCGCGGCGGGGCGGGCGCGTGCAGCGCCCACGCCGTGTACATGACCACGACCGCCATCAGGCAGAAGGCCGAGAGCACGTGGACGAAGAGCAGGAAGTCGTACATCTCAGGCGCCCTCGCGGGCGTCGAGGCGGATCGTCCAGGGCTCGATCGAGCCGACGACGAGGTGGCTCTCGCTCCAGGGGTCGGTGGCGAGCCGGGCGCGGACCGCGGCCTCCGACTCGGCCTCCACGGCGTGGGCGACCCGGACCTCGTCGGCGAGCGGGCCGCCCAGGACCATGAAACCGTCGTCGACGAGCGCGTCCATGAACTCGGCGTGCTCGGGCCAGAGCGTCTGTCCCTCGATCGGCTGCGAGCGGTCCCACTCGGGCCCGTCGCGACGGAGGATCACCAGGAACATCGCCACGGCCCGGTTTTCTATCACCGAGCCCGGCGAGTCCGGGTCGTTACATGAGGAGCGAAAGCGTCAGTCGGCGCGCTCGAGCACGACTACCGGGATCTCGCGCTCGGTGCTCTCCTGGTAGCTGTCGTACTTGGGCCACTCGCCGACCATCGTCCGCCAGAGCTCCGGCTTCTCCTCAGGGGTCGCCGTGCGGGCGCGGGCCGGGAAGCGCTCGTCCTTGATCTGCACCTCGACCTCGGGGTCGTCCTCGAGGTTGCGATACCAGGCCGGGGGCGTGTCGGAGCCGCCCATGGAGGCGACGACCATGACGTCGCCGTTGCTGCGGCCGTAGATCAGGGGCGTCGTGCGCGCCTCGCCCGACCTGCGCCCCTTGGTGGTCAGCAGGAGGGTGTGCGTGCCCTTCCACTCGTGTCCTTCTTCGCCCCCGGTCTCCCGGTAGCGCTCGACATGGTCTTGTCCGTGTAGTTCATCGACGTTCATGCCTAATAGGTACCCGGCCGGGCGAGACTCAGTCGCCGGCGGCCAGTTCCCGGGCACGCGGCGCGGTCTCCTCGCCGAGCCGGCGGATGAAGTCGAGTGGGTCGTCCGGCGGCACATTGCAGCAGCGCGACTTCGAACCGCAACTCCGTTGCGACCCGCGCGAGCCGTTCGGGGTCAAGGAACCCGGCCGGGTCCTCGAGCCCGACGTTCGCCGCCCGCACGATCGAGGCCGGGTCCCGCCCGGCCCGCTCCGCTGCCTCGTCAATCACTCCCTGGTTGGCGCGGGCGTCGGGTTCGGACATGTAGTTGCCACCGACCGAGGGCAGCCAACCGTCGCCCAGCCGCCCGGTGAGCCGCAGCATCCGCGGGCCGTAGGCACCGATCCAGAGTCCGATCGGGTGCGCGGGCGCCGGTCCCGGCTTCGCGCCGGCGGCGGAGTAGAACTCGCCCTCCTGGCGCAGGGTCTCGCCGCGGAAGAAGGTGTGGATCAGCGTGACCGCCTCCTCGAGCGCACTCACCGACTCGCCGGGCGTGCGCCGGGGGCCGCCCATCGCCTCCACGCCCTCCCAGAAGGCGCCGGCGCCGAGCCCGAGCTCGACCCGTCCGCCGCTGAGGACGTCGAGCGACGTCGCCGCCTTGGCGAGCACCGCCGGCTGGCGCAGCGGCAGGTTGAGCACGTCCGGAAGCAGGGTGATCCGCTCGGTTCGCGCGGCGGCGTAGGAGAGCAGGGTCCAGGTGTCGAGGAAGGAGCGCTGGTAGGGGTGGTCCTGGACCCCGGCGAAGTCGAGCCCCGCGCGGTCCGCGGTGACGATCTGCTCGACGGTGGCCGCCGGGTCCTCGCCGCCGGGGACGATGAAGACGCCGATCCTCACCCGCCTAGTCTCCCACCGCCGCGCGCACGTACTCGGCGGTGTGCGCGTCGGCGGGGAAGAACGACTCGATCGAGAGCTCGGAGACGGTCACGTCCACCGCGGTCCCGAACCGGGTCAGGGTGCTGAGGAAGGCGAGCTCCTCCTCGCCGGCGCGGATCCGCAGCGGGGTGGCGATCTCGGCCACCGCGAGGTCGGGCGGCTCGGCGGCGTCGCCACCCGGGTAGGCGGCCAGCTCCTCATGGAGGGCGAAGAGCGCCGGGTCGCCGGTGACCACGGCGCGGCGGCCGAGGCCCTCGAGGATGTGGGCGCGCCACTCGCCGAGGTTGACGATCCGCGGCGCCATCCCCTCGGGGTGCAGGCTCAGCCGCAGCGCGTTCACCGGCGGCTCGAGCAGGTGCTCGGCGGCGCCGCTGGTGAGCAGCTCCAGCGCCCGGTTGCCGGCGACCAGGCCCCAGTGGCGGTCGACGACGAGGGCGGGGTAGGGGTCGTGGCCGGCGAGCACCCGGTCGATCGCCTCGCGCACCGGGCCCATCTCGGGGTCGGCGAGGTCGTGCTCGGCGTGGGCCGGGGCGTAGCCGCCGGCGAGCAGGAGGGCGTTTCGCTCCCGCAGCGGGATCTCGAGCTGCTCGGCGAGCCCGGCGAGCATCTCGGCGCTCGGCTTCGAGCGGCCAGTCTCGATGAAGCTCAGATGCCGGGCCGAGACCCCGGCCTCGAGCGCCAGGTCGAGCTGGCTCAGGCGCCGGCGCTGGCGCCAGTCGCGCAGCATCGCGCCGACGGGCGGGCGCTCGGCGGTGGCGGCGGTGGCCATGCGAGGGACGCTAGCGCCGCGCGATCGCGGGCACACTTACCTCGGAGGTAAGCGTCCGGGAGCGTTTCTACAGTCGCCCCGTGCTCACGCGCCAGAAGGGCGTCGCGCTGCGCTCGCGCCGACTCGCGATCTGGGGGACCGTCGCCCTGCTGATCGCGCTGGTCGTCGCGGTGCAGGCGTCGGCCGACACGGGGCCGACCCCGGCGGCGGCCGATCGAGCTCAACACGGCACGCCGGCACCTCCGCGCCTGCCGGCCAACTTCCGCGCCCGTGGCCGGTGGGTCGTCCGCTCCCTGGGGATCACGGTGCCCTTCACCTGGCGCGGCGAGAACGGCAACAGCCGGATGGTCGCCGGGGGCAAGCACTACCCGATCTGGTTCGTGAACCTGATCTACCACAACCGGCTCTACACGCTCACCTATAGGTGGCCCGGCCTCACCGACCACCGCTGCATGCTGTTCCCCGGCTACTTCACCCGGCACATGCTCAACGAGGCCCTGCGCGGATCGCGCTTCGTCGGTCGCGAGGTCCTGCAGGGGAACCCGGACCGCCGCGTGAACCACTGGCGGATCGGCGTCGTCCTCCCGGAGGCGCCCCCGGGCAACCACATCCGGTTGCCGTTCGCGCTCGCCGACGTGTACGTCGGGCAGGGCAACCGGTCGCGGTGGTGGCAGCTGCTTCAGTTCGGCGTCCAGAACCTCTTCGACCCCGAGCTCGACGAGTGGGGGATGATGGACAGGTTCCGGCTCGAGCCTGCCCCGGTGGGGCTCCCCAACCGCTGCCCGCCGCCGTCCACCGCCACGTAGCCTTCGCTGCGTGAGCACGATCTCCGCCGAGCCCGGCGACCTCGATACCTGGCGGGCGCTGCCCGCCGCCCAGCAGCCGGACTGGCCGGACCCGGAGCGCCGTCCGCGTCGCCACCGCCGAGCTCGCCCGCCAGCCGCCGCTCGTGTTCGCGGGCGAGTGCGACCAGCTCAAGGAGCGGCTTGCCGCCGCCGCGCGGGGCGAGATGTTCGTGCTCCAGGGCGGCGACTGCGCGGAGACGTTCGCCAGTTCGACCGCCGACGCCGTGCGCGACAAGCTCCAGACCCTGCTGCAGATGGCCGTCGTGCTCACGTACGCGGCGAGCGTCCCGGTGGTGAAGGTCGGCCGCGTGGCCGGGCAGTTCGCGAAGCCCAGGTCGAGCCCGACCGAGTCGCAGGACGGGGTCGAGCTGCCCTCCTACCGCGGCGAGGCGGTCAACGGCTTGGACTTCACGCCCGAGGCGCGCAGGCCCGACCCCGAGCGGCTACTCCACGCCTACCACTCCGCCGCATCCACGCTCAACCTCTGCCGTGCCTTTACGAGCGGCGGCTACGCCGACCTGCACGAGGTGCACCGCTGGAACCAGGACTTCGTCGCCGAGAGCCCGGCCGGGCAGCGCTACGAGCGGCTCGCCGGCGAGATCGACCGCGCGCTGGGGTTCATGAAGGTCTGCGGAGCCGATGCCAAGGAGCTCCACGGGGTCGAGTTCTATTCCAGCCACGAGGGCCTGCTGCTCGAGTACGAGCGCGCCCTGACCAGGATCGACAGCCGCACCGGGCTGGCATACGACACCTCCGGGCACCTGATCTGGATCGGCGAGCGCACCCGGGATCTCGGCGGCGCCCACGTCGAGTTCTTCAGCCGCGTCCGCAACCCGATCGGCGTCAAGGTCGGCCCGACGGCCGCGCCGGACGATCTGATCGCGCTCGTCGAGCGCCTCAACCCCGAGCGCGAGCCCGGCCGGCTCACGTTCATCACCCGGCTCGGCGCTCAGAGCGTCCGGGAGGCGCTGCCGCCCCTGGTCGAGGCGGTGACCCGCCACGGCTCCCCGGTCGCGTGGATCTGCGACCCGATGCACGGGAACACGTTCGCGACGCAGAGCGGCCACAAGACCCGCCGGCTCGATCACATCCTCGACGAGGTGGCGGGCTTCTTCGAGGTCCACCGCGCGCTCGGCACCCAGCCGGGCGGCATCCACGTCGAGTTCACCGGCGACGACGTGACCGAGTGCGTCGGCGGCGGCCACGAGGTCGTCGAGGCCGACCTGCACCGCCGCTACGAGACGGCCTGCGATCCGCGGCTGAACCGCCGCCAGTCGCTCGACCTGGCGTTCATGGTCGCCGAGCTGTATCGCGATCTGCGGTAGCCCTCTCGCTCACATACCTCAATCCCGGGTGACCCAGTCGCCGTAGTACCCAATACAGGGAGGTCCAGTCGAGAAGGAGTGGACCATGGAAGAGCAGGCCGAACAGGCGCAGGGGACGACGAGCCGACGCGCGTTCATGCTGGCGGCGGGGGCTGGAGCGGTGAGCACCGGCGTCCTGGCCAGAGGCCTACCGGCATTCGCTGCCGATTCGAGCCGCCTCGCGCAAGGTGATGCCGACATTCTCAGGTTCTTGTCGGCGGCCGAAATCCTCGAAGCCGACCTCTGGCAGCAATACAACGAGCTCGGCGGCGTCCAGGACAGCGAGGTCCCGGGCGGGACCGGCAACGACGCCTACACCGAAGCCCTCGAACAGCTGGATGACGACTTCCCGCAGTACATCCACGACAACACCGAGGACGAGATCAGCCACTTCAAGTTCATCAATGCCTACCTGGAGTCGAAGGGCGAGGACAGGGTCAATCTGGAGCGGTTTCGCACCTTGCCGAGCAGCACGGCGACGGGCGCGCAGCAGATCGGTCGGCTCACCAACCTCATGAAGCTCACCGTGGACACGACGCTGGTGGACGCGATACCGCAGCCCGGATGAAGAACCCCGACTTCGGTGACACGTTCCCTCCGGCGGTCCCGGATCTGAGCTCGGGGAAGTTCCCGGCGATTCCGCGAGACGATGCCGACCTCACGCCCGCCGAACCACATCCAGGCGATCGCCAACACGGCGGGATTCCATTTCGCGATTCATCGAGCAGGGCGGGACCAGCCTGTACCCCGCGCTCGCGCAGCGGGTCACCAACCCGGAGGTGTTGCGCATCCTGCTCAGCATCGGCCCGACCGAGGCGATGCACTTCCAGATCTGGCACGACAACGCGGGCGATGCGCCTCCCCTGACCGACCCCACGAACGGGTTGACGTTCCCGGACCTCAACGCACCTCCCTTCGGCGGCGAGGACTTCGAGACCGACCTGATCATGCCCGAGCCCACGATATTCCTCGCAGGCGAGAGTTCCCGGCCGTCTCCATCGTTCGCCCGACCGAGACGAAGGGTGCTGCGATGGGCGCGGTCAAGGCCCTGACGGCCGACGGCCTCTTCATCGGCCAGTCGCCGGCGTTCTTCAAGGTCCTGCACGACCTGGCCGCGGCGGCGGACAAGGCCGGAATGGGTTACTGAACTCAGCCCGTCCAGGGCGGCGGGCACCGGCTATGCCAGACGGGCCGCCAGCCAGGCGATCAGCGGCGCATAGCGGTGCGTAATGCCGCCGTGGCCTCCTTCGAACAGCTCGAAGCGGTGCTCGATGCCCGCCTCGTCGAGGCGGCGGTGCAGTGTTGCGGTCCCCACGTAGAGGTTGAACTCGTCCTGGAGGCCGCACTCGAGCGAGATCGCACGCAAACCAGCGAGCGCGTCAAGGTGGTCGTCGAGCATGCGAACCGGGTCCCAGGCCAGCCAGCGCTCCCACACGTCCTCGCGCAGCGCGCCGTCGGCGAGGTCGAACGGCAGCTCCGGCTCGCCGTCCGGGCCGGGCGAGTAGCAGGCCGCCATCGCGATCGTGTTCACGGCGGCCTCGACCTCGTCCGAGTGCCGCGGCTGCTCGCGCATCCAGTCCCAGAACGACTCGATCGACCCGTGTTCGCGCAACAGGTTCCAGGTCGGTGCGAAGCCGCGCAGGTAGACGTGTTCGAAGCCGGCATCGCCGGCCACGTCGCCCAGCCCGCCCCACACATCGGGGCGAAGCATCGCCAGGACCAGCGCACCGTAGCCCCCCGAGGACTTGCCCTGGACCGCCCGGGAGGCTGCGACCGGCGCCGTCGCGAAGCGCTCGTCGACCCACGGCACGAGCTCATCGCACAGGTAGGTCATGTAGCGGCCGGTTCCGGCTGAATCCAGAAACTGCGAGCCGCCGTAGCTCGTCCAGCAGTCCGGCATCGGCACGACCACCGGTCGGCACGTGCCGGCCACGATCATCCGGTCGAGCTGTTGGTAGAACGTGGCGCCGAACGCAGCGCGCTCACGCCACTGATCGGCCTGCCCCAGCAGACCCTGGATGGTCCAGACCGCCGGATACGGACCGCCGTCCGGCCAGCCCGGCGGCGTGTAGACGAGCAGCGGCCGACTCGCCGGGTCGCCCAGCGGATTGTCCCGCAGCACCTCGGACTCGAAGGTCAGTTCGTGCAACTCGCCGGCGAGATCGCGGCCCCACGGGTCCCAGTCGGCGGCGGTAATCATCGCCGCCGACCGCCCACGCCGTGACAGCGATCCTCCAAGCCATCGGCGACCCGATACACGACCATCCGCCGCGAAGCCTATGCCCGGTATCGAGAGAGGGGACCGCTCGCCGAGTCGGGATACCCAGCTTCCGACCGCCAGACGCCGCCTAGTGGTTCAGGCCGACCGCCTTGAGCGCTTCGCGTCGGTCGGTATAGGTGCGAAAGCCAGCGATCAGGCCGTCGCTGAACCGAGCGACCCACCCGGCGGTGGTGTCGATGGTCGCGCCACTTTCTCGTCCCCGGCCACGGATGTGACCAAGTGCCACCGCTGAGTCGCCGACGTCGCGAATCTCCTCAACCTCCCAGCTCAGGGACTCCCAGGTCGCTTCGACTGCGGCGCAGTACTGCGATCCGGCGATCTTTGCCGCGATAGGTCGTTCCCTCGAGAACTGCCCGCACCGGGACGATCTCAGCGTCGGCGGTCAATACCCGGTCGAAGCGCGCTCCATCCCGACGGTTAACGCCTCAATCGCGATTCGGAGCTGCTTGACGTTGGCGTCCGACACTGCCCGCGCAGTATCTCCAAAGGGTGCCTGAGGCTTGTAGGCGGGAGCCGGGCGAGGCTCTGCGTCAGAGCAGAGCGGGGAGCTCGCGCCCGATCAGCTCGACGGTGTCGAGATCGTCGTGGAGCAGGTGCTGGCACATGATCCGGTCGACGCCGGCCTCGCGCAGGACGCCGATCTGCTCGGCGGCGTCCGCAAGAGTTCCCACGACCCAGCCCGCCGGTGGATCGGCCAGAAACGATCTCGCGTCGGCGCCGATCACGTCGGCCAGGCGGCGCGCGCGCTCTTCGAGCTCGCCGCGGTCGCGGCCGAGCAGGATGCCGGCCATGACCGAGAAGGGGAGAGGCTCGCGGCCGGCCTGCTCGCACGCACGCTCGACGGAGGCGCGGCGCTCGCGAACGTCGGCGGGGGTTGGGTGCGCGGTGTTGTATTCGTCGGCGTACCGCGCGGCAAGAGCGGCGCTGCGCGGTCCGGCCTTGCCGCCGATGATGATCGGTGGGTGCGGGCGCTGCGACGGTTTGGGCTGTGCGTCGAGGTCGCGCAGGCGGTAATGCTCCCCCTCGAAGTCGAAGGGCCCGTCCGACCACGAGCCGCGGATCACCTGCAGTTGCTCCTCGAGGACGTCCATGCGCTCGCGCGTGGATGGGAACCCGAACCCGTATGCCTCGTGCTCGCGCGCGTGCCAGCCCGCGCCGATGCCGAGCGTGACGCGGCCGTTGGAGATCTGGTCGGCGGTGGCTACCACCTTGGCCAGCACCGAGGGGTGGCGGAACGTCGCCGGCGAGACGAGCGTTCCCAGGCGCAGCGTCGTCGTCAGCGCGCCCAGCGCCGCGAGTGTCGTCCACGCGTCGAGCGAACCGCGCTCGGGATGCTCGCCGCCGAGCTCGAGGTAGTGATCGGATCGAAAGAGCGCCGGGACGCCGTGCTCTTCGCAAGCTCGCGCGAGCGCGACCCACTGCGTCCACGTGACCCCCTCCTGACCCTCGATCATCAGACACAGATCCATCGGCCACGGACGTTAGACGCAGGCGCTCAGCCCGGGGTTCCAGCTCCCGTGAGCAGCACCGCGATGCGGTTGCCCTCGAGCTGCTGGCGGTGGCGAACGAGCGCGGCGACGCCCGCGGCCCCGGCCGGCTCGACGAGCACTCCCATGGTGTCGGCGATCAGGTCCATGGCGGACCGCAGGTCGGCGTCGTCGACCAGGACGATCTCGTCCACCAGCGCCCGCACGCGCTCGAGGGACTGGGGAACGGGGTCGGTGATCGAAAGCGCGGTGGCGATCGTGCCCGTCCCCTCGACCGCCACGGGGCGCCCGGCGTCAAAGCTCCGGGCCATGGCGGGCGCTCCGCTCGCACAGACTCCGATGACTCGGATCCGTGGATCCCGAGACTTCAGCCACCGCGCCACCCCTGAGATCAATGCGCCGTCTCCGATTTGCACGATCGCCGTGTCGAGCGGGCCTGCCGCGTTCGAGCTCGACCCCGATCGTTCCGGCCCCCTCGGCGATCGCGGGAGCCAGCCCGTCCTTGACGAGAACACGCTGGTCGGCGGCCGCCTCGGTGTAGCGCGCGGGCGGCGGCCTCGGCCCGGTCGGAGACCTCGACCTCGGCGCCGAGCGCCCGCATTCGCTCGACCTTGCGCGGCGGAGCGCCGGCAGCAGCAAAGACGTGCACACGCGCGCCTCGCGCGCGGGCGGCGTATGCCAGCCCCTGGCCGAAGTTGCCCGCCGTCGCGCAGACCCAGGTGCGCTCGGGGTCCAGCTCCTCGGCGACCAGCCACGTGCCTCGACCCTTGAAGCTCCCGATCGGGTTGAGCGTCTCGACCTTGACCACGACCTCACACCCGAGCTCCGCTGAGAGACGCTCGTCGACGAACTGGGGTGAATCGAGGAACGCGGGGTCGATCCGCGTTCGAGCCGCCTCGATTCGCTCAAGGGACAGGTCCACGGCCAGGATTCTGACGGCCGGCCGCGCTGTGTTCTCGCGATCAGGAGGGTATGCACTGCGAACAAACGCTTTTCAAGGCCTCCGATCATCTCGGCCGCCTCCACTCGCGGTAGAGTCCGTATGGACCAGTCCGCCTACGAGGCGCATCAACGTCCCTCCAGTCATGAGGCTTCGAGGACGTACTCCGCCCCCGATGGCAGTACCTCTTCGTCGCCTGCTCGTCTTTCCCGAGTGGCGCCCGAAACCGGCCTCCCGCTCCCACCACGGCCTGCGTTGCCCTTTAGCTCCATCTCGGACTGCCCACTTCGCCGCGTTCGAGTTCCACATCCACGACGTCCGCGCTTTCGCATTCGCGTCTTGATCCTCGGACAGCCATCCGTGCGCATCTCGCCCCCGGGCGTTCCGATCGCGCGAGTCGCTCGGCGTCCCCTACGCCGGATCGCCGCGAAGCCGTGCTCGGCGCTACCCGCGCTTTCTTCATCTGGCGCCAGGCCCTCGATCGCCGTCTGGTTTAGCGACAGCGCTCAAGAGCCGACAGGTCGCCCTGGGAGGCGCTTGACGCGATACTGCGCGAATGACCCGCGAGATCGTCACTGACGATCCCGAGCTCCCGATCGAGGGCACCACCCAGGTTTCGCTCACGGTGGAGCGCATTTGGGATGCCTTCGCCGACGTTCACGCGTGGCGCAACTGGAACCCGTGCATCGCCTGGGCGCGGGTCAGCGGCGGTGAGCTCAAGGAGGGCGCAACGCTCTACTGGGCGTTCAAGCCGATCCGGCCGCACTACATGTACCGGATGCCGGCGGTGGCGAAGATCGTCGAGTGCGACCCTCAGCGGAAAGTCACCTGGGAGGTGAGCGCCCCCGGCTTTCACGCCCATCACAGCTACCTGTTCGAGCCACTCCCGCCGGACTCGTCCCGGTTCGGCTCCTGGGAGGTAGCAGAGGGCCAGGCCTACCGCCTCATGCGCCGATTCTGGCTCGCCCACTTCCGCTTCGTCTGCGACCAGTCGCTCGCCGGCGCTCGGGCGCTCGGCGAGCGGTAGCACCGGCAGCGACACACGCATCTCGCGCGAAGGAGCAGCGGGGCGTGGCTATCCGGCCGGGACGGTGCCGCGCGCGTACCAGGCCGTCGCCGTTAAGCGGAATGGACCGGACGATGCTCCGAGCTGCTCAGCCGCGCCGTGCTTGAAGCGCTCGCGCCCCGCCTCATCGAGCGCCTCGTGGAACCGGCCGAGGTTGCCGACGCCGTTCGCGAACGGATACCAGAGGTCATTGAAGTCGGCGTAGTCGGCGCCGGCTTCGACCTGGCCGAGCTCGACCTCCTGCAACCCTGCGGTGCGCCAGAGCTCCTCGAGCTGATGCGGGCGTGACAACGGCTCGGGCTTGCCGGCCCCGACGAACGGGCGAGCTCCGCGTCGACGTCGAGGGCGGAATCCCAGCAAGCCCGCAGGAGAGGCATGTCCCCCTCGAAGTCCCAGATGCACGCCGAGACTGCGCCGCCTGGCCGCGCAACACGCCGCATCTCCGCCGCACCGCGGCGGGCGTCGTTCATGCCGTAGACGACCAGCTGCGCGAGCACGGCGTCGAACTCGGCGTCGCTCCAGGGAAGCTCCTCCCCGACCCCCACACGCAGATCGGCACCCGGTGCACGGTCGCGGCAAGCCGCGACGAAGCGCTCGGAGGGATCGATCGCGGCCACGTTCCGGGCCCCGAGAACCTCCGCCAGCATGACCGTCAGCGCGCCCGTGCCGCAGCCCACGTCCAGCGCCCGCTGGCCCGCCCGGACGCCGGTCACCCGGATCATTTCCCGTGCGAGATCGGCACCGTAACGGCCGACGTGTCGGTCGTAGGCGTCTACCGCGGCGCCGGCGACGGGGGACCGCAGGGCTCGAGCCATGGTCAGGCGACCCGCATTCATCCATCCGCCGACCGCAGTCGCAAGGGACAGGTCCACGGCCCGGATTCTGACGGCGGGCGAGGAAGCCTCCGATCCCGGCTCCCCGGTGGCTTAAAACGCCCCTACGCATGCGGCTGAACCATACGCGCGAGTCGGGCGGCCCACCCTCATCACCCGGCGAGCGCGGTCTGGTCCGCGAAGCTGCTGCCACGACTGGTCGAGGCGTCACCCGGCAGATCCTTGCGTGGCCCGGACCCTATGCACGGGGACATCTTCGGGACCTGCCTACGACGGCTGCTGCTAGTCCTTCCGGTGGTGGTGATGGGGCTGATGGTGGTGCGGGGTGGACTGAGGATGATGGCCCGGCCCGGCCCCGTTCGATCCGCCACCACCACCGTTACCGTTTTGCCCCTCGATTTGTTTCTCGACTCCCTTCAGGGCCTTCTTGGCTCCGGTGTCGAAACGGGTCAGGAAGAGCCCTGCGATGCTGTCGACGCTGTAGCCGGCTGCGATGTAGAGACCGAGGTCGGCGTCGTCATCGCCAACGCCGGAGACTCGCAGGCCGATCACCACCACGATTACCGGCACAAAGCTCATCGCCACCCCGGCCCAGGCGGCGAACGTTTCCAGGTGTGACCATGGCGAGCATCTGGATATCTCGTTGACTGCAACTGCTCGATGTTCTCGACGATCAGGTGGATGACCGCGCCGGTAAGTACCAGGATGAAGGCCGAGAGCAGCTTGCCGCGATTGTTGAGGTGCCAGTCGTCGGAGAGATCGATGCCGAAGTTGTCAAGGGAGCCGACTAGGAAGAGAAACCCGCCGGCCAAGACGGTGAAGATCAGCGGCGAGAAGTAGCTCAACACCCTCCAGGTCTTTGAGCGCGAGACCTTGTAGACCAGGCCGTTCTTAGCGTCGACAACTCCGCCGAAGACACTCTCGTAGCCGCTGAGGCGCTCGAGGAGCGCTTGGCGCTGGCCGCGGTCCGGTAGCTCATCGGCGAAGGTGGCGTGGAAGCCCAGCGCCTTGCCGACCGGCATGCCATCGAGATGCTCTCGAAGGCGCTTGGGAATGGTTAGCTCGGCCGCGTCGGCCTGAATGCGCTCGAGCTTGGCCCGGGTGGCGTTGACCGAAGCAAGCGTCGAATCATCGGCGGCGATCTCGCCAAACAAACGCCGGGCTTCCTCGAGATCCCCGTGGATGCGCCAGGCGGGATCGCCAACCGCCTCGGCCACCGAATCATCGTCGTTCAAGATCTCGTCGATCTCGCGGATGTGCTCATCAATCGGCTTGCTGGCCAGCAAGGCCTTGGCCTCAGAAATGGCCGCCTTGAGCTCGGCCTTACGGGCGTCCTCTGACTCCAGATCAAAAGTCCCCTCGATGCGATCCAGGGCGACCAGGAGGTCCTGCGCATCGACGCGCACACGCTGGACGCGTCCGCGGAGGCGATCAAAACGGTGAACTCTGGGGTCATCCCAAGCCATGGTTTCCTTTCGCGAGGGGGGCAGTCCTGAAATAAGCGCGGCGGATGCAGTTGGTCAGTTAGGGGCGAAGACAAAGGTCGATCGGCTGTCGGCGATCTCGGTCTCGACCTCGGCTCCCCATCTGGCGGGCGTACTGCCCGCCTCATCAAAGCCGTTGTCACCGTCCGGCCGGCAACGCCAGAGGAGCGTGGTCCCGTCCAGTCGGCGCTCATCGACAACGAAGACCAGGATGCTTTGGCCATCGTTGGTCTGAAACACCGTGTAGCCCAAATGATCCCTCCCATACTTAGGATTACTCGGAGTGTGTTAGTCATACCCGCTGCCACAGGCGGGTCAAGTCTCCGTTGCCGTACGCAGCTCCGATCCGGACTGGCCTGGGGACGCCGGCGTCGGGCCAGCGCTCTACTCGAGAGACACCGACTGCACCGAAGCGGGTGTCGATCCGCACCGTTCAACCAGGCCCCTCCGCAAGATCCCCTCCAAAGCAAGATCTCATCTTCGCCCCGGCGACCTTGTCGGGTCGTTTACGAGCTGCCGGGAACGGCTCACTAGCACGCCCGACCGGGCCAGCCAGCCTGGTCTCAAACGGCGCACGCGTCGGCGATCGGACCATCAAGGCCTTCGACTTGTGCAGGAGTTAGGCGACTCCTCGACCGACGGGCAGGCTAGGTGCCGTGACCATTGGTCGATGAGAAGCCCTTACACCCAGATGAAGAGCCGACCGTCAAGAGCAGCCACATGAACGCCAGGGCCCCGGGAGCAATGACGCCGACCACAGCAATGTGGTGGCCGGCGCCAACTGGCTTGTAGTCCTCTCCAAGACCGGCGGCACGTGCCCAGGTGGTTCCGGCTTGCTCAAGATCGTGGCGGTGCTCGATCGCCCGCAGGCGCGCCGGCGCCAACTAGACCAGGCCAGGGAGAGCGGAACTTTCGACAGCAATCCATGCTGCTCCATCGGTAGAGGACCAGGTGTTCGAGACGACCAGCGCGGTGGCTAACGCGGTCTGGACGTCAGCATGACCTGAAACTGCGTCTGCATGCGCCCTAACTGCTCGGTCGCGAAACTGACCTTTAGCTTGTAATCCTCGAGTAGCGCCTCTGGGTTCGGATCGGACACGGTCCAAGAGACACTAGACAAATGTAATTCATAGCTGACCTGAGCGCTCTGTGTTCTCGCCCACACTTACCTCCCGGGTAATTGCCGCGCGACCCCGGTGAGCGGATCGTGGCCGCATGGCTACCTCAGACACAGGCGCGATCGCCGCGCCGCTCCCAACCGCCCCGTCCACCCACGACCCGACCCGTGGCGCGCGCTGCCCGTCCTGCTGGCCGGCGCCTTCATGGTCGTCCTGGACTTCTTCATCGTCGACGTTGCGCTGCCCTCGATCGCCACCGAGCTCGGGGCGGGCAGAGCGCGCTGGAGTGGGTCATCGCCGGCTACGGCCTGACCTTCGCCGCGTTCCTGATCACCGCCGGCCGCCTGGGCGACGACCTGGGGCGGCGCCGCATGTATGCCCCCGGCCTCGCGCTGTTCAGTCGCCTCCCGCGCCCTGCGGCATCGCGCCGTCGCCGGGACGCTCGTCCTGGCGCGGGTCCTGCAGGGCGCCCCGGGCGCGTCGTGATGCCGCAGGTCCTGTCCACCATCGGCGTCACGTTCCGGGGCGCCGATACGACCGGGCCCTCGGCGCCTACGGCGTCGCCCTCGGGCTGGCCGCGGTCGGCGGGCAGGTGATCGGCGGGGCGCTCGTGCAGTCCGACCTGTCGGCCTGGGCTGGCGCAGCTGCTTCCTGATCAACGTGCCGCTGGGACTGGTCGCCCTCGCGCTGATGCCCCGGATGGTCCCCGAGTCGCGGCCGGAGCCCGACCCGGGCCTCACCTGCGGCGCCGCCGCGCTCGCGCGGGCTGATGGCGATCCTGCTGCCGCTGATCGAGGGCCGGCAGCTCGGCTGGCCGGTGTGGACCTGGATCTCGCTGGCCGCCTCGCCGGTGATCCTGGCGCCTTCGTCCTGCGTCAGCGCGACTCGCGCGCCGGCGCGCCCGCTCCTGGACCTGACCCTGTTCCGCGAGCGCGTGTCTCGGCCGGCATGGCCACCCAGCTGCTCCTGGGCGGGGCCCAGGCGTCGTTCTTCGTCTTCCTGGCGCTTTACCTCCAGGACGGCCGCGGGATGGGGCCGCTCCGAGGCCGGCCTGCTGTTCACCGTGCTCGCCGCCGCCTACGTCGTCGTCTCAGGGCCCGCGCCCGCGCTCACCGCCCGCTGCTTCGGGCGCGCGGTCGTCACCGCCGGCGGCGCGGCGCTGACGGCGGGCCTCGCGCGCTCGCGGCGTGGCCGCGGAGATCGGCACCGCCGGCTCGGTCGCCTGCCCTGGTCCCGGGGCTGCTGCTGGTCGGCGTCGGCATCGGCCTGTGCTACACGCCGCTGACCTTCGATCGTCCTCGGGCCTCGACCCGGCGGGGCCGGCGGGGCCGCCGGCGCGATGTCCGACCACCAGCAGGTCGGCTACGCGCTCGGCGTCGCGATCACCGGGGTGATCTTCTTCGGCGCGCCGACCAGGGCATCGCCGCCTTCAGCTGAGCCTCTTGCAGCTGGCGGCCTGCGGTCGGGGATCATCGCGATGACGCGGCTGCTGCCGGCGGGTCAGCGGCGGTCGGCCCCGCCTGCCGTGGATCCCGCCCTCAGGCAACGCGCCTTGAGCTTCTCGTTGGCGACGGGGTGAAGCGAGGCCGGATTCACGGGCAGACGGCGGAAGCCGCGCATCATGTGGCTCTCAAATCGCGTTGTGGCTTGGCCGAGCGAGAGACGAAATCCGGCATCGTCGTAAGAACGCACTCCACAGAGGACGCGGGCCTCCAAGCGGGCGAGTGGGGCCCCGATGCAGTGATGAAACTCCCTCGCCAAATCCGACGTTGCGCTTTAGCCTCGCGCCGGATATTGAACGTGTCGGGATCCTCGAACCGACGCTGATCACGATTCGCGGCCCCGTACAGGATGAAGACATCCGTGCCAGCCGGTAGGTCCACTCCGCTGAGCGAGGTATCCATGGAGGTAACACGCTTCGTTACCTGCAGAGGGGGAATCAAAGCGCAGCGCTTCCTCGATTGCCGCCGGGATGTGATCCGGATTGCTGGGGAGCCACTCGCGCTGTTCGGGATCCAGCCCCTAGGTGATGCAGCGTCATTGCTGAGTAGGCAGGACGTCGTGTCCGTCGCAGCGGTGAACACGATTAGCGCGAGCCCCAGGGCCGCCTCGCCGATGGCCTCGTCGTTCACCGTCGCGTTGGCGATGATGCTGAGCAGTCCATCGCGAGGCCTGTGCCGGCACTCTCGGAGGGTGCAAGCTGAAGTCGTCGCACAACTCCTGACTGGCCTCGGCAGCATCCTCTGGCGGCGTTACCTGACCGATGATCCGACGCTGGAAGCGGTCCTCGACCTCGATCAACCACTCCAAGTCGTCAGCTGGTAGGCCTAACAGCTCCGAGATCGTCAGCGTCGGCAGTCGCCACGTAACGTCGTCTCCGAAATCCGGCTGGGCCGACTGGGCGAGATCGTCGAGCACAGACTCGGCTTTAGGCCCTCACCCGGTCCTCGAACCGTTCACGAATCTCCTTCGGAGAGAAGTAGGGCTGAACCACGCTGCGAAGTTGCTTGTGCAACGGCGGATCCTCCTCGAGGAAGACACCCTCTCCGAACTCGCTCGAGCTCGCGTCGATCTCCACACCGCGCGCCGACGGAGAACGTCGCCCAATCACGCAGGACACCGACGACGTCGTCGTACCGCGCGACCGCGACGAATCCCCGCTCGTCGTTGCGGTAGAGCCGGGAGAGCATCGTCGTCCAAGATGTGCCTATACGCCGGGTAAGGGTTCTCCCGAGCTTCGTGGCTGAACGGATCGAAGGCGAACGCCATCGCTCTATTCGCGGTCCGGGTCTGCCGAGACGTGGCGGCGAGCACCTTGCTCAGGCTTGGCGCCGCTTCCAGCAGCGCCTTCGTGTACGGGTGCTTCGGGCTCATGAGCACGTCCCGGGTCGCCCCGCCCTCCACGATGTTGCCCTGCTGCAGCACGAGGACCTGGTCGGCGATCGTCGACACGACCCCGAGGTCATGCGTGATGAACAGCAGCGAGAGGCCGAGCGACTCGCGAGGTCGGTAATCAGGTTGAGGACGGCGGCCTGGACGGAGACGTCGAGCGCGGAGGTGATCTCGTCGCAGATCAGCACCTCGGGCTTCGCCGCGAGGGCGCGAGCGATCCGACGCGCTGGCGTTCGCCTCCCGAGAGCTCCGCCGGGTAGCGCTCGGCGATCCTCGGGAAGACGCGACGAGGCTCCAGCAGCCGCTCGACCTCGCGTCGGCCTCGGCGTCGAGAGGTCGCGCAGCACTTGGGCCGGGCGCGCGACGGCGCCGCGGACCGTTGCCGCGGGTTGAACGCATCGCTCGGATCCTGGAAGACGAGCTGGATCCGCTGGCGCTGCTCCCGCGAGCGGTGGCGTGCCGCGGCCGGCAGCTCCTCGTCGTCGAGGACGATGCGTCCGGCGCCGAGGCCGTGCAGCCCGGCGATCGTCCGCGCGATCGTCGTCTTGCCGCTGCCGGACTCGCCAACCAGGGCCACGCACTCGCCGCGCCCGACGGTGAAGCTGACATCCGACGCGGCGACACCACCTCACCGCGGCCCCGGTACTCGGCACGCAGGTTGCTGACGCTGAGGAGGGAGCGGGCTGTGGCGGGGGCTGGCGCTCGATGACAGGCGGTGTTGACGACTCGGAGCGGCGACGTCGTCGGGGCGCAGGCAACGGGCGGCGTGGGCCGGCGCCGACCGTGCGAGGGCGGGCATCGCGGCGTCGCACGCCTCGATGCGCAGCGGGCACCTGGGCGAAGGCGCAGCCCGGCGGTCGTCCGTCGAGGCCGACCCGACGCCGCCGATTGGCACGAGCGACGCCGGGCGGCGTGGTCGGGGATCGAGTTGAGGAGCCCCCGGGTGTACGGATGCTGCGGGCTCTGCAGCATCTCCGCTGTCGGGCCCTCCTCGACGATCCGACCGGCGTACATGACCGCGATGCGATCGGCGAAGCCGGCGACCACCGCGAGATCGTGAGTCACGTAGATCATCGAGACGCCCGCTCGCCGCGCAGGCGCACCAGCTCCTCGAGCAGCCGGCCTGGGTGACGACATCGAGGCCCGTTGCAGGCTCGTCGAGGACGACGACCGGTGGCTCGCAGACGAGCGCGACCGAGATGCACACGCGCTGCTGCTGCCCTCCCGAGAGCTGGTGCGGAAATCGACGCTGCAACTCCTCGGTCCCTGGAAGCCCGACGCGCTCGAGCGCATCCGCGACCGGTGGCGCGGCGTCGCCGTTCGACTGGTGGGCGCTGACCATCTCGAGGATTGCGTCGCCGACGCGCATCGACGGATTGAGCGAGCCGCGCCGGGTTCTGCGGCACGTAGCTGACGACCTTCCCGCGCAGACGGCGCTGGTCGCGCCCCTCGGCTCTCGTCATCTGAACGTCGCCGACCCGTACGTCGCCGTCGGTGACCCTGCTCCCCGGCTGGCTGTAGCCGAGCATCGCCAGCACGCTTGTCGTCTTTCCAGACCCGGTCTCGCCGACCACTCCCGAGCGCCTCGCCGGCCTGGAGCGAGAACGAGATGTCCTCGACGATCGGCAGTCCCGCCGCGGTCTCTACCCGAAGGCCCTCGACCCGGACCAGCGGCTCGCCCTCGGGCCTGGAGCCGGCGCGCGGCCGCGACGCGGAACCGGCGGCGCCCAGCTCTGGTCCGCTGCCATCAGCGCGCGCCGCTCGGTGGGACATCGCCGATCGGCTCCTGACCCGTCAGCGCGGCTGCCGGATCGGGGCCCGCGCCGATGGTCCCGATCAGCCGGTCGCGCCGGGTCGGCAGGTTCGACTGACCCAGCGTCTGCACGTAGGCGTCAGCGATCAGGTTGACGCAGATCGTGAGCAGGGCGAGCATGATCGCCGGCGCCAGCACGGACCAGACGTTGAGCGAGATGTACTGCTGGTTCTCGGCGATCATCAGGCCCCAGTCGGAGGCGGGGGGGCCGAGGCCGAGCCCGAGGTAGTTGACGCTCGCGATGAGGATGATCGAGAACCCGAACCGGATCCCGAAGTCCGCCAGGACGATAGGGGCGACGTTCGGCAGGATCTCGCGGCGCGAGGATCGCCGAGGTCCGTTCGCCGCGCGCCTGTGCGGCCTCGATGTAGCCGCGGGTCGAGACCTCGAGCGTGGCCGTGCGGATGATGCGCGCGATCGGCGGGAGCTGCACCAGCGCGACGCCGAGGATCAGGACCCCGACGTGCGAACCGAGGCCGGCGACCAGCAGCAGCAGGACCAGCAGCGCCGGAAACGCGAGCAGCACGTCGACCCCGCGCATCAGGACCGGGTCGACCAGCGAGCGGCTGGTAGCCGGCGATCAGCCCGATGGTCATCCCGGCCGCGTAGGCGAGCAGGGTCGCTGCGCGCCCCGATCCAGATCACCGAGAGCCCGCCGTGCAGCACCCGCGAGAGCACGTCCCGGCCGAGGTAGTCGGTGCCGAGCGGCGCCCGTCCCGAGGGCGGGGTGCCGGGCGCTCCGATCGGCGTGCGCGATCCCGTGCGGGGAGACGAGCGGCCCGAGGAGCGCGACCGACGAGGACGAATGACGAGCACGCCGATGCCGATCTTGCCGGAGTCGTCCGCGTCAGGCGAGGCATGTGCAGGCGCCCGCTCACAGCGCTTGTCCTCAGCTTCGGCACCACGAGGGTCACCGCCAGGTCGGCGACGATGTTGATGACGATGTAGATCGCGGCGAGGATCATCGCGATCACGCCGATCTCCTGGACGTCCGCAGCGATACCGCTTGGACCAGCTTGTTGCCGATCCCCGGGTAGTTGAAGACGCTCTCGGTGATGATGATCCCGCCGAGCAGGTACTGCATCGTCTGGGCGATGGCCTGGATCGCCGGGCCGAGTGCGTTGCGCAACGCGTACCGCGTACGACCCGACGCTCGGGCTGGCCGTTCAGCCGGGCCATGCGCACGTAATCGGCCCTCAGGACATCGACCATCGATGCGCGGACCAGCCTGATGCCGAGCGCCAGGCTGACGCTGAGGAGCGTCAGTACCGGAGGACGAGCGCGTCGGGATGGCTGAACGGGGTCTCTCCGGTGCCGATTTCGGCGACCGGCGGGAACAGGTTCAGCTGGGTGAAGAAGACGACGATCAGGAGCGTCCCGACCAGGAACTCGGGCATCGCGCTAGCCACGAGCGACGGGACCGAGATCGCGTGATCAGCGGCGCGTCCCGCGCGCAGGGCCGAGAGGGTCCCGAGCAGCAGGCACAGCGGCACGAACAGCGCGATCTGATCGCCGCGAGGATGAGGCTGTTTCGCAGCGGCGTGCGGATCACGCCCCACACGGGCAGGGTCGCGGCCCTGGGCGAGCGCCGCTGAGGAGTTCCCGAAGTGCCCGGTGGCGACGTCGCCGACGAACGTCGCGTAGCGCTGCGGCAGCGGGTCGTCGAGGTTCAGCTCCGAGCGCGACCGCCTCGACTCGGGTGGCGTCGCGTTCTTGCCCGAGTACCACTGAGGCAACGTCCCCGGGCAGGATCTGGATCGCCGCGAAGATCAGGAACGAGGCCACCAGCAGCGTCAGGATCCCGGCCGCGACGCGGCGGACGATGAATGCAGCGACCGGATGTCGCCTGCGAAACGACTTCAGGACGCCGCCGCAGGCGGTCTCGCGCCCGGGGTCGACTGCGTCGAGGCCGCGGGGCTGCTCACACGCCCGGCGGCCGGTCACGCGTTTAGCCACGCCGACTTGAAGTCCCAGTAGTTGCACGGTCCGGCTTCGGTCGTCTTGATACCCCCGACGTTGGTCGAGTAGCCGTCGACCCAGTTCAGCGCGGATGTGAGGATGTAGCCGCCCTCGTTGTGCTGGAGCTCCTGGACCGTGTGCCACTTCTCCTGCGCGGCGTCCGGGTTGCCCTCAGCGAGCGCCTCGTCGAGCAGCTTGTCTCCCTTGGCGCTGTTCCAGTGGGTCTCGTTGTAGGGCGCGTTCTTTTGCAGCGCCGAGAGGTAGAACAGCGGCAGTGACCCCTGCCCGATGATCCAGTTGTTGATCGAGAACTGCTTGTCCGGCCAGTCCCGCCTGGTGAGCCCTCGCTGTAGTAGGTCGCTGGGTCGTCCTTGACGACCGTGACGTTGACGCCCGCGGCGGTCGCGTTGTCGGCGTACAGCGTCGCGTCTCGTTCATCCCGGCGAGGACGCCCGCGGTGTACAGCTTCACCGAGAGCGACTCCTGACCCGCGGCCTTCAGCATCGACTTCGCCTTTTCTGGGTCGTGCGGCGCCTCGAGGTCAGAGGCCCAGTACTGAAGCGTGTTGCCCGGAGCGTCGTTGCCTGGGACGCCGAAGTCGTCCAGGGCGCTGGCGGTGATCGTCTCGCGGTCGGGAATCAGCTTCATAGCCTGGCGGACCTGCACATCCTTGAACGGCTCCACGTCGACGCGCATGGTCACGGCGATGAACCCGGAGCCGTTCTGGTTGCCGAGCACGATCTTCTCGCTGATTCCTGTGCGCGGGCCAGGGCCGGCGGTACGCTCGGTACGATGTCGAGGTTGGCCGCCAGCAGCGAGTTTAGACGGGCGGGATCGGCGGTATAGCTGCTGTCGATGATGAGCTCGTCGACGTAGGGCAATGGGCTTCGCCAGTAGTTCTTGTTCGCCGTGAAGACGCTCTGGCTCCCGGGGTTGAACGACTTCTAGACGAACGGACCCGTCCGACCGGCCTACTGAAGTCGTTGGTGCCGTTCTGGATGATGTGGGATGCCTGCGTGAAGGTCAGCTGCTCGAACTGGGCGATGCTTCGTAGGAGCGGGATCTCGACCGTCAGGTTGTCGAGCTTGCGGACACCCTTGAAGTCGATGATCGGGCTTGTAGAGCCCGTAGTTGAGCCCCGACTTGGCGCCCCAGCTTTTCTTGATCGTGTAGACGACGTCGTCGGCCGTGAACGGCTTGCCGTCGTGCCACTCGACGCCATCTGCGGAGCTTCAGGGTCCAGACGGTGAAGTCGCTGTTGGGGTGTGCCTCGGTGGCCAGGCCCGGGGACATGGTCCCGTGACGCTCCTGGAAGAAGAGCGGGTCGAGCAACTTGAAGATGCGGATGAAGTCCGGGAAGTTGAAGGGCGTTCGGACGTCGAGGGTCTCGGAGCTTCCGGCGGACAGGACGCCGACGCGCAGCGTGCCGCCCCGCGTCGGCGTGCCGCCGGACGGCCCCGTCGACAGAGCGGCCGCGCTTGAGCCGGAGGAATCGTCTCCGCCGCAAGCCGCGAGGAATGCCGGCGGTGGACATGGACTTCGCCGGCGACGCCAGCCCTCATCAGGTCGCGGCGGCTGAGCTCGTTCAGGCGCATCTCGCGATACGGCTCGTCGGTCATCTCACTGCCCCTCTCCGCGCACGGTCGTGCTTGCCGAGCGGATCGTAGCATGTCGTATGGCACTCTCTGCCATGTATTATATCGTATGTTACACCCATCGATCGGAGCGCATGAAGGTTACGACGTCGATATCCACGTTGTCTCGGTGCCGTTCACGAAGCCCGAGACTGGCGCTTCGGTCGGCTTTGGGGCCTGACCAACGCGATCGTCGAGGTCCACACCGACGAGGGGATCACCGGAATCGGTGAGGTCCCGGGCAGTCCGCTGATCTCGCTCGTGCGCGATGCGCTCGAGGCGACCACGCCCTGGATCGTCGGCGAGGACCCGCTGCGGATCACCGAGTTCCTCACCCGGTGTCAGGACCGCGGCTGGCACCACTACCCCTACTTGGGCAACGCGGCCGCGGCCGGGATCGAGATGGCTCTCTGGGACATCGCCGGCAAGCACCACGGCTGCCCCGTGAACCAGTTCTTCGGCGGCCTGCAGACGCCGGACGTGCCGTTCTACTGGTTCATCAACGTCAACGATCGCGACCCGGAAACGGCGCGCGCGGAGGCGGCCGAGGGCGTGGAGCGCGGCTTCGGACGGTCTACATCAAGATCGGTTTCGACCTCGACAACGACCTCGCGATCGCGCGCGGATCAAGGAGGAGGTGGGCGATGAGATCGCCTTCCGCGTCGACGCGAACGAGGGCTGGTCGATCTTCGAGGCCAGGGACGCCCTGCACGATTCGAGGACGATCGGCGTCGAGTTCGTCGAGCAGCCGATCGACATGCACAACATCGGAGGCCTCGCGGACCTGCGGTCGAAGACGCGGGTGCGGATCGCCGCCAACCAGTCGGTCTGGCTGCCCACCCAGGTGCCCGACGTGATCGCCCAGCGCGCCGCCGACGTGATCGTCACCGACCCCCACCAACTGGGCGGCCTGGTCCCGTTCCGCAACGCGATGACGATGTGCGAGACAGCGGGACTGCCGGTGATCAAGCACGCCTTCGGCGACCTTGGGATCACCACGATCGCGACCGCGCACGTCCTCGCCGCGATGCCCTCGCCACAACTCGGCCATCAGCATTTCCTCACCTTCCTGGTGCACGACCTGCTGGCCGAGGAGGTCGAGTTCGTCGACGGCAACATCACCGTGCCGACCGGGCCTGGGCTCGGGATCGAGCTCGACCGCGAGGCGCTGGAGCGCTACGAAGGCGTCTACGAGAACTACGGCGAGTTCGAGGGGTACGGCCCGATCACGCCGAGTCCCCCTTACCCCCGGATCTCCACGTGGCCAACCGATGATGCAGACGTTCGAGCCCGCGGACATCAAGTACACTACAGCCCCGAGCACGCGCCGATCGGCACGGTCGAGGCCGGCGAGTCGTTCACCGTGATCACGGCCGACGGGTTCACCGGCCGCTACGACGATCCGGCCGACTTCACCCCGGAGACGGCAGCGTGGATCGAGGAGAACCTCGACGGTGTCACCGGCCCGATCGCGGTGGCCGGTGCCGAGCCGGGCCAGGCCGTCGCGGTGACGATCGAGGAGCTCGAGGTCGTGACCAAGCCGGTGGTGGTCGTCAGCCGCTGCGAAGCCCTGTCACCCTACGACTGGTGGCACGAGGAGGACCACGTGGTCAACCTGACGGTCGCTGACGGCGCGATCCGGCTGCGCGACGACTGGACCGTTCCGGTGACGCCACTGATCGGCTGCCTCGCGACCGCGCCGGCCCGCGAGACCGTCTTCAGCAAATACGAGGGCGACCACGGGGGGAATCTCGACGTGCGCGAGATCACGACCGGGGCGACGTCGTCCTCCCGGTCGAGACCCGGGGCGCGGGCCTTTACTTCGGCGACTGCAAGGCGGCGATCGGCGACGGCGAGATCGTCTGCGCCCTGAGTGCGGCACCAGGATCGTCGTCACGGCGCGCCCGTTCGATCGGCCCGCGCTATGGGGTCGCCGCGATCGTTACCGCGGACTACTTGATGACGGTCGTGTCGGCCCCCTCGGTCACCGACGCTGCTCGGTCGGCGTTCCGCCAGCTGAAGCTCTGGCTCGAGCAGGAGTGGGAGCTGACGAAGACGAGGCGGCCATGGTGATGGGCATGGGCGCGCATTGCGGGATCGGTCAGGTGACCAACCTGCTGCATACGGCCAATGCTCGATCGATCGATCGCTGCTGCCGCCTGGCAACCCCGGTCGGCCCGAAACCTCGTGGGATCGCGACCGATGAGCGCGGACGACGCGCCGGCCGTCACTGCGGCTCCCGGCCCTGGCATGGGGTCCTGGTCGCCAATCCCGTGATCCTGGACTCCAATCTCGACGTCGACTTCGACCGCTACGCGGAGCACGTCGCTTGGCTCGCCGAATGCGGCTGCGACGGGATCACCCCGAACGGCTCGCTAGGCGAGTACCAGTCGCTTTCGCGCGAGGAGCGCGAGCGCACCGTCACGGCCGCGATCGAGGTCGCGCCCGACGGGTTCACGGTGATTCCCGCGTGAGCGCCTACGGCGCCGGCGAAGCGGTCGCTGGACGGCGCAAGCAGCTGAGGCGGGGGCGCCCGCGGCGATGGTTCTGCCGCCGAACTCCTACCGCGCCGACGAGCGCAGCGTGCTCGAGCATTTTCGAGCCGTGGCGGCGGTTGGCCTGCCGATCATCGCCTACAACAACCCGATCGACACGAAGGTGGACCTCACCCCGGAGCTGCTTGCGAAGCTGCACGAGGAGCGCCTGATCGTGGCGGTCAAGGAGTTCGCCGGCGATCCGCGCCGCGCGTATGCGATCCGCGAGCTCGCCCCGGAGTTGGACATCCTGATCGGCTCCGACGACACGGTGCTCGAGGTGGCCCTGGCGGGGGGGACCGGATGGATCTCGGGTTACACGAGCGCGTTCCCGCACTCGTGCATCGAGCTCTATAGAGCGTCGGTGGCGGGCAATCTCGAGGTCGCCCTGCCGCTGTACCGGGCGCTCCATCCGCTCCTGCGCTGGGACTCGAAGACGGAGTTTGTGCAGGCGATCAAGCTGTCCATGGACATCGTTGGCCGTAGGGGCGGGGCCTGTCGCCCGCCCCGGATCCCGCTCAGCCCGGATCAGGAGGCCGACGTTCGCCGGCTCACCGAGGAGGCGGTCGCCGCGGGCATGACCTGAGCGTCTCGGCGGGCGCATGCGAGGCCCGCGACTCAGGAGGGAGCGATCGTGACCGTGTGCGTCGACGTGTAGTGCTCGCGCGCCGCCTAGCCCTGCTCGCGCGGGCCGAACGACGACGCTCCGTCGCCCCCGAACGGAGCGTGGAAGTCGACTCCCGTGGTCGGCTTGTTGACCCGGATCAGCCCGGTTCGCGCGCCGTCGATGACGGTCAGCGCGCGTCGAGGTCGTTGGTGAAGACCGAGGTCACCAGGCCGTACGGGACCTCGGCGTCGATCTCGACCGCCTGCTCGGGCGCTGTCGGCCTCGAGCACGGTGGCGATCGGCCCGAACACCTCCTCGTGCGCGCAGCTTCGCGTCCGCGGGCACCTGCCGCGACCATGCGTCGGCTTGACGAACAAGCCGTCGGCCGTCGAGCGCGTGCGCCGCCGGTGACGACCGCCGCCTCGCCGGCACCGCTGCGCGGCGTCGACCACCTCGTCGCGGGCGCGCGTCGTCGATCACCGGGCCGACCACGGTCGATTCGTCGGCGGGGTCGCCGATCGGCAGCGCCTCGACCGCGGCGACCAGCGCGTCGGTGACCGCGCCCGCGTCGCCGACCGCGATCACGCGCCTGGTCGCCGTGCACTTCTGGCCCGCGTAGCCCATCGCCGCAGCCGGCGATCACCTTCGCCGCCGCCGCCAGATCGGCGTCGCGGAGCACGATCGAGGAGTTCAGCCCGCCCATCTCGCACTGCGCAGGCATGCCGCGCGCGGTCGCGGCCGGGCGACGCCGAGCCCGACCTCGGTCGAGCCGGTGAACGAGACGACGTCGGCCGCTCGATGATCGCCTGCCCGGTCTCGGCCCCGCCCGGGGACGACGTTGAACACGCCGGCGGGGAGATGCGGGCTCGAGCAGCTCGGCGAGGAGCGCAGCGCGCAGCCGATCGCCTGCGAGGCCGGCTTGAGCACGCACGGCGTTGCCGTAGGCCAGCGCCGGCGCCGCCTTCCACAGCGGGATCGCGAACGGGAAGTTCCACGGCGTGATCAGTCCGGCGACGCCGCGCGGCCGCCGGCGGCTCATCAGCAGCGTGCGGACGGGGCAGCGGGCGGAGCCGCGGGATGCGTGTCGCCGTCGGGAGTCAGCGCGGCCTGCGGCGTGGTAGCGCAGGATGCGAACGCCGCGCCCGACCTCCACCCGCGCCTCGACGATCGGCTTGCCGACCTCGCGCACCATCAGGTCGGCCACCTCGTCCGCGGCGTCGGCGAGCGCATCGGCGGCTCCGATCAGCGCGTCCGCCCGCTGCGGTGGCGGGCGCCGCCGCCCACTCCCGCCTGCCGCCCGCGCGCGCTGCGCGGCGTCCTCCACCGCCTCGCGGTCGGTCGCCGGGGCCGAGATGACGATGTCGTCGGGATCCTGCGGGGAGCGGCTCTCGATCGTTGCGGTGCTCACCGCGGACCCTCGAAGGGCAGGGTGCGCCGGCTCATTTCTCCTCCCGTCCCACCCAGAGACCGCGGGTGTGCTTGATGTGCGAGGTGATGATCTCCTCGGTCGCGGCCGCGTCGCGCTCCCGCATGGCGGCGAGCAGTTCGTGGTGCTCCTGCGCCGAGTCATCGAGGCTCCCGGATGCGACCAGCTGATCGAGGCCGAAGAGGCGCGTTTGCCGGCGCAGCCGGTCGACGAGGTCGGTGAGGCGCTGGTTTTCGAGACGCGAGATGAGCTCGACGTGGAAGCGACGGTCGAGGTCGAGGTACGGGATCAGCTCGCCCTGCGACGCGGCGGCGGAGATCTCGTCGGCGATCTCGGACAACCGATCGAGCCGGTCGGACTCGATCACCATCCCAACCTCGACCGTGCTCGGGACCTCCAGCAGCAGGCGGATCTTCGAGATCTCGTCGAGATCGCGCTCGGAGACCTCCAGGACGCGGAAGCCCCGGTTTCGCTCGGCGACGACGAACCCGTCCTTGGACAGCTCGAGCATCGCCTCGCGCACCGGCGTCGCCGAGACCCCGAAGCGCTCGCCCAGCGCCGGGGCGGAGTACAGGGCCCCCGGCTCGAGCTCGCCGGCGACCATGGCGGCCTCGAGCGCACGGCGGACCTGCTCGCGGAGGTTGGCCGCGCCGATGGTGGCGATGTGGCTCACCTCCGGCTCGTTCGTATTGGCGCGCGGGGCGCTCATGTCCAGTACCTACTTCCAGCAGGCGTCTCAGGCCCGTTTCGCAATGTACAACAGCACATGATACTTACCCGTCAGGCCCGACAGGGCTCATGAGCGGTATCGACGGCGGTTGCTACCGGTTCGAGTTCCCGCCGGAACCGTTGCCGCCCTGCGAGTTGGGCGCCGGGGTGCCGCCCTGGTTCTGCGCGCCCGGCGGGGCCGGGACGGCCTCGGGTGGGTAGCCGTATGTTCCGCCACCCGGCGGATAGGCCCCGTCCGGAGCCTGGGGCACCGGGGCGCCCTGAGGCATCTGCTGCGTGCCGGGCGGGGCGAACCCGGGCCCGTAGCCCTGCGCGCCCTCCGCCGATAGCTGGAAACCGGGCGGGCCGCCCGGGCCGTGATCGTCGCCCGCGCTGAACGCGAGCGCGACGCCGAGCCCGATGATCAACGCGGCGATCACGGCGCCGCCGACGATCGCCCACCGGCGCTCGATCACGATCGTCTTCGGCTGGGCGACCACCGCGGTGGGCGCTGTCGACTGTTCCATCGTCTTCTCCTTGGTCGCTGACTGCTGGCGCCGATCACACCCGTCGGCCCTAAACAGCCCAGCAGCCGCGCCGAAGAGGCTCGTAAGAGCTCAGACGCCGACCGGCTCGGCATCGCGAGCCGGAGCGGGGTGGACGTTGGCGAGGGTGAGCGCGAGCGTCGTCGCGACCCCGATTGCGCCAAGCACCAGCGCCACGTGCATCCCGGAGACGAACCCGCCCGCGACGAGCCCGCCGAACACCGCGACGCCGAGCCCGCCGCCGAACTGCCGCGCCGCGTTGAACACGCCTGACGCCAACCCGGCCCGCTCGGCCGGCAGCGCCTCGAGCAGGGCGGCGGTGAGCGGCGGGATCGCGAGGCCGCCGCCGATCCCCATCGGGATCAGCAGCACGAGGATCACGGCCGTCGGGGTGTCGGTGCCGAAGGCCAGCATCCCCAGCAGGCCCGCGATCAGTACCACCTCGCCGGCGATCAGCGGCCGCCGCGGACCCTCGCGGCTGGTGAGCCTTCCCGCCACCACGTTCGTCCCCGCGATCAGCGCGGTCAGCGGCAGGAACATCAGCCCGGCCACGAGAGCCGAGTGGCCGAGCACGTCCTGGAAGTAGAGGCTCAGCACGAACACCTGGCCGTAGAAGGCGAAGTTGAAGAGGAGGCCGCCGACGATCGCGGTCGCGACCAGCGGTGAGCGGAAGAGGTCGAAGGGGACGGCCGGATGGCGCGAGCGACGCTCGATCGCGATGAACGCGGCCGTGGCGATCACGAACAGCCCCGCGGCGATCAGGGTCGCCGTGTTGCCGACCCCGCGCTCGCCCGCCTCGATCACGGCGAACGTCAGCGAGCCGACCGCGACGATCGCCGCCGCCTGGCCGGGCAGGTCCAGCGGGGTGCGCTCGCGGGGCGAGCGCGGCGCGCGCGAGGTCAGCGCGACGGCGACGATCCCCACCGGCACGTTGACGAAGAAGATCGCCCGCCAGTCGACCGCGTCGGTCAGGATCCCGCCGAGCACCGGCCCGGCGGCGAGCGCCACCCCGCCGATCGCCGCCCAGGCCGCGATCGCCTTCGCCCTGCGCGCCCGGGTCGTCGTAGGCGAGGCGCACCAGCGCGAGGGAGTTCGGAAGCAGCAGCGCCGCTCCGGCGCCCTGAACCACCCGCGCGGCGAGCAGCACCGGCAGCGAGGGCGCCGCACCGCACGCGACCGAGGCCGCGGTGAACAGCACCATCCCCGCCGAGTAGCCGCGCGCGACCCCGATCCGGTCGCCGAGCGCCCCGCTCGACAGCAGCAGCGCCGCGAACGCGATTACGTACCCGTCGACCACCCACTGCAGGTCGCCGAGGTCGCCGCCCAGGTCGTCGCCGATCGCCGGGAGGGCGACGTTGACGATCGTCGTGTCGAGGATGACGACGAAGAAGCCGAGCGAGGCGGCGAACAGGGTGCGGCGCGGGGAGCGTCACCCGCCGAGGATTTCAGGCGGCGCGGGCGGGAGGCTCAGCCGGTGGGCGCGCGCAGGACCGAGTCGAGCAGACCCGGGAAGCGGGCGTCGAGGTCCTCGCGGCGCAGGCGGTTGACCTTCGCGGTGCCGTCGCGCGACTGCTCGATCACGCCGCTCTCGCGCAGGACGCGGAAGTGGTGGGTGAGGGTCGACTTCGTCACCGGGAGCGCGAAGTCGCCGCAGCGCCGCTCGCTCTCGCCGCAGGAAGCGAGGTTGCGAACGATCTCGAGCCGCACCGGGTCCGAGAGCGCGTGCAGGACCTCGGTCAGCTCGAGGGTGTCCGAGTCCGGGTGGGCGAGGGTTCTCGACATCGTGCGTTCGATTGTACGACGATCATCGGACAATTGTTGTACGATGGTCTTCGAACTTCGAGTCGCCCCCCGAGAGGAACCCCAGATGACCATCACCCAGACCCCCCGAGCCCCGACCCAGTCCGAGTCCGCCGTCGCCGTCCAGCCGCCCGCGATCGCCCCCGCGGTCGAGAAGCCCTCGAGCCCGAGGCCCGTCAAGTTCCGCCGCCTGATCGTCTTCGACTCGCTCGCCGACGCGGTCGGCTGCGGCGGCCCCGCCTAGTGCGGGCGCTCGTCCCCGACCGCTCCGCGCCCCAGGGCGCGAGCCTGCAGGAGGTCGCTGACCCGACCCCGGCGCCGAGCGAGGCGCTGGTCGAGGTCAAGGCGTTCTCGCTCAACCGGGGCGAGGTGCGAGCGCTGTCGCGTGCGGCCCGAGGGCGAGGTGACCGGCTGGGACGTCGCCGGCGTCGTGAGCGAGCCGGCCGCCGACGGCAGTGGCCCCGCGGCCGGCGCTCGGGTGGTCGGCATCCTCGGCGAGACCGGCGCCTGGGCCGAGCTCGCCGCGGTCCCCACGAACCAACTTTCAGAACTGCCCGACGAGGTGTCATTCGAGGACGCCTCGACCCTGCCGGTGGCGGGCCTCACCGCGCTTTGGACGCTGAGCTACGGCGGCAACCTCTACGGCAAGCGCGTGCTCATCACCGGCGCCGCCGGCGGTGTCGGCCGGTTCGCGACTCAGATCGCGAGCCGCGCCGGCGCCCACATCACCGGGGTCGTCCGCGACGAGTCCCGCGGCGAGGGCCTGCGCGAGCTCGGCGCCGACGAGCTGATCACCTCGATCGACCCCGACGACGACCGCCGCTGGGACCTGATCCTCGAGTCAGCCGGCGGCGCCAGCCTCGGGGCCGCGCTGCAGAGCCTCGAGACCCGCGGCACCCTCGTCTCCCTCGGCAACTCCTCCGACGAGCCCGCGACCTTCGACGTGCCGAGCTTCTATCGCCAGAACCTGGTCTCGGTGCACACGTTCATGGTGTTCGTGCAGATGCCGCGGCGGGACACGAGCGGCGACCTGCGCCTGCTCGCCGACGAGATCGCCGCCGGGAGACTCGACACGGGGATCTCGCTGACCGCGAGCTGGACCGAGGCCGACGGCGCGATCGAGGCGCTGACCGAGCGCCGGGTGAGCGGCAAGGCCGTGCTGACGGTCGACTGACCGCGGCTCGCCGGCTCCGGCGAGCGTGTCGAATTACGCGAAGCGAGCGTGCTGAGGTGCGTTTTCAGTGGGTGCGGTCGGGCCTAGGTTTGCGGTCAGACACCGCTTCCCACGACCGAAGGGCGAGACCGATGAGAACCCCGCTACGCCGTCCACCCGAACGAGCCGTCCCGACCCGCGCACAACTCGCTGGCCTGGCGCTCGTCACTGCATTCCTGGCCATCGCTGCACCCGCGGCGTTCACTGATCAGGCATCGGCGAAGGCCCAGCGCCCACCGAAGGTCGCTGAGCTCGACTACTTCAAGCAAAGCGGCGAGCCGGGCCCGGCGACCAGGCTCGAGGCCTCTGGCCGCAGGATCGACTCGCTCAAGTTCAAGACCGGGTATGCCGGCCACAAGGCGACCGCGGCCGGGCGCGAGTTCAAGCCGGTCACCTCGCACCGCTTCGGCCACCCGTGGATCCCCGATCCCGACAACGGCCGCCGAGCGCTGCTCAACGTGATCAAGGGCTCGATCGAGGCGACCGGCAAGGCAACCGTGAAGGTGATCGCCCGCAACAACGCCGGCCGCACGAAGGCGCTCGCGCCGATCACGTTCTCCGCCTGCGACCACGACCCGCCGCTCTATCCGTTCACCTGCATCGTCAAGCCGTGACGTTTTGGAACGCCCCGGCGCTCTTAGACCGCTGCAGTAGCTTCGGTCGCCCCCAACAGGGAGACCTGGCATGAATGCCGCCCTCGGACCACGGAACGGAGCGTCCAGCACCACAGCGTCCGACGGCGGCGGCGAGGTACGTCGTTGGCGGGTTCCGCTGCTCGCCGTGATTGCTGGGCTGGTGTTCTGCGCCTTCGCCTCCTCGGCATCGGCGTCGTTTCTCTACTACCGCAGTGGCGGGGGCTCCGAGGATCTCGTCTACGCGGGGCTCACCAACGGGGAGCGGAACGTCGTCACCGAGCAGCTCTCGAACGGCCAGTTCCTCTACACCGAGACCGGCGGCTCGACGATCAGCGGGTGGCCTGACTTCTGCCTCCCGATCTCCGCGGTCCAGGTCACCTGCTCCACCGAGGTCGCGCACGGCGTCCCGCTGACCACGCTTTCGTTCGAGATGCACAACGGCGACGACTCGGTCGACGCGAAGACGTCGCTGCCGACGACGATCGAGGGCGGCGCCGGTGCCGACGATCTCAAGGGGGGCAGCGGCGCCGACACGATCCAGGGCGACGGTGACTTCGACCCGGATCCCGACGGCGACGACACGATCGACGGCCGCGGCGGGGCCGACAGCATGTACGGCGACGACGGCACCGACACCGTCACCTACGCCAGCCGCACCCCGTCCGTGTTCGTCACGATCGACGGGATCGCCAACGACGGCGGTGGCGGCGAGGGCGACAACGTCCAGATGACGGTCGAGAACCTCGTCGGCAGCAAGTCCGCCGACCAGCTCACCGGCAACGGCTTCGCGAACGTGCTGAACGGCGGCCTCGGCGGCGACGATCTCGAGGGCCTCGGCGGCGACGACACGCTCAACGGCAGCTCCGGCAACGATCAGCTCGACGGCGGCCCGGGGCTCGACCGCCTCTCGGGGATGGACGGCTCGGACCTGCTCACCGGCGGGCTTGACAACGACCGGATGTTCGGCGGTGCGGATGGGGACGGGAGCATCGCCGGCGGCGGCGCCGACATGATGTCGGGCGGCGACGGCAGCGATTACGTCGACTACTCGGCGGTCTCGGCACCACTCAAGGTGACCGTTGCCGACGGCGCCGCGAACGACGGAGCCACCGGCGAGGGCGACAACGTCCAGCCGGACAACGAGATCGTCTTCGGCGGCTCGGGCGACGACCGGCTCTACGGGCCCGACGGGAGCGGCGAGCTCTGGGGCCGCGACGGGGCCGACCAGCTCTTCGGCGGAAACAGCGACGACCGGCTCGAGGGCGAGGGCGGCGACGACCGGCTCGACGGCGGCTATCGCGGCGACGTGCTCAACGGCGGCGGCGGGGTCGACACCGTCGACTACGCCGGGCACTCGGTCACCGACACCGGCAGCGGAGAGGTGTTCGGGGTCTCGAGCACACCGAACGGGGTCGCCGACGACGGCAACTTCTCGGTCGACGAAGGCCTTTCGGGCACCGACAACGTGGGAGCGGACGTCGAGAACGTGTACGGCAGCGACGGGCCCGACTACATCGAGGGCACCGCGGACGCCAACCGGCTGCGGGGCGCGGGCAACGACGACCATCTGCTCGGCATGGGGGGCAACGACCTGCTCGAGGGCGAGACCGGAGGCGACGAGCTCGAGGGCGGAACGGAGGCCGACGTCCTGCGCGGCGGCGACCAGGCGGACCGTCTGACCGGCGGCAGCGAGGACGACGTCCTCGACGGAGGCACCGACGCCGACACGCTCATCGGCGCAGGCGGCACCGACACGATTACCTACGGGGATCGCACGGCGGCGGTCGCGGTCACCCTCGACGGAGTGCGCAACGACGGCGCCGACCCGAACTCCGACGGGGTCTCGAGCGTGGCCGAGGAGCACGATCTCGACCGCACGGTGGAGAACGCGATCGGCGGCGACGCCGGCGACATCCTCCGAGCCCCGCTCGCCGACGGCGTCGTCAACGTCCTCCGCGGCGTCCTCGGCAACGACACCCTGAACGCGCGCGAGGGAACCGGCACGGTCGACAGCCTGCTCTGCGGTCCCGGGGCCGACGGCTTTGCAAAGGATCCCGCTGACCTTCAGGTCGGTTGCGAGACCGCGCTGCCCTGAG